>JBASFK010000001.1:0-420130 GCA_049652985.1 Alphaproteobacteria bacterium
ATACGCCGGAAGTCTTATATAATCCTGCGCGCCTGAGGTCTTTTCTTGTTGCCCAAGAAGCAGACCCGCGCTGCTCAGTTTTGGCCAAGACTTCATGCCGCATCCAGATATTTCGCGCACGGATGAGCAATAAAGCCAGAGCCTTTAATCCCCCTACCAGCGCTACAAATCCGAGTACATAGGGAACGAAAGGAAGAGCCTGGAATTCCAGGCTCTTCCAGGCCCCCCAAGCGAATAGTCCAGTAAGAGAAAGAATCAAAAGGAGCGACGGCTGCTGCTGTTGTGGGGGGACATACATGAGATATTCCTCCTCATCGTTGACTCACGAGAGTCTGAGACGCTCGAATACCGAGGACTTCTAATGGATCGATCACAAGCCATTGCGCGTTACTCGCCCGGTGGGATGTCAGCGTTTGCTGACGACCCAACCCGCCATTCCCCTCCTGCGCAGGAATATGAAACGGCTTTGCATAGGTCTGGCCGCCGTTCACAGAGATACGGATTTCACCTTTCACTCCACCCGGAGAGCTGCCGTAA
Source organism: Alphaproteobacteria bacterium (assembly GCA_049652985.1). Classification (GTDB taxonomy): domain Bacteria; phylum Pseudomonadota; class Alphaproteobacteria; order Micavibrionales; family Micavibrionaceae; genus UBA7657. The sequence goes on from JBASFK010000001.1 coordinate 538, forward strand.
TAAAAGTTCACCGCTAGCAGCAAGGCGCTCAGATCGACCGGTACGTGATAGCCCAGGGTCTCATAGCCGTTGGCGCGGCGCGGCGAGTTGGTGAAGTCCTTGAAGTAACGCCCGTCCGAAGATTGAGTGTTGAGATACCAGAGCATCGCCGCTCCCGGCTCGCGTTGCCCGTACAAATCCAGATCACACGCGCATTCCCAGGTGATCCCTACTTCAACCTGAGTCGCATTGCGCAGGACGCTGGCAGGCAACGGCGTCGTGTTGACCGGGCGTTCATAGATCGTCGGTTGCTTCAGGGCTGACGACGGGCGCAGCAGGATCATCTCCAGCTTGTCCGTCGGCTCCACCTTGTAGCCATGCTTCGGTGACGGCGCGTTGGTTTTGATCCGTTGGAACAGGGTAGGCAGATCGTGGGTGAAGGTCGAGAGTTGCCCGCCTTGCCCTTCGATGAATAAAGTATAAAAGCGATGGACGAAAAACGAGTGTTGATCACCTTGTTTCCAACTGTCATCGAGAAACCCCATATGCACGCGCCGCTTGGCCAGCAACGAATCCTGTCCCTTGATGCCGAAGGGCGACACACTTCGCGTTTTCGTTAAATGCCCATCGCCAGGGATATGACTGTGACGCATGGTGAACCCCTGGTCCTTCGGATCATCATAGAGGGGATTTCCCATTAAAATGAGATCAGACTCCTGCGCGACGGGATAATCCCTTCCGATAAAGAGCAAGGCCTGCGGCAGACGGATCGCCCCGATGACCGAAGGTTCATTTCCTCCCTCGGGCTTTCTCGCCGCTTTGGCAAACTGAAGCATGGTCGCTATGACCTGACGGTTCGCTTGAAGCTTGGCTTTCGGGTTCCGGTAGACAGACTTGTCGGGTACGCTAAAGGTGCCAAGGCTTCGCAAATGATAAGCATCAAAGACGAAGCAGCTCTCCCCCGGCTCCAACGTGTCGGAGAGAAACTGCAACAGGGATTTGATTTGGGTATCCGCCGCAGGTGCGTCGATATATGGTGACAGGCCTATCGCCATGTCCCGAGCGGAGACGCTATTGGCTATGCCGATCAATACAAGGCACAATGAGAGGCAAACAGCGCGTGTCTTCATCGCACTCCTCCTGGTTAAATGGCTACCACCGGATTGGTATCATCGAAACGCGTGCGCATGGCATGAAACAGCGCCGCCTGATCGGAAATATGTAGCGCACGCATGGCCCGCAATTGGATGAGTCGCCCCCATAACCGTTGACGCTCCTGCGCGGGTTCAGCGCGGGCTCGCACCTGCACGATACGTTGATCCAGCTCTTCGGCCTCCGGATTGGGGATGATGGTCTCCTTGCTATACCGCGTGTGAATCCGAGTGGCGATCAGCGCAAGGGTGGTTCCGGAACACATCTCGGCAAGAAGTTGGACGATGCTGTACACCACGGGGGTCTGGTTGGCGGACCCACTCAACGTGCCAAAGTCGAGTGTCGTACCGGAGAGCTGGAAATTCAGGCCGAAGCTCACCGCCCAAATCAGCAACAGCGTGCCCGTAAGAACGGCAAACACACGTGCGTACTGCGCCCGCGCACGATCACTGCCAAGAAGCTCCGCAACCGCATGTAACGAAAACGACCCTGTCGGCAAGACACACGACAACAACACCGCCAGAAACGGTTGCTCTAAAAAGACGGGCAGAGCCGCTGCCTGGATCGATGCGAAAATATTGCAGCTACCTGCGACGAGCACCACGACCATGAGGAGGAGCGAGGCACTGAATATGAGACGGTCGTGGACCGTCCATTGACCAAAGGAAGCGTGTTGCGTGTCGCCTATTCCCTGGCTCGCTGGTCTGATTAAATACGGTTCCGTGGCTCGCCGCTGTTCTTCGAGTGCGCGCAACTCCGCCTGGTTCGCTTCTGCCCGATCATCTCTGCGCTTGCATTCCCCTTGCAACGCTTCCATTTCTGGTCCGTACACCCTGTCGAAATCCTGAGCGGCGTGCTCCTCCACTCGTCTGACCGCGTCCTTGACATCGGGATTGCAAAGCTGCGTCCGAATCAACAACATCCCGGAGGCCCGCAATCCCTCCCTGTTTCGTTCGTCGGTGTCCTTATCACGATCATCTGGTTTGTTCATTTTCATTCACGCCTCCTTGGAAGAGATGAACCCTTCATCACCACGTGCGACGAACCCTACATCAAACTTAGAGATGGTCCGGGAAAGAGGACCTACACCCCCAAACGGCTCACCATCCCAACGGCACATGTGTGGAGCTGCATCTGGGAGTGTCGGTGCCCCTGCGATACTTGGCGACGGTGCATTGGACAAGTAATTCGACACATTGAAGCTTGGCTAGACATCGGCACATATAGCGAGGACGCACGCCCCTTGCCTTGGCTTTCCTAAAATTTGAGACCCAGCGCCGCCCGCTTTCTTTCTCGTCGGGGAATACATCGAAAATGAAAGGGATCTCGTAAGCGGTGCCGTTGGGATACCTAAAGTTGAGTCCTTCGTACTCACCATCCCTGAAAAGTACCTCAATGGCGGCAATGATTCCGGCGCTGGAAAGGTGCGTGAGAGATTTGACAGTCAAAAACAGATGAAGGTAACAATGAGGACAGGTGAGCTGTTCACGCGTGGCGAGGAAAATGGTTTTGTTCTGAGGTTGGAATTGCATGTTCTGCCCTCCAGTGCTTTGGGTTGAAATCCCGAACGCTCACTGGAAAGCGAATCTAATAGAAACGAAACACGAGCGCGCACAGAAAACGGTTTCCAGCGGAGTTCTTCTTCACTGCGGAAGGTCAGTCAGAGATGGTAGCTGCCACGATGATAAGTAGTCTTACTCGGAAACCATTTTCCTTGTCTCAGGATTCCCATACGTCCGTCGTTCAAGGTATAATGTGATCAATTATGACGATCGACGAGGTGCACGAACGCCGCAGGCTCAATGAAATCGCCGATCACGCTTCCTATTTTCAGGCTGCCTGTTTAATGAAAAGTATTGGCGGGGCTGCAACGGCGCTCAGTGTGTCAGCGAGGACAATATTTAATCACATAACATGGCTTGAGTATTTGAGGGGTGAAAGACTTTTAAAGGACGTGTCTCCCGGCCGAACCATGGAGTTGACTGCGGCTGGATTAGAACTAATGAAAGGTTTAACCGCCGATTTCCCAGGAACCATTAAGATGCTGGACGCCAATAAGATGGACAATGTTGTTGGAACAAAATTCGTTGGAGTCATAAAATCGCCGTTTGTATCGCGATAGTCCTATGGGGAAAAACGTATGAACGAGCCCGATCAACATCCAAGCATAGATACAATGGATAATTTAGCGCAGGAATTGCCCTGCGATACGAATGTGGACGTTCGAGAAAAGTTGGGAAACTGCGACCAGACCTTGGATGAAGTTGAGGAGAAGGAGAAGCGCCTGTATAAAGCTTATGATGAAGCCCTGAATGAAGTCTATAAAAGGTTGGAGTCTCTCCCAACAGGGCTCGAAGCGATGGTGGACTATACGATTTTTTACTGTGGTTATACAGTGCTCTACTGCGGAGCCGATGAACTGTCGAAATTAGAAGTCCTCCGTGCTAAGCAAGGTTTAGTTTTTGATACATCAAAGAGCTTTATACCATCTCAAGCAATGGATAAATCTCGGGCTGATTTCATCCTAGAGACCGCTCTGAGCCGAAGCGACTTTAGGGCCATTCGAGCTATTTTATATTACGAAGGGTATGGGATTCCCGTTAAGGAACCAAATGATTTAGTTCTCCCTGCGGAATGGGACAATGAAGACTCTGATGATTCTGCTAGAATGGAAATACAAATTACCCCCGAAGAATATGAGATATGGAAATCCCAGCCTGACATACCTGAACCCTCGCCCACAGTCGAAAAGTCGGCAACACAGAAGGCTTTGGCTGAGTCAATTGCCAAAACTATTCCACTTCACCTTGAACGACTTATTCGACGGAGAGATGTTGTAACGCTACGGACGATGCTTCGCCTTTATGGGCATAACATTTCTTCAGGAGAGCCGCCATCCAAGGTTAATCTGAACGTGGACGTGCCGGAACCTACAAATTCTTGAACACCCGAGCAACGCCCTTTCATCAGAGTAGGCGTTGCTAGTTCAAGATCGCGGATGGACCAACCGCTCCAGCGCCCGCGCTACGGCTTTGGAATAACCTCGAAACCGTTCGGCCATTTCGGTGATCGCTGATATGTCCGCCTTTATTCTGGATTGCGCTAAAATCATTTCCCTCCAGGTGAAGCTTATGCGTATTATTCCGTTCTAACTTTCCTTCATCGAACCTAGCATTTCTTCCCAGCGGCGAAAAACATAATCCAGATGGTCCTTTCGGGCGGATTTTGTCCGGCCTGCTAGCCACGAATCCATAAGGCTTGTTGTCAAACCTTGGGGGCGCTCCTTTTTGGTGCCGTGCAATAACGCCATTGGCCCAAATCCAGTACGTTCCTTTTCTTTGAGCATATGAGCAAACATTTCAGGAGTGATGGTGATTCTTATTGTTGTCGTATCGGCCTGCTTTTTCCATTCGCTGAGTACAAACTCCATGTATTCTCGCCGGGTTTTCTTTAACAATCCGCGCACCAAATTTTCAACGTGGAAAACTGTTAATCCTTCCGGGATATTTTCTGCTCTTACAAAAATATTCCTGGCGGTGATGCCGGACCGGTTTATCTCTTTTCGCAGGTCCAACAAAGTTTCCTCTGAAACCTCAGTAAAGAATTCATTTTTATCGGGAAGTGTTTCATAAATCTTTATGAGGGTTTTAAAATGCCGGGCACCGGCGGTTTTAGCCCTGCCTGTCAGCCAGTCATAAGTTATTTTATAGGTTATTCCCCGCGTCTCTTTTTCATGCATCTTCAACAGGGCAGGAATCGAAACCCCTGTACGCCGCACATGGCTGCGCAATAAGGCCAGCTTAGCCTTTGTTAACTGAATACGATTAGAAACTGGACGATGTGAAGTCATTCTCTCGAGAGCTGCAGTCTTTGCTTGATGATACCCATATCTTTACGATTGAAAAAATCAAGTCTTTGGAAACAAAAGTATACTCATAGCTGTATTAACCATGTCTTAATTTTAGATTGGATTTTATCTTTCCATAATAAATTCTTAATTTCTCTAATGCATACTCTAAGGCAGCAAAACCCCGAAAAGTGGGCGCTTACAGTTTGTATGAGGGAATTCGAATATGTCCGTAAAAACTGCGGATGAATATAAGGCGGCGGCGCGGGATAAAAGCCCGCTCAAAATGTCGTTCGACCCGGTAGGTGCCAATCCCGCCCAGGCACCGGAAGAAAGCCTCGATCCTGTTGTGGCGGCGGCGCGAAAATTCCTGCAGGGCTTCGCCAATCTCAACAATGCCGAGGGCGTGCGCAATACCCTCTACGACGCGGGCTATAGCGGCAGCGTCTCCAGCGTCATCCTCGGCTCCAGCGCCCCAAACTACGACACCGGCATGGGCGGCTCGGCGGGGAAGCAGGACGAGAAGAAAAAACAGGAAGAGTGGGACAGGCTGTTCCGGCTGCAGCAGCAACTCGCCCAGCGCCTGCAGGAGATCGATTGGGAGATCGAGAAGATTGACGGAGAAATTTCCGAGGCAAAAGGATGCATTTCAAAAAACAAGCAAGAGCTTAACGACGTTCGCGAAATGAGAAGCGTCATCGCTGATCATATGAGCGGAAAAAATCAGCTTGAACTCAACGAGGATGGAACCCTCAAGAACAAAAAGCTCGAAGAAAAACTGAGAGAATTTGAAAAACAGCACGGCAAGATAGATCGTAATAATCCCGATGCTCTCAAGGACGCGCTAAATTTTGTTGATTCAGAGCTTTATAAAAGAGAAATAGAGCTTGAGGAAGATAATACTCATCAAAATAAGATCATTACCGAGCGTGAACATCGCAAAAATGAATTAACCAAAGAACGCGAAATAACAGAAGAAAAAAGTATTGAATTGAGCCGTGATATGGAAGCAATTACCAACGGTAAAAAATCAGCCGCTAGCGTCATTGAAATAATGGAACAGAAAAGCGCCCAGTTGAAAGACTTTAAGTCTCCTAATGACGCTGAAAGTTTAGATGAGTTGAATAAAATTGCGATTACAACTGCGCCTTGGTCGAATATAGAGGCAAATATTTCTGCAGCTGCAAAAATTGATGCCGAAGACAAAGGCATCAGCGATGCCTTTAAAGCCGCTCATGGTTCTGGTGGGCAACCTGTCAAAGAAGAAATAGAAAATTCTCTGAAAGAAAATCTGAAGGGTGCAAAATACACAGTTTAAGGAATTTTTGCAGTAAGCTCTTCAGTTTGTGCGGCAGAGGAAATCCGTTGAGGGAAGGCCTCTTTATATGCGGTTCTGGCTTCAGCGAGCAATGTGCCTAGTTGGTTAAGACTGTAACCTTGACCGTAGTCAACTCCATCCTTCTGACCATTATAGGAAATCCCACCAACAGTGATAACCGCGTATGTCTTCGACTGCGCTGTGTAAATTGGAAAAATCTTGGCTGCGATTTTCTCTTGTGCCAATAACCTCATTAAAGAGGCAAGATTGTTGGAATTTTTTTTAATTGTGTCCCCTTCGGCAAGAAATACAAGAATCGCCACGCCATTTTTTGAATACTGCGCAGCTTTCCAAAATTCTGAGTTTTTGGCTTCCTCTTCGGACATGCTGGGGGCGGGTATTGAAGCATTCCTATCTTGTGTGGTCGTGGAAACCGTTGTTATTTTTGGCTCCTGAGCCTGGCCGGTGGATGGGGAGAAAATGGAAGCGAGCGAAAGAGCCGCCGTCAATACGGGGGCCATCAATGCCTGACTGGGAAATATATTTGCGAGTTTCATGACGAAAGCGTCCAAAAATTTCCGGTGTTTCCAGACGACATATATACGCCGAAAACACTGTAAAATCAAGAAAATAAGTCCTAGGGGTTTTCGTAACTTTATAAGATTAATATCTTAACGGGATTCCAAGTAAAAACATTATTGCGTGTGAAATTTTATGACTTTCAATGCATTAAATGAGTATTTTCTTATATTAATATCTTAACTTTTTGCCCGCAAACCCTCAGAAATCAGCCATTTTTAACCTTTCCTTAAATCCACGGTTGTATTCTGTAAATAGATACAGCGCGGGCGTGTGTGCGGATCGTTTCGATAACAGGCCCCTCGCTGTTTTTCTCGCTCGTTTCCCAGTAGGAGGCGAGAACTCTGATAAAGACATCATGAATTGTTTGTGCAGCTCAGTTGGATGGCCACTGTTTCATAAACGACGATGCCCCTGGATATTGACAAGTATCGACATTACCTTGCCGAGTTTGACCTCTCTCCTGAGGAGCAGGCTGAACTGATCGGCAATGTCTGGGCGGTCCTGGAGAGTTTTGTCGATCAGGCCTATGAACGACATCCCCACCAACACCGCCGCAGAGACCTTGGATTTAAGGATTTACAGAACCCCTCTGATTCCCTAGAATCGAAATCCAGCAATCTTTTTGATGAAACGCAATCCCTCGAACATGACCCCGTGAAACATTGAGGCCACGCATGAAAAACCGTTCAAGATCGCGCAGTGAATGGGAACCACAGCAAGGTTCCAAGGCAGTCATATATGCGAGAGTTTCATCTCCGTCACAGGTGAAAAAAGGTGATGGGCTTGGCTCTCAGGAGACAAGATGCCGCCAGCTCGCCCAGAACAAAGGCTATGAAGTCGTCAAAGTGTTTCGGGATGAAGGGGCTTCGGGAGGTATGATTGACCGTCCCGCCATACTTGAGATGCTGAAATTTCTGAAGGCCCAAAAGGGAACCCAATATGTAATCATCATTGATGACATTTCTAGGCTTGCGCGAGACGTAGAGGCCCATTTTCAGTTGAAAAACCTTATCAAAGAGATCGGGGCGAAGCTCGCCTCCCCTTCCATAGAGTTCGGCGAAGATTCTGACAGCATTCTTGTGGAGAACCTGCTAGCCAGCATCTCCCAACATCATCGGCAAAAAAATGCCGAGCAGACGAAGAATCGGATGAAAGCGCGAGTGTTTAACGGGTATTGGTGTTTCTGTCCTCCCGTAGGAATGAAGTTTGTGCCCGGAAATGTCGGGAAAGTGCTGGTGCCGGATGAACCGGCGGCGTCGGTTGTTCGCGAGGCATTAGAGGGCTTTGCTTCTGGACGATTCGAAACCCATAACGAAGTGCGGCTGTTTCTGGAAAACTCTCCCCACTATCCTAAAAGCAAGAAAGGAACGGTCTACTTCCAGGAGGTCGCCAACCTACTAGGAAAGGTTCTCTATGCAGGCCTAATGAATGTACCGGAATGGGGCTTGTATCTCCATCCTGCCAAACACGAGCCCTTGATTAGTTTTGAGACCTATCAAGCTATTCAAGACCGGTTAAAGGGCACTGCGAAGGCTCCTGCCAGAAAGGACCTTAATGATGATTTTCCCCTGCGCGGTTTCATCACCTGTTCCGCCTGTTCTAGGCCTATGACCGCGTGTTGGTCTGAGGGCCGCCACTCTAAGTACCCGTACTATTTATGCCGAACCAAAGGATGCCCCGATTATAAGAAATCCATAAGAAAAGAAATTTTGGAGCATGATTTTGAAACCCTCCTAAGCCATCTACACCCGACGCCAAATCTATTTCATATGGCCAGCGAGATGTTCAAAGAGTTGTGGGAAGACCGAAGGCGTGTGTCGGCTGAGGAGGCTCAGACCATGAAAACGCAGCTTCTTGTACTGGAACAACGAATGGAAAAGCTTCTTAACCGGCTCGTTGAAACTGACAACCGGACAGCTATTCAAAAATATGAGAACGAAGTCACCCGGTTAGAAGGAGACAAAATCCTGATCAGAGAGAAAATCGAAAAATGTGGTCGTCCCCTCGAACCCTTCGAAGATTGTTTTCGAACCGCTATGACCTTTTTAGCAAACCCTTGTCATTATTGGAGTTCTGACCGTCTGGAAGACAAAAGAATGGTCCTGAGACTGGTGTTTGCCAAGAAATTGGCTTACCACCGTAAAGAGGGCTTTCGAACCGCTAAAAACGATGAATTATCTTTGCCATTCAGGTACATAGGTAATCTAGCCAAAGCGAACTATGAAATGGTGCGGGTAGAGGGAGTCGAACCCACACGAGTTGCCTCGCTGGAACCTAAATCCAGTGCGTCTGCCAGTTCCGCCATACCCGCGCTCAAGCATGCATTGTGTTAGCGAAGTAAATGCCGGAGTGCAAGGTTTAATAGGATGAAAATGGGGCGACCGACGGGGCTTGAACCCGCGACAACTCGGACCACAACCAAGTGCTCTACCAACTGAGCTACGGCCGCCACAGCGCCGAAGGAACGGCGCATATTCAGAATGGACTTTGTCTATAGGTTTATGCTAGCTCTGGTCAAGTATTTAATGCCCTCACGGAGCGCCAGACGTGCCAGCCAACACCCTGAAATTCAAGAAAGATAGCGATCTTGTAAAATTCATCGCTGATAACGAAATAGAGTTCATCGATCTCAATTTTACTGATCTGCGCGGCAAATGGCATCACACGGCCGAACACCGTAGCGTCTTTAACGAAGACGCCATCCGAAAGGGCCTGTTCTTTGACGGCTCTTCCATCGCCGGGTGGAAGGATATCCATGAATCCGACATGATCATCAAACCGGATATCAACAAGGTCTGTATCGATCCCTTCGCCGCGCAAAAGACGATCAAGATATTCTGCGACATATACGACCCCGCCACCGGCCAGCCTTACAACCGCGACCCGCGCGCCATCGCCCGCGCCGCCGAAGAATATCTTCAGAAATCCGGTCATGCCGACACCGCCTATTTCGGACCTGAGGCCGAGTTCTTCATTTTCGAAGACGTTAAATTCGATGTCTCGATGAACCGCGTCGGCTTTGAAATCGACAGCAGCGAAGGCCCCTATAATTCGGGCCGGCACTATGAAACTGGCAATTCCGGCCATCGCCCGCGTACCAAGGGCGGTTATTTCCCCGAAGCACCGGTCGACAGCCTGTCCGATATCCGCGGCGAGATGGTCACGGTCATGCATAGCATGGGCCTTAACGTCGAGAAGCACCACCACGAGGTCGCGCCAAGCCAGTGCGAGATCGGCATCCAGTACTCGACCCTGCTCGACTGCGCCGACAACACCCAGATTTACAAACACGTCGTTCACAACGTCGCGCACAGCTACGGCAAAACCGCAACCTTCATGCCCAAGCCCATCTTCGGCGACAACGGCTCGGGCATGCATTGCCACCAGTCTCTCTGGAAAACGGGCAAGGCGCTGTTCGCGGGCGAAGGATATGCAGGACTATCCGACATCGCGCTTTATTACATCGGCGGCATCATCAAGCACGCCCGCGCATTGAACGCTTTCACCAACCCGACGACCAACAGCTACAAGCGCCTGGTGCCAGGCTATGAGGCACCCGTTTTGCTCGCCTATTCTGCGCGCAACCGTTCGGCCTCATGCCGCATCCCGCAGGTGAATTCGCCCAATGCCCGCCGCGTCGAGGTTCGTTTCCCCGATCCGCTGGCCAACCCTTATCTCGCCTTCGCCGCTATGCTGATGGCCGGCCTTGATGGTATTGAAAATAAAATCCACCCAGGCGAAGCCATCGATAAAAACCTTTACGACCTGCCGGAGTCCGAACTGAACAAAATCCCGACTGTCTGCGGCTCGCTGCGCGATGCCATGGATGCCCTGCGCCACGACAATAAATTCCTGCTGAAAGGCGACGTATTCACCGCCGATTTGATCGAAGCCTATATCAGGCTGAAAATGGAAGAAGTCGAAGCATATGAAACGATGGTCCATCCCATCGAATACCAGATGTATTATTCTTCCTGATTATCTGTAGATCAGACCTTCATCCAGCGGCCGGATCAGGCTCAGAATAAGCGCGTAAGCCTGCGTGTTCCTTGCCCAGATGAAAAAATCGTCGTCGCGCGACGGCGTGATAAGGCTGACGAAGTAATAGTAATCCCCCGCTTCCAGCGGCACGACCCAATACTCGTAATTCAGTAGACTGTTCTGGTTGTCCATCGCCTTGTAAACGTCAACGGACCCGGCATTCAATTCATTGCTGAATTTGAAATCATCAAAAGCTTCAAATTTGTCCCCGACCGAGAGATTAACTTTCGAAAGCCCTCTTTTCAGATTGTCGATTTCGCCCACGACCGAGTCGGCAGAATCATAAGATACGATATCCACCTGGATCCTGCCGTTCAGCGTTTTATAATTTTTCCAGTTTATTTTCTGCTCGGACTGAACGTTCAGCAGTTCAAAATTCATGCGGTCCGCACTCTTGAGCGGCCCGGCCCTGAATTCCCATGAAACCGGGTACTGGAATTCCGCGATATCGAGGAAATGGTATTTAGTCATCTCCTCGACCGATTCCTTGATCGGGTAGGTCAGCTCGAAAGTCTTCATCACCTGAGCCTGCATTTGCTTTTCAGCCTCCCAGTTATCGGCCGGCATGAAATACTGTGCCATGACGACGCGCTTGCCGTTCATCTGGGCGATGGCACGGATAACATAGGTTGTGCTGTCGATCACCTTCACATACAGGGCCTCGGCGCGCTTATCGTTATGCTCCCTGATCCCCTGGATGGTGAACCCGTTCGACAGCAGGTATTGCAACAGCCATTGCTGCGCCGAAAGCTGGTATTCCAGGTTAAGTGCCTGGAGGGTGAAAAAACTGCGGTTGTCGATAATGGGCGGGCCGTAAAAACGGACAATCTCGCCCAGGATTTTGTTGCTGATCTGGTAACTTGTTAGCGCCGAATCCTCAGGACGTTTCCAGTCATTCGGCAGCCTGAACCTGTAAGACAGTGCTTCGTCTCCCGCAGGCACATCTTCATAGAGAACCGTCAGGTTATTGAATTCCTTGTCCGGCATCAGGGGAATATCCGGCAGGGCCTGTGCATAGCTTTTCAGAAGCTGCTGGGCGTAAACAGGCCAGGCGGCAAAAGCCGCGCCCGTCAAAGCCAGACCCAAAACCAGAATCCCAAGACGGTACCGCCTTAAAACACGCTTCATTCCTGCACCTTATTATGTATTACGATACGGAAAGACATTCCCTTCCCCCATTCTAGCGGATATTGGACCCGGTTTGGAGTTTTTCTAAAACCGTGTACTTTTTATGAAATTATTTGATTTCTGCCCTAGGGAACGATAATTCAGGGACATGACTGATCCATCCAAAGCAAAAAAGAAGAACTCTTACGACGCCTCCGACATCCAGGTCCTTGAGGGACTTGAGCCCGTTCGCCACCGGCCCGGCATGTATATCGGCGGCACCGACGAGCGCGCGCTTCACCACCTTGTCGGGGAAATCCTCGACAATTCGATGGACGAGGCCGTGGCCGGCCATGCCGACTGGATCGAGATTGAACTGAAAGAGGATCACTTTATCGTCATCAGCGATAACGGGCGCGGCATCCCGGTCGACGAGCATCCGAAATTCCCCGGCAAGTCGGCGCTTGAAATCATCATGACTACGCTGCATTCGGGCGGCAAGTTCAGCGAAGGCAGCTATGAAACCTCCGGCGGCCTCCACGGCGTGGGGATTTCCGTCGTCAACGCGCTTTCCGATGACATGTTCGTCGAGGTCGCGCGTGATAAAACGCTCTATCGTCAAACCTATTCGCGCGGCAAGCCGACCTCGAAACTCAAGGACATGGGCGCGGTCAAAAACCGCCGCGGCACTGTTGTTGGATTTCACCCTGACCCTGAAATCTTCGGTGCCAAGGCAAAATTCAAACCAAGCTGGCTGTACCAGATGGCCCGCTCGAAGGCTTATCTCTATTCCGGTGTCGAGATACGCTGGCGCTGCGCTGAAAGCCTGATCACCGAAACCAAAATTCCCGCAGAAGACAAATTCCATTTCCCCGGCGGCCTCAAAGACTTCCTCATCACTTCGCTGCATGATCGCAAGACAATGACCACAACGCATTTCACTGGCAAAGCCGATCTTCCGGACAAAGGCGGCAAGGTTGAATTCGCGGTCGCATGGCCCCAGGACGGCGAAGGATTCTCGCATTCTTATTGCAACACCATCCCCACCATTCATGGCGGCACGCATGAACAGGGCCTTCGCACCGCCCTCGCGCGCGGACTTCGCGCTTACGCCGATATGACGAACGCCAAAAAAGCATCGGTGGTGACAGCCGATGACATCATGTCGGGCGCGGCCGTAATTCTCTCAATCTTTATCAAAAACCCGCTGTTCCAGGGCCAGACGAAAGAAAAGCTCGCCAACACGGAAGTCACCAGGTGGGTCGACATCGCCGTCAAGGATCTGTTCGATCACTGGCTCACCAGCGATCCCAATTCAAGCACCAACCTGCTAGAAACCTTGATTGAGCGCGCCGAATTCCGCATTCGCCAGAAAGATGAAAAAATCATGGCGCGTAAAAGCGCCACCCGGAAACTTCGCCTGCCCGGAAAACTTTCGGACTGCAGCCGCAGCGAAGCCGAAGGCACCGAGCTGTTCATTGTCGAGGGCGATTCCGCAGGCGGCTCGGCCAAGCAGGGCCGCCACCGCGAAACCCAGGCCATCCTTCCCCTAAAGGGAAAAATTCTTAACGTTGTCAGCGCAACAATTGATAAAATCCGCGCCAACCAGGAAATCCAGGATCTTATCCAGGCGATGGGCGGCAATGCGGGCAAGGATTTCAAGCTTGAAAATCTTCGCTACGAGCGCATCATCGTTATGACCGACGCCGACGTCGACGGCGCACACATCGCTTCACTGCTGATTACCTTTTTCTACACCCAGATGAAACCGCTAATCGAACAGGGACATCTGTTTTTGGCAATGCCACCGCTCTACAGGCTGACCAGCGGCCAGCTTAGCGAATACGCCCGCGACGATGCGCACAAGGAAGAGCTGCTTAAAACAGTATTCAAAGGGAAAACCAAGGTAGACATCAGCCGCTTCAAAGGCCTTGGTGAAATGCCGGCAGCGCAACTCAAAGAAACCACTATGAACCCCAAAACGCGCAAGCTTCTGCGCGTCACTCTGCCCGACGCCGAGGCCGCGCTGGGCATCGCCGCCGAACTTAAGGAAGAAAACGGCAGCGGGAACGAAACCGACGACCTCGTGGAACGTCTCATGGGAAAAAACGCCGAGCCGCGCTTTCGCTTCATACAGGAAAATGCCCAATTCGTTCAGGACATCGACGTTTGACTCTTCCCCACCCGAAAAAAATATTTGTTCTCGCCGCCGTTCTGCTCATTCTACCCGCTGTTCTTTACTGTGCCGCCGCCTTCATCCGTGCACCAGCCGTTGCCGAAGAAAAGGCCCGCGCCAGCCTTCAAATTTTCGGCCTCGACACCTCGTTCCTGCTCGCGCCGGAATCAAAATGGGGGCATATCGTTTACAAAAACATCTCTCTTGATAAGGACGACATCAGCACGATAGGAAGCGTCGACGTCAGCTACAATCCTTTCTCAATTCTCTTATCAGGACGCATTGATACGCTGGCATTTTCTGGTCTGAACCTGATTGGTGAATGGAACGAGGAAACGGGTGTAAATTTTTCCGGTTGGAAAATGCCCTCGAACATCCAGGTCATGGCAACCATTCCCACCCGCCGCATCCGATTCGGGAAAGCCAAAATCTCCGTTCTCACACCCGAATTCGGCGGACTCTCGCTCGATTTCGGTTTCGAAAGCTCCATCAACGGGAGAAAACTCGAATTCCAGTCCAGCCTTAAAAGCGCACAAAGATTTATCAGTTTTACCGCGAACGCGAACGGCATCATCGCCCACGATTACTCCAACATCGAAATCGAAATAGACGAAGGAAAATTCGAAGTCCCCGACGCCGATATCCGCGCCAGCCGCAGTCATGGCTGGCTGAATTACGCCCGCGACAAATCCGGCGCCGTAAGGCTCATGGCCGAACTGCGCGCCGGGGGCCTCACCGTTCTGGACATGCCGTGGCAGAACGCAGCGGCAACCCTTGAACTTAAGGACGGCAATATCAAAATTTTCTCGGATGCAAAATCGGTTGGCGTCGAGGGAATCGAACTCGGGCTCAATCTTCAGCAGGATGCAGGCAAAAAATCCATGATTTATGGAAGCGTGCACGCCGATAACGGCGCGGCCTTTGCAGATTACCTCGCCGGACAGCACAAAATCGCGCTCCCGAAAGCCGATATGACGATCATAAAACACGCCCTGGATCTGAAAACGGATTTTGTCTATGAACCGGGGAAAATTAAATATCGCCTGAACACGATGGAAAATGCACCCGTCAAAGAAATCCCCATTAAATAATCAGGGGTAATCGCATCTATCGAATGTCACCTTGGCGAACGATCGCGCGCCTTCCGTCACGGTAAAGCGGTATTCCTTGTCGCCGAAAACCAGGGATTGATGAATGGGCATCACACCTTTTTTTGTCTCCGCCCGTCCATCCTTCAAAACGAAATCCAGCGTCACGGCCTTGCTCGGGTCATACCACGCTTCCGGATCCCCCTTCGCGTTGCGTGCTGAAACACCGTTGCCCTTGATGGCGATTGCCCCTTCAGTAATGCTGGCCTTACTTTCCGGTCCCTTGTAGGCAGGCGTTGAAACCACAAAACGCTGCGTCTCCGGCTCCGTGCAGTTGCGCGGCGGCCGCGCCGACCGTATCAGGAACGCAAGCCGCCCAGGATCCATCCCGTCAGCAATTTGCTTGTGAACCAGCGTGATAAGATCCTGCACCGGCCCTTCCGGCATGGTTTCAGCGTAAGTTTTCTGCAACTCCTCATAGCGCGTAGTGGCGGTCAGCGCCTCCGCCCGCAATTCCGTCATCGCATTCTCCAGTTCCTGTTTTTCCGACGTCAGCGCATCCAGCCGGGAACTCATGACAATTTCGTCACGGAAAACATCCTGCCGCCCCAGGAAAAATCCCAGCGCCCCGCCCGCCAGCATACAAAGCAGGGCAACCGAAAAACCCGCCATGCGTTGCATGCTGCGCCTGCGATAGCGGTTAGACGGATCGTAAGAATAAATGCTCATGGATAATCGCTTTCGCGCCGCGCGAAATCCTCCGCGGTGTAATCAGGCTCCAGGAAACCGCCAAGATTTTTGAGGCCCAGGCTGAAAATCACCTCGGTATCGCTCTCGCCGCTGGAATCGTCCGTGAAGTTCCGCACACCCAGCAGCGACCACGACCAGCACTGGCCGAAGAAATCCAGCCCGCCATAAGCCTTGCGGAGCCCGGAAGTTTCACCAAAATCGTTCGTTGCCCCGGCCCGCACGCGCCACTCGGGAGTCAGGTAATATCCGACCGCGTTATGAAGCTGCTCGCGGCTTTCATCTATGTCTGTATTCTCAAGCGCCGACGCATAGAGATAGCGCGTACTGAGCGAAAAACGGCCAAGCCGCGCCCCCAAATCAACCTCGTGCCGCTCGGAGGAAAGATCGTCGCTGTTAAGCTGGAAACGGTAATTGATTGTGTAATTATGGCCCAGGACCGAAGATATCTGGCCAACATAATCTGAGCTTTGCCCGGTCAGGCCAGACCCTTCCGGAAAGGGATTATCCTTCTCGCTGAGGCGGTAACTCTGACCCAGGAAAACATCGGCATAACTGCCATTATAGCTGTAGATACCCGAGCGAACGCCGTAGGTCAGGCGCGAGCGGTCCTCGACCCTGTCCATTCCGGGAAAACGGTTCGGCTCAAAAATATTACTGGCATCGATCTGGACGTCTTGGCTGTCCTCATTGGGAATTTTCGTGTTCACATCGATATTAGGCGCCAGCGTCAGCGCCACGATAGGTTCCAGTGTCAATTGATAATGCTTATGCTGGCTGGCCATGGGATAGCTGGTCTGCGCCTGCACCTGCGGGAAAAGCTGCGCGGCAAAAGAATCTCCGCTGCGGTTTGAACCCACCACCGCCACATCGCGATCCGTGACGGAATAGAAATCGCCGCGCGCATTGGCGTCCACGGTCGTCAGAAATCCGTAATCGGAAACCAGCCTGCGTTGCCATCCGCCATCTATGCTTAAGCGGTTCATGTCCTGCCCGCTGCCGCCGCGTACGAGGCCAAGAAACGACGCGCCTGCGTCCCAGCGCCCGCCAACGACCGGCATGCTGCCCGGTTCCCCCATGAAGCTCGTAATGATCTCGGGCATCACTTCGGGCTGCTCCTCCTGGTTCTCGCGCACACGAATATCCTGGAACGTCAAAAGCCTGCCAACGGCATAATCGCGGCCCGAAAACCTTTCCGCATAAACTTCATTCTCCAACACGTCTTCGTTGGTGAAATCGTACTGGCGCATATACTGGTCGTCCGACGCCCAGTTCACATTGACGCCGGAGCGCCATTTTTCATTCATATCCCAGCGCGCCTCACCCAGCACATGCCCGCGTACTTCCGCGTCGAGATCGACATCGCGGTTACCGACTTTTTCCGTACGGCTCGAGTGGGTAATGCCGCCATTCAGCTCCAGCGAGGCATTATTCCAGCGCTGTCGGTATTGGGTCAGCAGGAGCGGCGCCTCTTCCGTCATCGCCATCAGGCCAATAGTTGCGTCGCGGTCCGGCGCGATATTCCAGTAATAGTTCTCCTGCACAAACGCACCGAGATTGCTCTTGAATCCGCCCGACGGCGCAAGAAAACCGCTTTTACGCTTAATGGTACCATCCGGGTGAGAGAAATAAGGCACATAAGCAATTGGAGTTCCCCACGCTTCAAAGCGTGCATGTTTATAGCTGATCATATGCGCTTCATTATCGTGCTCGACCTCGGCTGCACGTAATTGCCACACAGGTGGTTTTTCCGGGTCTGCCTTACACGGCTCACACGGCGTATATGTCGCATCGTTCATAAGAGTTTTAATACCGCCCTCACGCGTCCCGTCCGCCGCCGTAAAACGCGATCCGTCCGCCAGGTAGGTCTTAAGGCCCTTCACAAACCCGTCCTTGAATTCGTTGTGCAGCTCCACCTGCTCGGAATAATGGATATCGCCGCTCTCCTCATTCAGCACCACGTCGCCACTGGCGATGACGCGGTCTTCCTTCAGGTAGTAAATAATCTGGTCCGCGCGGAAAATCCGTCCCGATTGCACCAGCATCACGTCGCCCGATGCCGTCACCGTCTGCGCCGCTTCGTCATGCTCCATCGTGTCTGCCTGCAGATCGACCGGCGCATTCGAAACCGGCTTGTCCTCGATGGATTGCGCCGCCGCCGTTTCGCCAACCGGCATCTCGCTTAGATCACCTTCATAAGGGCCCTGCACATAAGGCTCCGGGCCAGTCATCAGCCGGGCCGAATCCGCAACCTGCACTGATGGCGGTGTTTCTCCAGATGGCGATTCATCACCCAAAGACGTCAGCATCTGTGCCGAAGACGGAAAGGCCGTAAAAAACACGGCCCCGGCCAGGAAGAAAAAGCAAACAGAAAGGCGCATGAAAAACGCTTTTAAATTGGTGAAATTATTGATGAATTCTGCCCTCCCGGGCACGGGCGGGTCAAGAGGACTTGTCCCGCTTTATACGCTTATCTTTTGCCTTGTCCGCCGAAAAAGCCGGGCATTTCGTCGCCGAATCCCTGTACCCCGCTTTCCCCGGGCTCTCTGTCACGCGAACGGGCAGGCTGTGGCGAACGGCTTTCACGCTCATCACGCTGCTTCTCATGTCTTTGGGGCTTTTCGAAACGGGGTTTTTCATCCCGCGGCCTGTCCTGCCGGGGTCTTTCGTCGCGCGGACGTTCTTCACGCGGCGGGCGCGGCTCTTCTGAACGGCCGGAACTCTTGCCCGAACTTTCTACCGTAATTTTCTGTTTTATAAGTTTTTCAATCGCATCGACATATTTTTGCTCGTCCTTGGTCGCGAGCATCCACGCGCGGCCCTCTTTCCCGGCCCGGCCCGTGCGACCGATGCGGTGAACATAATCTTCGGCATTGAACGGCACATCGTAATTGAACACATGCGAAACATTGTCTACGTCCAGGCCACGTGCCGCAACGTCGCTGCAAACCAGCAATGTAACGGTGCCGTCTTTAAATTCAGCCAGTGTCCTGGTCCGCACGCTCTGCTCCATATCGCCATTAATGCCTTTCGCGGCATGGCCCTTACGCTGCAGATGCTGCACAACACCGCCCATATCACGCTTGCGGTTGCAGAAAATAAAAGCGTTTTTCACTTCTTCTTTTTTGATTAAACCGGCAAGCACATCAAGCTTGTCCTTGGGATGCGTATTCACAAGAAACTGCAACACCCGCTCTGCGGTTGAGGACGGCGCCGCGACGGAAATCTCTTTCGGGCTGCTCTGGAACTTCTGCGTCAGCTTCTTGATCTCCGGCGGCATCGTAGCCGAAAACAGCAATGTCTGCCGGATCGGCGACAAGCGCGAGACGATCTTCTCGATATCCGGAATGAAACCCATATCCAGCATCCTGTCCGCCTCGTCGATCACCAGGACTTTAATATCGCTCAGCAGAATTTTTCCGCGGTCGAACAGGTCGAGCAATCGCCCCGGCGTCGCGATCAATACATCCACGCCGCGGTCGAGCAGCGCCACCTGGGCGTCCATTGACGACCCGCCGACCAAAAGCGCCTTGGTCAGTTTCGCATACTTGCCATATGTGTCGAAATTCTCGGCGATCTGCGCCGCCAGCTCCCGCGTCGGGGAAAGGATAAGCGAACGCGGCATCCGTGCCTTCGCCCGCCCGCCCTGCAGGATCTCAATCATCGGCAGCGTGAACCCTGCCGTCTTGCCTGTACCCGTCTGCGCCAGGCCGACAATATCGCGGCCCATGAGAATGATGGGAATAGCCTGCGCCTGGATGGGCGTCGGGGTGTCATAGCCACATTCGGTGACGGCCCTGAGGACGTTTTCGCTTAAACCGAGGTCTGTAAAATGCATGGATTGTTTATATCACTTTCAATAAGCTCGACTTATTATTATAAAAACCCGGCAAAAGCAACATAAACGGCCTACCATGAGCACAAAAGCCAAAGATCAAACCTTCGATTTTACACCGGTTTTCGACCAATCGGGCCTTATTCCGTGCGTCACAACCGACAAATCCGGCAAGGTTTTAATGGTGGCCTATATGAACAAAGAGGCCCTCGACCTGACCCTTAAAACCGGCGAAGCGCATTACTGGTCCCGGTCCCGGAAGGAGCTTTGGCACAAGGGCGCCACCTCCGGCGAAACCCAGAAACTCATCGAACTCCGGGTGGATTGCGATCAGGATTGCCTGCTCCTGACGGTCGAAATGCAGGGCGAAAAACAGGTTGCCTGCCACACCGGCCGCCACTCCTGCTTCTACCGCGCGGTTGGAAAAGACGGCAAGCTTACTGAGCGTTAACAGGCTCGGAAGGCGTCACCGCGTACATCGGAATATCTATCACCATCGGGTGCTCGCGGTGAAACAGGAAATAGACGGCAACGTTAATCACGAATAAAACCGTCGCCACTTTCAAAACCACGTGAATCTTGTTTTTCTTCTGCGCGCTTGTCCCGCAATGCCCGTCACAGCAATGCTTGTGCTGCTCGTGCGGCCCCATATGCTCGCTGTAATAATGCAGTCCCCACCCCAGCACGAGAACAATCGCCGAAAAAACAATCATCGGCACTTCATAATGATGGAGCATGTCATGAAGATGAACCCACCCGGCAGGCAATGTGCTGACAATGCCAATCCCGGACAGGATGCTCACAATGCTGAAAATTGTCGGCAGGACACAGCAGAAAATATGGCTTGTCTCTGAAACCAGCAGCGCTGCCAGTATTGTTTTTCTGTATTTTTGCATCAAGAAATATCCCCGGAGTCCGCTACATATATAACATTTTGGCTTTTTTGCAAGAATGATGCTTTAAGAAAAATATGCTATGATCGATTCATAGAGGGTGTTCCATGACAATCAAAGGCGATCAACTCTACGAACTCGGCTGGCTCCCGATCACCGATTTATCAAGTCTGCAACCCAGTTTTGAAAATCTGCCCGAAGACAAATATGCGGAAAAGCGCCTGCGCTCGCGCCGTTATTCCTGTTACCGCTACAATACCGATGGTTCAATCACGAAACTTTCCCAGAAAGATTTCATGCAGAGCAGCAACATTAACAAACATGTCGGCGACATTGAACGGAAATACGATTCACTCGACCCGGCGCTCGAAACCAACCCGGTTTTCCTGAAAATGTTCGAGGAATTCCAGGAACGCACGAAATTAAGCCCTAACAGCGCCATCGAGGTCCATCAGATACGCTGGCACTGCGCCAAGCGCGTCAAAATCCCCGCCCCCGAAGGCGTGCACCAAGACGGCTTCGATTATATCGGCATGTTCATGGTGAATTCGCACAATATCGACGGCGGCGAACTGATGATCTACCCCTCGCCCGAGGAAGCGCCTCTTCTTGTGAAACAACTCGAGCCCGGCGAATTCATGATCTTGAACGACAAGCGCCTCTTCCACTACGCCGCGCCGCTCGTGCCGCGCCCGAACAAGGATGAAGGCTATTGGGATTTGATAATTCTGACCGCGAACGAAGCGCTCAACGCCGCAACCAACTAAAGTCGCGCGAGACCTTCAAACAGCATATCCATCTCTGCAAACGTATTGTAATGCACGCAACCCACGCGCACGACTCCACCCTTGGATGTCAGCCCCAGCGCATCCGTCACGCCGATGCCGTAAAAACTCCCTGCTCCCGTCGTAATATTTTCTTTCGCAAGATGATCCGAAACCGCCGGCGATTTATATCCATCCACCGTAATCGCAAACGTGGCCGTCCGCTCTTGTGCACGTGCCGGGTCGGTAATACCCCACACCGTAACGCCATCGGCCTCTTTGGCCTTCGCCAGGAATTTCCTGCTCCATTCCTGCTCATACACACCCACGCGCTCGTAACTGGATTCCAGCTGCTCGCGCAGCGTTTTTCCACCCTCGGCAATCGCGGCTAGGTAATCAATCGCGGCGGAAAATCCCGCCTGCGCCTCAAAATTCTGTGTACCGGTCTCCCAGCATTCGGGCGGCGTAACGATGGATGGCTCGACCTTGTATGGTCGCAGGCGCTCTAGATGCTCACGCTTGCCATACACCATGCCCATATGCGGCCCGAAAAATTTATACGGCGAACAGGCCATGAAATCGCAATCCAGCTTTTTGACGTCTGGCAGGTAATGCGGCGCGGAATGTGTCGCGTCCGCATAGGTCATGGCGCCGACGGATTTCGCCATTTTCATGATGCGCGCCGCGTCCGTGCGCGACCCGCATGCGTTCGACGCCATCGTAAATGCAATGAACTTTGTCTTGCCTGAAATCAAAGTCTCGAAATAATCGTAATCGAGCGTGCAATCCTCGGGCCGCACCGGCACCATGTGCCATTTCACGCCCCTGTCTTCCGCCGCCTGCTTCCAGTATGAAACATTCGCGTAATGATCGAGGCTTGTGAGAATGATTTCATCGCCCGGCTGCCATTCACGGCTGATCGAGCGGCTCAAATGCGCCGTGATGGTGCTCATGTTCGCCCCAAAAATAATTTCACCCGGCGTAGCGTTAAAAAAAGCCGCGCCCTTCTCCCGCGCGGTTTTGACAACTTCATGCGTCCGTCGGACGGTAAAAAACTGGCTCGATATCACGTTACTCGTGCCCTGCAGGAAATAATCCGCCATCGCCTTGGCGACGCTTTCAGGCACCTGCGTGCCACCCGGTCCGTCAAAAAAGACCGGCGCACTGCCATTTATTTTCTGGCCCAGCGCGGGGAAAAACCGTCTTACTTCCTGCGGATCGAACGCTTTCATGCTGTTTTCTTTTCTTCCTGCCCAACTGTTATAGATTCCATTGCAAACGCAGCGTCTTTTATGTGCATCTCGACGCTCTCGCGCCCCTGCCATTCATTAATCTTCAGCGTACCGCACAAATGAAACGACCGCTTGCCCTGCTTCAGCAACGCATCGCCCAACGGTGTATCCACCGCACGAAAAGCCACGGCCTTCAGCCTCGTGCCGCCCTCCCAGTCTCCCGCCAGAACCCGCACATGACTGCTGCCCACGATATCGGCGGAATGAATGCGTACATTATTAACAACGAACAACGGCTCCGGATGTTCCTGCCCGAAAGGCCCCACCGAATCCCGGATCAGTTTTACAAAATCCGCTCGAAGGCCCCGAACTGACAAAACTCCATCGATCACTGAATCACTGTTCGCCGCGCCGGAACTCGCCTGTTTCTTCACATGGTCATAAATAAATTGGCGGAAAGTCTCGATCTGTTCCGGCAGCACGGTAAACCCACCCGCCATGGCATGCCCGCCGCCTTTTTCCAATAACCCGTCATTCCGCGCATCTATAAACACCTTGGCAATATTCACGCCCGGGACTGAGCGCCCCGATCCCTTGCCTTCTTTTTTGCCGTTGTCGGTATAGGTGATCACGCAGGCCGGTTTCCCATATTTTTCCTTGAGCCGCCCGGCCACAAGACCCGCCAGCCCCGGGTGCCAGCCTTCATCGTCAACCACAATCGCCGGAAACTGGTCCAGCCCGCCCGCCTCGACCTTCTGGATGGCCTCGAATTCCATCTGCGCCTGGATTTCTTTGCGCTTCTCATTGCAGTCCTGCAACGTCCAGGCAATGTTCTTGGCCTCTTCCGGGTCATCGGTGCTGAGAAGCTGCGCCCCCAGATCGGCCTTATGAACGCGTGACCCCGCATTAATCCTTGGCCCTAAAACGAACCCGGCCGTGAACACATCTGGCACGCCATTGACCTTAGCAACTTCAAGTAAAGCTTTAATACCCGCGTTTTGACGCTTGGCCATGCGTTCAAATCCGGCCTTTACGAACAAACGGTTCACACCCTTGAGCGGCACCATGTCGCACACCGTCCCCAGCGCCACCAGTTCCAGCCAGTTTTTCAGGTCCGGCCCCGCATCGCTGGTCTTTTCCTTTAAACGGTTATTGATCGCCACGCAGGCCATGAACGTCACCCCGCATGCCGCCAGCATCGTAAGACCAGACGTATCGTCTCTCCGTTTGGGGTTCACAACATGATTGGCCTCCGGCAGGTCCTCTTCCGCCTCATGGTGATCGAGAATGATAATCTCCAGCCCCATACCGCGCCCTTCCGCCACGATATCGAACGCCGTCGTGCCGCAATCGAGCAGGAACACGATCTCCGTGCCATCGGCTTTCAGTTTTTGCAAAGCCTCTGTGTTCGGCCCATATCCTTCCGTCAAGCGGTCAGGAATATAAATCGGCGCATTGACCCCGTAATGCTTCAGGAAACGGTGCAAGATCGCCGACGATGTCGCACCATCCACATCAAAATCCCCGAAAATACTGATCTTTCGTTTTTTGATGACCGCATCACTGACATCATCGGCCAGTTCAGCCATGCCTTTCAGGGAAAACGGGTCGGGAAAATCATCCTTGAGCGTTGGGTTTAAAAACCGTGCAATCTCGGCCTCTTCCACCTGCCTCGAACAAAGCAGCCGCGCCACCGCCTCGGGCAGCTCATACCGCCGCGCGACCTGCTCGATAATCGAAAGCTCGACGTCAGGCATGACCCAACGGCTTTGCATTAGTGATTTTTCGATATTAAAGAGTGAATCAGGCATGCGCCCGATTATACCGACTTGAGCCAGTTCTTGCGTTCAAAATTATGCGTGGCCTCGACCCGGCGCACCGTGCCCGAACGTGAACGCATGATAATGGACGAGGTCGAAGCACCGCCCGGGTAACGCCGCACACCGCGTAACATCGTACCATCCGTCACACCAGTTGCCGCGAACATCACGTTCCCAGGTTTAGCAAGGTCATCCGTCATGTAGATTTTGTTCAAATCCTTGATGCCCCAGCGCTCCGCACGCGCCTTTTCATCATCGTTGCGGAAAATCAGTCGGCCGAGCATTGACCCGCCGATACATTGCAGCGCTGCCGCGGCCAGCACGCCTTCCGGCGCGCCGCCATTGCCGACATAAACATCGATACCCGTCTCCGGGTCGGTCGTCGCGATCACGGCGCTCACATCGCCGTCTTGAATCAAGGTAATCCGCGCACCAGCGCCGCGCACGTCATTGATAAGCTTTTCATGGCGCGGGCGATCGAGAATGCACACCATCAAATCTTCAATCTTCGTGCCTTTTTCCTTGGCTATTTTTTTAAGCAGGTCCGACATCGGCGCATCTAAATCCAGGACATTCGGGTTCACGCTCGGTCCGACCGCCAGCTTGTCCATATAAACATCCGGCGCGTTCAGGAATCCGCCTTCATCCGTCATCGCAATAACCGCGAGAGCATTCGATCCGCCGCGCGCAGTAATGTCCGTTCCTTCCAGCGGATCAAGCGCGATATCAATTCTTGGGCCACCCTGCCCGACTTCCTCGCCGATATAAAGCATCGGCGCTTCGTCGCGCTCGCCCTCGCCGATCACGACACGGCCTGAAATATGAAGCGTGTTCAGCGCCTCGCGCATCGCATCCACCGCCGCCTGGTCCGCGCCGTCCTTGTCACCTCGACCGATCAGGCGGGATGCGGCCAAAGCTGCGGCCTCGGTCACCCGTATCGCCTCGAGGGCAAAGTTACGGTCCATCGAATTTTCGGTTTCAGTCATTGGTTTCAACCCGGCTTTGGCGTTCATATCTTTGTCTTAGTCAAAATAAGCTCTGTGTACAAAGTAAAAAGTGCTTTCTTAATTTAATTGTCTATTACCATAAACTCCGTTATAAAACAGTAATTATTATAAAAAACGGGATAGGGACATGAAAGATAACTTTAATAAGCTCAGCGATTTTCAACGCGAAGTTCTTGCTTTGCTGAAGCCCGCAGATACCGAATTGTCTATTATAGAATTAATGAGGGAACGTAAATCCGACGACCTGCGATACAAAGCTTATGTGGATATTAACACCCTTAAAGACAAAGGGTTCATAACAAGCCGAAATGAGAGATCTTCCCAATACGTTGCCCTTGGCTTCTATAAAATTACTGATCAGGGTTTAAACGCCTTACGCGATTCCCAGCCGGTTCCAGTGGCCTGATCCGCTTAAATTTTTAAAGGACAACCACCCGCAGCAGGCATGGCTCGCCAATGGTAGAGTCCAGCTTCGCTATCTGGCGACAGCTTTCAGCGATATCGGCGCGCAGTGCCTCGTGCGTTGTCATCACGACATTCACCGGCTGCCCCGGGTCGCGCCCTTGCTGCAGCACGCTTTCGATGGAAATATTCTGGTCGCGCAGAATCGCGGAAATATCGGCAATCACGCCCGGCTTGTCGAGTACGGTTATGCGCATATAGAACCGGCTTTGCGTCTCGCCGAGATCCATCGCCTTCATGTCTTTCAGTTTCGACGCAGGAATTCCAAATGTCGGCACATGCACGCCGCGTGCAAGATCGATAATATCCGCCACCACCGCCGAGGCCGTCGGGCCTTCGCCAGCACCGCGTCCGCTCATCAGCGGCGTTTCGAAAAAATCACCCTCGACGAACACCGCATTATAAACGTCTTCGATGGAACCCAGCGGATCGTCAGCGGGAACCAGGCAAGGCTCTACGCTTTGCACGATCTTGCCGTCATAATCTTTGGTAATGCCAAGAAGCTTGATTTTGTATCCGAGCTTCCCGGCAAACTGGATATCGACATCCGTCAGTTTCGTAATGCCCTTGAGCTTAACGCCTTTGAAATTCGGCTTCACACCGAACGCCAACGCCGCCAGCAGCGCGATTTTATGGCCCGTATCGTTGCCTTCAATATCCGTGCTGGGGTCGGCCTCGGCGTAACCTTTTTCCTGCGCCTCTTTCAGAACGCTTTCGAAACTCCGCCCTGAAACACGCATCTGCGTCAGGATATAATTGCAGGTGCCGTTTAGAATACCGTAAACGCCGGTAATTTTGTTCGATATAAAACTTTCGCGCAGCGCACGGATGACCGGCACGCATCCCGCCACCGATGCTTCATACATCAAATTCACGCCATTCTTCTCGGCGATGCTCGCCAGTTCAAACCCATGGTTCGCGAGCAAGGCTTTATTCGCCGTCACGACATGTTTTTTATTTTCGAGAGCTTTGGTTACAAGCGTTCTGGCCGTTCCTTCCGCGCCGCCCATAAGCTCAACAACCGCGTCCAGTTTTTCATCGGCCAGGCTTTCCGGCTTGTCTGCCCATTTATATCTGGAAAGATCGACGCCGCGGTCTTTCCTGCCCCGCGCCGAAACACTGACAATTTCAATCGGTTTTCCCGCCCGCTCGGCAATCATATCGCCGTTCTGCTGGAGGATTTTAACAACCCCCGCCCCGACGGTCCCAAGACCGGCAATACCGATACGAAAAGCTTCTGACATTAATAATCCTTAGGATGAAACATGACATCAATCAAAGGATTTTGTGACGAAAATTGCGGTTTTTGAGAACCGCATCGCAGAATACATAGAGGTATTTGAGAAGCGGAAGCGCAGAAAACCGCAATTTGCAGACCAAAAGACAAAGATTGATGCATGTTTTATTGCACAGAAACGCCTGAGACCTCAACCCGCCTGCTGGCGACTTCTATAGGTTTATGGCCGGGAATGGGCGGCCTGGTTTCGCCATATCCCTTGGTTTCTATGCGCTCCGGCGGAATCCCGCTCTCGATCAGCGCCCGCGCCACTGCAAAGGCCCGGTCCATGGAAATCTTGAGGTTGATGATCTTGCGCTGCACGGGGTCTTCGAGCGAGGACATAACGCTGGCATGACCCATAACCGAAATATCCTGCCCGCTATAACCACGCGCGGCAGCGGACAACGTTGCAAGATCCTCCTGCTTCAGCGATACCGAGTCATGATCGAAATAAATCGTCAGCGGGTTACCACCCGACGAATTCAGTGAAACAAAACCGTTTCGCGCGGGGTCTTCGCCCGCAAGCGGCGTCAGCGGCGAAAACGCGCCGGGCTGCTCCGCCGACGCATATTGCACGATACGCGGATTGACCACCGCCGCCATCGCGTCATCCAGCGGGAAAACCTCCACGCCCGGATAGGCATTCAGGTAGCTTTCTGTATAAGTTGGCACCGCGTCTACAGGCTGGATATCAATCGGCCCCGAGGAAGACTCCTGCGCAGGCGCGGCGTTGCTTTCTTCTTCCCAGACCTCGCCGTCCAGCGGGAAAATCTCCACGCGCCCATCCGTAGAATTGCGGATCACGTCCGCCACATCACGGTATTCCATCGGCTCCAGCACCTGCGACTGAATCTCTTGTCCGACCGTCAGATCGACGCTTTCAGCAGGCTTCTCTGCGGTGACATCCACGCCCTCCCCACCATCGAAATAGGAACAGGCCGCCAGCAGTCCGGCAGTAGAAATAATGCAGATCAGGTTTAAGATTTTTTTCATGGGTGTGACTTTTCAGACTCAGTTGGACGTGATGAAAATCATAGGCGACAATCCCAAGCGCTTACAAGCCTTTGGCGTCATGTTATCCCCCCGTCATTAAAAACTGCCGGACTTGCTTTTCTACTTCATATGAGCCAGATTTCGCTTTGCCTTCCTGCGTTTAGAGCCCACGGGCGAGAAACACGTTTAACTCATGACCAAAGCATCTTCCAGTACATCACGGAAAAACGATGGTAACGAACAGGCAACCATGCCCGACCCCGTCGCGCTGGGCCATGCCCTGCTCGCGGTCTATGAACGCGCCGCGCCCCTCTTCGGAAGCTACCTTGAGAAAATGGGCGAGGACCTGGCGCGGCAGAATTACGACCCTTTCCATATCAAGGAAGCCTATGTTGAATTCATTGAACGCCTCGCTGCCGACCCGGAAAAATTCTGGCAGATGCAGCAGGGCTTCTGGAACGACTGGTTCCGCCTTTGGCAGGAAAACACCATGAAGTTCCTGGGCGAGGACGGCAAAACCGTTATCGAGCCCGAAAAGAACGACCGCCGGTTCAAAGCTCCCGAATGGCAGGAATCCGCCCTCTTCGATTTCATCAAGCAATCTTACCTTCTCACCTGCCACTGGATGGACAAAACCGTGCGTGGCGCCGAAGGCTTCGATCCCGCGAAAAAAGAACGCCTCGCCTTTTACACAAAGCTCTTTGCCGACGCGCTCTCACCCACCAATTTCCTGATGACAAATCCGGAAGTTTTAAAGGAGACTTTGAAAACTGGTGGCGAAAACCTGGTCAAGGGCCTCGAAAATCTCGTCGCCGACCTTGAACGCGGTCAGGGCGAACTCAAAATCAGCACCACAGACTATGACGCATTCCAGCTCGGCAAAAACCTCGCCACCACGCCGGGCCGCGTCGTCTATGAAAACGACCTCATGCAACTCATTCAATATGAGCCCTCAACTGAAAACGTTTTCAAACGTCCGCTGCTGGTCATTCCCCCCTGGATCAACAAATATTACATCCTCGACCTGCGCGAGGATAACTCCTTTATCCGCTGGGCCGTTGCTCAGGGCCACACTGTATTTACCGTTTCATGGGTCAATCCCGACGCAAAGCTGGCGCAGAAGCGCTTCGAGGATTACATGCAGGAAGGCGTGCTCGACGCGCTGGAAAAGGTTCGCGCCATCACCGGTGAACCGGACTGCAACGTGGTCGGCTACTGCCTCGGCGGCACATTACTCGCTATTACGCTGGCATGGCTCGCCGCCCGCAAGCAGGAAAAAACCATAGCCTCGGCCACCTTCCTCACCACCCTGCTCGACTTTGAAAATTCCGGCGATCTGAAGCTGTTTATGGATGACGGCCAGCTCGAACTTATGGACCGTGAAATGGCCGAGAAAGGCGTGCTCGAGGCAAAAAATCTCCAGAAAACCTTCAGCCTCCTGCGCGCCAACGACCTCATCTGGTCCTTCGTCGTCAATAATTACCTCATGGGCCGCGAGCCGTTCCCGTTCGACCTGCTTTACTGGAATGACGATTCCACCAACATGCCCGCTGCTATGCACAGCTTTTACCTGCGCAAGATGTACCGCGATAACGAGCTGACCAAACCCGGCGGCATCATGATGATTGACACCCCCATCGACCTCAAAAAAATCACCGCGCCCGCCTATTTCCTCTCCACGCGCGAAGACCATATCGCACCTTGGAAAGCGACTTATCAGGGGCTTAAGCTTCTCGGCAGCAAGGACATCAGCTTCACCCTCGCCGCCAGCGGCCACATCGCGGGCGTCGTCAACGCACCCGCTAAGAACAAATACTGTCACTGGACATCAGCCAAAACCGGCGAAAACGCGTCAGACTGGATGGACTCCGCGAAACAGGAAGAAGGCTCCTGGTGGCCACACTGGCAGAAATGGATCGAAAATTACGGAGGAGGAAAAATCGTACCTCGCCCCGTCGGCAAAGGGCTAGAGCCCGCCCCTGGCAGCTACGTAAAGAAAAAATCCAGCTAAAGAACAGCCAATAAAAAACCCCGCCGAAGCGGGGTTCTCTCTTACCGTCATCCCGGCGAAAGCCGGGATCGGGTTGATAATTATCTCTTAGCCCACTGTTTCGTGCGGCGCGCACCGTGCTTGCCGACCTTTTTACGCTCGACGATACGGGAGTCGCGGGTCAGCATGCCGGCCTTTTTCAGGGCCGGGCGATATTGCGGGTCAAAATTCTCAAGCGCGCGGCTGATACCGTGACGAACCGCACCAGCTTGGCCGGACAATCCGCCGCCCTTTACCGTGCAGACGATGTCGAAATGACCGACACTCTCAACGATCAGGAAAGGCTGGTTCAGGATCAGGCGCTGAGTCTGGCGCGCGAAATAGATGCTTTGGTCGCGGCCATTGACCGTAACCTTGCCGTTACCGCGCTGAAGCCATACGCGGGCGACAGCGTCTTTACGGCGCCCGGTCGCATAAGAGCGGCCCTTGGCGTCGATTTTTTGCTCGCGCTTTTTCACTTCCTGTACAGGCATGGTGAAATCAAGCGCGCGCGCTCTCTCCTGGACGGGAGCGGCATCAGCGGATACCGAAGCGATATCCTTCATGTCGGTCACGGCCGGGGGTTTTTTCCGGCTGCTTCTTTTGACTTCCACTTTCGGAGCGGCGGCGTCTTTATTTTTATCGTCTCTCTTGGCCATGGTGATTATGCCCTTTTGTTTTTCGGATTCATGGAAGCAACGTCGAGTTTCTCGGGTTGCTGCGCTTCATGGGGGTGCGTCGCGCCGACATAGACATGCAGGTTCGAAAACACTTTGCTCGAAAGCGGACCGGGATGGGGCAGCATGCGCTGCACGGCCTTCTCGATTACCATCTCAGGCGTCTTGCCCGCTAGCATCTGGTTGCGGCTGCGGCCTTTAATTCCGCCGGGGTGACCCGTGTGCCAGTAGAAAATCTCGTCGTCAGCCTTTTTGCCGGTGATCTTGATCTTGTCGGCATTGATGACGATGACGTGGTCGCCGCAATCAACGTGCGGTGTAAACTGGGGCTTGTGCTTGCCGCGCAGGCGCATGGCGATGATGCTGGCCAGACGTCCGAGAACGAGATCCTCGGCATCGATCAGTATCCATTTTTTCTCCACCTCTGCAGGCTTCAGCGATTTTGTTGTTGTGGTGATAATCATTGTTCTTTCCTTTTAAAGATGGCGCTTTATGCCCCATCTGCCGCCCCACTGTCAACAAAAAACCCAATAAAAAGAAAGGGTTTAGAATGCGGTATTATAATACCTTTATTTATAATGTTGACAGTATATGTATACATAACTACTAATTAGAAAAAGCTTATAATAACGGGAGTTGGGAAATGCGTATGGTAAGGCCTTCGGTCGCTTATGCCTTTTTGTTGGCTACTTCTTTGATGGGGGGGACCGTGGCGCACGCTGATAGTTCTGCTCAAGTCGAGCCCGGTTCATATCAAAATCTGGAAACGCGATTACAGATATGCACGAGGTATAATGGAAAAACGAATATTCTAAACGTGACTCAAGCGATTCCAATCGATACGTCCCCGAAAACCTTTGAAAATATCAAACAAATTTTTGATGGCAATGTAAGAACGATCTATGATGCCTTTATCGAAACTCTGCGATTTACAGATCAACCGGCGGAAGTTCAGGCCGCTTTACGGGAAAAAATCGCAGACATAAATTCATACAATAAAATTTATACTGCTGTCTCTTTAGGAGTTATGAATCCTGAAATGGACGCGCGTGTTTTGAATAATATCACCCAGAGCCTTGGAGATATTAATTCAACTCCCCTGAATATTAAAGAAGGCTGCGGCCCGGAATTTGAACACCTTGCGTATGAGCAATGAACTGCGTGAGAAAAAAATTAAAATGCATATTCCTCAAAAACCCCCATTTTTCGCCGCTTTTGCTCTTGCCGTAAATGCATTAATAAGCGGGCCTGATGCAGCCCTTGCCAATAAACCCTCTGCCTGGGAAACAGCATCCCCGACTGTTTATAAGCAATTAAAAGCGCGCTATGACATATGCGACCCGCGCGCAATTAAGTTTACCGTGTATATGTTTCAGACGATAGCGCCCCGCCATCCGGAAAAAGTGCCTGAAGAATTCTATGAGAGCGTTCGGGAAATATTCAGGGCATCCGCAAATGAAATGTTTGTATACACGCGAGGCATCACCGAAACGCCGATGGAAAATGACGAGTTGGTGGCTGCGGTGCAATTCAAATATAACCAGCTTGCGAACGAGCATAGAAACAAACTCGATGTTCTTTTTGAAAAATTGCCCACGCCCTATTCGTTTAATCGTGAAGAGTTTGGCAGGATAGACGTGCAATTAGACGCCGATTCCACTCCCAATGTCTGCGCATCCCTATAGAATTATTGCACGGTCTCTTCCTCAATCCACTTGAGAAACGGCGCATGCCCCTTCTCGATCGGCAGCGCCACGATGCACGGCGTTTCATAGCTGTGCATCTTTAAAATTGCCTCTTTAACGTCCTCAAACAGATCGCTGCGAGTCTTCATCACCACCGCCACCTCAGTCGCGCTTTCAACCTTGCCCTTCCACTGATACACCGCCTCATGCGGCGCCATGATATTGGCGCAGGCCACGAGCCGCCGCTCGACCAGCGCGGCAGCGATCCTTCCCGCTTCCTCGCGGTCCGGGCAGGTAACATAGAGAAACAGCTTCATATTGGAATAATAGATCAGGCCGAACAGGCGCGCCAGCCCGGCGCCCCGATGGCATAAATGGGCGAATAGCGCGCGTTATAGGAATCCTTGTTCATGATCATGACGGTCTGGTTGTCGAGGATGTACTGGTAATTCCCGCTGAACACCCGCAGCACCGCGTGATATTCCCGGCTCTTCTTGTCGATGCAGATCACCATCTCCATCTGCGAGGGCTTCACGCCCATCTGTATAAGCTTATGCATTTTATAAATGGAAAAATCCTCGCAGTCCCCGCCCTTGTATTTAACGAACTGCTCCGGCGTGAACCATACATCATTCAGCCCGTCGCGCTGGTAGACAAAACCGCTATTGACCGCCCTGTTCACCTGGTCGCAGGCCACCGCGATGCTGGCTGGCCCCGCAGCCGGGCCCTTCTGCTTGCCCAGCCACGTCTTGATCGGAAGCCATTTCTTGAACACAGAAACATCCTTGTTGTAGGTATTTGCCATGATTTCCCCCGGGAGATTAAAAGAATGGTCGAAACGGCAGGATTTGAACTTGCAGGCTTGCTTAATGAGCCTCTCGGCGAGTTTAGCAAACCGCAACCCCGGCGAAAGCCGGGGCCTAGTAATTATCTAAGGTTTTCTACATTTAAACCATGTCTAATGGCAAGCTCATCTGCCATAGCAGAAGCATCGAATGGGATCGCAGACTCATGTAACAAAGAATAAATAATACTAAGATGCTTTTTTACAAATTCTTGTGTTTTAATATTAGGATCTAGAGAATTGATTTGAACGAACATGAACATGATGGCCCCATCATATTCTGTAACTTTTTGAAGTCTTGCTTGCTTGCATACTTCATTGAGTGTGCCAAATTGGAAAGAACCCGGCTCATAGCCGAAGTTATACTTCAGAACCCTTAAAACCTTGGCTTTAAACCATAACATTCCAAACATAAAATGCCCCAAGGGAAATGGTCGGAACGACAGGATTTGAACCTGCGACCCCTTGCACCCCATGCAAGTGCGCTACCAGGCTGCGCCACGTTCCGTTTTCACGTCATCCCGGCGAAAGCCGGGATCCCGTGCTTATAAGCATAAATGCCCATGTTTGCAAGATTCCCGCTTTCGCGGGAAAGACAGGTTTATTATTCGGTTTCCGCGATCATGGCACGGAGCTCTTTCAACTCCCCGGCCAGCGATTGCAACGCTGTCCGCTGACGGTCGCTCAGGCCCGCAGCGGCGGCCTTCTGGGCCGTCTGCGAGGGGACATTGCTGTTGCGGGCCTCGGGAGGCGTCTTTTCGACCACCTTGTTCTTGCCTTGCTCGCGGAACAGCTTCTGAACGCCCTTGATCGTATAGCCCTGCGTGTACAGCAGGTGATGGATGGTTTTCAGAATATCCACGTCCTCCGGACGGTAATAACGCCGACCGCCGCCGCGCTTGAGCGGCCTTACTTGCGAAAACTTGGTTTCCCAGAAACGGAGCACATGCTGCTGGACATTCAAATCCTCGGCCACCTCGCTGATGGTGCGAAAAGCGCTCGGCGCCTTGCGGGATTTTTCGGCCTCTTGTCCCTGCTGGGGCGCCTGCTCCTGTTTCGGAGCATCCTTGGGCGCGACAAGATTGACGCTTGGCTGGAATTCGCCGCTCTTCAATGGGCCGGATTGTGCATTCATAATGAATCTCCCTGATATACTAAAATTATACTTTTTTAAGAACGGGCTATTGCCCTTTGTTAATGCGGTCTTTCAAAACATGCGAGGCGCGGAATACCAAAACTTTCCTTGGTAAAATCGGTACTTCAACGCCGGTTTTCGGGTTGCGACCGATACGCTGGCCCTTTTTGCGAACCGAAAAGCTGCCGAAGGATGAAATCTTGACGTTGTCGCCGCTAACAAGCGCTGCGCAGACTTCTTCAAGGAGAACTTCAACAAGGTCCGATGATTCGTTGCGAGAAAGGCCGACCTGTTCATAAACGGCTTCGGCCAGGTCTGCCCTGGTGATTGTTTTGCTTTCCATTATGACTCCCAATACGTGAATGTATTCAGGTTAGCCATTTCAGGGGGGGTCGTCAAACTAAACTGCAAAAAAGCCGATTCAATTCAAGGCCCTAGGGGAATATGCTAATTCCTGCATTTATCTGCATATCTAGAGTAGCGGCGCTAAAACCTGACCAGCAGCGCACCCCAGGTCAGGCCGCCGCCCATCCCCTCCAGCAGCACCAGGTCACCCGGCTTGATTCTGCCGCCCTTCATGGCCTCGTGCAGTGCCAGCGGGATCGACGCCGCCGACGTGTTGCCATGGCGATCCACCGTCGTCACGACCTTGTCCATGGACAGGTTCAGCTTCTTGGCCGTCGCCTCGATGATCCGGATATTGGCCTGGTGCGGCACCAGCAGGCTTATGTCATCGGCCTTCAGCTTGTTCTTCTCCAGCACCTCTTCGACCACATCGGCCATGAACTGGACTGCGTTCTTGAACACCTCACGCCCCTCCATGACGATCAGCGGATCGGCGTAAAGCATGTCCTGGAACCGCCCGTCGGCATAAAGATGCGTCGAGACAACCCCGCGCCCGTCGCCGTTCGTATTCGCTTCGAGAATCGCCGCGCCCGCGCCATCGGCGAACAGCACACAGGTCGTCCGGTCACTCCAGTCGACAATAGACGACATCTTTTCCGCGCCGATCACCAGCACGCGTTTTGAAATCCCGGTCTGGATGAAGCTGTTGGCAATACCGAGCGCATAGACAAACCCTGTGCATACCGCCTGCACGTCGAAAGCCGGCCCCGGCGGAATGCCGAGCGCCTGCTGCACATTCACCGCCACGGCTGGAAATTTTTTGTCCGGCGTCGTCGTCGCGACGATCACCGTATCAATGTCTTTTCCTTCGAGCTTAGCATTCGCGAGCGCGTCTTTCCCCGCCGCGATAGCCATACTGCCGGTCGTCTCATCGGCGGCGGCAATGCGCCGCTCCCTGATGCCGGTGCGTTTGACGATCCACTCGTCCGACGTATCCACCTTTTTTTCAAGGTCGGCATTGGTGACGATGTTCTTGGGAAGATAAGCGCCGGTAGACCGGATGATCGCTGTAATAGCCATTAACCCTCGTATGTCCCTTGCGAGAGGAACGAATCCTGGCTCATCAGGCGATTGATTTCATCGGTTACTTTTTTGACGTAGCCGGAACGGGCGAGTTGCGTGGCTAGACGCACCGCGCTCGAAAATCCGAGCGCATCAGTCCCACCGTGACTTTTGACGCACACGCCGTTCAGGCCCACGAACACGCCGCCATTATAAAGCCGCGGGTCGACCTTGTGTTTGAAACGCTTCATCGCGAAAAACGCCAGTGCGCCGCCGAGAATCGCCAGCGGATCCGAACTGATCGCTTCCTTGAAATAATACCCGGTCATGCGCCCGACGCCTTCACCGGTTTTCAGTGCGATATTCCCGGCATAGCCGTCGCACACGACGACATCCACCGTGCCCTTGGTAATATCATCGCCTTCGACAAATCCTTTATAAATTCCCGGGAATTCGACTTTCGCGAGGATATTATGGGCCGCGCGCACGTGGTCCGGCCCTTTCATTTCTTCTGAACCGACATTCAGAAGGCCGACCGTCGGCGCTTGTATTCCCTTGTGCGCCCGCGCAAACACCGCGCCCAAGACTGCGAATTGCGTCAGCGTCTCTGCATCCACTAGGACATTCGCACCAAGATCAAGCATGACCGTGCTGCCATGCATCGAGGGAAAAACGCTCGCCAGCGCCGGGCGGTGAATCCCCGGCAACATTCTCAAAACAACTTTTGCCATCGCCATCAGCGCACCGGTATTTCCAGCCGACACTGCCGCGTGCGCCTGCCCTTCCGCCACCGCCTCAATCGCCATGCGCATGCTGGTGCCCTTGCTTGCGCGGAGCGCCGCCGAGGGCTTTTCATTATTACGCACCATCTTGTCGGTGTGCGTAACACGGCAATTATCTTTCAGCGTGGGAAATTTATTCAGGTACGGATAAATCCGGCTTTCATCGCCAAACAGGATGAAACGGATATCCTTGTTTTCTTCGTGGATGATGTTGAGACCCGGAATGACGATCTCGGGTCCATGGTCGCCGCCCATGACGTCCACAGCAATCGTGATCGCATGCAACGCGGTGACAGTTTCTGTGAAATTAGACAAGGGGTGAACCCTCTCCCGGTTCGGTCGGCTTAAAAGGCGGTGAATTATACCATGGGCCTCTGCGGATTCCAGAGGGCGCGGATATTATTCGCGGCCCTTGAGAACCTGCTTGCCCTTGTACATGCCTGTCTTGAGGTCGACATGGTGGCGGCGCACAGGCTCGCCCGTGTGTGTATCTTCGGCCCAGTTGGTCGCCGTCAGGCCGTCATGCGAGCGGCGCATATTGCGGCGGGATTTCGATGTCTTTCGCTTGGGAACAGCCATAGCATATATCCTTTTCTAATCAGGCGTTTTTATTAACCAAATCAGCCCCCGGATGCAAGGAAAACCTTATAACATCTACCAAATCGAGGATTTTGAGGCGAAAACAGCGGTTTTCGAGAACCGCCTCGCAGAATACATTGGGGGTATTTGAGAAGCGGAAGCGCAGAAAACCGCTGTTTGCAAGCCAAAAGCCAAAGATTTATTCGCCCTTATCCTGCTTGTTTTTCCACTCTTTCAGGGCGGCAAACGGGTTTTCATAGACCTCGCCCTTCCCCTTTTTCCCGGCTTTGCCGTCGCTTTCCTGGCCATATTCCTCGCCCTCATTACGGGGGTACGGGTCTATAGCCAGCGACAGATATTGCGCGACCAGTTCAGCCACATCGATCTTCCCGTCCACGATCTGCTCCGGGTCCTCGCTTTCGTCTAGGAAGGGCATTTCGGCCTGTCCGTCGCGTGTCAGCCGTTCCTGTTTCGCGCGAGCGAAGGAAACCGCCTTGTCCTCGTCGGCGAACCATGCCTCGAAACTATCCATGATCTCGCTTTTGACCGGCTTGGCACTGACGACGGACGCCTGCGTAACGGCGGCCCGGATCTGCCCGGAAATAAAAATAACATTGCTGCCGGAATCCCGGCTCATCGCGACGTCGGCTTCAAGGCTGCGCAGCTCCGTAATCCCCAGCCTTTTCGTCAGGCGCTTGCGCTCGTCCGTTCCCGGCGAAATAGTCATCTTCAGCGGCGTCGTTCCAACCTTGTCGGCCTCTATGACATGGGACCATTCCGGCGCGGGAATTTCATTTTTGCGTTTTGCCATCTCTTACTCCTGCGGCACGAAGGCGATATCGCCTTTTATCAATTCAGTAGTAGGCATGCGCTCCATGGCTGCCATACTTTCCTTCACATAGCGTATCATTTTCTGGACGTTGGGAACCTCGCTGTCCTCCAGCGTCCCGTATAAATTCCGGCGCAACGCCACGGCAAAAGCTCCCTCACCCTGCACTAGCGCTTCGTCATAAGCATGCATCCTGCCATTAAAAGCCTTCATCATGCGTCGCTGGTGCTTAGGCACGCCCATATCGCCTATCCCCATTTCGCGTAAAGTCTGGTCCATGTCTGCAAACATGACATCGAACAGCGCCTGGTTGAATTCCTGCGCCTGCTCGCCCTCGCGGGCCAGCCGGTTGATGACGATAAACACATGCAGCACCAGCAGGTCGAATCGCCCGTCGAAGGAATCGGGCACGCCATACGTTTCATAGAATACCCGCGCCCGGACACATTCCAGCAACCGCGCATAGGCGCGCCTGGCAGGACCGGAATGGGGGTTCTTTTTTCTTAACAGGTTCAGCATGTTTAAGCCTGATAATTCCTCAAGTCCTCTCGACTTGGACCGGGATGACATATAGATTAAAACCACGAGCGAGTACATGAATTTAAAGAACGCAAAAACCCTCTTTCTTGTCACGACCGCCATGCTGGCTGTCTCTGCCTGCACGCCTACGGTCGCGCAGCGCGGCAACATGCTGGACGACCAGCAGATGCAAACCATCGTCCCCGGCATACATACCCGCTCTGATGTGCTCCGCATCCTCGGCTCGCCCACGACGCAGGCGCCCTTCAATGACGATGTCTGGTATTATATCGGCCAGGAAACTGAAAAAAGCGGCATCCTCGACCCCGATATAACCAAGGAACGCGTCGTCGTCGTCGTGTTCAATCCCGACAGCACGGTTTACTTCCTCAAGGAAATGCCCCGCGGCACGCGGCTTGATGTTCCTATCGAGCGCAGCAAAACAGCGACCCACGGCAACGACATGACGATCATGCAGCAGATGCTGGGCAATGTCGGCCGCTTCAACACCCAGCAGAACGAATCCGCCACCAAGACCAGCGGCGACGGCCGCCCGTAAACAACCATATGGGGGAAATTTCAAAAAAACAAAAAACCGGGATTGTGCTCACCCTCATTATCGTGTGCGTCTGGGTACTTATGTCTTTTAGCAATCCGTTTAAAGTGACTGATCCAAATGATCCCCGGTTTGATCCAATGAGATTCAATTTCAAAGATTATCACCACGAAAATTTGACTGTAAGAGAGGTGTTTCCTATTCTTTTTCCAATCGGCACATCCAAGGATTATGTCGATAAAGTTCTTATACAAGCAGGAAGTGCAAAAAGTTATCAGTCAAAAACAAATAAATCAGAATGGGTTTAT
This sequence comes from Alphaproteobacteria bacterium, assembly GCA_049652985.1. GTDB lineage: Bacteria > Pseudomonadota > Alphaproteobacteria > Micavibrionales > Micavibrionaceae > UBA7657. The sequence continues at coordinate 40,210 of JBASFK010000001.1, forward strand.
AAAGAACCTTCGCATTCTATAGAAGGGCCACCTATTCATGTTTTTATCTTTAATGAGAATGATCAGCTAATAAATATCAAACCTGGTACAGGCTCCGAAATTTATCCAAATATAGACAAATAAAAAACCCCGCTTTCGGCGGGGTTTTTTGTGAACTGATTTTAAGGGAAATAGCTTTAATTACTGCGGCGCTACGCCGAAATATTTCGCGACAATCGCCACCAGCAGGATCGCAACGATGTTCGCGATCTTGATCAGCGGGTTGACCGCCGGGCCTGCAGTGTCCTTGTAGGGGTCGCCGACCGTGTCACCGGTAACGGCAGCCTTGTGGGCTTCCGAACCCTTGCCGCCGTGATGGCCTTCCTCGATCAGCTTCTTCGCGTTGTCCCACGCGCCGCCGCCCGATGTCATCGAGATCGCGACGAACAGGCCTGTTACGATCGTGCCGACCAGCATTGCTCCCAGTGCCTGGAACGCATCGCCCATATCGCCGCTGAGTTGGTAAACAATAGCGAACAAAGCGATAGGCGCGGCCACGGGCAGCAGCGATGGCACGATCATTTCCTTGATCGCAGCCTTCGTCAGAAGGTCAACGGCGCGGCCATATTCCGGCTTCGCGGTGCCTTCCATGATGCCCTTGATTTCGCGGAACTGCCTGCGCACTTCCACCACGACCGAGCCCGCCGCGCGGCCAACGGCCGTCATCGACATGGCACCGAACAGGTAAGGCAGCAGGCCGCCGAGGAACAGGCCGATAATCACGAACGGCTCCTGCAGCGAATATTGCAGATCGGCATATTCAGGCAGGTAATGCTTGATCTCCTCGGTATAACCCGCAAAGAGAACCAGCGCCGCAAGACCGGCAGAACCGATCGCGTAACCCTTCGTCACCGCTTTTGTCGTGTTGCCGACAGCGTCGAGCGCATCGGTCGTCACGCGGATTTCATCCGGCAGGCCTGCCATTTCAGCAATACCGCCTGCGTTGTCCGTGACCGGGCCGTAAGCGTCGAGCGCCACGACCATCCCGGCCAGCGACAGCATCGCCGTCGCCGCCATCGCGATCCCGTAAAGACCGGCCAGCGTAAAGGCGATATAGATGCCAGCACAGATCACGATCACCGGCAGCGCCGTCGATTCCAGTGAAATCGCGAGGCCCTGGATGACGTTCGTGCCATGGCCCGTTTCCGAAGCCTTGGCAATCACTTTCACGGGGCGGAACTTCGTCGATGTGTAGTACTCGGTGATCCAGATCAGAAGACCCGTAACGCCAAGACCCGTCATCACGCACAGGAACAAATCCTTCAGCGTTATGACGGTTTCATTCAGCGTAGTGATTTCCGCCGGCAACGCGAGTTTGGTGCCGCCGAAATAAACAAATACAGCAGAAAGAAGAGCGCTGACGATGAAGCCCTTATAAAGAGCCCACATGATATTTTTATTCGCGCCAAGACGAACGAAGTATGTCCCGATAACCGACGCAACGATCGATACAGCACCCACCAGCAGCGGGAGCAGCATCATCGTTTCGACATTCTCAGGTCCGAACGTGCTGAACGCGATCAGCATCGTCGCAACGACCGTCACCGCGTAGGTTTCAAACAGGTCGGCGGCCATACCGGCGCAGTCGCCGACATTGTCGCCCACATTGTCCGCGATAACCGCTGCGTTACGCGGGTCATCTTCCGGAATATTCGCTTCGACTTTACCGACCAAGTCCGCACCGACATCCGCACCCTTAGTGAAGATACCGCCGCCGAGACGTGCGAAGATCGAAATCAGCGATGCGCCGAAGCCAAGACCGATCAGGCCTTCAAGAATGACACGCAGCGTTTGCTCGCGTTCGGCGCCTTTCAGAGCGTCGAGGCCGAAATGCTGCTGCAGGCCGAAATAATAACCGGCCACGCCCAGCAGGCCGAGACCGACCACGAGCATCCCCGTGATCGCGCCCGCTTTGAATGCAACATTAAGCGCCTGCTCCAGGCCTTCGGTTGCCGCCTGCGTCGTGCGCACGTTCGAGCGTACCGAAACCAGCATGCCTGCATAACCGGCGATACCCGAAAGCACCGCGCCGACAATGAAGCCCCCGGCAACGTGCCAGCCGAGCGTAAAGTAAAGGACAAGAACGACAACACCGCCCACCATGCCGATGGTGCTGTACTGGCGGTTCAGGTATGCGCTCGCGCCCTCTTGAATGGCGGCGGCGATTTCCTGCATGCGCGCGTTACCGGCGCTTTTGCTCATGATCTGCTTTGCGGACACGATGGCGTAAAGAAGAGCCAGCAGGCCGCAGAGTGCGATAATTACATAGGGGTCGGTCATGGTAAGGGTCATTGAAGTCCTCGTTTTTATTTTTCAAAATCCGGGGTGAGACTAACCATTATTTGGGGACAGGAAAAGCCCCCTTTTCATGAAATTTCGTATTTTTTGTGGGAATTTAGGATAAAAAAACCCGGGCTTTTTTAAGGCCCGGGCCGCAGTACCATAGAGGGTTCACTTAAAAACCTTAAATCGGGCGCTGTTGCACCACCTGCAGCAGCACATCGGAGACCATATCTTCCCCGAGAACGTCCGTTGTAATCTTCGTCAGGCGGCCCTTGATCGCCGAAACCTGCACCACGCCGCCCTTGAGGGCCGCGTGCTTGTTAAGAATTCCGTACATATCCTGGATATAGGCGTCTTTCAGACGCGGCGTGAGCTTCCTGACTTCATCGGCCTTGTCCTTGCCCTCGACTTCAAGGGCGATCACCAGGCTCACGGTCTGGGTCACACCTGAATTGTCTATGATCGGCAGGATCAGCGGGTCAAGTTCCACGAACTCCGCTGTATCGGCGCCATGACCGCCTTTTTTCTTCTCATCTTTTTTATGAGCAGCAGCAACTTCCTTGGCCGCTTCACCGGCCGACGCTTCCGCCGGTTTGGAGAAATAGAAATATGCTCCGGCGCCACCCCCGCCTAGCACAAGCAACGCGACGACCGCGATTAAAACCATGCGCATTTAGAAGACCCCGTTTTTTATAGTTATATGAACCTTAATGTTAATCATAACGTCCAAATGATTAACGCCTTGTTACAATATGAAAAAAAGAGGGGTTTTTGTTTGAAATAAAATTACAATATATTGATTTTATTGAATAATTTAAGACCGCACGACCTTCGCAACTGCGTCAAGAACGGCATTCACCAGACCCGTTTCACCCGAATCGAAGAACCCGTGGGCGACATTCAGATAGTCGTTAATAATAATGCCCTGCTCCGTTTCCCGGTTCACCAGCAGTTCAGCCGAGGCGCACATAAGTATCGCTTTAAGCAGCATACCGACATCTTTGTTTTCATTCGTGATATTCGCGTTAATAATCTCGTTTATCTCGTCCCCGCGCTCCTCGATTGCGCCGAGTATCTTTTTAAACAACGCACCATCCGGGGTAACAATCGTTTCACCATCCACTTCCATTCCGACGCGCGTGGCTAAAAATTCTTCGGTCACTTTCGAAATCCGCTGCTTGTTCTGCACGGACTGGTAAAGCGCCTGCACCGCGAGCAGGCGCGCCGAGAGATTGCGGGCCTTCGCCGAAGGCCTCCTGTGTTCAGCGGTCATGATGCTTTCCTGCTGGATTTGCTGTATTCGCGCTTAAGTTCGAGAAGCCTGAGCGCCGCACGCGCCGCCCCTGCGCCGACATTCTTCTCATCCGGGTTCGCGCGGGTCAAGGCCTGCGCCATATTTTCCGCCGTAATAATCCCATTTCCGATTGCAAGATTGTCTTTGATCGTCAACTCGCCGATCCCGCGCGCGCTTTCATTGCTGACGATCTCGAAATGATAGGTCTCGCCGCGGATGACACAGCCCAGCGCCACATAGGCATAAAAGGTGCTGAAGTCTTGCCGCCCGGACGCCAGCTTGATCGCGCCCGGAATTTCCAGCGCGCCCGGAACCGTGATGTGCTCATACGTCGCGCCCGCCTCGTCCAGCGCCTGCTTCGCGCCGCGTACCAGCATGTCCCCGATATTTTCATGGAACCGCGCCTCAACGATCAGGACATGGGCCGGCATCATGGCTGCTCTCCGCTCAGCTTCCGGTGACCGGCAATGGAAAGCCCGTAACCTTCAAGTCCGACAATGGCCCGCGGATGATCCGTCAGCAGGGTCATGTCTCTCACACCCTGGTCGATTAGGATCTGCGCCCCGATCCCGTAATCTTTCAGCGTGCCCTGCTTGCCGTCCTTCTGAACGCTAAGACGCTGCGACAGGTTTTTCGGATCGGCATCGCGCAGGATCACGATAATCCCGCGCCCTTCTTTGCCGATGATTTCCATCGAGCGCTTAAGCACAGGGTTTGAATTACCCCCAAGGATATCCCCGATAAAATCCACAGCATGCATGCGCACGAGAACTGGCTCGCCGGAATCTCCCTGATTTTGCTTTATATTTCCCTTGGTGAGCGCGATATGCTCCGCATATTGCACCTTGCTTGCATAGAGATTGAACTTGAACTCACCGCCGTAAGCGCTTGTAAAATCACTCTCGTAAATTTTCTGCACCAGTGACTCGGTCCGGCGGCGGTAAGCGATCAGATCGGCAATCGTGCCTATTTTTAGTCTGTGCTTCTCGGCAAAGGGAATAAGATCCGGCAGCCGCGCCATGCTGCCATTCTTGTTCATGATCTCGCAGATCACTCCCGCAGGTCTCAATCCTGCAAGCCGTGCTAAATCCACCGCCGCTTCAGTATGACCCGCGCGCACCAGCACGCCGCCGTCCTTCGACCGCAGCGGAAAAACATGCCCCGGCGTTGATATATCGCCCGGCCTCGCCGCCGGATTGATCGCCGTCTGGATCGTCTTCGCGCGATCCTCGGCTGACACGCCCGTGTGCACGCCTTCCTTCGCCTCGATTGAAACTGTGAAGCGCGCCTGGTTGTCCGTGACATTCTGACGGGGCTGCAGCGGCAGGCCAATCTGGTCCACCATTGCGCCTTCCATCGGCAAACACACGAAACCGCCGCATTCCTGGATCATGAAATTGATCGCCGCCGGCGTCGCAAATTGCGCCGCGATCACGATATCGCCCTCATTCTCGCGGTTCTCGTCGTCGACAATCACCACCGGCTTGCCGGCACGGATATCGGCAATAATTTCTTCGGTGCTCGCGAACGGGGAAGTGGCAGAACCAGGCTTCAGCATTTTCAAAATATTGTTCATGCCGCGCTCCGCTGGTTCATGCCGAGCGCCCGCGCCACGTAACGCGCCAGCATATCGATCTCGATATTCAGTTTATCGCCCGGCTTTCTCTCGCCCAGCGTCGTCACGCCCCATGTGAATGGAATGATATTCACGGTGAAAACATTGCCCCGTACCTCGTTCACGGTCAGCGAAACACCGTCCAGTGTCACGGAACCCTTCGGAGCGATAAACCCGGCCAGATCGCCCGGCGCCTCGACCGTTAAAACCATTGAATCCCCGGCCATCTTTATATCCTTGATCACCGCTTGTGCATCGACATGCCCGAACACAAAATGCCCGCCCAGCTCGTCGCCAAGCTTCAGGGAAGGCTCAAGATTAACTCTCGTCCCGGTTATCCACAGGCCAATCCCGCTGCAGCTAAGGGTTTCGCGTGAAACATCCACAGCGAACCAGCCCGGACCTTTTTGAACCACCGTGAGGCACACGCCCGAGCAACAGATCGAAGCCCCGCGTGGCATAGCCCCGAGGTCCAGGTCTGTTTCGATTGTTATGCGCGTATCGCCATCATTCTCGATGGATTTGACCGTGCCTGTCGTCTGGATGATGCCCGTAAACATGATGCGAGGGACTTTAGGCGCTGGCCTCGTAAATTTCCAGTAAATCTTCGCCCAGAACCCGCGTTTCCGTGAGCTTAAGCCCCAGTTTCGCCTGTATTTCCGGAAAATTGAGCGCCCTGCCCCCCGGCCAGCGCAATGCTGGGTTCTTATACAGCAGGAACCTGTCGCCGATCCCCTCTTTGACGAATTCCTGCAAAACTGTGCCACCGCCCTCGAAAAACACGCGCGTGACCCCGTGCGCCGCCAGCGTCTTTAAAATGGCCTCCGGACTTCGCCCGACATTAAACACCCGCGCACCCAGTTTCTCATATTGGCTGGGGTTACGCTCCGTGTGGAAAATCCATACCGGTGCGTCATCAACGCTCTGCATAATCTGCGAGTTGATCGGCATTTCCAGTTTTGAATCCAGTATGATGCGTATTGGCTTGTGCGTAAAACCTCCAAGACGCGTCGTAAGCAACGGATCGTCATTAAGAACCGACCCGATAGCGGTCAATATTGCGTCATGCTGGCTTCGCATCAGGTGCACATGCCGGCGCGCCATGTCGCCCGTTATCCATTCGCGCTTGCCCGAAGCCGGCGCGATCATCCCGTCCCCTGTCAACGCCATTTTCAGCGTCACCAATGGCCGCTTCTCCGTGATCCGCAGAAAAAATCCCCGGTTCAGCGCCGTGCATTCCGTCTCCAGCACGCCGGTAACAACCTCGATGCCCGCTTCCCTTAAAATTTCGATGCCCCGGCCATTTACTACCGGGTTCGGATCAATACAGCCCGCCACGACACGTTTCACACCCGCCTGTACCAGCGCCCCCGCACATGGCCCATCCCGCCCCGCAATCGCGCAGGGCTCCAGCGTTACATAAGCCGTAGCATTCTTCGCCGCCGCGCCTGCCTGCGCCAGAGCTTCCGCTTCCGCGTGCGGCCGCCCACTCGCTGCCGTGCGCCCGCGCCCGATAATCACGCCTTTTTTGACAAGCACGCATCCCACGGAAGGGTTAGGCGCAACATTGCCCAGGCCCCGCCGCGCCACGCCCAGCGCTGCGCGCATATATTCAGTATCTTCGCTCATGTATGGGGTTTTAAACACGGGCCACGCAGAGTGCACGGAAAAAATAAGCGCCCTTACCCGGCCTTGCGGTTACGGGCCTTCCGGTCGGCTTCCTGCAATTCCTTGACGCTCTGCAGGAATTCATCGAAATCCCCGGGATTCCTGAAATCTTTGTACACCGACGCGTAACGGATATACCCGACCACATCGAGGTCGATCAGCGCCTTCATCACCAGCTCGCCCACCTGTTTCGAGCTGATCTCGGCTTCCCCTTGCGTCTCCAACTGGCGCACGATCTCGTTCGCGGCTTTCTCGATATGCTCCAGCTGCGCCGGGCGCTTGCGCAGCGCCACCTGCATCGAGCGTATAATTTTATCGCGATCGAAAGGTTGCCTGCGGTTACCGTTTTTAATCACTGTCATCTCGCGAAGCTGCACGCGCTCGAACGTCGTGAAACGCTCCTCGCATTTCGGGCATGACCGGCGGCGGCGAATGGCTGAACTATCCTCCGTCGGCCGCGAGTCCTTGACCTGTGTTTCTTCAGTGCCGCAAAACGGACAGCGCATAATTTCCTTTATGCATCAAGCGTTGAATATCCTAAATGTACTCTGGGAGCTTCTAAACTCTGCTTTATAATCTTGGCTAAACCATCCTGGTTAAATCTTTTCTGGTCCCACAACGGGGCAAGCTGGGCCCCGGTAATGGTCGCATGCCTGACTTCGCGCCCGATACTATCAACATACCTGATCTGCAGGTAATGTGCTTTGGCATCATCAATATCGAGATATCGCGCCTTACCCTTCTCTACCGTCTCAAGCCAACTAGCGACGGTCCTGGCGAACCATTTAAAATCTTCATCCCAATCCGAAGACGGGTATGGTAACACCCCGTGCTTTGCCGGCTTATCTCCACCTATGAATACACAAAAATGATTGGCCTCGTCGTTGAATACGTGACCGGTCGCCCTCAGGAATCCTTTTAACGCAGTAACAGTACTCATCCTACTCTCTCACTTTCTCATTTTAAGGTGTTGCAACATCATAGATCGGAAAACGCGCGCAGAGCTTTTTCACTTTCTCGCGCACGGCCTTTTCAACGGCTCCATTACCTTCAGCGCCGTTTTTGGCAACACCATCCAGCACCTCCAGAATATAACCGCCAATTTCTTTCCACTCAGCCGGGCCGAACCCGCGCGTCGTTCCTGCGGGCGTTCCCAAACGAATGCCCGAAGTCACAAATGGCGATTCCGGGTCAAACGGCACGGCATTCTTGTTGCAGGTGATCCCCGCATGCTCCAGTGCCAAATCCGCAACCTTCCCCGTCAGCTTCTTCGGGCGCAGATCAACCAGCACGATATGGCTGTCCGTGCCGCCGGTGACGATCTCAAGACCGCCCTTCACCAGCACATCGGCCAAAATTTTCGCATTCTCAACCACAGCTTTCGCATAAACCTTGAAACTCGGCTGCAGCGCCTCGCCGAACGCCACGGCCTTCGCCGCGATGACATGCTCCAGCGGACCGCCCTGCAGGCCCGGGAACACCGCCGAATTGATCTTCTTCGCGATATCTTCGTCGTTCGTCAGAACAATGCCGCCACGCGGCCCGCGCAATGTTTTATGCGTCGTCGTCGTCACGACCTGCGCATGCGGCATCGGCGACGGGTACGAACCGCCCGCGATCAAACCCGCATAATGCGCCATATCTACGAACAAAATCGCGCCCACGGAATCCGCGATCTTGCGGAAACGCGCCCAGTCGATGACACGCGGGTAAGCCGATGCGCCCGCGATAATCATTTTCGGCTTGTGCTCATTCGCCAGCTTTTGAATGTCATCGTAATCCAGCAAGCCGTCTTCTTTGCGCGTCTGGTACTGGATCGATTTGAACCATTTACCCGACTGGTTTGGCGCCGCGCCATGCGTCAGGTGACCGCCGAACGCGAGACTCATACCAAGAATCGTATCGCCCGGCTGCAGCTGCGCCATGAACACCGCCTGGTTCGCCTGTGCGCCGGAATGGGGCTGCACGTTGCAGAACTTCGCGCCGAAAATCTTGCAGGCGCGATCAATCGCGAGTTGCTCTGTGATATCGACGAACTCGCAGCCCTGGTAATAGCGTTTGCCCGGGTATCCTTCGGCGTATTTGTTCGTTAGTACCGATCCCTGCGCCTCGATCACGGCGCGGCTCGCAATATTTTCCGACGCAATCAGTTCAATCTGGTCCTGCTGGCGGTGCAGCTCCTGGTTCATCGCCTTGAAAACTTCCGGGTCGCCAGCTGCCAGGTTCGCCGTGAAAAATCCATCCTCTGTATATTCGTTTTTCTTTTGTGCCGTGCCCATTGTCTTTCCTTTCGATTAGCAACAACCCTTTAACTTCTCGACGCGCTTTTCATGCCGCCCGCCTTCGAATTTCGTATTCAAAAAAGCATCGACGCATTCAAACGCCGTTTTCTCATCGATCAGCCGCGCCCCGAGCGCGAGCACATTCGCGTCATTATGCTGGCGCGACAGCTTCGCCATTTCCGCACTCATGCAGAGCGCCGCACGCACCGCCGGGTTTCTGTTCGCCGCGATCGAAATGCCGATGCCCGAACCGCAGATCACGATTCCCTGCGCCGTCTTGCCTTCCTCGATCGCCTTTGCGACCGCGTAACCGAAATCGGGGTAATCGACGGAATCCACGGCGTTGGTGCCAAGATCCAGCACATTCTCCGCGCCCAGATGCCTGACCACGGCCTGTTTCAGTTCAAAACCGGCATGGTCGCTGGCGATAGCTATTTTGGTTTTTGCACTCAATTTGGTCCCCAGAATCTTGAAGACCACAATATATAGTGTTTTTCAGTAAAATAAATCCATCAATCAAAGGATTTTTAGACGGAAGGAATCAGATTAATCCCTTCTTCTTCAGCACATATTCCAGCCGCTTGATAGCGTTGTATTTCAGCGTCTCTTTTCCCGCCGCCGCTGGCCCCTGGATGGAAATCTCCGTCAGGCTCTGGCTGTCGATCGCCGAGACCTTCACCAGGCTCCCGACCGGCAGAAATTCGATGATAATCTCGCGCCCTTTTAGAACGTCTTTCATACTGTTATCTTGCTGAAAAACATGGTGTAATACAATCATGAATCACCGCCCCGACTTCAGCTGGCAAGACCCTCTGCTCCTTGATGAATTGCTGACCGACGAAGAGCGTCATATCCAGCAAACCGCCCGCGATTACGCGCAGGAAAAACTCCTGCCGCGCATTATCGCCGCCAACCGCCACGAAAAATTTGACGTAAAAATCATGCGCGAAATGGGCGGGCTCGGCCTGCTCGGCCCGATGATCGAGGGCTATGGCTGCGCCGGGGCGTCCTACACCGCCGCCGGGCTTATTGCCCGGGAAATGGAGCGCGTCGATTCCGCCTACCGCTCCTGCTACTCGGTTCAGTCCTCGCTCGTCATGCTGCCTATTTACCTGTTTGGAACGGAAGATCAAAAGAAAAAATACCTGCCGAAACTGGCCTCTGGCGAATTTATTGGATGTTTCGGTTTAACTGAACCCGATGGCGGGTCTGACCCGTCCGCGATGCGCACCCGCGCCAAGAAAAGCGGCAAAGGCTACAGCATTTCCGGTTCAAAACAATGGATCACCAATTCCCCCATCGCCGATATTTTCATTGTCTGGGGCAAAGATGACGACGGCGAAATCGTCGGCTTCATCCTCGAAAAAGGAATGAAAGGCCTCAGCGCGCCGAAAATCGAGGGAAAATTCTCGCTCCGCGCATCGGTCACCGGCGGCATCGCCATGGACGGCGCTGAAGTCCCCGCCGCCAACAAACTCGACGTCAAAGGCCTCAAGGGCCCGATGCAATGCCTCAACTCCGCCCGGTATGGAATTGCGTGGGGCGCAATGGGCGTCGCGGAAAGCTGCTGGCACATTGCGCGCGAATACACGCTCGAGCGGAAAGTTTTTGGCAAACCCCTCGCCGGCCAGCAACTCATCCAGAAAAAACTCGCCGACATGCAGACGGAAATCACGCTCGGCCTCGCGGCGTGTCACCGGCTTGGCCGTCTCCGCGATGAAAACCGCGCCGCACCTGAGGCCATCTCGCTTTTGAAGCGCAACAATTGCGGCAAAGCTCTCGACATCGCAAGACAGGCCCGCGACATGCTCGGCGGCAACGGCATCTCTGATGAATATCACGTCATCCGCCACATGATGAATCTCGAGGCCGTGAATACCTATGAAGGCACGCACGACATCCACGCGCTCATCCTCGGAAAAGCACAGACCGGAATTCAGGCTTTCGGGTAATTGACTAGTAACCGCCGCCGGAGAAATTGGCCTGGCTGGCCCAGAATCTCTCCACCATCTTCAGCGTGTCATTCAGCGTTTTCAGCTTCGCGTCGTTGATCTCGGTTCCCGTGATCGCCTTTTCATGACGGCGGAACATATCCGAGATTGCGTCATGCAGTGAAACACCCTTCGGCGAAAGCTTCACGCGGATCGAGCGCTTGTCATGCACCGAACGCTCCTGCACGAGATATCCGTTCTCAACCATCTTCTTGACGTTGTACGAAACATTCGAGCCCAGGTAATAACCGCGGATCGTCAGTTCCCCGACCGTCATTTCGTCCTGGCCGATATTGTACAAAATCATGCTCTGGACGTTGTTGATGTCCTGGATGCCCTTCTTGTCGAGCTCGACCTTCAGCACGTCAAGAAAATGACGGTGCAGGCGCTCGATAAGCTGGATGGATTCGTAATAAGGCGTGCTGGTCAAAGGATCGCTCCGGAGTGCTTTGTTTTCAGAAGAGAGGGTCGAATGCTGTTGTTTCAAAGGTTGATACCTCTGGCTCTTATAATAATGAAGATAAACCGGTTATCAAAGCCTTAATTACGGGCGTTTAACGCACAAAAAGCTTTATATCCTCCAGATTATGGCCAGTCGGGGCGAAATGCGCCTCTACCTCGTCTCTGCTCACCCCTTCAAATCCCGCCGGATTCCAGCGCGGCTTGCGGTCCTTGTCGATCACCGCGGCGCGTATGCCTTCGTAGAAATCCACCCGCTGCAGGAAACGCTGCGTCAGGATAAAATCTTCCGCAATGACTTGATCAAAGCCCCTGCCTTCCGAGCGGTGCAAATGCTCTGCCGTGACCATCACACTGGTCGGCGACCGCGATTCTATCAGCGCCAGAGTCTCCAGCGCAAAAGGCGCAGTGTCCTCCGCCATGCTGCTCAGGATTTTTTGCAACTCGCCGTAACTGAACCACCGCGCAATACGCTCAGCGTGTTTGTGGAAAACTCCATCTTCCGGCCTGCCACCCTGAAAACGCCCAATAATTTCTTTGATGTCCCCGCCCGCCGCCAGCGCCGCGATCAGTTCATCCCTCGATGATGACGGCAGATAATACTCCGCCAGCCCCGCCGCCAGCGTATCCGCCGCTTTTACCTGCGCCCCCGTCAGCGCCAGGTATTTCCCGAGATTTTCCGGCGCGCGCAGCAGGTGATAAACGCTGCCCACATCCGGAAAAAACCCGATCCCCGTCTCCGGCATCGCGAACGCTGTCTTCTCTGTCACGATCCTGTGCGCGCAATTCCCGCCGATCCCGTACCCTCCGCCCATCACGATCCCATCCATGAACGCTACCGTCGGCTTCGGGTAATGAAAAATCTGGCGGTCTAGACTGTATTCCTCCGCGAAATAAACCGACGCAACGGTGTGGCTGATTTTGCCGCGCCGGTAATCCATACCCGCGCGGTAGAACGCCTTGACGTCTCCGCCCGCGCAAAAGGCCCGCCCGCCAGCACCGGTGAATAAAATGGTCTTCACGGCCGGGCTCTTTCCCCACTCCCGCAGCGTCCCGCAAATCTGCCGGATCATCTCGAGGCTGAGCGCGTTCAGCGCCGCCGGACGATTCAGGATGATATGCCCCAGCGAACCCCTGATTTCGGTCAGCACTTCTTCTTTGGAAAAACCTTGATTCATTATGATAAACGGGTTTTAAGTATTCGCATGAAGCATAAGCCAGCCCCGAGCGCCGAAGCAACCGAACAACCTTCCTATCCTGGCGTGCGCATGCGCCGCCTGCGCTCGGCCGGCTGGCTCCGCGACCTGGTGCAGGAACACCATGTCCGCGCTTCCGATCTCATCTGGCCGGTTTTCATCACCGAGGGCATCAATGCGCGTGAACCGGTGCAATCCATGCCCGGCGTCGAACGCGTCACGGTCGATCAACTACTCAAGGACATAAAACGCGCAGCCGACCTCGATATCCGCGCCTTTGCCCTCTTCCCTGTCGTTCCGGCTGAGAAAAAAACCATGGACGGGCGCGAGGCCCTCAATCCCGGCAACCTCATCTGCCGCGCCATTTCCGAAATCAAAAAACACCTGCCCGATGTCGGCATCATCACCGACGTCGCGCTCGATCCCTACACCACACACGGTCATGACGGGCTCATGCATAACGGTAAGATTTTAAATGATGAAACCGTTGAAATTCTTTGCAAACAATCACTGATTCAGGCGCAGGCTGGCGCCGACATTATCGCCCCTTCCGACATGATGGATGGCCGCGTGGGTCAGATCCGGTCCACCCTCGACCAGAACGGGTTCACCGATACCGCCATACTCTCGTATGCCGTGAAATACGCATCCTGCTTCTACGGCCCTTTCCGCGATGCGGTCGGCTCATCCGGTTTTCTGAAGGGCGATAAAAAAACCTACCAGATGAACCCGGCGAACGCCGCCGAAGCACTCCGCGAAGTCGCGTTGGACATAAACGAAGGCGCCGACATGGTCATGGTCAAACCCGGCCTGCCTTATCTCGACATCATCAAATCCGTAAAAGATGCATTCGGAGTTCCCACCTTCGCCTACCAGGTCAGCGGCGAATACGCGATGCTCCGCGCCGCCGCCCAGAACGGCTGGCTGGATTACGAGGCCGGGCTGGCCGAAAGCCTCCTGGCTTTCAAACGCGCCGGGTGCGACGGCATCCTGTCTTACGGGGCCGTGGATTTCGCCCGTTTCCTCCAAAAGCGTTAACTTTTTGACCAAAAATCTGGTAACTTTGGGTACTGGCAGTAGGCCAACCGAAAGTCATGCATGTCCGACGAAAAAACCCTCAAAGAGCAACGCGACCGTTACGTGGCATTCAGTTTCGCCGTCGCCGATCTCTTCATCGAGGTCGCCGAGAACGGCAAGGTCGTCCACGTCTCCGGCGCATCAAAGGCTCTTACGGGCATTGATGAAAAGGCCCTCCTGAACCGCAACTGGCTTGACCTTTTTTCCACCTACGAACAGGCGAAACTGATCAACGCGCGCGAGCAGACCGTGCCCGGCCGCCGCATCGGCCCTGTCCTCGTCACGCTGAATGAACAAATCGGCCAGAAAATCGCCTCCTTCAGCGCCATCCGCATGCCGAAAAATGACCGCTTCTATATCTCGCTCGGCGTCAGCAATGAATTCCTCGCGCGCATCGCCCCCATGGTCGGCCTGCCCGGCTCTACGGGCTTCTCCGACTATGACGCCTATGCTGACGCCGCCCGCGACGCCGTGTTCGACGCTCGCCTCTGGGGCCGGGACGTCGAACTGACCTTCCTCGATTTCATCAACGCCGAGGACATGCAGAAACGCTTCGGCAAGGATGGCTGGGGCAAGGTCGAAAACGCGATCGGCGAATTAATGGCGCAATATTCCTTCGGCGGCCACTGCGCAGGCGTCGTCGCCGAAGGCCGCTACAGCTTCGTGCACGACAAATCCGTCAATCTCGACGAGCTCAAACAGAAAATCGCCGACATCACCCGCGCCGCGGGTATGGAGCTCGAGGCACAGTCCCGAACCGTGTCCGGCGACCTCAAAAACCTCGACAAGAAAGACATCGCCCGCGCCCTTGATTTCTCAATCGATGAATTCGGACAAAAAGGCACGGCCAAAGGCGTCAAAACCCTGGACGATGGCTACGCCGAATATCTCGCCTCGAACGAAGCCAAGCTCAAGGAATTCAAAAGCATCATCGAGCGCGTCAGCTTCACCCAGTTTTTCCAGCCTATAGTCGACATTAAAACCCGCGAGGCCACCCATTACGAAATACTCTCGCGCTTTGAAAACGGCGACACCCAGGAATGGATCCGCTTCGGCGAGGATGCCGGGCTGGCGCCCGATTTCGACCTCGCCGTGTGCGAACGCGCCGTCAATCATATCAAATTCAAGGCTGGCAACACGCGCACGCGCTTTTCAATCGACATTTCCGGCCAGTCCATCGGCGACGAGAAATTTTTCAAAAAACTGAAGGAACAGCTCGCCAAGCATAAAAACCTTTTCGAGCGCCTTTCGCTGGAAATCACCGAATCCGCCAACATCGAGAATCTTTCCGAGACCTCCACCTTCATCAAGGAGCTTCAGAAAGATGGTTTCAAAATCGGCCTCGACGATTTCCACCCTTCCGCCGCCGCGCAGCAATACCTCGAATCCATCAAGGCCGACTTCATCAAGATCGACGGCCGCTACATCCGCCGCATCACCGCCTCCACGCGCGAGGCCGCCCTCGTCCGCAACCTGGTAAAAATGTGCCAGGACAACGGCACCGAAATCATCGCCGAAGGCGTCGAGGAAAAATCGCAGGCCGACCTGCTCGCCGAAATGGGCGTCAAATATGCGCAGGGGAATTTCTACGCCCCCGCCGGTCCCCGCACCGACTATATAGTCAAATGACGGAAAATCTTGATATACTCCAATAATGCGGGGAAAACCCCCGCTTTCTGCGTCCAAACCTGCTCATCAATCGCTGCGTCTGCTAAAGTGTCCCCCACGGGAAAGGGTTTCTGAACGAAATGAAGTTCGTCGGCATATTAATGGTCTTTGTGTGTACCTATGGCGGTCTCTTGATCGCCATGCACTTCAACATGGGCCACTTCATCCATCTTATGATGGGCATCCTCGAAGCCCTGCCCGGCGAATTCGTCATCATCATGGGCTGCGCGCTCTGCGCCTTCATCATCGGCAACTCGATGGACACGGTCAAACACACGATGAAATATTTCGGCGCGCTGGCCAAGCCCGCCTCCTATTCCAAGGAAGATTACATCGAATTATTCTCCGCGCTGTTCAGCATCTTCAAACTCGCCCGCACCAAGGGCTGGCTCGCCCTCGAAGCCCACATCGAAAAACCCGAGGAAAGCGAGCTGTTCAAGCGCTTCCCCACCTTCGCCAATAACCATTACGCTGTCACCTTCCTGTGCGACTACCTGCGCCTCATTTCGCTCGGCAAGGAAAACCCGCACGAAATTGGCGACCTGATGGACATGGAAATTGAAACCATCGCCGAACATGAAGGCCATCCCGGCCACGCCGTTCAGCACATGGCCGACGGTATCCCCGCGCTCGGCATCGTCGCCGCGGTTCTCGGCGTGATCAAAACCATGGCCTCCATTTCCGAACCGCCCGAAGTCCTCGGCCAGATGATCGCTGGCGCGCTCGTCGGTACGTTCCTCGGCGTCTGGCTGTCCTACGCCTTCGTTTCGCCGATCGCCGGCGCCATGACCGGCCGCGCCCAGACCGAGGTGCAATATTACAAAGCCATGAAGGTTTCAATGATCGCCTTCCTGAACGCCAGCGCCCCCCAGGTCGCGGTTGAATTCGGCCGGAAATTCCTGACACACGACATCCAGCCCGGCTTCCTCGAGCTTGAAACCAAGCTCAATGAACTCCCGCCGCCGAGCTAAGAGGCCAGCCCATGGCCGACGCCGCAAAAGACGACAAATCCAAACAGCCGATCATCATCAAGCGCATCAAGAAAGGCGGCGGCCACCACGGCGGCGCCTGGAAAGTCGCCTACGCCGACTTCGTCACGGCCATGATGGCGTTCTTCTTGCTGCTCTGGCTGCTCAACGTCACGACGGAAGAACAGAAAAACGCGATCTCGAATTATTTCGATCCCACCCACCCGAAAGTCTCCGAGGCCAACAGCGGCGCAGGCGGCGTTCTCGGCGGGCTTTCCATGGCGCCGCAGGGCGCGATGGCCACGACCGTCCAGTCCGTCAGCGCCGCGCCGCCCTCTTCCTCCGTCAACAAGCGCTCCAGCAGCAAGGAAGATGACAACATCGAAACCCACAAGGTTTCCCGTAAGGCCCTCGAAAAAGCCAAGCAGGAACTCCGCAAGCAGGAAGAAGCCCGCTTTAAAGAAGCCGAGAAAAAAATCAAGGAAGCCATTGAGGCCAACCCCGAACTGAAAGCGCTCGCCAAAAACCTCCTCATCGACATGACGCCTGAGGGCCTGCGCGTCCAGATCGTCGATTCCGAGGGCAAGCCTATGTTCGCCTCCGGCTCCGCCGAAATGTTCGACTACACGCGGAAATTAATCGAACAGGTCGAAAAGGTCGTACAGACCCTCCCCAACGAGCTTTCCATCCGTGGCCACACGGACAGCGTCCCTTACGCCGCCGGCGCAAAATACACGAACTGGGAATTGTCCTCCGACCGCGCCAACGCCGCGCGCCGCGTCATGCTTGATACAGGCCTGCCCGCCGCGCGCATCAACAACGTCGTCGGCAAGGCCGACACCGATCACCTCGCGCCCGATAAACCCACTGACGCAACCAACCGCCGCATCAGCATCATCCTGCTGAAGCAGGAACTCACCGATCCAGATTTCGATAAAAAAGCGGCGCAGGAAGCAGGCGTAAGCGGTGATGTGGGCACCGAAGAAGACATCCCCGAAAGACCCGAAATCCCCATCGGCACGTTCAAGAAAACGCCCGGCAAGGTCGAATTCCCTTAACACCACACCGTCATCCCGGACGCTAGTCGAGTAGCGCCTTTGGCGCGTCACGAGACTTACGATCCGGGATCCATTTATCCGTCGGCACAATGGATCCCGGCCTTCACCGGGATGACAATCAAGAAAGATTAATCGAATTTCGCGCTGCGCGGGAAGCCGTTCGGCGGCAACCTGCCCGCCTGCGCGCGCTCGCCGAGCCAAGCCTTCAGATCGCCCGCTTTCGTCTCGCCTGATCCATGCTTGTACATCAAACCGGCCTTCCAGTTGAACGTCTTAGCGTCAGACAAGCCGCCATCTTTATATTTCTGCAGCATCACACCGCGCCCGCGGCTCATCTCCGGGATCTGGTCTAACTTGAATACGATCATCTTGCGGTTCTTGCCGATGACGGCGATATGGTCGTCGGCCGCGTCGATATAACGCCCGACCTTCGCCTCGACATTGCCCTCGACATTCAAAATCTGCTTGCCATTCTTCGTCTGCGCCAGCACGTCGTTCGACGGCACGACAAATCCGCGCCCGTCCGTCGCCGCCACCAGGATTTTCGCATCGGGCTTATGAATTAAAACTTCCGCCACGTCCGCGTCGTTCGGCAGATCAACCATCAGCCTCACCGGTTCGCCGAATCCGCGGCCCGGCGGCAGTTTATCTCCGCCAATCGTGTAAAATCTTCCATTCGTGCCGAACAATAAAATCTTGTCCGTCGTCTGCGCCTCGATGATATAGCCCTGCGAATCCCCGTCCTTGTATTTGAAATCCTTCGGGTTATGGCCGTGCCCCTTCATGGCGCGGATCCATCCCTTGCCCGACAGGATCACCGTCATCGGCTCCTTCGGCGTCATCGCCTCGGCCAGTTCCTCCACCGCCATCGGCGCAGGCGCCTTGCCCGCTTTCGTGCGGCGCTTACCGAGCGGCGTATCCGGCCCGAACGTTTTCTTGATCTCGCCGATCTGCTTCTTGATCTTCGACCATTGCTTGGCCTCGGATTTCACCAGCTTCTCAAGCTCCGCTTTTTCCTCGCTTAAGGATTTATGCTCGCCCTTGATCTCCATTTCCTCAAGTTTGCGCAAGGAACGAAGGCGCATATTCAGAATCGCTTCCGCCTGCACATCCGTCAGCTTGAAGGCTTTCATCAGTTTCGGCTTCGGCTCATCTTCGGTGCGGATGATTTTAATAACCTTATCAAGATCAAGATAAGCCTTAAGGTACCCTTCAAGAACTTCCAGCCTGTGAATAATCTTCCCCAGCCTGAAATGCGAGCGCCGCACCAGCACATCCTGCTGGTGGTCCAGCCATGCCTGCAACACTTCCTTCAAATTCATCACGCGCGGAACTAATCCTTTTTCCAGCACGTTCATGTTCAGCCCGAACCGCGTCTCCAGGTCCGAATTGCGGAACAGTGCCTCCATCAGCAACTCTGCCTCGACATTCTGCGACTTCGGCACCAGAACCAGCCTTATATCTTCCGCGCTCTCGTCGCGCACATCGTCCAGCATCGGAATTTTCTTGGTGTTGATCAGGTCGGCGATCTTCTCGACCAGCTTCGATTTCTGCACCTGATACGGAATTTCCGTCACCACAATCTGATAAGTACCGCGCTTCAGCTCCTCGACCTTCCATTTCGCGCGCACTCGGAAAGACCCGCGCCCCGTCTCGTACGCCGCGATAATATCTTTCTTTTCTTCGACCAGCGTGCCGCCCGTCGGGAAATCCGGCCCCGAAACGATTTTTACCAGTTCCTTGACGCTGATATCCTTGTCCGAATCCAGCATCAGCTCCATGGCCTCGCACAGCTCCGCCACGTTGTGCGGCGGAATGTTCGTTGCCATGCCGACCGCGATTCCGCTCGACCCGTTCGCCAGCAAATTCGGAAATCCCCCCGGCAATACAATCGGCTCGCTCTCCGACCCGTCATAGGTCGGGCGGAAATCGACCGCGTCCTCTTCGATCCCGTCCAGCAGCAACAGCGCCACATCCGTCAGGCGCGCCTCGGTATACCGCATCGCCGCCGCATTATCGCCGTCAATGTTTCCGAAATTCCCCTGCCCGTCGACTAAGGGATAACGTTGCGCGAAATCCTGGGCTAGGCGCACCATCGCGTCGTAAACCGCCACATCGCCGTGCGGGTGATATTTACCGATCACGTCGCCCACCACCCGCGCCGATTTTTTCGGCATCGTCGTCGGGTTCAGCTTGAGCTGGTACATCGCGTACATCAGGCGCCGGTGTACGGGTTTCAGCCCGTCGCGCACATCAGGCAGCGACCGGCTCATAATCGTACTCAGCGCATAGGACAGGTATTTTTCTGAAAGAATGTCACCGAACGATTGATCGATGATTTCCTGCGCGGGTTTATCGGCTTGCGTACTCTTTTTGCTCATTCTGATTCTCTTGCCCCACTCTTTTGGCAAACCGGGCCTCAAAACGCAAGCGCGGCTCCGGAATTCCCTTCGTATGATGGGCAAAAGCCCAGTGCTCGAGGAAGAACGAGGTCAGCTTTAAACCCGCCATCACCTCCTCGTCATCACCGATTCCCCCGGCGGGTGAGAGAAACCCCGGCAGTCCAAGCAGCTTCTCCTTGTAAATCCGTCCCACCGCCTCGCTCACCGCTCGCCCGGTCTTGGGCGAAACATAGATCAGGTCCATCTGGTCGCCGCCCCCGGCGCATTTTGATAAATCCAGCGAAAACCCCAACTCCCGCAGGAACGCGACTTCCCACATCACATAGGCCGGGCCCCAGATATCAGTCCCCAGCGCCTCGAACAATGTCTGCAATCCGTAAAACAGCCCCGGCTGCCCCTCGCGCTCCGGCAAAGCGGAATCGCATAACGAACACGCCGACTGCAAAGCCCCCAGCTTCAGCGGCTCGGAAATGAAATGCGCCGTCGGGTTCTTTGAAAGCTCCAGTGAAAACGACCCCAGTTGATCCGCCACCCGGCTCTGCCAGTCCACATCCACCAGGTTCCCGGGCTCCAGCGTCCCGCGCCCCTTGGTCGAATGCGCCCCGCGCACATAACCCGCATGCCGCCCGTGTTCTTCCGTCAAAAGCGAGACGACCGCCCCGTTTTCACCGTGCGGCCGTACCGATAGTACAATCCCTTGATCCTGCCAGCGTTCCATTGCTATACGATATGGCGATTCACATAAGGATAGCCAGCCCATGGCAGGAACCAGCCTCACTAAAAAAATCGGGATTGCCGGACTAGGCGCGATCGGCTCAGCCGTCGCACGCGCGCTCACGTCCCAAACCGGCATCGAGGCCATGACCCTGCATGCCATCAGCGAGGTTGCGCCCAAGCCGGAATTCAAAGTCCCGAACGTCTCCTTCGCCGAGCTCGCGGATCAGTGCGATCTCGTCATCGAATGTCTCCCGCCGCATGTCGTGCCGCTGCTGACCAAGGAGGTATTATCGAAAAACCGCGAGATGGTCCTCATCAGTTCATCGGCGCTCCTGCTTCACCCGGAAATCATGGATCATCTGCGTTCCTCGAAAGGCCGTATCATCGTGCCAAGTGGTGCCCTGGCAGGAATAGATGCGGTTCGCGCGCTGTCGCAGGTGGGCATCAAAAGCGCCCGTATAGCGACCACTAAAAAACCGGCAGGCTTCGCCGGCGCACCCTTTATCATCGAAAACAACATCGACTTATCGAAAATAAAAACACGCCAGAAGCTTTTCTCGGGCAATGCCTTCGAAGCCGCCCATGGCTTCCCGGCCAACGTCAATGTCGCCGTAACGCTCAGTCTCGCGGGCATTGGGCCCGAGAAAACCGAGGTTGAAATCTGGGCCGACCCTGAAGCGGGCGGCAATACCCATGAAATTCATGTGACCAGCGCTTACAGCACCGTGAACGCCCGCATCGAAAACCAGCCGGATCCAGCAAATCCGCGCTCTTCCGTGCTTGCGGCGCAAAGCATCATCGCCCTGCTTCGTGGCATGACTGAACCTCTTGTGGTGCGTGGATGATCCCTCCACGCCGGTTCTATATGATCCGTCACGGTGAAACCGAAGCCAACGCGGCGCAGATCATGGCCGGTTCGCTTGACTCGCCGCTGACTCAAACGGGCCGCGAGCAGGCCCGCGCCGTGCACCTTGTCATTGAAAATCTGACCGACAAGCCCACTCTTATAGTACACAGCCACCTCTCCCGCGCCCGCGACACCGCGCTCATTCTTAATGAGACACTCAAAGTCCCGATGATTGAAGACCCGGATTTCGCCGAGATCCATGCCGGCGACCTCGAGGGGGTCGGCTGGGAGCATTGCGGTCATTTCGATGATTACCGCGACATGCCGAACGGCGAACGCTTCGAGGATTTCTTCGCACGCGTGCGCCGGGCCAAAAACCGCATCTTAGGGTCAGGACCGGGTCTGCCGCTTATTGTGAGTCATGGCGGAGTATTCCGCGCCTTTACCAAACTTTATGGAATAAGCATTCCCGGCGTCCGGAATTGTCATCTTCACGAATTCGCCCCCATCCAGGCCGATCCTGAAAACCCCGCGCCCGCCTTCCCATGGGATGCCTGGCATTATGACTACGAAGACACCCTCATCCGCCAACGCGCAGAAGATTTTTATCCCTAACAGCTATTCCGAGATTATTGACATAGCAATAATAGCTCTTTAAAACTTACGGAAATAAAAAGGAATTATTCATATGAAAAAAGCCAGATCAGGAACCCTGAGCGATACACATAAAAACGCGGATAAACCAGTTGAGCAACCTACTCGCCGTGCCCTTACAAGCATGAGCATTGTCGATTTAGTGAGTGACGCGGGTCCTCCAGGTGAAAATGACTTTGAACTCTTTTCGGCTTATGGCCTGAGGCCTGAGTAGCCACGATTTTGTCCAGAAACCAAATCAAGCTCGCCGATAGCCTTGAAAGCGGCCACAGTCTCCTTAACATCATGGACTCTGTAAACTTCAACGCCTTGCGATAATCCCCAGAGCGCGACCGAAACTGAACCGGAAACGCGCTCCTCCATTGAATCCGTCCCGGCGATTTTCCCGAGGAAGCTTTTCCGCGATGCGCCGAGCATGATCGGCACACCTAAATCATGAAATCTCTTTATATTTCTGAGTATTGCAAGATTATGCTCAAGCGTTTTCCCAAAACCGAGGCCGGGATCGCAAACAAGCATTTTAGTTTCGATACGCCGTGTCTCGCATTCCATTATACGCTGCTGTAAGTATTGAAAAATATCCTCAACAACATTGTTATAGCTTGGATTCTTCTGCATGGTCTGCGGTGTGCCCTGCATATGCATGAGGAATATGGGAACATTCGCCGCCGCCGCCACGTCCAGGCTTCGTTTGTCGTGGCTTAAAGCACTTATGTCGTTGATTGCATTGGCTCCTGCCGCCAGCGCAGCCTCCATTGTCGCCGCATTTCTTGTATCTATGGAAATCCATGGGGCTTTCCCGGCCAGCCCCTTGATCACCGGCACCACGCGCCGTATTTCTTCCGCTACATCAATTACTTCCGCGCCAGGCCGTGTCGACTCCCCACCGATATCAAGGATGCTTACCCCTTCCTGCACCAGTCGCAGCCCATGCTCTATCGCCTTGTCCGGGTTTAAAAACTTCCCGCCGTCAGAGAAACTGTCCGGTGTCACGTTTATAATTCCCATAACGTGAGGTCCGCCTGCAAAAACGGGTGTGTCAGGAAGTGTCACCTGCGCCGAGGCATGAGTCTTTTGCACCTAAGCCGCCTCTGTTTCACGTGAAACTTTTTCTGGTAAACTGTGGAAAAGTTGCGATGCCGTCTGCTTTAGCACCGGGTGTTCCCACTCCTGCGCGATCTCGCATAGCGGCCCAAGCACGAAATCCCGCTGGTGCATCCGCGCGTGCGGGACCTGCAGCCCCTTTTCCGCGATCACCGTCCGGTTATAAGCCAGCAAATCGAGGTCGAGTACCCGGGCGGCATTCCACTCAAGGCCCTCTTCCCGCCCGAATTCGCGTTCAATAGTTTTCAGAAGTGCGTGAAGATCGCGAACAGCCAGCTTGGTCGCTACGGAAACCACCCCATTGCGGTAATCAGGCTGGTCCGAGGCCGGCACAGGCCTGGTAACGATAATCCGGGAAACCTTAAGCACCTCCACACCCCGGCGCGGCAATTCAGCCAGCACGGCGCTGAAAGTCTCTT
Source organism: Alphaproteobacteria bacterium (assembly GCA_049652985.1). Taxonomy (GTDB): domain Bacteria; phylum Pseudomonadota; class Alphaproteobacteria; order Micavibrionales; family Micavibrionaceae; genus UBA7657. The sequence goes on from JBASFK010000001.1 coordinate 63,951, forward strand.
CAGGATTTCCATAGCGGGACGGTAAATTGGCCCCGAGGGCGATCAGGATCAACGGCAACTCTCCTTCGGAAAGGGCCGTTATAGCCTACCAGGTGCGGATTGCGCCAGTATCTACGTGAACGAAATCGCTGCGCGGGTAAAAGCCCACGCCCCCGGCCTTGAGGCCGCAGGCAATCGCGCGGATCTGCTTGCTGTTGTAATTGTCATCGCGGATATCCATCGCCTGCCCGTACATGTGCAGGGAATTCTTGGCCACGCCCGTGCGCGCCGAACCGTGGCGAAGCATGGCGTTGGTTTTGGGACTGCGGTAGCCGGACAAAACCTCGATCGCCCTGCCGGTATTCATTTTAGCCTGGATGATGCTGACCAGGTCGACAACATGCGGGTCCATCGGGAAAACTTCGTGCGTGCGGAAGTCCCGCAGGACATAATTCATTCTCTTGAAGGCGTCGGGCAGGTATTTATCACCGACTCTGTAAACTCCATTGAAGCTTTCACCGGTATGGGCATGCTTGAAGGCGACGCGCCACTGCGATTGCCCGGCAGCGTAGGCGGATTTGGCGGAAATAAGGGGAATTGAGGCGGCGAGGAAACCCAGAAGACCTATTTTCAGAACGTCACGGCGCTCGATATGGGTAGCATTTTCACCAAAAAAATCGCGAGATTTCAACTTTGACTCAAGGTCGTCAAACATGGAAATTCCTTTATTTGATTTATTACTTTTATGTTGATTGTTTATTCGATTTAGAAGAAGACCCGGAACTTATTGAGATTCCGGCGGTGTGTAAAGGGGATACTAATCTTCTTCCCCAAGCGAGGCAAGTTTTTGCCGCGGATTAGTCATAACTTTATTATGACCTGCCAGCGAAATGCCGTCAACCTTTTCGAGCGCCTCGGCCAAGATTTTGTCGCGACCGTAAATGTCGCGGCCGAACACTACCCGCCCCTGGTCGTCGATCCAGGCCGTGTAATACAGGATATAAACAGGAATTTTATTGGAAATAAGCCGGTCGCTCGTTCGGCCCTGCGCGATGACCGTTGTAATTTTATTCAAATCCCATCCTTTTTCACCCGCCATGACAAACTCGGCAACCTTCAGCGGCTCCTGCATGCGGATGCAGCCGGACGAAAGCGCCCGCGCATATTTGTCGAAATATTCCTTTTGGTTCGTGTCGTGGAGATAGATGCTATATTTGTTCGGCATCAACACCCGCACGCGGCCGAGCGGGTTGCCCGCCCCCGGCACCTGCACCATGTGCAGGACATTGAGATCGGCATGCGTGACCCGCTCCCAATCCACCGCCGCCGGGTCAAGCGTTTCAATACCGTCCTCGCCGCGATAGGTCAGCTCTATCCCCTTGTTGGTCAGGTACCACGGGTCCTCGCGCAACTTCGGTAATATGTCTTCCTTCTTGATCGTCGGCGGCACCGTCCAGTCGGGGTTGAACCGTATGCCTTCAATGTCGGTGACGATGGCCGGCGTCGCGCGCTCGGGCCGCCCGACAATGACCTCCATTTCGAACGATACCTTGTTGTCATCCACGGCCCACAGAGTCGCAGCCGGAATGTTCACAACAATAAATTTTGCAGGCCTTTCCTGCCCTTCCATCCAGCGCAGGCGTTCCATATTGACCTTCAGCTGAACGATGCGGTCGCGGTTCGTGCGGTTCAGCGCCGCCAGCGTATCAAGCCCGATGATGCCATCATCCTTTAATCCTTCGGCGCGCTGAAATTTCGTCACGGCGGCAAACAACGCGTCATCATAAAGCAGGGAATCCTGTGTCTGCTGAACCGCCCCGAGGCGCGCCCGCAGGCCAGGCATGATCTTGTGCCGCAGGCCCGGCCGCATAATCGCGCCGCCAAAATCCAGCGGCAGGTATTTCGCATAGGCCGCTTCGTTCTTGCTTTCCATATCCGCCAGCGCCTCTTTCAGGCGACCGTATGTCGCGCTTTTCGGCTCCAACCCAGCAAAGAATTTCTGCACGCTTCCGGAATCCGTGATCGTCTGCAGGATTTCCCGGGGCTGCATCGGCGGACGCAGGGGCGCAATCTCGCCGCGCAAGGCTCGGCCCTGCAAATGATAGCCGGTCATGTCGCCCGCATATTTGATCGCGGCGTCACTCAGGAATAATTCAAGCTCCGCCCGCAGCGCCTCGTCCCGCTCCCCGACCCGGTCGGCGATCTGGCGGCTGTTGTAACGCGCCGGGCTCAGCCCGTGAGCGCGCGCATTGTCGATGAACGTGGCGAACTGCCGGATTTTCTGCGTGCCTGCTGAATTACCGGTCCAGATGGGTTTTCCCTCGCGAGCGGCATAGAAGGCACGGATTTCGTCCGCATGACCCAGAGGCATATCGCCGATGCGGCCCGATTCAAGAAGAACGGCAAGCGCCTTGTTTTCTTTCGGGGCGCTCCCATAGAACCCGCCAAAACTTCTTTTGACGTCAAAAAACTGCGCCATCGACGGTTCATATGAGACGAATACGCCTGTGCACGCAATTGTGGATATCACGAGCAAACTTTTGATACGGCGGTTAAATGTAAACTTCCCGGGCATGAACCACTCTAAAGAAAAGGCCCCACACTAACGTGTGAGCCTCCTTAATGATCCTAACATAAAGGGCTTAACAGTGCATTATCGGTGGAAAGCTACAAATCCACGAAGATGTGCGTCTCGCCTTTGCCGCCGTCATGGGTGACAGCGCCGTCCCGCGCCGGACCGACGAGCTTCGCGTATTTCTGCAACGCGCCGGAATTATAATTGGTTTTACGCGGCTTCCATTTCTTTTTGCGGGCCCTGAGTTCCGCTAGGGATAATTTTACATCCAACGTGCCTTTTTTCGCATCGATGCGGATGATATCGCCGTTTTTAATAAGCGCAATCGGTCCGCCGACTCCGGCCTCGGGACCAAGGTGGCCCACGCACAGTCCGCGCGTGCCGCCGGAAAATCTTCCGTCCGTAATTAATGCGACCTTGCCGCCCTTGCCCTGTCCATACAGCGCTGCCGTAGTGGATAACATCTCGCGCATGCCCGGGCCGCCAACCGGACCTTCGTAGCGAATGACCAATACTTCACCGTCCTTGAATTTCCCGGCCTGCACGGCGTTGAAGCACGCTTCCTCGCCGTCGAACACCCGCGCCTTGCCTTCGAACACGATGTCTTCTTCAGCCATCCCGGCGATTTTCACAATCGCACCCTCGGGCGCGAGATTGCCTTTCAGCACGACAACGCCGCCGGTTTTATAGATCGGCTTTTTCACCGGGAACACAACGTCCTGATCGCCCGGGAATTTCACGCCCTCGAGATTTTCGGCAATCGTTTTTCCCGTGACGGTGATGCAATCGCCGTAAATATAGCCGTGATCGAGTAATTCCTTCAGCACCACGCCGACACCACCGACCTCGTATAAATCTTTCGCGACATATTTCCCGCCGGGGCGCAAATTCGCAAGATAAGGAGTCTTTTTGAAAATCCTGCCGACATCGAACATGTCGAATTTAATTCCAACCTCATGCGCAATCGCGGGCAGATGCAGCGCCGCATTCGTCGATCCGCCCGTCGCCGCGACAATCGCCGCAGCGTTCTCGAGCGCTTTTTTGGTGACGATATCGCGCGGGTAAGGCCCGCCGTTTTTAATCAGGCGCATAACCGCCTCGCCGCTCGCCTCAGCATATTCATCGCGCGATTCATAAACCGCCGGCGCGCCGGCTGAATTCGGCAGCGCAAGCCCCATCGCCTCAGATACGCAGGCCATGGTGTTGGCGGTGAACTGACCGCCGCACGCGCCTGCGCCGGGAAGCGCGCCGCATTCGCATTCTTTCAACTGCTTGTCATTGATTTTGCCGACCGCGTGCTCTCCGACTGCTTCGAAGACAGTGACGATATCCGCGTCCTTATTTCGGAACTTGCCGGGCAAAATCGTCCCGCCATACATGAACACGCTCGGCACGTTGAGGCGCACCATCGCCATCATCATGCCCGGCAGCGATTTGTCGCAACCCGCCAGCCCCACCAGCCCGTCATAGCAGTGACCCCGCATCGTCAGTTCAACTGAATCGGCAATGACTTCCCGTGACACCAGCGACGAGCGCATGCCTTCATGCCCCATCGCGATACCGTCTGTGACAGTGATGGTGGTGAATTCGCGCGGCGTACCTTGAGCCGAACTCACTCCCTTTTTCACCGCCTGCGCCTGACGCGACAGGGCAATGTTGCACGGCGCGGCCTCGTTCCAGCAGGTCGCAACGCCAACCAGGGGTCTCGCGATATCTTCATCGCCCAGCCCCATGGCACGCAGCATCGAACGGTGCGGCGCCGATTTCGGCCCCTCCGTGACATAACGGGAAACAAGTTTCGTCTTATCCCAGCCTTTCGGGTGGGCACGCTTCGGATTGAAAACTTTCATGGGGACTTTTTAAGCCGCCGACTGGTCTTTGACAAGCACCGCCTCGTTATAGGCCCGGCGCAGCGCAATACCGTTCCCAACATACGGAATGACAATGAAACGGCTGCCGGTTCCCATCAGGACGACGTTCGAATAGCCCATGACATAGCCGGGCAACATTCTCTCTAATTCCATGCTCTCCAGCTTGTCGAAATGCATGTCGACCACGTCCACCTGCAGGATGCCGTAACGCGCCAGTACCCGCTTGTTGGTGACGACGAGCATTAAAATCTCTTTCTTGATGATCGCGTAAATGGCCATCAGCACCGCGACAACACCCAGCAGCATGCCAAGCTGGACAATCCCCGTCAGCAGCGTGAACAAGACGGCGATGATGAAAACGGCGGCGGCCTTCCAGAAAATGCCGGGATGAATGACGGCGCTCTCGATAATGACCTCCCCGGGCAGGAGGCGCTCCTCGGCGGCCGAACTTTTGCTCTTACCGGGCGTGGGTGTGCTTTCAGTAGTCATAGAGACCTCGCTTTTTCTATAGCCTGCCGGAAAGCGATCGGGTTTTCGATCGGCGGAAGGATAACTTCCCCAATTCCCATCCCCCGAATGGCAATCCGTCCATAATTAAATATTCTACCAAAAATTGACTGCAATATGTTAACGCCTTCTATCCGGTCGACGCTCATTTCGCCAACCTGACGGGCAATAAGGCCCCTTTTGTAGATAAGCCTCGAATTTGTAATGGCAATTTCGGTCGTCACCTTGATGACCATCATCCGGGCAAAACTCATCAATCCGAGGATAAAAATGACGAAAGCGAAGATCCGCAGGCCCGGGTGGAGCATCCGGACAGCCTCCAGCCAGGTCGCATTGGGTGGCAGCAGGCCGAGCTGGCGGTACATCATGACCGCCCCGGCGACCACCACCGTGGTGCCCAGCACGCCCCACAAAATGGCCATGAATGCGTTAAACGTGTAAATCCAGTGAAACTTGCCTATATGAACAAGTTCCTCGTCGGGACCGAGCGATTGCTGGACGTATAACATTGACTAATAGCCTAACCTTTTTAAGCGCTAAAAGAAATCCCGGCGGAAAAGTGACAGGTTTTTTATTGACATAACAATAGAGTATCTTTACAAAACTAAACATGCAAAACACGAGTACCCAGAGTCCTGACTATGCCTCTCTGCTTATTCCCGGAAGAGACAATCAGCCCATCGCAGAACAGGCGCGCGTCCTTCTTGCTTCCACGCGCGTGGCGCTGAAAAAAAATCGGGTAATCATAGAAGAATTCAGCAAGGATTATTTCGAGCAAAGACTTTCGCCGAAATTCAACCGCAATGCGACCGTCAGTACGCTCCGCGCCCAGCGGCCAAAATTTATGTCCGCAGCCCGCAGAGCCTACTATGATTTTAAGATCGTAACCCAGGAATTGGAAACTCCTGTAAAGCCTGACATCGAAGATGCCGTTATCACGATCATTGCAAATGAAGCACTGACAAAGCCCGTTGCCGCCCCCGCTCCCACGCTACAGCGGGTGAAAACCGAAACAAAAGAACCGCAAAAACGCGCCGATACTTCTCCGAGAAAGACGGCAGTGCGTGCGCGCAAAAAAGCACAGCCGGAAGACGTGCCTTTAGTCCTGGACAAACAAACCCTTCTTTACCAGCGGGCCGAAAAAATCCTCGATTCAACTCTCGATCCCATTCAGCAAAAACGTGTCCAGGCCCTCGGCAAAATTCCTGACGGTTTTGAAGGAAGGCTTTCAAAAATATTCTATAGCGATCCGTCCGTTGCAGGCTTGCGCGCCAAAAGTCCTGAAAAAATCCCTGATATTATGGAGAAATTCCACAACTTCAAAATGGCCGTGGAGGTTCTGAACTACCAACACATATCAGATGACATTCAACACGCGGTACTGAGCATCATTATTAACCGGATGATAGAGAAACCGCGGACGCCCGCTCTTGAAATCATAAAAGAGGAAACCTCACGTCCCAGCGGCAAGCCTCAGGCGCCTCCAAGAATGACGGCGGCGGAAGAGCGCGAAGGACTCAATCTGATACGCCAGATGCTACAGGAAATAGGAAAAGAAATCAGGCGGGAGTCCCAGTTGAAGGCCACAAAACTGCAGGAAGCACGTCCCGGCCTTCAGGAAATTTCTGCAACAGCCTTCACCGGACAGGTTTACGCGAAAACCCTGCGGCGCGCGGAAATGATTATTTCGTTTGTCCGCAAGGCGCGGGCGGAAAAGCGCGTGAAATCATTCCGCACGCGCGAAGACTATGACAGCCCTTTGTATGACAGCTGCAACAGCAACGCCGATCTTGTAACCATGCGCGCCCAAAGACCTTCGGCTTCAATCGACCTTGAAAGGGAATTCCGCCTCATTGTGATAACTGCGTCGCGCCTTAAACCCCCCATCGCCACGAGCGAACCTGTCCGGCAAGCCATGATTTCCCTGCTCGTGGACGAGGCAAAAGACAAGGCCGTCCGGAGACGGGAAAAACTTCAGGACCATGCCAGAAAAATCGGACGGTCTGCGACCAGCCGTGCAGCCGCGAGCGAAACCTTGTCAGCCATGCGTAATGATCCTGTAAAGGCTGTGGAGCACAACAAACGCGCCAGCGAACGCATAAAGAAACTTTATGATGATCCCGAGGACAAATCCGGCTTCCGTGAAAACCGGGCAGCAAGCTTCAGCCAGCAACAGCGGGATTCGAACGGTCACTTTATTAAAGCTGAAGAACCCGTCCTAATCCCCAAATGAAATCCCGAGCGACCTCGCCGTATGCACCAGCGGCCCCTTCGGGTCGACCGTCCGGCACTTCGCGATAGCCTCTTTCACCGGCACGGCGGCGGCGCGCATTTTCTGCCACGCGACCATCTTGCCGAAATCGCCATCCTCGATGAGGTCCACCGCCTTGACGCCGAGCGCCTGCGCCACCAGCCGGTCGTTCCATGTCGGGCTGCAGCCCCGCTGGACGTGCCCGAGCACCGTGACCCGCGCCTCCGAGCCCGTCGCCTTGCTGATTTTCGGCGCCAGGTATTCCGCGATCCCGCCATAGCGTTTTGACCCGTCCGGGTAGGTCACCTCGATCTTCTTGCCGTCGGGCGATTTCACCGCCTCCGAGACGATGACCAGCACGAAATTGCGGCCCGTTTTTTTGACCTCTTTGATCTTCTTCGCGATCTTCTCGATGCTGTATTTGATTTCCGGAATCAGAATGACGTCCGCCCCACCGGCGATTCCCGCATTCAGAGCGATATGACCCGCGTCGCGCCCCATAACCTCCAGAATCATGACCCGGTCATGCGACGCTGCTGTGGGCTGAAGACGGTCCAAAGCCTCTGTAGCAACGGAAACAGCCGTGTCAAACCCGACCGAAACATCGGTCATCGAGAGGTCATTATCAATCGTTTTTGGAATGCCGATGAACTTGAGTTTTCCCTTGGTGGCGAGGCGCGAGAGAATATCGAAGCTGCCGTCGCCCCCAATTCCGATCACATAATCCACCTTCAGTTTTTTGAACCCTTCGATCACCTCGCCGGAGCGGTCCTTGATTTTGCCGTCCGGCATTTTGTACTCGAACGGGTTGCGTGAGTTCGTGGTCCCCAGAATCGTGCCACCTAGGCGCATCACGTGGCCGTCAAAATCGGAGGGGTTCAGAGGGCGCGTATGATAGGGCTTCTCCAGCAGGCCCGCCGTGCCGTTCTCGATCCCGATGACCTCATAGCCCAGGGCATCGGCCCGGCACACAACGGCCCGCAGAACCGCGTTCAGCCCCGCGCAGTCCCCGCCACTCGTCAATATCGCGATTTTCTTACCCATGACAGCGTTGATTCTACACGAAAATCGGGCGCGTTAAAGCAGCCTGTGAGCGAAAACCCTCATATCACACTATTTTTTGCAGTTTTCCGTCATTTATGATATTCTGGATGAGTTACATAAATCGCTAATAATTTAGCAAACCGACTACAGGAATCAATTTTGTACGACTTTTCTTACATGGAAGATCGTGAAGAGCTGCGGCTTAAGCTTACGGAATATAAGACCGAGCATAAAGCCCTTGACGATATGATCGAGCAGTCGCTTCAGGGCGGCGCAGTTAATCTTATGCAGATTCAACAGCTTAAAAAGAAAAAACTGTGGCTCAAGGATGTCATCCAGAAGCTCGAATCCGCCCTCATCGACGATATTATTGCTTAAGCTCCCCACCCTCTTTATATAATCCCTTATGACGCACTCTGACCCCAATCCGCAGGTCGGCATTATCATGGGCTCCCAGAGCGACTGGGAAACCATGGAACATGCGCACGAGGTTCTCCACGAGCTTGGCGTGCCGCACGAGGTCAAAATCGTCTCCGCCCACCGCACACCCGAACGCATGGATGATTACGCCAAAACCGCGAAAGACCGCGGGCTCAAGGTGATTATCGCCGGGGCCGGCGGCGCCGCGCATTTGCCCGGCATGACGGCCAGCCATACATCTTTGCCCGTGCTTGGTGTGCCCGTCGAAAGCGCGGCTTTAAAAGGTTTGGACAGCCTCCTCTCCATCGCCCAGATGCCGGGCGGCATTCCCGTCGGCACCCTCGCTATCGGCAAGGCCGGCGCGAAAAACGCTGGCATCCTGGCGGCCTCAATCATTGCGCTCTCTGACGCCAGGGTCGCCGCAGCTCTTGAGGCCTTCCGTGCCAAACAAACCGCGTCAGTCGGCGAATTTCCCGTTTAACTCATCGATTCTTCCTGCTATCACCTTCTCATGGAAGCAAAACCCCCCGTAAAAACATTGGGAATCCTCGGCGGCGGGCAACTAGGCCGCATGAGCACCCTCGCCGCCCGCAAGCTCGGGATCCGCACGGTCATTTACACGCCTGAAAACGACTCGCCCGCCTCCCAGGTTGCCGACGAAACGATTGAGGCCGCCTACGAAGATCGTGAATCGCTCGAAAAATTTTCCGGAAAAGTTGAAGTAATTTCTTATGAATTCGAAAATATTCCAGTCGAAACAGTGGAATATCTCACAAAATTTAAACCTGTTTATCCGGAAAAAAACGTTCTCGAGGTCGCGCAGGACCGAATTCGCGAAAAATCCTTCCTGAATTCCATCGGAATTGCCACCACGCGCTGGGAACACGTCGAAAATGCAAAAAATGTGGATAAGATTGTGGACAAATGGGGGAAAACCTCCTGCATTTTGAAAACGGCACGCTTCGGATATGACGGAAAAGGCCAGTCCCGTTACACTAAAGGCGATGATATAGACGCAACGTGGCGTAGCCTAAAAAGCGAGCGCATCATTGTGGAGGAAATTGTCGATTTCACTTCGGAAATCTCCGTCATCGTGGCGCGGGACAGATTCGGAAAAACCGTCACTTACGGCCCGATGATGAACGAACACAAGCGCCATATCCTGCACAAAACTTCGTTTCCAGCCTCTATTGCTGCGCCAATTGCTGCACAATCAATCGCAACAACCGAGAAACTGGCGCAGCAAATCAACCTGCGCGGCGTTATAACATTGGAGATGTTTGTCACCAAAGACGGGCAGATTCTTGCGAACGAAATCGCCCCGCGCACGCACAATTCCGGCCACCTCACTATCGACGCCTGCAACATCTCGCAATTCGAGCAGCATGTGCGCACCGTCTGCGGCCTTCCGGCCCTGGACCCCGTCTGCCGCCCTGCCGAAATGCTGAACCTCATCGGCGACGACATCAAATCCATCCCTGAATACGAGGGCAAGCCTGATACGTTTGTCCATCTATACGGCAAGCTCGAAGCCCGCCCGGGCCGTAAAATGGGCCACATAACCATGTTGAAAAAGCCCCGCTGACGATTTTTCTTTTGGCTCGCCGGTGCTATGATCCCCGGGCAACCAAAGAGTCATGAAACATGTCAGCCAAGTCCACCGCCCAGAAAGCCCCCAAATCCCGCAAAGAATCCGATTCAATCGGCACTATCGATGTCCCCATGGACCGTTACTGGGGCGCGCAGACGCAAAGATCCCTGCAGAATTTCGACATCGGCGAGGAGAAAATGCCCGCGCCATTGGTGAAAGCTCTCGGCATTCAGAAAAAAGCCGCCGCTTTGGCCAATATGGAACTCAAAATCCTCGATAAAAAGCTCGGCGATGCCATTGTCAGGGCCGCGAACGAGGTCATCGACGGCACCCTTGCCGATGAATTCCCCCTCTCCGTCTGGCAGACCGGCTCCGGCACCCAGACCAACATGAACGCCAACGAGGTCATTTCCAACCGCGCCATCGAGATCCTGCGCGGCCAGATCGGCAGTAAAAAGCCGGTCCACCCCAACGACCACGTCAACATGAGCCAGTCGTCCAACGACAGCTTCCCGACCGCCATGCATATCGCTGCCGTCGACCAGGCGCAGAACGCACTCATCCCCTCGCTGCAGCAATTGCACAAGGCGCTCGATAAAAAAGCCAAGGAATTCAAAAACATCGTCAAGAACGGTCGCACCCATTTACAGGACGCGACGCCGCTGACATTGGGCCAGGAATTCTCCGGTTATGCTGCACAAATCCGCAACGGTATCCGCCGCGTGCAAGACACCATGCCCGCGCTTTTGCAGCTCGCGCAGGGCGGCACGGCGGTCGGCACCGGCATCAACGCCAAGGTCGGTTTCGACAAGAAATTTGCTGCGCATGTCGCTAAAATAACCGGTTTTCCCTTTGTAACAGCGCCCAACAAGTTCGAGGCTCTTGCTGCGCATGATGCGCTTGTCGAACATTCCGGTGCGCTGAACACGCTGGCCGTTTCATTGATGAAAATCGCCAACGACGTCCGCCTGCTGGCCTCGGGCCCGCGCAGCGGCATCGGCGAGATTAATTTGCCCGCCAACGAGCCCGGCTCCTCGATCATGCCCGGCAAGGTGAACCCGACGCAGTCTGAAGCCATGACCATGGTCTGCGCCCAAATCATGGGCAACCATATGGCCGTCACAATTGCGGGCTCCAACGGCCATTTTGAGCTCAACGTCTTCAAACCCGTCATCATATATAACGTATTGCAATCAATACGTTTGCTTGCAGACGCTACGCGCAGTTTCGAAAGTCGTTGCGTGTCCGGCATCGAGCCGAACCTGCCCCGCATCAAGCAGCTCATGGAGAATTCACTGATGCTGGTGACCGCCCTGAACCCCCATATCGGCTATGACAACGCCGCGAAGATCGCCAAGAAGGCGAATGCGGAAGGCACGTCGCTCAAAGAGGCGGGCGTTGCCCTCGGCCTTTTGACCGCCAAGCAGTTCGATGAATGGGTCAACCCGCTCGACATGATCAAGCCGGGCGCTTAATGCCATGAAGAAGAGGTCCGTGAAAATTTCGGGCCACCTCACCAGCGTGTCCATCGAGGAAGAATTCTGGCAGGAACTCAGGAAGCTCGCCGCCGCAGAAAAGCTTTCCCTGAATGGATTAATCGCCAGAATCGATAAGCAGCGTAGCGGAAATCTCCAGATAAATTTATCTAGCGCGCTCCGCCTCTACGTTCTCAAGCAACTCCGTAAAAATTAATTCCCCTGTATCAGGCCTTCGAGAACACCCTGGATCGCCTGTTCGGGCGTAACCTCTTCCGGCTCCGCAGGCGGAGGCTCCTGAACCGGTGCTGGCTGGGCCTGAACCGGGTCAGCCGGTGCAGCCTCATCTCCCGCTGCTGGTTCCGCAGCTGGCTGGGCCGCGGGCTGGGCCGGAGCCTGTGCCGCGGGCGCCGTGGCTGGTGTCGGCGCGGGCTTCTTGATGCCGAGCAGCGAACCAAGCGCCCCGCCAAGCTCATCATCACCGATCTTGTCACTGATTAGCCCCTGCAGCTTTCTCTCAAGCTTACGGTTGAAATAATCCTGGATCAAACCTTGTCCAAATGTCTGGCCGGGATTGTCGAGCGAACCCGCCACCTTGAGAGTGAATGGCGGCACTTCCGTCGCCACGTCGCCCTTCAGCGTGATCGTGTGATCGGTCGCGATCGTCCACGCGGGTAAATTCAAATTGCCCTTGGTCGCGACCGAGGCCGTCGGCCCGTCGAGATCCAGCTTCGTGATATTCACAACGCCCTGGCTGATCGAATAATTGCCCGCCAGCGTATCGAAAGCCGTGTTGCCGCCCTTAATGCTGGTCTTGTAAAGGCCGAGCAGCGTATCCTTGGGCTTGTTGTCCGCCGCCATCGCGCGGCCGAAACGCGTCAGATCGAACCCTTCCATGACGATATTCTTGCCCGAAACCGTCCCGCCGCCACTCAGGGCCGAAACTAGAGCCTGCTGGCTCGCGCCCGTGGTTTTGACGTTCATATCCAGACTCACCTGCCCCGTGCCCTTGATCAGGCGCGTGCCGCGCGCGAGCGAAGCAACCAGGTTCTCGATCTGCACATTGTCGAACTTCGCATTGGCATCGACATTGAGCGGCGCCTTGCCTGCGTTCGATTTCATCGTCGCGTTCATTGCCATCTGGCCGCCATAAATGCCGGACTTCATGTCTTTGATCTGCAACGCACCGTCCTGTAATACAAATCCCAGCGAAGGCGCAGAAAGCGCCCATGTTTCATAGGTAATCGATTTCGCCTTGATCGCGATGTTGGCATTAAACGCGTTCATCCACGCCGCGTTGATCGGTGCAGATGACCACTTGCCGCTGGAGCGTGTCGCCACCGGCGCTGCGCTCGTATTCTTGCTCACGACCGCCGCTGCGCTCGCATCGGTCACCAGAACCAGGTCACCGATGCTCAGATCACCCTTAAGCGAGGGCTTCGTGCCGCTCTGGTCGACCGAAAACGTGCCCGATAGCGTCGTCCCGGCGATATCGCCCTTCATGTTGCGGAAATTGTGCACTTTTCCAGCCGTTTCAATCTCGGCATAGAAATCCAGCGGCTTGCTCCACGACGCGTATTGCGGCGCGCTTGGCGCGAAAATCCGCATCGCTTCGTTCATGCTGCGGTGTTTGACCTGGATCGCCATGCCGCTGATTTTCATCTCGGTCAGCGGGTTGCCGACATCGCCGCTGGCGATCAGCTCGCCGTTCAGAGCCTTTATGCCCGCTTTCACGGTCATCTTCGACATATCGCCCGCGAGCGTGGCGTTAACGCTGGCTTTCTCAATGTTGGCGGGGATCGAGGCCGGGTCCAGCCCCGCCATTTTCGCCACGCCTTTAACGTCGGATGACTCGCCCTGGAATTTAACGTCGATGGCCTTCAGCTCTTTCAAATTGCCGATGCCGCCCTCAAGCTTGAACGACGATCCCGCAAAATTTTGTGCAGACAAGTTGGTGAACTTCAGCGCGTTTTCCCGCGCCGTTCCCTGCGCACGCAGACCTTTTACAGTCTGCCCCTGCACAACCGCATCCTGCACGCCGATATCGAAATCGATATCGTAAGGAAGAGCTAACCCACGGAGCGTGTCCTCCATGCTCCCCGCCGGTTTAGTGCCGCTGCCGAATTTCTTACCGATTTCATCGAAGTTCAGCGCGTCAGTGGTCAGGTCAAGCGCCAGCGCAGGGCGGCTACCGCGAGGCGAATAGGCCGCCGAAACCTGCATGTTCATATCTCCGAGACGCAACGTACTGGATTTCAGCTCAACAACATCAGGCGCAACGGAAAAGCCACCATCGATGGCTCCTGTTTTGAACGCCTGCAGCGCCGGATTCTGCACGCCGCTGAGTGCTTCAGCCGTGAGTGCAATATTCTGCGTCTGACCCTTGATTGTGCCGGTCATGACGGGGTCCGAATAAATCTCGGATCCGGTCTTGGAAATCGACTTCGAGGCGAATTTCAGATCCGCCGCCGCGTCGATATTGCCCTTGCCGGGCATGTCGCCCGCAGCAAAACCTGCCGTAAAGATGCTGTCCTTTTTTGCGAACTTGATGACCACATCCTTGTAGCTCTCGCCGCGAAAGACGAGGCCCGGAACGGCCAGTTCAAGGTCGGCCTCGAAAGCCGCCGGAAGTTCAATCGTCGCAGGCAGAAACCCGCCCTTCGCCTTATCATCGCTCTTCTTGCCTACGCCGGCAGTGAACATGTTGTCGAGATTGACCGAGCCGTTGCCCGTCAGCTTGCCCGTAAGCTTCGCAGGCGAGGAAACCGCAGCAATATTCCCGGTGAATTTATTGCCCGCGATCTCCAGCACGGCATTCTTGATGTCGACGCCGTTCTTCGATCCCGTGACCATGCCCTTCAGCTTTGCGTCGTCGCCAAGCTTGATGCCGCTGTCTTTGATTTTATCCGCGAAGCCCGCGATATTGATCTCGGCTTCACCCTGGATATCGTAGGGTTCTGACATGCCGACGAGGCCCGCATATTTACCGCTCAAACCTGTTGGCTTTACCGATCCTTCCATGTTCACGGACACCGAATTTTCACCCGGTTTCATTTCTCCGGTCTTGCCGTCCAGTTCAATCGTCTGGCCGTCGGTCACGAAACTGCCGTCGATTTTGAATGGTCCCTGCAGCGTATCGGCACCAAGGTCAAGATTCATCTCGGTAATTTCAAGCGGTTTCGCATCCTTGCCGCCGCGGTAAACAAACCGCCCTTTTTCTATCGAGACGTCTCGTAGCGCAATCGCCGGAGTTTTGGCCCCGGGTTGCGGCTCCTTGTTTTTCATCGCCTGGAGTTCCGGCGTCATCCAGTTTTCCTTGCCGTCGGCCAGGACTTCCAGCGCTATATCTGGTTCAATCAGCTTCACTGAACTGAAATCGACCTTGCCGCCGAGCAGCGGACCTATGGCGAGGTTCACATCCAGGCGTTTGACGCGCGCGAGATGCTCCTCGGTCGAGCCCTGCGGCGCGGCGATATCGACATTCTCGATGAAAAGACGGGGAGACGGCAGAATGGTCAGGCCAAGATCGCCGTTGAGCGCAACATTAAAACCGGTGGCCTTGCGTATCTGGTCAACCGCCTGCGGCTTATATTTGTTCCAGTCGACAAAGCTGGGCGCAACAAGTGCACCACCTATTAAAACGACAAGGACGGCAGGAACGATGATTAAAGCGCGTTTCACGGCAAATCTCCCGAAAAGTGAATGAATTGGCTAATTTATATAGGGGAATACGGTCCTAAGACAAGCAAACATTCGGCATATGCAGGAGTTCCAATAGACCTCAATTAATCCATATACTGGCCGCCATTGGCAGCTATGGTCGCGCCGGTGATAAAGGCGGCCTGATCAGAGGCAAGAAACGCTACCAGCGCAGCAATTTCGTCGGGCTGTCCCATCCGCGCGACAGGGATTTGCCTGATGATGCTGTCGAGCACTTCTTTCGGCACGGCGCTCGTCATATCGGTCGCGATATAACCCGGGCAGACCGCGTTGACCGTGATCCCCTTGCCCGCGGATTCCAGCGCCAGCGCCTTGGTGAAACCAAGAATGCCCGCCTTTGCTGCGGAATAATTGACCTGGCCGAACTGGCCTTTCTGGCCGTTAATAGAACTAATGTTAACGATGCGACCGAAATTGCGATCACGCATGCCATTGATCACTGCCCGGCACATGTTGAAACAGGAACCCAAATTCGTCTCAAGAACCGCCTCCCAGTTTTCCGGCGTCATTTTGTGCAGCACGCCGTCGCGTGTAATCCCGGCATTATTCACAAGGATATCCACAGGCCCCAGATCCTTCTCGATTTGCTGCGCGCCTTTTTCGCATGCTGCAAAATTGGCGACGTCGAACTTGTAAGCCTTGCAACCCGTTTCTTTTTCGAAGGCCTGCGCGGCCTCGCCATTGCCATGATAAACCGCGGCGACTTTACGGCCCTGCTGCAGCAGCGCGAGCGAAATCGCGTGGCCAATGCCGCGCGTCCCGCCAGTAACGATGGCAGCATTCTTCGTCCCCACTTTAATCATAGCTATGCGACCTTCTTCATTGAATCATCGCGCTCGATACACATGGCGATACCCATGCCGCCGCCGATACACAACGTTGCAAGGCCTTTTTTGCCGCCGCGTCGCGACAGCTCGTGCAGCAGGGTAACAAGAACCCGCGCGCCAGAAGCCCCGATCGGATGGCCCAGGGCAATCGCCCCGCCATTCACATTTGTGCGCGAAGGGTCAAAACCAAGCTCCTTCAGAACGCAGCATGCCTGCGCCGCGAATGCCTCGTTGGACTCGATCAGGTCGAGGTCAGAGACTTTCCAGCCCGCCTTCTCAAGCGCCTTACGCGATGCCGGGATCGGTCCCGTGCCCATCACCGCCGGGTCAACACCCGCCGTCGCCCATGATTTGATAGATGCCAGCGGCGTAAGACCGCGTTTCTTCGCCTCGCTCGCCCGCATTAAAACAACAGCTGCCGCGCCGTCATTGATGCCGGACGCATTGGCCGCAGTAACCGTGCCGTCCTTCTTAAAGGCGGGTTTAAGCTTGGCGAGACTTTCCGCCGTCACGCCCGCACGGGGAAATTCATCCTGCTCCACCACGATTGTCTCTTTGCGGCCCGCAACAGAAACGGGCACGATCTCGGCCCTGAACTTCCCGGCCTTGATCGCCGCCTCGGCCTTTTGCTGCGAGTTTGCAGCAAAATTGTCCTGGTCACCGCGTGTCACCTGGTATTTTTCGGCGATATTCTCGGCCGTGATGCCCATATGGTAGTCGTTGAAAACGTCCCAGAGCCCGTCTTTAATCATCGTATCGATCAGCTCCGTATTGCCAAATTTAACCCCGTTCCGCATGTTCACGGCATGGGGCGATTGCGACATGCTTTCCTGCCCGCCCGCAACAACGATCACGGAATCGCCCTGCAAAATCGCCTGCGCGCCCATAGCAACGGAACGCAGGCCCGAGCCGCAAACCTGGTTGATGGTCAGCGCCGTTTTTTCATGCGGAATGCCCGCAGCAACGGCCGCCTGCCGGGCCGGGTTCTGCCCCTGCGCCGCGGTCAGGACCTGCCCCATGATGACATCGTCCACTTCCGCGCCCTTGACGCCGGATTCCTGCAGCACGGCCTGGATAACAGCCTTGCCGAGCTCATGGGCCGGAAGGCTGCTAAGTGCGCCGCCCAGATTGCCAATGGCGGTGCGTTTTGCTGCGACGATGACGATGGGATCATTACTCATTAAGGCCTCCTGATTCACGGGAGGAACAATAGGCGCGGGGGGCCGGTTTTGCAAGCTTAGGTCGCGTTCTTTTTTATCCAGTCGGCCACCGGTGTCCAGACCTTGCTGATAGCCTTCGACCCCGCGATCATGCCGATATGCCCGCAGGCCGGGTTGACGATTTTGGCGTTCGGCAGAACCTTGCCAATCGCCGCCGCGGTATCATAATCCACCAGCCTGTCCTGCTTTGATGCAATCACCAGCGACGGCACATTTATCATGGCCGGATCGACAGGCTTCCCACCAAGTCGCCACTCTTTTCGAAACGGTGCGTTCTCAAAGAACCAGTCCTTGATGCAGGCATGCGCCACCGGCCCCGGTAAATCCACCCCGTCATTCAGCCAGTCCTCCACTGCCACGAACAGCCGTGCCTCATCGCTGTCCTGGTCCATCTCGGCAAAGGCGGCAAATTTTTTGGCGGCGCTTTGAGGGTCCAGTGAGGCGAAAAGCATCTGCATCCAGTCCATCGGCAGGTGCCCTTTGGCGGCAATAGCAGGGAATGCCGATGGCGACCAGAACTGCACCCGGCCTAGCAGACTGCGCGCACCCGCGTGGAAGTCCCACGGCGCAGCAAGAAACACGAGTGAACTGATATTTTGCGCAGCATTTTGTGCAGCACCGGCCAATAACGTGCCACCCATGCAATAACCTAAAACACCAGTCTTTCCGACATTTTTCTGCGCAACAAATTCTATCGCGGGCACCAACCGCTGCAGCACAATCCCCTCGACCGACTGCTGCCCCGCATCATGGACGCCGTCACCCCAGTCGAGAATGTATGGCGTGATATTCTGCTGCCCCAGCCAGCGGAGCATCGAGCGCTCCGGGACAAGATCCAAAATATAGGCCCGGTTGACCATGGACGGTACGAGGAGAATAGGCGCGGAATCTTTTTTTGCTGCATGCCCCGGTATGGTGCTGACGCTCGCCGTCCCCGCCTCCCAGATTTTCTCCAGCGGACCCCGCTCCGGCTCATAAGGGTAAAGCTGGTACTTCTGAATTCCCAGCAGCATGTCTTTCATCTCCGCTGCGGCGTTTAATGACACCTGCTGCGAAAAACCGCTTTGCCCGGCCCCTTGCATCCCCGCCGCCGAAGCGGCCAGGCTGATCTGGACAGATAAAGGATGGGGCCCTTTGCGCATGATGTGTTCCGGAAAATTATGCTGCACGAACATTGCAAAATCTATGCTAGTTATGCAAAAAAAGCCAGAAACAACTTTTCATTAACTTTCTTTTGTGCATAATAGCATTATATTTCATTGCAGCAAAATTATGTGAAGGTGCAAAATGGCCAAGACAAAACATGGCAAGGATGAACCTACCGTTATCAAGAAATACGCGAACCGCCGCCTTTACGATACCGGCCGCAGCAGCTACGTCACGCTCGACGATTTGTGCGAAATGGTTAAAGACGGATACGACTTTGTCGTTTACGACGCCAAAAGCGGCGACGACATCACCCGCTCGGTCCTGACCCAGATCATCGCCGAGAAGGAAACCAGCGGCGGCCAGAACATGCTGCCCACCGGCTTCCTCCGCAAGCTGATCGGCTTTTACGGCGACGGCGTCCAGCCCTTCGTCCCGAACTACCTTGAATCCACCATCGACCTGTTCGTTAAGAACCAGGAGCGCCTGCGCGAACAAATGAGCAAATCCATGCAGGGCTTGCAGACCATGAACCCCATTGCCATGGCAGGCAGCATGGCCGGTAACATCAACCCGATGGCGAACATGACGAACATGAAAAGCATATTCCCCGTGCCCCCCGCCCTCGAGGAACTGAACCGCCAGAACATGGCGATGTTCGAGCGCACCATGAAGATGTTCACCCCTTTCAGCATGGCGAGCGCTTCCGGCGACGACAGCTCGAAGGAAGAGAAGATCAAGGATCTGAAAAAGACCATTCATGAAATGGAAAAAGAACTGAACCGCCTCGCGGCTGAATAGAAATTCTCCTAATAACGAAAACGGGCCGATCCATGGATCGGCCCGTTTTTTGTTGCCTTCCAAGGCACGTTGACATAACCATGAAATGGGTTAGGATCGGATTTTACAAGGTCGAAGAGGGAGTATTTAAAATGGACTGTTGAGCCATTTCTATGGCAGCACCGCAGCCGCTTTTGCTGCGTCGCTGCAAGCCCATGACCGGACCGAAGTTTACCAGCATGAATTCGCTATATCCGGCAATTGTATGGTTGCTTTGAAGGGCCAGGGAAACTGCCCGGCAGAATCTTTTGCACCCGCCCAGCTTCTCAGGATTCACTTCATACTGAATAAAACATCGCAAATTAACAAAGATGAAGCTAAAGCGCTAATAGACGATGCGCTAAGATTAAATCGTCCAGTCGACCTGCAGGCAGCAGGCATCATTTTTGTCAAAGAAGAAAAATTCGATCTGGAAACCGGGCGCCGGACATTATCTGTGACCTATGGCGAGGATGGCGATACGACGGCGACATGGTTCGACCCGGAAACCAGTACCCCGACGCAAACAGTGATAAGCGATAAAAACGGAAAGATTGTGAATGAGCGGCAGCACCCCGCATTAACAGCTCAGCTCGAGCTGCGGTAACTGCTTCCTACGATCCGCCGATCGCCTTGACCAGGCGGTCGCGGATATCCATCGCGCTTTCCAGATCATCCGCCGGGGCCTCGTGGGCCAGAACCGTGAACGTGTCGCCCTTGTTGAAGAACACCAGCGACGCCGACGAATTCACGCCCGTACCGACGCAGGCGATTTCATAAGTATCGATCCGTGTCCCGTTTTGCTCAGTGCTGCCATCCGCGACTGCCGCGAAATCATGGCCGCAACGTTTCTTCGTCTGGGCTAAATATTCCTGCACCTGGCTTTCGAAACGCGACGGATCGGATAGTGGTCTTTGTATCGCTGAGCCATAGACTTTGTCAGACTTCCACTGATACGCGACCTTGTCCGAGCCTGAAGCAGAAGTAACGACATTCACGGCCTCCGGCGAAACAATACCCGCGTTGCCTAATATCTGCGGCACACCGACAGCCGGGCTGTAAACCCCGCCATGCGAGGCAGTGTTCGGGCTCGCGCTTGTGGTCTGACCCCATCCCGCGGAAGGAGGCGGAGCTACATTATTTGAAACCTCCGCCGGGGTCGGGATCTGTTCCTGTCCTTGTTCCTTGACCGTACCACCGCGGACCGATTCATAACCCTGGAAATCATCCTCGACCTTTACCTCGGCAAAGGGGTCCTCGGAGGCGCTCATGCGCATATTTTCTTCCTGGGCCTGGGCTTCGTTAACAGGCACGCCTGCCTGCTCGTCGATATGTATGACCTGCGCCTGCCCGGTTCCATCAAAAGCCAGCAGGTCGCTGGCCTGGTCGGGTCCGGATGCTGAATGCGCGGCAGCCAGTTCCTGCGAAGCCGTAAGCTTGCTCTTCAGGTTCATATAGTCGCGCGCGGCCTGCTGGATCGCCATTTGATCGCCGCTAGCCTTGGCTTCGCTTAATTTGCGCTCAAGAACAATCATTTCCTGTTCGATGGCAGGTGAATTAGCTGGTACCGGAGGGGCCGGGGCCGGGGAAACGCCCTGTTCCGCCGGGGTTTCGGCGCGGGCCTGCCCACCGGGAGCCGCCAGCAATTCATCCGTCGGCGACGCCACGGCTTCAGCCGCTTTTGGATCTTCAACTTTCGCTTCAGCAGCCTTCGCCTCGGCGGCCTTACGCTCTTCCGCTTTTTTCTGCGCGGCTTTTGCTTCGTTTTTAGCCGCCTTGGCGGACTCCTCGGCTTTTTTTGCGGCTTCGTCGGCGGCGGCAATCTTGGCTTCCTGCTCCTGCAGCTTCGCCTTCAGTTCGGCAATTTCTGTATCCTTCGCGCCCGTGTTCATGTTCGCGATCTGCTGGCGCAGATTTTCATTCTCGTGCGTCAGGTTATCGACTTCCGGGTTGGGCGCGCCGCCCGGGATCGGGCTGTTAACGGTTTCCGCGCCGCCGCCGGCTTTCAGTTGCTCGTTCTCGGTGCGGAGACGCTGCACTTCCTCGCGCAATGAAGTCAGCTCCCTCAGTTCGTTTTCCTTCTCCTGAAGCTGGACGCGCAGCGTTTCGTTATCGTCTTTTGCTTTTTGCAGCTCTGCGGCCAGGTCGCCCTGTGGCGCCGCACTCGCACTCGCTTTGAGTTCTTCATTTTCCTTGCGGAGACTTTCGACTTCGCCTTGCAGCTTCTTGTTTTCCTCGACGAGTGTCTGGCCGTCGGCGATGGTTTTCTTGAGTTGCTCGTTCTCGACCTTCAGCCCCTCGATCGACGATGCATCGGCAGCCGCAGCCGTATCCGATTCCGACTGGATTTTCTGCAACAGTGAATCGTTCTGCGTCTCAAGCCCGGCGACTTTATGCGTCGCGGCGCGCGCATGCACAGGCCCGCGCAGCGCGCTTTCGATCAGTTGCTTTTCAAGTTCTTCGTTCGTGGCCTTGAGAAGCTGCACTTCCGTAGTCAGCTTCGACATCTCGACCAACTTGCCTTCTTTCGCCTGCATATCGGCGGAAAGCGTCTCGACCTTGTTCTTGAGTTCCTTGACGATAAATCCGGCATCGCCCGTGATCTCGCTGGCTTCGACGACCGACTGCAGGCGCTTGTTTTCTTTCTTGAGCGTGTCGAGTTGCTCGCGGCTGTCGGCAAGACGCTTTTCGTTTTCAGCGCTGGCGACGGTACCGGTTTTAAGTTCCGCGTTTTCCTGCTCCAGCCTGTCTATGATGGCGCGCAGTGCATCGCCCCGGTCAGAGTCCGCGCTCTTAAGGGTGATCTCTTCTTTCAGGCGCTCATTTTCCTGGATCAGCGAAAGAATATCGTCCGGATCGACGCCCGACGCATCGCCCTCCACGGTCTGGTTTCCGTGCAGGCGCTCATTCTCTTCCTGCAGCGCCGCAACCTGTTCATAGAGCACCTCGCCCTGGATATCCCCGGCCTGCTGGGTTTCCAGCGCGGCGGAAAGCTGCTCATTCTCCATCCTCAAACGCTCGATGGTCAGGACATCTTTCTTAGAACGGATGGACTCCGTATTACCGTTATTGATATCGCGCAACTTGTTTTGAAGGTCACGGTTTTCCTGCTCGAGCATCGCAACCCGTTCCGGGTCGACTTCCCCGCCCGAAGCCGCCGCCTCGGCGCGGCCGGTCATACGGCGGTTGTCGCTTTGCAGTTTCGCAAGCTGGCGGCGCAGGTCGTTGACGTCGCGCTCGAATTCACCATTTTCAGATTCCACCGCTTCGACGGGCGCAGCGGCGGCGTAATGATCCTCATAGCCCGCAGCAGGCATGATTGTGGCGGCAACGCAGCTCGCCAGCTTCTCCTGTCCGGTATCAATGTCAGACAAGTCAAAATGATAGGCCTTGTCGCCGAACGCGACGCGCAAAAATCCTGTTTTCTCGATCGCATTAAAGAAAGCCTCGTCCTGGCCGAGCCGGATGACGAAGGCCTGGTTCGAAACGGGATAAACCTCGAAGGCGCGCTCCTGCCCGGCGCCGGGATCGATCATCACTTCCATAGCCTCCGCCTGGCGGAAACGCGGCGTCTGGAAATCCAGCGCGAATGAGGTTTCGTCATTGGCGTTACGGGCAAAGGTTAAAATCGTGTTGGGCCGGAAACGGCGCGCCACGGCGCAATAGCCGTTCCCGTCGCTGCTGGTATCCACTTTATTCACCGCCCACTGTGTCGAGGGCTGGAGCGCGATGCCCTTCTGGGCCTGCGCGGGTTGAATCGCGGCGCCGCCGGCGGCCACAAGGCCGATAAAGGCTGCGGAATATAAAAAGGATCGTTTGCTCATGGCAATGCTCCGAATCGGGAGGACAGAACTGGAAGGGTTTTTGGAACTGCGAATACTCTTATCCACAGAATCACACATTTTATCCACTTAGACAACACATTACGTAACAAACGGGTGTTTGTTACGATATGTAAATATTTTTCGAAACGGATCGTAACGATGGGAATTTAAGCGCTATTCGGCTTCTTTATTCCCGAGCCTGTGCGCGAGCGAGGCCTCAAGGAAGGCGTCGATATCACCGTCCAGCACGGCCTTGGAATCGGTGTTTTCCACACCTGTGCGTAAATCCTTGATCATCTGGTAGGGCTGCAGGACATACGACCGGATCTGGTGCCCCCAGCCGATATCGGTCTTCTCACCCTGCAACTTGGCCTTCTCGTCCTCACGCTTCTGAATTTCCAGCGCATAGAGTTTAGCCCTCAGCATCTCATAAGCCTCGGCCCGGTTCTGGTGCTGCGACCGGCCGCTCTGGCTGGCGGCAACCGTGTTAGTCGGGATGTGCGTAATGCGAACCGCAGATTCTGTCTTGTTCACGTGCTGGCCGCCCGCCCCTTGTGCGCGGTACGTATCAATTCGTAAATCCTTTTCCTCGATCTCGATTTTTACTTCATCATCAATGACCGGGCTTATTGATACCGAGGCAAAACTCGTATGCCGCCGCGCGTTGGAATCGAACGGTGAAATCCGCACCAGCCGGTGCACACCGGTTTCCGTCTTCAGCCAGCCATAGGCCTGGTCGCCCTCGATTTTGATGGTCGCGGATTTGAGCCCCGCCTCCTCGCCCTGGCTTTCATCCATCAGCGAAACGCCAAAGCCCCGCTGCCCCGCCCAGCGTGTATACATCCTGAGCAAAATCTGCGCCCAGTCCTGCGCCTCGGTGCCGCCCGCACCCGCATTCACCTGCAGATACGCATCGTTCCCGTCCGCTTCGCCGGAGAGCAAACTTTCGATCTGGCGCTTGCGTGCCTCATCGCGGATTTTTTCGAGTGCCTTGTGCGCCTCGTTGATGACGGATTCATCGGCCTCTTCTTCGGCCATTTCGATCAGGCCGGTATTGTCGCCGACACCCTGCTCGATAGCCTTTACGCTCTCGATCTGCGCCGCGAGACGGTTTTTCTCGCGCATGATTTTCTGGGCTTTTTCGGAATTGTTCCAGAGGTCGGGAGACTCGGAAAGGGCGCTCAGTTCCTCGAGACGTTTAAGCGCAACGTCCCAGTCAAAGATGCCTCCTCAGCAACGCCAGCGAACTTTCAATTTCGGTGACGACTGCCTGTGTTTCGGCGCGCATCATGTGCCTCTTTGGATATGAACCTTAAGCCGCTTTATCGGCTGCCAGCGAAGATGTCAAGAATTCCAGCGCTTCGACAATGAATTTCGCGCGCGGGCCCGTAGCTTCGCCGCCGGTCATCAGATTGCCGTCGATCGCGAACGCATCGTCCGCCCATACGGCGCCGGCCTTCATCGCTTCGTCCTTCAGGTTTTCGGGGCCCGCAATTGTGCGGCCCGAAATGCGCTGTGAGAAAATCACGAGATCAACCGCCTGGTCGAACGCGACGACAGGCTTACGCGAATCAAGGAAGCTGCCGATGAAGCGGCGTGTGTGTGCCGTGAGCTTCAGCTTGTCGACGCTGCGTTGTCCGCCGGGAATAACCAACATGGAAAAATTCGCACCGAGCGCTTCGCTCAACACCTGGTCCGCCGCGAAGTTCAGACCCCAGCCATTTTCATTCCAGCTGTTGACCAGTCCCTGGTCCATGCCGACAATGCGGACATCTGCGCCGGTTTTTAAAAGTGCGCGTTGCATTTCTGTGAGATCTTTTTCGCAAAATCCGTTCGCGACGAGTACGGCCAGTTTCTGGCCGAGCAGTGCCTTGTGCATTGAGTAAACTCCTGAATTTTTGAATACCGCCTTCGACCGGGCGGGCGCCCGTCGAAGAGAGAAGTATTTTTTTGTTTTTAAAGCGGACGAAGACTTGTCTTTTTTGACCCCGGAAGTCAAGGAATAACTACCCGGACCGGAGGCATTATCAGCCCCCGCTCTCGGGCGGGAAAGGCCGGAAATATATAAATATCGGTAAATCCACAGCTTTTTCAAAAAAAAGGGTGCAAAATGAATAACTTGTCTTTACATTCGGCCTGCGGATCATTAAAAAGCTATGTATATGGAATTTTACCGCGTAATTTTTGGCACTCATTAGGAGCGAACTCTATGAATATTCTTCGTAACGTCATTCTCATCACAGGCATGGTCGCACTGTCCGGCTGTACCGCTTTCACCAGTTTTAGCGAAGTTGAGGCGCTGAATGACGCCCAGCCCGTCGGCAGCCCGTTCACACAGGCGCTCGCCAGCGAATACCGCGAATTTTCGAACAGTGAACTGAAAGACAATTTCGATTATCCCGACGCGCTGCACTTCGCGCGCAAGGGCCTTGCCGCCGCTTCCGGCGAAACCGTTTTGCCTGAGCCTGTCGCAGACTGGAACCTCAGCGAAAAACACATTCAGGAACTCGGCGCAGCTCGCGGTCGCCTGATCGTTGCGTACGATCTCGGCGCACGTGAAACCGCTCCGGCCCTCTCGGCCCGCGCGCAAGCCAAGTTCGACTGCTGGATTGAATCGCAGGAAGAACACTGGAACGACACAGACGTTCCCTGCAAAAAAGACTTCATGGATGCGATGGCGCAGCTTGAAGGCCAGCTCCAGCCCCCTGCCCCCGTGCAGGAAGTGGTTGAGCCCGCCAACAACTACGGCGTCGACCCGAATGCCCCCATGGCCGCAGAGAACGCGATGTACCTCGTGTTCTTCGACTGGGACCGCTCCAACATCGGCACCGGCGCACAAAGCGTTCTTGACGCAGTCGCCGCCGAAGTCGCGAAAAACCCGCCCGCAGCCATCAACGTCGTCGGCCACGCCGACACGTCCGGCCCGCACGACTACAACGAACGCCTTGCTCTGAAGCGCGCCAACAACGTCAAGGACGCCCTCGTCCAGCGCGGTGTTGACGCCTCGATCATCATGGTCGATGCAAAAGGCGAGACCGAGCCGCTGGTGGCCACACCGGACAATGTCCGCGAGCCCGCCAACCGCCGCGTCAACATCTCGTTCCAGTAAGAACGACATAAGAAATCAAAAAGGCCGGGAGCGATCCCGGCCTTTTTTATTGCCTGTGATTTTTATCGGCCCAGCCGCATATCCGTCAGCACCACCCGCACCACCTGCTGGTCAAGCTCGGCGAAAAGCTTTTCCATGCCCTCAAGCTGGTGCTTCTCGCGCTCGGCGACCGAGGCATGCTCGGTGATATTCATCGTGCGCTGGGCTTTCATGGTGTTCCCGTACAGAACCGTGCCGCTCGGGCTGACATGTTCAAGACGTAGAACCAGCTTCACGTCGTAAACATCATGCCCGGCCACGTTGAGATACCCCGTAACCTTGCCCTTCGAGGCATTGTAAACATGCCGCACGGTAATCTCTTCCATGACGGCCCGGAGCGTCCCGCTGCCGCCCACCGCATTGAACCGCGAGGACAGATAGCGCTCAGCCGCCGCCGATGGCGAAACAACGAACCCGTCAGCCACGTTCCCGGCGCGCACGTCGGTCTCGATGTTGGCGACGTCGACGGGCAAACGCTGCAGGTGATCGAACGTAATATCCGGCTGCGGCAACCCCTCGCCCGCTGCGCAGGCTGCAAGAACGCCCATAGCCGCAAAACTCAAAAATCTGTATCTGGCCATATCTAAGGTCTCCTTCACTTCTTTTTCGGTTTCTTTTTACCCGAACCCTTTTTCACGGCGTCGGGTTCTAAAACGAAATCTTTGCTGCAGAATTCACAATGCATCTTGATCGTGCCGCTCTCCGCCAGGTAATCGATATCGTCGTCGGTCAGGGTCTCCATAACCTTCTCGATTTTCTTGGCGTCACACCGGCATCCCTTGGTAATTCCAAGCGGCTTGAAGACGCGCACACCCTCCTCGTGGAACAGGCGCAGCAACAATTCCCGCGAATGCAGAACGGGATCGAGTATTTCAACATCCTTCATGGTTTCCAGCAAAGTCATGGAACGGCTCCAGTCCTCTTTACGCGCCAACATACTATCTCCCTGCGCATCTTCCGGCATCAGCTGGAGCATCACGCCCCCGGCGCGCCATTTTCCGTCCCGGCGCCCTGCGGCGATCTTGATCCCGGTATCAATCTGCTCTGACTGGCTAAAATAATGCCGGACGCATTCCACCAGCGATGTACCCTTGAGCTCGACGATCCCCTGGTACCTGTCCGTTTTTCCCATCTGGTCGACGGTAAAGGCTATGTACCCCTTGCCCAAAAATATCGGCAGCAGGTCCAGTTCATCACCGAATTTTGCGACCCGCGCCTTGTCGAACGTCGCGCAGCCGCGAACCTCGCCTTTCGACGTTATATCGGCCACCAGCATACCCACCGGCCCGTCGCCCTTGGTCTGGAGCGTAAAAATTCCCTCATATTTCAACATCGAGGACAAAAGTGCCGCCAGCGTTACCGTCTCGGCTACTAAATGCGCCACCGGCTCCGGGTAATCGTGCGGGCCCAATATCTCGTCCAGCACGCTCCCCAGCCGTACCGCGCGCCCACGAAGCTGCGTATTCTCAAGCTGGAAGGGCTGGACGACATTGTCGTCCGCCTCGCCGAAACCGTTAGTGTTATCATTGATCGGCCCCACTGGGGCCTGCCGCCGTGCCATTTGGTGAGTATATCAAAAATTTGCTAGGCTTCGATATGGATTCTGCGAAAAAACAAAAATTCGAAAAAAAGCCCGGGCGGAAAAAAGCTAAAAAAATCACCGCCGGATATCTCCACAATGCCGGGCTTTATTATCTCCAGCGCTTCGCCGCCAGCCGCGGCCAATTCCGGGCCGTCATGCTGAGGAAAGTAAAACGCTCCTGCATG
The DNA here is from genome assembly GCA_049652985.1 of Alphaproteobacteria bacterium. Taxonomy (GTDB): domain Bacteria; phylum Pseudomonadota; class Alphaproteobacteria; order Micavibrionales; family Micavibrionaceae; genus UBA7657. Next base: position 92,135 of record JBASFK010000001.1, read on the forward strand.
GAGCATAAAGACCAGGATTATAAAATTTGCGCCGCGTTGGTCGAGGAGACCATTGTTAAATTCGAACGCGCCGGGCTGCTGAACGACGAATTATATGCACAAGGAGTCGTCACCTCTCTCCGTCGGCAGGGGAAATCCAAAAGCGCTATCATCTCGAAACTTTCCGTGCGCGGCGTCGCGGCGCCGTTGGTGCGTGAAAAGCTGGACGCGCACGACTCCGAGCATTCCGAAATGCGCGCCGCGCTTACGGTCCTGCGCCGTAAAAAAGCCGGGCCGTTCGGCGAAAAGGATAATGAAAAAGTGCTGGCCGCTCTTGCGCGCGCCGGGTTCTCGTACGATACAGCACAGCTTGCCATGTCCATGGACCGTGCCGATGCGGAATTGATTCTGAATTCTTAGACGACTTTTTCGCCGGGCCTGACGGGATTTGAATCGGGAGTCGAAGCGTTCGGCTGGGCGGCAGGCGCGGCTGGTTTTTTCTGGGCCACACGGTCGGACGGGAAAATAATCGTCGCCGTCGTGCCGATACCTTTTTTCGAGAACAGTTCCAGTTTACCGTCATGCAGCTTAATCAACGCATCAACCAGCGTCAGGCCAAGACCCGTGCCCGCATTGTTACGGTTGAGCGCATTGTCCACCTGGCCGAACGGCGAAAGTGCTTTCTCGATTTCATGCTCGTCCAGTCCCACACCGGTATCGGTGAACGAAATACGCAGCAATCCCTGGCGGTCGACCTCGCCGCTGATGGTCACGCGGCCGCCCGGCGGCGTGAACTTGATCGCGTTAGAAAGCAGGTTGAGGCCGATCTGTTTGATCGCCAGCTCTTCGCCGATGACATCCGGCAGATCGCCCAGCATGTTGGTAATCGTAAGCTTGCTGGCCTCCGACTTGTTCTCAAGCAACTTGAGGCAGGCCTTGATGACGCCGGGAACCGAAACGATGCTCTCGTTCAGGCGGCGCTCGTTGGCCTCGATGCGGGAAATGTCGAGAATTTCGTTGATGACCTTCAGCAGCTTGCGTCCACTGTCATGGATTTCGCGGGAATATTCCTTGTATGGATCCTGCCCGATAGGTCCAAACGTTTCCTTGTGAATGATCTCCGCAAAACCGATGATGGAATTCAGCGGCGTGCGCAACTCGTGGCTCATGTTCGCAAGGAATTCGGATTTCGCGCGGTTGGCCAGGTCTGACCTGATCTTGGCTTCGCGCAGCGCGATCTCCGCCTGCTTACGCTGCGTGATATCTTCCATACTGCCTTCGTAATACAGCGTATTGTTCGATTCATCGCGCACGACGCGAACGTTCTCGTTGACCCAGATTTTCTGCCCCTTGAGCGTTACGACCTGCGTTTCGTGGTTATAAATCGCACCCCGCGCCTCAAGCTCTTTCAGGAAAGCCTGCCTTTCGCGTATGCTGCCGTAAATCACGTCGTTCGCGTTCTTGACCTGGCGCAGGAGCTGCTCCGGTCCATCATAATCCAGGATGCGCGCAAGCGCCGGGTTGGCGCTTAAGTACATGCCTTCCGGCGTGATCTGGAAGATTCCTCCGGCGGCGTTTTCGACGATCGCGCGGAATTTCTTTTCCGCTTCGCCAAGGGCCCGCTCCGCGCGGCGGCGCTCCTCAACGTCGGTGAACGTGCCCACGACACGCTGCGTTCGCGTTTCGTCCTGCCGCATGACGGAAATGGCAAGCTCCACCGCGCGGAATGTGCCGTCAACGGTGCGAAGTCTTGTGAACGTACGATAGGGCTGTTTCTGCCCGCGCACCAGCATCTGGAAATCCTTGGCCTGCTTTTCCTGGTCCTGCGGGTGCAGCATCCTGAAAAGCTCCTGCCCCGTCGATTGCTCGGTCTCGAAGCCGGTGATTTTCTGCCACGTCTTGTTCAGGAATAATATTTTTCCGGATATGTCCGCCTCGAAAATAACGTCGCTGACGGAGTCGATGACCGCACGGTTTTCGCTTTCGGAACGGATAAGGGTCGATGTCAGGTTTTCCCTTTTGATCATCTCGTCGCGCAGTTCCAGGTTCTTATCCTCGAGAACGCGGTTCAGGCTCATCATCCTGCGGTGCTGTACCTTGTGGTTCCGCAGATAGACGATCCCCACCAGCGTCAGCACGAATCCGAAAACCACCATCATCCCCGGCACGGATTCAAGAAACGCGACATTATCTTTTTTGGAGTATTCAGTGCGCAGTTCCCACACGCTGCCGCCGAAGGCGAATTCATAGACGCGGTCATAGGTCCACGGCTTGTCGTTTTCGCTGTAGCGGCTCAGGAAAAATACATCGCGGTTCTTTGCCGGGTCGCGAAGGCCGACGCGGGCCATGGCCTCGTTCTGCTGCCATTTATCCTTTAATACGCTGCCAGCCTGCGCAACACCCACCAGTAATCCCGCGGTCTGGTCGTATTGGCGTATCGCCCGCATCAATAAAAATGGCCTTGATCCGTCCGTTTCTTGCGGCACCGGGGAAAACAGTTCCGGGTCGCTGAGAACCTGCGGCTCCAGCGTTTCGAAATTGGCAGGCTGCACGATCCGCGACAGCATGAGCTTGTCGGCATTGAGGCTATATACCCTGCGGCCATCGCTGTCGTCGGTCTTGTAGAGCGTTTTGAACGACCATGCCCCGTTGACTTTCTTATAAGCCAGGAACACCTGGTCGAAACGCTCCATCGGGATTTTCGTCTCGCGCACCTTTTGCGCAACCACCTCCTTTTCCGTCTGCGGCGAAAGACCAAACACCGTCCCGAGAACATTGATCGTGGTTTCGAATTCGGCGAAATTTTCCGCCATGGCCTGCGCGCTGGTATCCGACATACTTTCGTATTCGGCATAAATGGCGCGTTTGACGAAAAAATTCACGGTCAAAAAAACTGCCATCGTCAGCACGATACCCGTGACAATAAATGCAAATTCGGCAAAGCCGGACGCCACCGTTATGCGCGGTGGTTTCTGAATGGCTACCCTGGGCCGGGTTTTTCTTGTCTTCGCGGTTTTCGTCATGAGATCAAAAAAGCAACAAAAAGGTGCGGAATCAAAATGATACTGCCCCACTATGAAATTGCCCTAAAGCGGTTAAGAACTTCCTAATTTCGACAAAAAACGCCTTTTTTCGGCCTGTTTTGATGCCCTGCAATAAGCTGAATACAGGCCAAAACTGTTTGCACCCCGGCAGAAAATGCTGTATTTATTACACTTTCCTGCGTTAATGCTGCTTTCAACCCCACTTTTACAGGTAAAGGACGGCACCCATGGCCCAGAAGAACCCTTTCGCGGATTTTTTCGCACAGAACGACTTCTCAAAATTGCTTGAAAACTACCAGGGCGTGCCTTTCGACCTGAAAACGCTGCTGGAAACGCAGCGCAGAAATATCCAGGCAATCAGCGAAGCCAACCAGGTTTCGGTCGGCCACCTGCAGACCATCGCCCAGCGCCAGGCGGAAATTCTTTCGCAGATCGTCGAGGATAATTCCTCGCTCGCCAAGGAGCTGATGACCGAAGGAACGCCGGAGGAGAAAATCTCCAAGAATGCAAAACTTTTCAAAGGCATTTACGAGCGCACGGTCGGCAACATGAAAGAGCTGTCCGAGATGATCAACAAGTCGAACCAGGAAGCATCGGCGATCATCAACAAGCGCGTCGCGGCGACGATGAACGAGATTCAATCCTCGCTCGAAAAAACGTCATCCGGCAAAAAAGCTGCCTAGTCGTCTTAAACCGGCAGGCGGATGATCACCTTCAGCCCGCCATGGCCGCTGTCTTCCAGCCATATCTTGCCGCCATGGCCGTGGACAATCTCCATGGCTATCGGCAGCCCCAGCCCGACGCCGCCGGTCGCCGCGTTGCGCGACGAATCCACGCGGTAAAACGGGCGGAAAACATCTTCATACTGATCCTGCGGAACGCCCGGCCCGTCATCCTCGATGACAATATTCAGGTACCTCCCGTCCAGAGCGGTCAACAGCCAGATATGCTTACCGTACTGGCCAGCATTCGTGACGATATTCATCAGGCACCGCTCAAACGCCACAGGCCGCAACATCAGCGTCACCTCTTCCGGCACGCTCGTTTCAATATTCAGCTCCTGCCGCCGCGCGGCGTCCGCGATCTTGCCGATTATTGCCCCCAGATTCACCGGCTGCGCTTCCTCGTCGCCTTCGCCGCGCACGAAATCGAGATAACCGCCGATCATTTTTTCCATTTCCTGGATATCGCCCTTCATAGCGCTGACCTCGTTGCTCTCCGGAAGCATCGCGAGTTGTAATTTCAAACGCGTGAGCGGCGTGCGCAAATCATGCGAAACGCCCGCCAACATCGTCGTGCGCTGCTCGATCTGCCTTTTGATGCGCTTATGCATGTCGAGAAACGCATCACCCGCCTGCCGCACCTCTTTCGCGCCTTCCGGCTTGAAATAAGCCACGTCCCGCCCCTTGCCGAAGCGCTCCGCCGCCGCCGCCAGCTTGCGGATCGGCCTGATCTGGTTCCGCATGAACAAAATCGCAATGGCCAGCAGTACGATCGATGACCCAATCATCCACAGCAGGAAAATATAACCCGACGAAGAGAACAGACGGCGCTGCGGCAGAATAACGCTGAGCACCCCTTCGCTAAGCTGGACGTCGATGATAATCCATTTTTCATCGTCGTCTATCGTCAGGAAAAACGGCCGCTGCAGGCTCATCTCCAGTTGCTTCTTCAGCGTCGCCGCCATGTGCGACTTCCATGCATCGGGCTGGAAATTGCTCGATTTTTTCTCAATCGCCGCCCCCGGCGCAAAACCGACCAGCAGGTCAAGATGTTGCGAAGCATAGCCGATGATATCCTGCATTTCCTGCGCCGAAGGTTCGCCCTCGAACGCGCTGGCGATCAATGCAGTTTCTCCCGCCACGGAATAGGCAAGACGCATCGTCATCTTGCTCCAGTGGCGATCAAAAAATACGAAAGTCGCGATCATCTGAATCAGCAATATCGGCGTGATCAAAATCATCAGCGAGCGGCCAAGCAGCGTACGCGGAAGAAGTTTTTTCAGGGAAAACATCTACGGCTCCTCCGTGCGCAGGAGATAACCCTTGCCGCGCACGGTCTGCAGGTAGCGCGGCGCGCGCGTATCCTTCTCGATCTTGCGGCGCAAACGAGTCACCTGCACGTCGATCGTTCGCTCGCCCGCGTCCAGCCCGCATTTGCGTGCCAGCTCTTCCCGCGTCACCGGCTCGCCCGACCGCTCCGCCAGCGCACGGATCAGTTGCGCCTCCGCCGCGGTCAGCACCATGATCTCCTCGCCGTTCCGTAATTCATCGCGTTCCGGGTCGAAACGCCATACGCCGAGTCTAAACGGCTTCAGCGTTTCGTTCTTCTGAGCCGTGCGCCGTAAAATCGCGTTCAGCCGCAGAACCAACTCACGCGGCTCGAACGGTTTGGGCAGGTAATCATCCGCCCCCGCTTCCAGTCCCGTGATGCGGTCCTGCGCCTCGCCGAGCGCGGTCAAGAGCAATACGGGTATCTTGTGGGTTTTCTGCAGGTCGCGCGTCAGCTCGATCCCGCTCTCGCCCGGCATCATCACGTCCACCACCAGCGCATCGAAGGCAAAGCTCCGCAGCATGCTCCGCGCCTCGGCGGCATCGCCCGCACTCATGACCATAAAGCCATGCTCAAGCAGGTAGCGCGAGACAAGCTCGGAAATGCGCTTGTCGTCGTCCACCACCAGCACATGCGGCCGGGAAGCGAGGCTGGATGCTGTATCCATTGCGGAATTCATGAAAATGTTTACAAACCCTGTGGTTTTCCTGTATTAACCTAGACGGAATTGACGCAAGCGTAAACAGCGAAAACCCGGGAAAATACCCGGGAAAATATAGGAAAAACCAAGGATTTCCCCATGGCCAATGCCCCGAAAATCCCCCTGCACGACCGCGACGGCTATATCTGGGTCGATGGCGTAATGGTACCCTGGCGCGAAGCCAAGGTTCATGTCCTGACCCATTCGCTGCATTACGCCACGCAGGTGTTCGAGGGCGAGCGCGCCTACAATGGCCGCATATTTAAATCACAGGAGCATACCGAGCGCCTCTTCGACTCGGGCCGCATGATCCACATGACCATCCCGATCGCCGCACAGGTGATCGAGAACGCGAAGCGCGAAGTTTTGGAAGCCAACAAACTGAGCGGCGCCTATATCCGCCCCATGGCCTGGCGCGGCAGTGAATCTCTCGGCGTCGGCTTCAACGGCACATCGGTGCACGTCATGGTCGCTGCGTGGGACTGGGGCAGCTATTTCTCGCCGGAAATTCTTGAAAAGGGCATTTCGCTGAAAACCTCGCGCTGGAAAAAACCCGCGCCTGACGCCGCCCCCATCCACAGCAAGACGAGTTGCCATTATAACGTCAGCACCATGGTGCGCGAGGAATCGATCGCTGCCGGCTACACCGACGGCCTGCTGCACGATTTCGAAGGCTACATCGCCGAGTGCACCGGCGCGAATTTCTTCGCCATCAAAGACGGTGCATTGATCACGCCCATCGCCGACCGTTTCCTGAACGGCATCACGAGGCAAACGGTTTTACAAATCGCCCGCGACCTCGGCATCAAGACTGAGGAGCGCCGCATCCGGCCTGAAGAGCTCAACAATTTCGAAGAAATTTTTGTCACCGGCAGCGCCGCCGAAGTCACCGCCGTTGGCAAAATCGACTCTCACGAATACAAGGTCGGCCCCGTAACCCGCCGCCTGCGCGATGCTTACCGCGACCTCGTGAACTCCGCCGCGCCGAAAGCCAAAACCGCAGCCTGACTTTCTTAACCGAATTTCCCGCTCACATAATCTTTCGTCTGGGAATGGATGGGCGCATCAAAAATTTGCATCGTCTCCCCGGATTCGATGATCTTGCCGAGATGAAAGAAAGCAGTATGCCCGGACAGGCGTTGCGCCTGGGCCATCGAGTGCGTGACGATGACGATGGTGTATTTCTTTTTCAATTCCCGGATAAGTTCTTCCACCCGCGCCGTGGCGATGGGGTCAAGAGCCGAGCAAGGTTCGTCCATTAAAACAACTTCAGGCTCCGTCGCAATAGCGCGCGCGATGCACAGGCGCTGCTGCTGCCCGCCTGAAAGCGAAGTGCCCAGGGAATCCAGCCGGTCTTTCACTTCCTCCCACAACCCCACGCGCTCGAGACTGCTCTGCACCAGCGCCTCGAGATCATAACCCGACGCCAGCCGGTGAATGCGCGGCCCATAGGCGACATTCTCGTATATGGATTTTGGAAACGGGTTGGCCTTCTGGAAGACCATGCCGATTTTCTGGCGCAGCAGAATAACGTCAACGCTGCGGTCGTAAATGTTATAGCCGTCGAGAGTCACGGTCCCGGCGACGCGGCACCCGTCCACCACGTCATTCATCCGGTTCAGACAGCGTATAAACGTCGACTTCCCGCAGCCTGAAGGACCGATCAGCGCCGTCACCTTGTTGGTTAAAATCGGAAGATCGACATCAAACAACGCCTGCTTGGTGCCGTAGAACACGCTTAAACCCTGCGCCTCCATACGGATTTCATTGTCTGAAAAATTCTGCTTCGCTTTCGCTTTCATTCTCTCACCATTTGATTTCATATTTATGCCTTACCCACGCCGCAAAAACATTGATCACCGCAAGCACCATGAGCAGAATGATGATCGCCGCCGCCGTGTTTTCAACAAAGCCCGCCTCCGGGTTGTTCGCCCACAGAAAAATCTGCACAGGCAGGGATGTCGCGGGGTCGGTAATGCCGCGCGGAATGTCTGTCACAAAGGCCACCATGCCGATCATCAGCAGCGGCGAGGTTTCCCCGAGCGCCCGCGCGATGCTCAGGATAAAGCCGGTCATGATCCCCGGCAGCGCATACAGCACCGTGTGATGAAGCGCAATCTGCACAGGCGTTGCGCCCATCGCCATCGCCGCAAAACGAATGGACCGCGGTACCGTCCGCAGCGCGTTCCGGCTGGCGATCACGATGACAGGCAAAATCAGCAGCGCCAGCGTCAGCCCGCCGACAAGCGCCGATGAACGCGGCATATTCATCATGTTAATGTAAACCGACAGCCCCAGCAGGCCGTAAATGATCGACGGCACCGCCGCCAGGTTGTTGATATTGACCTCGATCAGGTCGGTAAACCAGTTCTCCTTGGCAAATTCCTCCAGGTACACCGCCGTCGCGACGCCCAAGGGAAAGGCGACGACAAGGCAGAGCAGGATACTGATCATGGAACCTATAAAGCTGCCGCCTATCCCGGCGCTCTCGGGCTCCTGCGAGTCCCCACCCGAGAAAAATATATAGTTGAAAATCGTCCGCACCCGCCCTTCCGCGACCAGCCTTTTAATCCAGGAAAACTGAAGCGGGTCGACCTTATAGCCCGCCAGAGCGGAATCGGCGTCGGGCGGGTGGCGCTTGATGAACATATCGACATTGCTCGCCGCAGGCAGCCAGAGCATCCGCTTTTTCCCCGCCAGGGAAGGATCGGCCAGCACCATCTCGCGCAATTTGTAATACGCGCTTTTGCTAAGCAGCGCATACAGGTCGAATTTTTCGTGCCGATCCTCAACCTCGGGAAATATTTCGCGCATGGCATTCTGCGTCAGCAGGCGGTAATCCGCGGTTTTTGGGTCTTCCCCGATGACCTCCGCGGAAAAATCTATCTCGAGAAGAATTTCCGTACGCTGAAAGGCCGTATAGCCATTGCCGATGACACTCCAAAGCAAAACACCCAGGAACATGCATGACAAAAGAATGGCCCCCGCCCCGTAATACCGGAACATGCGCTCCTTGCGCCTGCGGCGAAGCATCCATTTCTGCGCCGGGGATTTTCCCGGTGAAAAAGAAAACGGGTTCTGGTTACGCTGTATGCGCTTTATCGCTATGCGCGCGCGGCGTCTGAAAATATCAAGCATAGCGTTCCCTGTATTTCTTGACGATCGATTGCGCCGCGAAGTTCAGAAACAGCGTCAGGATCAGAAGCGTAAAACCCAGCGCAAACGCGGCCAGTGTTTTCGGGCTGTCGAATTCATGATCCCCCGTCAGAAGCGTCACGATCTGTACGGTGGCCGTCGTAACCGATTCCAGCGGGTTGGCCGTCAAATTGCCCGACAGTCCCGCCGCCATAACCACGATCATCGTCTCGCCGATAGCCCGCGATATGCCCAGCAGCACCGCGCCGATAATCCCGGGCATGGCCGCCGGGATCATGATCTTGCAGACGGTTTCCGAAGGCGTCGCCCCCATCGCCAGCGAGCCGTAAATAAGCGATTTCGGCACGGCGCTGATCACATCCTCGGAGAGCGACATGATAAAAGGCGTAATCATAATACCCATCACGGCCCCGGCGACCAGAGCGCTTTCCGAAGCGATGGAAAGCCCGATCATATCGCCCGCTTCCCGCAGCAGCGGCGAAAAAGTAACGACGGCGAAATAGCCGTACACGACCGTCGGTATGCCCGCCAGTATTTCTAAAACAGGCTTAAATCCGTTGCGCATGGCCGGGCTGGCATAGACCGAGAGATAAATCGCCGCCAGCAGCCCGAGGGGAATAGCGACAAGCATCGCGATGAGCGCGATCATGATCGTTCCGGTAAAGATCGGTATCGCGCCGAAATGGCCGGAGCTTCCCGCCTGGTCGCTGCGGATCGCCGTCTGCGGGCTCCACTCCGTTCCGAAAAAGAATGACGCGGGGGAAACATGCGTGAAAAACCGCAATGTCTCCGAAAAGACGGAAAGAACGATCAGCACCGTGATCAGAATGGAGATCACGGTGCCAATCAGGAGAAATGATTTTACGATACGGTCAAACAAGATTTTGCCTTAGAAATCCCATTGCACCCGGACGGTAGCCACGGTCGGATCGTCATCCGGCACCGACGCATCGTCGTTGGTGTTGACATCCACGACATTCAACATGGTACGGATATAATCCGTCATGTACCAGTTGACGCCGAGCGTGACATTACTCATCTCGCCGCCCACGATCCCGGCAGACCTGTCGGTCAGGTCGAGATTGTCGTAGCGCGCCAGGACTTCCCAGGCGCCCCACCCACCCTCGCTCCGGCTGAGCGGGTTTTCAGGCTTCACGCGGTCGAAATTCCCGGTTTTTCCCTTGTAGGGACGGGTTTCGCCGGTGAGGAAATAACTGGCCTGCCCGTACCAGCCGTCGAAATCGGGACTGCTCCCGTTCGCGCGGTCGATATTGTTCAGGAAATATTCCCCCTGGAATGAGAGCGGCCCGAAAACCCCCGCCAGTTCCGCGCTCCAGACTGTGGAGCGGTCGACGTTGGTAATCGCACCGGTGGTGATCATGTTCGGACCCGTGCCTGCCGGACGTCCGGTGAGCGTCACCGATTCCGTCGTCGAGTTCGGCGAGCGGAAACTGCCGCCGAGCCCCACATGCAGCACGTTGGGACTGTTCATCAACAAATCAACGGAGCCGCGCGCGTCAAGCGAAACCGCTTCGTCGTCCGTCGTGTTGTTGCCGGGGTCCTCGTTGAACACGCCGCCAGCGAGCGACCAGTTCTCTCCGCCGCCTTTCAACGCCGCACCGAGAATCTCATCCCGCGTGAACGCCGTGCTGGCCGGGGAAAGCTCGGTAAAGGACATGTAGTTGGAGCTTGTGTTCTGCTCAAGTCCCACCGGGGGCTTGAAATTACCCGCCCAAAGCTCGGCCAGGTCAAACCCGGTATAGGCAAGGTACATTTCCTTGATGTTCGAGCCTTCGCCGCTGAAATCCATCTCGGCCTTGTAGTTGAAGTCCTCGCCCAGATTGCCCTTGAAGCCAATACGCGCGCGGCGGAAATGCGCGCCGTTCGGCTGGTCGCGCTTGTCGTCCGCAAAGTGCGTGTAATCCAGGTGCACGCGTCCGATGGGCTGGAAGGAATATTTGCCGTCGGCCGATTCTATTTTGGGAGATGGCTTCATACTGATCTTCACGCCATCGGTACCGCCCGCAGCCGGAGCGATATTCGCGAGCTTCTGCGAAACCGCCGCCTCCTGCTGAACGATCTTCTGCGACTGGGTCTCGATCTGCGCTTTCTGCGCCTCGATAATCCCGCCCTGGGCTTCGACAACACCTCCCAGTTTTTCAACTTTCTGCGCCAGCATTTCGATCTGCTTTTGCATCTGTTCCATTGTCATGGTCTCTGCCGCGAGTGCGGGCGTCTCCATGGTCAGCAGGAATGCTGCTGACGTTAGTAATAACGTCTTTTTCATGTTGAATTTCCTATATCTGCACGTTTCTAGTTCGACTTGACCGCGGAAAGAGCTGCTGCCCGTTTCTCCATGGTCTTAAGCTCATCCCCTGGAAGAGGGATCAGCCCTTTCGCCGCCAGGTAGCCTTCCGGACCTGCAGCCTTTTCGCTGACTGCTTCCTGTATGAAAGCGTCCAGCCCGGCCGTAACGGAGACATGCGCGTCCTTGACATACATGAACAGCGCGCGCGAGACAGGATACGATCCGTCGGCGATCGTTTCGAAAGCAGGAGCGATGCCCCCGACCTTGCTGCCATGGACGGAGTCCTCATTCTCTTCAAGGAAGCTGTAGCCGAAAATACCCAGCGCATCCGGGTTGCTCTTAAGCTTCTGCACGATCAGGTTGTCGTTTTCACCCGCTTCGATGAAAGCACCGTCTTCCCGCATCAGGTGGCAGTTCTTTTTCCGCTCATCCTCGTCCGTCCAGATCGCTTTGAAAGCGTCCTTGTCGGCGCAGGCTTTTTCCATCACCAGCTCCACGAACGCATCGCGCGTTCCCGATGTGGTGGGCGGGCCGTAAACCTCGATCTTCACGGCGGGAAGTGTCGGGTCGATCTCGTTCCACATTTTGTAAGGGTTATCGACCAGCTTGCCCTCGACAACAACCTGCTTGGCCAGCGCGGCGAATATCTGGTCCTTGGTCAGGTCAAACACCGGCGATTTCCGGGCATTCGCCAGGACGATGCCGTCAAAACCGATCTTGATCTCGGTAATGTCCTTCACACCGTTTTCGGCGCAAAGCTTGCGTTCACTGTCCTTGATCGCGCGGGAAGCATTAGCGATATCGGGAAATGTATCTCCCACGCCGCCGCAGAAAAGTTTCAGGCCTCCGCCCGTGCCCGTCGATTCGACGATGGGCGATGCGTTTTCCGTTGTCTTTCCGAACTCCTCGGCAATTGTCGTTGCGAACGGATAAACCGTGGAAGATCCCACGATGTGAATCTGCTCACCCGCCTGCGCCTGTGATACAGGCATAAAAAAAACCGCCAAAGCGGTTACGGATAAACAGGCGGCTGATTTCAGAATCAATGTTTTTTTGCCCGGGGGCGGAGTGTGGGGGGGAGTGAAGGTCTTAATCATAATGTCCTCTTTATGGTTGTACCAAGTTGGTGACATGAGGCTGATAACCTTTTTTGCAGTGCAATAACAAGTCTTGTTATAAAAAAATCTTTATGCTAAAAATTAAGAATCACCGGACATCTCCGCTCTTTTCTTTTTTTCAACGCCTCGCGCGTTGCAAAAAAGCCTTTAAACATTGAACCGGAACAGGATCACGTCACCGTCCGCAACCGGGTATTCTTTACCCTCCTGTCGCATCTTGCCGGCATCTTTCGCGCCCTGCTCGCCCTTCAGCGCGACAAAATCCGAAAACGAAATCACTTCCGCGCGTATGAATCCCTTTTGAAAATCGGTGTGAATCGCTCCTGCCGCCTCCGGCGCCTTCGCGCCAACGCGCACAGTCCATGCCCGCGCTTCTTTCGGGCCCGCCGTGAAATATGTCTGCAAACCTAATATTTTATAGCCTGCACGGATGATTTTATTCAGTCCGGGCTCGCTGAGCCCCAGCGAATCGAGAAATTCCTTTCTTTCCGCCGCATCGGTGAGCTGCGCAATTTCAGATTCTATCGCGGCGCAGATGATCACGGCCTCGGTGCCCTGCGCCTTCGCCATCGCCTCGACCTTTTTCGTCCACTCATTGCCCGCCGCCGCGTCATTCTCTTTCACGTTTGCGACAAATAACAAAGGTTTAGACGTGAGCAACATGAAGGACTTCATCCATGCGGCTTCATCCTCGTTCCCCGGCTTCACCGTGCGCGCCGATTTCCCGCCCTCTAATGCGGTCTTGATCTTCACCATGAAATCGAATTGCGCCTGCAGGGTTTTATCGCCCTTCGCCTTGCGCTCCATGTTCTGGACTTGCTTCTCCAGGCTCTCGAGGTCAGCCAGCATCAGTTCGGTCTCAATAATATCCGCGTCACGCAACGGGTCGACCGAATTTTCAACGTGAACAATGTCGGAATCCTCGAAGCAGCGCAGGACATGGATAATCGCATCCGTTTCGCGGATATTCGCGAGAAACTGGTTGCCGAGCCCCTCGCCTTTGCTCGCGCCCTTCACAAGCCCCGCAATATCGACGAACTCAAGCTGCGTCGGCACGATTTTCGCGCTGCCCGCGATTTGCGCGATGCGGTCGATCCGCTCGTCCGGCACCGCGACGCGGCCCACATTCGGCTCAATCGTGCAGAACGGGAAATTCGCCGCCTGCGCCGCCGCCGTCGCCGTCAAAGCGTTAAACAGCGTCGATTTTCCAACGTTCGGCAGACCCACGATCCCGCAATTAAAACCCATTTCTAATTTCCTTTTGTATCCAGTGTTACTTTATTCATGAATTCCGAATCTTTCCCGTCCAGCAATTGCGGAATATGTTCCGCCACCGCTTTCAGAAAGCCCTCAAGCCAGACCTGGTCATCTGTCGCAAAATTCCCCAGCACATAATCGGCGACATCCATTTCTTTATGTGGAGGTCGACCAACACCCAGCCGTACGCGCCAGTAATTCGTTCCCGGCAGATGCTCATCCAGTGACTTCAACCCGTTATGCCCCGCATTGCCGCCGCCTTTTTTCACACGCATCTTTCCGGGCGGCAATTCGATCTCGTCATACAGCGCGACAATGCGCTCCAGCGCGATTTTATAAAACCTCACCGCCTGCTGTACGCTTTCGCCCGACAGGTTCATGAAAGTCTGCGGCATCAGCAGGATAACTTTATGCCCCTTGATGCTGCCCTCGGCGACTAGGCCTTTATATTTCGACTTAAAGGAAGAAAATCCATAGGCTTGCGCAATTTTTTCCGCCGCCATGAAGCCGATGTTATGGCGGTTGCGCACATATTTATCGCCCGGGTTGCCGAGCCCGGCAATCAGCCACGTATCGTTTGATTTCTTTTTAAAACCAAGCATTCTCTGATCCACCGGGGGGTTATAAATAAATTAAGCGGCAAGACGCTTTTAGCATACTTGCCGCTTAAGATTAATCCATTAAAAGCCTTACTTCTTCGCTTCTTCCTTCTTTGGAGCAGCAGCGGCCTTGGCATCGCCCGCTTTCGCATCGGCAGCAGCCGGTGCGGCGCCTTCAGTACCAGCGGCAGCAGCATCAGCAGCGGCCACTTCGGCGTCAGACACAGGGGCAACAATGACTTCTTCAACAAACTGTTTCGGCGCCTGCAGCGTCGCAATCACGTAATTGCGGCTACGGTCGGCCGGAACGGCATCGCCCAGCTTGCCTTCGTTAATACGAACGGCGTCACCGATTTTCTTGCCTGTCAGGTCGAATACGATCTCTTCCGGAATGTTCATCGCCGAACAAAGCAGTTCAGCTTCGTGACGCACGACGTTCAGAACGCCTTTGTCGGCGGTCAGGCCCGGAGACTGGTCTTCGTTGATGAAGTGCACAGGCACTTTAACGGCGATCTTCGTCTTGGCGGTCACGCGCAGGAAATCGATATGCTCGACACGGTCCGTAACCGGGTGTATCTGCACGTCGCGGGCCAGCACCAGGTGCTTGGCGCCGTCGAGTTCGAGGTCGCAAATGGTCGTGAACATATGACCTTTATTGAACTCCATGTTGGTCTCTTTCGAGGTCAGGGAGATTTTCACAGGGGCCTTGGCGTCGCCATAGACGACGGCAGGAACTTTGTTCTCGCGGCGAAGACTGCGTGCAACCCCTTTACCGGCACGGTCCCGTGATTCCGCTTTCAAAGCGTAGTTATTGGACATGGTATTTTCCTTCAATGTTAAGCCGCCAGCCTCCAGGGGTGCCGTACGGCGTTTCGATGGCGCTTTATAGACCAAAAAGGGGGTTCATGGGCAAGGAAAATGCGCACTTTCTCATCTGAGATGGTATTATTTTACATAAATCAATTAAATTTGGGTGATCCACTAGGCAGCCTAGGCGAGGCGCGCGGAGCGTATTTAAAATACGTGAGCACGCCGAGACCAAAGGATAACGACGTGGTCGGCCAAATTTAATGATTTAGCGGAAGAGTTCTGAAATCGACTCTTCTTCGCACGTCCGGCGAATAGCCTCGCCCATCAGGTGCGCGACGCTGAGTTGCTGGATATTATGGGCCACCCGCACGGCCTCGGTCGCCTGGATCGTATCGGCAATCACCATGCTCTGCAGCGGCGACGATGAAATCCGCGCCACCGCCCCGCCCGACAACACGCCATGCACGACATAGGCATGAACTTCCTTCGCCCCGTGATCCTTAAGCGCAACGGCAGCGTTACAGAGGGTGCCGCCTGAATCCACGATATCGTCCACGAGAATGCAAACGCGGCCATCGACCTCGCCGATCACGTGCATGACGTCCGACACGCCCGCTTTCTCGCGGCGCTTGTCGATGATCGCCAGGTCGGCATTGAGCCTTTTCGCAAAAGCCCGCGCACGAACCACACCGCCGACATCGGGAGAAACAATACAAAGCCTCTCACCGGTAAATTTCTTCTCGATCTGCGGCACGAACACCGGTGCAATGATCAAATTATCGACAGGCATGTCAAAGAAACCCTGGATCTGCCCGGCATGAAGCTCCATCGCCAGCACCCTGTCGGCTCCGGCCGCGGTAATCAAGTCGGCCACCAGCTTGGCGGTGATAGGCGTGCGCCCGCCCGTTTTGCGGTCCTGCCGCGCGTAGCCGTAATAGGGAATGACGGCGGTAATACGCCGCGCCGATCCGCGCTTCAGCGCGTCGATGGCAATCAGTAATTCCATGAGATTGTCGTTGGCCGGGTACGACGTCGACTGGATGAAGAAAACATCCTGCCCGCGCACGTTCTCCATGATCTCGACGAACACTTCCATGTCCGAGAAACGCTTGATGCTGGCTTGTGTCAGGGGAACGTTCAGATAGGCCGAAATCGCTTCAGCGAGAGGTTTATTCGAGTTACCGGCGATCAGCTTCATGGCGCTGTTTTAGGCGAAAACCGGGTTAAAATCAATGGCTTTCAACGTCTTATATAATGACAATCGTGGAAATCTGCCGCCCGTAATCAGGCTCTTTCCGGTGGGTCGCCCGGCGAAAACTGTAATAATCGCGCTCATTGGCATACGTATCGATGCCCGTAATCGCTACATTGCTCAGCCCGCAATTATAAAGCCGTGCCGCGCAATAACCCGGCAGGTCGAACAACAGCCCCCCGGTCTTGCCGCCGCTCATGAAGAACCGCTCGTTTTCCGGGTCCTCGTCCAGGAACGGCGCGATGAAATCCTGCCCCACCTCGTAAGACCGCTTGCCGATGCACGGTCCGATCGCCGCCTTTATATCCTTCGCCTTCACGCCATATTCCTCCATGGCGTAAACAGTGGAATCCAGAATGCCGCCCAGCGCGCCCTTCCACCCCGCATGCGCCGCTCCTATGACCGGCCCTTTTTTGCCCGCTCCATAGAACAATACCGGCGCGCAATCAGCGGTCAAAATAGAAATCGCGAGGCCGGGAACATCCGTCACCTGCGCGTCCGCCTGCGGCCTGTCCTTGTGCGGCGCATTTACTTTCAGACAAACATCACCATGCACCTGGTAAAGAGAAAGAACATTCCCCGCCTCGACGCTCATCAGCGCCGCAACCGCTTCCCTGTTAGCCTTCACATGCGCGGGATCGTCCGACGAGCCCACGCCGCAATTGAGGCCAGCGTGAATCCCACCACTCACGCCGCCCGCGCGCCCGAAAAATCCGTGACGCACGTCAGCCCCGCCAAAACCCGGCGCCTGCAAAAAAGGAATTTCAGAATCCGGCGAGATCGATCGCTCTGCCATTGGTCAGCCCCATCACCTTGAACAGCCAGCCCATCTGACCGGAATCAGTCAGCCGCCGCAATGAATTTTCAATGTCTGTCTTCTGCGCCGGTGTCGCCCGCGTCTTGAGAGTTTCCGCGCGCTGGTCGATGCCAAGCGCCTTCAGGAACGCGCCCTGCTCCACCGGCCCGAACACTTTTCCGCCCGCCGCCTCAGCCGATTGCTTCACGGCATAAAAATCAACATGCGTCGTCAGGTCGGCATCGCCCACACCATCCAGCAGCGAAACATATTGATGCTTCCTGAGCGCCTGCAGCGTATCGCCAAGCCCCGGCTCTGCATGGCCGTAATCGATGATCAGCGCCGCGCCGTCCATTTTTTTCATCAGGTCCATCACGAACTGGCTGCGCACCGGGCTGATCTCGAAAATCTCGCCCTCTTCGGCCTGGACGCCCAGGTTGAACGGTAAATCTTTCGTGCCATACACGAATTTTTCGCCTTCAACCGCCACCACGCGCTCCCTCCATCCTTCACCCGTCCTGATCAACTGCCGCACAGGCAGCGCATCCAGAAATTCATTGGCGATCACGATCATCGGCTGGTCGGGCAGCGTTTCAAGATTCACATGCCATTCAGGTTTATAAATATCCAGCGCCGCCGCCTGCATCGCGCGCAGTGCCGGGCTGATCTCCAGCAGGTGCACATGCGCAGCCTCGTGAAATCCCGGCACGCTTTTCGTCGCCCGCATAATATCCGCCATCAGCGTCCCGCGCCCCGGCCCGCATTCCAGCAGCGTGAATTCCGGTGCACCCATCTGCTGCCACACATCCATGATCCATGCCGCCACCATCTCGCCGAACATCTGTGAAATTTCCGGCGCGGTGGTGAAATCACCGCGCGTGCCGAACGGGTCACCCTTCATGTAATAGCCGTGCGCCGGGTGCCCGAGCGCGAGTCCCATAAATTCCGCAACATCGATCGGCCCCTTGTCACGGATAATGTTTTTAAGAATTTCATCCATCCGACTTAACCTTCAGCGCATAAACAAAAATAAATATCCCCGCCGCGATCACCGGCACGCTCAGCATCTGCCCCATCGATACATGCTGGAAAATAAATCCGATCTGTTCGTCCGGCTGGCGCCACAACTCGCCAATGCTCCGGAACATGCCGTAACCCGCCAGGAACACACCCGACAAAATCCCCGGTCGTTCGCGCACCCATTTCACATGCAAAAGCGCCAGCAGAATAAGAAACAGCGCCAGCCCCTCCAGCCCCGCCTGGTAAAGCTGGCTCGGGTGGCGCGGCAATTCTCCGCCATTCGGGAAAACAACGCCCCACGGCACATCCGTCACGCGGCCATAAAGCTCGCCATTGATGAAATTCGTGATCCGCCCGAGAAAAATCCCGAGCGGCGCCGCGCAGCCGAAAATATCCGCCAGCCTGAAGAACGGGATCTTCTTGATCCGCGTATAAAGAATGAGAACGGTAATGACGCCCGCGATCCCGCCATGGAACGACATGCCGCCGTGCCAGACCTTGAAAATCTCCAGCGGCTGGCTGAAATAAAACGCCGTCTGGTAAAACAGGATATAACCCAGCCGCCCGCCGAGAATGACCCCCGCAATCGCCCATGGAATAAAATCGTCTATGTCGTCTTTATTGGGCCGCTTCTCAGGATTGAGCCTGGTTATATAGATGCCATACCACCACCCGAACAAGAACGCGGCCAGGTACGCCAGCGCGTACCAGCGGATCTCAAGCGGCCCGAGCGCAACCGCCACGGGATCAATATCGGGGAACTTCAAGGCCATAAAGACGTTTACCGCTATAAAGGATGAAAGTCGATAAACGCATTAAATATCCACAGCTATCTTTTGTAAAGAACTGTTGAACTGAACCCCGAATCCGGTGTAAAAAAACGCCCAATCACCGAAGATTCACCACGCATGGGCATGGGTAATGCAAGCCAGGGAAAAAATACTCGATGATGTGGCCCGCGTCGCGGGAGGCGCCATCAGCGCTTTCGGCACGATCCGCCGCCAGGTGAAGGACGAAGTCCGCGCCCGCATCGACGAGCTTGCCCAGAGACTCGACCTCGTCCCCCGCGAAGATTTCGAACGCGTCGAACTCATGATGTTCAAGGCGCGCGAAGAACAGGCAAATCTCGCAAAACGCCTCGAAGCCCTCGAAGCAAAACTCGCCGGTCCGAAAAACAAATCCAAACCGAAGGCGAAGCGGAAATGAGCACCGAACTCGACCTGCATGACGAAATTGTCATCAACCCGCTCGACAGCGTCGAGGAATTCCTGTCTTCCAATAACTGGGCTTTCAACCGCATGAATCCCGATGAACTCGTGGTCCAGGTCGCCGGCAAAACCGGCTCCTACCGCCTGTTCTTCCTCTGGCACGAAAACATGAGCGCGCTGCAGTTCTGCTGCCAGTATGATTTGATTATTCCAGCCGCCAACCGCGACGCCGCCTGCCGCGCGCTTGTAAACCTGAACGAAAGCCTCTGGATGGGCCATTTCGATATCCCGCAGCTGAGCAATATTCCGAGCTTCCGCCAGACCTGCCTGTTCCGCGGCGCGAGCAAGAGCGACTCCGCCGAACATATCGAGGATCTCGTCGACATCTCCCTCGCCCAGTGCGAGCGTTACTACCCGCTGTTCCAGTTCCTCGCGCGCACCGCGCAAATCGACGAGCAGAATCTTTCACTCGCCGTCATGGAAACGGTCGGGGAGTCCTGACCGCGATGGGCAGCCGCATTGCCCTCATTGGCTGCGGTAAAATGGGCCATGCCTTGCTGAACGGCTGGATCAACTCGAAAATCAAAGCGTCTTATATTGTCGTCGAGCCTTCAGGCGTGAAAAAGCCGCCGAATGGCGTGCGCGTCCTCAAAAAACCCGGCAAGGAATTAAAAAACTGCGAAATCATCATCCTCGCCGTCAAACCGCAGGTCATGAATGACGTCTGCAAATCTCTGAAACCTTTTGTGGCGAAAAACGCGCTCATCCTCTCCATCGCCGCCGGGCGCACAATCAAAAGCTTCGAAAAATCTTTCGGCAGCAAACAACCCATCGTCCGTGCGATGCCAAACCTCCCCGCCTCGATCGGCAAGGGCATGACAGTCGCCGTCGCCAATAAAAATGCCGCTGCGGCGCAGAAAAAAATCGCCGGGAAGCTTCTCGCCGCCGCGGGCGTGGTCGAATGGATCAAAGACGAAAAACTCATGGACGCGGTGACGGCCGTTTCCGGCTCCGGCCCGGCCTACCTGTTCCTGCTGATCGAAACCCTCGCAAAAGCCGCGCAAAAAGCAGGCCTCAATAAAAACCTCGCCACGACTCTCGCGCGGCAGACCGTCATCGGCAGCGCCGCCCTCGCCGAAACCGACAAAACCGATGCCGCCACTTTGCGCAAAAACGTCACCTCGCCGGGCGGCACGACAGCCGCTGCGTTGGAAATTCTCATGAACGGGGAAATGCAGAAAATTTTCGACCACGCGATTGCGGCGGCAAAAAAACGCTCGAAGCAACTCAGTTCTTAACGGCTGCGCGTTCCCAAACCAATATCTTTTGCAAGTTTCGAACGCTGCTTCGCGTAATTCGGCGCGACCATCGGGTAATCAGACGGCAGACCCCAGCGCTCGCGGTATTGCTCCGGCGTCATGTTGTACGCCGTCTTGAGGTAGCGCTTGAGCATCTTCAGCTTCTTGCCGTCTTCCAAGCACACGATGTAATCCGGGTTTACCGATTTCTTGATCGGCACGGCGGGCTGCGGCCGGTCGGCCATCATGCCGCCCTCGGCGTTGACGTTCGACAGCGTCTTGAACACCTGTTCAATAAGACTGGGGATCTCGCCCGCGGCGGTCGAATTGTTCGACAGATAGGCCGACACAATTTCCGTGGTCAGGGCAAGTATATCATCGCGGCTTGGCTGATCGGTCATAGCAAAGTCCCTATGTTTATTTATCCAGCGCATAGTAATAATGGATGATTACAGGCGGGACAAGAGAAAATTGAATAAAAACCCTAATATAGACAATAAAAGAAAGTTTATTTCTTATTCTGTGCCCTGCGCGCCTTCAAATACCCGGTTTTCACGCTTGGATTGCGTCACGTCGGCCCCGCGCAAATAGACCGGCTCAGCGCCCGGGCTGAACAGCTCTGGCCGCCCGGCCAGCAATTCGGCCATCAGGCCCGCGTTGGGCGCGTCACTGGCGAGGATAAACCCCTCGGTCCGGATCTCATCGCCCGCCATAACCGCTGCTGCCGCCAGTGCCTTCCCTTCCGCATCGAAAGTCTGGAAATAGAAATCCCCGCGCTTGGTGTCCAGCATCACGGCAACCGGCTTCGGATTGTCACGCACACTCTGCAGCGCGAGCAACTGCGTCGTCGTAATCCCAAATAAAGGAACATCCAGCGCCAGTGCCAGTGCGCGTGCCGTCGAAAGCCCGATCCGCAGGCCCGTGAACGCGCCCGGCCCCGTGGTGACAGCAATAGCATCGAGGTCAGCATAATCGATCCCCGCCTCCGCCAGCACGCGCTCCGCCATCGGCAACAAAACTTCCGCGTGCCCCTGCACCATCGCCTTGGATTCAGAAAAAATCCCACCATCCGTGCGAACTGCGGCGCTGCAATGATTGAGCGCGGTATCAAGCGCGAGAATATTTTTAAATTGCGTCATCAGATGATTTTTGAACTTTGGTCAAAACTCAGGCGCGGCGCGCGCGGATGGAGCTTGGACGGATCGCCATAACCAAGATTGCACAGAAAGTTCGGCGTCCAGTCTTCGTCTGGAAAAAACTCCTTCTTCACGGCGTCGGCATTAAAGCCCGACATCGGCCCGCAATCCAGGCCCAGCGCGCGGGCAGCAATCATGAAATACGCGCCCTGCAGCGTACCGTTCCTGAAGGCGGCATCCTGTATTTTCGCGGGCTTTCCCTCAAACCAGCTCCGTATCACCTTGGGATTATGCGGCGCCAGTATATCCGTCTTCTCATAGAATTTCAGGTCAAAGGCGATAATCGCCGTTGCGGGCGCCTTCATCGTTTTGTCGCGATTTCCCTCGTCCATGTGCGGGCTCAATTTCTCTTTTGCCACTTTCGATTTCACAAAAACAAAACGGGCCGGGCAAATATTGGCACTGGTCGGCCCCCATTTCATCAAATCGACGATGTCATGAAGAAGCTGGTCGGGAATGTCGCGGTTCTGCCAGACACTGTGCGTGCGCGCCTCCCGGAAAATAGTATCGAGCGTCTCGTCATCGAGACTGCGGGGCTTAATTTTTTCGGCGGCCATAGGCGCATTCCTTCCCGGGAGCATTGCAATAGCATCAATCTAGTCCCGCCCCGCCAAACATCAACCCTTAATTTACCCGCCTTTTACGGCATTTTTTGGGGCTGTTGTTCGGGCCTGTTATCTGGTTTAATCCCGTTTCTTGCGAAAGACCCGGGCCATGCAGCGTTTCATGACATTCATCACTCTTCTGGCTGCCGCCGCTGCCGGTACCGGCAGCCCTGTGTCCGCCGCGAATGCCATCCCCGAGGATAAATATTCTGCCGTCGTGCTGGTCTATCACCGCATCGGCGAGGACGCCTACCCCGACAGCGGCCTCCGCACCGATCAATTCATCGAACATCTCGATGAAATCGCGGGCGGTGATTATACCGTTCTGCCGCTCGGCGAAATCATCGACGCCGTAAAAAATCACCGCGAGCTTCCGCCGCGCGCGCTCGCCATCACCTTCGAGGGCGCTTACCGCTCCATACTCGATACCGCCGTCCCTGCGCTGCTCGAAAGAAAAATCCCCTTCACTGTTTTCTACTCCAGCGGCCAGGTCGATAGCGGCAGCGGCGAAGTCATGACCTGGCACGACCTTAAAAAACTGGGCCAGCAAAATAGCGTCACCCTTAGCGTTTTGCCCGCCTCCTATTCCCGCCTCGCCCGCGAGCCCGAAGAGGAAATCCGCCGCCAGGTGAACAAGGCCCTCATCCGTCACCGCGAGGAATTCGGCCAGACGCCTGCATTCTTCGCCTATCCTTTCGGCGAATACTCGCTGGCCTATAAAAACATCGTCGCGGAGTCCGGCTTCACCGCCGCCTTCGGCCTGCATTCCGGCACGGTCTATGAGGGCGCCGACCTGTTCACGCTTCCCCGCTTTACGATGACAGAGCGCTTCGGCGACATCAGCCGCTTCCGCCTCGTGGTCAATGCGCTTCCTTTGCCCGCAACCGAAATAGAACCGCGCGACCCCCAGATCGGCATCGCCGCGCCGAAAATCGGTTTTTCTCTGCCACCGTCGCTCGAAAAAGAAAGCGGCGATTTATCCTGCTTTGTTTCCGGGCGTGACCAGCCTGAAATCGAGATCCTCGGAAACCGCGTCGAACTGCGCCTCGCCGATATTCCCGGCGATGAACGCGTGCGCCTGAACTGCACGATACCCGGCCCTACGGATACGCAGACCGATGTCGAACAATGGCGCTGGCTTGGAATGATTTTGGCCGGGCAAAGTATACCCGCACCCGAGGAAACTAATCCGCCACCTGACGGACCTCAGTAACTTCCGGCACATAATGCCGCAGCATGTTTTCGATGCCTGATTTCAGGGTCATGGTAGAGCTTGGGCACCCGGCGCACGCACCGCGCAGCCGCAGATAAACCACCCCGTCATCGAAACTGTCGAACACGATATCTCCGCCATCCATCATCACCGCCGGACGCACGCGCGTTTCGATCAGCTCCTTGATCTGGACGATAATCGGGTCGGATTCATCCGCTTCACCCGCCGCCTCGGCATTCAGCAGAACAGGCTGGCCGGTTGAAAGATGCTCCATCAGCGCGGCTAAAATCATGGGCTTCAGCATCGACCAGTCCGTGTCGCCCGCCTTGCTGACCGAAACAAAATCGTGGCCCAGCATGACATTCTCGACACCGGTAATACCGAACAGGCGCTGCGCCAGCGGCGAATTGCCGCTCTCGTCCCGGCTTTTGAATTCAAAAACCGACGGGGCGACGTCCTGCCCGGGCAGGAATTTCAGCGTCGCCGGGTTCGGCGTTGTTTGCGTCTGGATGAACATGGGATACCAGATAGTCTAGTTGTAAGAATAAATCAACTTTCGCCTGTCTTTTCCTCGAGCGTGATATGGTCGGGAATAACCGTCAGCGGCACCGTCAGTTTCGAAAGCCCCTTGCCGCAGAAATAGCTCACCAGCGGACCCGGCCCGCCGCCCTTCGTGCTGCCGCCCAGGAACAGGTTCGAAATGCCCGGGTTTTCTTCAATGGTCTTGATCACCGCCTCCGGCGCCGCGCCTTCGCCGATATACAGCGACGGCATCAGCCCGCAGATGCTCTTGATCTTCTCCGCGATATTCGCCAGCAGTTTCTCGGCGTCCCGCCTGCGGTCCTGCTTGATGCGCTCCTCGATATTGCCCCAGTTGACGAAATCTCCTTCGCTGATGATATACAGCACGCCGATATGCGTGCGGTTCGCCTTCGCCGCCTTGCAGGCATAGCGCAGCGCGTTACCGAATTCCTCGGTATCGTCCGCGACGATCAGGTAAATACGTTCTGTCATGCTGGATCTCTCCTATCCGCGCCGCACTCTGTTTGAAAACCATCCGGCGAATACCGCGAGCAGCACGCACAATACGCCGTAAATCATTGAATTGTCATTCGCGAACTGGTGAATGCGCGCGCTGCCGCCCACTTGCGCGACGCGCACGGTGCGGATCTTGGTATCGCGCACGGTTCCGTTCGAAAAATAAAGCGTCTGGACTTCATACTCTCCCACCGGGACATTGGCGGGAATGTAGAAATCGGCGCGGAAAAAATCCGGACCGATGAAATTGATCGTGCCCGCATGCTCCGGGTAAAGCCCCTGGCTCTGCTTGTTTCGAAGCAACGCATCGCGGAAAAAAATCCGTTGCGGATCGGTGCTGTCCGGCTTGTTGAAGCGCAGATTCTCCGTCCCCACGCCGTGCTCCTGCAACACTTCAGGCGTGGCCAGCCCCTGCAGCGGCTTGCTGATCGCATAACCGTAATAGGACGGCACAGCCTTGAATGTCTCGAAACTGCGGTTGATCCACGCGCCCACGACGCTTTCCTTGCGCCGGACCGACATTGTCCGCTGCGGCCCGCGCAGGATCACGGCGATATCGCCCTTGCCGCTCCGCACACCGAACACGGCCAGTGTCGTGCCGTTAAAACCGGTCGTAATATCCACATGGTCGCTGGAAAGGTCGACAACAACATTATCCGCGTTTGCGGGCGGCATCGCTGCCGTCAAAAGAACTGCGATTAAAAGCATCACCCGCATCATGACAGCACCGCCGTCGAAAATATTTCCGCGGGCTGGATGAACAAATTCCCGATCATCTGCAGGCACACCGCCAGGACAATCAGCGCCAGCGTCACCCG
The DNA here is from genome assembly GCA_049652985.1 of Alphaproteobacteria bacterium. Taxonomy (GTDB): domain Bacteria; phylum Pseudomonadota; class Alphaproteobacteria; order Micavibrionales; family Micavibrionaceae; genus UBA7657. The sequence continues at coordinate 117,602 of JBASFK010000001.1, forward strand.
CGCATAAATCCCTTTGACATGCCGCGCGAACGTAATTCCCGCCTGCGCGCCGATCACGCCGCCGATAATCAGGATCACCGCCAGCACCACATCCACCGTCTGGTTCACCAGCGCATGCATGATGGTGGCAAAAGCCGTCGTGAAAATCATCTGGAACAGCGCCGTGCCCGCCACGAGTAACGATGGAATACCCAAAATATACATCATCGCCGGGACGATCACGAACGCGCCGCCGACGCCCAGCACCGACGCCAGCACCCCGCCGAGAAAACCGATCCCGCCCGGCACCAGCGCGCTGACATAGAGCTTCGAGCGCGGGAAGCGCATCTTGTACGGCAGCCCTGCAATAAATTTATTCACATTCAGCGTATTGAATTCCTTGCGCATGTTTTTCGGCTTCACAAAATGCAGGAAACTTTCCGCCAGCATCAGCACGCCGATAAACCCGAGCAGGATGATATACAAAACCGAAATCGCGAAATCGATCTGGCCGAGTTTCTCGAGCAATCCGAAAATAACAATACCGAGTACCGAACCCAGCAAACCGCCGACCAACATCACCCCGCCGATCTTGACGTCGACATTTCCCTTCTCCCAGTGCCCGAGCACACCCGCGACGCTCGAGGCCACGAGCTGCGAGGCCTGCGTCCCTACCGCGATAACGGGCGGTATGCCGGTGAAAATCAAAAACGGCGTCGTCAGGAATCCGCCGCCGATGCCGAAAATGCCCGACAAAAAACCCACGAAGGCGCTGACGAGGAAAATGGATTCCGCCGGCACGCTCATTTCAGCAATGGGGAGATAAACCTGCATTAATGCATCCCTGCTTTATAGCAGGGACGACATTACTGGATATGCTTAATTGGTGTAAAGGTCGATATCCTTGCGGCCGCGGATGCGCAAGGGGCCGTCCGTCGTGAAATCACGGTACCAGCCATTGCCGTGGATATGATACTCGTTGCGGAAATCGACCGACTTCACGAAGCTGAGGAACGGCTTGTACCACTCGCCATATACGCCCGTCTCAGACGAGCACTCGGCGATATAGGCCTTGTCATTGTAAACGGTGGCGAACATCAGCCCGCGCTTCTGGACCTTCGGGCCCACGGCGGGAATGAACGAAACATCGGCGAAGCTCGCGAAACCATCGCCCAGCCCCGCATTGTCCCAAACGCCGTTGATCGTCGCGGCTCCGAATTCACCGGTATAAGCGTCCCAGAATTCGCGGCTGTAATTCTGCCTCTGGATCGCGGCCGCATCGCGGCGCGGGTAAATCACGAAACGGCGGTCCTCGCGCACGCGCACGCGGCACGTTGCAAATTCATTGTCCCCGGGCGCGGCCACGGTCAGGATATCGTCGGGCTTCTGGTTGTTGATCTGGCGCCATGTATCGACATAGGTGACCGAAAGGTTCGTCTCGGCGTCTCTCCAGAAGAAAACGTCGGCCTTGGCGGGGGAACCCGCCACGGATGCCAATATTGCTGCCAAAGCCAGCGATTTAAGAGCAAATTTCATGAGAAAACACCGTGTTACCTGAATTTATTATGACCTGTCCTAGCCTATAATGCCAGAAAAATGCCTAACAACAGGTTAACGCGGCGGCAGGTGATTAGTTCAGATCACTCGTTCACAAGTTCTGCGGGGGGAGGATAAGTATCGCAGTTAAACTGGATAAACTTGTGGTCTCTGGCGGCTTCCCGGAAAAGGCTGATAAATGCTCCAACCGTCCCTCCGAAACATATATAGCCTTGATAGGCAGCTCCCTCGGTAGTCGTAAAAGGTTTATTGTGCTCACTTTTCTCTAATGCCTGAAAATGAACTATGACAATCGGCACTCCATGGGCCCGCGAAAGCTTATTGAAACCACCTATTTCCCTATAAATAGGCGTTACATTCCCTTTAGGTGAAGTTAATTTTGCTATAACCATATACGCACCCCAGTGTTGAATAATCGAAAACTATCACACCTTTAAGATATGTCAAATGAGTTCCAGAACCCCATGCGGTCCCGCACCTGCTGCAGGACTGGCTCCGCGATGCTCCGGGCCTTTTCATTGCCGCTCTTAAGATAACGGTCGATTTCGCCCGGGTCGGCCAGCAGCTCGCTCATGCGCTTCGTGATCGGCGAAAGTTTTGAAACCGCTAAATCGGCCAGCGCCGGCTTGAACACCGAGAATTGTTTCCCGGCGAATTCTGCAATCACATCCTCGCGCGGCCTGTCCGCCAGTGCCGCGTAAATCGTGATCAGGTTCAGTGCTTCTGCGCGTCCCTCATATCCGTTCAGATTATCCGGCAGCGGGTGAGGGTCCGTCGTCGCCTTCTTGATCTTCTTCGCAATCGCGTCTGCGTCATCCGTCAAATTGATCCGCGAATAATCGGATTCATCCGACTTGCTCATCTTCTTCGACCCGTCGCGCAAACTCATCACGCGCGGCGCAGGTCCTGCGATCATCGGCTCCGGTATCGTAAACAGCTCACCAAAATTCGTGTTGAACGTCGACGCGACATCACGCGCCAGCTCCAGGTGCTGCTTCTGGTCTTCGCCGACGGGAACATGCGTGGCCTTATAAACAAGAATATCCGCCGCCATCAGCACCGGGTACGCGAACAAGCCAAGCCCCACGCGCTCCGAATTTTTCCCCGCCTTGTCCTTGAACTGCGTCATGCGCTCGAGCTTGCCCATCTGCGCAATGGTCGCGAGCAGCCACATCAGTTCCGAATGCGCAGAAACCGCCGACTGAACGAAAATATGCGAGCGCTTCGGGTTAATGCCGCTCGCGATGAATGCCGCCGCAATTTCGCGCGTCGATTTCGCCAGCACTGCCGGATCCTGCGGCAGCGTCACCGCGTGCAGATCCGCGACCATATAAAGGCACTCCGCGCCCTCATCCTGCAGCTTGACCCAGTTCTTCAGCGCCCCGAGATAATTTCCGAGATGGAGATTATTGGTCGGCTGCATACCTGAAAGAATGCGTTTCATTTCGAACCCTTGGTTAAAAATCCGCTTATATCCTGTATTTTAAGCGCGCCGGTTGCAAGTGCAGAAATGCCGTAAGCCGCCCCGCCCGCCACGACGAATATCGCCAGCGCGATATCCTTGTGGAACGTATCGCCGTCCACCCACCCGGCCAGCGGGATATGCAATGCAAACAGCACCAGCGCCATGGCTCCCGTCGAAATCACGATACGCGGCAAAGCCCGCCGAAAACGCTCGTCAATTTTCATCGCCGCGTTGTTACGCAGCAGCCACGCCAGCAGCCCGATCTGCATCCACCCGACAATCCCTGTCGCCAGCGCGATGCCCGCGACACCTATATATTGGATGAGGATCAGCGCCAGGATGATATTCGACGTCGCCACGGCAATCGAAACCTTCACCGGCGTCATCGTGTCCTGCTGCGAGAAAAACGCCGTCGCGTAAACCTTCACCGCGATATAGGCGGGCAACCCGATCACGTAGCCCTTCAGCACGAACGCCGTCACGCCCGCATCGACCATATCGAACTTCCCGCGCACGAATAAAACTTCAATAATAATATCGGCGAGGATCAGGAGCGCCACCGCCGCCGGTAAACCCAGAAACAAAACAATCTCCAGCGCGCGGTTGAATAACCCCTTCGCCTCTTCAGTTTTCCCCGCGCCGATCGCGCGGCTCAGCATCGGCAGCAGCGCCGTGCCTACCGCAATCCCGACCGTGCTCAGCGGCAACTGGTTCAAACGGTCCGCGTAATACAAATACGCAATCGATCCTGTCGGCAGGAACGAGCCCATGATCATGTCGGCGAATAAATTGATCTGCATCACGCCCGCACCAAGCACGCCCGGCCCCATCAGCTTGAACAACTTCTTGATCCGGAAATCAAAACGCGGACGCGTCAGCGATAATTTTATCTTCTCGCGGCGGATATAAATATAAAGCAGGACGAACTGCAGAACACCCGCAATCATCACACCCCACGCTAGCGCATGCGCCGCCGTCTGGAATTTCCACGCCACCAGCAACACGCCGATCAGCGCTAGATTGAACAAAATCGGTGCAGCGGCGAACGGCGCGAAACGCCCATGCGCTGTCAGCACCCCGCCCATCAGCGCCGCAATCGACATCATCAATAGGTAGGGAAACGTAATTCGCGACAGCGTCACCGCGAGATCGAAACGCTCCGTCGTCGGGTCGTCCGTAAATCCCGGCGCCAGCAGCATGATTACCGCCGGCATAGCGATCATCATCACGATGGTGAACACCAGCAAAATCCAGAACATGATGACCATCGCGTTGCCCGCGAATTCGTCAGCGCTCTCCCGCCCTTCTTTCTCCAGCGCCTCGGAATAAAGCGGCACGAACGAAACGCTGAACGCACCCTCGGCCGTCACGCGCCGGAAAAAATTCGGCAATTTGAGCGCAACGAAAAAAGCATCCGCAATCGGCCCGGCGCCAAGAACCGCCGCCGTCATGATATCGCGCACGAAACCGGCGACCCGGCTCAGCGCCGTCAGCCCACCCACCGTTGCCATGGCTTTTACGAGTTTCATGTGCTATCTGATAGCATCGTTTTGGATAAGAAAACAGATGAAGAACCAAGAAAAAGAGTGGTTTGGCGAACGCCATGTAACCCCGGCTGAAAAAACCGGCCTGGTCCGCGATGTTTTCGACAACGTCGCCCCGAAATACGACCTGATGAACGACCTGATGTCCGGCGGCCTCCACCGGCTCTGGAAGGATCGTCTCGTTCGCTCCATCCGCCCCCGCCCGGGCCAGAAATTTCTCGACGTCGCCGGTGGCACGGGTGATATCGCTTTCCGCATTCTTAAAAAAGCGCCCGGTGCCGAAGTAACTGTCTGCGACATCAACCCGCACATGCTTGAGGTCGGCCGCGACCGCGCGCTTGACCGCGGCTGGCTGGATAAATTCGAATGGGTGACCGGCAACGCGGAATCCCTGCCTTTCCCGGATAATTCTTTCGACGTCTACACAATCGCCTTTGGCCTGCGCAACGTCACGCATATCGACACCGCGTTGAAAGAAGCTGCGCGCATTTTAAAACCCGGCGGGCGTTTTTTCTGCCTGGAATTCAGCCGTGTTGAATCTGCGCTCCTGTCACGCGCCTACAATGCCTGGTCGTTCCACGTTATTCCGCGCATCGGCAAAGCCATCGCTAACGACGAGAGCAGCTATCAATACCTCGTCGAAAGCATCCGCAAATTCCCCAGCCCCCGCAAACTCGCCCGCCGCATGCAGGAGGCCGGGTTCGCAGGTGCGAAATTCTCCGCCCTCACAGCCGGGATCGTGGCCATCCACAACGGCATAAAGCCCTGAAATTATTCCTATATTTTCTATAACAATTACAACCTATTATAAGCCCCTCCAAATAAAAGGCTTTTTTTGGTTGACATTTAAGGGCCCAGAGGCAAATCTACCCTCATCAGACCCACACATTACATAATTATGAGAGGATGCTCTATATGAGTAATTTCACCAAATCGATCGTTTATTCGGGCGTCGTTCTTGCCGCCGGTCTCGTCGCTATTTTCGCGATTTACAACAACATGTCCGGCCAGGAGCCGTCCTCCTTTATCGAACCTGCTGCCGGTGAAGAAGCCGTCATTGACCCGGCTCTCGAAGGCCAGCCTGTTGACGCTGCCATCGAAGAGACGGCCCCTGCTGCTGAAGCCGCATCGCAGGACGCATCTGAAGCCGCTGCTGCTGCAACGGAAGCCTCCGAAGGCGCCGCTGAAGCCGCCCAGGCCGCTGAACAGGCATCTGACAACGCGACCGAAGCCGCTTCCAACGCAGAAGCTGCAGCTGAAGACGCAAACGATGCAGCCAAACAGGCAGAACAGGCCTCCGATGACGCTGCTAAAGCTGACTCGACCGAGCCTTCCGCCGGTGAAGCAGCGCCTGCCGGGCAACCTGCTCAGTAAGGTCCCGTGACTTAACATTTAAAAGCCCCGCTTTTGAAAGGCGGGGCTTTTGCTTTATATAAATATTGCATGAGCAAGACGCTGGAAAACAAATCTGTCCTGCTGGTGATCTCGGGCGGCATCGCCGCCTACAAATCGCTGGAGCTTATCCGCCTGATCCGCAAATCAGGCGGCAATGTCCGCTGCATCCTCACCTCCGGCGGCGCGCAATTCATCACGCCACTCTCCGTGTCCTCGCTCTCAGAAAACGAAACCTACACCGATCTCTTCTCGTTAAAAGACGAAACCGAGATGGGCCACATTCGTCTCTCCCGCGAAGCCGACCTCATCGTCGTCGCCCCCGCCAGCGCCAACATGATCGCAAAACTGGCCAATGGCATTGCCGACGATCTCGCCTCCACCGCTCTCCTTGCCGCAAACAAGCCAATCCTCCTCGCCCCGGCGATGAACCACGAAATGTGGAACAACCCGGCAACGCAGGACAATCTCGCGAAATTAAAAACACGCGGCTTCAAATTCACCGGCCCGGTCGAGGGCGACATGGCCTGCAATGAATTCGGCATGGGCCGCATGAACGAGCCGGAGGAAATCCTCCGCGATATTTTCGCATTTTTTTTTGAACAACCCCTGAGCGGCAAAACCGCCATCGTCACCTCCGGCCCAACCTTTGAACCCATCGATCCCGTGCGCTTCATCGGCAACCGCTCAAGCGGAAAACAGGGCCACGCCATTGCGCAGGCGCTTGTTGAATCCGGCGCATCCGTTACGCTCATCTCCGGTCCCGTGAATGAAAAACCGCCCGCAGGTGTGAAACTCATCGAAATCGAAACCGCCGCCGAAATGCTGGCCGCCACGGAAAAAACCCTGCCCGCTGACATCTTCATCGCCGCCGCCGCCGTGAGCGACTGGTCGCCCGCCCCGTCCGCGCAGAAAATAAAAAAGCAGCCCGGGAAAACACCAGCACTTAACCTTCGCGAAAACGCCGACATTCTCAAAACGGTCGCAAACCATAAAAAACGCCCCAGCCTCGTCGTCGGCTTCGCGGCGGAAACCGAAAACCTTCTCGAAAACGCTAAATCCAAGCTGAAATCCAAGAACTGCGACTGGATTTTGGCGAATAACGTCTCCGAAAACCTGTTCGGCGGTGATGAGAATCAGATATATCTGGTGACACCATCATCGACTGATAAATGGGAAAAACAGGGCAAGCGCGCCATTGCGCAAAAGCTTGCCGCAAAAATCGGGGAGCACTTCGCCAATGTTCGGACAATCAAGGAAGCAGCAGAATAATCTCACCATCGGCATGCAGGTCCTGCCGCACGCGCAAAATCTTTCGCTCCCCTCTTACGCCACCGAACAATCCGCAGGCATGGACCTCTCCGCCGCCATCGACGGCCAGGTGCAACTCGCCCCCGGCCAGCGCGCGCTCGTCCCCACCGGCATCGCCATCGCCCTGCCGCCCGGCTATGAGGCGCAAATCCGCCCGCGCTCCGGCCTCGCCGCAAAAAACGGCGTCACGGTTCTCAACACGCCCGGCACCATCGACGCCGATTACCGCGGCGAAATCAAAGTCATCCTCATCAATCATGGCCAGGAAACATTCACCATCGAACGCGGCATGCGCATCGCGCAGATGATCGTCGCGCGTCATGAACGCGCCACATGGGACATCATCGATTTTCTGGATGAAACCGCGCGCGGCAGCGGCGGCTTCGGCTCAACAGGAACGTCTTGAGTTATTTCTTCCTGCCTGTGATTAAACGAGATCAGGCGCAGGACTTAAGGGGCGGATTTTAACTGCCACGCATCCCGCTGTGTCGTCTTGCACACAATCGAATTCGACCTCTTGGCCCAGGTTTCTTTCTGCGCTCTTTTCTAAAAATAACGGCACATTTGGGCTCAAGGCATATGGATCGCCTGCCTCTTTTTGAATTTCAATACTATATCGGGACATGCCCATACTCTCATCCATCTTACGGACGGTCTCAATGACGCTCTCTCCGGCGCCTCCACGAATGGCGATTGCAAACTTGTCTCTGATTATGCCTTTAGCGGTCCACATGCTTCACCCTCTTGCGTTTCGTCATATCAAATCTCCTTACTCAAATCCGTTTACAAAACCGGCGGGTTAAACGCGGCGACAGCATATTTGTGCCCGCCTTTTTCCCATAGCGTGAGTGAACATGTAACAAAATTATTTTCAGAGCTTCCGAGCTTTTGAGCTTCAGGTTCCAGTTCCAGGGAAACGGGCACGGACTTAATAAAACCATCCACCCCTGCATCAATGGCATCTGTGAACTCCACGATCAGGTTCGATAATCCAGCCTGGTGATTTTCTTCAATCCTTTTTTCAACAAGCTTCCGGAGGGATCTGTCCTTCCGCAAATTATAAAGCGTATTCCTTACAGTCCCCGTGCCTATTAGCATGTTAAATCTCCAAAGCTCGCTCCATCGTGACAACAGTCGAAAAATATTATGTTTTATGTCAAAGTCTTTTAATGCCGTCTTATGAAAAAATCAAGTTTTTCTTTCCCCGCGAATCCCTTATGACTAAACCATGGGAAATGCAGCATTAAAGACCCCACCAAGAACCGCCGACGACTTCCTCGCCGACGGCCACACGCCTGTCATGGCGCAATACCACGCGCTCAAGGAACGCCACCCCGGCGCCCTGCTTTTCTACCGCATGGGCGACTTTTACGAGCTCTTTTACGACGACGCGGTGCGCGCCTCCGAAACGCTCGACATCACTCTCACCAAACGCGGCAAGGCCGGCGGCGATGACATCCCCATGTGCGGCGTGCCGTTCCATTCCTATGAACCATATCTCGCGAAACTTATCCGCGCCGGGTTTAAGGTCGCGATCTGCGAGCAGACCGAAACGCCGGACGAAGCCAAAGAACGCGCAAAACGCGAAGGCCGGCCCGCTTCTAAAGCCATGCTCAACCGCGACGTCGTCCGCATCGTCACGCAGGGCACACTCACCGAAGACACGTTATTAGAGGCGCGCGAAAATAATTACCTCGCCGCCCTCGCCGAAACCGGCGGCCAGTTCGGACTCTCCTGGCTCGACCTCTCCACAGGCGCATTCCGCGTTCAGGCGTTGAAGAAAAACGAAATCCTCACCGCCATCGAGCGCATCAACCCCGGCGAGATCGTCGTCTCGGAAAAATCCGACCTGCGGAACGAAAAAACCACCGTGCAGCCCGCCTCGTTGTTCGACAGCGAAAACGCGCGGCTGCGCCTTGAAAAACTCTTCGGCGTCGGCACGCTGGAATCCTTTGGCGGCTTTTCCCGCGCCGAAATCGCCGCCGCGGGCGTCCTCATCGATTACGTCGAGCGCACGCAGGTCGGTAAAATCCCCTATTTGCAAAAGCCGCAGCAAATCGCCTCCGGGGCCAATCTTGAAATCGACGCCGCCACCCGCCGCAACCTTGAGCTCACGCAAACCCTCACCGGCGAACGACGCGGCTCGCTTCTCGAAACTATAGACCGCACGCTCACCGGACCCGGCGCGCGCCTGTTGCAATCCTGTATCTCCGCGCCGCTGACCGACCCCGCCGAAATCAACCGCCGCCTCGACCGCGTCGGCGTATTCGTGAACAACAAAAATCTGCGCGACGATATCCGCGCCTCGCTCAAACAACTTCCCGACATGGAACGCGCCCTCGCCCGCCTGAATTTAGGTCGCGGCGGACCGCGCGATCTCATCATGGTCCGCGAAGGATTGAAGCAATCCGACATTATCCGCTCTCTCCTGCAAACCAGCCCGCAGGAACCGCTCAAAGCCCTCGTCAAAATTCTTTCCGTCTCGCCCGAAATCGCGCGGCTTCAGGATATTCTCAAACAAGCGCTCATCGATGAGCCACCCGCCCTCGCCCGCGACGGCGGCTTCATCGCGCCCGGTTACCACGCCCGCCTCGACGAACTCAAAATGCTCCGCGACGACGCCCGCCGCCTCATCGCCACGCTGCAGGGAAAATACGCCGACGACACCAGCATCGCCGCCCTGAAAATAAAATTCAACAACGTCCTCGGCTATTTCATCGAGGTCTCCCCCAAACATGCCGACTCGATGATGGTCAAAGACCCCGGTGGCACCAATCCTTACGTCCACCGCCAGACCATGGCCGGGGCCGTCCGCTTCACCACCCCCGAACTGGCCGAGCTTGAACGCGACATCACCTCTGCCGCCGAGAAAGCCCTCGCCCTTGAGCTCGAGATGCTCGCGCAACTTGTGGCTGAAACCTCCGCCTGCTCGGAAGCAATCATCGCCCGCGCCGCCGCCCTCGCGAGCCTCGATATGGCCGCTGCCCTCGCCGATCTCGCCGCCGACCGCAACTACACGCGCCCCGTTCTCGACAATTCACTTAACTTCGAAATTAAATCTGCACGCCATCCCGTTGTCGAAGCTGCATTAAAACGCAACAGTGAAACCTTCGTCCCAAACGATTCCGACTTAAACCAGCATCAGAGGCTCTGGCTGCTCACCGGCCCGAATATGGCCGGTAAATCAACATACTTACGCCAGAATGCTCTTATAGTAGTTCTGGCGCAGGCCGGGTCATACGTCCCCGCCGAATCCGCTCATATCGGCATCGTCGACCGGCTCTTCTCCCGCGTCGGCGCCTCCGACGACCTCGCCCGTGGCCGCTCGACCTTCATGGTTGAAATGGTCGAAACCGCCGCCATCCTGAATCAGGCCACCCAGCGCTCACTGGTCATCCTCGACGAAATCGGCCGCGGCACCGCCACTTTTGACGGCCTCTCCATCGCCTGGGCCTGCGTCGAGCATCTCCACGAAATTAATAAATGCCGCGGCCTCTTCGCCACCCATTACCACGAGCTCGCCTCGCTCACCTCGAAACTCCCCGCCCTCTCCCCGCACTCGATGCAGGTCAAGGAATGGAAAGGCGACATCATCTTCCTGCATTCCGTCGCTCCCGGCAGCGCTGATCGCTCCTACGGCATCCATGTCGGCAAACTCGCCGGCCTCCCGGAATCCGTTATTCAAAGAGCGCAGGAAGTCCTGACCCTCCTCCAGTCCGGCGAACAATCCGGCACGCTCGCTCGGCTCGCCGATGATCTTCCCCTCTTCACCGCCGCGCCCAAAGCGCAGGCCAAGCAATCCCCGCTCGAGGAAAAAATAAATTCCATCGATGTCGACGCGCTTTCTCCGAAAGAAGCGTTAGATATCCTGTATGAACTCAAAACCCTTGCCGAAAATGATTAAATCCATCCTCGAAAATATCGGCAACACGCCGCTGATCGAGCTTGAGCCCGGCATCTATGCCAAGTGCGAATATTTCAACCCCTCCGGCTCGATCAAGGCGCGCATGGCGCTCTACATGGTCGAGCGCGCGGAGCGCGAAGGCCTCCTCAAACCCGGCGACACCATCGTTGAATCCACGTCCGGCAACACCGGCAACGCGCTCTCCATGATCGCCGCCGTGAAAGGCTACAAAATGGTCGTCGTCATTCCGCGCGGCTACAGCAATGAACGCACGCAGATCTCGCGCGGCTTCGGCGCCGAAGTCCGCTTCCTCGGCGATTTCCAGGTCAACGAGGCCCGTGACGAAGCAATCAAACTCGGGCAGCAGGACGGCTGGTGGTGTCCGCGTCAATTCGACAATGAATGGAACGTCGAGGAAAACCGCGAATGGCTCGCCAAGGAAATCATCGAACAGCTTCCGAAAGGTTTAAAAATCGACGCCATCGTCCAGGGCGTCGGCACCGCCGGGACTCTCATCGGCCTCGCGCAGGGCCTGCGCCGCGATCACAACCCGGATTTGAAAGCCTTCGCGATGGAGCCATCCGAATCCGAAACGCTGCAATGCTGCATCGTCTGCAAACATAAAATCGAGGGCATCTCCGACGGCTTCATCCCCACCATCTACGAACGCCACCGCGCCCAGGTCACCGGTGTCATCTCCGTCGACAGCACCACCGCGATCGAAGAAGCCAGAAAAATGGCGCGGGAAAAGGGCCTGTTCGTCGGACCCTCCTCCGGCGGCAATTACTGGGCCGCGCGCCAAGTCAAAAAGAAACACCCCGAAATCAAAAACATCCTCACCCTGCTCTGCGACAGCGGTGAAAAATATTTGTCTATGATGCAGAATTTAGTCTGACAGCATCCCGAGCGCGCCCTGCCGCTCGCTGGATTTGAGTCGCAGGAACGCCGCCCGCGCATCCTTGATATCCTTCTCCGTCCCGCTCTCCGCCGCCTTGCGCAGCGCCAGCACCGTCGGGTGGTCGGGTTTCGTGATGAACGCCAGCGCCCCGGCGAGCTTGCCCATCGTTTCGCGGTCGATTTTTAACTCGGACATGAAAACACTCTTTCCTGGATGATTAAGCCCTGACTATATCAAGATTAAAATCCCATTGGGAACTATTATCGGCTTTTTTTCGTTGATCATGCGCAGGTCTCTGTCCCTGTTCGGTTCAACAATTTATTCGGAGACTATTCATGAAAAAAACCCTTCTTCTGGCCGGAGCGGCCCTGTTCGCCTCCGCCCTTCCTCTTGCATCCGCCAACGCTGAAACCTACCGCGATAACGGCCTCACGCAAAACACTGGCGTCTATGTCGGCGGCTTCGGCGGCTATGGCTGGACCGACGCCGACGTCGGCGCCACGGATGCCGACATCAACGGCGCCGATCTCGGCGTATTCATCGGCTACCAGCTCGATGCCTTTCTCGACCGCACGCTCGGCATCGGCATGAATGGCGCGCTCGAAGCGCACTACGCCTGGTCGAACGCCGACGAATCCAGCGGCGCAGGCAACACGGAAAAAGACGATGAATGGGGCGTCAGCTTCCGTCCCGGTTTCTCGTTCTTCAACTACGAACCACTCGGCATCAGGCCCTACGGCATCATCGGCTACCGCAACGCCGAATTCGACAGCACCGTCGCCGGCGCCGGCCAGGAAAATCTCGACGGCTTCGAACTCGGCATTGGCACCGAGCTGATCGCCTACGGCAATTACGGCGTCCGCCTCGATTACAGCCACGTCTTCTACGGCGAAGAAAACGGCATCGACGCTGACGAAAACGACCTCCGCCTCGGCGTCGCCTATCACTTCTAGGACGACACAAAACAAAATAAAACAGGGCCCGCGAAGGCCCTGTTTTTTTCGGAGTATTTAAAATCTATCCCTGCGCCACGGCATTGACGAAATACTCGCGCCCCAGCGGCATCGCCACCGGCTCGATATTCGCAATCACGCGGTTGATGAAATTCTCGCTGATGCCGAATTCGATCCCGTGCTTGGCCAGCAGGTAATCCAGCGTTGCCTGCGAAGGCTCCGTGCCCCAACCGCGCAGAAGCTCGAACCCGTAAGCCGCAAAATTCGCGCCCTCACCGGGAATATAACGCTTCTTGAAATGGCGGTAATTCTGCGGCTCGATGGCGACAAAGGCGTGAAAATCGCGCCCCTGCTCCTTACCGTGACACAGCGCCACGATCGAAAAACCGTGAGCTGAAAACTTAAAACATCCTAAACCTTTCAACATTTTTTACTCTCCGTTGGTTGGTGATACTTCGGGAGTTTATTTTGCATAATACATGCCAGAATGCTGCCCGTTAAATCATTGTAATCGCTTGAATAATCTGTAATTCTAATGGGGGCTGACAGCCCTTTTTTGCCACCCGGCAAAAACGGCCTGCCTGCCCCGCCGGAGCACGATTATTATGAGCCTAAAGGATTTCCTGCCCGCCTTCGAAACCAGCCTCAGCGACGGCAGCTTCGTCAAAATTTCGCTGGGCAGCTACCGCGGCGCCGAACCGTTCCTGAAAAACCTTCACGCGCGCAAGATCGTCGTCAAGGACGAGGAAAAACTCAGCCTCACCTATCATTACAAAACCCGCGACATCGTCAAAAACTATGCGCCGGACGAAGCCATCCAGAAAATCGGCGCGGCGCTGAATCACGGCTTTGGCACCGCCACGCTGCTGACCACGAAATTCGACATGCAGCTCGAACGCGGCAAAATCACCAAAACGCCGCCTACCCATGCCGAGGCCCCGCCCCTCGAACACGACCGCAAGAAAAAACGCCTCGTCACGACCGAGGGGAAATTTTACCTCTACGCGCTGAATGTCACGGATGACAAGGGCATCGTCCTCAAAAACGCGCAGGACAAATACCGCCAGATCGACAAATATGTCGAAATCCTCGGCGGTCTGCTTGAGAAATTCCCGAAGGGCACACTGCACCGCGTCGTCGACATGGGCGCGGGCAAGGGCTATCTCACCTTCGCGCTCTACGATTACCTCGCGAACACGCTCAATCTGAAAACAAAAGTCATTGGCGTCGAGATGCGCCCCGACCTCGTCCAGCTCTGCAACGGCATCGCCCGCGATTCCGGCTTTGATCACTTGAGTTTCGCTGACGGCGCCATCGCCTCATACGACATCGGCGAGGCGAACGCGCTCATCGCCCTCCACGCCTGCGACACCGCCACCGATGACGCGATCCATAAGGGGCTAACCGCCGGGGCCGGGCTCATCGTCGTCGCGCCTTGCTGCCACAAACAAATTCGCCGCGAAATGGAATCGTCCGAAACCGGAAACGAACTCGATTTTCTCACCCGCCACGGCATTTTCATGGAACGCCAGGCGGAAATGGTGACCGATGGCCTCCGCGCCCTCATCCTCGAATATTTCGGCTATTCAGTGAAAGTGTTCGAATTCGTCGGCAGCGAACACACAGCCAAAAACGTCATGATCGCGGCCACAAAAACCGGCAAGCCCGGCAACCCCGCTATCCTCAAAAAAATCCGCGAGGCCAAGGATTTTTTCGGGATCAGGCAGCATTACCTGGAAAAATTGATGAAGATATAATTGGTTTAACTAATTTGCTCTTCTGCTTCTGTCCAAATCTTTTCGTACAGATCATGAACAGTCTTAAAAGCATCAATAACAGGCGTTAGACTTGCGGGTGCTTTCACCGCACCATCTTTAAACGATCCACCACATTGAAAACATCTCACATTATCTATAAAGACATAACGATCATGAAAATCCTTAGATTTTTTAAGAGCCGTTTTTATGCCAGTTTGCTTAACAAACATTTTGGCACTTGGTATAAGCTCCTTGATATAAGCCTCTCCTGTTAAAAGACGTACTACTACCGTTCCAGAAACATGTGGCAGATATACCTCGGCAAAATTTGCATCTAAGTAAGGATCAATAAAAAATATTTCTTTCTTTGCTTCTATTATAATCTTTCTAACCTCATTATAAAAATCAAATGGCTTGCCGGTAGGCATAACTATCCCAGCTTGCGCACTTTGTGAAACTTGTGCATTTTGCAAATCATTTTCTGCTTCATGTAGCAAAGCTGTTAACTGCACGCGAGCTCTTTGTTTTAATGGACCAACAGGACTACCAAGGGATGAAGCTGAAGGAAAATGAAAGACTCCTCGTATCGGATCCCACGATTTTAAAATTGATTGAGCACGACCAAGCCACTGAGCATCATCGCCAATTTTTTCCGGAATAGTTCGGATGATTTCCTGAATATCACTGAGCAATTTTGAGTTAGTCATGTTTCTTTACATTTGAATGGCGGACAGGGAGGGATTCGAACCCTCGATAGGCTTACGCCTATGCCAGTTTTCGAGACTGGTACCTTCAACCACTCGGTCACCTGTCCGCACGTCAGGGATTTATAAGGACACCCCCCGCCTAATTCAAGCATTAAACCCGGAAACGGCTTATTTTCCGGCCTTTTTACGCTTCTTCTTATACTGCGTGAGCTTGTCCGCCTTCATTTCCATCGCGTCGCGCGGCCTGAGGCTCCGTCCCTGCGCCACCGTGAATAACGGGAAATGCCGCCCCTCATCCAGCGCGCAGGCAATATCCCAGCAATCCTCGCGCCCGCTCACCCATTCATTGTCCTTGTAACGCCGCAACTTGAACGGCACCGAGTAATTCCGCAGCGTTTTCTTGCGCCCCTTGGTGTATTCATGAAAATACGACATCGCCAGTTCGCGCGGCGTTTTATAAACCGGGTCGCGCCAGCGCAGCCACACATGGTTGCTTTTTGAAATCGCGCCCCACCGCCCGCGCTCGCGGAAAATACAAATCACGTGGTCGTGATCGCCCTTCGCCTGCATATCCATCAGCAGCGGCGGGTACCCCATCATCCACAGCGCCGCCGCCGCGATAAACGCCGCCTCGATGCAATGCGCTTCGCCACGAGCAAGCGCCATCGTTGCCGAGCGGCACGTATCGCCGCCCTTTTCGTAGTTCATGCGCAATGATGAAATGAAATCCTGGACATCTGCCGGGCTCTTGAGCCGCGCAAGCTTTCGCGCATCGGAATCCTTAAGGCCGATTTTCCGTCCGAATGCCGCGCGCTGGGACAAGCTCCTGCTCATCCGCAAAGGCTAACATGATTCTATAATTTAGTGGACATGGACCCGGCGCCCGCCGTGCCGGCGCATGATTTCTGAAGCCGCATCCTGCTGGCTCTTGTCCGGCGTCCGCACCCATAAAACCATTTGATCCTTCCTGATCTGCTCGCGCAGCACATTATTATAGTAGTGCCCGAGCAGATACGCGATCACGGCGCCCAGCGCCGCGCCGAACAAACCACCGAACAATCCCGTCGACGCCAGTTCCTCAAAAGGTGCGCCAATCCCGGCGACAATAACCCCGGTCACAACACCCGCGTATAAACCGCCACCGACAATCACACCGCCGCCAATGACCTTTTCCTCGGGCCGTATCAAAATCGTGCGCGGCGAGTCCGGATCGTCCTCCGGTTTAATCGCGCCAGCCGCAACGCCGTCCTTGCGCATGGCCGCCCCGTCCAGAACACTGATGTCCTGCCGCGGAAAAGCCGTGCCTTCCAGCTCAGCAATCGCCTGGTTCAGACTCTCGATATCGTCAAAAACACCGACAGTTTCGCATATAGTTTCCTGTTGCATTTTGGGCCAAATCTCCTTTTGATAGCCAACGCACGCCCGGGCATCCGGTTCCGGCAAACCGAAAAAGACTAAAGTGGAAAAAAACTTGGAAAATCAGGCCCCTATCAAAACCGACGCAGTGATTATCGGCGCCGGCCCGTGCGGCCTGTTTGCCGTGTTCGAGCTTGGCCTGCTCGACATGCGCTGCCACCTGATTGATATTCTCGACCGCCCCGGCGGCCAGTGCGCCGAGCTTTATCCCGAAAAACCGATCTACGACATTCCCGGCTACCCCGTCATCTCCGGCCAGGAACTCACCGACCGCCTGATGGAACAGATCGCGCCGTTCAAACCCGAATTCCATTTCCAGCAGATGGCCGAAAGCCTTGAAAAAACACTCGAGGGAAAATGGCGCCTCACCACCGACACCGGCACGGTTTTTGAATCCACGCTCATCGTCATCGCGGCGGGCGGCGGCTCGTTCGTGCCGAAAAAACCGCATATCCCCGGCATCGACGCCTTCGAAAACAAATCCGTGTTTTACGCTGTGCGCAAAATGGACCAGTTCCGCAGCAAAAATATCGTCATTGTCGGCGGCGGCGATTCCGCACTCGACTGGACGCTGAATTTACAGCCCATCGCGAAAAGCCTCACCCTCATCCACCGCCGCGATGATTTCCGCGCCGCGCCGGATTCAGTCGGAAAAATGCGCGGCCTCGCCAGCGAAGGCAAAATAAAATTCCAGCCCGGACAGGTCACGGCATTAAATGGCACGGACGGACAATTAAAATCCATCACCGTCACCGACAACGATAAAAAAACGCATGAAATCCAGTGCGACGCGATGCTGCCCTTCTTCGGCCTGACCATGAAGCTCGGCCCCATCGCCAATTTCGGCCTCAACCTTCACGAAAATCTTATTCCGGTGAATACTGAAAAATTCGAAACCTCGACACCCGGCATCTTCGCCGTCGGTGACATCAACACCTATCCCGGAAAACTGAAACTGATTTTATCGGGCTTCCACGAAGCCGCGCTCATGTCGCGCCAGGCGTTCCGCTACTGCTTTCCCGATAAGAAATTGCGCTTTGAATATACGACCTCCAGTTCCTCGCTGCATGAAAAACTCGGCGTCGACGGGGATAAAACCGCCCCGGGCTGATTAGTTTTCCAGCCTCTGGAACAATTCGCTGGCGATATAACGCTCCGCGAACGACGGCACCATCACCACGATCGTCTTGCCCTTGTTCTCAGGCAACTGCGCCGCGTGCAGCGCCGCCGCGAAATTAGCGCCCGACGAAATGCCGCAGGGAATTCCCTCCAGCCGCGAAACTTCGCGCGCCATCTCCAGCGCCTGCTGGCCGGGCACCTGGATAACGCCGTCCACCGCCGATTTGTTCAGCAGCGGCGGCTTGAAGCCAACACCGATTCCCTGGATTTTATGCTGGCCCGGGTCGCCGCCCGACAACACCGGGCTCTCCGCCGGCTCGACGGCAAACGCCTTGAAGTCCTTCTTCTTTTCTTTCAGAACATGCGCGATGCCCGTAATGGTCGCGCCCGTGCCCACGCCGCAGATCAGCACATCCACTTTGCCGCCGGTATCGGCCCAGATTTCCTCTGCCGTTCCTTCCGCATGCGCCACCGGCCCCGAAGCGTTGTGAAACTGGTCCGGCGTCCATGCATCCTGCGTCTGCTTCATCAGGCTCGCCGCGATTTCATTCGCGCCCTTCATGCCTTTTTCGGCGGCGGTCAAAACCAGCTCCGCGCCGTAGAACAATAAAAACTTCCTGCGCTCGAGGCTCACACTCTCCGGCAGCACGATAATCAGCTTGTATCCCTTCGTCGCCGCGACGAACGCCAGCGAGATCGCCATATTGCCCGACGACGCCTCGATGATCGTCGTTTTGCCGGGCGATATATGACCCGCCTGCTCCGCCGCCTCGACCATCGCCAGCGCCGTGCGGTCCTTGATGGAACCCAGGGGATTGAAAAACTCCAGCTTCGCCAGGACATCGGCCTCAAGCTTGTACTTGGCGATGAATTTCTTCGCCCGCACCAACGGCGTGCCGCCGATCGTCTCGAAAATATCGTTATAGACCTTGCCCCGCGCGGTCGTGGCCCGGGCCGAGGGCGGCGCGACTTCTTTTTTCGGGGCGGTTTTAGTAACCATGAAATCAATCTCCTGAGGGCGGGAACACGCGATTCTGGATATTAAGAATACGGGTTTTAAAGGCCTTTGGGAACCGGGCGCTGAAAAACCTTGCATCAGCACCCTGTTTTCTCTAAAAAAGATTATGGCAATTAGAAAATCAGAATATAGAGAACCTTTGATGCGTCTTAGGATTTTGTACACAAACACCTTGAAGTCGGGTGCGCCATTTTATGTGGCGGATATCAATAAACGCGCCAGACAGATTTTTAGCGACGCTCAGGAAAAATATTTTGTTAAATTTGGGGGAGATAAAGAAAGCGAATTGGTTGCCGATGTGCCCGTAGAAGAGATCCGGAATCTTTGCTTCTATTTAGGAAATGCATTCGCCAATCTGAACGGACAATTCAAAGAGCAGGCTCCACAATTTTCTGAGAACCGGGCAGGGAGCTGCATGAAAATGCATACAAAACGGGATGAAATTTTCTGCGAAGTGCTGATTTTCAACACGCTGAATGATCGCATGAACGTCACAAAAATCGATCCCCCGCAACAGGATTTTCACTGAGGCAATCAATGAGTTTATCATGCAAGGTAAAAGTCATTTTCAAAAACGCCGACGTTATAGACTGGCGGGGTTCACCTTTTGCAGTTGCATTTTTCAAAGCACTGGTCATGACTTTCACCGGGAGCTTAACAGACAGTTTTCCTTTAAACGATGAAGATCAAACCGAAATAAATCTGCGTTTCAAAGACGAAAAGTGCGTCGATAATTTCATTAAGAGTATGAGCACCACTTGCGAAGAATTTAACAACATCCTCAGAGCCAATAATGCGGGCCCCTATATCGTCCAGCCCAAATATCGTCTGAACGCCACCGATCAGGCCTCTGACAAAATCACCCGCACTCTTGAAATCGGCCTCGCGCCGACCGTGGCCTGGAACTGATAGCTAAAAAAGAGCGTCCCTGAAAATTAATCCCCGGCCCCGGGATTTTCACTGAAATACTTATCGAACTTTTCTTTTTCATCTTTCACCGCGTCCGCTTCGGGCAGCGGCTCTTTCGTCTTCGTGATGTTCGGCCACTTCTCGGAATATTCGCGGTTCAAATCCAGCCACTTGTCCGCGCGCGGATCTGAATCCGGGATAATCGCCTCGATCGGGCATTCCGGCTCGCACACGCCGCAATCGATGCATTCATCAGGATTGATGACGAGCATATTCTCGCCCTCGTAGAAACAATCTACCGGGCAGACCTCGACACAATCCGTGTATTTGCATTTTATGCAGACTTCGGTGACCACGAAGGTCATCTTTTATTCTCCTGAATAGGAACAGGTTTGAACCACCGTGAGGGACAATAATCTCCTCATTATGCCAAGGCAAGACGCTTTTTCCATGATTTTATGCTGCGCCGCCCGCAACCAAAACTCTCGGCCAAAACTGCTAACCAAAACTGTGGGCGGATTGGCATTATTCATTCCTCCCCCCGGAACTCTCTTTTATCTTGGGCGTATGAGATTTCCGCCCGCCAGAATTTTATTTATTCTGACAACTGTCCTGCTTCTGGGCGCCTGCAGCCATGGCGGCTGCTGTAACAGCGAAGCATCCCTCACACCCCTCGCCCACGCCGACCCCGATGATTCTGTCATGCGCGGCTCCGTCACCGCCTTCCTGCAGGAAACCGGCGCGCCCGTATCCTCGATGTATGAATTCAGCCGCATCGATCTCGACCGCGATGGCCGCCGCGACGCGCTGGTTCTCTTCAAAAACCCCTACGGCTACTGGTGCGACACCCACGGCTGCACAATGCTCGTCATGCGAGCGGGCAACGATGAATTCGAACTGGTCAACGCCATCCAGCCCGTGCGTGCCCCCCTTTACGTCAGCAATTCCGAAAGCAACGGCTGGAAAGACATCATCGTTCGCGTCACCGGCCGCTGGGACGAATCAAAGGACGTCGCCATGAGCTATAACGGCGCGCAATATTCCGATAACCCCGATCTCGAGCCTGCCCTGCGCCTCGCCGCCAATACGGGACATCGCGTTTTCTATTAACGCCGCCCCACCTCCAAAAATGTTCTTGATTTGTTCTTTTTAATCCGGCATGCTGGATATTCACCCGAACGGGCTTGAATACCATGCACCAAGAACCCGGCCTGAAGTGGCTGTTTTTGGATATCAACAGCTACTTCGCCAGCGTCGAACAACAGGAAAGACCCGAACTGCGCGGCCGCCCCGTCGCCGTCGTGCCGATGATGACCGATTCTACCTGCGCCATCGCCGCCTCGTACGAGGCCAAGGCCTACGGCGTCAAAACCGGCACGCCGATTTACGAGGCCAAACAAATGTGCCCCGGCCTGCGCTGCGTTCTCGCGCGCTACGATCTTTACGTCGATTACCATCACCGGATTCTCGAGGAAGTCGTCAGGCACACCCCGATCAGCAAGGTCTGGTCGATCGACGAACTCTCTTCGCGCCTGCCGCCGGATAAACGCACACCCGAACGCGCCGCCGAGATCGCGCAGAAAATAAAAGAAGGCATCTGGAAAAATGTCGGTGAGGCCATCAGTTGCTCCATCGGCGTCGCGCCCAATTCCCTGCTCGCCAAAACCGCCGCCGAAATGAAAAAACCGAACGGCCTCGTCATGATCTCCCAGGAAAACCTTCCCGGCCCCCTGCTCGATCTCAAACTCACCGATATGCCCGGCATCGGCCGCAACATGGAAGTTCGCCTGAAACGCTCTAATATCCACACCATGCAAACCCTCTGGGATTCCTCGCCGAAACAGGCGCGGAAAATCTGGGGCGGCGTGCAGGGCGAGCGTTTCTGGTACTGGCTGCACGGCTACGATTTTTCAAACCCCGAAACCGGCAACGTCATGATCGGCCACTCCCGCGTTCTCGATCCCGACCTTCGCCGCCCCGACAAGGCACGCCTCATGGCGCGGCGTCTTCTCGTCAAGGCCACCTACCGCCTCCGCCGCAAGGGATTTTTCGCAAGCCATCTTTCTCTAAGCGTCCGCACCACTGACGGCTTCCGCTGGGCGGACGAAGCGCGGATTCCCCACGCGCGCGACCCGTTCACGTTTCTCCAGCTTCTCGACACGATGTGGGCATCCGTTTCGCGCGAATTCCCCGATTCCAGCGGCGTCAAATTCAAAAAAGTCTCCGTCATCCTCTCCGGCCTCAAAACCGGCGACCAGATCACCCGCAACCTGTTCGAAACCGCCTCCCCCGAGGCATTAAAACAAACCCGGCGCCGCGAAGCCCTCGCCGGCGCGCTCGACCGCCTCCAAAACAAATATCAGAAAGAAACCGTCTGGCTGGGCATCATCCCCAAGACCTCGGCGGGCCATGTCGGCACCAAGATCGCCTTTTCCCGCGTCCCCGACCGCGAAGAGTTTTGGAATTAAAAAAATAAACACGGAGAACACAGAGAACACGGAGTTTCTACTTTTTCTCCGGGCGCTCCGTGCCCTCCGTGTTTAATAAACGATTGATTTTATAAGCTAAACTGCGTAGAAAACCTCATGACCCCTAACCCTTCCATCCTGAGCCTCATCGGCAATACGCCCATGGTCGAACTGACAAAGTTCGATACCGGCCCCTGCCGCCTGTTCATGAAGCTCGAGGGCTGGAACCCCAGCGGCTCGATCAAGGACCGCACCGCCAAGAGCATGATCGACGCCGCCGAAAAGGACGGGCGTTTAAAGCCCGGCGGCACGATCATCGAAGCCACCGCAGGCAACACCGGCCTTGGCCTCTCGCTCATCGCCGCGATCAAGGGTTATAAAGTCATCCTCGTCGTGCCCGATAAATTCTCGGAAATGAAAATCACGCATTGCGAAGGCCTCGGCGCCAAAGTCATCCGCACCCGCGCCGACGTTCCCGCCGGACACCCAGAATATTACGTCGACATGGCAAAGCGCATCGCCGCCGAAACCGGCGCGTTTCACACCAACCAGTTCGACAATCCGGCCAACATTCACGTCCACGAAACCACCACCGGCCCTGAAATATGGAAGCAGATGGATCATGACGTCGATGCCGTCGTCTGCGGCGTCGGCTCCGGCGGCACGCTCGCGGGCCTCGGAAAATTTTTTGCGAAAGTCTCGCCGGAAACCGAACTCATCCTCTCCGACCCGAAGGGCGCACTGCTCGCCGCCAAAGTGAACGGCGAAAAAGCAATGCCCCACGCCTTCCGCGTCGAAGGCATCGGCCAGGAATGCGCTCCCGGCAATCTCGACCTCGATATCATCGACAAGGGCTACGTCATCGACGACGAGGAAAGTTTTTCCACCGTGCGCGAGCTTCTGAAGCGCGAAGGCATCCTCGCCGGAACGCCGACAGGCACAGTCCTCGCGGGCGCGCTGCGCTATTGCCGCGAGCAAACCAAACCCAAACGCGTCGTCACCTTCATGTCCGATCGCGGTGATAAATATCTTCCGAAAATTTATGGAGACCAAAAGGGATAAAACTCATGACCGACAAAAAACACAACCAGAAACAGGATTTTTCCACCCGCTGCATCCATGGCGGCCAGAACCCCGATCCCACAACCGGCGCGGTTTCTGTGCCGATCTACGCAACATCCACCTATGCCCAGTCTGCTCCCGGCGAGCACAAAGGCTTCGTCTACGCGCGCGGTCATAACCCGACGCGCTTCGCGTTCGAGCGCTGCATCGCCGATCTCGAAGATGGCAGCAACGGCTTCGCCTTCGCCTCCGGCCTCGCCGCCACCTGCGCGGTGATGGACCTTCTCCCCCACGGTGCGCACATCATAGCCTGCGACGACGTCTATGGCGGCACCTACCGCCTATTCGAGCGCGTGAAACGCGACACCGCAAAACTCGAAGTCTCCTATATCGACATGACCGTGCCCGGCGCACTCGAAAGCGCTATAAAACCCAATACGAAAATGATCTGGGTCGAAACTCCGACCAACCCGATGCTGAAAATCATCGACCTCGCCACTGTCGCCGCCATCGCGCAAAAGAAAAAAATTATCTCCGTCTGCGACAACACTTTCGCCACGCCGCGTCTGCAAAAGCCGCTTAATTTCGGATTCGACATCGCGCTCCATTCCATCACCAAATATATCAGCGGCCATTCCGACATCATCGGCGGCGCGGTTGTCGTCAATGACTCCGCCCTCACGGAAAAACTGAAATTCATCCAGAACGCCACCGGCGGCATCCTCTCACCGTTCGATTCCTTCCTCGCTTTGCGCGGCGTCAAAACACTGGACGTGCGCATGGAGCGCCATTGCGCCAGTGCCCTAAAAATCGCCGAACATCTCGCCGCCCACAAAAAAATAGGGCGCGTAATCTATCCCGGCCTCACCAGCCATCCGCAACACGCCCTCGCTAAAAAACAGATGAACGGCTTCGGCGGCATGATCTCCGCCACCATCAAAGGCGACCTCAGCGCCTGCAAGAAAATGCTCTCTGCCTGCCGCATCTTTACACTTGCCGAAAGCCTCGGCGGCGTCGAAAGCCTGATCGAACACCCGGCTATCATGACCCACGCCTCGGTCCCGAAAGCCGAACGCGACAAACTCGGCATCGATGACGGCTTCATCCGCCTCTCCGTCGGCATCGAAAGCGCGGACGATCTCATCGCCGATCTCGACCAGGCCCTTAAAAAAATATGAGGCTCTGGAGCATCGCGCCGCATTATCTCGACGCCAAAGGCCTCGTCGCGCTCTGGCGTGAAACCCTCCTCGCGCAAGCCGTCCTTCACGGCAAGACAAAGGGCTACAAAAACCACCCGCAGCTCACCCGCTTCCGCGACCGCAAAGACCTTCTCTGCAACTATCTCCACCTCATCTGCGACGAAGCCGACCGCCGCGGCTATAATTTCGACCGCGCGCGTATCATCGCCGTACGTAAAAAACCTGGTAAAACCCTTGCCGTCACAAAAGGCCAAATCGATTACGAAATCATCCACCTGCAAAAAAAGCTTAAAAAACGCGATCCCGCCATGTATAAGAAGATTGAAAAAATCAAGGCACCCGCAGCGTTTAAAATCTTTCGCGTAACCAAAGGCAAGGAACCGGAGTCATGGGAAATCGTATGATGGGAAATAACTTAAAACCAATCCACATCATCGGCGCCGGTCTCGCCGGGTCCGAAGCCGCGTGGCAGGCCGCCGAAATGGGCGTGCCCGTGGTCTTGCACGAAATGCGCCCCGTGATAAAAACCGCCGCGCATAAAACCGATGGCTGCGCCGAGCTCGTCTGCTCCAATTCCTTCCGCTCCGATGACGCCGAGCAAAATGCCGTCGGCCTTCTCCACGCCGAGATGCGCAAATGCAATTCATTGATCATGCGCGAGGGCGACTTGGCCGCCGTGCCCGCTGGCGGCGCACTCGCCGTCGACCGCGAAATATTTTCGCAGAACGTAACCAAAGCGCTCGAAGCCCACTCGCTGATAACAATCGAGCGCGGAGAAATTCCCGGCCTCCCTCCCGAAGACTGGGACAGCGTCATCATCGCCACCGGCCCGCTCACCTCCACGCCTCTCGCGACAGCGATTCAAAAACTCTCCGGCGAAGATTCTCTCGCCTTCTTCGACGCCATCGCGCCAATCGTCGAATTTGATTCCATCGACATGACCAAAGCCTGGTTCCAGAGCCGCTACGATAAAGCGGGCCCGGCGGGAACGGGAAAGGACTACATCAACTGCCCGATGAACAAAGAACAATACGACGCTTTCATCGCCGCGCTGCTTTCCGCCGAATACGGCGAATTTAAAGAATGGGAAAAAGACACGCCCTATTTCGAGGGCTGCATGCCCATCGAAGTCATGGCGTCACGCGGCCCCGAAACGCTCCGCTTCGGCCCGATGAAACCCGTCGGCCTCACCAACCCGCACGATCCCGCCGTCAAATCCCACGCCGTCGTGCAACTCCGCCAGGATAATAAACTTGGCACGCTCTACAACATCGTCGGCTTCCAGACGAAAATGAAATACGGTGAACAAACGCGTGTCTTCCGCATGATCCCCGGCCTCGAGAACGCAATCTTCCCGCGCCTTGGTGGCCTGCACCGCAACACCTTCATCAATTCGCCAAAACTATTAAATGAATCGCTGCAGATGAAAGCGCAGCCGCGCCTGCGTTTTGCCGGGCAGATCACGGGTTGCGAAGGCTACGTCGAATCCGCCGCCGTCGGCATCATGGCCGGTCGCTTCGCCGCCAGCGAAAAACTAGGGGCTCCTCTGCCCTTCCCCGCAAAAACGACAGCGATGGGCTCGCTACTCAATCACATCACCGGCGGCGCCAATGCCGATACCTTCCAGCCCATGAACATTAATTTCGGATTGTTTCCGCCGATGGATGGAAAATTCAAAGGCAAACTCGGCGGCCGTGAAAAGCGCAAACTGCTCTCATCCCGCGCCCTCGCCGACCTCGAAAACTACCTGCTGGAAAATCCCGAAACCAAAAAACGCGCCGCGTCAGGCCGGTAAAACCCGCGCGCCGACTTCATCCCGTATGATCAAAAATCTGCGGCGATACATATACGGGCTCTTTGATAATGCCGGCTTTTTCAGCCATAGATATCATTGCCTCGTAACGGCGAGTAAGACCGATCGCTTGTATCAGTGTTAAAGCATTCACCGAAGCAATTTCGTCAACCCTGAATTTTTTTTCCTCTGGATTTAAAAGGTTTATTTTTTCCCAGAGCATGCTAGAAAATGCAGAATTGATTTCGGTGACACCCGCGCCCAGTTCATCCAGCCGTTCACGCTCGGGATTTTGGACATTTATGACCGTCATGCCGGGTAAAATATTTCCCTGTTTTATCCTGTCGCTCATCACATAAAACGGCACCCAAGGATGCGCGCCACGCTTTTGGTCAAAGCTGATTAATATATTGTACAAAGCATTGGCGTCATCCACGATTGCGGCAAGTTCCCGGCGCGCTGACGCTGCAAGGTCTTCCGGTTTGGCCTCCGTCTTTTTCTGCGTCACGTCTTGCAACGCGGTGGGGTTGCACCCGCCCAGGAACGAAACGCACAGCGCCGCGCCCGTCTTCAATAAATTACGTCTGCTGAGCATCACAGCCCCCCCTGCAAAATTTACCATAACATAAAGACAGGGTTTCCGGAATGCAAGAAATATGTGCAGGGCTACTGGCTTGCCGATGGCCCGGCAGGGATTGGCCTGACAATCCCTGCCGCTAAGGCGTTCTCATAGACTCCCATAAATTCTGAATACATATGCGCGCCACGTTCAACATACTCGAGACTCAACTCCTTTATTCTCTCCGCGCTGGCTGATTTATCCGCCAGCAATCCTTCAAAATATGTGCTGACACGCCGCGCAACCCAGCGAACCACCTCCATCTGCTCCAGCCTGATATTTTTTGGGTCGATCTCGATCGAGCCTGGAAAATACGGGCTGTCAGGGTCGGCCCGCCAGTGAGGGGTTGGTAAATGATTGTTAGGCCTGACATCGAAAGTAAATTTGTACAACTCGCCGATAACCGCTTTCATTTTCTTACGCGCATCCGCAGCGATATCTGCATTCGTCGGGGGTAACAACCCAATCTGCTTCGCCAGCCCGCAGCCCGTCACGGCAAAAAACACGGCTGACACCGCCGATAATTTCAGAAAATCCCGCCTGCCTACATCATTGTCTTCCCGGCTCATTGCGGCGACTGCTCCGCAGTAAAATTTTCCCGCATGCGACTTTCCCACGCCTGCTGGTTGATTGGCGCGGGCACCTCTCCGAGCTTTTTATTTATACCGGGAGTATCGGGCGCTGCTGAAGGCGGACGGTACCTTGCCTTGTCGTCGCCATCACAACCGCTCAGGAACACAAAAGAAAGGAATAACGCTTTTAGAGAAAGAAAGTTTTTTGTACTCATTGCAGTACCCTATATTAGAAAAAACTGTAATAACACATTTTTATGAAAAGAACAAATATCAGGATTCCCTTCTCTTAATGGCCGCCCTTTTGCTTTTGCGCCTCAATGGCTGCACAATAAAGGTAATGAAAAAACACACCTCCCCGCCCCTGAAAACCGGCTTCGTCGTCCTTCTGCACGGCATCCTGCGCAGCCGCACCGACATGCTCCCCCTCTCGCGCTACTTAAAAAAGCGCGGCTACGAAACAATCAACATCCTCTACCCCTCGCGCAAAAAAAATATCGAGGACCTCACCGCCTTCGTCGATGAAAAAATCAGGACGGCGAAAAACTACAGCGATTCCATGCCCCTCCATTTCGTCACCCATTCCATGGGCGGCCTCATCGCGCGCTATTACATCGCCTCGCGCAAACCGAAAAATCTCGGGCGCGTCGTCATGCTTGCCCCGCCCAACGGCGGCAGCGAATTCGCCGATTTCCTCACGGATCACAAACGCCTCTCGCCGATTTTCGAAAAACTCTTCGGCCCCGCCTCGGGCCAGCTCGTCACCGGATATAAACATTTGGACGGCGCAATCGATTACCCGCTCGGAATCATCGCCGGCAACCGCTCCATCAACCCGCTCGCGCCCTGGATACTCCCCGGCGAGCACGATGGAATTGTTCCCGTCGAGCGCACAAAAATCGACGGCATGCGCGATCACATCGTCGTCCCGTCAACCCATACATTCATGATGTTTCGCCCCGCCGTGATGCGGCAGGTCGCACATTTCCTCGAAGAAGAGAAATTCAAAAGATAAGGCGTGTTAAGGCGTAGCCTGATTGAAGGATTTTGTGCCGAAAATTGCGGTTTTCGAGAACCGCATCGCAGAATACGTTGTGGTATTTGAGAAGCGGAAGCGCAGAAAACCGTAATTTGCAGGCCAAAAGACGATAATCGGCTGCGCCTTAAAGGCTCTCGTCGAAATTCCGGCCGGAACCGAGAGTGAGTTCCGTATCTTGGGAGAGCGACTCACGTACCGATGACGCCGCTTCCTGGGCCTGGCTCAGGGAAATCGCCTCGCCCGAAATCTTGATCTCGTCTTTCGGCCCGGAAGTTTTCACCTCGTCTGAACGACGCACGGAATTGGCCGCGTCGGTAACGCGCGTGCCTGAAATCAGGTTCTGTACAGAACCAATACCCTTAGGACCCTCAACCATTCTATCCCAAACCATTTATAAGTTACTGTAAACGCTTAATAATACTACCCAGACCCATCTTAACACAGGGCTGGTTAATATGTCTATAATCCTGCCGCGGCAGTCACTCTTAGCTCCTTAAATGCTGGCGGCAACTGCATTTTCGGGCTGTAGAGGTCATAGCCGCGCCTGCGTATCTGGCGCATATAAATGCCCGCCAGCGCCTGCGTCGCCTTCAGAAACCGGCTGGAGGGTCGAATGCCCGGCACAAACTGCGCCGCCACCTCCCGCGCCACCTCTTTGATCCCCGCCTCCGGCTTCAGGAAATCGAACATCTGCGTCAGCGTCACCCCGTGCCGCTCCATCAGGTCTTCCGGCAGGTAACACCGCCTCTGCGCCGCCATACTCGGCACCGCGCGCAAGAGCCCCGCCAGCGCGTAATTCACTGACACCGCCGCCACCGGGTCCATGTCCGGCTCATCGCCGCAGATCATCACCGCAAGGCTCATCAACGGCGTCGTCGTAAAATCCGCGTAACTCAGCAACCCGTCAATCGACGCCGGGCGCACATTTTCTAAATCGAACTCCCGCGCGTAAACCAGCGTATCAAACAAATATTTCGGTAGTCTGTGCGTTTTAATCGCAGGCGCAAGCGCCTTCAGAACTTCATGCGCCGGAATCTCGCCGCCCTCAAAAATCTTTCCAACTGCTTCCCGCCACCATTGCAGGCGCACTAACCCAAGCTGCGTCTCGCTTACCACCTCGCGCGTTTTCGCGATTTCATGGTTAAACGCAAACAGCGCCCACAAATCTTCCCGCCTGTCATGTGGCGCGAACATCGACAGTAGAAAACGGTCCGGGTCATTCTCCCGCACCACCTGCCCGCAATAGGAAAGTGAAGATTTCATAAGGTTTTAAAGCAGAAATTAAACTTGAATGGAACCCCAAAAGGTTTAGTTTATTGATGATCTTATAACAGGAGACTTTCCATGCCCTTCGAACTGCCCAAACTCCCCTACGATTACGAAGCCCTCGCCCCCTATATGTCGAAGGAAACCCTCGAATTCCACCACGACAAACACCACAAAGCCTATGTCGACAAGGGCAACGAGCTTATCCAGGGCACCGGCAAGGAAAACGCGAGCCTCGAGGAAGCCATGGTCTGGGCGCACAAGAACAATCCCGGCCTGTTCAACCAGCTGGGCCAGCATTACAACCACATCCATTTCTGGCATTGGATGAAAAAAGGCGGCGGCGGCACGAAACTCCCCGGCGCGCTTGAGAAAAAAATCAAGGAAGACCTCGGCGGCTACGATGCCTTCAAAAAAGATTTCACGCAGGCGGGCGTCACGCAGTTCGGTTCAGGCTGGGCATGGCTCGCGCAGGACAACAAAACCGGCAAGCTGGAAATCACGAAAACCCCGAACGGCGAAAACCCCGTCGTCCACGGCAAGACGCCCATCCTCGGCTGCGATGTCTGGGAACATTCCTATTACATCGACTACCGCAACGCCCGCCCCAAATACATGGAAGCGTTCATCGACAATCTCATCAACTGGGATTACGTGGCGGAGCTGTTCGAAAAAGGCCCGCTGAAGGTAGCGGCCTAAACGGCAGGCAGCATCGCCGCCGCGACCCGGCGCCCCTCGGCCATCAGCACATTATATGTGCGGCACGCCGCGCCGGTATCCATCGCCTCCGGCGACAGTCCCATTTCCTTCAGCGCCTTCCTGAGCTCCGGCGCAATGAACTGCATCGTCTTGCCGGTGCCGAACAGAACGACATCGAGAGTATTCTTCCGCTCCGCCAGAATCGCAAAATCCGCGAGCGCCGGCGGCGTGGAAATCTTCCATTCAATAACTTCATCGGGAAATACAATCACCGCGCCGGTATAAAGCTTGCCGCTGATGCGGAAACTCCCGCCCGCATAGGCCTGTATGATCTGCGCGCCTTCGCGTATGAGTGGCGTGACATCCATGGAGCGCTAGGCCGGCTCTTCCGCGGCGTCGCCGGGCGTTGAAGGATCGGGCCGCAGCTTCAGGTAATACAGCGACGGCGTCGAGACGAAATACGACGAGTGCGTTCCGATTAAAATTCCGAAGAACAGCGCCGAAACGAAGCTCCTGATCACCTCGCCGCCGAACAAATAAAGCGCCAGCAGCGCCAGCAGCGTCGAGCCCGACGTCATCAATGTCCGCGGCAGGGTCGAATTGATCGAAAAGTTAATAATTTCCCACATCGGCATTTTCTTGTATTTGCGCAGCGTTTCACGAACCCTGTCAAAAATAATGACGGTTTCGTTGATTGAATAACCCGCCACCAGCAAAATCGCCGCCAGCGTCGACAAATCGAAATGCATCTGCGTCAGCGAAAACAGCCCCACAATACCGACCACGTCATGCAGCAGCGCCAGCATCGCTCCCACGCCGTACTGCCAGTTAAACCGGAACCAGATATACGACATGATCCCGCCCATCGCGATCAGGACCGCCAGAAACCCCGCGCGCTTGAGCTCCTTGCCCACCTGCGGCCCGACGAATTCCGTCCGGCGATAATCCACTTTGCCTTCGCCGAACTCCTGGTTCAGCGCCGCCTCTACTTTTTCAATCGCGCCACGCTGCGTATCGGCCTCGACCACGCCTTCCTGCTCGGGCTGCTGCGGCATGCGGATCATGAGGTTATCCGCCGCGCCGAATTCCTGGATCGAAATATCGCCCAGGTGCAATTCCTTCAGAACCTCGCGCAGATGCGGCAGGTCCGGCGTCACTTCCGTTTTAATCTCGATGATCGTCCCGCCGACGAAATCGATCCCGAAATTCAGCCCCTTCGTGGACAGCATCAGTGTCGAGCCGCCCAAAATCACAAGGCTCGCGAACATCGCGTAAAATCTGTGCCCGAAGAAATCGATCTTCGTATTCGGCGGCACTAGCTCTAATAATTTAATAATCATCGTTGTCTCTTTCCTAAACCGCTATCGCCTTCGGACGCTTCCATTTCAGCCATGTCAGGATAATCAGGCGCGTAAAGCTGAGGGCGCAGAAATAAGACGTCGCCACGCCTATACACATCGTCACCGCGAAACCCTTGATCGGCCCCGTCCCGAACGAAAACAAAATCATCGCCGCGATAAGGGCCGTCAGGTTCGAGTCCGTAATCGTCGTCCGCGCGCGCTGGTAACCCGTATCGATCGCAGACATGATGCTCCGCCCCGCGCGCAGTTCTTCCTTAATCCGTTCGAACACCAGCACGTTACCGTCAATGGCAAGCCCCATCGTCAGCACGATCCCCGCGATACCGGGCAGCGTCAGCGTTGCCTGCAGCATCGACATCACCGCCAGGATAAGCAGCATGTTGATGATAATCCCGATCGACGCGAACACGCCGAATAATCCATAGACAAGGCACGCCATCGACACGACCAGCAGCAGGCCCACGAGACACGCCTTGCGCCCCGATTTCACCGAGTCCGAACCCAGCGTCGGCCCCACCGTGCGCTCCTCGATCACCTTCATCGGCGCGGGCAACGCGCCCGCCCGCAATAACAACGCCAAATCGTTCGCCGTCTTGACGGTAAAACCGCCGGAAATCTGTCCCTGCCCGCCGCAGATCGGCTCCTGGATCACCGGCGCGCTCAAAACTTCATTATCCAACACAATCGCAAACGGCTTCTGCACATGCTGACGCGTCACGTCGCAGAAACGCCGCGCGCCCGTATTATTCAGCCTGAATGAAATCACCGAGCGCCCGTTCTGGTCGAAACTCGGCTGCGCCGTCTCCAGCATGTCGCCCGTAATCATCGGCCTGCGCGCAACCGAAATCCTGCGCCCCGGCTCCTCCGCGAACGGCAGGCTCTTTGCCCCGCCCGTATCCGCCGTTTCGGGCACGAGATGAAACCCAAGCTTCGCTGTCGTGCCGATAATTGCTTTCAATTGTTCCGCGTTCGCACCCGGCGCCTGGATCAGCAGGCGGTTTTCGCCCTGGCGCTGGATGATCGGCTCGGTCGTACCAAGCTCGTCGATCCTGCGGCGGACAATTTCAATCGATTGCGAAATCGTCTGGTCATAGACGCTCTTGAGCGAAACTTCGTTCATGGTGGCTTCAATCGCCGCGCCATTCGTCTGGATATCAAGATTATTGTCCAGCTTGCGCAAAATCTTGCGCACTGCTTCCGTATCGCCTTCCTCACGCAGCGTCACGCGCACGCCCTGGGGCGCCGATCCGATAGAGCTGTAGCCGATTTTCGCCTCGCGCAGTTCCGTACGAAGGTCCTGCACCATCAGCTCGCCGCGCTCGCGGAAAACGCCGTCGACATCGACTTCATATAAAAGGTGCGCGCCGCCGCGTAAATCCAGCCCAAGATTCACCGTCTTGCCGGGCATCCACGATGGCACATGCGCGTGCAGCCACGCCCGTGCCTCCGGCCCGGCCAGGTTCGGCAGGCTGTAGAGAACGCCCATCAGGGCCACGGCAAGAATAAGAACGGCTTTCCAGCGCGGGATTGTCAGCATGGCAGGTTACTTTTTCACTTTTTGATCGTTGGCCGCCTTGGATTTGAGCGGCGCTTTCTGCCCCTGAAGGGAAGAGCGCAGCGCCGTGACTTTCACGCCGTTGCCTAAATCCACCAGCACCTCGTGGTCATCGACGATTTTTTCAATCGTGCCGACAAACCCGCCGCCCGTGACGATCTTGTCACCTTTCTTGAGCTGCGAGAGCATCGTGCTGTGTTCTTTGAAGCGCCGCTGCTGCGGCAGGATCAGGAGCACATAGAACATTACGACCAGAACAAGAATGAGGCCCATATTCCACATGAACGCCTCCATCGGCGATGGCGGCTCCGGCATCGTACCCACTGTCTGGGCAGCCGTATCGACGGCTGCGGCATAGGCTTTTGAAATCAGCATGGTCCTGTTTCCTTTACGAAATAACCAAAGACTCGGGGAACTATAAACACTTGGCTTTCAAAAACAAGGGCTTGAAATCCTTTGTTTGCAGGCCAAAAGACGACGATTGATCAGTAGTTGCGGCGGAGAAGTTTAAGAAAAACCCAAACGCCAACCATGAGACCCACAAAAACCAGGATGAACGAAACCTGCCCCGCCAACCAGTCGCGACCGTACTGCGCGGCCAGCGCCCCCGGCAGCGGTATCAGCAACAGCACACCACTCATCAGCCCCATATAACCGTGCAGCCGCACATTCGGCGTATCGCCCATAGGCCGGTAGATCACGTTAAAAATCTCGCCGGGTTGTGGGTCGGAGAGAAAGTAACTCAGACGCATGATGCGCGAAACCCGGCGCGTTACCTTGCCGTCCTCCGTCTCGAAGGAAACCACGGGCTTTCCCTTCTCGAAATCCTGAATCGTTCCCGCTGTCACCTTGCCCTTGAAATACCACAGGCAGAAATCAAACAGCAGCCACCCGCCCGCCAGCGCCGCAACCGCCGATAAAATGACAGCCATCTCAGCTCTCCAGGTACATCTTGGGATTCAGCGCCTCGGTGCCGCGCCGCACTTCGAAATGCAGTTGCGGCTTGTCGACCGAGCCAGAGCTGCCGACAGTCCCGATCGTCTGCCCGCGCTTCACAATCTGCCCGCGCTTGATCAGCATATTGTCCATATGCGCATACGCCGTCATCCACCTGTCCTGGTGGCGGATAATGATCAGGTTGCCCGAAGCCTTCAGCTCGTTGCCCGCATAAACCACCACGCCGTTCTCCGCCGCGCGCACAGGCGTGCCCGGCGGCGCGGCGATATTAATCCCGTCATTATGCAGCCCGTCTTTCTTCGGCCCGTAATTCGAAAGAATTTTGCCTTCGACCGGTTTTAGGAATTTGCTGGAAGTGCGCTTCGGCACCTGCGCGGTGATCGGCGTTTTTTTGACCGGCGCTTCCGGCGCCCTGGAAATAACAATCGCTGGGGGCGCCAGCGTCTCGCGCTTGATCGGCGCCGGGTCGATATAGGGTGAATTCTCCGGCGGGATGACACGCGCGGGCGGCACGGCAGCAGAAGCCATCTGCACCGGCACCGTTTCACGTGTTAATGTCGGCAGACGCACCACCTGCCCCGCCCTCAGCTTGTAAGGCGGCAATATGCGGTTCAGCCGTGCGATCTCCGACATATCGACGCTGAACATCCGCGAGACGACATATAAACTGTCGCCCCCGCGCGCGCGGTATTCACGCGGCGGTGGTAATCTCAATCTCTGTCCCGACACCAGGTCGAACGGCTCCGACAGGTTATTCGCGGCGGCGACATCGCGCATCGCCAGTTGATAACGCTGCGCTACGTCCCACAGCGTCTCCGCGCCGACGACCGTGTGAACGCCGACGCTGCCTTCCCCTTGCGTTGACCCATACAACGTCACGGGCGCGGGCGCCTGCGTTTTATTGCAGGCCGCCAGTCCCAGGGCACAAATGATCATCAAAGGGAGCAGTCGATTCATCGACTCAACTATACACTCCCGCCAGCCTGTTGAAAATTGAGCGGTTTTAAGCCTGAAAATACTTAAGCGGCATCAACATCGCCCGCGATATCGGGCAACAAGGGAACGAATCGCACGGGCATAAGGTCTTTAGCCGTAAAGCTGCCATCCGTCTCTTTTTTATAACACCGCAGCACCTGCTCGCCATTCTCACCGACGGGAATAACCATCAGCCCGCCGTCCTTCACTTGGTCCAGCAGCGCCTGCGGCGGCTTGCCACGCGCGGCGGCAGTGACGATGATTTTATCGAACGGCGCCTGGTCGACATTATTGATCCTCGGCCAGCCCTGCATCCCGTCCGCCGCAATCGCGGTGATATTCCGCAGCTTCAGTTCCTCGAAACGTTTCTCCGCGTCTTTCAGCAACGGCTTATGCCGCTCGATCGTATAAACCCGGCGGCACAGCTTCGACAAAATCGCGGTTTGATATCCGCACCCCGTGCCAATCTCCAGAACTTTATCCCGATCCGATAATTTCAGCGCCGCCGTCATCGCCGCCACGACAAAAGGCTGGCTGATCGTCTGGCCGCGGCCAATGGGCAGCGCGATATCGTCCCACGCCTGGTGCCTCACGGACTCCGGCACGAAGCGCTCGCGCGGCACCTTCTCCATCGCGCCCAGCACGCTCATATCCGTGATCCCCATCTTCCTCAGATGCATGATCAACCGCACGCGCTTGTTCATGTCTTGTGTGTTCATTTTTTCACGATCTTCGTGAGCCCACCCATATAGGGCTTCAGCACGTCCGGAACGAACACGCCGCCATCGCCCGGATCGTAATAATTCTCAATCACAGCGATCAGCGCACGGCCCACCGCAACGCCCGACCCATTTAATGTATGAACGAACCGCGTATCCTTGCCGCCCTTCGGCCTCGTCCGCGCATTCATGCGCCGCGCCTGGAAATCCCCGCAGTTCGAGCAGCTCGAAATTTCCCTATAAGCATTCTGCCCCGGCAACCACACCTCGATGTCATACGTCTTGCGCGCACCAAAACCCGTATCACCCGAGCACAGCACCATCGTCCGCGTCGCCAGCCCCAGCTTCTTCAAAACCGTCTCCGCACATTCTGTCATGCGCTCATGCTCGGCATTTGAATCTTCGGGCCGCGTGATCGACACCATCTCGACTTTATAAAACTGATGCTGACGCAGCATCCCGCGCGTGTCTTTCCCCGCCGCACCCGCTTCCTGTCTGAAACACGGCGTAAAACTCGTATAGCGGCGCGGCAGCGTCTCCTCATCGACAATCATATCGGCAACAATATTCGTCATCGACACTTCTGACGTCGGGATCAGCCAGTCGCCGCGCGTCGTCTTGAACTGATCGTCCGCGAATTTCGGCAACTGCCCGGTGCCGTACATTGTCTTGTCATTCACCAGCAGCGGCGCAGAAATCTCCGTATATCCATGCTCGCGCGTATGCGTATCCAGGAAAAACTGCGCCAGCGCCCGCTCCATCGTCGCAATTCCGCCGCTCAGCATCGTAAAGCGCGAACCCGACATCTTCGCCGCCGTCTCGAAATCCATCATCCCGAGCGCCACGCCGATATCGGCATGATCCTTCGCGGCATTATTACCCGTTTTCGGCGCGCCGTTCTTGCGCACTTCTTTATTGGCGCTTTCGTCTTTGCCGTCCGGCACATCGTCGGCGAGAATATTCGGCAGCGTTGAAAGAATTTGATTAAGTTTTTCAGCGACTACCTTTTCTTTTTCTTCCATCGCAGCCATAAGCTCTTTCATGAGCGTGACTTTTTCCATCTGCTCTTTGGCGTCACCACCAGCTTTTTTTATTTCCCCAATTTTTTGGGATTCTTCGTTCCGCCTAGCTTGTGAAGTTTGCAACTCCGTTAGCAGCGCCCGCCGCTCTTCATCCAGCTTCAGAATCGCCGGGCTCTGGGCGGATAACCCCCTGCGCCCCATCGCCTTGTCAAAAGCTGCCGGGTTTTCGCGTATGGCGCGTATGTCGTGCATAAAATCCTCTCAAACCCAAATGGGATATAACTAAATCGGCCTTCATAATATGTCCTGCGCTGCAGCAAAACAAGCGCCCCGCCCTCGCTTGTTTTGGCCCCCGCCGCGCCTTAAGATGGACTCATGACGCCGCCATTCACCATCCTCGAACCCAAAACCGCCATCCCTCTGGTGTTCGACTCGCCCCACAGCGGCACGCACTACCCCGAAGATTTCGAATTCGCCTGCAAGTTCGAGGATTTGCAAAAGGCCGAGGACAAATTCGTCGACGAGCTTTTCGCCTGCGCGCCTGAATATGGCGCTTCGCTCCTGCTCGCGAACTTCCCGCGCTCCTATATAGATGTGAACCGCCGCGAGGACGATATTGATCCCGTCATCCTCGCCGAGAGCTGGCCGTTCGGAAAAATAAATCCCTCGTCGCGCTCCGATGCCGGCATCGGCCTCATCCGCCGCCTCGTCCGTCCCGGCATCCCGGTCTATGATCAGCCCTTAAGCGTCGAGGACATCACCCGGCGCATCGAGAAATATTATAAGCCCTACCACGGCGCGCTCGAAAAACTGATCCAGGACGCGCACTACAATTTCGGCCAGGTCTGGCACGTCAACTGCCACTCCATGCCCGGCGCCAGCGCCCGCCCCAAACAACCCTCCAGCCTGATGGGCCGCCTGCCACGCGAGTCCGACTTTGTCCTCGGCGACCGCGACGGCACCTCTTGTGATCTCGACTTCACTCATGCCATGCGCGATTTCCTCAAGGGCCTCGGCTACACCGTCACCATCAACGACCCCTTCAAGGGCGTCGAACTCGTGCACCGCTATTCCGCGCCCGCGCGCGGCCTCCACTCGCTACAGATCGAAATCAACAAGTCGCTTTACATGAACGAAAACACCAACAAAAAAACCGCCGACTTCGAAAATCTCCGCCTCGACATCGAAAGCTTCGTCGCCTTCTGCGCCGACTACGTCCAGTCCAACCTCATGGACGTCGCGGCCGATTAAAGCCTCTGCTTTATTGCCCCAGAAACAAATTGACATAACGGAAAAATCGTCTTAATTTGCCTGTGCTCTGGGAGGGCACGCTATGATTACATGGTCCACATTATATGAAGGCTACGCAGCAGAACGCCGCGCGCTGGGAACACCGGTTGAAAATGACGGGTTTCCGTCCGTCGTCATGCAATCGGACTCCTGTAAAATATTTTTCAACCTCGTCACCGCATCTTCCGGGATGGTTGATGAAGCGCTTGTTGATTTTATCGGCCAGGATGAATCGCCGCTCAAAATTATTTATCTCCCCGCCATCAACCCGGCCACAGGCTTGGGAGATCCTTGCGGAAGCTCGGATTATAATCTCGGCAAAGACAAACAATCCTACGAGAGCCAGATCCGTTCTCTTTACGAACGAAGACATCCCGAGATTAACCGGCTGACCGAGCACTTCCTGCGCACCGGGGGCATTACGCATGAACTCGACAATTATAAGTGCGTGCTGACCATACCGCGCTTTCAGAATGGCCACAATGAAACCGACGACAAATGGAAAAAACGAACAGAAGAAGCTAGTCTGTATATCATAAAACTATTCGGGGACGTCGCCAGAGTCGTATCCGGACCGTTCGAAAACGGCCGCATCGTTCTCATGTCGAAAAAACCTGGCACACTTAAGGATGAAGTCGAAAAAATATTCGGAATTACGCCCAGTGATCCCTTAGCGCTTCATCAAGATCATCCATCGCCGCATCAACACCTAAATCTTGCAGCGACGTAACGCCGTACTCCGAAATCCCGCACGGCACGATGCCTGAATAATGCGACAAATCCGGGTTCACATTAATTGAAACACCGTGCAGCGTGATCCAGTGCCGCACCCGCACACCGATCGCCGCGATTTTCTTCTCGCCATCCGGCGTATTCACCCAGATTCCAATCCGCCCCTCGCGGCACACGCCATGCACGCCGAATTCCGCCAGCGCCCCGATCACCCAGTCCTGCAAATCGCAGACATATTTCTTGATATCCGGCACCTTCTGCCGCTTCTTCAAATCCACCATCGCATAACCCACCCGCTGCCCCGGCCCGTGATAGGTATATTCACCGCCCCGCCCGGTCTGGTGCACCGGAAACCGCTTATCCAGCAAATCCGCCGCCTTCGCGCTCGTCCCGGCGGTATATAACGGCGGGTGCTCCAGCAGCCAGATACACTCCGGCTCCCGCCCCTCGTGAATGCCCGCCACGCGCTGGTCCATAAAACCCAGCGCCTCTTCATAAGCCACGGGCCTGTCTGACTTTTTCCACTCCACGGGGAAAATCCTTTGACTTTACGTAAGATAATGCTATGTAAGCGTCCGAAATTACTGAATAGCTTACAGGAATTAAAGCCATGTCTCGCAAAACCGCCAGCAAATGTTTAAAGGACTTCGCCCGTTACGCTGTGAAACACGCAAAGTTTGGCGGAGATGATGAGCCTAAAGACCTTACAAAAGCATTCAACGGCAAGTTTTATTGCTTCGTGCCGCTGAACCCGGACAATGAGTGGACCGAGGCCGCCGCCCCTTTTCTGAAAGAAGACGGTGAATTACCCGCGCTTATCCGTGAGATTAACGATTCCATCAGAAGCCACCAGATCGGCTTCGGCGTAGGAATTTTCTTTGCCACCCCCGATGAAAACAGCCTGTGGCGCCGCCTCCTGAAGCATGCCCCCGGCGTTATCCCCGATGCCCCGGCCCCTGAAACAAAAACGGTTGAGGCGGCACGCCGCGTATCGCCTCAAATAGAGACTTTCCCCGAGCATACGCCGCCCGGACATGCATAGTAATCACACTCAGATATAAGGATATAAAATGGACCATTTAACGACTAAACAAATTCGCGAGAAGCTGACCACCACTTTCGGCCGGCAAGCTTTCGAGAAATTGAATGAGATGAAGCCCACGTGGGTCTATAGTGAGGGAAGAAATTCCGTTATTCTCGCGGCAGATATTGGAACAAGAGATATTAAAGGCGGATCCGTAAATTTTATTGGCGTTAAATCGGCAAAAACCCTTGACGACGCGGTTAGTAAACTACTGATTTCGATTCAGGAAAAAGCCGTTAAACCTGATCAGCTGGTCGTGGTGAATGCAGGCACCTCCAACAAGAGGAAGAAATCTACTTACATTTACGATAAAGATTCCCTCAAATTCCTTCCTTACGAACCCGCCTGATTTGCCCGAAAAACCCGCGATTGCCATATCTTTCAGATATATAGTGCAATGCAACTTGCCTCAATCGATTCAATCTGTTATTTCATCTGCTTCCCGTAAGGGATTGATTTATATACTACCAGGGCGCTAACACGCCTTATGCGGCCATGGCGGAATGGTAGACGCGTACGCTTGAGGTGCGTATGGGGTAACCCGTGAAGGTTCAAGTCCTTTTGGCCGCACCATTCGACAATTTTTCTTGGCAAGCGTAGCGAGCTTAGAAAAATGTCGTCCCGGCGAAAGCCGGGATCCTGTAAAAAGATATACGGATCTCGCATGGCAAAGAAAAAACAACCAGCTTCTCCCTCCAGACAGGACGCGCTCTCCGCGGAGGAAGCCTCCGCCAAGAAAGCGAGCTTCCGCCAGGAAGCGCTTGATTATCACCAGTTCCCGACACCCGGCAAAGTCGCCATCCAGGCCACCAAACCGATGGCCACGCAGAACGACCTCGCCCTCGCTTATTCTCCCGGCGTCGCGGTTCCTTGCGAGGAAATCGCCGCTAATCCGTTGAAGGCCTATGACTACACCTCCAAGGGAAATCTCGTCGCCGTCATTTCAAACGGCACCGCCGTCCTCGGCCTCGGCAATCTCGGCGCGCTGGCGTCGAAGCCGGTCATGGAGGGCAAAGCCGTTCTCTTCAAAAAATTCGCCGCCATTGATTCCGTTGACATCGAGATCGATGAAACCGACATCGATAAATTCGTCGACATCGTCGCCTCGCTCGAGCCCACCTTCGGCGGCATCAACCTCGAGGACATCAAGGCCCCCGAGTGCTTCGAAATCGAGCGTCGCCTGAAAGAGCGGATGAATATTCCGGTTTTCCACGACGACCAGCACGGCACCGCCGTGATCTCCTCCGCCGCGCTGATCAACTGGCTCGAATGGTCCGGGCGCAAGGCAGGCAAGATCAAGATGGTCACCTCGGGCGCGGGCGCTGCCGCCATTTCCTGCCTGAAACTGTTCCTTGATGTCGGCATAAAGAAAGAGAACATCATCGTCACCGACCGCAACGGCGTTGTCTACAAGGGCCGTAACGAAGGCATGGACAAGGAAAAAGAATTCTTCGCCTCCGACACCAAGGCCCGCACGCTGGCTGAGGCCATCAAGGGCGCGGACGTGTTCGTCGGCCTTTCCGGTCCCGGTGTCCTGACGAAAGACATGGTCAAATCGATGGGCAAGGCGCCCCTCATCATGGCCATGGCCAACCCGACGCCGGAAATTTTGCCCGAGGACGCGCTCGAGGCAAAACCCGATGCCGTCATCTGCACCGGCCGCTCCGACTACCCAAACCAGGTCAACAATGTCCTCTGCTTCCCCTTCATCTTCCGCGGCGCGCTCGATGTCGGCGCAACCAAAATCAACGAGGAAATGAAACTCGCCTGCGTCAAGGCCATCGCCGAACTCGCGAGGAAAGAGGCCACCGCCGAAGTCTCCGCCGTCTATGCCGGTGAAAATCTCACCTTCGGTCCCGAATATCTGATCCCGAAACCTTTCGACCCGCGCCTCATCGTCGACATTCCCCTCGCCGTCGCCAAAGCCGCGATGGAAACCGGCGTCGCCACGCGCCCGATTGAAGACTTTGAAGCCTACAAGCTGAGCCTGCGCCAGTTCTTCATCCGCTCGCAGCTCGTCATGAACCCGATTTTTGCCCGCGCCCAGGAAAAACCAAAGCGCGTCGTCTACTGCGAAGGCGAGGAAGACAAAGTCCTTCAGGCCGTCCAGCATGTCGTCGATGAAAATCTCGCGCTGCCCATCGTCATCGGCCGCCGCAAGGTCGTTGCCACGCGCCTCAAGCGCCTCGGCCTCCGCGTCGAACTCGACAAGGACATCGAACTGATCGACCCCGAGGACGACCCGCGCTACCGCTCTTACTGGGAAACTTATCACGGCATCATGCAGCGCCGCGGCGTCACGCCGATCTCGGCGCGTAACATCGTCCGTACCGATCCCACAGTCATCGGCGCGCTCATGGTCTATAAGGGCGAAGCCGACGCCGTCATCTGCGGCGTCACCGGCCAGTACCACGACCACCTCGAGGACATCATCGACGTCATCGGCCTCAAGCCCGGTGTCGAAACACCCGCCGCGCTGAACGCCC
Organism: Alphaproteobacteria bacterium; assembly: GCA_049652985.1. Taxonomy (GTDB): domain Bacteria; phylum Pseudomonadota; class Alphaproteobacteria; order Micavibrionales; family Micavibrionaceae; genus UBA7657. The sequence goes on from JBASFK010000001.1 coordinate 160,428, forward strand.
TCATCCTCGCCAAAGGCACCTATTTCTTCTGCGACACGCAGATCAACCCCAACCCCACCATCGCCCAGATTTCTGAAATGACCATGCTTGCGGTTGAAGAAGTCCGCCGCTTCGGCATCACGCCCAAGGTCGCGCTTCTGTCTCACTCCAATTTCGGTGTGGTCGATTGCGACGGCGCCTACAAAATGCGCGCTGCCTACGCCGACATCCGCCGCCGCGATCCGAAACTTGAAATCGACGGCGAAATGACCGCCGATGTCGCCCTGTCCGAGGAAATCCGCAAGACCATCATGCCGAATTCCAACCTTACCGGCTCGGCCAACCTCTTCATCATGCCGAGCGTCGAGGCCGCCAATATCGCCTTCAGCATGCTGAAAATCCTGGCCGACGGCACCAGCATCGGCCCGCTGCTCCTCGGCGCGGCGCGCCCCGCCCATATTCTCACGCCTTCCGTCACCCCGCGCGGCATCATCAACGTCACCGCCATGGCCACAGTCGGCGCGCAGGTCCACGAGGATGAAATGGGCGACGAAAAATCGCACCTCGCGACCCGGCATTATTAATAAACGCTTGATCTAGGCCCCGAATAGGGTAAAGGTGAAGCAGTTTTAACCCCTATCGGCGGGCCACCATGACCGATGAAAGCCTTAACGACATAAATGGCGGCGCCGATGATGCGCCCTTCCTGCTGACCGACCGGGAAATCCGGGACGTGTCCGACGCTGTGCGCGCCCAGGATCCCGACACCGTCCACCACATTCTCGAGAGCATGTCCCCCGTCGACATCGCCGAGATGATCGCCAAGCTCGCCGACGAGGAACGCCGCGAGCTGCTGTTAATGTGCGGCGAGACGATGAACCCGCTCGTATTCGCCGAGATGGATTCCGAGCTTCGCCCCACCGCGCTCTCGACCCTCTCCGCCGACCAGGTCGCCGAGATTATCTCGCGCCTTGAATCCGACGACGCGCTCGGCCTCATCCTCGATCTTGACCAGGAATTCCGCCACGAAATCATCCGCAAGCTTTCCGCGAAAACGAGGCTCGCTGTCGAGGAAGGCCTCAGCTTCCCCGAACACAGCGCCGGCCGCCTCATGCAGCGCGAGGTCGTCGCCGTCCCGCAATTCTGGACCGTCGGCAAAACCATCGATTATCTGAGGGAAGCGGGCGACGATCTCCCCGACGACTTCTTCGATATTTTCGTCATCGACCCGGCCTATCACGTTCTCGGGCAAATCCCGCTGGGCCGCGTCATCCGCTCGAAACGCCCGGTGAAAATGGAAGACCTCGCGCTCGATGAAATCAAACCCATCCCCGCGACGATGGACCAGGAAGAACTCGCGCACATTTTCCGCCGCGGCGACATCACCTCCGCCCCCGTGGTCGACGATAACAACCGCCTGCTCGGCGTCGTCACGATTGACGACATCGTCGACGTCATCGACGACGAAGCCGAGGAAGACTTGCTCAAACTCGCGGGCGTCGATCAGGACGACATGTACCGCGCCGTCCTCTCCACCAGCGCGCTGCGCTTCCGCTGGCTGTTCGTGAATCTCCTGACCGCGTTTCTCGCCGCCGGTGTCGTATCCTTGTTCAGCGTAACCATCGAAAAAGTGGTGGCCCTCGCCATCTTGATGCCCATCGTCGCCGGCATGGGCGGCAATGCCGGAACGCAGGCCCTCGCCGTCGCTGTCCGCGCCATCGCGCTGCGCGAACTGTCCGGCACAAACGCCGCCCGCGCCATATTTAAAGAGGCCCTCGTCGGCTTCATCAACGGCTGCCTCTTCGCTTTTTTAGTGGGTGTAATCGCGGCATCCTGGTTCCAGAACCCGATGCTAGGGGTAGTAATCGGGGCCGCCATGATCATCAATCTTGTGGTCGCCGGATTTTTTGGCGCTTTTATCCCGGTGCTGCTGAGCCGCATGGGCTCCGACCCCGCCGTGGCCTCGGGCGTGTTCCTCACCGCCGTGACCGATGTGGTCGGCTTTTTTGCGTTCCTCGGCCTCGCCGCTATCCTGCTGTTTTAAGGGTGCGGCTCTAAGGTGCCGCCTATAACGCGGGTAGTTGCGCCAGGCCATAGACGGCGCAATTGATCGTCGTCATCGCGGCCACTAAGTTTTTGACCGATTTTGAATATGCGATCTTCGACCTCGTCCACGGGAAGATTCAGCTTGTCGGCTATCTGCTGTGAACTGTACGCGGTGATAACGAGAGCGACGATTTTATACTCCCTATCAGTAAGCTCACAACTTCGCGATTTTTTCCGGCCCATTTTATTTCCTTTCCTGCCTTAAACCCAATTCTTATAAAAAATATTATGATTATGTCAAGAAATTCCCGGCTCATCCGTCAAAACTTGATTAATCGCTTATAACAGGCTACTTGAAGGCACCATGGCGCGTAAGAAAACCCGGAAATCGGCTCAAAACAGCAATAAAACCCCGTTTTTCAACACCTCCTCCTTGTTCGGGAAGCTGTTGAAATGGGCGTTTGTCGCCGCCCTCTGGGCCGGGATATTCATCGGCGGCCTTTGCGCCTGGTACGCCCAGGAACTGCCCGATATCACCCAGAAAGCCAGCTTCGAGCGCAAGAATTCGATCACGGTCAAAGCCGCCGACGGCACCGTCATCGCCCGCTACGGCGAAATCCGCGGCAATACCGTCACGGTCGAGGAAATGCCCGCGCACCTTGTTTATGCCGTTCTCGCCATCGAGGACCGCCGCTTCTATACCCATTTCGGCATCGACCCCTACGGCCTCGTCCGCGCCATGGGCAAGAACGTCATCCACGGCCGCTGGGTTCAGGGCGGCTCGACCATCACACAGCAGCTTGCCAAAAATCTTTTCCTCTCGCAGGAACGCACGCTCAAAAGAAAAATCCAGGAAGCCATGCTCGCGCTCTGGCTGGAATATGAACTGACCAAGGACGAAATCCTCAGCGCCTATCTCAACCGCGTCTATATGGGCTCCGGCATTTACGGCGTCGATGCCGCCGCGCAGCTTTACTTTAATAAGGACATCAAGGACATCAATCTCCAGGAAGCCGCAACACTCGCCGGCCTTCTGAAAGCGCCCTCGCGCTATTCCCCGCTCAACAATCCCGGCCTCTCCAAGGAACGCGCCGACATCGTCCTCAACGCCATGGTCGACGCGGGCTATATAGAAAAAGAGGACGCTGAGAATTTCACGAAAATTCCGCCCATCCCCGCGCAAAAACCGACCGGCGGCAACGCCGAGAAATACTACGCCGACTGGGTCGTCGACGGCCTCGAGGATTTAATCGGCACGCCGGGCGAGGACATCATCATCGAAACCACGATGGACACGAAAATCCAGCAGGCGGCCGAGGAAGCGCTCCTCAAGGCTATCCTCGAAAACGGCGAAGCGAAGAGCATCTCGCAGGGCGCCGTCGTCGCCATGCGCCCCGATGGCCGCGTCCTCGCCATGGTCGGCGGGCGCGATTACGCCGCCAGCCAGTTCAACCGCGCCGTTCAGGCCAAGCGCCAGCCCGGTTCGTCATTCAAACCCTACGTCTATCTCGCCGCCCTCGAATCCGGCATCCGCCCCGATGACCTTTTTATGGACGCAAAAATTACCGAAGGCCGCTACCGCCCGCAGAATTTTGGCGGCGAATATTACGGCGAAGTCCCGCTCCGCGCCGCGCTCACACTCTCGCTCAACACAGTCGCCTTCCAGATCGCGAAACTTGTGGGCCCCGAACACATCGTCGACACCGCGCGCCGCCTCGGCATCATCTCGCAACTTAACCCCGACCTCTCGCTCGCCCTCGGCACGAACGAAGTCTCGCTGTTAGAGCACGCCACCGCCTATGCCGCGCTCGCCAATGGCGGCGGCTCCGTATTCCCTTACGCCATCATGAAAATCACCGGCGAAGACGGCACGCTCTACTACCAGAAACGCGAGGAACGTGGCCGACGCCGCGTCGCCGACGCCCGCCTCGTCGGTGATCTCACTTATATGATGCAGGATGTTCTCGTGAATGGCACCGGCCAGCGCGCCCGCCTCCCCTGGCCTGCCTCCGGAAAAACCGGCACGTCACAGGACAGCCGTGACGCGTGGTTCATGGGCTTCACCAATGAAATCGTAGCGGGCGTCTGGATGGGCAATGATGATTATTCACCGATGAAAAACGTGACGGGCGGCAGCTTCCCCGCCGATGTCTGGAAACAGACCATGCTTGCCGCGCGCGGGCGTTATGCGCCAGTCAGGACCAATGTCACCATCGGCGACAGTTTCGAAAGCCTGCTGAGCCGCTTCACCGGCGGCGGCGAACCCGATCAATACCGCTACCGCCGCGAAGCCGCGGAAGAGGAAATCCTCTGGAATGACGGCACAAAATCCCGCATCCCCGCCAGCGACTCATATAACGATTGATAAAATCCGTCAGGTACTGTGAATTCTCTCATCAAGCAGGCTGTAATCGCCCTTGAACGCCGCGAATTTATCCTCGCCCGTGCGGTTCCAGTAATTCTTCAACGCGATCATGCCGTGTGTCGGCGCGCCCACTTCCCAGCCCGAACGCATCAACGCCCTGTCGGCATATCTCAAAAAATCAGCCGGGAAAGCCATTCTCTGCGCGCGCAGGCCCAGATCCACCAGCAGCTTCGCCACGTGGGCGTCGCTGTGCCCCGTAATGTCGGCCGTAAACTGGATGGCGGAAAGTACTTTGATTTCCATCCGGTGGTTCGGCACGTTCCGCAGGTGACGCATGAAGCGCGCATACAGCGCCATGTCGTCGCCTTCCGTAACTTGCGGCGGCAGCGGCAGAATGACATCGCCGTAAGTTGAGATGTTCTGGACTAGCGTATTCATTGAATGGCCTCCCGGTTGTTAGAGTTGAGGTCGCTTCGAGACTACTGATCTCAGCATCGTGCCTGTCTAGTTAACGAAAGATTAATACGGAAGGTTCCAACGATATGGAATGTGGACGGAAGTTACTAACGCTTTGGAATAGCTGCCCGCGCCAGCACATCGCATCTTTCATTCTCTTCATGGCCATCATGGCCGCGCACCCAGTGGAATTTCACTTTATGGCTCGATAACACCGAATTGAGTCGCTTCCACAAATCTTGATTCTTGATTCGCGCGGGCCAGCCTTTTTTCTTCCAGCCCGGCATCCACTCCATCACGCCCTGCTGCAGATATTTGCTGTCGGTGTACAAATCCACCGTCGATTCCTTTTTCAGCGCCTCCAGCGCCATAATCGCCGCCATCATTTCCATGCGGTTATTCGTGGTCTCGCGCTCGCCGCCGGACAATTCCTTCTCCACGCCGTTATAGCGCAAGATCGCGCCCCACCCGCCGGGTCCCGGGTTGCCGCTGCATGCGCCGTCGGTGAAAATTTCCACGTTTCTATCCAAAACCGATCACCTTCAAAAATTCATCCGCGTTTTTAAGCGTGCGCAAATCCCTCAACGCCACCGTCACGCCATATTTCTCCGCGATGCGCTGATATTTCGGCAGCCGCGAATAAAACAGCTTCGGAAACACCCACTGCGAAAATTCATTCGGTGAAAAATCATCGATCCCGCCATAGCCATGCTGCTTCATGAATTCCGCCAGCCATTCATCGAATTGTTGCGGCTGGAAATAAAGCGGCTTGGGCTCGTGAAATGCCTGCCCGACCAGCGCCTGCCCCTCTTCCTTCCCCGCCCTGATGTAAACGAACAGCGTATGATCGGCCAGCGTCCTGAACAGCGCCTCATCCTCGATCTCGCAGATACTGCCCGTGGAATCGTTCACGAATTTATCCGGCGAATGGTCGATCACATCGCACATATCATACAGCGACTGGCGCTCGGCCTCGATATAACGCGCCTGCCTGCGCTTGAACTCCTCGACCGGGACCGATCCCCTGCCCACCTGCCCGACATAATTCGACAGCGCCGTTAAATCATCTGTCTTCACGCTCTCGCCCAGTTCATCGCGCAAATATTTTGTGCCGATCAGGTAATCATGATTGTAATGATGCCAGCCCGCCTTCTCGAGCGCCCACGCCCAGTGCGTTTTACCGACGCCCGACATGCCCATCAGCGTAAGAGCCTTGCGCGGCCCGTTCTTGAATTTCTCAATCAGCGGATTCATGCGGCCCGGGTTGAACTGTCATTAAGGATATGCGGCACCTTGAAATGCACATCTTCGCGCGTAATCGAAATTTCGCGGATCGTCACATCGAATCTCTCCCGCAGGCGCGCAATCACCTCGTCCACCAGGATTTCCGGCGCGCTCGCCCCGGCTGTAAGACCCAGCGATTTCACACCCTCCAGCCACGCCCAGTCTAATTCCGCCGCGCGCTGCAGGAGTTTCGCCTTCGGGCAGCCATTCAGCGCTGCCACTTCCACCAGCCTTTGCGAATTCGATGAATTCGGCGCGCCGATCACGATAATGGCATCGCTCTCGGGCGCAATCGCCTTCACCGCCGCCTGCCGGTTGGTGGTGGCGTAACAGATATCCTCTTTATGCGGCCCCTGCATCTGCGGAAATTTCGCCTGCAGCGCCGCAACAATCTCCGCCGTGTCGTCCACGGACAATGTCGTTTGCGTGCAATACGCCAGCTTCGACGGATCGGCGATCTCAAGTTTCGCCACATCTTCCACCGTCTCCACCAGCATCACCGCTCCCGGCGGCAACTGCCCCATCGTCCCGATCACTTCCGGGTGGCCCGCATGGCCGATCAGGATAATCTGGTTGCCGTTCTTGTGATAACGCTCCGCCTCCCAGTGCACCTTGCTCACCAGCGGGCACGTCGCGTCAATATAAAACATCTCCCGCGCCCGCGCAGTTTCGGGCACGCTCTTGGGCACGCCGTGCGCCGAGAAAATCACCGGCCTGTTCTCATGCCCCTTGGGAATTTCGTCCAGCTCTTCGATGAACACCGCGCCCTGCGCCCGCAGCGAATCCACAACGTACTTGTTGTGAACGATCTCATGCCGCACATAGACCGGCGCGCCGTATTTCCCCAGCGCCTTCTCGACGATCTGGATCGCCCGGTCCACCCCGGCGCAAAACCCGCGCGGAGAAGCCAGCAATACGGTCAAATCCCGCTTATTATCCATAGATTCCATGGCCTTTATATATACGGTAAACAGCCCGAAATCCACACCCTAACCTATTGATTTGGCCGCCCCCGTTTCGTACTCTTGCCCCCACGACAAGATTTACTCCAGGAGCCCCGTCATGAAAAACCTGCGCCTGCTAGCCCTTACTTCCTGCGTTGCCGCCCTTTCCGCCTGTAACACGGTGGACGGCCTGGTCGAGGATTTACGCTTCACCGACTGGGGCGCCTTCAACGGCAAGACCGGCGGCAGCTCCGAAAACCTCCTCGATGACGGCTGCCCGCAGACCGGCGTTGTGCCCGAGCTCGCGACCTTCACCGACTTCACGAACAACGCCTCGCCCGGCTCAAAAACCATGATCTCGCGCGTCCAGATGAACGCCAGCCAGAGCGAATGCCAGTTCGGACCCCAGAGCGTCACGGTCGACCTCAAGCTGAATATCGACGGCATGCTGGGCCCGCAGGGCCGCGCCGGCGGACGCGCCTCCTACTCGTACCCGTTCTTTGTCGCGGTAACCTCGCCGACCGGCACTATCCTCGCCAAGGAAATTTTCGCCGCCGACCTATCCTATGACTCGGGCGATGCCCAGAGCTACCAGGAAAGCGTGCGCCAGATCATCCCGATCCCGAACAAGGATATGGGCGACTCATATAAAGTCCTCGCGGGCTTCCAGCTCTCACCGGAACAGCTCGCCTATAACCGCGCCGCCATCGCCGCCGATGAAGCCGCCGCGAAAGAGCGCGAGCGCATCCAGCGTGAAAACGTGAAAGCGATGAAGGAAAGCGCCAAAGACTCGCCGCCCGCCGAAGTGATCGTCGTGCCGGACACCACTCAATAAACTGCTTCCCCCGCGAAAGCGGGGGCCTTTCAAAGATCCCCGCCTGCGCGGGGAAGACAAAGACAACGGATGAGCACATTTAACCTCAACGAATTCTGGAGCGCCGAAAGCGGCGAACATCTCGGCGTCGCCGAGAAAACCTTCGATACGCTCCGTGGCGATTTTGGTGAAGTCGTTGATCTCTGCGCGAAATCCCTCGGCTCCGGCGGCAAGCTGTTATTCTTCGGCAATGGCGGCAGCGCCGCCGACGCCCAGCACCTCGCCACCGAATTTACCGTCCGCTACGTGAAAAACCGCAAGCCCATGGCCGCCATTGCGCTCACCACCGATACCTCTGCCCTGACAGCGATAGGAAACGATCTCGGTTTCGAGGAATTATTCGCACGCCAGATCGAGGCGCTCGGCAACCCCGGCGACGTCGCCATCGGCATCAGCACTTCGGGCAAAAGCCCCAACGTGATGAAGGCCCTGCTCGCCGCCCAGAATAAAAAACTCGGAACGGTCTGCTTCACCGGTGCGAATGGCGCCGCCATGGCGAAAATCTGCGATGCCGCGTTAAAGGTGCCGTCGAAAACCACGGCGCGTATTCAGGAAATGCACATCACGCTCGGCCAGATGCTCGTTGGCGCGCTGGAGAAAAAACTGGGCCTGGTCTAACCGGCGCTTACGCCATTACTAATTCAGGGCTGACCAGTTCCATTGTATCGAATGTGTCCGGGCCGATTTCGCTCCAGCGATCAGTGTCGAAATGAAGGATGGCGGCCGCGCCAAACTTCAGTTCCGCCTCTTCTGGGCTCAACGGCTTCCCGGTCAGGTTGATCAGTGCCCCGGCAATAGTCGCCTCGTGAGAAACAAATAGAACATTGTTCATCTGGCCCGGCATAGCATACCGGTCAGTAAGTAATTTTTTAATTTTAGGAGCTCTAAGACCAATATCGAAGCGGGAAACATCTTCCGTCAGTTCGCTCCTCACCTCGGGAGCCAGCATTTCACTATTGCCAAGTCTCTGGGCGGCGAGCTCGGCGCTCTGGTATGCAGACGTGACCACTGACGTAAAAATCTTGTTGATCGGGGTTTTTTCTTTAACCTGGTCGACAGTGCTTGTCACCTGATCGCGCCCGTCTTGTGACAGGCCGGGATGCACCGTACTGGGCCGGCCGAAATGCATGAAAACGATGGTCAGGCCTTTGGATTGTGAATTATTCTGGCTATTCATTGACGCGTCTCCCGTTTTTATGTTTCACGCATACTACGTCCCCTCTAGTAAATATGTCAATTATTGATTTCGGCTTGTTCACAAGCAAAATCACACACAAAAGACCCCATTCCCCGCCCTGAAATCGCTTGAGCTTATACCGCGCCTGACTTACACTTTGCCGCCCAGAAAATAATAATGTGATAATGCAATGGCCGCTTCTAACGCACTGGAAAAAATGAGTTTTGAGGAAGCCCTCGAAGAGCTCGAAACCATTGTCCGTGATCTTGAAACGGGCAAGGCGCCGCTTGAAAAATCCATCAGCTCCTATGAGCGCGGCATCGCCCTGAAACAGCACTGCGAAAACAAGCTGCGCGACGCGCGCGCGAAGATTGAAAAAATCACCGTGGGCAAGGATGGCTCACTCTCCGCTAAACCCTTCGACAAGGCAGAATAGAAAATGGCCCCCTCCCCACGCGACGCCAGCCCCCAATTGAAAGAGGCGATGGACGACAGCGCCGCTGCCGTCAACCGCACCATCGAACGCCTGCTGCCGCAGACCGACCTTGCTGAATCCCCGCTCTACGACGCCATGCGCCACAGCGTGCTCGCGGGCGGAAAAAGATTACGCCCGTTCCTCGCCGTGCATTCCGCGTTCCTGTTCAACGTCGACCCCAACCGCGCGCGCCGCGTCGCCGCCGCCGTCGAATTCGTTCACTGCTATTCGCTGGTCCACGACGATCTTCCCGCGATGGACGACGCCGCGCTCCGCCGCGGTCACCCCACCGTTCACAAAAAATACGGCGAAGCCACCGCCATCCTCGCGGGCGACGCGCTCCTCACTCTCGCCTTCCAGGTTTTATCCGAATCCGATACGCATGAAGACCCGCGCGTGCGCTGCGAACTTATCCGCGCGCTCGCCGTCGCGTCCGGCGGTCACGGCATGGTCGGCGGCCAGATGCTCGACCTCATCGGCGAGCAGCAGGATTTCGACCTCGGAACAATCTCGCGTATGCAGCGCATGAAAACCGGCCAGCTCATGGCCTTCGCATGTGAATCCGGCGCCATTCTCGGCAAAGCGAGCGAGCCGCACAGAAAAGCCCTCCGTAATTACGCCTACGATCTCGGCCTCGCCTTCCAGGTCACCGATGACATTCTCGACGTCGAAGCCGACCCGCAGGACACAGGTAAAGATACGAAAAAAGACGCCGAGGCCGGAAAATCAACCTTCGTCCGCGCCATGGGCAAACAACAGGCGCGCGAGCGCGCCGAGATGCTGGTGCAACAGGCCGTCGGCCATCTCTGGGTGTTCGAAGGCCGCGCCGAACTTTTAAAAGAGCTCGCGCAGCACGTTTTAAAACGCCGCGCTTAGTTAAGGCATGGATCGCTGGGACAGCAATTATCTGCAGGGAATGCAATTCTCTGGAAGTCATTTGACTGGGATTTTGTTTGAAAGCACATCTCAAAACCTTCTGAAGTTTCGATGATCAACATTGGAATCTCCAATATTTTTTGCGCTTCACACAGACGGCAAAGTTCATAGTTCAAATATTCTTCAGAAATATCCGGGTAAAAAGGGCGTATACGATAAGGGTAATCCTCTGGATTGAATTCAAAACTCATAACCACACCTTCGTTATTAATATAGAAAAAACTGGTTTTGCTTTCTTTTAAAGAATTAAGGATTATGTATAATTAATTTCCTCCCTTTTTGTCAATAACTAATAAAGCTTTGGCTGGCCCCGCTATTTGCGCTAAAAAAGCAGTTCAATGAAACAGGCCCATAAAAACAACCCTGCCCCGCAGCAGCCGGAATCGCTTCTGGACGGCGTGAACATTCCCGCCGACATGAAAGCGCTGTCCGACGAGCAACTCAAAATCCTCGCCGAGGAACTTCGCCGCGACATGATTCAAAGTGTGTCCAAAACCGGCGGCCACCTGGGCGCGGGCCTCGGCGTCGTCGAGCTCACCGTCGCCATCCATGCCGTCTTCGATACGCCTGCCGACCGCCTCATCTGGGATGTCGGCCACCAGGCCTACCCGCACAAAATTCTCACCGGCCGCCGCGCGCGCATGCACACACTCCGCCAGGGCGGCGGTCTCTCCGGCTTCACGAAACGCTCCGAGTCCGAATACGATCCCTTCGGCGCCGCGCACAGCTCCACCTCGATCTCCGCAGGACTCGGCATGGCCGTTGCCCGCGACCTCTCCGGAAAAGATAATCATGTGATTGCGGTGATTGGTGATGGTGCAATGTCAGCAGGCATGGCGTACGAGGCCATGAACAACGCGGGCGCCCAAAGAAACAATGGTAAATCTCGCCTCATCGTCATCCTCAACGACAACGACATGTCCATCGCGCCGCCCGTCGGCGCCATGTCGCGCTACCTAACAAAACTCGTCTCCTCGCAGCCCTATATGAACGCGCGCGAGGCCGGGAAAAAATTCACCGAGCTCCTGCCCGCCCCCTTGCGCCACGCCGCCAAGCGCGCGGAAGAAGCTGCACGCGTCGCCCTCGGCACCGGAACACTCTTCGAGGAAATGGGCTTCTATTACATTGGCCCGGTCGATGGCCACAATCTCGACCACCTCCTGCCGATCCTGCGCAATATCCGCGACAGCAATCACGAAGGCCCAATCCTCATCCACGCCATCACGCGCAAGGGCGCAGGCTACCTTCCGGCTGAAAATTCCTCCGACAAAATGCACGGCGTCAAAAAATTCGACGTCATCACCGGCGCGCAGGCCAAATCCGCTCCCGGCGCGCCCACCTACACAAAAATTTTCGCGCAGTCCCTCATCAGTGAGGCAAAACGCGACGAAAAAATCATCGCCATCACCGCCGCCATGCCTGATGGCACCGGCCTCGATTTATTCTCCTACGAATTCCCCGAGCGCACCTTCGATGTCGGCATCGCCGAGCAGCACGCCGTCACCTTCGCCGCCGGCCTCGCCTCCGAGGGCTTCAAACCCTTCTGCGCCATCTACTCCACATTTTTGCAGCGCGCCTATGACCAGGTCGTGCACGACGTCGCCATTCAAAACCTCCCCGTCCGCTTCGCGCTGGATCGCGCCGGGCTGGTCGGCGCCGACGGCCAGACCCACGCGGGCGCATTCGACATCGCCTATCTCGGCTGCCTGCCGAATTTCGTCCTCATGGCCGCCGCCGACGAAGCCGAACTGGTTCACATGGTCGCAACCGCCGCCGCATACGACAGCGGCCCCATCGCCTTCCGCTACCCGCGCGGCGAAGGCACCGGCGCCGAACTCCCCGAACGCGGCACACCGCTCGAAATCGGCAAAGGAAGAATTGTTTACTCTTCTATATCGCAACCCCGGCGCAAGCCGGGGCCCATAGCCTCCCAGCCGCAAGATACGATAGGTCCCGTTTTGCAACGGGATTGCGATGAGGAATCTGTAGCAATTCTCTCCTACGGCACCCGCCTCACGGAATCACTGAAGGCCGCAAAACTCCTCGAGGAAAAAGGCCCCAAAGGAAGCAGATTCGTCACCGTCGCCGACGCCCGCTTCGCCAAGCCCCTCGATGAATCGCTCATCCGCACCCTCGCCGAAAACCACGCCACCCTCATCACCATCGAGGAAGGCTCCATCGGCGGATTCGGATCGTTCGTGCTCGATTTCATGAACCGCGAGAACCTGCTCAGCGGTTGCCGCGTGAAAAATCTTTATCTCCCCGACATCTTCCAGGACCACGACGACCCTTTGAGACAATACGAAGCGGCTGGCCTGACGGCAAAAGATATCGTTAAAAGCCTGAATTAACTACTTAACAAATCAGGATCTATGTCCTTAAGTTTTTGTACGTCGTATTTTCTTCGCCCCTCTGGTATCAACTTCCAAAGCTCATATATATGCATCTTCAATCGATCGCCCTCAATTTTTTGCAATTGCTTTTTTGATTCTTCATCTGCTGCAAAAGCCACAATAACTTTCTTGATAGCTAAAAATTTAAAAATTACATATTCCAAATCTTTATACATTCTGCCAATAATTTCCTCGCTATCCTCTCCTAGATTTTTTTTTACATGCTCTTGCTCCAAAGCAACCAACAAAAGACTTAATGATGCAGCATGACTATGAAGATCTTCTCTTTGCTTCACAAAACTTCGAAATAATAATTTATATTCTGCGCTATCTGTTTTTTCTTTACCTTTTTTATGATCATCAATTAACGCCTTTACATCTTTAACAACATCTTCAACACTTTGAGTTGTTGGCATTGGGTATGGTCGAAATTTTATTTCATTGTTCCCGATTTTTAAATTTTCAACATACCTATGCAACAAAGGAATAGCGCCAAGAAGAATTAAAAAAATTACAGTTAACAAAAATAAAGCGCAAAACCAGACTTTAAAATCTGCTGATAATAAACTTTGAAACGTTTCCCACATCAGAACCTTCCCGATCATCTTTACCTTTAGCGATATATAATATGCTTTCTCTTTATAGTTGATAAAGAATACTTTCTAATTTTATTCCTTGACTTAATAGGAATAATTTCCTATACTCTCCCCATGGAAACTGACCTTGAAAACACGCCTCTTTCGGAGATTACCGTCAAGGAGGCAGAACTCCCCACGCTCGCAAAGCTTTGCGCGAGCCTAACCACCGCCCTCACCGACCTCGATTACCCGCACATGGCGTTGATGGAGCAGGCGCATTTTCTCGACCGGCTTTTCTACCGCATCGTCGAAAACATCGTCGAGGACCGCGAGATCAACAAGAAAACGCTCGACCTTGCCCTGCGCGCGCAGCGCCAGTGCGTCGAGACGCTTCGCGTGCACGCCTCCATCCAGTATATGCGCGGCATCACCCCCATCCCCCTCTCAAAACACGCCGAATGAGTAACTCGAAAAACTCAGGCAAAAGAAGGGCATGGACTCCCGCCCGCCGCACCGCGCAAGGCGAACGCATCAGAGCACAGAAGCCGTGGAAGGCGAAAGCCTCCCGGCCCGGCCTGCGCCGCGTGGAAATCCGCGCGATTCACGCGCTTCTCCGCTGTCAAAAAGCCTGTGTTGAGGCCATTCTCGGCGCTTCCCATCACCCCCCGCCGCGCCTATAATGCCGCCCCATGAGCCTGCCGAAGCCAACAATCGTGCTTTTCGATATGGACGGGACCAGCGTCCGGCACATCAACCCCATCTTCCTGCATGCGCTTGAATGGCTGGACGACACAGCGTTCAAGGCGCGCAAGCTGCTGAACAAAATCCTCCCGCGCAAAAGCTACAACCTCGACGTCACCGACCTCGCCCCGCGCAAAATTCCCAAGCTCCTCGTCCACCGCGCCATCCACAAGGTCCGCCGCAAACCCGTCGAGCAGATCGTCGAGCCCTGTCCCGGCATTTATTACGTTCTCGAATTATTGAAGCGCCACAATATTCCCATGGCGCTGGCGAGCAACGGGCTCGGCAAGGGCTACGGCCACGACATCCTCGAAAAATTCGATCTCGAAAAATATTTCCGCGCCACCGTGTTCCGCGAGGACATCAAAAAATCCAAACCGCACCCGGAGCCGATTTTGCTGACGCTGCAGAAAATGAACATCACGCTGAGTGCCGACGACGTCATCTGGTATATCGGCGACCGGCACAAGGACGTCATCGCCGTGCTCGCGGCGCAGGCGCATTTGCCCTGCCTGATTGTGCCCATCGCTTATGGTTTTAATGCCGCCGTCGCCGTGATCGAGAAAAATATCGGCCCTGATCGTATTTTAATGTCGTATCTGGATATCTACACGAAGCTCGACACGCTGCTCGGCCCGCCGCCGCCAGTGCAAAATGGGCCTATTGAATCTTCAACGGCTCATATGTCGAATAAAGCGGCATCGAATTGATGATCTGCCACTGGTCCATGAGCGGTTTTGATATTTTACCGAGCGCCGCCTGGAATTTCAGCCCCTCATACACCATCCCCTGCTCGCCCAGCAGCGCCACCAGCTCCTCAAAAGTGGTCAGGGGTTTCGGCAAGGTAACAACATCGATCCCGAAACGGTCCTCCGCGCCGAGCGTCGTGGCCGTGTAATCCAGCGCATTTTGTAATCCACCAATTTCATCCACGAGTCCGATTTTCTTAGCCGCTTCGCCAGACCAGACTCTTCCACCAGCAATCTTGTCCACTTGCGCGACGCTCATCTTCCGCCCAACTGAAACGCGCTGCAGGAACGCATCGTAAACCTGGTCGAGCATGGCGTTAATCCTTGCGGCCTCGCTGGCGCTAAAGGGCGTATTGATCGACCACATGCCGGAATTCTCGCCCCATTTCACGCCGTCCCAGTTCACGCCGATCTTCGGCCACACATCCCTCGCCGAGAATTTCCCGCCGACAACACCGATCGAACCCGTGATCGTGGTGGGCGTGGCGAATATCCGGTCCGCATGCGCCGCGACCCAGTATCCGCCTGATGCGGCCGTGCTGCCCATGGACACAATAACCGGCTTGCCTTTCTCCCGCGCACGGTCGATGGCGCGCAATATCGTCTCCGACGCCACCGGCGATCCGCCGGGACTGTCGACCCGCACGATAATCGCCTCGATGTCGGGATCATCCGCAGCATCGAGAATGGCTGGCGCAATCTCGTCCGCCGCCGCGATGCCTTCATCGGCAAACCCGGACGGCGCCGAAACTCCGATCCGCGTATCCAGGATCGCCCCGTTCACATGCACCAGCGCCGCCAACGGCTTTGCCTTGCCAAAAGCGTCGCGGACCATATTACGGTCAGATTCCTCGCCGCCCAGCGCGGACAGGTAGGATTTCGGATCGACGAAAACCTCGTCCTCGCTCTCCGGGTCGCCAGTCAGCTCCTCGGTAATCTTGCTCACCAGCACGTCAACATAATCGACATTGGTGACAAGTTTTTCCTTCAGCGCCTCGGGCGCGGTAAACAGGCCCTTATTGACGAGCGCCTCGAACTTCGATGGCGTTATCTTGAGATCGCTCGAAATATCGCGCACCAGTTCCCTGCGCAGGTCGCCGACGATGCCCTGCAACGTCTCCCTGTTCTGTTTTGACATGCGCGTGTCGGTCAGGTTTTCATAGGCGGTTTTATAATCCTTGCGCTTGAAGAATTGCGGCTCGACGCCGATCTTGTCGAGCGCGCCCCTGAAAAACGGCATCTCGGCGGCGATGCCGGGAATGGAAACCACACCGAGCGGCTGCATCCACCGCTCCTCGAAAGCCGACGCCACGTAAAAACGTCCGAGTCCGCCACCAGCCTCGCCATAAGACGGTGAATAAATGCGCGTAAATTTTCCCGTCGCGCGGAAACGCGCCAGCGCATCACGCACTTCTTTCGTCTGTGCGGTGGCGAACGTGCCACCATCCATGCGCGCCATAATGCCCATCACGCGCTCATCCTTCGCCGCGAGGTCGATGGCGTTAACCACCTCGTGCACCGTCGGCGGCTCGAGGTTGAAAGACTCGGCAAAAGCCGAGCCCGAAGATTTTTCGGCAAAACCGTCGGCAAATTCCAGGTACAGCGCCATTTTCGAGGGCACCGGGGGCGCAGCCGATTCCTTGAGGCCAGAAAAAGCAATGAGCGACAGCAGCAGGGAAACAAGAACGAACGCGCCGATCACCGTGCAGGTTTTCTTGATCGCGAGCCACACGATCGGCAGAACGCGCCATTTTATCCGCTGCCCGCGCGCCTCCTGCAATGCCGGGGTGGCGAAAAGCGGGCGGTGTCTGTTCCAGCGGTTACGGGGCATGATTGTCTACCCGCACTGCGCCTTGTGCCGCAGCCAGTGGTCAGCCAGCACGCAGGCCATCATCGCCTCGACGACGGGCGCGCCGCGAATACCGACGCACGGATCATGACGGCCCTTGGTGGAAATTTCCGTTTCCTTGCCTTTGACATCGATGGTCTTGCGCGGTGTTAAAATCGAGCTGGTCGGCTTGAAGGCGACGCGGACGATAATATCCTGTCCCGTCGAGATGCCCCCTAAAATGCCGCCCGCATTGTTGCTCAGGAATTTTTTACCCTTGCGGATTTCATCAGCGTTTTTCTCGCCGCCCCATTCGACGGTCTCGAACCCCGCGCCGATCTCCACGGCCTTCGTCGCGTTGATCGACATCATCGCCTTGGCGAGGTCCGCGTCCAGCTTATCGTACACCGGCGCGCCAAGCCCTGCAGGAATACCGCTCGCCACGCATTCAATCATCGCGCCCGCACTCGATCCAGCCTTGCGCTGCTTATCTAAAAACGACGCCCATTTATCGGTAACACCAGCATCCGCCGCGAAGAAATCATTCTTGTCTATATTCTTGAGGTCGCGTTTCTTCGGATTGTCGCCATGCGGGCCGATCTGCACGACATAGGCCTGGATTTTTATCTTGGCTCCAATTTCATGCGCCAGGACTTTCCGCGCAATCGCGCCTGCCGCCACGCGCATCGCCGTTTCGCGCGCCGATGAGCGCCCACCGCCACGATAATCACGGATGCCATACTTCTCCATATAGGTGAAATCGGCATGACCCGGGCGGAACTTGTCCTTGATGTCGGCGTAATCTTTCGACTTCACATCCATGTTTTCAATCAGCAAGCCAATCGGCGTGCCCGTCGTCTGGCCTTCGAACACGCCGGAGAGAATTTTGATTTCATCCGCCTCGCGCCGCTGCGTCGTGAAGCGTGATTGGCCAGGCTTCCGTTTATCAAGATATTTCTGAATGTCGGCTTCCGTGAGTTTGATCTTCGGCGGCACGCCATCGACCACGCAGCCGATCGCAGGCCCGTGGCTCTCGCCAAAGCTTTGATATTGAAACAATGTGCCGAAACGGTTGCCGCTCATAGTTTTATGGTTTCTTTCTGGGCGCTCAGCGTGCCCTGATCGATTATAGCGACAGTCAGGCGGCTGATACAGACCCGTTTTCCCGTTGATTCCTCGGTAATATCCGTCTGCCAGACCTGCGTGCGCTTGCCCACATGCAGCGGCGTGCAGGTACCAATCACGTGGCCCTTGGTCACCGCGCGGATATGGTTGGCGTTGATCTCGATGCCGACGGCGCGGTATTTGTCCGGATCAATCGTCATCCACGACGCGACGCTGCCGAGACTTTCAGCCAGAACACAACTCGCGCCGCCATGCAGAATGCCGAATGGCTGCGTCGTGCGCGTATCGACAGGCAAACGGCCCTTCAGAAAATCCGGCCCCACCTCGGTGAATTCAAACCCGAGATGCGCGGTCATGTTCGTGTTGCGAAAATTTTTAAGATCGTCGAGCGTGTAATCCTTGAACCAGATCACGCGGCAGCATCTTTCTTCGGCGCGATGCCGTTGAGAAGCTCCGCCGTCTGCGCGGCGGAATCCACGGAAACCATGCCGACCGTGTGATAACCGGAATCGACATGCAGCACTTCGCCGGTCACGCCCGAGCCGAGGTCTGAGAGCAGGAAAAGCGCCGAACGGCCCACGTCTTCAATGGTAACGTTGCGGCGAAGCGGCGAATTAAGCTCGTTCCATTTCAGGATATAACGAAAATCGCCGATGCCGCTCGCCGCCAGCGTCTTGATCGGCCCGGCAGAAATCGCGTTGACGCGGATATTCTTGGGGCCGAGATCGGTAGCAAGATAACGCACGCTCGCCTCCAGCGCCGCTTTCGCCACGCCCATGACATTATAATGCGGCATCACGCGCTCGGAACCGTAATAAGTCAGCGTCACGAGGCTGCCACCGTCTTTCATCAACGGCGCCGCGCGCTGCGCGACAGCGGTGAAGGAATAAACCGAGATATCCATCGTGCGCTGGAAATTCGTGCGTGTGGTGTTCAGGTACAAACCATCAAGTTCGTTCTTGTCGGAAAACGCGATGGCATGCACGACGAAGTCTAACTTGCCCCATTTCTGCTCGATGACCTTGAACACGCGGTCGACGCTGGCCTCATCGGTAACGTCACAGGCCTCAACGATGGGTGATTTCACGCTCTCGGCCAGCGGGCGCACGCGCTTCTCCAGCGCATCGCCCTGGTATGTAAAGGCAAGTTCCGCCCCGCTCCGGGCCGCAAGCTCCGCGATCCCCCAGGCGATGGAACGGTCATTCGCGACCCCCATAATCAGGCCGCGTTTGCCCTTAAGAAACTGGTTGTTGTCATCCATGGCATTTAACCCTAAAAACCTGAGTATCCTACACATTTCAGGGGCTTCGTCCAGTCTCTATAGAATGGTACACTGTCCGCCATGAGCCTCGAAACGGCAACCGCCGACCATATCTGCAACGTCGTCCGCCGGGAAATCCAGCAAGAATTTCCGGCCCTGACCCTTCTCTATATCGTTCATGCCGACGGCCAGCGCACGAAAGCACTTGAGGCGCGGCGCGGCGAACTGCTCGAACACCCGGCCGGGGCGGTTTTCCTGCCACATCTCCAGAGAATGGCCCAAAACGGCGGTCCTGAGTTTTCCGGAATATCTATAAAAATCGAAAAAAAATTCCTCATACTGTCAAAAGAGAAAATCCTGGCCTGTTTCTTCGTCAATGCCGACAGGCTGGAAAATGCAGACGAGGCCCGCCGCCACGCCTTGTTCCTCGCCTGGCAGTCTCTCTCTTTGATCGAGGATTACAAGAACGACAAAAAAGAAGACTGCCAGGAACTGGACGGCATCATCGTTCCTAAATCCGACAGGATGCTGCGTACCTGGAAATACATGCTCGCCGACGCGTTCTCTGTGCTGATACTGGAGATGGACAAGAAGCGCGATTCCATCGGCAATCTCGGGCGCCAGCGCAGCGCCACGGCCCTCGCCGCGAAAGCGGGCTTGAAACCAGAACATTACGCCTTTCCGCTGGTCTTCGACGCAACGCGCCTGCTGTATCACGACATGGGCAAGACCCAGGACCCGAAGGAAAACGTCTCCCGCGCCCTGCAGCTTACGCGTGAAATTGGCGAAACCTTCGACCGCACGACGGTGCGCCAGTGGTGGGCCTTCAGCCGCACCGCGCAGGAAATGGCCTGGCTCGGCGTCGAAGATAAAAACATTCTCGGCGCCGCCGTCTACAGCAGCGAAGATCCATACGTCCGCGCCACCGCCTATCTCGTCGCCGAGGCGCTCAATATCCAGACGCTTCTGCCCTCACCGGTCGGCACTTATAATCCCTTCGCCGAACCGGAAACCAGCGAGCGCTATCATATGAAAGCGTGTGAGGAAGCGTTCCGCACCACTATCTCCCGGGCCAACCAGAACAACAGCTCGCTTCCCTTCGTCGACGAGGCGCAGAAACAAAACAGGCGGCTGATGGGCGGCAACCCGATCGGTTGGTGCGCTTATCCCCTGATGTGCGCCGAGGTCGCCTCCCGCACCTCGCCCACCGAGGCCAAAATCGTGTTCGACAAGGCGCTCGCCGAAGTGCCGTGGTCGAAGGTGCAGGATATTGTGCGCATGATCATCCTGCTGCGCCGCGAGGGCGAAGACATCAACCCCGTCCTTCTCTCCGAAAAACTCCAGGAAGTCGACGACCTGAAATTCCTCGCGCCCTGCTTCACCGCACGCACGGCCTGATTCCAAAACCACAAATAAAAAACCGCCGGGATCACCGGCGGTTTTCTGAATTATTTTAAACGGGATTAACCGTTAACGATTTCCCAGCTGCCGTCAGGCTGCTGGCAGGCTGTGCCGTAACCTTTTTCCGAGCGTCCACCAACAACGATAGTCTGCTGGTACTCACGGCAGTAACGGCCCGACGAGCTGTAGCCGTCGCGGGTCGGCGTGTAGGAGCCGTGGTTGCCGCTTTGCGGGTTGTTCCACGAGATGCTCTCGCCGACAGGAGCGCCATAAGCACGTTCCTGGGCTCGGGCCGCATAACCGCGGTCAGCATTATCGAGCGAAGCGCCGATTTCAGAACCGACGAGGGCGCCGAGCAGAACGCCCGCACCGGTTGCCCACAGACGGCCAGAGCCGCCACCAACCTGCGAACCGAGGAGGCCACCGGCCACGGCACCAAGGCCCGTACCGACAACCTGCTTGTTGCCGGCACCACGCATCGTATTGGTGCAGCCGACCATGGCAAGCGCAGCGACTGTCATGATTGTCAGAGCAAAACTATTCTTCATAAATAAAGCCTTTCTTTATTGCGATTTTGGTCCCACACCATATATCTAAACAATTCGTGTGTACATGTTATACGCTTGAGATAGGAATTCCTCCCGCATGTCGGATAATATTTATTTAGAATATGGAAAAGAGCCAGTAAAGCTCTTTCAGCAATGGCTGGCCGAGGCTGAAAAGTCTGAGTTAAACGACCCCAACGCCATGGCGCTCGCGACTGTCGATAAAGCGGGCCGCCCGGAAGTGCGCATGGTGCTGCTTAAAGGCGTAGACGAAAACGGCTTCACTTTTTTCACCAATCTTGAGAGCGCCAAGGCCGAGGCGCTGGGCGCGCACCCTTATGCCGCACTGAATTTTCACTGGAAAAGTCTGGAGAAACAAATCCGTATCTCCGGCCCCGTCGTAAAAACAGGCGATGAGGAAACCGACAGATATTTCGCCAGCCGCAGCCGCGCCAGCCGCCTCGGCGCTTGGGCCTCCAGCCAGAGCAGGCCATATGGGGATTACAGCGACTTCGAAAAGCTGGTGGCGGATGCGGAAAAGAAATTCGAGGGTAAGGATGTTCCCCGCCCGAAACACTGGGGCGGCTTCCGCGTCGTCCCCGAACGCATGGAATTCTGGATCGGCCACCCCGACCGGCTGCATAAAAGATTTGTTTACACGAAACAGGATAAGGAATGGACAGCAAGCTGGCTGTTCCCGTAAAAGAAACCATGACCGCAGAAACCCAGACTAATTCTATGAATTTCAGCGCCGACGTCTCCCGGCTGCTGGATATTGTCGCGAATGCGCTTTATACGAACCACGACGTTTTCCTGCGCGAGTTGATCTCGAACGCAGCCGACGCCTGTGATCGTCTCCGCTATGACGCCATCCAGAACCCGGCCCTGACGAAAGATAACCCGGACTTTCGTATTCATATATATAAGGACACGAAAACCCGCACGCTCACGGTCGTCGATAACGGCACCGGTATGGATAAGGGCGAGCTTGTCGAAAATCTCGGCACCATCGCCAAATCCGGTACCGCCGCGCTCATGAAAAAAATGAAGAGCAGCGGCGATTCATTAAAACTGATCGGTCAGTTCGGCGTCGGCTTCTATGCGAGCTACATGGTCGGCTCGAAAGTCGCCGTCGTCAGCCGCAAGGCGGGCGAAAAGGAAACATGGACCTGGATTTCCGACGGCCGCACCGGCTTCGATGTGCGCGAAGCCACCAGGGACGAGATCAAAAAACTCGACGGCGCACGCGGCACCGCCGTTATCATCGACATAAAGGACGAAGCCGCCGAATTCCTGCTCGATGAAAAAATAAAACTCACCGCCCTGCATTATTCCGATCATATCGACGTGCCGATTTTCCTCGGCGAACCTGGCGAATCCGACAAGCAAAAACCGCTGAACAAGGCCTCCGCCCTCTGGACGCGGCCAAAAAATGAAATCACGCAGGAACAATATAACGAGTTTTACCGCCACATCTCGCACGGCTTCGACGAACCGCTGATGACCTCGCACTGGCGTGCGGAAGGAAAAATCGAATATACGGGCATGCTGTTCGTGCCCACGCTTCGGCCATGGGATTTGTTCGATCCCTCGCGTCGCAGCTTCGTCAATCTTTACGTTCGCCGCGTCTTCATCACCGACAGTCTTGAGACTCTCATGTTCCCGTGGCTGCGCTTCGTGCGCGGCATCATCGACAGCCAGGACCTGCCGCTCAATATCAGCCGCGAAAGCCTGCAGTTCAATCCGTTGTTGCCGAAAATCCGCTCGGGCGTCGCCAAAAAACTTCTCGGCGATCTCGATAAACTCTCCCGCGACGATGATTTCGGCTTCATCGCCTTCTGGGGCCAGTTCGGCGCCGTCATCAAGGAAGGCCTCTACGACGCGCCTGAGCACCGTGACGACATTTTCAAAATCTGCCGCTTCTATTCCACGCTGAGCGACGGCGAAAAATTCATCAGCCTCGACGACTATGTCAGCCGTATGAAGGAAGGCCAGGAGGAAATCTATTACATCAGCGGCGAAAAACTCGACATGCTGATGACCTCGCCGCAGATCGAGGGTTTCCGCGCCCGCAGCATCGAAGTTTTATACTTCACCGACACGATCGACGAGTTCTGGCTACAGAACGCACCGGAATTTAAAGGCAAAAAATTCAAATCCGTTACAAAAGGCGACATTAATCTTGGCGAAACCGAAAACGACAAAAAATCGGCAACACCGAACGACTCCCTTGATCTCATCAACCGCCTCAAGGAACTCCTCAAGGATGAAATCTCCGACGTCCGCATATCGAAACGCCTGACAGACTCCCCCGTCTGCCTGATCGCGCAGGATGGCGGCATCGACATGCACATGGAGCGCGTCCTGAAAATCCACCAGAAATATGCGGGCAACGCGAAACCTGTTCTTGAAATCAATGCCGGGCACCCGCTGATCGAAAAACTGCGCACCCGCACCGGCGATGAAAAGCTGTTCGAGGATGCGGCTTATCTCCTGCTCGATCAGGCCCGCATCGTTCAGGGCCAGCCGGTCAATGACGCGGGCGCGTTCGCGCGGCGCATGAGCGCCTTCATCGCAGGCGGTCTTTAAGGGAATTATTCGTTGCAGCTTCCGCTGGCGTAGTCGTACCAGCAATTGACGCCGGGACACGCCGCGTCCTGGTGGGCGGAACCGCCGACATTGACGATTACGCCTGTCGGAACCGGCGGACCCTCAGCGCAGCTCGGCGGAGTGATCGTCCACGTAATCCACGTTATGTCAACGCCCGCTTCTTTGTTAATGAAGGGATTGATGACAGGCGGCGGATTAGCAACATCGAACGCAGCCGTCCATTTACCCCGTCCGCAGCCTTCGCAACCGCGCCGGTCTATGCATTTATGATCTTCCAGCGTCAGAAAGTTGTCTTTATTGATGTCCGTACATTTCGCGAAATACCAGATCTCGCTCATGTTGCCACAGATGACGGCGGGCGGGCCGGGCAGCGGCGAGAGTTCAAAATTAGTCCAGTACGGTCGCAGGGCGATCCGGATCAGGTTAATGAAACTGCCATCCAGATTAAAATTCGTAAAAGGAAGGCCAGGCGGATTCGGACCGGGCAAAGATATAATCGTGGGCTGGAATAAATCGATCGGCATCTGCGGCACGATAATCAGCGGGTTGCCCGGCGACGGCAGCAGGGCGCCGGTCAGCCACGGAACCGGGATACAGGCCGGCCCGAAACAGAGCGGCGGGAAGCGGAACAATCTCCCGTGCCGGGCACCGGTGCCTACGGTCCTCAAATGCCCGTCGCTGAACAGCACATCGTCCTTCTCGGCAAATTCGGCAATATGCTTCTCGTAACAGGACATATAGAGAATGCTGTCGACGGGAGTGATATTGATGAGGGACTGCGCGCTTTCCATGTCGCGCTTGCCGCCCATCCATGCACGGGCACTGTGCACGTCATATAAGTCTTCCTGGCAGGTAAGGGGGATCGGCTGGGAACGGGCTTCGCCGCCCCATGCCAGGACAAGCATAAAAAGCATCAAAAAAGCGTGTATTTTCAAGACAAACCGCCCGGCCCCGAATAATTCGTATCGCTTTATAAGTTTATCACAGGACGTGAAGGCGTGACCAGCTTGTCCTTAAAGCATTCCCTGGTAATGACGGCGGCCCAGTTCCTCGATTTCCTCGTCCGGAAAGTCGAAATGGCGGCCCAGTTCCTCGATCATCACCTGCCGCAGGAGGCCCATCAGGTCGTCGCAGGATTCGCACCACATATCGAGCAGCGGCCTGCGGTAGATAATCAGTACGTCATCGTCGTTGGCGGTTTTCTTCTCGACGCCGGGCGAAATCTCCTTGCCGCTCTTGTATAGCGCCAGCAGGTCGTAGGGATCTTCGATATCCAGCTCCCCGGTCGTCGTCTCGTCGGGAAAATCCTCGACCTTGACCGCAAGACCGTCGCAATATTCCAGCAACTCTTCCGGCAGGCCATCGAGCATCGTCGCGGCCATCACTTCGATCTCCTCGGCTCCCGGCGGAACCGAATAGTTCATGATGATCTGTTGCTGTTGTGCTCCCATGACTTTCGCCATTTACAATTCCCAACCACGGACTCAGGGCCGCCATGCTTTTTTTGATTCTGTATATAAGGGTACGCCGATTTGCCGGGAGGCACAATGCCGTAAAACCCTAGGGCACGCTGCGTGTGGAAATCTGTCGCGGGTCCATTTTAATTTCGATCAAGGCAGCTTTGTCCAGTTTGCAAACTTCAGGCCATAGTTTTTTGAAATCACTGGCATTATTTACACGAGCTGAGAAAGCACCGTAACTCTCGCCAAGCTTCACAAAATCCGGATTCGTCAGCGCCGTGCCGCTGACGCGCCCCGGAAATTCGCGTTCCTGGTGCATGCGGATAGTACCGTACATATTGTTGTTGCAGACGATGATGACGGGTTTCACCTTGTGATGCATGGCGGTCGCAAGCTCCTGCCCCGTCATCATGAAACCGCCATCACCGCAGAAACCGATCACCATGCGCTCCGGATATTGTAACGATGCGGCAACCGCCGCAGGCACCGCATACCCCATCGCGCCACAAACAGGGCCCACCAAACGCCCCGGCCGCCTGAACTTCAGATAACGCTGCGGCCAGCCCGCGAAATTCCCGGCATCTACCGTCACGATCGCATCGCCGGGAAGAAACTCCTGCATCACGCGCAAAATTTCCGTCATGTCCGCGCCATCCCAGCCCTGCATCGGCGCGCCGATGGTCGTCCATTCCTCGTAATCCGCGCGCGCAGCTTTACACCATGACGCCCATTTCAAGCCCTCATTGTTTAACTTCGCAAGCTCGGCGATCAAAAGCGGCGCATGCGCCAGCACCTTGATCGTCGGCTTGAACGCTTTTCCGAACACTTCCGGCGCGTGATAAACATGGATGGTTTTCTGGCCTTTCTTCGGAATCGTATAGGCCTGAACACTGACTTCATCGGGTCGCGATCCGAGGAAGATCAGCAGGCCCGCTTCCTCCAGCCGTTTCGTCAGCTTCGGATTGGTGCCGAAACTGAGTTCGCCGATATAACAGGGGTGATTGTGGTCGAAAATATCCTGCTGGCGGAATCCGCCGCAGACCGGGATGTTCGTCACAGCACAGAAATCTTCCAGAGTTTTGCATTCCTCGTCCCGCCAGTGGCCGCCGACAATAATGATGGGCCTTTCAGCGGCAGCAATTGTTTTCAGGATTTTGGGATACTCAGCGGATGCCAGGAATCCCGCGCGCTGAATTTTCTTCTGTTTCGCGGGCTTCGCCTCGCCGCTTTCAAAAAGAACATCCTCCGGCAAACCCACTACCACCGGCCCCGTCCGCCATTCCAGCGCTGCAACGAATGCGTGGTCGATAACCTTTGGAATCGAGGCGATGGATTCAATGACGAATGTGTCCTTGGCGATGGGCTTGAACATGGCCTCGATGTCGAATTCCTGGAATGCCTCCCGCCCCCGGTCGCGCGAATGAATAAGGCCCGAAAATAAAATAACCGGCGTGGACGATTGCCGCGCCGTATGAATTCCGATCGACGCATTACAGGCCCCCGGCCCGCGCGTCACGAACACGATGCCCGGCCCGCCGGTCATCTGGGCATGCGCCTCGGCCATGAAGGCCGCGCCCGATTCATGGCGGCAGGTAATGACCTGGATTTCAGGATGATCGAGGAACGCGTCCAGCACCGGCAGGTAACTCTCGCCCGCAACGCAGAACACCCGGTCGATGCCGTAGCGCACAAGCGTTTCAACCAGTATTTTTCCGCCTGAAGCCATAGGTTCCTCTAATATAGCCGGTCTTCATAGTATGAGATCGGCGGGAAAAAACAATCACGGCGTATGGAAACCCGGCGCAAATTACTTTATAGTAGTATTGTATTGAACCGCCGCAGCAGGTCCGCATGCCGTATACTCTCGACAGGGTGAAAATTCTCGTCATCGACGACATGATCCCCATGCAGTCACTTATAAAATCCATTCTCACCATTTATGGCTTCAAGGAAATTTTTACCGCCGGCGACGGCGAGGAAGGCTTCGATCTCCTCTGCCGTCACAACCCTGATCTCGTCATCACCGACTGGGTGATGGAACCGCTCGACGGCCTCGGCTTCACCGAAAAAGTGCGGCGCAATCCCCTGAGCCCCAACCCTTACGTGCCCATTTTAATGATGACCGGGTTCAGCTCCCGTCTGCGGGTTGAGGGCGCGCGTGACACGGGCATAACTGAATTTCTCGTCAAGCCGTTCGGTTCACGCGATTTGTGTGCGCGTATCGTGCAGATCATAGAAAAACCGCGCCAGTTCGTCGACGCCGAGCAGTTCTTCGGGCCCGACCGCCGCCGCCGCGACGACCACGATTATGAAGGCGCGCGCAAACGCGGCGACGATCCTAATAAAGAGCAGGTCGACGAAAAAACCGACGATATCCTTAAAAAACTCCGTGAAGAAGCGAAGACCATTTCATGAGCAAAAAAGCACGCAAACCCCGCTTCATCAAGCCGCCGAACGTTCTCAAGCAAAAGGTCGGCGTCGGCGGATTCGACGAAAAACTGGTCTCTCGCAGCCAGGAATTCATCGAGAAGAACCAGGTCGATTTTATTCCCTTCGCCGAAAAATACCTCAAGGCTTTCGCCGCAGGTGTAAATGCCGCCGCGCAGAGCAACGACAATTTCCGCGCCGCACGCGACGAGATCATCCGCCCCGTCATGCAATTAAAAGCCAACGGCGGTATGTTCAGGTACCAGTTAGTGAGCGAGGTCGCGGATATCGCGCTCCAGTTCCTCGAAGCCATCGAAAATGACGCCATCAACCCGGAAGCGCTCGATGTCCTGCGCGCCCATGAAAATACCCTGAAGGTCATTATCACCAACAAGCTCCAGGGCAGTGGCGGCGCCGAAGGGTTTAAACTCGTCCAGGAACTCGATAAAGCCTGCAAACGCTATTTCGCAAAATACAATAAATAGGCCTGAAAACAGGCGATAAAACGGGAAAAACAGGAATTTTTCCCTACCGCCCAGGTTTATCTTTCCTTAATTTTGGTGTAGGATAATAGAAGGGTAAGGGGATTCTTTCATGGAAATATCGGCACAATTCGCAGCAGAACAGGCCATTTTAAGGCAGAACGTCGCGCTGTCGATGATCAAGGCGTCTTCCGATGCCGACAAGCAGCTGATCGGTATTCTCGAGGATTCCGCCCGTCAGGTCGCCGCCTCCAACCGCGGCAACAACGTCAATTTCAGCGTATAAACAGAACTAGGCGACAGCCCTTAAAGCGTGGTGTGAATTCCACAATTCCTCAAGCACGCCCGCAAGATGCTCGATATCCTGCGTGGAATGCGCCGCCGTCGCCGTCAGGCGCAGCCGCTCTGTCCCGCGCGGCACGGTCGGGTAATTGATCGGCTGCACGTAAATACCGTGATCGCGCATCAATATATCCGTCACCTCGCGGCAGCAATTCGGCTCGCCCACCACCAGCGGCACTATATGCGTCGGCCCCTGCATGAATGGCAAGTCTGCCTTCGTCAGCAAATCCTTGAGCAGCCTCACGTTCCGGCGCATTTTCTCGCGCTCGATCTGCGAAACCTTTAGATGTTCCACCGCCGCGAGCGCCGACGCCAATACAGACGGCGGCAGGCTGGTCGTGAAAATAAACCCGCCCGCGAAACAACGGATGGAATCGATCACTGCCTTGCTGCCGGTCACAAATCCGCCCATCGCGCCATAAGCCTTGCCGAACGTGCCCTCGATAATATCAATACGGTCCAGGACGTTTCGCTCTTCGGCGACGCCGCCGCCGCGCGGTCCGTATATCCCGACAGCATGCACTTCATCCAGGTACGTCATTGCGTTGTATTTTTCCGCGAGATCGGCAATTTCCTCAATCGGCCCGATATCGCCATCCATGGAATAGACGGATTCAAAAGCAATGATCTTGGGCCTGTTTATATCGACAGATTGCAACAGGCTTTCGAGATGCTCGGTATCGTTATGACGGAAAACATGCTTCTCCGCACCGCTTCCCTTAATTCCATGAATCATCGACGCGTGATTCATCGCATCGGAAAAAATCACACAGCCCGGCATCAGTTTGCCAAGTGTGCTCAGCGCGCCTTCGTTGGCCGTATAGCCCGACGAGAACACCAGCCCCGCTTCCTTGTTATGAAGGTCAGCGACCGAGTCCTCAAGCTGAACATGATAGCGCATGGTCCCGGAAATATTCCGCGTGCCACCCGCGCCCGCCCCGGATTTCTCCAGCGCCTCGCGCCCGGCCGCAATCACTTTGGGATGCTGGCCCATGCCGAGATAATCGTTGCTGCACCAGATGGTGACTTCACGGCTGCTGCCGTCGGGCGCGTGGTAAATCGCGCGGGGAAACCTGCCGACGATACGCTCCATTGTGGCGAATGTGCGGTAACGCCCTTCGCGCTTCACACCATCGACGCAGTTCCGGAAATGCTTTTCGTAATCCATATTGGCCTTCAGAATGCCAGATATATAGTTATAACCCAATAGATTTTGCAAGGCTTTCCGCCCGCCCGAGATCCTTGTCGAGCGATGCCATAACCTTCGCGAGATCCGCGCTGTCATCGCCAGCCCAGACCTTTAAATTCTTGATATAAAGCCCCGTCAGCCCCGCCAGCCGCAGCGCACCACCCCAACCATTGGAATCCTGCCCCGCCGCCTCCAGCATCCAGTTCATCGATTTGCACAAATGCGGCAACCCGATCACCGCCTGCTTGGGATCGAATTTGAACGACTCCAGCACCGAAACCAGTCCTGGCCGGTAGGCATTCAGCGCCTCGTACCGCTCCATCAGCAGGTCGAACAGCCTGTCGCGTGGTGAGCTGTCTTCATCACCCTCGCCCGCCGCCAGTACCTGCCTGTCGATCATGCGGCCCAGCGCCGTTAAAATATCCTGTTTATCCTCGAAATACTCATGAAGCTCGGCCAGCGTCATCTTGTTTGCGGACGCGAGAGCCGCCAGCGTCAGGTGCCCCCAGCCTTGCTTGGCGGCAATATTCATCGCCGATTCAATCAGCTTTACTTTGGCGTCTTTTTGCTGTTTCTTGGCCATGATTTTTGGGTTATATACCCATTTTTGCAAGCTGTAAAAAGGAAACCGCTATGTCCAAAGCCTCTCTCGGCGTCGTCGCCGTCGGAAACGCCCTCGTCGATGTACTCTCGCAGACCACCGATGATTTCATCGCCGTGCAGAAGAAAAAGAACGGCATGGAAAAAGGCGCCATGACCCTGATTGATGAGCCGCGCGCAGTCGAACTCTACAGCGAAATGGGCCCCGGGATTGAAGCCTCCGGCGGGTCCGCCGCAAACACGATGGCAGGCTTCGCTTCGTTCGGCGGCAAGGGCGGCTTCATCGGCAAGGTCGCCAATGACAAGCTCGGCCAGACATTCCAGCATGACATCCGTGCGCAGGGCGTGACCTTCACCACCACTCCGCTTGCCCTCGGCGCGCCGACTGGCCGCTGTCTTATCCTCGTCACGCCGGACGCGCAGCGCACGATGAACACCTTCCTCGGCGCCAGCGTCGAACTGCACGCCGACGACATCGATGAAAAACTGATTGCCTCCGCGCAGATCACGTATCTCGAAGGCTACCTCTTCGACCGTGAACAGGCGAAAGCCGCTTTTGTCCGCGCCGCCGACGCCGCACACGATGCGGGCCGCCGCGTTGCGCTCTCCCTTTCCGATCCCTTCTGCGTCGATCGTCACCGCAATGACTTCCGCAAACTGGTCGAAAACCACATCGACATTCTCTTCGCCAACGAGGATGAACTCATCTCGCTCTACCAGACGAAAAATTTCGACGATGCGAAAAACGCCGTGAAAGACAAATGTGAAATCGCCGTCATCACCCGCAGCGAAAAAGGCGCGGTTGTCCTCGGCAATGGCGAGGAAATCACCATCGCCGCCGCCCCCGTGTCCCGGGTCGTCGACACCACCGGCGCCGGCGACCAGTTCGCCGCGGGCTTCCTCTATGGCTTCACGGAAAACATGCCGCTCGGGAAATGCGGACGCCTTGGTGCCGCCGCTGCCGCCGAAGTCATCGGCCATATCGGCCCCCGCCCCCAGCAGGCCTACTCGGAACTGCTGAAAAAAGCCGCCTAAGCCTATGTTTTCATAACTGTTGACCTTGTGGCAAATTCTGTGCTTCTTTAGGATTTGGAAGCAAGGACCGGCTACAGGGACCGACTATGAGTAAAGTTGCTAAAAGATCCGGCGAAGAGGGCCTTAAACGCGTATTCGAAACCGCGCAGCCGATGCGCACAGCCAGGATCATTACGATGCTTGGCTATCATGGCTATCGCCCAAAAAGTCAGAATGGATCGCACATCAAGCTTGAGCACGGGGAAACGGGCCGGGTTGTGATCTTCCCTCACGGAACAACAAACCCGATATACCAGAAAAAAGCCGCTAAAGCCTGCCTTGCCGTAGAGGCCGGCCAGCATGAACCCGCCGTGCCCAAGGCGAAGAATGGTTCTTCAAACGGCGCTGAAAAAGCCACCCTGCGAAAAATGCTTCTGCGCGAAGCTGTACCGGACGATGTGGAAGTCGTCGATGTCCCGGGCTGCCCCTCTCTCGTCGCACTCCGCCACGCGCTGCTGCCTGTTACGGGAATCATTGCCTCCGCGGATAAACTCGTTGAATCCGAAATCGAACGCCTTCTGGAAAAATTAAATCAGGAGGTAGGCTCCTTTACTGCGTTCCTTAAAGAAAACATGGACGAATACAAACTGGTATTGAATAAAACAGAGGACGAACAATATTTCCTTTCCCAACCCGATTACGAATTAGAGCTGCTTATGCCGTTTTATAACGGCACGAACATAAAAGACGTCAGAACGGAAATAACAAATTTCACTGACGTGTTCAGCAACATGGATAAAAATGTCAGCGCCGCTATAAAACACATCATTGAATATTTTGAAATGCGCGGCAAGGTCAGAAAAACAATTGATAAAAATGGCGCGGTGGAATGGCTGCTGGAGAAAGACCACGCAATCACCGGGGAAAAAGTGAATTTAAAATTTACAGGCTCGCCCGAATTTCGCGCGACAATGCAAAAAAGTTACGGTTTTCTGGATAGTTTTTTCCGGCTCGAGATCACCAAGCCTGACGACCACAAATATTATTCAAACATACTGAAAAACTATTTAGGCATAGAGGTCCATAGGCCGCGCGAAGGAAAAAAGCCGGGACCAAACCTTGTGATCACACATCCTTTCTATCCTGAGATTAATTATATAATGCCGGCGCCCTCCGAAGTCCCGCACGCCGCAAGGATATTAAAAGGCGCTGAAACAGAGGACCCGGAAGAACTATTCCAGCTTGAAATCACGCTACAGCAATTAATGGACGATTTAAGTGAATGCTTCTGGGTAAATAACCAGATCATAGATGATTTCAACACCCTGATCGGCATTGACAGCGAACGCTTCCACTCACTGTTTGCCGCAACCATGTCCATGCAGGGCGCAGAGAAAGACTTCAAATGCCCGAATAAACATGGCGAGACCGGAACCCTCACGCTCACGCACCCTTTATTCGCCGATCCGGTCATTGTAAAATTCATCTGGACCGCAGACAAGAACGCAGGGTTAGGCGGAATGAATAAATCGGAAAGTTATAGTCTAATGACCGATCCACGCGATCTGGATAAATGGGAAGAAGCCCTGAAGCACATGCAGGCTGCTGCACCTCAAATCTCTTTAGACGCTGCCGTGGATTTTTCGCACCTCACCCTGCAATAAATCACGCCATCATGGCGCGCAGCCTCTGCCTGTAAACATCCAGCGTATTTTCGGTGCGCGCGACGATGCGCACCTCCTCGATGGTGCCGTCAAGCCGTTCCGAAATCGCCTGCAGCATCAGCCGCGCCGCGCGCGGTTTGGGAAATCCCTGCTTGCCTGAACCGAGCGGCGGAAAACCGACCGTCCGCAGCCCCATCGCACTCGCGGTCTCCATTGCCTTCCGGCACGCATTCACCAGGTATTTGTCCGGTCTGTCCATATCGAGGCGCTTGATCGGAACGATACAGAAAAAAATATGCGCACATGACAGGTCGAAAGCCGGGACGGTATAGACGTCCCCCACTCGCGGCCGGAATACGTTCTCCAGCACAAACTCGTCGAGCTTTTTCCCCGCCTCCCTCAAAATGACGGCATTGATCTCGCCCCTGTATTCGAGGTTCTGCGGAATAAAAGTGACGATGGCATCGAGATCCTGCCGCGTGATATCCCCCTTCACCAACGTAATACGGTTAAGATAGGGATTGGAACGCCTTTGGGGGTCTGTTATCACTATGTCCATGCGGAACTACACGCTTCTTTTCATTACCATTTTCCTTATTTTCAGCGCGAGCGCCAGCGCTGAAGATAATTTTGGCCTCGCTATGCACGGCAAAGCGAAATACGGTCCCGAAGCCACCCACCTGGACTATGCCAACCCGGACGCGCCCAAGGGCGGCTCCACCACTATGACGGGCCTCGGCACCTTCGACAGCGTCAACCCTTACGCCATCAAGGGCAAATCCGCCGAAGGCCTGAACCTCGTCTATGACCGCCTCATGGCCCGCGTCTGGGACGAACCCTTCACTATGTACCCGCTTATCGCCGAAAAAGCCGACGTGCCGGAGGACCGCTCCTCCATCACGTTCCATCTTAATCCAAAAGCGCGTTTCCATGACGCCAGCCCCATCACCGCCGACGACGTCATTTTTTCTTTCGAAACATTGCGCGATCACGGCCGCCCCAACATGCGCCGCGTTTACAAAATCGTCAGCGAAGTTAACAAAATCGACGCCCGCACCGTGCAGTTCAAACTCGGCGAAGACCGAGACCGCGAAACCATCATGATCCTCGCCATGATGCCCGTGCTCTCAAAAGCATGGTGGAGCGGACGCAGTTTCGACGAAAGCGTCCTCGAAAAACCACTGCTCAATGGTCCTTATAAAATCTCGGAAATCGATCCGGGCCGCCGCATCGTCTATGAACGCGTGCCCGATTACTGGGCGAAGGACCTGCTGCCCACTGTCGGCCACTTCAATATCGACCGCATTACCTATGATTACTACCGCGACGACACCGTCGCCTTCGAGGCCTTCAAGGCAGGGAATCTCTCGCTCCGCCGCGAATGGGACGCCGGCAAATGGGCCAGCGGCTACGATTTTCCCGCCGTGAAGGATGGCCGCGTCGCGATGGACGAACTCCCCCATGGCCGTCCGGAAAAAATCCGCTCCTTCATCTTCAACACCCGCCGCGCGCCGTTCGACGACATCCGCGTGCGTCAGGCGCTCAATCTTCTTTTTGATTTCGACTGGATGAATAAAAATATTTTCCACGGCCAGTACAAACACATCAACAGCTACTTCGCCAATTCCGAGCTTGCCGCGCCGGATGCGCCGCCGCTTCCTTCGAATGATACGCGCGCCAACCTGCGCAAGGCCAACGAACTTCTGAACGAAGCGGGCTGGCTTGTCCAAAACGGCAAGCGCATGAAGGACGGCAAACCCTTCACCTTCGAAATCATCCTCAGCGCCCCCGAGGATGAAAAAATCGCGCTCCAGTTCAAAAACGCCCTGCAGAAAATGGGCATTGATATCCAAATCCGCCTGCTCGACAGCGCGCAATATATCCGCCGCCTGAATGAATATGATTACGACATGACGCTCTATTACTGGCTGTCCACCCTCTCGCCCGGCACCGAACAGGTGCTGTACTGGAGTTGCGAGGCCGCCAAACAGCCCGCTCGGTTCAATTATGCCGGGGTGTGCGATTCTGAGATCGACGCCCTCGCCCACCAGGTCGCCCAGGCCCGCGACCGGGCGGAGCTCGTCTCCACCGTCCGGAAACTGGATAAAAAACTGCTGGATGGGACCTACATGATTCCCCTTTATTACGCCGGGGCCGACGATGTCGCCTACTGGAAACCGCTGCACAGGCCCGCCCAGACCCCGCTTTACGGCATGGTCCTTGAGACCTGGTGGATTGATGATCCACAGGCCGGAAAACAGCCCGGAAAACAGCATTGAGCCGAACCCCGCCTCCTGCTATTCTTTTGCGGTAGTATTCAACGATTCTGGTAGATTCTCATGATGTCCCGCTTCAAAGCCCTTCTTGGTATTCCACTCGTTTTGGCACTTGGCGCCTGCTCGTCGGTCGACATCGACAATGGTCAATACTGGCAACGCGCCAACATCAGCGACGCGATCTACGCCGAGGGGCCCAAAGCCCAGCAGATGCTCAACCGCGACATCAGCCGCTGCGTGGTTGAACTGCGCGAACTTGAGGGCCTTGGCTCGATCAAGGACGCCATTCCAACCGACCGCCAAGGCAAGGTCCTCGACCCCGACGAAATGGACCAGGACCAGCTTGCGGACTGGGACACGCCTGAGCGCGACGGCGCCCTGCTGGCCGAGCACACCGATTACACCGATTTCGAAGGCTGCATGATGGCCAAGGGCTGGGAGCGCGTGAAATACGTTCCGTACAAGGTTGCGACCAAGGCCCGGCGTTCATGGTTCCAGTCGCATGTCGATTACGGCAGCGACCCGCGCGATGCGGCCCTGAGCGAGCCGAAAAACATCGACCAGCAATATAACGATTAACCTTTTTATCTGTCATCCTGAGCGGAGCGTACGCTTTGTTAAAGCGGGCGCGCAGCCGAAGGATCTTAAATCTATCCAAAAGTTTAGATCCTTCGACTTCGTCCTGCTTCGCAGGACTTCGCTCAGGATGACGCTTTTGCAGTATTTACGAAGCGAAATTGCTCCAGGCTTTCTTTCACCGATTCGACGCTGAGCGAATGCATCAGGCTCGGCGCTGTAGCCGGATTATAATCGTCATAAGCCGTCAACTCGTCATAGCTCTCGGGCGTCGAAACATAATCCGCATGCGCGCCCCACGGCCTGTAAAGATGCGGGTAGCTCGGCCCGAACAACCCCAGCGTCGGCACACCCGCCGCCGCCGCCGTATGCATCAGGCCGGAATCATTGCCGATATAAAACGCGCAGCGCGCCAGCGCCGCCGCCGCAATGCCCGCATCGGCTTTGCCGATCATGTCGATCTGCCGCTCCCGCGGCACGGATTCAAGAACGCCCCGCGCAATATCCTCCTCGCCCGGCGCGGCGAACACCGCCACCCGCGCCCCCGGCAAAATACCGCCTGGGCCTATGATATGCCGGATGATCACCATAAAATTCTCCGCCGGCCACATCTTGCCCTGCCAGTTCGCGGCAGGCCCGACACCCAGCACCGGCTCGCCTGCCGGGATCAACCGCTCCACCGCGTTCTTCTGCCCCTGCGTAAACCACAGGCACGGCGCGGGCACGGTTTCCAGCTTCATCACCTGCGCCGCCTGTTCGACCTTGTGACGCGATGAATCCACCTGAGCGCCCATGATGCATCTCTGCCGCGCGGAAATAAGCCGCGATACGGCGGAATTGCGCATATCCACGACGATATCCCAGCGCGTGCCCGCCACCTGCCGCCACAGCCGCGCCCAATGCAGGCTGTAGCGGTGCTTCTCCAGCGGGATAATGCGCTCTAGATTAGGATAACCGTCGAACAGCGGCGCCGCCATCGGCCCCGCCACGATTGTCACTCTGGCGCCCGGGTAGGTTTGCGTTATATAACCGAGAAGGCCGGTCGAAAGAACGGCGTCGCCCAGGCGGCTCGATGTGATAAACAGAACTTTCATAAAGAAATCATGGCAGAAAAAGCGTTTTATACAACCCTGAAAAACCGCGGATTGGTCACGGTTTCCGGCCCGGACGCCCGGAAATTTCTGCAGGACATGGTCACCAACGACATCAGCCTGTTAGATACGCAGCCGTGTGTTTACGCCTGCCTGCTCAGTCCTCAGGGAAAATTCCTGCATGATTTTTTCATCACTGAAAAAGACGGCGCGCTTCTCCTCGAATGCGAAGGCGGCCCGCGTGCGCAGGATCTGTCCTCCCGCCTCTCAAAATATAAACTCCGCGCGAATGTGAACATCGACTGCGAAGAAAATATTTCAGTTTATTTAATAATGTCATCCCCCGGCTTGACCGGGGGATCCATCTATCCGGACCCCCGTCATTCGAATTTAGGTTTCCGCTCATTCGAAAAGCCCATGCTTCCCGAACAGCCTTTCGACACATGGGACCGAATGCGCATCTCCCTCACCATCCCCGACGGCAGTCGCGATTTGATCCCCGAAAAATCAACGCTCGATGAAGGCCGCATCGACAGCCTGAACGGCGTTTCATACGACAAAGGCTGCTATGTCGGGCAGGAACTCACCGCGCGCATGCATCACCGCGGTCTCGGCAAAAAGCATCTCTATACCGTGAGCGGCGAGCTCCTTCGCGAACCCGGCGAGGAAATCCGCGTGAACGACGCCCTGCTCGGCGAAATGCGCTCACGTTGCGGCGATATCGGAATTGCTTTGCTTAAGGACGAAGTCGCCGCCTAAAGATCAGGCCGCTTTACTTTTTTTTAAAGTATTCTTCATGCCCTCGCGGATCGAGGCCTGCGCCGCCGCCAGTCTCGCGATCGGCACGCGGTATGGCGAGCACGAAACATAATCCAGCCCTACTTTTTCGCAGAACGCGATCGATGCCGGGTCGCCGCCATGTTCGCCGCAAATACCGAGCTTCAATTTCGGATTCACCGAACGCCCGCGCTCTTTCGCGATCTCAATCAGTTGCCCGACACCCGCCGTATCCAGCGATGAAAACGGGTCGCGCTCAAAGATTCCTTTACCAACATAGGTCGGGAGAAAATTCGCGGCGTCATCGCGGCTCACACCAAGAGTCGTCTGCGTCAGATCGTTCGTACCGAAGCTGAAAAAATCCGCCTCTTCCGCAATTTCATTGGCCGTCAGCGCGGCGCGCGGCAGCTCGATCATCGTGCCGGTCAAGAATTCAATCTTTGTTTTCTTTTCCTCGAACACGGCCTCGGCCGTGTCTTCCACCACTTTGCGCATCAGCGCGAGTTCTTTACGTGTCGCGACCAGCGGGATCATGATCTCGACCTGCGCCACCTTGCCGGTTTTCTTCCCGGCTTCCAGCGCGCCCTCAATAATCGCCCGCGCCTGCATCTCGTAAATTTCCGGGTACGTGATCCCAAGGCGGCAACCACGGTGGCCAAGCATCGGGTTCATCTCGTGCAGATCGTTCAGGCGCCTGCGTACCGCGTCGCTCTCGATCCCGGCAGTCTTGGCGAAGGAAACAATATCTTCCGGCTCGTGCGGCAGGAATTCATGCAGCGGCGGATCAAGCAAACGCACCGTCACCGGCAGCCCTTCCATGATCTCGAACAATTGCGCGAAATCCGAACGCTGCTCGGGCAGCAATTTTGACAGGGCCTTGCGGCGCTTGTCCTCGTTATCCGCGAAAATCATCTCGCGCACGCTTTGAATGCGGGAGGGCTCGAAAAACATGTGCTCTGTGCGACACAAACCAACACCTTCCGCGCCGAAATCACGTGCCGTGCGCGCATCCAGCGGCGTTTCCGCGTTCGCGCGCACGCGCATGCGGCGGCGTTCGTCCGCCCATTGCATGATGGTACCAAAATCGCCAGACATTTTCGGCTTGATCGTAGCCACTTCGCCGAGCATGACTTCGCCCGTGGAGCCGTCAATCGTAATAATATCACCTTCATTAATTTTCTGATCGCGGAAGCGAATGACTTTGGATTTTTGATCGATATGCAATTCACCAGCTCCGGCAACACAAGCCTTGCCCATGCCGCGCGCGACAACCGCCGCGTGACTCGTCATACCGCCGCGCGATGTCAGGATTCCCTGCGCCGCGTGCATGCCGTGAATATCTTCCGGGCTCGTTTCCTGGCGGCATAAAATAACCGCCTCGCCCGCATGCGCTTTCACTTCCGCATCATCCGAATTGAAAACGATTTTCCCACTCGCCGCGCCGGGTGAAGCCGGCAGACCCTTGGTGATAATATTTTTCTCCGCCTTCGGATCCAGCGTCGGGTGCAGCAACTGGTCAAGTGATTGCGGATCGACGCGCAGCAGCGCTTCTTCCTGCGTAATCAGCTTTTCATTCACCATATCGACGGCGATCCTGAGCGCCGCCGCCACCGTGCGCTTGCCGTTCCGGGTCTGGAGCATGTATAGCTCACCCTTCTGCACGGTGAATTCAATATCCTGGATGTCGCGGAAATGCTTCTCCAGCTTTTCACGCAGGCCCGCCAGCTGCCTGAACACGCCCGGCATCAACTCTTCCATCGACGGCAGTTCGCTGCCCTCTTTTTCACGGCCCTGCTTCGTCAGCGATTGCGGCGTGCGGATCCCCGCAACAACATCTTCGCCCTGCGCGTTGATCAGATATTCGCCGTAGAAATAATTCTCGCCTGTCGACGGATCGCGCGTGAACGCAACGCCTGTCGCGCAATCATCGCCCATATTGCCGAACACCATGGATTGCACATTGACAGCCGTGCCCCAGCTTTCGGGAATCTCATTCAGCTTACGGTATGTCACCGCGCGCGGCGTCATCCATGAATTGAACACGGCACCTATCGCGCCCCAGAGTTGCTCATGCACATCGTCCGGAAACGGGCGGCCCAGTTCGCGGTTCACAATCTCCTTAAACTCGCCGACGATCTCGCGCCAGCCATCAGCCGTGATCTCGGTATCATTCTTGATCTTGTTGAAGCGCTTGTAGTTATCGATCACATCTTCGAATTCATGGTGGTCGACCTCAAGCACCACGTCGGAATACATCTGGATAAAGCGGCGGTATGAATCCCACGCGAAACGCGCATCGCCCGAATTTTCGGCAAGGCCCGCAACCGTCCTGTCGTTGAGGCCGAGATTCAAAACCGTGTCCATCATGCCCGGCATCGAGGCGCGCGCGCCCGAACGAACCGAAACCAGCAACGGGTTCTTCACGTCGCCGAATTTCATGCTCATGGATTTCTCGACAGCGCCAAGGGCCGATTCGACCTCTTTCTTCAGCGCATCGGGGTATTTCTTGGCGTTGGCGTAGTAATGAACGCAGAGTTCCGTGGTGATCGTGAAACCGGGGGGCACAGGCAGACCCAGATTGGACATTTCGGCTAGATTCGCGCCCTTGCCGCCGAGCAACTCCTTCATCGTGGCATTGCCATCGGTTTTGTCGGCGCCGAAACTATAGACCCACTTGGTCATCTAAAGACTCCTTGGCAATGCGAATAAAGGCCCGGATTTATTAGCATATTCCGCCAGAAAGTCAAAGAAGTATGGCGCAATTTGACATTCATCACGTATATGCAATATATTTCCATAACTTAAAACTAGGGTACCCTATGATTTTATATCACAGCAGCAAAGACAAACCGGAAGATGTCCTGCAGCCTTTGATACATCTAGGCTCACAGATCGCCGCGGCAAGACGGGTTGAAACTGTTTTCAATGGTGCGCTCATCCACGCCGTGACGGCAGCTAATCAATTTAATGTATACGACCAAAAAGGGACGCTGCTTCGCCGCGAAACAACCGAAGATTATATGAAATCATTCAGCAGATTTGCTGAACAACGCGGCCTGTACACTTTCACCATCGATTTCAAAAACCCGCTGCGTCTGACCGATTGCTGGGACGACGACCCAATCGGCAGTGGCGCTATGGCCATATTTAAAGACAATGATAAACTGACTGATGCTGAAAGAATATCACTACAAAAACTTTTTTACCCTTTCACGTCTGTCATATACCCGGATGACGTTTACGAACGTCTTGACCAGGAAGATATTCATGAAATGCAGCACACCATTACCGGCGATCCTTTGTTCAAAAGTGAATTAAGAAAGAGAGAAGAGCGCGCAAGCATTCTCAATCCCTTTAACCCGCCTGCAGAAATCGTATGGGCGGCTATGACCATGCGCCTGCGCAATTGGGCCTTGGAACGCGGCTACGATTCCTTCGTCTATGAAAACACTGGCGAAAGTGAAGGCGATTGCTATGTTCCGCTGGAGATGCCACCTGCAAAAGCTCTATCAGGAGTCTTAAAATTCTCGGGCGATGAGTACGTGACACAGACACTCAGCACGCTTCAATCCGCGTTCGCGGAAGCTTATATCAACGCCGAAAAAGGAATCGCCAGACTGACTGTTGACCTCAATAGCGAAAATTTCTGGCGCGAATCTCCAGCCAACACTTTATAAAATTTTCACCATCATCAGGCACAACTGGTCGTCCACCGGCTTGAATTCCCCGAACGGCACCGCCCGCCGGTCATAGGTCACCCCGTGCCCGTCAGGAATATAACCGAGCTTCACATAGAGCCTCTGAGCCGCCCCGTAGCTGGCATCCAACCCGAAACTGATGCCCATGGTTCCATAGCCTTTTTTCACGGCCATGGCCTCGCAACGCCCGATGATGTGCGTCGCTATTCCCCGGCGGCGGAAATCGCGGAGTACATTCAGGTCCTGGATCTCCGGAATATTATTCGCTTTAAAAAACCCGTATTTAGGCTGCCAGTTGAGAATGCAGTACCCCGCATCGACGCCATCCATCGACGCGATCAGAACCGCGCGAGCGCCCTCTTCCACGTATGTCAGCTGCTGCTCGAAATAATCCGGGTCTTTCG
Organism: Alphaproteobacteria bacterium; assembly: GCA_049652985.1. Taxonomy (GTDB): domain Bacteria; phylum Pseudomonadota; class Alphaproteobacteria; order Micavibrionales; family Micavibrionaceae; genus UBA7657. Next base: position 202,195 of record JBASFK010000001.1, read on the forward strand.
ACTGGCGCATCGCCTGCGACATATCCCGCAGCGATGTGAGGTCCTTACGGCTCGCCTCGCTGATTGCCGGAATTTCCTTTTGCTTTTGTGTTTGCGTCATCGGCGTAAAATCCTGATAATAGGGGCATGCGTCCGCTTGCCCTGTTTATCTTTATAGCACTTCCGGCTGTTTTTGCCTCCCCCGCCCATGCGGAAGGAAACCCTGCCACCGGCCCCATGCATTATACCCGCATCCAGGAAACCGCGCCCGACAGCGGCACCACCCATATCCGCATGAAAACCGTCTCCCCTGGGAAAGAGCCGCCGAAACAGGAAGAACAAGCCCCCTCGGTCCGCATCTGGAATAAATATAAAGCCCTCGCCGCGGGCAAACCCGAAATGACGGAGGAGGAAAAAACCGCCGTCGAAGAGGCTGACAAAAAAGAAGCCGAAGAAAAAGCCGCTGCTGCTGAAAAAGCCAAACAGGAAGAAGAAGAGCAAAAATCGACCAAGGTCGAGCGCGAACCCGCCCCGCCCACAGGCATCGCCGCCATCCTCGATGAATACCGCCGCAACAAGGCCCAGCGCAGCCAGATGCGCACTATCACCGTTACGAATCCCGCCGATTTCGAACCCTCGGCAGGCGCCGCGAAAGAAAACCCCGCGCCCCGATAACGCTTTAAACCGCCTTGCCGCACAAGCGTTAAGCGTTTAAAACTCATCCTATGACAGCACAGGCCGGAAAAAAACAATCCGCACTCACGGGCCCGCTCGACAGGCTTTCGGACATGCTCGCGGGCGACATGAAGGCCGTGAACGCGGAAATCATCCGCCGCATGGATTCGCCCGTCGAGCTGATTCCGCGCCTCGCCGCCTACCTGATCGCCGCCGGTGGAAAGCGCATCCGTCCCCTGATGACCCTCGCCTCCACCTCTATTTTCAATGGCGATATGAAACGCGCCCACAATCTCGCCGCCGCCGTCGAATTCATTCACACGGCCACGCTGCTGCACGATGACGTGGTGGATGAAAGCATCGCCCGGCGCGGGCAGGACTCCGCCAATCTCGTTTTCGGTAACCAGGCCAGCGTCCTTGTCGGCGACTTTCTTTTTTCCCGCGCATTCCAGTTGATGGTCGATGACGGCTCGCTGGAAGTTTTGAAAATCCTCTCTGGCGCCTCCGCCATTATCGCGCAGGGCGAAGTCATGCAGCTCTCCACCACGAACAACCTTTCGACCGGCATGGGTGAATATCTCGAGGTCATCCGCGCCAAGACCGCCGCGCTGTTCGCCGCCGCTTGCGAGGTCGGGCCGATTATCGCGGGTGCCGATAAATCTGCGGCAACAGCCATGGCGGAGTACGGCCTCAATCTCGGCATCGCCTTCCAGATCACCGACGACGCGCTCGACTACGCCTCAACAAAAGACAAAATCGGCAAAACGCCGGGCGATGATTTCCGCGAAGGCAAAATGACCGCGCCCGTTATCCTCGCTTTGATGAAATCCTCACCTGAAGAAATGAAATTCTGGGCGCGCACGCTTGGCGAGAAACAGCAAAGCCCCAAAGATTTCGCCGAAGCCCAGCACATCATCAAATCCCACGATTCAATTGCTGGCTCCCTCGCCCTCGCCGGCGATTACGGCGAAAAAGCCCGCCTCGCGCTGGCCGAGGCACCCGACCATCCCATGCGCGCCCTTCTGGATGAATTGATTCCCTACACGATCGGACGCGAGAGCTAGGCTTCCACGACCCGCTCCTGCCATATCTTTTCAATCTGCGCCCGGATATTCGCAGGCTCAAGCGGCTTGTATATGACTCCGATAACACCCAGCGCCTTGTAATCCTCGATCATCTTCACGCGCTGGCGCTCGGTCACGAAAATCACCGGCGCGTTGTTATAGGCCGGGTTCTTGCGCAGCGCGTCGATCGTGTCCGGCCCGTTCATATCCGGCATGCGCAGATCCAGCAGGATAAGCTCGGGCTGCAGCTCGCGCAGCCGCGCGATCAGCTCCCGTCCCGTCGCGCAGGTCACGAGGAAATGCGGGTCATCCTCATCCCCGCCCAGCGCATCTTTCACGATCCTGCGCGCCTGCGGCTCGTCGTCGACATAAACCACGCGTTTTGGAAATTCAGTCATAGCAACCGGAGTTTAACATTTTTTCGTGCAATTTCGAAGAGGCCGCTTAGCTTGACTATATACCCCTTGGGGGTATATTATGAAAGAATGAGATTCATGGCAATATGCGTGATTTTATTGGCCTTCCCCACCGCCGCCCAGGCCCGGCCCGTTTCATGGCCCGGCGGCTGGATGGTCATGCTGATGAACGACACCGTCAGCAATGGCACACAAATCAATTACACCGTCACCCCGAAATACGCTCTCGGCGTTCAACACGAATATTTCCGTGAAGAAAAATTCAATACGGACGTCGCCACGCTCGATATTTTGCTGAAACGCTGGAACAGCACAAATTCACAAGCCAACCTTTATCTCAAATCGGGCGCCGGAATCGCTTACGGCAGCGGCAATACAGACCCCGCCGCTTTCACAGGCATGGAAATCGACTGGGAAAACCGCCGCTTCTTCACGCTCTACGAAAACCGCTTTTTCTGGGCGGACGATCAGGACAAATTCGTGAAACATAAAGCCCGCCTCGGCGTCGCACCGTATGAAGGCGATTACGGCGATCTGCACACATGGCTGATGCTCCAGGCCGATTACGACGCAGGCGCTGACGACACTTTTTCACTCACGCCGCTGGTGCGGCTCTTTAAAGGCACAACGCTACTCGAAGCCGGTTACAATCTCGACGGCGGCGTATTATTCAACTTCACACAACAATTTTAGGAGAGACTCGTGAAAAAACTATTTCTTATCCTGGCCGCTCTAATAACTTTCTCGTCTCCCGCTTTTGCCGACCATAACGGCAAATCACACGGGCCCCTGAAAACCATCACCGTCGGCGTCGACGGCATGGTCTGCGATTTTTGTGCACGCGCACTGGAAAAGACTTTTTACCAGCGCGAGGAAGTTCAGGGCGTTGTCATTGATCTTGATACCCATACCGTAACTCTTGAAATCAACAAAGACGCCACCCTGTCGGACGAAGAAATCACAAACCTGATCACCCAATCCGGTTATAATGTTAATAAAATTACCCGATGAAACATTTCAGTATCAAAGACACACTCACCCCCACGCTCAGCCTCTTCTTCTCGGCCGGGACGCTTGTCTGTTGCGCGCTGCCCGCTTTGTTCATCTCCCTCGGTATGGGCGCATCGCTAGCTGGTCTTGTCGGTGCATTTCCACAGATCGTCTGGCTTTCGGAATATAAACTTGCGGTATTCTCCTTCGCCGCCGTAATGCTCGCAGTGGCGGGAGTCATGACACTCCGCGCACGCAATCTCCCCTGCCCCGCGGACCCGGCGCAGGCCCGCGCCTGCACGCGCCTCCGCCGCATCAGCGCCGGCATCTATATTTTTTCCCTTGTGGCTTTTCTGATCGGCGCATTTTTCGCTTTCGTAGCGCCTTATTTCATATGAAACAACCATGACCAAACACCCCAGCCACGAAAAAGAACTGAAAAAACTCAACCGCATCGCCGGGCAGGTCGAGGGTATCGGCCGCATGATCGGCGAAGGCCGCTATTGCACCGACATTATCGCCCAGCTTCGTGCCGCGCGCGCCGCGTTGCGATCAGTTGAGGCCAATGTGCTTGAAACCCACTTGCAGCATTGCGTGGCCGGTGCCATAACAGCAGGCAACCGTAAAAAATCCTCCGAGAAAATCATGGAACTCGGCAATCTCCTTAAAAGGTTCGACCAATGACAGATTGCTGCTCCACGAATAATGACGACCACGATCACGGCAAAGAGCGCTTCGATTATATATTGTGGGGCAGCGTTTCCGTGATCCTCGTCACGCTCGTGCTGCATTTCGTAGGGCTGGGCGTCACACAAATCGACCATTTCGCCCACACGGTCCTCGAATTTCTCTCCACCATGTGGTGGGGCATCGTGCTCGGCATTCTCATTGTGGGCCTGATGAACAAGGTCCCGCGCGAATATTTCCAGGTCGCCATGGGCCGCGGCGATTCCATCGGCGGCATTTTCCGCGCGGTATTCGCCGGGCTTCTGCTCGACATGTGTAACCACGGCATCCTCATGATCGGGGCAAAACTCTATGAGCGCGGCGTCAGCCTGCCGCAGGTCATGGCCTTCCTGATCGCCAGCCCGTGGAATTCTCTCTCGCTGACGATCATCCTCATCACCCTGATCGGCCTGAAATGGACCCTCGCCTTCATCTTGCTCTCGGCTGTAGTGGCCGTGATTTCCGGCTTCATCTTTATGGCCCTGGTCAAAGCGGGAATCCTTCCCGATAATCCGAACAAATCCGAACCAATCCCCGGTTTTTCCATCGTCGCCGATTGCAGAACGCGCCTGAAGGGTTTCAAACCCGGCGGAAAGTTTTTTATTGAGCTCGTCACCAGCGGCATGCGCGAAGCCCGCATGCTCCTGCGCTGGTTGCTGCTCGGCATCATCATCGCCGCGGCAGTACGCACTTTCGTGCCCCATGAAACTTTCGCGGAATGGTTCGGGCCCACCCTCTTCGGCCTCGGGATGACAATCCTCGCCACCACCGTGCTCGAGGTCTGCTCCGAAGGCTCCGCCCCCGTCGCCGCCGACATCATGACCCGCGCCGCCGCGCCCGGCAACGCCTTCGCCTTCCTGATGGCGGGTGTTTCCACCGACTACACGGAAATCCTCGTCATGCGCGAAGCAACGAAATCATGGAAGATCGCGTTCTTCCTGCCGCTCGTCACCGTGCCGCAGATCATCCTGCTCGGATGGATAATGAATCAGTTTTAATGAATGAAATTGAGGCCCATCGGCCTGGCTGTCATTTTGATTTTTTACCACAGGGGTAAGCATTAAACAGCGCAAGCGCCACCGCGGGCGCGGCGATAAACGCGCCATGCTGCTTCTTGTTCTTGAACAAATAAGCCGCGACATCCTGCTGCAACTGGTTCAGCCCGGCATTTTCCGGCACGCAGAACTCCACGCTCGGCGACGTGCCCAGCGAACGGATTAAATTGTGGTAATCGAGAACACCGGCGATATAGGACTGGCACGCGACATGCCCGCCCGCCACAAGTTCCTTGCCGTCTTTATCGCTGGCGCACATCTGCAGGAGGTAATCGCCCGAAAAACGCGCGGCCTGGACAGGCGCGGCGCAGAACAGAACAACCAGAAAAAAAACTCCCGGCCTAAGCCCCATCTTTCCCGGCCTTCTTGAGTTGCCCCAGTATGGCAAAAGGCGAATCTGCAGGATTGGATTTTGCCTCGGCGGAAATCATGCGCGTCCGCTCAGGCTTTTTGTCGTTCGGCTTGTCGCGGCGTGGCCTTCTGTCGCCATGAACTTTATCGCCATGTTTCTTGTCGCCGGGCTTCTTGCCGCCAGTCTTATCTGATTTTTCCCGGCGCGGGCCGGAATCTGTCCTGGGTTTGAACTCGCGCTTCTCGAACGCCTTGCCTTTTTTCAGCGCAAAAATCGCCAGTTCCGGTTTGGGCGGTTTAACAGCCGCTTTCTCTTCGGGCTTGGCTTCCGCCTCAGGGGCACTCTGTTCCACCGGCTTTTCTTCGGCCGGTTTTTCTTCAGTAACTGTTTCTTCGGCGAGCTTTTCTTCTGCCGCCTGAACTTCCGCAGGCTTTTCTTCTTTTACCGGCGCATCACTGACCTTCCTGTGACCCATCGCGGTGAGAACACCGTACAGATCGTCAATCTGGCAACCCAGCCATTCCGCCATCTTATGCTGCGCCTGGAATTTTCCGTCCTTGGTGCTGTCGTAAATCGCGCTGATGACGCGGTCGAGCATGTCGATCCGGATCGCGCGCGGCCCGTAAACCGGGTAACCCACCGCGCGGAAGAAATCCCGGTCCGCCGACTCGTCCACCTTCACCGAAACAGCCCCATCCCGCGGCAGCGGTGGCGGCAAGTCCTTGCCATGCCAGAGTGCGTATAACAAACCGCGAAGCTTCACTCCGGCGGGCTTGTTCAGCGCCGGCAGGAAAACCAGCACCGGCCCGAGCCGCACCTGCTTGGCGCGTAAAACCTGCCGCATCGCCGGGTCCAGCGCCGCCGTCAGGCTCTCCACCTCCTCGCGCGGCACGATCCCGAGCGCGTCGTAAAGCTTCGCGCAGATCCCGCGCACCGGCTCGGCCATGCCCTCCGTCTGCTCCAGCGCAATCAACGGCTCGAGTGCAACGCGGATATGATTTTTAATCCATTCGCGCAGGATACCACGCACCGCTTCCGTATCATGACCGGCGGCATCGATAACCTCGATGTCGGGCTCCAGCATCTTCTCGCCTTTCACGACTTTTGCGAAAGGCTCACCCGGAAGCGGGTTGCTGGCGTCGGGCTGATAACGGATCATACCGTCGTCGCCCAGCTTGAATTGTCTGATTGCTGCGTTCAACATTTAAAGGCGTTACGTACCCTGTCTTTGTGTAAGGCGTGTGTTCATTCAAAGTATTTTGTGCCGAAAAGCGTAGTTTTCGAGAACCGTATCGCAGAATACATGATGCGTATTTGAGAAACGGAAGCGCAGAAAACCACGGTTTGCAGGCCAAAAAACGAAGAATGGCATACGCCTTAGGGTATAGACTGAAAAACATGTCCCTGTCCATTGAATGATAGGCGGACTATATGATTTACTCTTGTTCCGCTTTCCAGCCACGGAGCCCCAAATGACACTGCCGCGTACCCGCCTTCTTCTCGCTCTCGCCCTGGCGCTACTCGCATGGCCCGCCCAGGCCGCCGCCATCGACAAGGTCGGCGCGGCCAAAATCAAATCCCTGGTCGAAAATTTCATCCAGGAGCAGAAAAAACTGGCCGAGATCGACGGTGTCACCAAGATCGAATACCAGGGCGAAGTGATGGTAGAGGAAGCGGGCGATTTCTATGCCGTGACCCTGCCCTACACCAAGCTCATCAATGCCCGGAACGAGCAGATCGACCTCGGCATGATCTCTATCAACGCCTCCCCCGCCGATACGCCCGGCCAGTGGAAAATGCGCGTTGCGATCCCGACTCCTGTCGTCGTCACCGACAAAACCGGCGCTGAAATCATGCGCGTCACCATCGCGGGCCAGCGCGCCGCTGGAATCTGGGACGAAACGCTGCAAAGCTTCGTCAAGCTCGACGCGCAATACAAGGACATGCTGTTCGCGGGCCGCGAGGGAAACATAAAGCTTCCCGAAACGCGCGTCATTTACGACTTCACCAAGGACGCCGCCGGGAAATGGTCCGGCCCCGGTTCCATCACATTCAAAAATCTCGACGCCAGCGGTCCGCACAAGGACACCATGAAAATCGCCGACGCGAAAATCACCTTCGCCATCGACAAATATGATTCCTCCGCTATCCGGCTCTACCGTGAAAAACTGGCGGCGCTGGGTGAAAGCCTTACGGGCGGCGCTGCGAAAGGCCAGCCAAGTTCCGCACACGCCGCCGCCGTCGCCAATATGATGACGGACTTTTTGACCGGCGCAGGCAACGGCATCCAGCTCCGCTACGATGTCACGGGATTGAACCTCACCAAAACCGATGTGGCCGGGGTGACGCGCAATCTCGCTTTACCCAAGGGCTTTCTCGGCCTCGAACTCGGGGGCTTCAATTCCGGCAAGGTGCGCCTCGCACTGAAAGGCGGCCACGAAGGGCTCAAAATCACGCCCGCCACGGAACAACAGGGCCTCACACCCACTGAATCGAATATCGACATCGTCATCGAAAACATCCCCGTCCGTGAAATCGCCGATCTCGGCAAAAACACGTTCGATTCCGCCGCCCAGCGCCCCGAAATGGGAAAACTGGCCGGGCTGTCCTTATTGATCAAGCTGCCCGCCCTCCTTTCACAAGCCGGCACCTTCATGACCGTGACCGACACGCGCATGGGCAACGCCGACATCGACATCAAACTCGACGGCCGCGCCCGCGCCGACATCAGCGCGGTCAACAGCGCGACCATGGATTCGAAAGCCACCATTCGCGGGCTCGACACACTTCTCGCGCGCATGAAGGAAAAGCAAAAAACCGCCACGCCCGCCGAGCAACAGAAAATCGCGGCGACCATCGCGCGGCTTGAGCAGATCAAAAAGAACGCCCGCGTCGAAAAAACCGCCGACGGTCAGACGCTCCATGTTCTTGAACTCATCATGAATCCGCAGGGACAGCTCCTGCTGAATGGCAAGGATGCGCTCGGCAGCAATGCAGCCCCGGTCCCCGGCATCGAGAAACCCTCGCCGGTTCCCGCCCCCGCCCCCGCGCCCTAGAACCCGTCCTTCAGCATAAACGGCACAATCGCGTTAAGCCGCAGCCAGCCCTCGCGCGTCAGGCGCAGGCGGTCAGCCTCGCCGCTCAGCCATCCCTCGCTCACCAGCTTCCGGAGCTTCTTGTGGTCCAGCGCCTCGGTCGATTTTATCCCCGACTTGGCCCGTAAATGCTCGAGGGTAATTCCTTCTCGCAGCCGCAATCCCATCATCAGCGCCTCGAGGAATTTCTCGCGCGGGGTTAAAGGCTGCTCCGGGTGGGCGCCGTGGCCCTTAAGCACCACCCGGTCCAGCCATATCTGCGGCGCTTGGTGGTCTCTAGTGGCGACTTTGTATCTATTAGCGTCATCCAGCATGTCATCCGGATTGTCGTCATTAGATACATTGTCGCTATTTATTGATATTCTCCCATGTGCGCCCGGCCCGACGCCTATATAATCGCCATATTCCCAGTAAATCCGGTTATGGCGGCTCTCATGGCCCGCCTTGGCATGGTTTGAAATCTCGTAGGCCGGGAGGCCCGCCGCCTCCAGCATATCCTGCGTCAGATTGTAGAAATCCGCCGCCAGTTCCTGCGCCGGCATCGTGAACGCGCCCCGCGCATGATCCATGTAGAACGGCGTGCTGCGCTCGATCGTAAGCTGGTAAAGCGACAAATGCCCGCCCGCATGCTCCAGCGCCTGCCCTAATTCCGCCTCCCACGCCGCCAGCGTCTGCCCGGGCCGCGCATAAATCAGGTCGAACGAATAACGGTCGAAATTTTCCTTCGCCGTTTCAATCGCCTGCAGCGCTTCCTTCACATCATGCTTCCGCCCAAGGAATTTCAGCTGCGCATCATCCAGCGACTGCACGCCCAGTGAAACACGGTTCACTCCTGCCGCGCGGAAGCCCTTAAATTTCTCTGCTTCCACAGAGGTCGGATTGGCCTCAAGCGTGACTTCCGCATCCGCCGCCAATCCCCATGAATCATTTATTGTTTTCAAAATCTCTTCGACCGTATCAACAGGCATCAGCGACGGCGTTCCGCCGCCAAAGAAAACCGATACGATACGTCTTTCAGGAAACCGCGTTGCATAATGGCCCAGCGCACGGACATATGCGCTCTTCCACGCCTCCTGGTCGATGCTGTCATGAACATGGACGTTGAAATCGCAATACGGGCATTTCGACTTGCAGAACGGCCAGTGGATATAGATGCCAGTTTCAACGAGATTGCTTTTCATAGCCCCTTATATCCATATCGCAATCCCGGCGAAAGCCGGGACCCATAGACTATCACGGATAAATAAAATGGACTCCGGTTTACACCGGGGTTACGAGAAGCAGGTTTTTACTAATTTCTCAAAAGCTTTCGCTCTATGTGACGTCTTGTGCTTCTCTTCCGGCTCGATCTCGCCATAAGTCCGCGTATCGCCTTCGGGGATAAAGAACGGGTCATACCCGAAGCCCTTACCCCCGCGCGGGGGCCATATCAAATTCCCGTCGATCCGCCCTTCAAAACTCTCCACATATCCGTCCGGCCAAGCCAGCGCCAGCGCGCAGATAAATGCCGCCGAACGGTCCACGCTTTTTCCCAGGCGGCGGTTCACTTCCGCCATCGCGACATTAAAGTCTTTATCAAGCGCCCACCGCGCCGAGTAAATCCCCGGCTCGCCGTTCAGCGCCGTCACGCTCAGCCCGCTGTCATCCGCCAAAGCGGGAATGCCGCTGAGCTTTGCAGCAGCCACCGCCTTGATCGCGGCGTTCCCTGTAAACGTGCGCGCGGTTTCCTCAGGCTCGGGCAGATCAAGCTCGGCAGCAGTATGGAATGTTTTGATGTAGGGCTTCAGCAGCTCGGAAATTTCCCGCGCCTTGCCGGAATTATGCGTGGCGATGACGAGTTCGGATCCGTCAAATCGTCTCAAATCTTGAGCGCCTTTTTCTGCATCGCGCTAAGTTCAACGCAGCCCTTCTTCGCAAGGCCCAGCAGCGCAAGGAATTGTTCATCCGAAAACGATCCGCGCTCGGCCGTGCCCTGGATTTCAACCAGCCCGCCCTTGCCCGTGATGACAAAATTCGCATCGGTCCCCGCGGCGGAATCTTCCGCGTAATCGAGGTCCAGCACATTCGCGCCGTCATGAATACCGCATGAAATCGCGGCCACCGTGTCATTGATCGGCACGCTCTTCAGCATGCCGATTTTAACCAGGTGCTGAAACGCAAGATGCATCGCCACGAAACCGCCCGTGACCGACGCCGTTCTTGTGCCGCCATCGGCCTGTATCACGTCGCAATCGACTTTGACTTGAATCTCGCCCATCGCCTCGACATTCACCACCGAGCGCAACGCACGTCCGATCAGCCTTTGAATTTCCTGCGTGCGTCCCGACTGGCGACCTTTATACGCCTCGCGGTCCATGCGTGTCCCGGTCGAGCGCGGCAGCATGCCGTATTCCGCCGTCACCCATCCCTTGCCCGAATTTTTCATCCAGTGCGGGATGCGATCCTCGACCGTCGCGATGCACAGCACATGCGTATCGCCGAATTTCACGAGGCATGATCCTTCGGCGTGCTTGTTCACGTCCGGGATCAGTTCGATGGTCCGCAGGCTGTCCGGCTGGCGCCCCGAGGGTCTTGTCATGGCAATTTTTCCTTTAATTTTGTAGGCAGTCTAAGCTCCAAACATAAATTGTCAATTAAAGTAAACGTAATCCCGGCGAAAGCCGGGACCCATTGGTTGGAAAAATCATTCCCTGTGGGCCCCGGCTTGCGCCGGGGTTACGGTTTTGTTTGTTTGGAGAACATAAAAAATCTTATATATTCCACTCATGATCACCGAACTGAACGACCGTTCGCGGACGATATTCCGCTTCATCGTCGACACTTACCTTGCTACCGGCGAACCCGTGGGCTCGCGCACCATTTCCAAGGTATCGGGCATCAACCTCTCCCCCGCCAGCATCCGCAACACCATGGCCGATCTTGAGCACTCCGGCCTTCTCTACGCGCCGCACACTTCGGCGGGCAGACTACCCACTGAACAGGGCATCCGCCTCTACATCGACGGCCTGATGCAGCTCGGCAATTTAAGCCAGGACGACCGCCGCCGCATCGAGGCCGCCTGCGCCGCCCAGAACCGCCCCATCACCGAAGTACTCGAACAGGCAACGTCTCTCCTTTCGGGTCTCTCCTCCTGCGCCAGCCTCGTCGTCGCGCCGAAAATGACCGGCGCTGTGAAACAGGTCCAGTTCGTCCAGCTCGCGCCCGGGAAAATCCTCGCCGTCCTCGTGTTCCAGAATGGCCTCGTCGAAAACCGCATTCTCGAGATGCCCTCCGACATTCCCGCCACCGCCCTCATGGCCGCGGGAAATTACCTCAACGCGAAACTCGCAGGCCGAAGCTTCGCCGAAGCCGAGAAAACCATCCTCGCGGAAATTCGCGAAAACCGCTCGCAGCTCGACAAAATCACGCAAGGCCTCGTCGAACAGGGCCTCGCCGTCCCGGCGCATAATAAGCAGGACACGCACATCATCATACGCGGACAGTCGCGCCTCCTCGGCGACGTCAAGGCACTGCAGGACCTCGAGCGCGCCCGCGCCCTTCTTTCCTACCTCGAACAACAACAGAACATGCTGGAGATTCTCAGCTCCGTGAACGTCGCGGAAGGAGTGCAGATTTTCATCGGTGCGGAAAACCGGATATTCGACCAGTCCGGCTGGTCGCTGATCATCGCGCCCTATAAAAACGTCAATGAACAGATCGTCGGCGCCATCGGCGTCATCGGCCCCACGCGCCTCGATTACGACCGCATCATCCCGATGGTCGATTACACATCGCAGATCGTCGCAAAACTGGTGGATGGGGCCTAAGCCCCGCCTTGCGGGACAAGCCCATTACCTATAATCTCGGGAAGGTTAGGAATTTATATGTTTCCGGTGTTTTTATGACTCGCTCCCTGCTGTTCGCCTCCGTTTTTGCCCTGGTCCTCTGCGCGGCGCCGGCGGAGCTTTTCGCCCAGCAAAACCGCTCGCAGTCACAACAAAAGCAGCAGCAGAATACCCCTTACGGCTCCTACGTGCCGAATTTATACGGCCAGGACAAGGAAGAGGAAAAACCCTCCACCTGGCAGTACGACAACAAATACAGAAAGAAATTCGAAACGCCCGGAAAGGACACAAATCCGCTGCCCACAGGCACGCAGCAGATGTATTTCATCCGCAAGCAGGACATAAAAAGCAATGAGGCGGTCCTGCGCATGCTGACACCCATTTCTATCGACGGCTGCGCAAATATTGTCCCGCCCGCTGTTACGATGCGCAAAGGCGGCAACATGCTGATCTTTTCGATCGAGGATGGCGCGGTCACACTCGACAAAAAAGCACAGTACGCGCATTTCCAGTGCAACAATGCTTCTCACGTCGCCTTCGCCGACATTACTCTGAACCGCGACGAATTACTGCGCGATGGAATAAAATCCATGTCGTTCCAGGCCGCGAACGGCGCGATGGACGTCTACGATGTAAAAGTCACCCCGGATCGCATCACGCTCGTGGTTCGCGGCGCCGCAACCGCCTTCAAGCCTTTCCTGGGCGCAACCAAAAGCGATCCCCTCACCTATGATTTCTACCCCGACAACCTTATTATCCTGCACGCGCCGTCGGCCCCTGCGGGCCAGGATGTCTCGGGCGAGATCACGGCCCTCGCACAGCGCAAGGGCCTGAGTGAAAGCGCGGTCTTGAAAAACGCCCCCGGCCTCTATTTTATTGACCAGGCCGGCACGCTAGCAGGAAGCCTCGATTTCGGCGCCAACGCTTTCGTGGGAACCATCAGCGTCCCAGAAACCTATCAGGGCCCGGACGGCTCTTACGAACAGGCCAAAGCCGTGGATGTGTATGCAAGACGTCCCGGGCTGCTGGATTAAGCTGAACAAAACAATTATAAGAAAAAAATGTCTGAAACACAGAGCAATCCCATGAACGAAGAAGACCCCGAGGCATCCGGAGCGGAAGCACCCGCGCCGTCCGGCCCCGATGCAAAAACAGATGCAAAAATTATTTCCCTGCAGGAAGAACTCGCCAAAACGAAAGACCAGATGCTCCGCGCACTGGCCGAGGCCGAGAATTCCCGCAAGCGCGCGCTGAAGGAACGCGATGACGTTTCGAAATATGCCATTACCGGTTTCGCCCGCGACCTTCTAAATGTCTCCGACAATTTAAAGCGCGCGCTCGACGCCGTGCCGCGCGAAGCACTCGCCACCGACCCGCTTTTGAAAAATCTTGTCGAGGGCATCGAGGCCACGCAGCGCGACCTGCAAAAATCTTTCGACCTGAATAACATCCGCAAAATCGATCCCACCGATGAGCCCTTCAATCCGAACTACCACGAGGTCATATTCGAAACCGCCGGCACGGGCCGCCCCGCCGGAACCGTCATCCAGGTGATCGAGGCAGGCTACCTGCTTCATGACCGCCTCCTCCGCCCCGCCCGCGTTGGGGTTGCGAAGGACGAAGGCCAGGGCAACGGCACGCCCGGCATTAATCTCGACATCGAATCCTGACCGATCCATTGACATAACCTGAGGGGGCGGCTACGGTCCACTTATACCATAACTGAGGAAAACCTATGTCTGTACCGCTTTATTATTGCCGCGAATACGCAGAAAACCACGCGATAGAGACAGAGAAACTAAGTAACCTCTTTGGACTTGCAATTACCAGTCCCTTTTATGTTTTCGAAACAAGTGATGGCAATCTCGTACCGGTTACTCATATTGGCGAACCCTCAGCTCAATTACAGTTCCGTTTTCCCAATCACCAGTTCATCGGCACCGCAAAAAATCGTACGCCGCTCGTTACAAGAAGCGGCGTAATTTCCGCACGCGCGCTGGAAATTGCAGAAGAAAAGAAAATAGCCCCTGACCCCGATATTCTAAGAGAAATGGCTTTCAAAAACTTTAGAAAGCTTCACGTCGTTCCACCCCCGCCCCCAAAACAGGTAGAAGAATCAATAGAAGAACCTGTAAAGAAAAGTACAGAGAAACTGGTACTGAATGAGGAATTGGTACTGACGGAAGAATTGGCACTGATGGAAGAGGAGCAGGAACCAACAAGAGATCAGAAGATGGAATTAAGGCTGGCCCTGTCCTGAGCGGTACTCGCCATAAAGCACCCCCCCTTAAACGGCTGGCCTTTTCCCTGATCCATGCTATATAAACGCCCGTATAAACCCATAGGGAAATAGCTTAGGAAAACGTTGCGATGCCCGCCCCGGGCCGCTAATGTATCGCGAAATCATAGAGGTATAGAAATTATGAGCAAAATTATCGGCATCGACCTTGGAACCACCAACTCCTGCGTGGCGATCATGGAGGGCAAGGAGCCCCGTGTTATCGAAAACTCCGAGGGCGCCCGCACCACCCCCTCGATGGTGGCCTTTTCCAAGGACGGCGAACGCCTCGTCGGCCAGCCTGCGAAACGCCAGGCCGTCACCAACCCTGACAACACGCTCTATGCTGTAAAACGCCTCATCGGCCGCCGCTTCGACGACCCCGAAGTTCAGAAAATGGCGAAAACCGCGCCCTTCAAAATCATCAAGGGCGACAATGGCGATGCCTGGGTCGAAGTCAACGGCGAGAAAAAATCGCCCGCCCAGATTTCCGCCATGATCCTTCAGAAGATGAAGGAAACCGCCGAGGCTTTCCTCGGTCAGACCGTGACCAAAGCCGTCATCACCGTTCCCGCCTACTTCAACGACTCCCAGCGCCAGGCAACAAAGGACGCCGGTAAAATCGCCGGCCTAGAGGTCGAGCGCATCATCAACGAACCGACAGCCGCTGCTCTCGCTTACGGCCTCGACAAGCGCGCATCCGGCATCATCGCCGTCTACGACCTCGGCGGCGGTACGTTCGATATTTCCATTTTAGAGATCGGCGACGGCGTATTCGAAGTTAAATCCACGAACGGCGACACGTTCCTCGGCGGCGAAGATTTCGACGCCCGCATCATCGACTACCTCGCCGATGAATTCAAAAAAGAGCAGACAATTGACCTGCGCAAAGACAAGCTCGCCCTTCAACGCCTGAAAGAAGCCGCCGAAAAAGCGAAGATCGAACTCTCTTCGACAACTCAGACCGACGTCAACCTGCCCTTCATCACGGCGGACGCTTCCGGCCCGAAACACCTCAACATCAAGCTCACCCGCGCCAAACTCGAAACGCTGGTCGATGATCTCATCAAACGCACGGCAGGCCCGGTGAAAGCCGCGTTGAAAGACGCGGGCGTGAAACCCTCCGACATCAACGAGGTCGTTCTCGTCGGCGGCATGACGCGTATGCCGAAAATCATCGACACGGTAAAGGAACTCTTCGGCAAGGAGCCGCACAAGGGCGTCAACCCGGACGAAGTCGTTGCTGACGGCGCGGCCATCCAGGGCGGCGTTCTGCAGGGCGACGTCAAGGACGTCCTCCTTCTCGACGTTACGCCTCTCTCGCTCGGTATCGAAACGCTGGGCGGCGTGTTCACGCGCCTCATTGAACGCAACACCACCATCCCGACCAAAAAATCACAGACCTTCTCGACCGCAGAAGACAGCCAGAGCGCCGTCACCATCCGCGTGTTCCAGGGCGAACGCGAAATGGCCGCAGACAACAAGCTGCTCGGCCAGTTCGACCTCGTCGGCATTCCGACCGCGCCGCGCGGCATCCCCCAGATCGAGGTCACGTTCGACATCGACGCCAACGGCATCGTCCAGGTCTCCGCGAAAGACAAAGCCACCGGCAAGGAACAGCAGATTCGCATCCAGGCCAGCGGTGGTCTTTCGGAAGCCGACATCGACAAAATGGTCAAGGACGCCGAGGCCAATGCCGAAAGCGACAAAAAGCGCCGCGAACTGGTCGAAACCACGAACCAGGCCGAAACGCTCATCCATAATACCGAGAAATCCATCACCGATCTCGGCGCGCAAGTCCCCGACGCCGATAAAAAGACCGCCGAAACCGCCATCGCCGACCTTAAAACCGCCCTCGAAGGCACGGATAAAGAAGCCATCGAAGGGAAAATGCAGGCCCTTATGCAGGCCAGCATGAAAATCGGCGAAATGGCCTACCGCAAGGCGCAGGAAGAGAACGCCGGTGCCCCGGATAACGCCGCCTCCACGGAAGGCAACGGCTCCACCACCCCCGGCGACGACGGCGTCCTGGAGGCCGATTTTACCGATCTCGAGCTGGACGACGAAGATAAGGGCAAGAAAAAACCCTGATCCGGCCAAAGCGAGTGGGGATGCTCTGAAGAATCTCTTTGCCGCCAGGCCGAATCATCTTGTAAAATCGATATATGGTTCCCGAAAACTTGACCGCTCCCGTCTGCTATTATGACGTGCTCCAGGTGTCCCCGCGCTCAAGCGATGATGACATCAAGCGGGCTTATCGGCGCCTCGCCATGGTCTATCACCCGGATATGAATCCCCAGAACCGCAGCGGCGCGGAATTGCGGTTCCGGTTGATCAACGAGGCCTACGCCCATCTGAAAACGCGGGAAAGAAGAACGCGCTACAACCTGAATCAGAAAGCCCGCGCCGCCGCCGGCAACGACAATCGCGCCGCGCTGTCGTGGTTCGAGCAATTCACAGCTCTCTTCCGCGCCCCGGCCGAAAGACAGAATTCCGGCTCGAAGGCGTAAGACAGAAACGAACGGCAACCATGAGCAAGGATTTTTACAAAACCCTCGGCGTTCAGAAGGGCGCGTCCGCGGATGAGATTAAAAAATCCTACCGCAAGCTCGCCATGCAGTATCACCCCGACCAGAACAAGGGCAACGCCGAGGCCGAGTCGAAATTCAAGGAAATCAGCGAAGCCTACGACATCCTGAAGGATGAGCAGAAACGCGCCGCTTACGATCGTTTCGGCGCGGCCGCCTTCGACGGCGGCATGGGCGGCGGCGGGCGCGGCCCCGGCGGCGGTTTCAATCCGTCCGATTTCTCCGGCTTTGGCAGCACCATCAACGATATTTTTGAAGACATGTTCGGCGACATGGGCGGACGCGGGCGTGCCTCCGCCGGGCGCGGCCAGGACATGCAATACACGCTTGAACTCAGCCTTGAGGATGCTTTCAAAGGCCGCGAAGCGGTCATCAAGATCCCGCTCAATGACGTCTGCGACGGCTGCAAGGGCTCCGGCTCCGAAGGCGGCGCGGCAGGCGTTGAAAACTGCCCCACCTGCGAAGGCCAGGGCCGCATCCGCCAGCAGCAGGGCTTCTTCACCATCGAGCGCGCCTGCCCCACCTGCGGCGGCCAGGGCAAAACCGTCAAGAATCCCTGCAAGAAATGCGGCGGCTCCGGGCGCACGCACAAGGAAAAACAGCTCAAGGTCAAAATCCCGCCCGGCGTCGATCACGGTCGCCGCATTCGCCTCACCGGCGAGGGCGAAGCCGGGATACGCGGCGGTGAACGCGGCGACCTCTTTGTCCTGCTGGCCATGAAACCGCATAAATTTTTCAAACGCGACGGAGCGAATTTATTCTGCCGCGTGCCGATCACCATGACTCTCGCCGGTCTCGGCGGCGAAACGGAAGTGCCCACCATCGAGAGCTCCCGCTCCAAGATCAAGGTTCCTCCGGGCACACAGACCGGCCAGCAGTTCCGCCTCAAGGGCAAAGGCATGACCGTCCTCGGCTCCGACGCACGCGGCGACATGTTCATCGAGATTTTTGTCGAAACCCCCGTCAATCTGGACAAAAAACAGCAGGAATTGCTCAAACAGCTCGAAAAAACCATGGGCGGTGTCCGCGAGGGCAGCAAGAATTCGCCTGAATCCAGCGGGTTTTTCAGCAAAATGAAAGATATCTGGTCCGATCTCAAGGAATAGCCGTATAAAGGCCTTTAAAAGGGAATAAACGCATGAAAATCGGCATCGTCGGCTGCAAGGGCAGGGTCGGAACCCTCCTCGTCAATGAAATCCTCGGGGGTAACTGGAAGGGCGCAACCCTTTCCGGCGGCACCGTGCTGCCTCAGGACATGGGCAAAAGTGACTTCTTTATTACCTCCGACGCCGAAGAACTTTTCAAAAAATCCGACGCCGTGATTGATTTCACTTCGCCCGCAGCAACGCGCAAACACGCGAAACTCGCGGCGAAACATAAAAAGGCGCTGATCGTCGGCACCACGGGCCTCTCGCCTGCTGACGAAAAAGAGCTCGCCGCCGCTGCAAAAAAAACGGCCATCGTCCAGTCGGCGAATTTCAGCGTCGGCGTCAACGTCCTGCTCGCCCTCGTCGAGCGTGGCGCGGCATCGCTTGATGAAGATTTCGACATCGAGATTTTTGAAGCGCACCATAAGAACAAAGTGGACGCACCCTCCGGCACCGCCCTCGCCCTCGGCAAATCCGCCGCCAAAGGCCGCACTGTCGATCTGAAAAAAGCTGCCGACTACGCCCGTCACGGCGAAACCGGAAAACGCAAGCGCGGAAAAATCGGGTTCTCGGTTGCGCGCGGCGGCGATGTCGTCGGCGATCACCGCGTCTTTTTCTACGGCGAAGGCGAACGCGTCGAGCTCTCCCACATCGCGACAAACCGCTCGCTTTTTGCGCGCGGCGCCATCCGCGCTGCGCTCTGGACCAAGGGGAAAAAACCCGGCCTGTATTCCATGAAGGATATTCTGGGTCTTTAAATCTGCGATTCCATCGCCAGCAGCAGTTTTTTCCTGGGGCTACCCCATCCGTAATTATCGATGATCCCCGTCGCGCGAATAACGCGGTGACACGGAATGAGCAACGAAACCGGATTCGCGCCCACGGCATTACCCACCGCGCGCGATGATTTCGGCCGCTTGATCTGCTTCGCGATGTCTTGATAAGTGACAGTCTCCCCCATCGGGATTTTCAACAGCGCCTGCCACACCTGGATTTGAAAATTCGTGCCGTAAACATCAAGCTTGAGTTTCCCCTTCCCCTCGCCGCGCCATAACCCCGCGATAATCTCGCCCTCGTATCTAATCCCCGCATCGTCTTCGGTAAACGCCGCGTCCGGCCACCAGCGTTTCATCTTGCGCACCGGCTCCATCCGCTTCTCGTCCATCAAAAACCCGAGATAACAAATCCCCCGCGCCGTCTTCGCGATCAATACTTCACCGAGCTGCGTCGGGTGAAACCCGTACATAATCTTCAGCCCCGCACCCCGCCGCGTAATATCCCCCGGCGTCATCGCCTCGCAGGAAATGAACAGATCATGCAGCCGCCCGTTGCCGGATAACCCTGTCTCGTACGCCGCCTCCAGCGTCGGCCTGCCCTCGCTCAGCAACTCCCGCGCATGCCGCGCATTCATATATTGCACCAGGCGCTTCGGGCTAATCCCGACATGCTCGCTGAAAATCTTCTGAAAATGCGTCGATTCGTACCCGGCCCGCTTCGCGAGGAAATCGAGGTCCGGCTGCTGCGTATGGTTCGCGGCCAGGTAATCAATCGTATTGGCAATAATAGCCTCTCTGCTCATACTCTATATCTAGCGCGCCGCGCCCTTGCCGCCAATCCGCTTTTTGGGATAGTTTGACCCCATGAGAAAAAAGATCCATTTCATCATCACCGGCGGCACCATCGATAAAGTCTACGACCCCGTCTCGCAGACCACGCAGATGGCCCCCGAATCGATCATCCCCCTTTACCTGAAAAACGCGATCAACCCGGCTCTGCACGACAATACCTTTGAAACCCTCTTCATGGTCGACAGCAACGAGATCACAGAATCCATGCGCAAGAAAATCCTCGCCGCCATCACCGCGTGCAAGGAAAACTGGATCATCATCACCCATGGCACCGATACCATGTCCCCCACCGCCGAATTTCTGAAAGACAACCTGCCGCTCACCCATGGCCGCACGATCATTTTAACCGGCTCCATGACTCCCTTGCGCGAATTCACGCTCAGCGACGGCGGCTTCAATCTCGGCTACGCCATCAGCGCGCTCGAGCATCTTGATCCCGGCATTTACATGGCCATGCACGCGCAGATTTTCTCCGCCGGCGACGTCCTGAAAGACCGCGCCACTGCCCGGTTCGAATTCAAGGACCTATGAAGCCCGAACAGGTAAAAAAATTCTTCAGCATCCTGCGCGCAAAAAATCCCGAGCCCAGAAGCGAGCTTGAATACACCAATTCCTACACGCTTCTGGTTGCTGTCGTTCTCTCGGCGCAGGCCACCGACACGGGTGTAAACAAGGCCACCAAAGAACTTTTCAAAATCGTCGATACGCCGCAGAAAATGGTCGCCCTCGGCCTCGATAAGCTCAAAACCCACATCAAGACCATCGGCCTCTTCAACACCAAGGCCAAGAACGTCATCGCGCTGTCTGAAAAACTCATCGCCGAACATAACGGCAAAATCCCCAACACGCGCGAGGAACTCATAAAACTTCCCGGCGTCGGTCGCAAAACCGCGAATGTCGTCCTGAATGTCGCGTTCAGTCAGCCGACCATGGCAGTCGATACGCACATCTTCCGCGTTTCAAACCGCACAGGCCTCGCCCGCGGCAAAACACCCGAAGCCGTCGAGGAAAAATTGCTGAAAGTAGTTCCCACGGAATTCGCGATGCACGCGCATCACTGGCTCATTCTGCACGGACGATACATCTGCAAGGCACGCACGCCGCTGTGTGCGGGGTGCCCGGTCTATAATCAGTGTGAATACAAGGCCAAAACCACATAGCCGTCATTGCGAGGAGGCCGAAGGCCGACGCGGCAATCCATCTTTTCTGGATTGCTTCGCTACGCTCGCAATGACGTTAGATTAATTGTTCTTGTAAAGCTTGCTGACATCCACCATGCGCGGACGTCCGGATTTGCGCGAAAGTTCACGCACGCAGCTTCCCGCGACTTCCTCGTCGCTCACGCCCTTGGCGCGCGCGCGCATCTCGTAATGCGCAACGGGCAGCAGCAACGGGTCGGTGTCGCCCGCGAAATAAATATCGAGCACGCAGGAATCCGTGCGGTACTGCCAGATCGTCGTCGGCGTTTCATGGCGCACAAGCTCCGGCTCGCGCAACACATATTTAATGTCCTGCCCGCGCACGGTCAGCATTTTTTCCGGGTGCATACTGATTTCACGCGCCAGTCCCTTGCGACCTGCGTGACGCGCTTCGCCCATCATGCCAAGCGACGCCTGCGCAACACCGCCGCCATCCATACGCGTTATAACGCGGTGAACAATGGCCGTCGCCATGACGGTGCTTAAAATAACGATAAAACTCAGTAATTTCCTACGCATTCCCATACCTTTAATAAGCTACCCGTGACGCACAAGCCAGGCTAACGGGCCTGGCTTGCTGTAGTTCCTGTAATAAATACGTGCTGAATTATTCAGCCGCCGCTTTGTTGGCAAACAGCTCACCATCATCCTGGTTGCTGTCCTTTTTCGGCTTAGCAGAATCACGGCCTCCTCTTGCAGGGGCTTTCTTGCTGTCATGCGCTGCGCCGATCGGCGACAGGCGGCCATCGATGGTCGCGCCTGCTTCGACTTCCAGTTCCTTGTAAGCGATGGAGCCCGTAATGGCGCCGCCGGTGCGGATCGTCAGGCGGCCCTTAACCTGGATGTCGCCTTCGAAACGGCCAGCAATGGTCGCTTCATCAATTTCAACGGTGCCGTAGAACACGCCGCTCTCGGCGATGTCCAGAACGCTCGCGCCTTTCAGCGTCGCTTCAACCGTACCTTCAACGATCAGATGATCGCAGGACTCGATTTCGCCCGACATCGTGATGCCGCGGCCGATGATCAGGCGGCGGTCTGTCGACGTCATCGCGCCGGTGGCGGCTGCGTGCGGGTTGTATCCTGGGTAAGAGCCGGGGAAGTTGCCCACGGTGCGAACCGGCGGCTGGCCCGGACGCTGATAGCCGCTTCCCGGAATTTCGAGAGCGCGGGGCGATGCGTTGTCCTGGGCGGCTTCGGTTTTTTTAGGTTGGTCGATCATGGTGGGGGCTTCCTCTTTCTTGGGGGTGTTGTCTTTTGGGGTTGCGGTTGCGGCGGGCGCGTTCGTTACGGCCTGCACCAGCTTGTCCTGTTCCTGCGGAGCCGGACGGTTTTCTTCCTGACGCACTTCCTGTTTCGGCGCGGTCGCGGCCTGCGGGGCACGTGCCGGGGCTTGTGTGGGAGTCTGGGG
Organism: Alphaproteobacteria bacterium; assembly: GCA_049652985.1. Lineage (GTDB taxonomy): Bacteria > Pseudomonadota > Alphaproteobacteria > Micavibrionales > Micavibrionaceae > UBA7657. Next base: position 224,620 of record JBASFK010000001.1, read on the forward strand.
TGCCTGGTTAAAGGGCCCCTGGGCCGGCTCCGGTTTTACGCGGTGAAACATTGTGCTCGCCTTTCCAACTCTATAGTTTACAAAAAAATTTAACCCTGTTTAGCAGGGTTGTTTTTGAAATAACAAAGTCTACGAAATTAACCGCAAGAACATACCATTGGCCCTTTTAAACCGCAAGAAGTAATAAATCCAGCCTTTTCAGGGGCTTTGTTGACACTTCCCGCCTTTTTTCATAACCTTCGCCTTCGATATAAAAGCATGGAGTCAAATCATGACCATAGTCGATACCTATCTCGTTACTCTCGCGCCCGACGATGGCTGCGACCCCAAGGAGCCTACCTATGGTGCATCAAGACAACAGCTTGTTGAATTCATCAGCGGCCGTGGCGAAAACGGCATGCTGTCCTATAAGGCAAATCGCGTATTTATTAATACGAGTGATCCTGAACTGGCTCCCGAACTACGCCTGGAAAGATTTATACTCGCTGTACAATTTCAGGGAATTTATAAAGAAAAAAATCACATGGCACCGGGCCTAAGCTGATCAGTGAAAATGATCGTAAATCTTCTGCGCGAAGGCGCGTGAAATCCCATCCACTTTCATCAGGTCGTGAATACCCGCCTCGCCCACCGCTTTCGCCGATCCGAAATATTGCAGCAGCAGTTTTTTCCGCTTCGCCCCGATGCCCTGTATTTCATCCAGCGCCGAACGTCCCATCTCCATCTTCCGCCGCGTGCGGTGCGCGCCGATCGCAAACCTGTGCGCCTCGTCTCGTAATCTCTGCATGTAATGCAGAACGGGATCGTTCGGCGGCAGCATAAAACTCTTTCTATCCGCCGTGAAAAACTTCTCTCGCCCGGCATTCCGGTCCTCGCCCTTCGCAATCCCCACCAGCTTCACCATCTCCGCCAGCCCGAAATTCGCCAGCACATCCGCCGCGACATTGAACTGCCCTTGCCCGCCATCGATCATCACAATATCTGGCCAGTTCTCGCTCACCATCTCCGGGTCCTCCTTCATCGCGCGCGAAAACCGCCGCGTCAAAACCTCGCGCATCATCCCGTAATCGTCCGCCGCCTCCGCCTGCTTAATATTGAACTTCCGGTACGCGGATTTACGCAGCCCCTCCGGCCCCGTGACAATAAACGCGCCCACCATATTCGTGCCCGATATATGGCTGTTATCGTATACCTCGATCCGGCGCGGCAGGCTCTCGAGCCCCAACAGGTCCGAAAGCCCGCGCAGCACCTGCTCCTCTCCGGCCCGCTCCGCCATGTGCCGCTGCAACGCCGCCTCGGCATTCGTCAGCACAAAATTTAAAACCCTCCGCCGCACGCCGCCCTGCGGCCGCGCGACTTTCACCTTGTGCTTCGCCCGGCTCGTAAACGCCTCCTCGACCAGCTTCTTTTCCTGCAATTCGTGGCTGACGACAATCTCGCGCGGGATCGGCTTGTTCTCGTATAACTGTACGATAAACGCCGACAGGATATTTTCCTCCGGCTCCTCAGCGTCATGACGCGGAAAATACGAACGGTTGCCGTAGTTCTGCCCCGACCGGAAAAAGAAAACCTCGACGCAGCTCCGCCCGTGCTTCCGCACCAGCGCCAGCACATCCACATCGCCCAGCCCCTCTATATTCACGTCCTGCCGCGCCTGGATCGCGGTCAGCGCCCGTATGCGGTCCCGGTAATCGGCAGCCGCCTCGTAATCCGTCGCCGCGCTGGATTCCTCCATCGCTTTTTCGAAACGCTGCTGCACCGCGCGGCTTTTCCCATCCAGGAAATCCTCCGCCCCCGCAATCTGCTCGCCATATTGCTCCTTGCTGACATAACCGACGCACGGCGCGGTGCAGCGCTTGATATGGTACTGCAGGCAGGGCCGCTTGCGTGCCGCGAAATAACTGTCCGAACAATTCCGCAGCAGGAAAATCCGCTGGAGTAATGCGATCGTATGGTTGACGTCCGCCGCCCCCGCGAACGGCCCGTAATAAGTGCCCTTTTGTTTTTTCGCCCCCCTGTGCTTGCGGATGGTCGGAAAATCATGGTCCGTGCTCAGGAAAATATACGGGAATGATTTATCGTCGCGCAGCAGGACATTATACCGCGGCTTCAGCTTCTTGATCAGGTTGGATTCCAGCAGCAAAGCCTCGGCCTCGGTGTGCGTCTGCGCAAACTCCATCGTCTGCGTCAGGGCAATCATGCGCTGTAAACGCAGCGGCAGCCGTGCCGGGCGCGTATAGGAGATCACGCGCTTCTTCAGCGACCGCGCCTTGCCGACATACAGCACATCGCCTTTTGCACTGATCATCCTGTACACGCCGGGCTCGTCGCCCAGCTTGCGCGCATAACCGAGAATCGTGGCCACGCCGCGTTCCAGTCCGTCCATGTCGGTATCTTCTTTCATGCCATTAAGTCTAGGCCGCGCGGCGTCTTTAAACAATCTACCAGATATCCCTTGACAACTATTGCAATATATCAACTATAAAGACTATACCGAATCGCTGCTGTTTATCATTGTTTAATGATTTATATGGCTTTTTATAAAGCTTCGGATAAAAAAACATTTCATAATAGCAATAAAAATATATCACCTGGGGAGGTAAAAATGAAAACACAAAAAATTCAATCATGCAGCAACAACGCCGTCCTGTTCGAAGGCATATTCGGATCATACAAAGAGTGCCTCGAACAGGCCGTCTGCGAACGCGCCGACCTCTCCGGTGCCGATTTTAAAAATCAGAATCTTGCCAATGCCTGTCTCGACGACGGGCTTTTTTCCGGCGCGGATTTCTCCGGCGCCAATCTCGCGGGCGCAAATATTTCCGAAACCGTACTCACGAATGCATCCTTCGCAAACTGCGATTTATACAATACCTGCTTTGCTTACGCCGATCTTCGCACTTGCGTATTCGAAGGCGCGGCCTTCGGCGCGACCGACATCACCGGCGCCGATATCAGCGGCGCGCGTTTCTCCGCGCTCTCCTGTTTCTCGCTCGATTTCGCGCACGCGCGCGCAATGCTCGGTTGCCGCTATATGAGCATGGACGGAACCGGGTTCACTTTCTCCCTCCCTCCCGTTGTCGTGCGCGGCCTCGGCCCCCGGCTTCTTGTGATGGCGGAGAGTTTCTGCCTGCAGGGAACCAACACCATTCCCTGCCCGGAACCCTTCCGCCCGGCCATCCCCCCTATTGCAGCGCGACACATTATTAGCTGAATTTAATATACCTATGGTTGAAATTTTGTTTGACAGAGCTGTTATTTATGTAATATACAACATCTCTGAATAATTAAAAAAAACCCTGAAAACAGGGATATTTGTGGGGATTACTAATGTTTGCGTACAGAAAATACGGAAAACACTTTGCCGTGTATGCCGAGCTTTCGAAAGAGCTTGGCATGAGGCCGTTTTTCCGGCTAAACAGATGCAACGGCGAAACTGTTTTGAATATATCCTACGGGCAGGTGATCCTGACCCCGGGGCGAAAGCTGAAGGCGGAAAGTAAAAGTCATGACGTTGAAAAACAAGACACGGACGTTCCTCCGCCTCCTGCGCGAACTGCAGAAGATTGACGCCGAATTCCCCCTGCAATATGCCGTCTGCCTTGCCGAGATTTCACAGGATGAAGGCCTCTCCCTCACCGATCTTTCGGTGCGCACGGGCCTGACGCTTTCCACCGTCTCCCGCATCGTCGGTGCGCTCTCTAAAAACCGCCAGAAGGGCAGCCCCTACAACCTCATCCGCGTCCGGATAGCCGCCGCCGAACGCCGCCGCAAGGAACTCTTCCTCACCCCTCGTGGCCGCGCCGTCATGACCAGCATCGCCGAAATCCTTTAAATCCGCCGCTTTACGCTCCCCGGGGCATATCCCCTGCCAACATGGGCCTGCCAGCCCTAAAACGTTGAATTCCCTGCCCTCTGTGCTTATTATCCCCGAAGAAAGCCCTCGTGGCGAAATGGTAGACGCACCGGACTTAAAATCCGTTGCCCGCAAGGGTGTGCCGGTTCAAGTCCGGCCGAGGGCACCATGCTTCGCAGTAACAGGATAGTTGGATGACATACGACAATAACAAGATTTACTTCCTGACCCAGATCCTGGCTCTCGCCGCGCTGGTGGCCATACTCCAGCTTCACCTGCTCCCCGCGCTTCTCGGCGGCCTCCTGATTTATCATCTCGTCGAATTCGGCGCGCGGGGCCTCAGCCGCCTCGGCGTCATCCTCTTCGACGGCAAGATCATCCTGCTTGCCATGCTGGCGATACTCGTCATCGCCGCCTTCGTCATGGCTTCGGTCGAATTCATGTCCTACATCACCACCGGGCCAGAAAGCATCTCGGTCCTCTTCCAGCGCATGGCCGACGTCATCGACACCGGCCGCACATATCTCCCTGTCTGGACGCATCAATATCTCCCTGCCAACATCGAGGAATGGCAGCAGCGCGGCGCGGAATGGCTGCGCGAAAACGCCTCCCATTTCGGCATCGTCGGCAAGGAGGCCGGCCTGATCATCCTGCACGTCGTCATCGGTATGATTATCGGCGGCATGATCGCGCTCCGCCCCGCCTTCCAGGAAATTCAGGGGCCCCTCGCCAAGGGCATCAGCGACCGCGTCGATCATCTCGGTCACGCCTTCCGTCGCATCGTCTTCTCACAGGTGCGCATCTCGGCGCTGAACACGTTCCTGACCGCCATTTTCCTGGTGGTCATCCTGCCGCTGACGGGTAACGACCTGCCGCTCACCAAGACCATGATCGCGGTGACGTTCTTCGCGGGCCTCCTGCCTATCATCGGCAACCTGATCTCCAACACCGTCATCGTCCTCATCAGCCTCAGTGTCTCGCCGCTGGTCGCCGTCGGCTCGCTGGTGTTCCTGATCCTCATCCACAAGCTCGAATATTTCGCCAACGCGCACATCATCGGCACCCAGATCCGCGCCCGCGCGTGGGAGCTCCTGATCGCCATGCTGGTGATGGAATCCGCATTCGGAATCGCGGGCCTTATCGCCGCGCCCATTTATTACGCCTACCTCAAGGATGAACTGACTTCGCAGAAACTGATTTAAACCGAAAGACGTTCAGACGTGTTCGACCCGCCGCACGAAACGATGACAGCAACAACCAGCGATCATAAAGACCCGGCCAGCGGTGAAAAAATCCTCACCGCCGGCTTCAACGACATCGAAATGGTGATCGCCAAGACCATGGAATACCTCGCCGTGCCTTCCGTCGTCGGCCACGAGCAGTTCTTCATCGACTATTTGAAAAACGATTTCGAGGCCATCGGCCTCAAGGGCGTCAAACACCACGGCCTGCTCGAAATTCACGGCGACAAGGCCAACTCCGCAATTCTATGCGCTCACCTCGACCGCCACGGCCTCATCAGCCTCGGCAAGGGCGAATACGCCTACGCCGCCCAGTTCATCCGCGAGATCAAATACGGCGAGGCCAACCGCGCCTCCCGCCGCGAGCTTGAAGGCCTCGGCAAGCGCTTCGCCGGCGAAACCGTTTTCGCCTACGATCCGAAAACCAGCGAAAAATTGGGCGAAGGCGTGATCGAGGTTTGCCATCCCCTCATGATGATGGGCGAGGCGCTGTTCTTCATCCAGGGCATGAAGGCCCAGCGCCAGGGCATCCCCGTCGCCTACGCCCGCACCGCGCGCGAACAGGACGGCTATTTAAAAGGCCAGATCGACAACGCCCTCTCGCTCGGCGTCGTCTACGCGCTTTATAAAAATGGTTATCAGGGCACCACGCTCCTCTCCTGCGAGGAAGAAATCGGCAAAAGCTGGGTCCACATCGCGTCATGGCTGAAAAAAACAAAAATCGAAAACAAAACCCTGCTCGTCATCGACACTTCGCCCTTCGCCGACGCTGCGCCCATCGACCAGGGCATGATCATCCTCCGCAACCGCGACATGAGCGCCAAGTTTAACCCCGCCCTTGTCGGCGCACTGAAAACCCGCTGCGGCGTCATGGAAATCCCCTTCCAGGTGAAGGACGAGGTCCTGCTCTCAAAGGGCAAAAGCGTCAGCCAGCTCGGCTCAACCGAACTTGGCCGCCTCGTCCAGCACACGAAGAAAAAATGGAGCGGCGCGACGGTACAAATCCCGACCATGATGTACCACACCTCGAACGAAACCACTTCGCGCCTCGCCATCCGTAATTATTTCCGCTTCCTGAAAAATATCCTGGTCGACGACCCCCTTCCTCTCGGCTCCAAAGCAAAGAAAAAACGCCCATGGCGAAAATAATGAAAAAAGCCAAGACCATCATCGGTTGGGAGGAATGGTGTTCTCTCCCCGACCTCGGCCTGCCCGCCGTCAAGGCCAAGATCGACACCGGCGCCAAAACCTCGGCCCTCCACGCCTACGACATCGAGATTTACGACAATCACCGCGTCCCCTTCGTCCGCTTCAAGGTCCACCCCCTCGCCACTCGCAAGCTCTTCAAGGTCTGCGAAGCCCCCCTCGTGGAAAAGCGAGTGATTACAAGCTCCAACGGCGAACGCGAGACCCGCCCCGTCATCCTCACCGCAATTTCTTTCGAGCAAGTGACCATCAACGCGGAACTAACCTTGACCTCCAGGCATAAGATGAACTTCAGGATGCTGCTCGGCCGGGAGGCTTTGCGTAAGGCGCGCTTTGTGGTAGAGCCGTCCAGGTCATTCCTGATGGGGAAGATCAAAAAACCGGAGAGCCTCTATTGAAAACCAAATTAAAAACTAAAAAAACGCCTAAAGCGCCAAAAGCGCCCAAAGAGAAACCGATGAAAATCGCCGTTCTCGCATCGGACCCCGACCTGTATTCGAACAGGCGGCTGATGGAGGCCGGCCGCGACCGCGGCCACGAGATGCATTTCATCTCCATCCGCAACTGCTACATGGATATCACCGCGCTCAAACCCGAAATCCACTACCGCGGCGGCGAAATCCTCCAGCGCTTCGACGCCGTCATCCCGCGCGTCCGGCCTGCGCTCACTTTTTACGCCATGGCCGTGCTGCGCCAGTTCGAAATGCAGGGCTCCTACTGCCTGAACGGCCCCATCTCCATCGGCCGCGCGCAGGACAAACTCCGCACGCTGCAGATGCTCTGCTCGGAAAACATCAATATCCCGCGCACCGGCTTCGCGAACTCGCAGCTCGACACCAAGGACCTGATTAAAATGGTCGGCGGCGCGCCGCTGGTGATCAAGCTGCTGGAAGGCACGCAGGGCGTCGGCGTCGTTCTCGCCGAAAGCGACAAGGCCGCTGAAAACTTCATCAACGCCTTCAAAAGCCTCAAGGCCAACATCCTCGTCCAGGAATTCATCCGCGAGGCCAAGGGCCGCGACCTGCGCTGCTTCGTGATCGGCGACAAGGTCGTCGCCACTATGGAACGCCACGCCGCCAAGGGCGAATTCCGCGCCAACATCCATCTCGGCGGCAAGGGCTACCCTGTAAAAATCAACAATGCAGAGCGTAAAATGGCTGTAAATGCGGCCAGGGCCATTGGCCTCAAGGTCGCCGGTGTTGACCTCATCCGCTCCAGGGGCGGCGCGAAAGTTCTCGAAGTCAATTCCTCACCGGGATTGGAAGGCGTCGAAGGTGCAACCAGTATCGACATCGCCAGCCTGATGATCGAGCACGTGGAAAAACAGGTCCGCTACCGCCGCACCCACAAGAAAAAAGGCGTCCAGAAACTAAGTAGAAATTAATGATATTTATATCTCTAAATTAATAGTACCTTTATAAAAACGACACCCATCATCCTCGGTATAATCTCTTTGCATTGGCACACCGCGAATAAGAATAGGATCGTCTTCCCATATATTTTCGCCACAGCCATATCTTTCTGAACCGAAATTTTCTTCTATTCTGGAAGCGGGTAAATGGATTTGCCTGAAATCCTCCATCAAATCGATGACAACATTTCTTCCCGTTACCGCAAAACGATCTGTAAATGTCCGAATGACCGGACCGGCTGCCACGAAAGCATAATTGCCATGACTGAAATCCCCTCTTTTTTCAAGAGGTACTCTTGGGTGCCATGATACATCTGTCGGCCAATAATCATCTGAAAAAATGGTGACGGGCTTCGGGAAAACAATTTTTGAATCGTTTTTGAGGTGACGTGTGTCAATACCTTCATATTTTAAAGCTGGCGCAAAAACAATTCTGACTTTACGTCCTTCGCCAAAGAACTTATCACGTTCAAAAACAAAAGCCGCACCCCGCTTGGAAAGTCCAAAACAATATAGCCACCAATTTTTATTTTCCGGGTTATGCACCGTAGCCTTGATATTCCCCTGAACTTTATCCTGAGAAAGATAAATATTTCTCACTTCCTCGGGAAGTGCGGGGCAATGAGGGCCGAACCATTCAGCGCATTGCGCAACAACCTGCGCTGCCAGGTCACGGTGGTTTTGAGACATCAGTAAATCCGCATAAAGCAGCCAGCCTTTTGCGTTGATCGGGTCTACGGCTAATCCTGATTCCAGTTTATCCAAAGCTAACGGGATTTCATTTCGGGCCAATGCCATCTTGGCCGCCGTGAAATGCGCGCTGTTCTGCGCGTTGATGGCCTGCTCTATGCGCGCAACGCCATTGGACAGCACATTGAATTCATGGCGTCCGGGCTCCCCAAGGTGTTTTGACATAGCACGTTCATAGGCATCGCCTACAATGATATAAGTTGCCGCAGACATGAACAACGATTCCATTTCAATCTCCTGGTGTAAAGTTATGAAAAGGACTATAGGAGGCCGAAAAATTTTTGTCAAAAATTGCTGGATATAGCGCTGAAATCTCAAGCCGGCATGCAAAACCATGAACGCGGGGGACCTACATCGCCAGCGTCGGTTCGTCGCCCGCATCGCGAATAATCTTCATTAATTCGCCCGTCGCGTTCTTCAACCGATCACGCTGCGTCGATTTCAAAACCAGGCTCAGGCTTTTCGGCCCCGGCTGGTATTGCGGGTAGCTGCCGATATCAACGTCCGGATATTTATCCTGCAGCGCCGATAGTTTTTCCGCGATCTCGCTCTCGCGCATCGAGCACTCCACGGTCTCCCATAAAATCGGCAGCCCTTCTTTCAGCAACGGCAATGTATTCTCCAGCATCGCCTGCATGATCTTCGGCACGCCCGCCATCACGTGCACGTTGCCGATGATGAATCCCGGCGCGCCCGAAACCGGGTTCGGAATTAGTTTCGCGCCCTCGGGGATCAGCGCCATCTTCAGCCGCGATGCCGTCATATCCGTGCTCGTCTTCTTGTAATGCTCCTCCATCACCTGCCTTGCATGCGGGTCGGACACGAGCGCAACACCGAACGCCCTGGCGACGCTCAAAGCCGTAATGTCGTCATGCGTCGGCCCGATACCCCCCGTAGTGAACACGTAATCAACTTCCTTCCGCAACTCATTGACCGCCTTGATGATCGTCGCCTCTATATCCGGCACAACCCGCACCTCCGCCAGCACGATCCCGCGCCCCAGCAGCTTCCGGGCGATGAACTGGGTGTTCGCGTCCAGCGTCCGTCCCGACAATATTTCATTGCCGATAACGATCAGGGCCGCCGTCAAAGTGCCGGATTTTGCGCTCATAACGCTATATTCCTTAAGAAGGATGACAATAACAAGGCAATTTTGTAAGGTGACTCAAAAGGAACATAAGCTTGAAACAGGCCAACAGGTACACCGCTGAAGGGATAGAGCTGCACGACCCCGCCGATTTCGACGGGATGCGCCGCGCTGGGCGCCTGTGCGCGGAAACCCTCGACATGATCACCGAACATGTCGTTCCCGGCGTCACGACCGGGGAACTCGACCGCCTCTGCCACGAATTTATAACCAGCCACGGCGCCATCCCCGCGCCTTTAAACTACAAGGGCTTCCCCAAATCGATCTGCACCTCGATCAATCACGTCGTCTGCCACGGCATTCCCGGTGATAAAAAACTCGTCGACGGCGACATCGTCAACATCGACGTCACCACGATCGTCGATGGCTGGCACGGCGATTCCTCGCGCATGTACCTGGTCGGCGACAGGGTTTCGGTGAAGGCGCATCTGCTCGTTGACGTCACCTATGAATGCCTGATGGAAGCGATCAAAATCGTCAAACCCGGCGCGCGCCTCGGCGACATCGGCGCGGTCATCCAGGCCATCGCCGAGAAAAACCGCTTCTCCGTCGTGCGTGATTTCTGCGGCCACGGTTTGGGCCGCGTTTTCCACGCCCCGCCCTCCGTCAATCATTTCGGCGAGGCCGGCACCGGCCCTGTCCTGCAACCGGGCATGTTCTTCACCATCGAACCCATGATCAACGCCGGCGGCTGGGAGACAAAAATCCTCTCCGACAACTGGACCGCCGTCACGCGCGACCGCTCCCTCTCCGCGCAATTCGAACACACACTGGGCGTAACTGAGTCAGGCGTGGAAATCTTCACGCTTTCCCCTCAAGGCTATACGAAACCGCCCTATGACCCAGCCCCTTAAAAAAGAAGTTCCACACTTCCACGGCCACCGCGACCGTTTGCGCCAGCGCTTCCGCGACGCGCCCGCTTCCCTCGCCGATTACGAACTGTTAGAGCTCGTCCTCTTCCTCGCCATCCCGCAGCGCGACGTTAAACCTCTCGCCAAATCGCTCATCGCCCGCTTCGGCAATCTCCCCGGCGTCATGAACGCGCCCGCCGACGAGCTCACAAAAATCGACGGCATCAAGGAAAACACCGCCCTCGCGCTCAAATCCATCACCGCGCTTTCGCACCGCGCGCTCAAGGCCGAACTCATGAAAAAACCCGTGCTCAATTCCTGGGACCGGCTGATGGATTACTGCACCGCCACCATGGCGCACGAGACAAGAGAGCATTTTCGCATCCTCTTCCTCAACAAGAAGAACGAGATCATCGCCGACGAAATCCAGGGCAGCGGCACCGTTGACCACACGCCCGCCTACCCGCGCGAGATCATGAAACGCGCGCTGGAACTCGGCGCAACCGCCCTCATCCTCGTCCACAACCACCCCTCCGGCGACCCCAAACCGAGCGCCGCCGACATCGAAATGACCCGCCAAATCCTCCGCGCCGCCGAGCCCTTCAACATAATTATCCACGACCATGTCATCGTTTCGAAAAATGGTTATTCCAGTTTCAAGAGCCTCGGTTTAATCTAGGCCCATGAAAAGTAACCTGAAGAATCTCCTCGCCCTCCTTGCCTGCGTCCCTCTCATGGCCTCCTGCGCCTCGATGCCCGATTACCTCGCCCGGCTCAATTTCATCCGCGCACAAAAACTCCCGCAGCTTGAAACCCAGCTCGCCGCCGCCAATCTCGAATCCGGCGCGCCCATGTATATACGTGTCTTCAAGGAGGAAGCCCTGCTCGAAGTGTGGGTCCGCAACAACACCGAGGAACTCTACGTCCCCTTCCGCACCTATAAAATCTGCGCGCAGAATAAAACCCTCGGCCCCAAACAGGAACGCGGCGACCTGCAATCGCCCGAAGGCTTCTATGACGTCACCGAAGACCGCCTCTGGCCGGGCAGCCAGTACCACCTCGCCATGAATATCGGCTACCCGAACAATTACGACCTCCAGCATCGCCGCACGGGCGACAAGCTCATGATCCATGGCGGCTGCAAATCCGAAGGCTGCTTCGCCATGACGGATGCCAGCATCGAGGAAATCTATCTCCTCGCCGAGCAAAGCCTCGCCGGCGGCAACGATACCGTGCCCGTGCATATTTTCCCGTTCCGCATGACCACCGCGAACATGCAGCGGTACAAAACCTCGCAATGGCTGCCCTTCTGGGCCGAGTTGAAACAGGGCTACGATTTGTTCGAGGAAAACCGCTTCCCCCCCAACGTGGTGGCGCAGGGCGGCCACTACCTCTTCGCCCCGCAGGTGTTCATCTACGCGGGGAAGATTTAGGTATTTGATTTTTTTCCTAAGACTTCTATATCCTATCTGCAATTATAAATTGAGCAGGCTAGGATATGACGGTAATTACTTTTGAACGTGCACTTCAGAAAGCTGAAGGTAATAGACATCTATTACTTGGTAATGGTTTCAGCATGGCCATAAAACGCGATATTTTCTCCTATAACTCGTTATATGAAAATGCAGATTTCTCAAAAGTCCCCTACGCTGAGAAAATTTTTGAGGCTTTAGATACCCGTGATTTTGAAGCAGTTATTCGATTGCTTATTGATATGGCGAAAGTACTCAAAGCCTACAAAAAAGTAGACCCTAGCTTGGTAAAACAAATCGAATATGACGCAAATATTATAAAAGACATTTTAGTTACAACAATCGCCAGCAAACATCCGGACAGACCTTACGACATCAGTAATGAAGCATACGCGCATTGCCGTGAATTTTTGAGCAATTTCAGTAAAATCTACACTTTAAATTATGACATTCTTCTTTATTGGGCTGTAATGCATGAAGAAGAAGGCAGCGTTCACATTCATCATGATGATGGATTTCGCAGTCCTGAAGAAGACGAAGCCGCAGACTATGTATCTTGGCAAGAACATAATTCTCCATCAATTTACTATTTACATGGCGCCTTGCATCTATTTGATGCTGGCCATGAAATAATAAAATATACGTGGTCGAGAACGGATGTTCCAATTATAGAACAAATCCGCATAGCTTTAGATGAGGGAAAATATCCTATGTTTGTTTCTGAGGGCTACAGCAAAAGCAAACAAGAGAAAATTTTACACAATGCTTACCTACACAAAGCATTCCGCAGCTTTTCAAGCATTACAGGAAGCATTTTTATTTTCGGTCATTCCTTGGATGACAATGATGATCACGTTTTTAATGAAATTGTGAACAATACAAAAATTCATTCTCTTTATATAAGTATTTTTGGGGATCCAAGCACAGCGACCAATAAAAAAATAATTCAAAAGGCATCAACATTGATAGAAAAGCGATTAAAAAAAGCACCCAGAAAACCCCTTTCAATCGAGTTTTTTGACGCTGAATCAGCACATACGTGGGGATAAAATGTTAGAAGATACAATTAATGACTTAATAAAAAATTTCCAATATGAAACTGACGAAGAATTAGAACGAAAACGAAAAGTTTTTCTCTCGCACGTCGTTAGCCAAACGCAAGAAAAAATCGCTGAAGGCAAAAAGGACCTTGATTTTAATCGGAAAGCATACTTAGAACTTTCAAAAATTATTCAAAAACGTCAAAAAAGAAAACGCTCTGAATATTGGGTGGAAAAAATAATTCTTCCTCTTCTTATAGGAGTAATAGGCATAACTGGAGTTTGGTCAGGCACTTATTTAGCGGACAAACAAAACACTACTCAGCAAATACGAAGCCAATCGATAGAATGGGAAAAAGAAATAGTAAGAAAAAGGTTAGAAATTATTGATCGATATGCAAAATTAATGGCAAATAAAGCTTCTGTACAAGCTGCGGTAAAAAGAAATATGGATACTTCTAAGGAAGCACTGGATACTGCTACTGCTTACTACTCTGAATATGCGAGCATAATAGTTAATTCAAAAATTTTCTTTGGTCCAAAAACTATTGCAGCCGTCGACAAACTTAATAAAGATGAAAAAAAGTGGTCTGAAAAAGAATGGAAAAATGAAAAAGATTTTATGCAGGCCATGCTTGATGAATTATTTTTCGACTTACAGCATTACGTACCAAAAAATAAGTGAATGAACTAATCTCCTTCCCATAACCTCAATCTGTGCTACACTCCTCTCACTTGGCGCAACGCCCGCATACCGCCTTATGGCCGCTCCCCGATAAAGCTTTCACACCCCCCACCCCCCCTCCGCAAATCTGTACGCAGTGAAACCGGATTTGCCAGTATTTACAATGCGCCGCCGCTCCTTTACCCTCTGCCTGCTTTCCCCGCGCAAGCGGGGATCTGAGGAAAAGCTCCCCGTTTTCACGGGGAAGACAGTGTTTAAAGGATTAAACGGTATGATCCCCCGCTACACCCGCCCCGAAATGGCGCAGATATTCGAGGCCGAAAACCGCTTCAAAATATGGCTGGAGATCGAAACCCTCGCCGCCGAGAAAATGGCCGAGCTCGGCACCGTGCCGAAATCCGTCCCCGCCGCCTTGCGCAAAAAGGGCCGCTTCGACATCGCCCGCATCGACGAAATTGAAAAGGAAGTCAAACACGACGTCATCGCCTTCCTGACCAACGTCGCCGAGCATGTCGGCCCCGACTCGCGCTATGTGCACCAGGGCATGACCAGCAGCGACGTCGTCGACACGGCCTTCGCCGTCCAGCTCACCCAGGCCGCCGACCTCCTGCTGAAAGACCTCGACGGATTATTGAAGGCGCTGAAAAAACGCAGTTTAGAGCACGCGAAAACCATCTGCATCGGTCGCAGCCACGGCATCCATGCCGAGCCCACCACCTTCGGCCTGAAACTCGCCGGCCACTACGCGGCGTTCAGCCGAGCGCGGGAACGGCTCAAAAACGCCCGCGCTGAAATCGCCATCTGCACCATCTCCGGCGCCGTCGGCAATTACGCCACCGTCGACCCCGCCGTGGAGGGTTACATCGCGAAAAAGCTCGGCCTCAAACCCGAAACCGTTTCAACGCAAGTGATTCCACGTGACCGTCATGCAATGTTCTTCGCCACCCTCGGCGTCATCGCCGCGAGCGTTGAAAACCTCGCCACCGAAATCCGGCACCTGCAGCGCACCGAAGTCCGCGAGGCCGAGGAATTCTTCTCCAAAGGCCAAAAAGGCTCCTCCGCCATGCCGCACAAACGCAATCCGATCCTCTCTGAGAACCTTACAGGCTTGGCACGGCTGGTGAGGGCTTACGTCACGCCCGCGCTGGAGAACGTCACGCTCTGGCACGAGCGCGACATCTCCCACTCCTCCGTCGAGCGCAACATCGGCCCCGACGCCTGCGTGACTTTGGATTTCGCCCTCGTCCGCCTCACCGGCATCGTCGAAAAACTATTGGTTTATCCCGATACGATGAAAAAAAATCTGGAGCACACCGGCGGCCTCGTATTTTCCCAGCGCACCCTCCTCGCCCTCACTCAAAACGGCATCAGCCGCGAAGATGCCTACAAAATCGTCCAGGGCGCCGCCATGAAAGTCTGGGAGAGCAACGGCAAACTCACACTGCGCAGGGCGCTTGAGACGCATTCTCAAGTTACTGAGAAACTTGACAAAAAAGCTCTCGACACTATCTTTGACTACAAGCATTACACAAAGCACGTCGATAAAATCATCAGGCGTGCGCTGGCATAGGAGATTGAGATTATGAAGGGCGACAAAAAAGTCATCGCTTACCTGAACGACGCGCTGAAGCACGAAATGACGGCGATCAACCAGTATTTCCTGCACTCGCGCCTGCTCGAGGATTGGGGCGTGACCAAGCTCGCCAAGCATGAGTACAAGGAATCCATCGAGGAGATGCAGCACGCCGATGAATTCATCAAGCGCATCCTCCTGCTCGGCGGCATGCCGAACCTGCAGGAACTCGGCAAGCTCCTGATCGGCGAGGACGTAAAGGAAGTGCTGGAATGCGACCTGAAACTCGAACTCGACGCCGTCAAACTCTACCGCGAGGCCATCGGCCATTGCGAGAGCGTACAGGACTATGTCAGCCGCGACCTCTTCGCCAAGATCCTCAGCGCCGAGGAACAGCACGCCGACCATATCCAGACCGCCCTGGACCTGATCGGGCAGATGGGCCTGCAGAACTACATCCAGCTTCAGACGGATCCCCAGCCCGAAGAAGGCTAAATCCAGCCATTTCAAGGCATTAACGCCAAAAAGCGCGCGCTTTTTGCGAATGACTTGCATTTGCCCCGGCAAGATGATAATGATTCTTAATAGGAACTGGGAATCATTCTCAGCTTTTGGGACCGGGGTACTTCACCATGATGGTTTGTCTTTGCCACCCTTTCAGCGACAAAAAAGTGCGCGAGCACCTGTCTGAAAAAGACGGCAAGAAATGCGGCATGTCCGAGGTTTATTCGACCTGCTCCGGCGGCAACAAACCCCAGTGCTGCACCTGCCTTGAAACCCTTAAGGACATGGTCAAAAGCCACAATAAAACCGCGACCGCTTAACATTTCCCTTATTTGACAGATTCCATCCCTCCACGCTATAAATCGGGCGAATTCAACCCTTTGCCCCAACGGGTAATCGCTATGATAGTTTGCATCTGCAAGAGCTTTAATGACGCTAGGGTACGTGAACATTTATCCGAAAGAAAAAATATCCCTGCGGAAATAGACGATCCCGATCATCCTTTTATTAAGGAAGTTTTCAGCGGCATCTCTGGCTGCGAAGACTTCGAATGCGGTAAATGCCCCTCAAAGATCCTGGTGATTGTACAAGAAGATATTATCGAAAGAGATAAACAATCATCAGTTCCCCCGCAGGATTCCCCTGCAATTCACGTATAAATATCAAACTCGGTCTTGCTTTAGCCCATGGCGTATGGCACGACTCGGTATACGTTTTAACCGTTTTTCCAGAGGTCCCATTATGTTGAACAAAATCCTTCTCACCGCCGGGAGCATCCTGATTATGACCGCAGCCGCATCTTCGGCCCAAGCCGCCGATCCTGAAAACACTTTGAAAATGGATCTGTCCAGCGGCGGCACGGTCACAATCGAACTGCTGCCCGATATCGCCCCCGGTCACGCCGACCGCGTCAAGAAACTGACCCGCGCCGGTTTTTATGACGGCATCGTTTTCCACCGCGTCATCGACGGCTTCATGGCCCAGACCGGCGACCCGACCGGCACCGGCATGAGCGGCTCCGACGAACCCGACCTCAAGGCCGAGTTCAGCCAATATCAATACAAGCGTGGCACTGTCGGCATGGCGCGTAAGGGCGACCCTGACTCCGCCAACTCGCAGTTCTTCATCTGCTTCACCGACACCGGCTGCTCGGGCCTCACCGGCCAGTACACTGTTATCGGTCAGGTGACGGAAGGCATGGAAAATGTCGACAAGCTCGCGAAAGGCGAACCGCCCGCGAGCCCCGACAAAATCACGAAGCTCCAGATCGCTTCTGATGCAGGCAAAGCTGCCGAAGCGCCCGCAGCAGCCCCTGCTGCTGAGCCGGCCGCAGAACCGGCTGCTGGTGAACCCGCTCCGGCTCCCGCTTCGGACCCCGCAGCACGCACAAATCAGTAATGAATTCCGATAAAAAGCGCCCCGCTGCCCCATGGTGGCGGGGCGCTTTTCTTTACCAGGTCTACCCGCGCAGTTTCCGCGATTCAAACGGCGACGGCATCGGCGACCTTCCCGGCATCACTGAAAAGCTTGATTACATCGCCGCGCTCGGCGTCGATGGCGTCTGGATTTCGCCGTTCTTTAAATCGCCGATGAAGGATTTCGGCTACGACGTTTCCGATTACCGCGATATCGATCCCATTTTCGGCACGCTGAAAGATTTCGACGCGCTTTTGAAACGCGCACATGGGCTCAATCTCAAAATCATCATCGACCTCGTCCTCAGCCACACATCGGACGAGCATCCATGGTTCATTGAAAGCCGAAAAAATAAAACCAACCCGAAAGCCGACTGGTATGTCTGGGCAGAAAGCAGGAACGGCGAACCGCCTAACAACTGGGTTTCGGTTTTCGGCGGCCCGGCATGGACGTTTGATGAGACACGCGGGCAATATTACCTGCATAATTTCCTGACCGAACAGCCCGATCTCAATTTTCACAACCCGGAAGTCCAGCAGGCGGTTCTCGATACCGCGCGATTCTGGCTTGATCGCGGCGTCGATGGTTTCCGTCTCGACGTGGTGAATTTCTATTTCCATGATAAAAAACTGCGCGATAACCCGCCACGCACGCATGGAAAATCTTTTGGAACGCAACTTGAAATCCCCGATCCCTATTCCGATCAGCAGCATGTCCATGATAAATCACAGCCGGAAAATATTATCTTCATCGAACGCTTCCGCGCTTTAATGGACGAATACGATGGCCGCTTTACAGTCGGCGAAATCGGCGACGATTATCCGAACGAACGTTCCGCCGAATACACGAAAGGCGAAAAACGCCTGAACACCTGTTACAACACCGATATGATGTGCGGCGCGCGCAAGGAATTAACGGCGTCGATCATCCGCGAACCACTGGAAGAATTTTTAAAATACCCCGAAAGCTGGCCGTCCTGGGCATTTTCAAATCACGATGTCGTCCGCGCCGCCAGCCGCTGGCATCCGGGGGATGGCTTTAGTCACGATCCACGTCTGTCGAAAATGCTGATCGCATTGCTCGGCACGCTTTACGGCACGGTTTTCATGTACCAGGGCGAGGAGCTCGGCCTGCCTGAAGCCAAACTTAAACGCGAAGAACTGCGCGACCCGTGGGGAATTCGCCTCTACCCAGAATGGCAGGGCCGCGACGGCTGCCGCACGCCAATGCCGTGGGATGATACACGGCCTGCAAAACCATGGCTGCCGGTTCCGGCCTCGCATAATGATCTCAACGTCGCCGCACAGGAAAACGATAAAAATTCCATTCTGAACTTCACGCGCGAATTCCTGGCATGGCGTAAAGCGCAGGAGTCCCTGAAAAGCGGCGACATAAAATTCACGGAAACCGGCGATGAAAAAATCCTCGCTTTTTCACGCGGAAAATTGAATTGCGTATTTAATCTGGGCCAGACCGAAAAAACATGGGAAGGGAAAAAGCTCGGCCCTTACGGCTTCTCTTTTTCCGGGGACTGATCGTCTTCCAGTGCAAAACCGGCCGATTCACTGAAATCCCGTTCATCAGCCTGCAGGTTAACCGCCCTGACCGGTGTTCTTGCCGCATCGGCCTTCAGGCGGCTGTCCTCACCGGCCTTCAGCTCCAGCACTCTCGCGGTTTCGGTCATCTTGGCCAGTATCTTTGACAGTTTCTGCTTGTTGTCGAGCGGGTCGGGCGTATCGAAGCGCAGCAGCATCATGTCTCCGCGGAAAATTAAAATCGTCGACCCGTTGCGGATTTTCATCATCGACGTCAGCGCCTCCAGTCTCTCGGGCGTGAGATAAGCCTCCAGCGCATAACCACTCGAAGCGGTGGCGATATAATTCTTGTCCCACTTGGGATAATTCGGATTGATTTCCTCCTTAAGTCGCATCGAATGGATCAGCGGCACCATGTTGCCGTTGCCGATCCCGCCCTCGAACGGCATCCTGTTCAGGAGCTGAACTTCTATTGCCGAAAGCTTGCGCGACGAACGCCCGTCGGGGGAAATATGCTCGCCGATCAGGAAGCTGACCGCGCGCCCGTCCACGGTCCCGCTCATCTCTGGCGATGCCATCATCGACGCCGTGCGGTAACGAAGACCCTTTTCAACGGCGAAAGCTGTCCATGCCTGTTTCTGCCGGAACAGGATGAAAATGGTCCAGCCGAGGAAATAAAGCAACGCGCCGGAAAGAAACAACCAGAGGAAAAACCAGATGGACAAGGGCGGACCTCGTGAAAAATATACCTCTTCCAGTTTACCCCGGTTGGGCGGTCTTTGCCACATCCGAAAATGGGCGAGGCCAGTCAAGGCCCCGCCCTATTTCAGAGGAGTGGTCGGTGATGGGGTCCCTTCCGTGTCCGTATTCTCGGGCATGAGAAGGGATATCATTCAATGATACGCCCGGCCGCTTAATGCCGGGTTATTTTCCCGCCCCATAAGGCATAAAATTGGATCAATTTTTAGCCAATAAAAAAGGCGGCCACTTTGCGCGCCGCCTTTTGAAATCGGTCAGTCCTAGTTTATTTTTCCTGCTTTTCGCGGAAAACTTCTTCGGCTTTGCTCGGCGCCTGGATTACGGGCGGCGGCGGCGCCGGTGGCGGGGTTGTCATCGGCGCGGGTGCAGGCGCCGGCTCGAGCTTAAGCTCCTTCTCGGGCATCATCTTGGCGCGGACATAGGCGACGCCGGTACCGGCGGTACGCGTATTGCCATATGGAACCATGTCGTCGGTGCGGATCATTTCCCAGCCTTCTCCGCAGGCGGCAAGCGCCAGCGGGGATGCGAGAATCACAAATCTTAAGAAACGTGAAGGCATGAAGCGCCTCCTTTTCTGAATGGGGTAAACCAAGAATGTGCGAACGCACTTGTATAAGCTACCCGAAAAAAGCCCTCAGGGCAACGGGGACTGGTGCTGCTTCTTGGTGACCCGGTACAAAACGAACCGCCCCAGCGGGTGCCCCTTGGCCAGGCTCGGGTAATCGAAATCCCCGTCCGGGTCGCGTTTCATGCCTATTTTCTCTATCAGTTTGATGGCGCGGCTGTTGTCATGCACGGCATAGGCCACGACTTCCTTAAGCTTCAGTTTGCCGAACGCATGATCCAGCACGGCCCGGGCGGCCTCGGTGCCATACCCCTTACCCCAGTACTCATAGTCCAGCCGCCACGCGATCTCGACGGCAGGCGTAAAAGGAACATCCATTTCAACATTCTGCAAACCGGCGAAGCCCATGAATTCACCCGTTTTTTTCATCTCTACCGCGTAGAAACCAAAACCGTGTGTTTCGAAATGCTTCTGGAAGCGATCGATCAGCCTGTCGCTGTCCTGCTCCGTCAAACGGCGCGGAAAAAATTCCATGATCATCGGATCGTTGTTAATGCGCGCGAAAGATTTTTTATCCTCTTCCTTCCACTCGCGCAAAATAAGACGCTCTGTTTCGATATGCTTTTTCATCCCAGCCATATTAACGCGATTGCATGGTACGACAAGCTCCTAAAAGCCGTGCGGCAGGTTTATACCCGCCATGATGCTGCCATATAGTCCCTGGCCCTGTTTTTCCCATTCCGTTTTAAAAACTTGCAAGGCCGGGAATGTTTTCTGCAGTTTTCCCATCATTCCTTCATGGCGCCCGGCGGGCAGCATTGGAATCCACGTAAGAAAACAGCCTTCCGGCCATTTTTTAACGAGCTTTTCCATGAAGGCAGGAATCGTTTCGTATTCCTCTTTTAATTCATAGCTCGGATCGATCAACACCACTCCCTTGCGCGGGGTTGGCGGCGACAACGCCAAAACACCTTCCAGCCCGTCGCGCTTATGAATCTGGACACGTTCATCGCTTTCTAATCTGCGTTCAAGCGCCGCATATTCCTGCGGGTGCAACTCCATGAGCCGCAGCTTATCCTGCACGCGTAGCATATGCGCAGCCAGAATGGGCGAGCCCGGATAAAGCGGCGACAATGCGCCGCCATTAAGTTTTTTAATCACCTCCACGTAACCGGTCGGAAGCGCTGCGCGCTCGGCCTCGCTCAACGCAAGCCACCCTTCCGCCGCCTCGCCGGTTTTAACCGCCTCCGCCGAAAACAGGTCGTAAACACCTCTGCCTGCATGCGTTTCCATGTAAGTGAGCGGCCGCTCTTTGCGCGTCAGAACTTCGAGCACGCGGCACAGCAGGGAATGTTTCTGGATATCGGCCCGGTTACCCGCGTGATACGCATGCTGATAGGACAGCATCGGCGCTTAATCTGCGTACTTGTGAAAAATCACCATCATCGCCGGGAACCCGGCAACGAGCGTCAACACGCCCCAGCCTATGAAATAATTCATGTGAACCTCGCTGCCGGTCAGCAGGTAAACGATGATCGTCATATACTGCGCGGCATAAGCCAGGGCCACGACCAGCACAATGGTGATGAATAGTATTTTACGGCGCAAATCCTTCCACGCCGTACCCAGCACAAACGCCGCGCCCAGGCATACAATGCCGGGCAATACAGGTTTTATCGAATCGGATATATCCGCCAGGTGAAGCGCGCCAAGTCCAGCGATCACGAAACCGACGACGATAAACCATCTCAATGTTCTTAAGAAAAGTTCCTGCATGCTCTCCCCCGGTTCCCGCACCCATTTTACACGCGGCGGCCCCTTTAATCTATGGGCTATCTGCGGGGTCGTTTTAGGGCTTTACCCGCCATGTCGTCCGGCCTAATTTAAAATTACTCTGCAATTGCTCCGTAGAAAGGAAAACCGATGAAACCGGTATTTTACATGCTTGCCGCTGCGTTCCTGCTGTTACCCGCCGCTGCACAGGCCGGTGAAACAGCCGTCTACAACGACGGTGATGTCGAACTGGAAGGTTATTGGTCGCCCAGCACCTGCAAGGAAGGCGCTCCCGCCCCGGTCGTGCTGGTCGTGCACCAATGGAAAGGCCTTGGCGCCTATGAAAAAAACCGCGCCGATATGCTGGCCGGTGAATGCTACAACGCCTTCGCAGTCGACAT
Organism: Alphaproteobacteria bacterium; assembly: GCA_049652985.1. Lineage (GTDB taxonomy): Bacteria > Pseudomonadota > Alphaproteobacteria > Micavibrionales > Micavibrionaceae > UBA7657. The sequence continues at coordinate 246,805 of JBASFK010000001.1, forward strand.
GTACGGCAAGGGCATCCGCCCCGCTAACAACGACGAAGCCGGCAACGAAGCAACGAAATATAAAAGCGATTCCACCCTCGCCCGCAAGCGCATTACCGCCGCGCTGGATTACGCGAAGACCCGCACCGCTATAGACTCATCCAAAATCGCTGTGATCGGCTATTGCTTCGGCGGCACAATAGCGCTTGAGCTCGCACGCTCCGGCGCGGATATCGACGGCGCGGTCAGCTTCCACGGCGCGCTGGCTACACCCGCTCCTGTGAAAGAACCGAACGTCATCAAGGCTTCCGTCCAGGTCCATCACGGTGCCGACGACCCGATGGTGCCGCCTGAGGAAGTGCGCGGCTTCATCGATGAAATGAACGCGGCGAACGCCGACTGGATGGTAACCAAGTACGCACATGCCGTCCATTCCTTCACGGAAAAGGAAGCAGGCGACGATCCGTCGAAAGGTGTGGCTTATAATGAAAAGGCCGACAAGCGCTCATGGTCGGCGACACTGAATTTCCTGAAGGAAATCTTCATGAACCAGGGATGAAGGTTACGGCACCGCGGGGATTTCTGCATCCGCCACGATCTGCTCCTCGAGATTCTCGATGAACATCACCTGTTTGCGCAGCAGGGTTTTATCCGTGGTCACGAACGGCACGGACAGCCATGCCAGGATCATGCAGTACAGAAAAATAATTCCAAACACATGAAAATGGAGCGTATTCATTTTTAACCTTCCTGTTCAGTCAATCGACTTAAATCCTGTCTTGCGGTTTCCCGCCCCGGATTTTCTCAGTCGTTATCTCTACTCAGCAAAATCGTTTCCGGGCCCGGCCCGTCCGCATCCGCACGAATGACTTCCTTCGCGTCCATGACAGGCGTATCGCCGTCTTCATCAAATACGCCCTTGGCGGTAATGTTCATGCCCGGCGCAAAAAGATTACTGATATTTTTTTCATCGACATCGAGATCGTCGAGTTGCACCTCGATCTCGCGGCCTGAATAATTTATAAAAAGGCTCTCGCCATCGACCCTCGTTATCGGACCTGAAACGATGCTGTTATCCATTTTGTCGAGGATCAGCGTCTGCTCCGCCGAAGCCGGAACAGAAACAAGCATCAAAAGCCCTGCGGCAAATGTAAAAATCGTATAATTCGGTCTGGTCATGAACCGCAAACGGGCGGTAACAGCAAAAGTTCCGGAGGGGCAATTAAGGGCTAAAAAAGCTTGTCGATAGCGTCTTCAGCGTCGTCTTTGATCTTATCGATCTGGTCCCAGATCGTATCATCCTGGCGGATGAACATCTCGTTATAGCCCGAGCCGATCATACCCTGCCAGCCGGACTCATAACGGCACTTTTCTTTGCGTGTTTTATGAGCCTGCAGGCGAAGCGTATATTGGAATTTGATAGATTCCAGTTCCGTGCTGCTCATATTAATGCCATCAACATCTACCCCTAAGCGGCTGCGGCCCCACTGGTAGGCGATCAGATCATCCCGGTCTATTCTATCTTTGATGCTGCATTTTTTACTGGTCTGCTCGGCTCTCAAAGCCGTTTTCGTCTCGGGGTGAAAACCCTCCTGCCCGGACATACCCGCATCGCTCAATTTGATATGCGAGGGAAACATGATCGGCTGACCCGTGAATGCCATCAGGTGCGGCGGTCCGGCTTGTTCATGCGTTGCTTGCGGGTCGAATGTCGGCGGCGGCGGCGCCATTGAGAACTGGGATTCGCTAGAATGAGAGCAACCTGCCATGGCCATCGCAATGACTGCGAGTAAAACGGGGTTTATGCGTTTTCGGCCTGGCGCGAGGAAAAATCCTGTTTCCACCACACACACTCTCATATCTTAAGAGTACCACGAAAATGGCTGTCACAGCCACTTTCAGGGGTGCAGCGCAAAAGCGCTGGCCGAAAATTCAGCTAAAATAGGAACGAATTCATGGCGTTAAAACTAGCGACAGGAGACGCTTCTGCGGACCGGCGAAGGCAGCGCGAACGTCAGCTGGACGGTCATCTGGCCGCCGGAATGCAAGCCGGAGAATCGGTACTCGCTGTCATGCGACGAAGGACCGCCGAAACCGAAGCCGATATTTCCTTCATTTGAGTTGAAGGCCGGGCTCGTGAAACATTTTCTGGCGGGAACGTTGGCAGGCAGCTCAGCCGAAGGAAAACCCTCCCCCGCGGCTGGCATGATGGAATTCATCATCCGGACCATGGCGATTTCAGCCGGAACCGGCGGGCCGTAGGACTGGATGCTGACCATGAAGGGCGGCGGCGGCGCAAGCGCGGCGTTCGGCGTGTAATTATCGGACGAGCCGCAGCCCGTGACCAGTAATAGTGCGGCGAGCATAAGCGCCGTGAACGCTTCGCGCGAGGAAAAAACGCATGACTGAAGTTTTGCAGCCCCCATAATCCACCTTTAAAATTTTCGTTTAATTGTTGCTTTTTTCAGCGAGAAACACAGCGTATAAGCTCAGTTATACGCCCGGGGGTTTAAAATACTGTTAAAAGCCCGGAAAAAATGCATCCCCGCGCGAAAAACGCACGAAAATAAGACGAAAATGGAGGAATTTTAAAAGCTAGCGGTCGATCTCTGCCTTGATCTGCTTGCCGCCGATATTGACGTCCAGCACCGTTTCTTTCTGGTTCTGCTCGTAGAAATAGTACCCGGCGGCCAGCGCCACCACGACGATAACCGCGATGATGATGTTCTGGTTCTTTTGTGGTGCGTCAGTCATGTTCAAGTCTCCCGTTCAAATATATGGTTCATAAATCTATGGTTTAGGCTGCGGCCTGCCAACAGGCTGCGGTGCGTAAGGTTCCCAGTCCGCGGGGAGATGCCCCGGCGCGGTCGCCTTTTGCTCGTGCGTCTCGACATAGGCGCTCACCACGACCTCGCCGCTCGCGGCATCGACCAGCACGTCATAAGGCCCGTCATCCGTCTTGAAGGTCACGACATAAACCGGGCGGCCCTCGTAGCTCTGGCGCGAAGCGGTGAACCCGCTGCTCGCCGGCGCGGCGTCAAAGGCAATGGACGTCGCCATGCGCTCGGTGATTTCCGTGCCGGGCGCCATGGAACCAATTGAATTCTTGACGGCCTTTTGCGTCGGCACACGCGGCGGCTTCGGGTGCTTCGATTTTTCAGCCTTCCCTTTTTTCTTAGGCGCAGGCGCGGGCGCGTCTTCATAAACGCGCTGCGGCGGCTCTACAATTCTATCGACATAGGGGCGCGGCGCGACCTCTTCCACGTGCAGCTTCTTGTCGGCGGGCGGCACGGGCGCAGCCTGGGCAGGCGGCGCGTCAATCTCGCCGGGCAGAACGGCATCGATCGGCTCCAGCGGCACAGTAACCTTCGTGCCATCATCCTGGATGACGGTGATTTCCTGCGCATACGCAGGCAACGCGAAACACAAAACCGAAACTGTAATCAGAAAACCACGCATATGCTTAACCCCTACCATTTCTTGAAAATAAAGAAGGCGGCCAGCACAATCAAGCCAAACCCGACCATGTGGTTCCAGCGCACCGGCTCGCCGAGCCAGTAGACCGAAAACACCACGAAAACCACGAGCGTGATGATTTCCTGCAGCGTCTTGAGCTGCGCCGCGCTGAACACCGCGTGGCCGTAACGGTTCGCCGGGACCTGCAGGCAATATTCGAAAAACGCGATGCCCCACGCGATGAATATCACCAGCAGCAGCGGCGCGGCCTTGTATTTGAGGTGACCGTACCACGCGAAGGTCATGAACACGTTCGACGCGGCGAGCATCAAAATGGTGAAAAGCGGCAACAGCGAAACGGGGATCGGGGGCATCATAGGGGTCATGGGGGCGAGGTCCTTACACCACCGAGTATAGCCGGGAAATGCACGGCCCGAAATCGCAAGGCGCTGAATCGGTGGAGTTATCCGGTTTCACTGCGTACATTTTGAGGGGGGTGGGGGTGGCATAGCCCGTCCTTGAATCGGCAGCGTTTTTCGAGTTACTCATCCGGCGCATTTTCGAGGGGGTGCCCCCCTGCCTGCTCTCATCATAAAAACGCGTAAGCTCTCCTCTCCGCCGGAACCCGGCAGCTCCCCCGGCCCGCCGGGGTTTCAGTTTTCATCGTGGAGAGAGTATAGGATTTTAGTCCTAATAAGTCAAATTAAATTAAAGTCCTTTTCTAATGCTTCATAGACATTTCGAATGCTTTTCTCATAAACGACCGACCACATTCTATGCCCAGTCGATCCACTAAAAGGGGTTCGAAAAGAATCTATAAATAAATTTTGATCTCTAACAAATTCATATCCTGCTTTCTTATTAACCGAATTTGCATCTCCATAATTTGTAAAAAAAACTCGTTTGTTAGTAGACTTTGAGTCTGATTGATTTTGAATCTCATTAGGAGTCAAAGATTCCAGTCCTAAGCGACGATTATTATTTTCATCAAAACCATAACCTAAAATATAAATGTCTTCGGCCCATTCAATTGCATCACGCGCTTCTTGTATCGCATCCTGATTATCTTTATCGCTAGAACCTATAGGCCGGATGCCTTTGGACGCTGCATATGCTAAGTCCAAAATCTTTTTATAGTTTCTAATGCGCTTATCCGAATTGCTTTTTGGAATGGGTTGAAATTGAGAAAAATGATCTTCGCGTATCTGACCATACATATGGACAAATTTATTTTTCAAAAACTCACTTATTATCGTTTCCTTTATATTTAAAAACTCAATAGCTTTTAATCCACGATATAAATATGTTTCCAAAGATACGTCATAGTTAAAAGTAATAAATTTAATTTGATTACGCTTGAGGGATGTATCTTGCTTACATCCGCTCACCATTTTATACAGAATAAACCTATACCAATTATCTTTAAAATTTCTAATGTTTTTTATTGGATTAGTTTCAAATGGGGACTCATCATAAACGCGTTTATGATTATAATTAACAAGTCCATTCACCAAATATTCTCGCTCTCTATCAAGTATGACCCAAGCTATCATCAATCTACCAATATCTTGTAAATCTTGATTCCAATCTAAAAAATAATCAATAACAGGGGGATCTACTTGACTAAGGCGCTCAATAAAACTCCTTAGAAGATCTAAAATTTCTACATGGTCAGGGCCTGGTCTTCCAAATTTATTTTCAAAAAAAATTGGCATTTCTTCAGGTTGAGCCACATGCCTATTATTATTTTCGTTTTCGAAACACGTAATAATAATTTCTGTTTTTTGAATAATTCGTTTTACCAAATCTTCACCGGTGGGATAGTTGTAATGCCAACTAGCCCCTGCTCCTAAAATAAAGACTGTCCGTTTATCAAACATGAAATAACCTTACTGGTTTATGCCTAGGGCATTAATAATGCAGGGCGAATTACCTTAGAAATATTGGATTTAGACATAAAAGGATTATATGTCTACCGCAACGCCAGTTCCAGCCCCTCCAGCTTCTGGATTTGATCGCGTAAGGCCGCCGCCTCCTCGAACTCGAGGTCTGCTGCCGCCGCGAGCATTTCCTTGCGCATCTTCTCGATATGTTTTTTGAGCTTGTCGGGCTTGTCGATAAAATCCTGCAACCCGCTGTCCTCGAGCGTGAGGATTTCATCGAGATGGTCGCCCTGCTCATAGACGCTGTCGAGAATGGTCGAGATGTTATTGCGGATGGATTCCGGCGTGATGCCGTGCTCCTTGTTATAGATCACCTGTTTTTCGCGGCGGCGGTCGGTTTCGTCGATGGCGGCCTTCATCGAATCCGTCATACGGTCGGCGTATAAAATGGCCTTGCCGTCGATATTGCGGGCCGAGCGGCCGATCGTCTGGATGAGCGAGGTGCGCGAGCGCAGGAACCCCTCCTTGTCGGCGTCGAGAATGCACACGCGCATGCATTCAGGGATGTCGAGGCCCTCGCGCAGCAGGTTGATGCCGACCAGCACGTCGAATTCGCCTTTTCGAAGTGACTGCATGATCTCGATGCGCTCGAGCGTTTCGACGTCGGAATGGAGGTAGCGCACCCGCACGCCGTTTTCGGTGAGATATTCCGTCAGGTCCTCGGCCATTTTTTTCGTGAGCGTGGTGACGAGCACGCGGCCGTTCATTTTCGCCACCTCGCGGCATTCATGCATGAGGTCGTCGACCTGGTGGGTGGTCGGGCGGATTTCGACGGGGGGATCGATGAGGCCCGTCGGGCGCACGACCTGCTCGGCGGAAATTCCCCCGGCCCGCTCGATCTCCCACGGCGAGGGCGTGGCGGAGACATAGGTGGTCTGGCCGCGCAGATTATTCCACTCCTCGAATTTCAGGGGCCGGTTGTCGATGGCGGCGGGCAGGCGGAAGCCGTATTCCACGAGGGTCGATTTGCGTTTGAAGTCGCCGTTATACATGGCGCGGAGCTGCGGCACCATGACGTGGGATTCATCGAGGAAAATGAGCGCGTCGGGCTGGAGATATTCGATCAGGGTCGGCGGCGGCTCGCCGGGCGCGCGGCCGGTCATGTAGCGGGAGTAATTCTCGATGCCGTTACAGGTGCCCATCGCCTCCATCATTTCAATGTCGAACTGCGTGCGCTGCTGCAGCCGCTGGTATTCAAGCAGCTTGTTCTGCGATTCGAAGAAGGCGAGCTGGGTTTTGAGGTCGCGCTTGATGTTCTGGATCGCCTGCTGCATCGTCGGGCCGGGCGTGATGTAGTGCGAGTTCGCGTAAATCCGCACGCCGTCCAGGTCGCCGAATTTCTCGCCCGTGAGGGGGTCGAATTCCGTGACGCCTTCCAGCTCATCGCCGAACAGCGAGAACCGCCACGCCCGGTCCTCCATGTGGGTGGGGAATAATTCCACCGTGTCGCCGCGCACGCGGAAAGTGCCGCGCTCGAACGCGATGTCGTTGCGCTTGTATTGCAGGGTGATGAGGCGCGAGATCAGCTCCTGCCGGTCAATTTTATCTCCTTTATGGAGATCAAAACGCATGGCGAGGTAATCTTCCTTGGAGCCGATACCGTAGATGCAGGAGACGGAGGCGACGATGATGCAGTCGCGCCGCTCGAACACCGCCCGCGTCGCGGCGTGGCGCATCCGGTCGATCTGCTCGTTGATGGAGGAGTCCTTCTCGATGAACAGATCGGTCCGGGGAACATAGGCCTCGGGCTGGTAATAATCGTAATAGGAGACGAAATACTCGACCGCGTTCTCAGGGAAGAAGCTCTTCATCTCGCCGTAAAGCTGGGCGGCCAGCGTCTTGTTGGGCGCGAGGACCAGCGCCGGGCGCTGAAGCGCCTGGATGACATGCGCCATGGTGAAAGTCTTGCCCGAGCCGGTGACGCCGAGCAGCACCTGGTCCGACAGGCCGCTTTTGAACCCCTCGACGAGCCTGCGGATGGCTTCGGGCTGGTCGCCAGCCGGCTGGAAATCGGAATGAATGCGGAACGGGCGCGATTGATCCCCCGGCCCCTCGGCAGAGGGCAGGTCGGGATTGATCATCTCGTTCATCAGCTTCTGGACCATGCCCCTTTATATAAAGCGCCCGGAACACAAAAACAAACGCCGCTCGGACTGGCCGGGCGGCGCTTATAAGGGAGGAATGAGGGTACCCCCGGGTATTATTACTTACTTGGACTGGCTGCTGCGGAAAGTACCCTCGCCGCGGCTGTTGTCCGTGGACTGGGCATTTGCAGCGCAGCCCGCCAGAGCGAGCACGGCGCAGGATGCCAGGACCAGGTTTTTAACGTTTTTCATGTTTTGGTTTCCTTTCCCCATGAATTGCCCATAGCTGTATCAGAAAACAACGGCGTGTCCAGAGCCAAAAAACAAACAGCGCAGACCAAAGCCCGCGCTGTTTTAGGTACTCAGAAAAGAAAGAGGGTTAATTAACCCTTTTTCTTTTTCGTTGTTTTTCTTTTTTTCGTTGCTGTTTTCTTCTTAGCAACTTTCTTCTTCGCTTTTTTCTTGGCTGCCATTGGAGGTCTCCCAAAAAAGATGTGATCTGAAGCGATCACGGCACGGCACCAGACACCCGGTGCCTGAGACTTATGGTACCCGCGATTCGGACCTTTACACACAGAAATCAACAAAAGTAAAAAATAATCCCTTATTTTTTGTGGATGGAGTTTTTTACAAAATTGTCATCTTGAGCGGAGCGCTAAAAGCGCGAAGTCGAAAGATCTTTTTTTAGATCCTTCGACTGCGGACCTTCGGTCCTTCGCTCAGGATGACAAAAAGAAAATCGCGCACAATAAAAAACGCCGCCCGAAGGCGGCGCTTTCGAATTAATGAAGGACTAATTAGGCCTTCTTCTTTTTCTTCGCTTTTTTAGCGGGAGCGCGCTTCGCTTTCGCGGGCTTACGCTTCTTCGCTTTTTTGGCCGTTTTCTTTGCAGCCATTTTCACTGTTTTCTTCTTTGCTTTCTTCTTAGCCATAGTGAGGTTCTCCAATGTGTTTGTTAGATAGAGGAAAAAATTTGACCGGAATGGTCGGGAAGGAAGGTACTCAACTTCGAATAATATACACGGATTTAACCTAACGTCCTAATAGAATTTTACATTCCCCGTCTTTTTCTTAAGACCTCGCCGGGAACGCCAAAGTGATTCCCGTTTTTATTTCCCGACTACTTCACAAATTCGTGTTTGAACACTGGTCAATGATTTGTTATCAGTACGTCATGCTTGATACAGACACACAGATCGCCCTCGCCTGCCGCACATGGGCCTTTGAAGAAGCCAAAGCGGTCGTAAAGCGCCTGAACGGCAAGACTCCCGCCAAGGGATATGTGCTGTTCGAGACGGGCTACGGTCCGTCCGGCCTGCCTCATATAGGTACGTTCGGCGAGAACTGCCGCACGACGATGGTGATGCGCGCCTTCCGCCGCATCTCGGATATGCCGGCCAAGATCATCTGCTTCTCGGACGATATGGACGGCCTGCGCAAGGTGCCGGAGAACGTACCGAACAAGGAGCTCCTGGCCGCAAACCTCGGCCAGCCACTGACCAAAGTGCCCGATCCGTTCGGCACCCATGACTCATTCGGGCGGCATAATAATGCAAGGCTCCAGGCTTTCCTCGACCAGTTCGGGTTTGAATATGAATTCATTTCATCGACCGACTATTACAAGAGCGGCAAGTTCGACGACACCCTGCTGAAGATGCTGGCGGTTCATGACAAGATCCGCGAGGCGGTGATCCCGATCCTCGGTGAGGAACGCGCCGCGACCTATAGCCCCTTCCTGCCCCTGTCGCCGAAAACCGGCAAGGTTCTGCAGGTGGAAATTACGGGTGTCGACGTATCGAAAGGCACCGTTCAATTCATCGACGAGGACGGGACAAAGACCGAAGTCCCGGTTACGGGCGGAAATGTTAAAGCGCAATGGCGCGCCGACTGGGCGCTGCGCTGGTATGCGCTGGATGTCGACTATGAAATGTCGGGCGTCGATCTGCGCAGCTCGGCGGAGATTTCCGGGAAAATCCTTAAGATTTTAGGCAAGCCGAAACCAGCGGGCTTTCACTACGAATTATTCCTCGACGAAAACGGTGAGAAGATTTCCAAGTCCAAGGGCAACGGCCTGACGATCGAGGAATGGTTGACCTATGCCCCGCATGAAAGCCTCGCCTATTATATGTTTATCCGCCCGACCAGCGCCAAGAAACTGCACTTCGATGTCATTCCGAAGGCCGTCGACGAATATATTCAGTTCATTGATAAATTGCCCGCGCAGGACGACAAGGCCAAACTCGAAAACCCGGCCTGGTATATTCACAACGGTGCGTTGCCGAATGGCCAGCACACGCCGATCTCTTTCGCGCTGTTGCTGAACCTCGCCAGCGCCGCGAACGCGCAGGATAAGGAAACGCTCTGGAGCTATATCAAGATGCATAAGCCGGGCATCACGCCCGACAGCGCGCCCTTCCTCGACCGCCTCGCCGGATACGCCGTAAAATATTACGAGGATTTCGTCCTGCCCAATAAACAATACCGGGTGCCGGACGAACGCGAGCGCAAGGCAATGGAAGACTTGGTTGCACGGCTGGAGAAAGTGGCGGACGGAGCGGATTTAGAGACTCTGCAAACGGAAGTCTTCGCCGCCGGCAAGGAAAACGGCTACCCCAAGGAAGAACTTCGGAACTGGTTCCAGGCGCTTTACCAGGTGTTATTGGGTCAGTCTGAAGGACCGCGCTTCGGCTCGTTCATCCAGCTGTACGGCCGGGACAAGACGGTTGCGCTTATTCGTAAAGGGCTGGCGGGCGATCTCGCGAAAGCGGCGTGATTAATCACGTCCGCCCGGAAGGGGAGGAAACCAGCCATCCCGTTTTTTGGGAGGTTCTTCGGCTATTCCAAAAACTCTTTCCACCTTGTCGCGAAGACTGAAAGCGCAATCAAAAATGGGAAAGAAAACCCCCTCTAAGCGCTCAACAAGGCTTCTGCCATGAGCCGGATCTTCTTGAGTCAAACCCTTGTGTTGCGTTGACTCCATCTCTGCAAATGTCTGTTCGTCAAACTCTTCATGCATGGAAGAAAAGCTGCTGCGGGCCCTTTGAAAATTCGTAGTCTCTCTATAATTCGTGGAACGCTTAAACCCGAGGAAGCTTGTATCACTGTTACGTTCTACATGTCGGTTGAAGTTTACGTGTTCCTGAGACGCATGCTGCGCCGATCTGGAATGACGCACGGCTTTTTTAAATATGCCTGACGTCGTTTCGCGCGCTATCAAGCCCGTCTCCTTAAACATCTCTCCCCAGCCTATATGATCGTTCTCAGAACCCATCGCTTCGCCTTCAGATTTCGATTTGAATGCCTGAATATATAAAATAAAACGTTATGACAATCAATAAAATTGTCTAAATTATTGTTTTTAAATGCTAATTATTGACCCGGATCCAGGATCGGGACTTTCCGGTCGGCATTGGCCCGCGCGGCGAAGACTCCGGGCCGCTCGGCGATGACCTTGACGGAGCCATCCTCCATCATGATCTCACTGGCGGTCGGGGAATTGATCCCGCTGCGCACGAATTCCTCGGGCACCAACTCATGCACGATCACGACGCGGTCCGTCTTGTTCAGCAGCAGCGGCGTGGTCCGGAGTTTTTTATCACCGACGAAAGTCTGGCACTCGATTTTCTGAACGCCGATCTTGGCCGATTCCATGAGAAAGCTCCGCACGTCGAGCCGCGCCCCCACCACTACCGGGCGGAAACGTTTCGGCGTAAATCCGAATTTAAGGAGACAGACGGGCCGACCGTCCGGCAAATCGCGCTGGGGCAATACATCCTCGACATGCGAGCTGTTAACGGCGAAAAATAAGCCCTGACCCGAGGCATCTTTAAAAAGGCAAAAACCCATCCGTTCAACCTGTACATCGGCGCACGTGCGCACTATGTTTATGAACCATGAAAAACACGGATAACGCAGAACAGATAAGCCATTTTACCACTTCCCTATGGGAGCAGGTCAAGGAGGTATGGTCGCATGGCCTCTTCGGGATTGATATAGGCAGTATTATCATCGCCCTCCTGATCTTCGGTTCATTCCTTATTTTGCGGGAATTCCTGGCGAAATTCATCCTCCGCCGCCTCGAGAACTGGGCGGAAATGTCGGAAAACAAAATCGACGACCGCGTCATTCCCGTCCTCGTCCCGCCGGCCAAGTTCATACCGGTCCTGCTCGGCGTGTTTTTCGCAGGGCAATACCTGGAATTCGAAGGCGACCACGAAATTTTCTTCCTCAAGACGGTGAAATCACTCATCGCCTTCACGATCTTCTGGGCGATTTACCTCGCAGCGGAACCGTTCGGCCACAGCATGAAACGGCTGGAGCGCTTATTAACGCCGATGATGACGCAGTGGATTTTCAAGGTGCTGAAAATTATCGTCCTCTTTATTGGCGGCGCGGTGATCCTCGAACTCTGGGGCATCAAGGTCGCGCCGCTGCTGGCCGGTCTTGGATTGTTCGGCGCCGCCGTCGCGCTCGGCGCGCAGGATTTCTTCAAGAACCTGATCGCGGGCATGTCGCTGATTTCCGAGAAACGCTTCCTGAACGGCGACTGGATTCTGGTCGAGGGAGTGGTCGAAGGCACAGTCGAGGAAATCGGCTTCCGTTCGACGAAAGTGCGCCGCTTCGACAAGGCACCGATTTACGTGCCGAATTCGAAACTGGCCGACGCGGTGGTGACGAATTTCAGCCGCATGACATTCCGCCGCATCCGCTGGACCATCGGCCTCAGCTACAAGAGCGATGTAAAGCAACTGAAAATGATCTGCGATGAAATCAAAAAATATCTGACAACCAACAAAGATCAGTTCGCGCAACCCGACGAGGCGGGCCAGACCGTGCGCATCGATTCATTCGGCGATTCCACGATCAACCTGCTGATCAACTGCTTCACGCGCACGATCGATTACGAAGAATGGATGACGATTAAGGAAGACCTGGCATTCAAGGTCAGGGAAATCGTCGAGGAGAAGGCGAAAGCGTCGTTCGCCTTCCCGTCACAATCTATTTACGTCGAGAATTTCGACGAAGTGGCAAAAAAGAAAATCAGGGATTAAGCGGGACCGGAATCATTACCCGGAGCGCCATAACGAGCCTGCAACACAGCGTGCTCAACATCTGTGAACTTCCCGAAATAAGGAGATGTTTCTTCCACAGAACCAGCCGGAGGCTTCGGCTGACCTTTTGCTACAAGATCCTTGCTGCGTTGAAGGAACGCTTCAACAACCAGTTGATCTCTAGTTTTCGGCTCTTCCAGTACACTTACGGACATTGGTTACTCCCCCATGTTTAATAATATGATTGTTATAATATGGAAAAACAAAACCTGTCAAACTTTAAATTTAGACGGGATATTTTATCCCCAGAAATGGGGCTTTTTATGGCCGCCACAGGGATACAGTTTACATTCCGGGTTCCGGGTGACCAGCGATTAATTTCTCCCACTTGCCCTCAAGTTCGGCCAGTTGCTTTATGCCTTCAGGGGATTCCGGATCCATTTCAATGTAAAAACCACCCGATGTGGGATCTGGATTCCGCAGCCGCTTGAATTGTTTTAAATCCAGTATCTCTTCTAAAATCCTGCTGCGCTCATCATCGGCCGACTTGATCTGCCCGCCTAAAGGATTGGCAAAACCATTTATCTTCTCTCCGTTAAACTCGCCGCGCTTATGGCCGTTCCCGTTATGCTTCTGATGATCTCTTCTTCTCTCGTCGCTCCTGCTAACCCTGTGACCGGAGCTTTTATACGATCCGCCGTTTCCAAAAAAACTCATTGAGTATTACTCCACCAGTTACATGAACTGGCTTTATAATATGGAAATAATTTCCGTGTCAAACGCTTTTCTCGTTTTTTTGTCTGCACGGCCTAAAAATGCTATGCAGTTGGATGCGTTCAGCCCCGCTTGAAACCCCTGAGGATTCGCTTGTTCTGCCTGATATTCCCGCCCTCGCGGTGAATGCCGTTCAGGCCTGTATCCTCACCGCCGACGGCGAACTTAAAACCGTCAGCCACGACCAGGCGCAGATGCTGATTCACAAGCAGCCCGTTCTGGTCTGCCATGCGCCCTATACACGCGGGCGGCTGGGGGCCGATGAATTTTTCGCCTTCGATGTGCTGGAATTATTCGCCTTCGTGCACCCGGTAAAATTCTGCGTGCCCACACCGCACGGCATCGCGCGCGCGCTGAATATCCCGACGCCGAATTCACTGGAGGATCAGCCCTTCGCGCTGATGGATATTGTGAAAACCCTGCTGCGCGATTTGCAGAGCGATCCGTGGCGGGACAAGGCCGACCCGCTCAAAACTGCCGCTGTGATGGGATTGAACGGTAAAGGCTGGCCGTGGACGCCGTTTGTTTTTTCCGCGCTGGGGCAAACATATGATCCAAAAGAAATCACCCATTCGAAAACCGCGCTGAATGTCTGGCGGCATCTGCCCGAATGGGCGGAGGAAGCGCCCGAACCGCCGCATGCGCATCACGGCGTAACCGCCGACGAAAGCCGCGAAAGGCTGAAGCAGCTTCTCGGCCCCGGCGCGGAACACAGGCAGGAACAATTCGATTACGCGGAGCAGATCACGGCGGCCTTCGCCCCGCCACGCGATGAAAACGAACCCAATGTCGTGCTCGCCGAAGCCGGGACAGGCATCGGCAAAACACTGGGCTACCTCGCGCCTGCCAGCGTCTGGGCCGAGAAAAACGGCGGCACGGTGTGGATTTCGACTTACACGAAAAATTTGCAGCAGCAGATCGACCGCGAGCTGGACCGGCTGTACCCCACCAAAGAAGTGAAGGACGCGCATGTGGCGATTCGCAAAGGTCGCGAAAATTACCTGTGCCTGCTGAATTTCGATGAAACGGCGGCGGGTGCATCATTGGCGCGCGCGCCCATGCAGGCGGTTGCGGCGGGCCTGATGACACGCTGGACGGCGGCGACACGCGACGGCGACCTGACCGGCGCGGATTTTCCCGGCTGGCTGGCGGGGCTGATCGGGTATCAACATACTTTGGGTCTCGCCGACCGGCGCGGTGAATGCATCTATTCCGCGTGCGACCATTACCACAAATGTTTCGTGGAAAAATCGATCCGCAAATCGAAACGCGCCCGCATCGTCGTCGCCAACCACGCGCTGGTGATGATCCAGTCCGCCCTCTCCGCCCCCGGCGAGGATATGCCGGGGCGCTATGTATTCGACGAGGGGCATCATCTGTTCGACAGCGCCGACAGCGCCTATTCCGCGCATCTATCGGCGCAGGAAACGCGCGATCTCCGGCGCTGGATCTTAGGCCCTGAAGGCGGGAGGCGCTCCCGCGCGCGCGGGCTGCAGCGCCGCGCCGAAGGGCTGGCCGAGGGCGACATGGAAGCTGAACGCGCGCTGCAGGAGATTACCTACGAAGCGACATGCCTGACCGGCGAAGGCTGGGCGAAAAGATTGCGCGAGGAAACCCCGAGCGGCCCGTCGGAAAATTTCCTCGCACTGGTCTATAAACAGGTTTACGCGCGGGCCGAAGGACGCGGCGGGCCCTACTCGCTGGAGACGCAGACATGGCCGCTGGATGACGGTATCGCGGAAAAAGCGAAGGCGCTGAAAAACGCCCTGCGCAAACTGCAAAAGCCGATGCAGGAGCTGGTGACCGTTTTCAGGAAAAAACTGGCGAACGACGAGGGGCTGCTCGATCCCGACACGCGGCGGAGACTCGACGCCGTGTGCCAGTCGCTGGAGAAACGCTCGGTGATGACGCTGCAGGCCTGGATCAATATGCTGGAAATGCTGGAGAGCGGCCAGACGCAGGACGAGTTTGTCGACTGGATGGAGGTCGAACGGCTGGGTGGCAAGGCCATTGATGTCGGACTGTACCGCCACTGGGTCGACCCGATGAAACCGTTTGCCGCAAGCGTCCGCCCGCATCTGCATGGCATGGCGGTGACGTCGGCGACGCTGCGGGACGACGCCAAGAACTGGGACAGCGCGAAGCTGCGTACCGGCGCGGATTACCTGACGCCAAACCCCCAGCTTGTCGCGCTGGAATCGCCGTTCGATTATGCGCAGCAGACGAAAATTTTCATCATCAACGACGTGCGCAAGGATGACCTCGACCAGGTCGGCGGTGCCTACCGGGCGCTTTTCGAAGCCAGTGGCGGCGGCGCGCTCGGCCTGTTCACCGCGATTCAAAGACTGCGTGCCGTGCATGAACGCATCGCCCTGCCGCTGGAGAAAAAGGACATCACTCTGTATGCGCAGCATGTCGATGCGATCGACACCGGGACGCTGGTCGATATTTTCCGCGATGACGTCCATGCGTGTTTATTGGGGACGGATGCAACAAGAGACGGCGTCGACGTGCCGGGGGAGTCTCTCCGCCTGATCGTTTTCGACCGCGTGCCGTGGCCGCGCCCGACCATTTTGCACAAGGCCCGCCGCGAGCGATTCGGGCGCAAAGACTATGACGAGATGATTACCCGTCTGAAACTGAAGCAGGCATTTGGTCGTCTGATCCGCCGGGCCGACGACCGGGGCGTGTTCGTGATGCTCGACCCGATGCTGCCGAGCCGCCTGCAGACGGCCTTTCCCGCGGGTGCGGAGGTGGTCAAATGCGGACTGGCCGAAGCGGCGCAACAAATCCGCGCATTTTTGAACGTTGCAAGTTAACGCCCGGACTTTTAGGATTAACCCATGAAACCCTTCGCTTTCGACATCAAGACCGACCCTGAAGAGGCCTTTTCGGCGCTGCAGACCCAGCCCTATAGCCTGTGGCTGGATAGCGCCGACACCGATCATCCGCAGGGGCGCTTTTCCTATATCGTCTCGCATCCTGTCGAAACCATTGAGGCGAAGGATGGCCGCGTGACCGTGACCAATGCCGGGCAGCAGACGGTGCTGCGCTGCGACCCGTTCGACATGCTGAACGAACGGCTGGCGGCGTGGAACAGTAATGCGGAAAAGATCGAAGACCTGCCGCCGTTCCAGGGTGGGTTGGCCGGGTTTTTCGGATATGACCTCGCGCGCGGGCTTGAGAAACTGCCAAGCTCGACGCGCCTCAACCCGCACATGCCTGACATGGCGTTCGGGGTTTATGACCGCGTCATCGCCTTCGACCACGACAGGAACAAGGCGTGGCTGATTATCCACGCGGAAGACAAGAAAGAGGCCGAGCGCAAGCGCACCGTGCTGCTGCATATCCTCAAGAACAGGAAAACCGAGCCAAAGGAAAACCCGCTGCTGCGCTGGTCACCGGCGGAACTCGCGGAAAGTTACAAGGCGAAAATCAAGCGCGTGATCGAATACATCAACGCGGGTGATATTTTCCAGGCGAATCTGTCGCAGCGTTTTGAAGCCGTGCTGCCGCCCTCCTTCGACCGCTTCTCGCATTACCTGTCGATGCGCAAAGTGAACCCCGCGCCATTCGCGGCCTACATGAATCTCGGCGGCATCGTGATTTCCTCCGCCTCGCCGGAGAATTTTTTAAGCGTGCAGGATAAAAAAGTCGTGACACGCCCCATCAAGGGCACACGTCCCCGCGGCCGCGACAAGAAAGAAGACGAACAGAACCGCGATGAACTGGCGCGCAGCATCAAGGACCGTGCCGAGAACATCATGATCGTCGATTTGCTACGGAGCGATTTATCAAAGGTCTGCGAGCCGCGCAGCGTTGAACTCACCGACCTTTGCAAGGTCGAAACATTCGCAGGCGTCCATCACCTCGTATCGACTATCGAAGGAAAACTCGAGGGTTCACCTGTCGATCTCGTACGCGCCTGCTTCCCCGGCGGTTCGATCACCGGCGCACCGAAAATCCGGAGTATGGAGATCATCGAGGAACTGGAAACCGCGCGGCGCGGACCTTATTGCGGCGCGATGGCGTGGATGGGCTTCGACGGCGCGATGGACAGCTCCATCCTGATCCGCACGCTTGTCTACCAGAACAACAAGGTGACATTGCAGACCGGCGGCGGGATTACAGCCGGATCGGACGCCGACGCGGAATATGCGGAAACACTGGCGAAGGCGGAAAAAATCTTCCGCAGTTTCGATGCAACACACGCGCAGGTGAAGAAAAATTTAACGGCATGATCCTCGTCATCGACAATTATGATTCTTTCGTTCACAACATCGCGCGTTATTTCGAATGCGCAGGTGAAGCATGCACAGTCGTGCGCAACGACAAGATCACCGTTCAAGAGGCGGAAAAGATCGACCCGCTGGCCATCGTCATCTCCCCCGGCCCGTGCACGCCGAAAGAGGCAGGCGTTTCGGTCGAGCTGGTTAAAAAGCTTGGCGCATTCACCCCGGTTTTCGGCATCTGCCTTGGTCATCAATGCATCGGCGAGGCCTTCGGCGCGAAAACCGTACGCACCAAACCCGTTCACGGCCACGCCAGCGCGGTTACTCATGACGGCAGCGGCATTTTCGCCGGCCTGCCCGGAACGTTGAACGCGGGGCGTTATCATTCTTTAGCCACCGAACTGCAGTCCGGATCGCCCCTGCGCGTCACAGCGCAGACGGACGACGGCATCATCATGGCCATGCAACACGGCGCGCAGCCTGTTTACGGTGTGCAGTTCCACCCCGAATCGATTTTGACGGATCACGGCGCGGAAATGATCGGAAATTTCACCGCCATCGCCCGCCGGTGGCGTGAAAACCGGAAAATCGCCGCATGAGCATCATATGGCTGAACGGCCGGTTTATGCCGGAAGGACCGGTGTTCCTGCCCGGCGACCGCGTCCGGCTGGGCGACGGCGTTTTCGATACCATGCTGGCGGTGGATGGCATTCCCATTCACGCCAACGAGCATTTCAAGCGTCTGCTCAGCCACGCCACGGTCTTAAAGATAAAAACGGGCTGGAGCGTTTCGGATCTGAAAGCCGCGGCGGACGGGATTCTGGAGCAGAATAAATACCACGCCGGAAAATTCGTGATTAATACGCTCATCACGCGCGGGCCCGCCGAGCGCGGCCTGCGGATGCCGGAGAATCCAACCGTTCAGGTGGTCATGTCGGTCAGCCCGGCGCCCGCCGAATTCCCGCCCGTACACGCCGTTATCGCCACCATCCGCAGGAACGAAGGCTCGCCGCTGTCGCGAATCAAATCCTGCAATTACGGCGACAATATCCTCGCACTCGCCGAGGCCGAAGAAAAAGGCGCGAACGAGGCGATTTTGCTGAATAACCGCGGGCAGGTCGCCTGCGCGGCGGCGAGCAATATCTTCATCGTCCGGGACGGAAAACTCCTGACCCCGCCGCTGGGCGACGGGGCGTTGGACGGCATCACCCGCAGGTACCTGGTGAAAAAGCACGGCGCGACAGAGCAAAGCCTGATCGCGGATGACCTTATGACCTCGCAGGGCATATATTTGACCGGTAGTGTGCGCGGAGTCGTGGCGATAGAAACGCTGGATGGCAGGAAACTGCCCCGCCCCTCTTTAGAAATTGATAAGGAATTCCATCTAATCTAGAGTGATGGGCAGAACGAAGTAATCTCCTCAATGACGATTCTCAAAACACTGACGGTTTATCTCGGCTCTTCGGGCCGCGCACGGCCTGTATTCCAGGACTCGGCGGCGGCGCTCGGGCGCATCATCGGCGAAAGCGGATACCATCTTGTTTACGGCGGCATGGATGCCGGGCTGATGGGCCAGATCGCCAGCGGCGCACTGGAGGCAGGCGGCAAGGTAACCGGGATTATTCCCCGCCGCCTTCAGGACAGCGAAAGAATTTTAAAAGGCCTGACCGAGACGATTCTCGTCGAGGATTTATGGCAGCGCAAAAAGAAAATGTTCGAAATGGCCGACGCGATTGTTTCGCTGCCCGGCGGTTTCGGCACGCTGGACGAAACGCTGGAGGTTTTGTACTGGGGCAAGCTCAAGCTGCACACGATGCCGCTGGTGCTGGTGAATATCGAGAATTACTGGGCGCCTTTGATCGCTTTTCTGCGCACGCTGCGCGATTTCGACCAGAGATTTCTGATCGTTGTCGATTCAATTGAGGCAGTCATTCCTGCGCTGAAAGCCTGGGATGCGCCGTCGATCGAGAAACAGGACGGGCATTTCCCGCATTTCGAGGATGAAATTATGCGCAAGACCGGCGAGGCGATCATTATCGATCGCGCCAGCGTCGAGAATGCCTATTACGTGGCCTGCGCGCTCGGCCTCAAACAGCTCGGCAAGCACGCGCGGCCCATCGGCTTTCTGAATGCGGGCGGGCAATTCGACGGGCTGCTGGAATGGTTCAAATCCGCGCACCGCGAAAAATTCATCACGGATAAATGCCTGTCGCTGTACGACGCGGCGGCGGATGAAAACGAGTTGAAGGAAAAATTATCGCACCAGGGTTACGTGCCCATCGACCTGCACAAGGAAAAATGGGGCGAGCGGCGCGAAAAAGCCCGCGACTAGAAAATCAGAATACGATGCGGCCGGTAATGGCCTGGATTTTCGCCTTGGTCATCGCGATGCGGCGTGTGGCGCGGGCTTTGGCGACAGCGTCTTCGGCGCGGGCGAAATCTTCGTTATAATTGCGAAGTTCCTGCTCGAGATCGGCCTGCACAAAACCGCTGACCTCAAAGGCATCTTCCGCTAATACGGTGCAGTTTTTCCCCGTGATGTCGGCGAACCCGCCAGTGATAAAGATTTTCCACGGCTCGCCGCCCTTTTCGCGGTAGAGGCGCACGACGCCGGGCTTCAGCGCAACAACCAGCGCGGTGTGATCGGGCCCGATGCCGAGCTCGCCGTCCTCACCGGGAATGACGGCATGCCAGACAGGCTCGGACACCAGTTTCTCCTCGGGAGAAACCAGTTCGAACTTGATGGCCTGAGTCGCCGGTGTTGCTGCTGCCTGTGCCTGCGCCATTAAGCTGCCTCGATCGCCATTTTCTTGGCTTTGGCGACCGCTTCCTCAATGTTACCAACCATGTAGAAGGCGGCTTCGGGGAGGTGGTCGTATTCGCCGGCGACGATGGCTTTAAAGCCGCGGATCGTGTCCTGCAGGTTCGCAAAGACGCCCGGAGTTCCCGTGAACACTTCCGCGACGTGGAACGGCTGCGACAGGAAGCGCTGGATCTTACGGGCGCGGGCGACGGTGAGCTTGTCGTCTTCCGAAAGCTCGTCCATACCCAGGATCGCGATGATGTCCTGCAGCGATTTATAGGTCTGCAGCGTTTTCTGGACCGACGTCGCAACGTTGTAGTGTTCTTCGCCGATGATGCGCGGGTCGAGAATACGCGAGGTCGAGTCGAGCGGGTCGACGGCCGGGTAAATCCCCTGCTCGGCGATCTGGCGCGACAGAACGGTTGTTGCGTCAAGGTGCGAGAAGGTCGTGGCCGGTGCGGGGTCGGTCAGGTCGTCCGCGGGAACGTAAACGGCCTGGACGGATGTAATCGAACCCTTGTTCGTGGAGGTGATGCGTTCCTGCATCTGGCCCATTTCAGTGGCGAGCGTCGGCTGGTAACCGACGGCGGCAGGAATACGGCCGAGAAGCGCGGACACTTCCGAACCTGCCTGCGTGAAGCGGAAGATGTTGTCGAGGAAGAAGAGAACGTCCTGGCCCTCTTCGTCGCGGAAATATTCAGCCATGGTCAGCGCCGAAAGTGCAACGCGAGCACGGGCGCCGGGCGGTTCGTTCATCTGGCCGTACACCAGCGCAACTTTGGACTCGCCCTCGAGATTGATAACGCCGGATTCGATCATCTCGTGGTAAAGGTCGTTACCTTCGCGGGTTCTTTCGCCGACGCCGCCGAAAACCGAGACGCCGCCGTGACCCTTGGCGATGTTGTTGATGAGTTCCTGAATGGTAACCGTCTTGCCGACGCCGGCGCCGCCGAACAGGCCGATCTTGCCGCCTTTGGCGTAGGGGCAGAGAAGGTCGACAACCTTAATGCCGGTGATGAGCTGCTCGGTTTCCGTCGCCTGGTCCGCGAAAGACGGGGCCTGGCGGTGGATCGGCCAGCGCTGCTTGGTTTTCAGTTCCTTGCCTTCGTCGATCGGGTTGCCGATGACGTCGAGAATGCGGCCGAGAACTTCAGGGCCGACCGGAACGGTAATGGCATCACCCGTATCGACGACTTCCGCGCCGCGTGTCAGGCCGTCGGTCATGTCCATCGCGATGCAGCGCACGGTGTTTTCGCCGAGGTGCTGCGCGACTTCAAGAACCAGCTTCCGGCCATTGTTGGTTGTTTCCAGCGCATTCAGAATGCCGGGGACATTGCCCTCTTCGAACTGCACGTCCACGACCGCGCCGAGAACCTGGAGAATTCTGCCTTTTGCGCCCGCGACGCCCTTGGTTGATTTTTTCGTTGCCATTTTTCGTTTTCCTTCTCTTAAACAGTTACAGCGCTTCCGCGCCCGAAATAATTTCGATCAGTTCTTTGGTAATGTAAGCCTGGCGCGCGCGGTTGTATTTCAACGTCAGCTTGTTGATCATGTCGCCTGCGTTGCGTGTTGCGCTGTCCATCGCCGTCATACGTGCGGCCTGCTCGCCCGCGGCGGAGTCCAGCAGCGCGCGAAAAATCTGCACGCCGATATTGCGCGGCAACAGCGTGGCCAGTATCTGCCCCTCTTCCGGCTCGAAATCATAAGGAGACACCGGGCCGGTCTCGACAACTTCCTCGACCTTCTTGCGGCGCATTCCTTGTTTTGCAGCCTCGGCTTTCGCCATTTTTTCTTTTTCTTTCTGGATATCTTCTTCGTCGGGCAGCTTGAAGGGGATGAGCTGCTGACGCGTGGGTTTCTGCGTCAGGATGGATTTGTATTCGTTGTAGATCAGCGTGCAGATATCGAACTCGCCCGCGTTGAATTTGTCGAGCACCAGTTCGGTGACCTTGTTGACGTCGGCGAATTCGACGCGGTTCTTGCCCGTGATGCCGGTGAAGCTGTCCCAGATGCGGCCCCTGAATTCGCGGGTGAGCAGGTCACGCGCTTTGCGCCCGGCGCAGATAACGTAAACGTCTTTCTTCAGCTCAAGCAGTTCGCGGATCATTCTGCGTGCTTCTTTAACCACGTTGGCATTGAAACCGCCACACAGGCCGCGGTCCGCCGAAACGACGACGACCAGGTGGCGCTGGTCCGAGCCCGTGCCTGCAAGAAGTTTCGAACTACCGGGACCTATAACAACATTTTTCGCGACACGGCCCAGCATTTCCGCCATGGCGATGGCATAAGGCTGGCTGGCCTGAGCCTGGAGCTGCGCTTTTTTAAGTTTCGACGCCGCCACCATTTTCATGGCCGACGTGATCTTGCGGGTCGATTTGACCGACTTAATGCGGTCGCGATAATCGCGTAAGGAAGGCATTGTTCGTTAAGCTGCCTTTTTGTTAGCCGTGTAGGAACCGGTGAAAGCTTCGAGGAATTCCTTCATGTGCTTCTGGAGGTCGTCGGCAAGAGCCTTTTCCTCTCGGATACGTTTCAGGATGTCTTTGCCGCTGGCACGAACATGCTCGAGGAGCAGCGCTTCATATTCATTAACCTTGTCGGTCGGGATACCGTCGAGATAACCGCGCGTACCGGCAAAGATCACGAAGACCTGCTCTTCAATCGGCATCGGCGTATATTGCGGCTGCTTCAAGAGCTGCGTCAGGCGCGCACCGCGCGCGAGCAGTTTCTGGGTCGAGGCGTCGAGGTCGGATGCGAACTGGGCGAACGCTTCCATTTCACGGTACTGAGCAAGCTCAAGTTTAATCGTACCCGCGACCTGTTTCATCGCCTTGATCTGCGCGGCGGAACCGACGCGGGAAACGGACGCGCCGACGTTGATTGCCGGACGGATGCCTTTGAAGAAAAGGCCGGTCTCAAGGAATATCTGGCCGTCGGTGATGGAGATGACGTTCGTCGGGATATAAGCGGAAATGTCGCCCGCCTGTGTTTCAATGATCGGCAGGGCGGTGAGCGAGCCCGCGCCATGGTCCTCGTTCAGCTTCGCGGCGCGCTCAAGCAGGCGCGAGTGAATGTAGAACACGTCGCCGGGATAGGCTTCGCGGCCCGGCGGGCGGCGCAGCAGCAGCGACATCTGGCGGTACGCAACGGCCTGTTTCGAAAGGTCGTCGTAAATGCACAGGGCATGCAGGCCGTTGTCGCGGAAATATTCGCCCATCGCGCAACCGGTATAAGGCGCGAGGAACTGCATGGGAGCCGGGTCGGACGCCGTGGCGGCAACGATGATGGTGTATTCCATCGCGCCCTGCTCTTCGAGTTCTTTCACGAGCTGTGCAACCGTCGAACGCTTCTGGCCGATACAGACGTAAATGCAGTACAGGTGGTTTTTGGGGTCCGGGTCTTTGTTGACGTTTTTCTGGTTGATGATCGTGTCGACGGCGACGGCGGTTTTACCCGTCTGGCGGTCGCCGATGATCAGTTCGCGCTGACCGCGACCGATCGGCACCAGCGCGTCGATGGCCTTAAGGCCCGTCTGCATCGGCTCGTGAACGGATTTACGCGGGATAATGCCGGGAGCTTTCAGCTCGACACGGCTCGATTGCTTTGCCTTCAGCGGGCCTTTTCCATCAATAGGATTTCCAAGACCGTCAACGACGCGTCCAAGCAATTCTTTACCGATCGGAACTTCCACGATCTGGCCGGTACGTTTGACGATGTCGCCTTCTTTAATGTCGCGGTCGTCGCCGAAAATAACGATACCGACATTGTCGATTTCTAGGTTCAGCGCCATGCCTTTGATGCCGCCGGGGAATTCCACCATCTCGCCGGCCTGAACGTTGTCGAGACCGTAAACGCGAGCAACACCGTCGCCGACGCTGAGCACCTGGCCGATTTCGGCGACATCTGCCTGCGCGCCGAATTCAGCGATCTGCTTTTTCAGGATTTCAGAAATTTCTGCTGCACGGATTTCCATGGTGTTAACCTACCTCTTTTATGGTTTGAGTGTTTTGAT
Source organism: Alphaproteobacteria bacterium (assembly GCA_049652985.1). Lineage (GTDB taxonomy): Bacteria > Pseudomonadota > Alphaproteobacteria > Micavibrionales > Micavibrionaceae > UBA7657. The sequence continues at coordinate 271,139 of JBASFK010000001.1, forward strand.
TGGATTGCCGCGACATGGCGGCCTTGAGCCTTTCAAGTTTACGGGCGACGGAGTCGTCGATCATTTTCGATCCGATGGTGACGATCAGGCCGCCGAGAATAGATGGCTCGACTTTCGCTTTCAGATTCACTTCGCGGCCAAGGGATTTTGCGATTGCGCGCTGGAGCGCTTCCATCTGGGATGCGGTCATGTCCTGCGCGGTCTGCACCTCAACGGCGACCTCGCCGCGGCGGCGCGAAAGCTCGGCGCGGAAAGCCTCGATGATGCCAGCCACGGCGCCAAGGCGGCGGTTCTTTACCAGAACGCCGAGAAAATTACGCGTCAGGCTGTCGAAACGGGCCTTTTCGGCGACCGCCTGTATGGCGTTATGCTGCTGGTCGCGGCTGATGGAGGGGGAATGAATGACGGAGGCCAGGTCCCGCGAGGCGCCGATCATGGCCGTCAGTTCGCCAAGATCCCGCTCAACCTGCTGAATTTTATTGGATTCATGGGCCAGCTCGATCAAAGCGAGGGCGTAGCGCGAGGTTACGGCGTGAGAGGCTTTTGCGGCAGACACGTCCCTGTGGTCCCTTATTTAATTTTTATGGCGATTCCTAAGTTTCGCGCTGGATTTAGCACACGGAAAACGCCGTGACAAGTGCTTAAAATCAGGCTTTTCGTGCTGTCGGGCGGATATTACTGCAGGAAGATTTCAGGCTGCAGAAACGCGTATTTCCCGGGGTACAGGAAAAAGGCCAGAATCCGGAACGCCACAAGGTGGAGAACGTAGATTTCCAGCGTCCAGCGCCCGAGAAGCTGCAGCGGCCGGGCATAGACCGGAATGACGCTCCAGCGGGCGGGCCCGAACCCCTGCAGGACAATGAACAGCACCACCAGCGCCGCAGCGAGGGCGAGATAATGGTCGCCTGCCATAACCGGCAGGGTCAGGGCCTGGAACAGGTAACTGGCGACAATCATCGCCGCCAGCAGGACCGCCTGCACGCCGGGCTGTCCCTCCCCGGGCTCGCGCCGCCGCTGAGCACCGTACAAGGCCCACAACAGGCCGATTGTGCCGTATTCAAGGATATACGCCGTGGGGATCGAAAGCGCCGCAAGCGTGATAAATACAATAACGAAAGCTGCGCGGCCGGAAAATGCCACGCGTTCAAGATACGGCATGGCCACCCGCGCCGCCGCCAGCGTGAAAAGAATGTTGAACGGCATGACATAGCCGCCGATGGCAATTGCGCAGGCGCTGGCGATACCGCCGCCGATCAGCCAGCTTTGCGGCACCGGCCGCGCGCCAGTATATCCAACAAGGTAAAACCACACTGGCGCGGAAAGACGCCCGATCACGCGGAGCCATTCATGCTCGGGAAAGAAAAAATAACCGGCATGGTCGGCAATCATGGTCAGAAGGGCGAACGCCTTCAGGACATCATGTGCGGTGAGCGCGTCACCATAACTCTTAAGAATTTTCAGTTTTTGCATGCCTGCTTTCCAAGACATGGTATAGTTGGAAAGGAGTTATTCTATTCCAACCACATAATACAGGGTCCGCCGCCGCATGGACAGTCTCAAACGCACGTTGCTGCTTTTCGCCGTCATCATCATCGAGGGATATGTCGTTCTCTCCACAGAGCTGCTGGCCATCCGCCAGACCGTCGCCTATGTAGGGAGCGGGACCGATACGGTTTCCATTATCATCGCCGCCGTCCTGATGCCGCTCGCCTTCGGTTATTACAAGGGCGGGCATTTCAAACCATTCCGCTGGCGCGGCAAGCTCATCGGCATCCGGGAAAAACTGATCCTGAACATTATGATCTCGCTGGGCATCCTGATTATCGGGATGTCTTACATCTGCATGAATATCTTTTTCTTCACCCTTATCGACATGGGATATAAGCACCGCCTGTTCCTGACGGCGCTTTACTCAGGCATATTCCTCGCGACGCCGGTCTATCTTCTCGGTCAGACGATCCCCCTCATCAGCAATTATTTCTCCAAGGAAAAACTCTCGCGCATCACGGGGCGGATTTTGTTTTTCTCGACGATGGGATCGTTCATGGGCGCCGTGTTCTCGACGCTGGTGCTCATGAGCACCGTCGGCGTTCATAACACGGTGTCATTCAATTTCGTGTTGCTGGCCATACTGGTCATCATGCTCGCGAAAAAGAAATTCTCCGAGAGAGTGGTTTACGCCTTCGCCATGGCGGTGGTCGGCATCCTGCTGAATTCCGGCTATGTCATGGCCGCGTACAAGGTGATCGACAACAATCAGTACAACATGGTCATGGTATTCCCCGACCCGGACGGCACCGGCGATATGCATATGTCGCTGAACCACATGGGCTCGTCCATGTACAATCCCGAAACGGGAGGCAAGCACCTGTACATTGAATTCGCCGAGCGCCAGCTTATCGACCCCATCCGTGACGGCACCGAGCCGAAAGACATCCTGATTATCGGCGCGGGCGCATTCACGTTCGGCCTCGAGGATGAATTCAACAACTACGATTTCGTCGATATCGACGGCAGTCTCAAGGATATCGCGGAAGATTACGTCCTCGGCAAGAAACTGACGAAGAACAAGCACTTCATTCCCATGGAGGCACGGGCCTATCTCATAAGCACGAAGAAGAAATACGACGTGGTCTTCCTCGATGCCTATCTCGGCGGCATCACGATCCCTGAGCATCTCGTCACCACGGATTTCTACCAGCAGGTGAAAGACCATATGAAAGAGCGCGGCATCGTCGCGATGAACTTCATTGCCTCGCCCAGCTTCGCCACACCCTTCAGCCGCCACCTCGACAACACGGTGCGCTCGGTGTTCCCGCACGTATCGCGCCACGTCATCATGGAGCATTACAACATCTGGAAGGATGACCCGGAAGACAACCAGAACATCAGCTATATGTACCGCCGCCACGAGGGCGAAAACGCAAAAGAAATTTACACCGACAACCGCAACCGCATTTTCTACGACAAACCCCAGAAATATAACTGAGCGGGTTGATGGAGATATTTGAACGCGCCTTGACGGGACTGGCTGACGATGCGGGAAGTCTTGCAATCACCCTGTTTGTTGTCGGCGTGGTTTGTTATTTCATAGAAAAGCTCCGCCCGGCCCAGCCCGGAACGAAATTCTTTAAAAAAGATTTTCGCAAGGAATTCAGCCTCGCCATTTTAAATGCGCTGCTCGTTATACCAGTGCTGTCATTCGCGCTTTCGATTTCAATCGTCGCCGTGATGAAAAATTTCATGCCTTACCAGGCTTTCGATGAAACGCTGGGCGCGTGGCCGCTGGCGCTGCAGATCCTGCTCGGCCTCGTGATCATGGATTTCAGCACCTACTGGCGTCACCGCTTCACGCATAATTATATGTGGCCGTATCATTCCATCCATCACAGCGCCGAGGAAATTACATGGATCACCTCGCTCCGCCTGCACCCGGTGGATTGTGCCGTGGCATTACTGTTCGATACCGTGATTTTGTATTTCATGGGCTTCGACGGACAGGGAATCGCTGCCGCCGCCGTCATCGGGCAGGTTTATAATTATTTCACGCACGCCAACCTGAATGTGCGCTTTGCCAGGCCGCTCTGCTATATCCTCGCTTCGCCGCATTACCACCGCTGGCATCATGCCACCGACAAGGCCGCCTATGACAAAAATTTCTGCGCGATATTTTCTTTTCTGGACGTGATATTCGGCACCTATTACCACCCGGACGACCTGCCACCCGCCTACGGCCTGTCTCCACGCGACCAGAAAGACGTGCCGCCGAGATTATTTGCGCACATTTTCCAGCCGATCAAAAAAGATTTTCTGAAATTCTTTGGCAAAAAATCCTAGAAGAAATTTTGGGGATCAATGTCGACCTGCACGCGCACGGCGGTTGGGATTTTTATTTTGTCCAGCCACGCGCCGATCTGTTTCTGGATATTCACCTCTTTATCCGCGCGTACCAGCAAGCGGAAACGGTATTTCCCGCGTAGCCGCGCAAATGGCGCGGGCGCAGGGCCGAGCGTCTGTATCCCCTCGCCCTGCGGCGCCGTACGGCCAAGCTCCTTCGCGATATACAGGGCCTCCGCCTCGTCACGCCCCGAAACGATGATGCCGGCCAGGCGGCTGTAGGGCGGCATGTCGGCTGATTTACGCTCATGCGCCTCGATCTCGAGGAATTTATCCCGCGCCTCGTAGGCCAGCGCCCGCATGATGCCGTGCTCTGGCATGAAGGTCTGGAGATAAACAGTGCCCTTCTTTTGTTCGCGGCCGGCGCGGCCAGCGACTTGGTGCAGTAATTGATAGGTGCGCTCGGCGGCACGAAGCTCGCCGCCATTCAGGCCGAGATCGGCGTCGATCACACCGACAAGAGTCAGGTTCGGGAAATGATGGCCCTTGGCGATAATCTGCGTGCCGACGATGATATCGACTTTCCTGTCACGTATGTCCTGCAGCATCTCGCGGAGTTTTTCATTGCTCTCGGCGGTATCGCTGGCCAGCAGCATGGTGCGCGCATCGGGGAAATATTCCTTCACCTCCTCGATAATGCGCTCGACGCCGGGACCGCACGCGGAAAAGGAATTTTCATCGTTGCATTCCGGGCAGGTTTTCGGCGGCTTCATATTGTAGCCGCAATGATGGCATTGCAGCAGGCTGCCCTTTTTATGCTCGACCAGCCACGCCGTGCAGCGCGGACAGTTCAGGCGGTGCCCGCACGTGCGACAGAGCGTGAGCGGCGCGTAGCCCCGGCGATTTAAAAACAGCAGGACCTGCTCGCCGTTGCGCACGGTTTCGGTGATAGCGTTTTTCAATGTCGGCGAAATGAAATGCTGACGCTCGGGTTTGTCCTCGCGCATATCAATTAAATGTATATCGGGCAGACGCGCGCCGCCGAAACGGTCCGGCAAATGCAGATGATCGTACCGCCCGCTCCACGCGTTATGCACGGTCTCCAGCGACGGCGTGGCGGAAACGAGAACCACGGGAATCTTTCCGATATGCGCGCGCACCACCGCCATGTCGCGGGCGTTGTAGATGATGCCCTCCTCCTGCTTGAAGGCGGGATCGTGCTCCTCGTCGATGATGATAAGGCCGAGATCGTTGTATGGCAGGAAGAGTGCCGAGCGCGCACCGACAATCACGCGTGTATGGCCTTCCGCGACGCCGCGCCAGGTGCTTTTGCGCTGGCCGGGCGGCAGGCCCGAATGCCACAAAGCGGGCGCGCAGCCGAAACGCGATTTGAAACGGTCCAGAAACGCGTTCGACAGCGCAATCTCGGGGAGCAGGATCAGAACTTGTTTGTCCTGCCGCAGCGCCTCGGCCACGGCCTCGAAATAAACCTCGGTCTTGCCTGCACCGGTGACGCCGTCCAGCAACGCGGCAGTGTAGCCGCCCTTCTGCACCATGCCCTTTAAATGTTCGGCGATTGTCTGCTGATCGTCAGACAGGCTCGGCCCCTTGCGGTCCGGGTCGGGCGCGCGGCACGGCGCGGCAGAAAAAATCTCCACCGCTTCCAGCAATCCTTTTTTTGCCATGGTTTTAACAACGGACGACGAGCACCCGGCCATGTCCGCGATTTCAGCAGCGCGGCGTGGATGGCCGTCTTTCAGCGCATCGAAAATTTTCTGATGCGTGGGCGAAAGTTTCGCCGGCCCATCATTTTTTATAGCGCGCGAAGCGATTTTGTACGCCGTCACCGCTTTCGCTTTTTCCAGCGCGCCGGGAACGCTGAGCGACATTTTCAGCACCGCGCCCTTCGCGCTCATGGTGTAGGCGGCAACCCAGTCGATGAATTTGCGCTGCGCCTCGGGCATCGGCGGCAGACCGTACGAGGAAATCACGGCCTTAAGCTTTTCCGCAGCAACCACCCCTTCCGCCTCGCCCCACACCACGCCCGGGATCTCGCGCTTGCCGAGCGGTACGCAGACATAATCACCATCCACGGCCTCCAGTCCCGCCGGGAGCAGATAGTCATAGGCCTTGTCGACCGGATACGGCACCAGCACGCGCCGCGCCGCCCCTGCCTCCACAGAAGAGGACGGCAGGCCAAGGTCCAGCATCGCCGGTCCGGTTTCGTTTGACATATTAAATATGCATCCCTATAGTGCTCATCTTAATTATAAAAAACAAAGGGCGGCTCCGTCGAAATATTCGCGACTTTATCCCGAATTTTCTCCGTAAAGAAGAATATGTATTGGTACAGCTATTGGAAATGCAGGGTTACGGACATGTTTGACAAAAGCGCCGGGCAAAAGAAGCCGCCTCTTTTCGCCGAACTGGACGTCATCGCCGAAAATATTATCGAGGTCGAGGGTCTGAAGCGCAAAGATCCTCACGTGATCGCCTATGCCTGGCACAGACTGGCCGAGATTGTCAGATACGCGCTCGAGAAGGCCGAAGAAACCAACAGCAAGGACACAAGAAGTTTTCTGGAACTTCATAATGCCATTTTAACTATAGCCGAAAGATTAACGAACTATCCGGAGAACCGCTCCCTGTCGAATATGCCTGAGCAAAGCACGAAATTTATGAGAGAACGCAGCTCCAAAATTATTGCAAAAGTATATGATTTTCTGGACACGCTTTTACTCGATCAAAGCGAAATTCCCGCCAATACAGTCATTCTTTCAAAAAAGCCGCTTGCGAAATTCTATGGGGATATGAGCCCCGTCGCTTCGTACATGTCTATGCTGGACGGAAAAAATCCGGAGCCGCGCAATTGTGAATTCTACTCGCAGTATGAATTCTACCCGCAGTATGGATACTATCCACAGTCAGAGGAGCAGCAGGAAACTGCTCAGGCCTTGAACTTGCAAGCCAATATCCTGTAAGACTCTCAAGGAACCAACCGAACCGCGAGAGGCCCCCGCTTATGAAGTTTTTCGTCGACACCGCCGACATCAAGGAGATCAGGGATCTCGCCTCGACAGGCCTGCTGGACGGTGTCACCACCAACCCCTCGCTCATCGCCAAATCTGGCAAGCAGTTCATTCCCCTCATTGAAGAAATCTGCGGCGTGGTTAAAGGCCCCGTCAGCGCCGAAGTCGCCGCCACCGATTACGCCACCATGATCAAGGAAGGCAAAAAACTCGCCGCCATCGCCGACAACGTCGCGGTGAAGGTTCCGCTCACGCCAGACGGCCTCAAGGTCTGCAAGGAACTCACCGACGCCGGAACGATGGTGAACGTGACGCTGTGCTTCTCCCCGGCGCAGGCTATCCTCGCGGCAAAAGCTGGCGCAACATTCGTTTCACCCTTCGTCGGGCGTCTCGACGACATCGGCGAGGACGGCCTCACCCTTATCCAGGACATCGTGACGATCTACAGCAACTACGATGATTTCGATACGCAGGTCCTCGTGGCCTCGGTCCGTAATCCCACGCACATCATCGAATCGGCCAAAATGGGCGCTCATGTCGCCACCTGCCCGCCCGAGACCATCCGCATGCTGTACAAGCACCCCCTGACCGATAAGGGCCTGGCGGCATTCGTCGAGGACTGGAAAAAGACAGGCCAATCCATTCTTTAACAATTCCGCCCCTTCCGGTTTTGTTGACATAAAGAGATTCTGGCTGTAAAGAGAACAAAAAAACGGTTCCATGGGAGGGAGCAATAATGACACTGCAAACAATTGAATATAGCAGCCGTATACTCAGTGATGGCTCAGAGAAGCTCATCGGACGGGGAACCACGCCTGAAACACAGGATATTAGTTTCATGGCCCGTGCCTTCGGCGCTAAACGTCAACCTTGGGAAAACAAGCCAAAACCGGGGCTAGATGGCAGCCGGGTCAATGATATCATCTTGTTTCGCAAGAACGCCTACACTAACCACTTTAACCTTCTTCAAGGCGGCTGGGATAATGCCCCCACAACCGAAGCGGTAATATCTTTGGTCGATGCCATCACGGCCGCCTGTCCTGAGGGATTAGCAGTAGCCGATACGGTATCCAGCTTCCGTGGAAAAGACGGAAGATTCGAAAACGGAGATATTTATAAAAATGGGAAAAAGTACGGGTCTTACGAGACCCGCACTTACGATAAGGGACTTGCAGCCGCACGCATCATCCCCGGGCCGCCACCACAACCCCCATTTACGCCTGTTCGCAAAATGACAAAAGCCGATGAACTGGCGTCGGCTCTTGAGGGCACATGGATCTTTGATCTTAAGGTCAAGGGCATAAATGGAAGTACCATTCTTGAAATAGTAAAAGGAAAATGGGTCACAGGAAATCCGGAAGCGGACGAACTGAAAGAGATTGTAAAAATGTTTTCGGACAGGTTCCCTGCTCTAAAACAAAATCGGCAGCCCGTTTTTGCTCCAGTATTCCTTACGTCGGAAATTACATGACGCAGGAACCGGCGCCAAGCTCCCCATCGCAGCAATTCACGATAGTGAGTGTTCAAAAAAAACCCATAAGCGCGAGTTCAAATACCTTTACCGGCACCGTGACGGATGGCAAAACAACCCATGCCTTTAAGATCATGGCCAGTGAACGCTTCAACGGTTTCATGGCAAAAACATGGCCCGGAAATCCTGCTGATCTTGAGGATTCAGGAGCGGTGCTGTTGGTGGTTTACGAAGGTAAAACGGAAGATCACCCCATGCTTCACTCGGAAGGCGGCAAATGGATAAACGGATTTAATCCTACCGCGGGCGAGCAGGCCGCAACCAAAACAGCTATCCTGACCGCTCTCGCAACCCAGCTAAAAAACACTCAACCCGCCCCCGTTTTGTGATAAACTTCCGGGATGAGTGAATCGAACTTATCCCCCGCCCCGGAAAAGACCGCCATGAACGCGGACGACATCATCGATTATCTCCGCAAGAACCCGAAATTCCTCCAGCAGAACCCGGAGGCTATGGATTTTCTCGTGCCGCCGAAAACCGAGGGCGGCAAGGGCGTCGCCGACTTCCAGAACTACATGATCCAGCGGCTGAAGGCCGACAAGGAACAGGTGATAACGACCACGCGCGAGATCGTCGAGACCAGCCGCGCCAACATGAACAACCAGCAGCGCGTCCACAAGGCCGTGCTGCGCCTTCTTGAATCCAACAATTTCGAGGATTTCATCCAGAGCATCACGATGGACCTTGCCACCATCCTCGACGTCGATATCGCGGTGTTCGTGGTTGAATCCAACGGCAAGGAGATTCCGCATATTCACACATCGGGCATCCGCGTCATCCCGCCCGGCACGGTCGATAAATGGATGCAGGGCAAAAACGTGCTGCTGCAGGAAAATATTTCGGGCATTGAGCCGATTTACGGCGGCGGCGCGGCGCTGGTGAAATCGCAGATACTCCTCCGCGTCGATATTTCCATGAACACACCGCCCGCCATTCTCGCCTTCGGCAGCCGCGATGCGGACATGTTCCAGGAGGGCCAGGCGACCGACCAGGTTTTATTCCTCGCCCGCGTGATCGAACGGTGCTTCCGCGCATGGCTGAATCTTCCCATATAAAAGACGATATTCTCGTCCTCTGCGCGCCCGATCTCGGTAAGCAGTTGCAGGACTGGCAAACCTATCTCAGCGTCGAGAAGAATGTCTCGCGCCATACCTTGCGCGCCTATGCGGGCGATGTAATTCACTTCGTTAAATTCCTGAACGGCCATATCGGTCGCCCGGTTTCAATCCATGACGTGTCGGACGCCGGCATCCGCGATTTCCGCGCATGGCTCTCGCGCAAGGCCATGGACGGCACCGCCAACGCCTCGCGCGCGCGCTCACTCTCGGGCGTCAAGAATTTCCTGAGCTGGATGGACAAACACGGCGTCATGCACAACGCCGCCATCGAATCCATCCGCACGCCGAAACTGCCGCATAAAATTCCCCGGCCTTTGCATGAAATCCAGGCGAGAACGCTGCTCGACGCCGCGACGACGATAGGCGACGGCGAATGGATGGGCCTGCGCGACCGTGCGCTGTTCACCCTGCTCTATGGCTGCGGCCTGCGGATCGACGAAGCGCTCTCGCTGAATCTCGGCGACATGCCCAGCGACGGCTATATCCGCGTGACGGGTAAAGGGCGCAAGGAACGCCAGGTCCCGGTGATCGACATCGTCGAGATCAACCTGAAAATTTATCTGGATGCCTGCCCGTTCCCGGCGGAGAATGCCCGCGCGATTTTTCTCGGTGCGAAGGGCGAGAGATTGAATCAGGGCGTCGCACAGAAAGCGATGCGGAGTTTGCGAACCGCGCTGAGCCTGCCGGAAAACGCCACGCCGCACGCGCTGCGCCACAGTTTCGCCACGCATTTGCTGCAGAACGGCGCGAATTTGCGGGAAATCCAGGAATTGCTGGGCCATGCGAGCCTGAGCACGACGCAGCGCTACACCGAGATCAACGCCGAGGAACTGATAAAAATCTACCGGGCGTCACACCCGCGCGCTTAAATGTGAATCGGGCGCTTGTGAACGGCGAGCGCCGCCTCTTTGACGGCTTCTTCCAGCGTCGGATGCGCGTGGCAGGTACGGGCGATATCTTCCGCCGTTAAATCCGCCTCCATCGCCAGCACGATTTCCGCGATCAATGTTCCCGCTTCCGGCCCGATGATATGCCCGCCGAGAATACGGTCGGTTTTCGCATCGGCCAAGATTTTCACGAAACCGTCAATCGCACCCATCGCGCGCGCGCGGCCATTGGCCATGAACGGGAATTTCCCGGCGTTATAGGCGATGCCCTCTTTCTTGAGCTGCTCTTCGGTCTTGCCGACGCTGGCGACCTCGGGGAATGTGTAAACCACGCCGGGAATTTTATCATAGTCAATGTGGCCGCTCTGCCCTGCCAGCATTTCGGCGAGGATAACGCCTTCGTCCTCGGCCTTGTGCGCGAGCATCGGGCCCTTGATGACGTCGCCGATGGCGTAAATGCCCTCGACGGAAGATTCAAAGAATTCATCGACCTCGACACGCTTGCGCTCATCCATCTTCACGCCAACTTTTTCAAGGCCAAGTCCCTCGGTATAAGGCTTACGGCCAATCGCCATCAATACGATCTCGGCAGAAAGTTTTTCCGTCTTGCCGCCCGCGGCGGGCTCAACCATCAACTCGACATTCCTTGTGAAAGCCTTCGCAGCCGTGACCTTGGATGACAGCTTGAAATCGATGCCCTGCTTTTTGAAAATCTTGAGTGACTCCTTGCGAATTTCCTCGTCCATGCCGGGCAGGATATTATCGAGGAACTCAATGACCGTAACTTTCGCCCCTAAACGGCGCCACACGGTGCCCATTTCGAGGCCGATCACGCCGCCACCGATGACGATCATCGTCTCCGGCACTTTTTCCAGCACCAGCGCGCTGGTGGAGGAAACAATGCGCTTCTCGTCAATCTCGATACCGGGCAGCGAGATGACGTCCGAACCCGTCGCGATCACGATATTGTCGCAGTCATAAACCGCCCCGCCAACTTTTACTTTTCCAGCCGAAACGATTTCGCCCGCGCCCCTGAGGTGCGTGATCTTGTTTTTCTTGAACAGGAATTCGATACCCTTGGTGTTTGAATTCACCACCTCGTCCTTGAAACCCATCATTTTTTTAAGATTGACCGAAGCCCGGCCGACCTCAATGCCCATATCGGCGAAATGATGTCCGGCGGATTCGAATTTTTCAGATGCGCTGAGCAGCGCCTTCGACGGGATGCAGCCGATATTCAGGCACGTGCCACCGAGCGTTTCGCGCTTTTCGGCGACGGCCACCTTCATCCCGAGCTGGGCGCAGCGGATTGCGCACACATACCCCCCGGGCCCGGCGCCGATCACGATGACATCGAATTTTTCTGACATAATATCCCTCAAAAGATTTTCAGAGACATTAATATAGATAGGGGGGCAAGGCTAGAGGTCGAATACAGCGCTACAGGGAATTCCCGGGCATGAAAACCTGCGTTTTTTCAGAATCCGGCACGTCATAGCCCAATTTGCGGGCATAAGCGGCCATGGCCCTGAAAGCGTCCTGCGGCGTGCTCAAGACCTGCATTCCGATCATCTCCTGCACTTGGGGCGTGATGAATTTAAGATACTTATCGAAATAATCATAGGTCCGGCCATTCACCACCTGCGAATTAACCACGAACATAGGTTTTATTTTGGTATTGAGGTCTGTGCCGGGGAAGATGCCTTTGCCGCCATGCCGGATTTTCAAATTGTGATAGGCATTGGAATTGGCCTCATAGTCGCCGCCGATACCGTGAATGAAATAAACGCCTGCATGTGCCATCATGTAGATCAGGTGCTGGCGTTGCGCCATATGCTGGGTCTCGATGAAATCCATACGCCTGTTCAGCGTCGAGAAATACGGATCATTCATCGTGCCTTCGACAGGCGAAAGATTTTGGCTCGAGAGGAAATCATGGATATCACCCTCGTGGCGCGAAACGACGGGAACGCGGATACCGATTTTTCTGAAATCTATATCACCGGCGTTATAGGCATCGATATGCGCCCTTATGATTTCGCCCATGCCGGAACGCGCGCCGCCGCCGGAAAAACAGGTCATCCCCACGTGCGCGGCCATACGCGAGAAGTCGTAAGGATCGCGTAGACCCGATTCGATATGAGTACTGGCGGAAGCAAGTCCGGCCCAGCAGAAACCCAGTTCGTCGCGGTGTTTGAGGCCTATCAGTTTTAACAACTCCGCCTCGTCCACCAGCTTCATTTCGGGAATAATTTCGGGGTTGGACTTGTAACTGTCCATATCCCAGCGGCCCCTGTTGAACTTATCCTGTAAATGGGTAAAATCTTCGTACCAGGAAACAACATCCGACGTCAGCCCCGCAACCGATCCCTGATCATGAAAATCGCTGAAATATTTGAATTGTTCAGAATATAACTTTTTTTCGATCATCAGCGGCCGGCCGGTGCCGATGAAACCGCCATGCGGCTTGAGAGCGGCAATGTAAGAGAACAACAGGCGCTGCTCGAATTTCCGCATCGCTCGCTCAAGCGGGTCGTTCCAGTCCCGCGGGTCAGCCCCCATGACAATGCCGTCAGCGTGATAGACCGCTTTTTCAAGGTCGGCCAGGTTGTCGATCTCCGTGCTGTACGTGCTCCGCTCATAGCCGGGAACGTCAGGCTCATGCGGATTTTCAGTCTTGAACTGGCTGATCTGGCCCGAATAAAGCAGTGTCGCGCCAGGCTTATCGGTCAGGGCGAATATCTTGGGTTCTTTTCTTTGCGGTGCACCAAGAAGTTTGAACAAACGTGTTAAACCGACCGCAACCGGAGATTCCTCATCATGATAAGGATCCGATATACTGCGAAGATTTTGAATCGTGGGATATTTGCCTTTTTCGTCAGGCTGAGCCGTATTCATCCTGACAAGCTTGGAAGGAATTTCGTAATAGTCGAAATCGGCATCATATCCTTTTTCTGAACGTTCTAGATCCTCTTTTGTAATAGGCTTTAAACGGCAGCCATATTCGCGGGCGTAAATGTAAATGCCCTGCTCCGGCAACGGCAGAACACCCGGCACCAGCGGCCTCAGGCACATCGCCACGCCCAGTGTCACGTCCTCGCAGATATCCACACCACGCGCGCGTAAATCGACGCTGGCGGTTTCAATCATCTCCAGCAGCCTGGCAGGTCCGCCTGCGGCCATCATGACTTCCTTGGTCCGCTCACCGAAGAAATCATGATCCTCGGCGAAGCAGGCGCGGACTAATGGTGACGGGTGGTTGCGCAGCCCGTCAAAAATCTTATGCTTGCGAATGCGCGGATCCATCATGACTTCACGATCCTCCGACAAAACTCCAACCAGTTCCGGGGAAGACACGCGAGCGGTTTTCAGTGCTTCGCTCCTGTATGTCGGGTTCAGCCTAGCCCATTCGTTTATCACTGTGACTGTGATTTTATTGGCGGCAATCAGGACGCTGTTTGTCTCTGTCTCCTCGGAATCCGGGAGCGTATCGTCGAGAAATCTTTGCGCGGAAACAAAGCCGAAATCGAACCACGCTAGTGGGCGGCGGTCGTCCTTAAACTTGGTGGTGCTGCCGGACGCGAGCACGATACCCGACTCGTCCGGCCAGGGACGGCGCAATTCAGGCCATTCGATAACGTGGTTCACCGGGTCGCGGTTATAATGTTTGAAATGATCTGAAAGTTTAAAGTCGGGGCTGTAAGGTCCGATAATCAGACTTTGCACACCGCTTAAACTCTCTTGCCCCTCGGCTTGCATTGATACTCACCCGCTTAAACCCAGCTAAATTTATAGATACTCCCTTATACATGCACTTATGAAAATGCAATATTTTTTTTCGGTTTATCTTTATATGTTATTGATAAACAGTACAATTCTGTTTCTTTTTCCTGAAAAGGCCTATAATGGGAGTTTCCGAATACGATCTGATGCAGCAGGCCGTCGATATCGTCGGCACCAGCGAACACCCCACCAACAAGGTGGCCGCGGCGCTGGCGGGGAACGACGCTGGCCGCCCATTTGCCATTGCCCGAACCAATTACTGGCCGCCTTCCATCGCGGAAAAAATCGGCCGGGAGATGAAGATCGGCAACTCCAGCGGCACGGTGCATGCCGAAACCGCCTGCCTGCTGGATGCCCCCGCCACGGAAGGCGCGACGCTTTTCGTGACCGACGTGCCCTGCCCGAACTGCGTCAAGAACATGGCCGAGGCAGGCGTGCGCGCGATGTATATCGACCATAAAGGCTTCACGAAAGATTTCGCCCTGCGGCGCGGCGGGCATTTCGACAATATGTCGTTGCGCATCTGCGAAAAAGCGGGCATCGCTGTTTACAAAATTTTCCGCAAGGAAAAGCGCATCGAGCCCATCCTGAAAATCCCGGAAGGGTTCAACCCTGTCATCGAAAAACCGGCGCGCATAGCGAAGCTGGCTAAAAAACCCGGACGAGAAGAATTCCTTACGTTGGCTAAAACGGAAAAAGAAAATTACGGCAGCCGCCCGTTCGCATTCGCGGCAGCAACATCCGCGGCGGGCGATACCTTCACCGTCTCCGCCGAGACACATCCCTGCCCCGGCTACACAGCGCAAACGGTCGAAAAGGGCGACGAGAAATACAGCACCATCCTCCAGCCCGTGAACCGCGTCATGATGACGGCCACCCGCCACGGCCTCAGGATCGAGCCAGGCTTCCTCTATTCCAGCCGGGTGCCGACAGCCCGGGAACTGGTCGATATGGCGGGCGCGGGACTGACCCGGCTTGCCATGGGCGACAGGGCGAAATCACGGGATTCCGGTAGCATCGAGGCCCTGGAACAGCTGCTAAATGCACAAATTATGACTATCTGGGTATAATTAAGTAATTTTTTGTTGACGGAGAAATTCAGCTCACCCTAATCTTTCATATAGAAAACAAAAAACGTAATAAAATTAGGGAGAGAAATATGGACGACAATTCAAAGCCCAATTGGATCAGGGCTCACACCCCCGATCACAGCATTACCGTCAAATTCGATCTGAATGCAGCTTCAGAAGCACTTCAAAGAGAGTTGAGCAGAATACCCTATAAACGCGTAACTACCTCTACACGTCAAGAAGCAGACGTTGCGGGTCCTCAATCGCATCTTTAACCCGCACGAGGAACGACACCGCCTCGCGGCCATCTATAATGCGGTGATCGTAAGAATGCGCCAGGTACATCATCGGGCGCGCTTCGATTTTTCCATCCTTCGTCACCATCGGGCGCTGCTGGATTTTATGCATGCCGAGAATGCCCGATTGCGGCGTGTTCAGGATCGGCGTCGAGAGCAGCGAGCCGAAAACCCCGCCATTCGTGATCGTGAACGTGCCGCCGGTCATTTCTTCCATCTTCAGCTTGCCGTCGCGGGCACGCACGCCGAGGTCCATGATCGCTTTTTCGATTTCCGCCATCGATAGCTCGTCCGCGTTGCGGAGAACGGGAACGACAAGCCCCTGCGGCGTCGAAACCGCAACGCCGATATCGTAATAATTTTTATAGATGATGTCTTCGCCGTCGATTTCCGCGTTCACGGACGGGAATTCCTTCAGCGCCTGGATCGCCGCGCGCACAAAGAATGACATGAAGCCGAGTTTTACGCCGTGCTTCTTCTCAAACAAATCCTTGTATTCGTTGCGGAGCGCCATCACCGGGCCCATATCGGCCTCGTTGAAGGTCGTGAGCATGGCGGCAGTGTTCTGCGCCTCCTTCAGGCGGCGCGCGATAACCTGACGCAGCTTCGTCATGCGGACGCGCTCTTCCCGTGCCCCTGTTTCGCGCGGCGCGGTTTTCTTCGGTGCCTGCGTCGCGGGCGAGGTCATCGGGTTCGGCGCGCTGCCTTTCGCGGCGATGTATTTCTCGACATCTTCCTTGCTGATGCGGCCGTCGCGGCCTGAGGGCTGGATCTGTGACGCGTTGATATTGTTGTCGCCCAGCATCTTGCGCACAGCGGGTGAAAGCTTCGCATCTTCATTGGCGGGCTCCGGCTTGGGAGCTTCCTGTTTCTGGGGAGCGGGAGCGGCAGCAACCGGCGCGGCAGCCTTCGGCGCTTCCTGTTTTGGCGCGGGCGCTGGCGCAGCAGCAGGCGCAGGCTTCGCGGTGTCATTGGCGGCGGAGAGTTCGCCGAGGATCGCGCCGACACCGACATTCTGGCCTTCGCCGACCACGATTTTCGAAATAACGCCGTCCGACGGCGCATTGACTTCCAGCGTGACCTTGTCAGTTTCCAGCTCGACGATCGGCTCGTCGCGCTTGACGCTCTCGCCCTCTTTTTTCAGCCACTGCGCGACAGTGGCTTCGGTGACGGATTCTCCGAGGGCGGGAACGACGATCTGGGTCATGTTTGTGCCTGTTTTTATTGAATTAGTTGCTTTCTTTA
Organism: Alphaproteobacteria bacterium; assembly: GCA_049652985.1. GTDB lineage: Bacteria > Pseudomonadota > Alphaproteobacteria > Micavibrionales > Micavibrionaceae > UBA7657. The sequence continues at coordinate 287,935 of JBASFK010000001.1, forward strand.
ATACCTCTTGGGCGGTCCAAAGGCAAGGGCTAGAAGTGCCGCCAGCCTGTCTTTTCAAGGGATAAAGGGCGGCCTTTTTCATCAAGGACGGTAATATCTTCGCCCGCATTGAATTCACCGATTTTCAGCGCTTTCAGCCCTTTCGCCTTTAATGCCTTCAATAAAGGCGCTGAATCTTTAGGACGGACAGCCAGGACTAGTTCGTAATCATCGCCGCCTGTAATCAGCTTTTTAGCGCTGATGCCTACTCTCTTCGCCTTGTCCGAAAAAATCCCGGGCACCAGTGAAATCTGCGCACCGCATTTCGACGCTTCACAGATATGACCGAGATCGGCGACCAGCCCGTCGGAAATATCAATCCCCGCCGCCGCGTATTTACGGATCGTAACTACGTTCGCCGTGCGCGGCACCGGTTTGTAATATGCTTTAACAAAATAATCTTCATAAACAGGTTTTATTTTTTTCTTCAGTATCTGCAGGCCGATGAAGGCGTCCCCGACCGGGCCGGTGAGAATGACATGATCGCCCGGCTTCGCGCCGCGGTGGCGCAGGACTTTTTTTGTCGGCACGGTTCCTATGGCCGTGATCGCTACCATCAACCGCCCGCTTGCACCCGACGTGTCGCCGCCCGAACAATAAAGCCCGAATTTTTTCTGGTCTTTCATCAACGCCCCGGTAAATGCCGAAAGCCATGAATCCTGCGGTTTTTCAGGGAAAATAAGGTTGAGCTGGTAACATAAAGGCTTCGCGCCCGAGGCGGCGAGATCGGAAAGATTCCGTCTCAAAGCTTTATGTGCGATATCAGCCGGCGATGCGCTGGAAAGAAAATGCGTACCTTCAACAAGGCTGTCGCTCGTGATAACCATATCCTCACCCGCCCGCTGCTGTGGCAACACAGCCGTGTCGTCAAGCAATTCGTCGTTCCCCTCGGTCAGAGGCCGGAAATATTTCCGGATGATTTCAAACTCGTCCATCTTATTTCCATTGGGCATAGAAATGATTCACCGGTCCCGCGCCGCGTCCGACCTTGAGCTTCCCGGATTCCCTGAGCGCCGCCGTTATATATTTTTTTGCGGCAAACGCGGCCTCGTGCGCTGGCAAGCCTTTCGCCATGTATGCGGCCAGCGCCGAGGACAGCGTACAGCCCGTGCCGTGATTGTTCTTCGTCTTGATGCGCTTTTCCTCGAGCACGACGAGGTTTTTAGCATCGACAAAAATGTCTTTCGCCGTGTCGCCTTTTAAATGCCCGCCCTTCAGCAGCACCGCGCGCGCGCCGAGTTTTAGCAAGCGCTTCGCAAAATATTCCATGTCGCCGCCATATTTTTCCCCGAGCAGGATTTCGGCCTCTGGAATATTGGGCGTAATAACACTGGCCAGCGGCAACAGGGCGATTTTCAAGCGCCCCACGGCCTCATCCGAAAGTAACTTGTCGCCGCTTTGTGCAACCATGACCGGGTCAAGCACGATAATCGGCGGTTTGCGCTTCTGCAGGACATCGCCGAGCTGCGTGATCGTGCGCCCGCTACCTGCCATGCCTATTTTCACCGCGTCAACACGGATGTCATCGAACACGGTTTCCACCTGTTTCACCACGAAATCGGGCGGCAATTCATGAACCGCCGTGACGCCCTTGGTGTTCTGCGCGGTCAGCGCCGTTATCGCCGCCATGCCGTAGCCGCCGAGCGCCGCGAAGGTTTTAAGGTCGGCCTGTATCCCCGCCCCGCCGGATGGGTCCGATCCCGCGATGGAAAGCAGGTTCGGAATCATGACGCCAGCCTCAGCCGCGCGCTGGCGACCGCGCCGGAAATGGCATCCGCCGCTTTTTTCGGGTCAGGCGCGCCAGAGATTGAACGCATCATCGCCACCCCTGCCGCGCCGCATTCAATCACCGCCGCCGCGTTCGCAGGTGTGATGCCCCCGATGCCCACAACAGGCACCGGCGAAATTTTAACCAGAGCGCGAAAACCATCCGGCCCAAGCACAGGCTTTCCCTTCTCGGTTTTCGTTGGATAAAACGGCCCCGTCCCCGCGTAGTCAATAACAGAAGGATCGATTGCGGCGAAATGCTCCGCCGTAAAGGCCGTGACGCCGATGATTTTCTTCGGCCCCATAAGCGCGCGCGCCTCTGCCGTGCGCATGTCCCCCTGCCCCAGATGAACACCGTCGGCATCGACTTCCCGTGCGATATCGACACGGTCGTTGATGAGAAACGGAATATTCCTGACCTGCCGTCGCAATTCGTGCGCCTGCTCAAGGAATTCCATGCTGGTGCCGTGCTTGTTCCGGAGTTGGATCATCGTCGCGCCGCCGGCAATAGCGCCGCGCACAACGTCGGACAGATCACGCCCCGCACATAGCGAGGAGTCGGCAACGAAATAAACGGAGAGGTCGAACGTACGACTCATTTTTTCCTGACCGGCACCGGGCTGTAGACGATGCAGCGGTTGCCGTCGCACGCCGCGGTCGGTTTTGAGCTGGGCTTCAGTTTATTGCATTCGACGTAAGATTTCATTTCTTCCGACCATTGCGCGAATGCCTGCTCCTGTCCTTTAGCGATGGCGCGCCAGTTATTGGCGCAGAAATCCGCGACGACGATGCAGTCGCCAGCTTTGCTGCAGGTATACATGCCTTCAGGCGCCTGCGCCGCAGCGCTTAGCGGTAAAAAAAGAATTATCAAGAACAAACATTTTTTCATGGTCACTTCTCCTCTTTCGATAGTCTGCATTTATTTTCAAGGCAAACAGCTTTTTCAGGCGCTTGCTTCGGTTCTGTTTTTTCGCAAAGGATAGCAGGCCTGATCCTTTCATCATCCTTAGTATATTCTTCAACGCTTTGAACATTTATTGCTTGCCATGTGTAGGGGCAAATTTGCTCAATAACCGCGCAATCGGTATCAACTTTGCAACCATATATCCTGATGATCATTTCATCGCGCGACTCAGCTGCCGCTGCAAGCGGCAATAAAGTGATTATCAATAACAAAAAAAGACGCATACCAAACCAGCGTTGAATAAGGGCCCGCAGATAATATATGGTTTGAGGGTCAGAAATAAAGCAGGGATTACCGCATGAGCCACGCCATCCGTATCCACGAAACCGGGGGCCCGGATGTACTGAAATATGAGGAAATCACGGTTCCGCCGCCCGGCCCGGGCGAGATTCTCATCCGCCATACGGCCATTGGCCTCAATTTCATCGATATTTACCACCGCTCGGGCCTTTATCCTCTGCCGCTGCCCTTCATCCCCGGCACCGAGGCCGCGGGCGTGGTCGAGGCGCTCGGCGAAGGGGTCACAGCGCTGAAGAAGGGCGACCGCGTCGCCTATGCCTCCGGCCCCGGCTCCTACACCGAACAGCGGGTTATGCCCGCCGGCCGCGTTGTAAAAATTCCGGACGGAATTTCGGATGAAACCGCAGCCGCCGCCATGGTCAAGGGCATGACGGCGGAATATCTCCTGAACCGCACATATAGGGTGAAGCGCGGCGAGACGATTTTATTCCACGCCATTGCGGGCGGCGTCGGCCTGATCGCATGCCAGTGGGCGAAGTCTCTGGGTGCCATCGTCATCGGCACGGCGGGCAGCGCGGAAAAAATGGAAATTGCGCGGCAGCATGGCTGCGATCATGTCATTAATTACAGGACCGAGGATTTCGTAGCGCGCGTGAAGGAAATCACCGGCGGGCGCGGTGTGCCCGTCGTTTACGATTCAGTCGGCAAGGATACCTTCATGGCCTCGCTCGATTGCCTGCAACCAAGAGGGTTAATGGTAAGTTTCGGCAATGCATCCGGGCCTGTAGAGGCGTTTTCGCCGGGAACTTTATCGACCAAGGGTTCGTTGTTCCTCACGAGGCCGTCGCTGTGGCACTACACATCAGACGACAACGAATACGCGGCATCGGCCAAGGCACTGTTTGACATGATTAAATCTGGAAAGATTAAAATCAGCATCGAACGGCGCTATCAACTTAAGGATGCGGCGCAGGCACAGCGTGACCTCGAAACGCGAAAAACGACAGGATCAAGTATTTTAATATGCGGTAGTTAAGGGTTTACGCAGCATCCTCGTGAACCTGCTGCCGGAGGGTATGGCAGTGATTAATTATTAGTGTTAATCGGTTTGATGCGCGCGCGGACTTTACATTCAAAGTCCATATTAACACACTCGCGCTCAATATCGTCCATAGGAATACCACAACGCTGTTCTAGCGCCATTTCAACACCGACCATCACAGGACGGATGATCTCAACGTCCTCTTTGTCGTTTGCTTCACCCTGATTGAAGAAAATTATTTTATTTTCTTCTTTGTTTTCATAGAAGCGCAATAGAGCGCTGCCGTTGTGTATCGTCGTATAATTATATCCAATCCACGCAGGCTCTGTATCCCGACTAACAGACATCACCCCAGGAACCGAGGCAATCGCGTCGGCGACGCAATCAATCGGCGGCACAGTCAAGAGTTCTAGATGATGACTAACCCCACTCCAGCGGCTGCAAGAGCAAGTAGAACGCCAAGAGTGAGAACGCGGCGCATCCTAAAGCTTGATCGTCAGCGCTTCGTTGACCAGCTTCGCCTGCTCGGCCTGGTGGCGGGAATTCAATCCCGTTGCGGGCGCGGCACCGGCCAGGCGGCCGACATATTTCGGGCGCTTGGCTTTATGCTCGGTCGTGTGCAGCGCTTCCTCGATGCGGCGGTCGACGAAAGTCCAGTAGCCCTGGTTTTCCGGCTCTTCCTGGCACCAGACGACATCGGCGTTTTCATACTGCGCCAGTTCCTCGGCCAGTTCGCCCAGTGGGAACGGGTAAAGCTGCTCGACGCGGATGATCATGATGTCGCTGATTTTACGCTCGCGGCGCTCCTGTAGCAGGTCGTAATAAACCTTGCCCGAGCAGAGGATGACGCGGCGGATTCTTTTCGGCTGAGCGAGCGTTTCCTTGTCGTCATCCCAGAGATAGCGGTGGAACGTGCTGTCGCCCGAGAACATTTCAATCGGCGAAACAGCAAGCTTGTGCCGCAGCAGCGATTTCGGCGTCATGATGATAAGCGGTTTTCTGAAATCGCGCATCATCTGGCGGCGCAGGACGTGGAAATAGTTCGCAGGCGTCGTGCAGTTGACGATCTGCCAGTTGTCCTCGGCGCAATTTTGCAGGAAACGCTCGGGACGCGCGGAGGAGTGCTCCGGCCCCTGCCCTTCCATGCCGTGCGGCAGCAGCATCACGAGGCCCGACATGCGCAGCCACTTGGATTCAGCCGAGCAGATGAACTGGTCCATGATAACCTGTGCGCCGTTGACGAAATCGCCGAACTGCGCTTCCCACATAACAAGCGTTTTCGGGTCGGCGCAGGTATAGCCGTATTCAAAACCGAGAACCGCGAATTCAGACAGCGGCGAGTCATGCACTTCGCATTTCGGCTGGTTCTCATAAAGATTCTGCAGCGGGACATATTTCTGCTCATTCTCCTGGTCGTACCAGATCGCGTGGCGCTGTGAGAACGTTCCGCGCCCTACATCCTGGCCGGAGAGGCGCACGGCATAACCGTCTTTCAGGACAGTCGCAAAAGAGAGGGCTTCCGCCGTCGACCAGTCGAAACCCTTACAGGACCTGAACATGTCGCGCTTGGCCTCTAAAACGCGCTCGAGCTTCTTGTTGACGGTAAAATTTCCCGGAACCGTCGTGAGAATGTCACCGAGCTTGCGAAGCTCGCCCGTCGAGACGGACGTATCGCCGCGCCGCGCGCCCTCGGTCGAGGCAAGCTTGAGCCCCTCCCACGCGCCGCCGAGGAAATCGGCATTATTGGGCTTGTAAGTTTTCGTCGCCTCGAAGGCGTCCTCAAGATATTTGTAGAATTCGTCGGTGATCGCCTTGGCTTCGTCCGGCGTAAGCACCTTTTCAACGATGAGTTTTTTCTCGTATTTCGCGCGCGTCGTTTCCTGCGTGGCGATCCGCTTGTACATCAGCGGCTGGGTAAAGGCCGGCTCGTCACCCTCGTTGTGGCCGAAGCGGCGGTAGCAAAACATGTCGATGACGACGTCGCGCTTGAATTTCTGTCGGAATTCGGCAGCGATGCGGGCAACGTGGACCACGGCCTCGGGGTCATCGCCGTTGACGTGAAAAATCGGCGCGGCGATCATTTTGGCGACGTCGGTGCAGTACGGGCCCGAGCGTCCGAATTTCGGTGCCGTTGTAAAGCCGATCTGGTTATTGATGACGATATGAATCGTGCCGCCGACGCGGTAACCGGGAAGCTCGGCGATCATCAAGGTTTCTGCGGTGATGCCCTGGCCCGCAAACGCGGCGTCGCCATGCAATAACAGGGGAAGAACGGCGCATGATTCAACGGCCTTGCGCTGAACCTGCTTCGCGCGCACCTTGCCGATCACGACCGGGTTGACGCATTCGAGGTGCGACGGGTTGGCGGTGAGCGACAGGTGAATGGTGTTGCCGTCGAAATCACGGTCCGAGGACGTACCGAGATGATATTTGACGTCGCCGGAGCCGAGAACATCGGGCGAGGATTGCCCCTGGAATTCAGCGAACACGGCGGTGAAGGACTTGCCCATAACGTTCGTGAGAACATTCAGGCGCCCGCGGTGCGCCATGCCGACGATGATTTCCTCGAGGCCGAGCTGGCTGCCGCGCTTCATGATCTGCTCGATGCAGGGAATGAGTGACTCGCCGCCATCGACGCCGAAGCGTTTCGTGCCCGGGTATTTCTTGTGAAGGAACTGCTCGAACAATTCTGCAGCCGTCAGGCGCTGCAGGATCGCACGCTTTCCCTCCGGCGTGAAATCGGTTTTATTGCGCGGCTCCTCGATACGATTCTGGACCCAGTCTTTTTCTTCCGGGTCGGTGAGATGCAGGAATTCAACACCGATCGTGCTGCAATAAGTTTGCTTCAGCGCGGAAACGATATCAGCGAGCGTCGCCGTTTCCATACCAAGCTCGCCGTTGATAAAAATCTCGCGGCTGTAATCTTCGGATGTAAAACCGTAATGCGCGGGGTCAAGCTCCGGGTGATGCGTTTTTTCTTTCAGCTCCAGCGGGTCGAGATCGGCCAGCAAGTGCCCGCGCGCGCGGTAGGCACGGATCAACTTCAGCGCCCGGATGGAATCCTTCGCTTGGCGGCGCAAATCTTCCCCGCCCGCGCTTTTCGGCAGCGGCGTTTTGGAAGGAACAACGGTCTCGATGACATCGGCGCCCGCGCCCATATGGTCGAACCGGCGGGCGGATTTGCGGTTTTCCTTCGGCGTCCAGCTGGCGCCGTTCAGCTCCTGCAGCAATTCAATTTCGTTATCGTTCAGCGCCTCGAAAAATCCCTGCCAGCTCGTATCGACCCGGGCCGGGTTGGAAAGATACTCTCCGTACAGGTGCGATATATATTCAGCATTGGCGCCCGTCAGGAAGGTCATGTTGTTCGGCTTGAGGGAAGTGCTCTGGGACATGGATATTCTCTCTGTAATAAGGCGCGTGAAAGAACTTAATTATATTCGGCGGCGAAGGTCAAGAGGCCCGGTTTTACGGCAATTTTCAGGCCTTCCCCTTCAACGCAGCACGCAGTTTTTCAAGCGCCGAATCTTCGCTGGCACTAACATTCATCGGGTGCCCGGCGTCATGATCGGCCAGTCCTGAAAATTTACTCAAAATCTTGCCGAAAATTCCCTCTGCGGCACCGTCATCGCTGAATTCATCCGAGGCCTGTGCCACGGCAGTTCCGATTTCCATGAGCGAACGTTTGAAAAATTTGATTTCATCGACGGAGGCCTTGCCCCGCAAAATGGACACTGCCTTTTGAATATCCTGTACCAGCGTGAACGACTGATCGGCCCATTCCGCCCATTTATCTTCGCGGCGCAGGGTTTCCTTGATGACTTGCGCGAAAAGCGGTTTACCGTCACCCATTTTAGCGAACTGGCGAAGACACGCGGTGAGGGCCTTGTTCTCGTGCGTATCGTCTTTCTCGCCATCATGGTCTTCCGAATGGCTGACCCACATCCCGGCCTTGTAAGGCAGGCTGATGAGAAGATCGGCTTCATCTTTCGTGAAATCAGACAGGGACGTCATACAGACTCCAGCGCGTCGACAATCACATTCAGCGCTTCGCGTTCGCTGGTGCTGACATTCAGGAATTCACCGAACGAACGGCCGCGCTGCCTGCGTTTGTTTTTTGAAAACAGGTGGCTGACATACAAACCCACCGCCGAAAAAACCGACGTGCGTGAATCTTCTTCGTGGAATGCCAGCGCGACCGCCTCGGCAATTTCCATCAGGTGATTTTTGAGCGCCTTGACGTCTTTCGGCTCGCCATGGTCACGCATAAGGGTGATGGCGTCTGCGCATTCGCCGGGCACAAGCTCGACGTCCTTGCTCCATGAGGGCCAGTTGCTTTTCTGCCGGATGGTTTCCGACATGATGTATTGCAGGTTTTCTGACCCGAACAGATCTTCGGCAAAGGCATGGAGAATATTCGACAGCGCCTGGCGCTCTCTCTCGTCGGCCTCGCTGCCGCCCGCCGTGTCGCTCTGGCTGATCCACAGCCCTATCCGGTAGGGCAGCCGTACCATCAGGTCGCGTTGATCTTGGGTGAATTTTTCAAGAAAAGTCATGAATCCAAGATTACTACAAACAGGCCGCTTCGACAAAGACTAACTTGATCAATAGCTATGATATATCAATAGCTTATTTGTTTTTCATAAAATATTGGCGAGGCGGCGCATTTTAAGGTACAATCTACGAAACGATAAAAAATAAAAATTAGAATATCAGAGGTGTGTAATGGCCGACCAAATCAGCAAGAAAACCGAGCACGGTACCGATTCCAAGATTCCGGTCTTGGATAAAAACGACATCACTGATGCCCAGAAAATCCAGAAACTCCTCGGTGGCGACAAGCTCTCAAAAGAAGCCCAGGAAGAATTAGAGAAATTTACCAAAAACTTTAAATTCCTCGGCGCGAACGCCGACGGCACTGAAGGAATATTCAAAGGTCAGAGCGGGCAATACCAGATCGGCGGCGGACACATCGGTATCGATTCACCGCTTCCGAACAACGATCCCAAACGGATTGAATCGCTGATTGAAATGGCCGCGCTCGCCCATAAATCATTCAGGCCCGGCACGGAAATCGATGTCAGCGGTGGGAGCGAGGAAAGCCGCATGGTTTCCGAGAAAATCGCCCAGATGGCGAGTCTTAAAGTCCATATCGACGAAAAAAAGCTCGCGGACATAAATCCCGAGCTCGACAAGAAAATCAACGAAACCTATGACAAGGTGCGCGAGAAATACGGCCTGCCGCCGCGCGCCGATGCGGTAACCGAATTCATCAAGAACCCAATAGTACCCGCCATGGAGATGGGCGTTACAACCCCGGCCCCGGCAGCGCTCAAACTTTAGTGCTTACCTGCTTGATTTCTTTTCCGGCGCCGCGGCTTCCGGCTTCACCATCGGCTGCGGGTTATCCATCATGTTGAAAATATCGCGCGGGCCCACCACCATTGCGGTCCAGACATATTTGGTTACGCCGTCCTTATCCACCAGCACGACGGAAAAAACATCGTCATCCGTTAATAATTGTTCTTCCATGCGCTCAATCTTTTCATGCGTCGATGTGCCCTTCTTGGAGCCGTTCATCGACGGCAGCTTATATTGCGCAACGCTCAGTTCCGGATAAGCTTCCAGCGTTCGCCCATGAAAGTGAATGACAACCATTTCACGTGCAATAAGTGTATCAGCCACGGCCTGAAGCATGGCGAGTTGTTCCATATACAGAGGGTCGATATCCGGCCCCGTGAGAACCAGCGCCCAAGCTTTATCTTGCAGCCGGTCGAACGGCGCGTCGATTTTTTCCTGAGCATACGAAGGAACGACGAGGAATAAAGCGCAGACAAATAAAATTGCCTGCAGGGTTCTCATTACGCCGCCATTGCTTTCACAACAGCTTCACCGAGCGTACCGGGGCTTTCGGACACCGCGAAACCGGCGGAGCGCATCGCATCCATCTTGGCTTTTGCCGTGTCGTCGCCGCCGGAAATAATCGCGCCCGCATGGCCCATGCGCTTGCCCGGAGGGGCCGTCGCGCCGGCGATGAAACCCGCGATGGGTTTTTTCTTCTTGAGCTTTTTGTAGAATTCGCATGCCTCGACTTCCGCCGTGCCGCCAATCTCGCCAATCATCAGGATTGCCTGTGTCTCGTCGTCAGCCATGAACAATTCGAGACAGTCGATAAAGTTCGTGCCGTTGACCGGGTCGCCGCCGATGCCGATGCAGGTCGTCTGGCCGAGGCCGACTTTTCCTGTCTGGTAAACCGCTTCGTATGTCAGCGTGCCGGAGCGAGAAACGATTCCGACCTTGCCGCGCTTGTGAATATGGCCGGGCATGATGCCGATCTTGCATTCGCCGGGCGTGATGATGCCGGGGCAGTTCGGTCCGATCAGGCGTGTTTTGGAGCCGCTCAGCGCGCGCTTCACTTTCACCATGTCGAGAACGGGAATGCCCTCGGTGATACAGACCGCGAGATCGATGCCCGCGTCTATAGCCTCTAAAATCGCATCAGCCGCGAAGGGCGGTGGAACATAAATCACGGACGCATTCGCGCCGGTTTTGGCTTTGGCTTCCGCCACCGTATCGTACACAGGAAGGTCCAAATGCTTCTGTCCGCCTTTGCCGGGCGTGACGCCGCCAACCATCTTGGTGCCGTAGGCAATCGCCTGCTCGCTGTGGAACGTGCCCTGCGCCCCGGTGAAACCCTGGCAGATAACCTTGGTGTTTTTATCGACGAGTACGGCCATGACGTCCCTTTTGGCTGGATGAATGTTACCAGCCTGTTATAGACCCTCCCCCCGCAAAATCAACTCCGGAAAGCCTTATTTCATGGTCTTTCCCCCTATTTGCACCCCTTTATTCCGTGGCTTGTTATTTGACATAATTCACAGTTTTCGTATATATTATCCGCAGATTCAGGAAAGACGGAAATGGCTCGGAATTACAGGAAAAACACGCATACAGATGAACAGGCGAAACCTGGCTTCATAACCAGGGTCAAACACACGCTTGCGGTTATCGGTATAGTTGCCGGGATCGGTTATGCCCTGCCCGATGATAAGCCGGAAGATAAAACAGTTCACGCTAAACCCACGCACATACGCATCACTGCCGCAAAACCCCCAGCAGCAAAATCAGTTAAGCCGACACATGACCTTCTAGCGCACACAGAAGGCATGGAAATAACGGAAGAATTTTTAAAGGCAGAGCTTTTAAGAAGCAATCTTCCAATGGAACATATCGTTTCAGAAGAAATAAAAAGTGCTGCAGCGCCTGTGCAGAAATCCGTAGAGAAAAAAGTCCTCACGAGCGCTGCCCATATCACCAATGGCGCGATGCCTAAACTTGTTAAAAGAAACATAAATGGTTCGGAAGTTTACACGGTCGGCCCCAAAACAGTTACATTGAGCCCGTCTGTCGCTGATGCCTTTAGCCGCGTGGAACGGGAAAAAGGTCTGCCGCGCGAAATAATGATCGCAACCTGTGCGCGCGAAAGCAATTGCGAACCGCGCGCTGTTAACCCGAATAGCAAGGCCTGCGGCCTGTTCCAGCTTATGGTGACGCCAGCAGTACAAACACTTCCCCGTCTGGCCTTTACACAAGGTGCCGCCCACGGCTACCCGGAAGCCAAAGCACTGGTGACGGAGTATGTCCATGCGCATGATAAAAAAGGCCGCGCGATTTTGCGCTATCTTCCCAAGGATACCAAAGCGGAAAAAAAATTAGCCGAACTGTGCTTCAATCCACACTTCAACGCCTCGATGCTCGCCGTCGACATGGAACCTAAAATCCGGAAATATGAAGCGTGGCTGAAAGGCGATGCGCCTACGGGCCGTAAAATCAGCGTGGGTGAAATTGCCGTCGTAAATAATCTTGGCGATAACGGTGCGATACGTTTCATGGGCCGGGTTTTTAAAGACGTCAGAACCGGAATAGACACGATGGCATACGAATTTCTTAGCCCGGCTATCGCTGCGCAGAATCCATCATTCGTCAGATATCCGGATGGCAGGTATAAAACCATGCGCGAATCCTACCGGGATATTTCAAATAGCTTTGGCGGCTATACGGAACGCGATCAAATACAGCGTCAAATCCTCACGCCTTCGCAGGAACTCTAGGCCGCCTTCTGGGCTTTCTTCGTGGCTTCGACCACTTTCTTCGCCGCATCTTCGAGGTCGTTCGCCGGGATAATATCAAGGCCGGACTTGGATAAAATCTCCTTGCCCTTCTCGACATTCGTGCCCTCTAAGCGCACAACCAGCGGAACCGAGAGCTTCACCTCTTTCGCGGCGGCGATGATGCCTTCCGCGATGATATCGCACTTCATGATGCCGCCGAAAATATTCACGAGAACGCCTTTGACGTTCTTGTCGGCAAGGATGATCTTGAATGCCGCCGTGACTTTTTCCTTGTTCGCGCCGCCGCCGACATCGAGGAAGTTCGCGGGCTGTCCGCCATAGAGTTTAATAATATCCATCGTCGCCATCGCAAGGCCTGCGCCGTTGACCATGCAACCGATATTACCCTCAAGCGCGACATACGACAGTTCATATTTATGCGCTTCGCGCTCTTTCTCGTCTTCCTCTGATTCATCGCGCAAGGCTGCGACATCAGGATGACGGAACAGCGCGTTGTCATCGAAATTCATTTTCGCATCCAGCGCCATCACTTCTTCTTTGTCTGTCACGATCAGCGGGTTGATTTCAACGATCGAAGCATCAAGCTCGACAAACGCTTTATACAGCGCGGCAAAGAATTTCTGACCGCTCTTGTTCGCGTTACCTTCCAGCCCGAGGCCGAACGCCAGCGTACGGCCATGATGACCCTGGAATCCAGCGGCCGGGTCGACGGATACACGGTGGATTTTTTCCGGGTGCTTGTGCGCGACTTCTTCAATATCCATACCGCCCTCGGTCGAAACCATGAAGGTAACGCGGCTCGTGGCGCGGTCTAACACGACCGAACAGTAATATTCTTTTTTGATATCCACGCCGTCGGTGACGTAAAGGCGCTGGACTTCTTTTCCTTCCGGGCCGGTCTGTTTCGTGACCAGAACCTGGTTCATCATCGCCTCGGCTGCGGCCTTCACTTCGTCCGCGCTCTTGCACAGGCGGACGCCGCCCTTGCCGGCCGGGTTGTTCTTGAATTTGCCCGCGCCCCTGCCCCCGGCATGGATCTGGGCTTTCACCACATATAAGGGTCCGGAAAGCTGCCCGGCAGCCTTGACGGCCTCGGCAACGCTCATGGCCGGGATGCCCTTGGGCACCGCAACCCCGTATTTCGTGAGGAGGTCCTTGGCCTGGTATTCATGGATATTCATGGAAAAAACCCGTCTTTTATGGAGTGAATGTCCTTGTTTTTAGCACCTTTACCCCCTTTTGCAATCAATAAAACCGGGGTTTTATGAATAAATCCAGATACATAAAATTTTATGTAATTATTACGCCCCCTTAAGCTTTTTTCCATATTATTGAAGGGTTGTCGTTTTGCGCGCCCCGCGTGCATTTCGGCATTTATTTAGAGAAGAGCTTATAAAAAAGGGGTTGGGGTTATGGCTTACAAGGATTTGGGCGATTTTGCACCGGGTGAAACCACGCAAAAAACGCAAACTGTTTTAAACGGCGACGCGGACACGGTTCAGCTCCCCGATGCATCCTTCGTACGCGATGCCGATTTCACACGCGATGGCATGGACCTCGTGCTGAACGGCCCCGAAGGCACGCTCGTCATTAATGATTACTTCGCCGATGAAGCGCAGCCGAACCTCGTCGCCCCCGACGGCTCGGCCCTGACGCCCGATCTCGTGAATTCATTCCTCAAGAGCTCCCCTGAATATGCGGCCAACGACACGCAGACGGACGAGAGCCCTGTCGGTGCCGTTCAGGAAGTCAGCGGCCACGCCACCGTCACGCATGCTGACGGCTCGGTTGAAACCATTGTCAACGGCACGGAAATTTACAAAGGCGACATCATCGAAACGGATGCAGCCGGCGCGGTCAACATCAAGTTTGCCGATGAAACCAGCTTCGCCGTGTCGGAAGGTGCGCGCCTCGCAATCGATGAATATGTGTACGACCCGGCGACGGAAAGCGGATCGACCAATTTCTCCGTCCTCAAGGGCGTGTTCGTGTTCACCTCCGGCCTCATCGGCCGCGACGACCCCGATGACGTCAAGATCGACACGCCTGTCGGTTCTATCGGTATCCGCGGAACGATCATCGCCGGTAACGTCAACACGGGCGAAATCACCGTCGTCGAGGGCGCTATCGTACTTAAAGATCATAGCGGCCACGAAGTAACGCTGGCCACCCAGTTTGAAACCGCGCGCTTCGGCGGCAATGACGGCATCGAACACATGGGCAAACTTTCAGCCCAGGATGTTGCGCATAAATTCTTCGTCGTCAGCCAGGTTTCGCCGACGCTGTTCTCCTCGATCAATGACGCAGCAGCCGAGCAGCCTGCAGACGAAGCAGCGCAGCCTACGACAGACACGGAAGAAGAATCCGCGCCCGCTGAAACGGCGCCCGCGACGGAAACCGAGGGCCATAACGCAACCAGCGAAGAAACCGCGACACAGACAGCAGCGTTTCCCCCCGTTCCGCCGCCCGTCGCAACGCAGACGGTATCAGGCTTCAGCACCTCATCGTCCAGCGGCCTTACATCGGGCATGACGGAAGGAACGCATGAACCCATGGCCTCGGTATCGGGACAGAACGCTTTGATCATACAGACGGTCATCAACACCACGGCGGCCGCATCGACGGTCAACACCGCGCCGCCTCCGCCGACGGTAAATGATCCGCAGCCTCCGGCTGGCGGTGGTGGCGCAACGAACAATGCGCCCCATCATAACCCCGAGGCGCCGAATGAATTCTTCAAATCGAGCGAAGGCCAGCAATGGCATTACCGTTTCGACAAGGAATTCCTTGATGACGGAGGCCAATCAAACCTGACCTATGAACTCAGCGCCAACACCCAGACAGCTTTGAACGCATGGGTCGGCAACATCATCAATGGCGGCAGCACCTGGAGCTTCAATGCGGCCACGGGCGACCTGGTCGTCAACTTCAGCGCATCATCCCCGACAGCGGCCGGATCGACAAGCACCCTCACGGTAGAAGTGCAAGCGATAGACAGCGCTGGCGCGGTCAGCGGATATCAGGATTTTGACCTGGTCGCTTACAACGCCCATGCGAACACTCTGGGCGCGCTGCATACCACCAGCAACCAGGTGATTTCGACGACCGGCGCGGCCAACTCACAAATCCAGGGCAGCAGCAACACGGTCTTCCTGGGTGGCTCGCCCGACAACGTCACGCTGAACACGGGCTCCGGAAACATGGTCAACCTCGGTCACGGCAACAACATCGCCGCTGTCGACATCGGCGCGCGCAACAACATGATCGTGGGCGGCGACAACTACGATAGAATCACGCTCTTTAATGGCGCCATGAAAATCTTCGGCATGGATGGAAACGACGATTTCATGCTCAAGCTCGGCGGCGGATCGAGCGTGCTCGGCGATCTGACGACTGCAGGCTCCGGCCTCGTCATTGACGGCGGACACAGCAACTTCCGCGCCGGTGTGGCAATCGGCCAGCCGTTCGGCGAAGCCGGCGGACGCGGCGACTCGCTGGTACTGGAAGAGAACGGCACGCTCGATTTTAGTATGATACACTCCGCAAACCAGATTGGCAGCATCGAGCGCCTCGACATGCTGAATGCAGGCGTCCAGACGGTTGCTCTGAATTACAACGACATCCTGCGCATTACCGATGACAAGAATGCACTGGTCATCAATGTCGGCGCAGGCGACACGTTAAACCTGAGCGGCATGAGTGGCATGACCAAAACCAACAACGATGTTGTTGTCGATGACGGTGCCACAACGGTGCAGAACAGAACCTACGATGTTTACTCCGATGGAACCGTTACGCTGTTCATCCATGCAGACGCCGGCGGCACCGTAAACGGTGTAAGCTTCGACGGCACGCCGTAAAAAAATTAGTGGGGAAATCGAAAAAGGCCGCCATGCGCGGCCTTTTTTATTGGAGCATCGCAACAGCCTTTTTCCAGCCATCATAGAGCGCCGCGCGCTCGTCATCCTTCATGCGCGGTTCATAACGTCGGTGCGCCTGCCAGCGCGCGGATATGTCCTCGAAACCGCTGAACACTCCGGCCTGAAGGCCCGCAAGACAAGCTGCACCCCACGCGGTTGTCTCTGCGACTTTCGGAATCTCGACGCTCCGGCCCAGCATATCGGCCAGAAACTGGCAGACGAACCCGTTCGCCACCAGCCCGCCATCCGCGCGCAAAACATTTACTGTGGCGCCGCTATCTTTTTCCATCGCGCCCATCAGGTCGAGCGTCTGATAGGCCTGCGCCTCCAGCGCGGCGCGGACAATGTGCGCGGCATTGCTCTCGCGCGTCAGGCCTGAAATCGCCGCACGGGCTTCCGGGTCCCAGTACGGCGCACCTAATCCTGTAAAAGCCGGGACGAAATAAACCCCGTTACTATCGGCAACGCTTTGCGCGATGGCCTCGCTCTCCGCCGCTTCGCGAAAAATCTTCAGCCCGTCGCGAAGCCACTGAATGGCCGCACCTGCCACAAAAATAGATCCTTCAATCGCATAAGTGATTTTTCCGTTCACGCGGTAGGCCACTGTCGTCAGCAGACGGTTTTTCGATTGTATGAATTTCGGCCCGACATTGATAAGTGCAAAACAACCCGTGCCATAGGTGGATTTCACCATGCCGGGTTTAAAACAGGCCTGACCGATCAGCGCCGCCTGCTGGTCGCCCGCCATGCCGCCGATCGTAATTTCCTCACCGACGATATTTTTATCAGTGACTCCAAAATTATGAACATTGTCGTGAACGCCCGGCAGCATCGACGCCGGAATATTAAAAAATTTCAGCAGGTCTTTGTCCCATTCCTGCTTCACGATATTGAACAGCATCGTCCGCGAAGCATTGGTGATATCCGTCGCATGAACCTTGCCGCCCGTGAGATTCCACAGCACCCATGTATCCACCGTGCCGAAGGCAAGCTCGCCTTTTTCAGCCCGCGCACGCGCATTCTCGACATTATCAAGTATCCACGCGATCTTCGTCGCCGAGAAATACGGATCTAACAACAACCCGGTTTTCTTGGAAATTTTGCTTTCGTGCTTTTTATTGGCGGCGCAGAAATCAGCCGTTCTCCGATCCTGCCAGACAATCGCATTATAAATGGGCTTGCCGGTTTGCCGGTCCCAGACAATCGTTGTCTCGCGCTGGTTGGTAATGCCGATACCGGCAATCCTCAATCCATTTCTTTTCGCTTCCTGCAGAACATCGCGGCAGGTCCACAGCGTATCGTTCCAGATATCGAGCGGGTCCTGCTCCACCCAGCCCTTATGCGGGTAATGCAGCGTCAGCTCCTTCTGCTTCAGCGCCAGAATATCGCCGCCATCCGAAAATAGAATGGCGCGTGAGCTTGTCGTGCCCTGGTCAATCGCCAGCAGCGCGTATCGGTCTTTCGGCATCAGCCGCGTTTCCTTTTCTTACAATACTGGGCAGGGCGCGCTCGATATTTTTAACCGTCGCCTCCTGCGCGTGCACACCCAGTTTCGAGCGTCGCCATAAAATATCTTCCGCAGTGCGCGCCCATTCCATTTTCACCAGATACACGATTTCGGCCTCGTATATATTGTCGCCGAAATGACGGCCCAAATCTTCCGGTTTCTCGGCACCATCCAGAAAACGGTCCATCGACGTTCCGTAAGACTGCGCATAACGCCGCACAAGGTCGAGCGGCAGCCACGCATAGCGCTTCGTCTGCGCCTCGATGAATTTCTCAAGATCGCCGTCGGGAATATTGCCGCCCGGTAACGGCTCGCCACCTGTCCACGGCAAGGTCGTATGGCCAGCCAGCTCCAGCAGGCGCGTCACCGTTTTCTCCGCGAGCATGCGATAGGTCGTCAGCTTGCCGCCGAAAATAGATAAAAGAGGTTTTGGAAATCCCGCGTGATGATGAATGCGGTAATCACGCGTCACCGATGTCGCGTTCTCGCCGCCGTCATCAAACAATGGCCGCACGCCGCTATAGGTCCACAGCACGTCCTTCTTCTCGATCTGGTTTTTGAACGCGCGGTTGAACGCGTTGCAGAGATATTCAATCTCGACATCGGAAATCACGATCTGCGACGTGTCGCCGGTGAAATCCACTTCCGTCGTGCCGATCAAGGTATGATATTTTTCATACGGGATGGCGAACACCATGCGCTTATCCGGCTGCTGTAATATATAAGCATGATCGCCTTCATACGCTTTCGGGATGATGATGTGCGAACCCTTAACCAGCCGCACCGCCGGAACGTCGGACGCCGCAAGCTCCGAAGCCTCGAGCACCGAACGCACCCACGGCCCCGCCGCGTTCACAACCATCCCGGCGCTAACGTCGCGCTCGGCGCCGCTTTCAAGGTCGCGCAGCACCAGCGTCCAGCCATGATCACCCGGCACAAGACGCAGGCATGCCGTGCGCGTCAGGATCTCCGCACCGTTGCGCCCGGCGTCGGCGGCATTCACCGCGACAAGGCGTGAATCATCCGCGCGGCAATCGAAATATCTAAATCCCTTCGCGAGATGAAGCTGCAACGGAAGTCCGTAATGAGTTTTAGAAAGATTGACACCGCGCGAAGGCCTGAGGTTCTTTGTCCTCCCGCCCAGCCGATCATAAAGAAAAAGCCCGAGCCTTATCAGCCAGCGCGGGCGCTGCGATGAATCGTGCGGCAGGATGAATTCCATGGGCCGTACGAGATGCGGCGCGAGCTTCAGCAGCGTCGCGCGTTCTTTCAGCGACTCCCGTACAAGGCCGAATTCGTAATGCTCGAGATAGCGAAGCCCGCCATGGATGAGTTTAGTGGAAGCCGACGAAGTCGCGCTTCCCAGGTCTCCCGCCTCGACCAGCAGGACCGACAGGCCGCGCCCGGCCGCGTCGCGGGCGATGCCCGTACCGTTGATGCCGCCGCCAATAATGCAAAGATCGTAATCCGGAAGGGTCATATCCCCTTTAAAATACAGGAATATGGCGCAGAAAAAAACCCGGCTTGGCCCACATAAAGAAACCGCCCCTTTCGGGGCGGCGGGAGTTAGGTACCAGATCGGATGAAGCATTGAAGTGGGTAAATCTGAAACTTAATAGCTGTGGGAGAGCCTTAAGACCGTCAATTTCGTAATGTGAACCCCTTTTGGTTATCGCGCACCGGCCGTTTGTATCCGGATAATGTCTGTGTATGCCCCTATTCTTATAGGATACATAAAATTTTATGTAAATTCAATCCTTTTTATTTATCTAGTGATTTCAATATCTTAACAAAATCTCCCGGCAAAGGTGCCTCGAGATCCAGCCTTTCGCGGCTGACCGGGTGAATGAAACTCATGAATTGGGCATGCAGGGCCTGCCTGGGGAAGTCCAGGACCACTTTCGCGGCCTCCGGCGACCATCCCCCGCGCTTTAAAGCGGCCTTAAGCGCACTGTCCTGGGGCCCATAAATCGGGTCGCCGATCAGCGGGTGTTTCAGCGATTCCATATGCACCCTTATCTGGTGCGTGCGGCCTGTCTCCAACCTGCATTCCACCAGCGCGAATTCCTTGCCGAATTTTTTCTCGACCGTGTAATGGGTTTTTGCATCCTTGCCGCCCTTGCGCCGTACCGACATTTTGATGCGGCTCGCCGGGTGACGCCCGAGCGCCAAATCCACCGTGCCCTTATGCGGAAACGGCACGCCAAGCACCAACGCCTTGTAAACGCGTTTCAACGTCCGCGATTCCAGTTGCTCGGCAAGGCCGCGATGCGCGATATCGTTTTTCGCAGCCACCATCAGCCCGCTTGTTTCTTTATCAAGGCGATGCACGATGCCGGGGCGCAGCACGCCGCCGATGCCTGACAGGTCATTGGCATTGCGATGCAAAAGCGCGTTCACCAGCGTGCCCGAATAATTCCCCGCGCCCGGGTGCACGACCATCCCCGCTGGCTTGTTGATCACGAGCAGGTCACTGTCCTCATAGACGACATCGAGCGCGATATTTTCTGCCCCCGGCTCGGCGGCAACCGGCGGCGGCACATCGACCTCCAGCACATCGCCCGCCTTGATCTTGCGAGAGGGCGTATCGCACTCCTCTCCGTTCAGCCGCACATGCCCCTGCTCGATCAGGGCTTTCACCCGCGTGCGTGATAATTCCTCGCCGCACAAATCGCCCAGCACCTTGTCGATGCGCGACCTGGACGCGCCATCTTCTATCTCGAAGCGCAGCGTTTTCATGGCCTGAAAGGATTTAAGTTAAGGCACGGGTCGGCGAACGATTCCATCGGCGCGCCCGCAACCACCCACGCGTCCCAGCCATGCTTCAGCGTCTCGACCGGCTCGCCGGGCTTGGGCTCGATTTTATAAACCATGTCGGTGCGCCCCGTGACGATGCGCTCGCCCGCTCGCCCGCCGATCATCTGCGAGGCTTCGGCGCCTTCCGCGTTGAAATATTCATCGCTCATGAACAGCACGCCGCGCTCGTTGACGGTCAGCATCCGCACGAAATCGCGGTTGTCCTCGGTGCTTTCCGCGCTCGGCGGTTTACTCGCCTGCATCATGACGCTGGCCAGCCCGTCCATGTTCACGAGAACATCACGCGCTGACTGGTCCATGCCGCCGGTCGTGTAATAACGCTGCCAGAG
This sequence comes from Alphaproteobacteria bacterium, assembly GCA_049652985.1. GTDB lineage: Bacteria > Pseudomonadota > Alphaproteobacteria > Micavibrionales > Micavibrionaceae > UBA7657. Next base: position 308,689 of record JBASFK010000001.1, read on the forward strand.
CGTCGGCCCGCCATTCGCATCCACCGCCATCACCCAGCCCGCCATGGTGCCGCCATTCAGCGGCTCCGTTTCGCCCGCAGCGAGGAAAACGCCTTCCTTCAGTAACGCCGCGTTACTAAGCCGCGCCGCCGCGCCGCGCGGATATTGCTGCTGCCAGACTAAACTGGCGTCACGGTTCAGCATTAATAGCCAGCCGCCGAGCCGCCCATCCTCGCTGCGCAGGTAACCCGCCGCGACGTAATGATCCCTGCCCGCAGGCGCGAGCGAGAGAATACGGTTATCAAGGCCGGGCCTGTAGGAATGATTGCTCACCACGCCTCCCTTCGCGTCGAGCAGGTAAATCGACGCATGGAACAATTCCTTTTTCTCATCACCCGCCGAAGCGGAAAGAATGAACCCGGCATTGTTATCGCGCGCAATCATGTCGTCCGGCACCAGCGAGGATTTCCCGCCCGCCGTTATGTTCTTCTGGCTTTTGAGTTTACCAGTCTTGTCGAAAAACCCGATCCACGGATAGGCGCGGGAGCTTTTGTCCATCGTCGCGCCCAGCACGGCAAACCCGTCCGGCACGAGCAGCAGTTTTTTGACATAGGATAAATTCGCAACCGGCGTCGCGCTTTCCCACACCACGCGGCCGCGATTGTCGAACTCCGCCAGCAACACCGACTTGGTTGTTTTTCCAAACGACGAAGCCTCGCCCGCCGCAACCGTATTGCCGTTGTCCGCAATCACCGCCGAGGCGAAACGCTCGTCCGTGTTCATCTCGCCGTAAGTCGCGTCCCAGACATTATACGCGCCGTACTCGGCCTTCATCATGTTGAAGATCAAATCCTTCTGAACCACGCAGTCGCGCACCGCCGCATCAGCCGTTGCCGGAAAAAGAAGCGCGAAAACAAGGAAAAATCTGCGGATCATGGGGTTCATATGCCTCGGTCTTAGTGTAGAATTGCGAGACTTAAAAGTCCACGCATCTTGAGGCGGAATGAAAATATTGATTGTAAGCGACGCCTGGCACCCGCAACTGAACGGGGTGGTGCGAACTTATGAGTACCTGGCCGAGGAGCTGGTCCGGGAGGGCCACGAAGTCAAAGTCATCGGTCCCGCCGACTTCCCGGTCAAAATCCCGATGCTGGGTTACGCCGAGATTGAACTGGTGATCGGCGCCTATGGCCGCCTCGCGAAAATGATCGACGATGAAAAACCCCGCCATATCCACATCGCCACCGAGGGACCGCTCGGCCTCGCCGCGCGCAAATACTGCGTCAAAAGGCGCATTCCTTTCACCACCTCCTATCACACGCAGTTCCCCGATTACGTCGCCAAGCGCTTCGGCCATTATGTTCCTTTCCTTTATAATCCCACATACTGGCTGGCCCGCCGCTTTGTGCGGTGGTTCCACGCACCCGCGGGCGCAGTGCTGGTCGCCACGCCGAGCCTCGAGACACAACTGAAAGGCTGGGGCTTCAAAATTCCCATGCTGCGCTTTTCACGCGGGGCCAATCTGGATCTTTTCTCGCCAGGCGAAAAAACACTCTTCCACAATATGAAATACCCCGTCGCGCTTTATGTCGGGCGAATCGCGATCGAGAAAAATCTCGAAGCTTTTCTCTCCATGGACTGGCAAGGCTCAAAGGTTCTTGTCGGCGAGGGACCGAGTCTTGATTACCTGAAATCGAAATACCCGGACGCACATTTCATCGGCAAGAAAACCGGCAGGGATCTTGCTGAATGTTACCGCTCCGCCGATGTGTTCGTATTCCCCTCCCGCACAGATACGTTCGGTATCGTATTGGTAGAAGCGCTGGCATCCGGCCTGCCTGTCGCGGGATATAACGTCACCGGCCCCAGGGACATCGTGACCGAATCTTTTCTCGGCGCGCTGCATGATTCCGATCTTGGCCTCGCCGCCCGCACAGCGCTGAAAAACGGTGACCCGGATAAACGCTCCCGCCACGTCCGGGAAAATTACACGTGGCAGAACGCGGCGCGGCAGTTCCTCGATGCCATCGGCAATTACTGCGTGTGATTTTGGGCTGGCGGCAAAACGGCCTTCACGGTAAAGTCCCGCATGGCCCATATTCTTCTCGCTGAAGACGACAAATCCATGTGCGGATTTCTGGCCGCCGCCCTAGAGCGCGCGGGCCACAGGGTCAGCGTCACCCATGACGGGCTGGCGGCGCTCGAAGCCCTGAACGGGATTGAGGCCTTTGACCTCCTTCTGGCCGACATCGTCATGCCCGGCATGGACGGTATCGAACTGGCCCGCCGCGCCGTCCAGAAACGCCCGGATCTCAAGGTCATGTTCATCACCGGCTTTGCCGCCATGACCATGGGCGGGGATACCCCCCTTAAAAATACCCATGTTTTATCAAAGCCTTTTCACCTTAACGACCTGGTTTCACAGGTCGAAACCCTGCTCACAGCCACCTGATTTTGCACTGCAAAACGGCCCCCTAGCCAGATCAATGACTTAGCCAAATCTTTCTTGGGAATTATCTTCAAATTTAATCAAATTTTAAAGGCGTCCCGGTTAATATAGAATGTGGGTTTGTGTGTACTTTCATACATGTTGGAGCGGGTTTCTTGAACATTTTCGGTCACATGAAAAAGCTGCTGAATGACCAGTCAGGGATGACCCTGATTGATGTGGCTATCGCCATGGTGATACTGGGGCTTATCGCCGTGCCCATGATCGGGCAATACCGCGAATGGAAATACGAAAAAGAAAAAGGGACCACGACAGGTAATTACGCTGCGATCAACAAAGCCATCGCCGATTATTATTTCGAAAATAATATCTATCCCTGCCCTGCCGATCCCACGCTTGGCCCGGGCGATCTCACCTATGGCGACTCTGATTGCGCAGCCGCGGCTGTTCCCGGCTCTCCGGGAGTTTTAATCGGTGCAGTGCCCCTAGCCACGCTGAAAATCCCGGTCGAAACAAATCTCGACGGCTGGTCGAATAAAATAACTTATGCCGTCACGACAGCGATGACCGACACGGTAACGTGGCTTCCAGCCACTCTGGGCGCTCTGACTGTTCAGGGCCGTCTGCCAAGTGCCACTCAATGCGGTGGTGCTATAGGCACAATACAATCTAACGCTCATTATGCGCTGGTATCTCATGGTCCAACCGGCACGGGCGCATTCACAGCTCAGGGCAACCCGCGTGAGGCGTGCCCTGCCGCTGGCGATTCCGCAGATGCTGAAAATTGCATTCCCAACAATGTGTTCGTCGATGAAGAATGCATGGCCAGCGATGGCGCCGACAATTTTTACGATGACTTGATATTTGCAGAGGACAGCATTCCTTCTAGGATATGGGAGGACGCGCTAGAGGCCGATCCCACGGACATCATAAGTAGCGCCGAGCGTGTGGGGATTAACACCCAGGATCCTCAGGCCACCTTGCACGTGGTAGGCAATATCAAGGCGGAACAAAGCGATGCAAATTCGATATGCGATGAAAGCGGCGCGGGATGTTTCAGGGCCGGTATGATCGGCGGCGCCGACCCGATGATGAAATGTTCATCCAGTCCCGCCGCGACATCAAGCGCGATGTCGGGAATAAGCGAGGCACGCGCCAAGTGTCAGTCAGGTTATACGGCCGCAAAACTTGTATGTGCGAGCGGCAAACTCATCAAAGGCATGGATAGCGACGGGGGATTGATATGCGGAAACTAACAACCAATATCGGGAAAGGTGCCGTCATGAAAACGGGATGCGAAGGCTTCACGCTCATCGAAATGGCCATAGTTATTATAATCCTCGGCCTGGCCATTGCGGGCATAGCACCGATTTACGATCTTTATAAAGAAAACCAGAACATCGAAAAAAATGAAGTCAACGTTAATGTTTCCATCAGCGCTATCGGTACGTTCCGGTCATTATATGGCCGTTATCCCTGCCCGGCATCCCCCACTTTAACACGGGAGGATCCCAACTACGGCCGTGAAGATTGCACCGATAAGAGCACTGTCAACCAGGGATTTTGCAGCGCCAACGGTATCTGTGTGGAGCGAAGCCGCCGCGCTGCTTTCCCGCATGAATACCCTGCGGATAAAGCACGCAACGAACAGCCGCGCGTTCTTGTCGGCACATTACCATTCCGTAACCTTAATCTTGAGGAAAACCAGGGCTACGACTCTTACGGCCACAGGCTGATGTATGTAGTGACCGAGAACCTGACGTGCGATGAATGCTTCACGCGCGACGGTGGCGGCATTGATATTATCGATGACTCCGGCGACACAGTTTTATCTGAAACCGGCGCAGCACATTTCGTTGTCATGAGCTACGGCAAGGATGGCGCGGGAGCCTACACCAAGGCCGGCACACAAATCACATGCAGCAGCGCCGGCCTTGAAAACGACAACTGCGATTACGATTCAAATACTGTACCCGACGCAACATACCGCGTAGCCCAAGGCAGCACTTCAAATTCAGACAATAAATACGATGACGTCATCGATTATTTCACGCAGGATGAATTGCCCGTATGGCAGCTCTCCAAAAAGCAACGGCTGGCCATGCACCAGAAATCGCTGGCCGGTGACGTCGCTATATTGAAGAATGATGAAGACATTGCAAGAAAAGGCGATGTCAACGGCTCCATCCGCGCGACGCCAGATCCTAACACGGACGAGGACGGCAAGTTTCTCGTCAATCAACTCTGCAACGCCTTCAGCGGCGAATGCTTTGAGACTTCAGTGATCGCCGGCAAGATTGCCGAAGGCGACGGTCTGAGTTGCGACACGACCGGAAGCGGCGGAAAATTCATGATCGGCATTGAAGCCGGCGAACCTGTTTGCTCGGACGAAGTAACCAGTGAATGTCCGAAGGACTCGCTGCTGGCCGGTGTAAACAATGATGGCTCATTGAAATGCATAACGCCCAAGCCCAAAAACTGCGGAGCCACTTCTATCTCAATGTGCGATAAAATCGTCTCCATTCCCAGCGGCAACCACGGCAGCACCTTTACCGCCAAAGCCGGCGCCTCGCAGACACGCATCTATAAGTGTGATAACGGCAGTTGGAAGATCGACCAGGATGTACAGGGCGTCTGCAATTGCACGCCTGGCCCGGTTTCAACTACCACGGTTGGTTGCGGAACAGGATTTAGCGGCTCGGCAGTCAGAACCGTCACCCGCACATGTCCCGATGGAACATTGACGACGACAACTGATCGTGGGGCATGCGCGTGCATGGTTACGGACCGGTTCGGCACCAGGGCGTGCCCTGCCGGCCACACCGGTGTAATCATCACGAAATCGACGAATACCTGCCCGGCAGGCACATGGGGGCCTCCGGTCGATGTCCCGGGTGGAAATAGCTGCACCTGCGACAACCGGACCGAAGAGCGGCTGCTGGCCTGCCCGGCAGGTCAAGTCGGCGACGGCATCGAACAAACCAGAACTGTAACCTGCCAGCCTGGAGGAGCCGTATTCGGCACCTGGACAGAGACCAGCAGGGATTGCGATTGCGAAGACGTCACGGTGACAGAGCCTTTCCCCTGTGATGAAGGTGAAATGGGCTCGGTCCTGAAAAAAAGAACCATGAACTGCAAAAAGGGTGAGTGGTCAACGTGGGTGAATGTACCCGGCGGAAACAGCTGCCAGCCTACGCCGGTTGTAGTATGCAACTGGAAGAAATCATCGAGCGGCACGGGACCCTATCCTTTCCCCAGCGGCGCGAATTTCGACAACTCGTGCGAGTGCGGTAAAACCAAAGCCTGCTACGAACGGGTTGGCAGCGGCCAGTATCTGCACTATTCCTCTTGCACGTGTCAGTAAGAATCTCGGTTGAGGCAAATGAAGAGCTATAAAGAAAATCGTGGTTTCACCACAGTCGAACTCGCGATGGTCCTGATCATCTTCTCGATGGTGACCCTCACGGTTATGACTGGCCTGCGCTTCTACACCTTGCAGCAACAAGAAATCCAGACCAAGGAGGCCTTCGAAGTCTCGCAGGCAAGTCTGCATTTCTTCGTTGCCACGAACCGCCGTTATCCCTGTCCCGCCAGTCCTACTGCCGCGCGCGGCACCGCCGCCTATGGCCAGGAGCAGAAAGACGCAGCCGACAATTGCACTAACACCAACGGCGTAAGGCGCATAGCAACCACCCTGGACCAGAATGACGATGACGTTCCTGATACCATCCTGGTCGGCTCTGTCCCCTTCGACAGCATACTCGATCCCGACGGAAATCCTGCAACCGACGATGGTCTGGATGTGGATGATATCCCGTTACGGGATGGCCTGACATATGACGGCTACGGACACCGCCTGACTTATGCGGTAACGGAAAACCTGACCCGGCCGGCAAATTACAACGATGCATGGGGCGCCATCCTGGTGGTTGACGAATTTACCACCCCTCTTGTTACTGTCACAGAAGACACGAATGGAAACGACGCTCTCGATCCCGGTGAGGACAATAACGGAAACAACGCGCTTGACCTCGGACGCTACGCGCACATAGCGCTGGTTTCGCACGGTGAAGACGGCACGGGCGCAAGAGCGGCAAACGGTTCCCTGGTCGAAGCCTGCCCGATGGGGGTTGTCATACCGGGAATACCTGTAACTGACACAACGGTCAGCGAAACAGAAAACTGCGACTGGGAAAATGCCGCGGCCGATAACAGGTTTCTGAGCGGCCTGCGTTATGATGACGGCGATTTAGAAAATGACGACACAATTAAATTCCAGACGCCGGAAGTATCGGGCCTGTGGAATTATGTGCCTGGCAGCAATCAAAGGATCATGAATACCAATGGCGGACGCGTCGGCTTCGGCACTGAAGATCCGGGGGCAATGCTTGATGTCGCCGGCAAGCTCCGCGCCGATTTCGTGGAATCGGATAATTATTGCGACAGCGGCGGTGATAACTGTCTTATTCCCCAGGCGCTCGGCGGTGATCTTCCGCAGATGAAATGCGCTCCCGGCAAGGTCGTTGTCAGCATCGAGGAAAACAAAGTTCACTGCGAGGAAGCCTTCACCGGCAATTTTATGCCCCGCAACTGCCCTATAGGGTGTTCGGCCTCGGGCTTTAAACGGGACGGCAACACCGTCACGATCATCTGTCGCGACACCTCTTGGAACATCTGTAATTAACATATTATCGGCAATTACCCTAAATTGAAGCAAAAAGAGGGTGAACTTTAACCCTTGGCTTGCTATAATGGTTTTTGCCGCTCCTCTTGGCCTTTCGCTGTGAAAATCATGAAAAAAACCGGTTTTTTTACACTACCTGCCCTGCTGTTTGCGCTTGTTTTAAGCCTCCCGGCAGCCCCCGCTTACGCCCAGGGCGAAGGCGCTCCCCTCGCCCAGACCGATATCCTGCCCGTCAGGGCGGCCTCGGAGGCGGATGTCGTTATCGATGAGAGCAACCCGACCCACCCCCCGGTCAGGCTGACCCCCGATAAAACCGAGCTTATAAGGCTGGACCGCAAGGCCAGCACCGTTCTGGTCGGCAATCCCGGCCACCTGAATATCCTGCCCGAAGGCCCCAACAGCCTGGTCCTGATCCCCCGCGCGCCCGGCGCCACCTATTTCACCGTCCTGGACGAAGCCAATAAAATCATCATGCAGCGCCATGTCATCGTCGCCAGCCCCAAGGAAAAATATGTGCGTATTCGTAAATCCTGCGGCGGCGCCTCCGGGAAGGACTGCCAGCCGACACAGGTTTACTACTGCCCCGATATGTGCCATGAAATTATGCTGAACGCTCAAGGGGAGCTGAACCCGGCAGAGCCGGACGACAGGTCCAGCATCATTGATGCCGCCCTTGAGAAATGGGCCGCGAAGAACGAGCAGAATGCCGAAGACGGTGGAACCGCTAACACCGAGGAGGCCTCCGAAGATTCTTCTGGGGACGAAGACGCGGACGAGGAATAATTTTTATTTATAGGGCAACACCAGGATGACTTCGAAAACTTCAAAACTACGCGCTGTTCTTAAAACCACGGCTGCTGTTTCCGCCTGCATGCTCCTTGCCGCCTGCCAGACCACGGGTTCATCGGCGAACGTAAAATCCAGCAGCGATGCCTCGCTCGATTCCGCGCTTGAACGCGCCGCCGCCGTTTCGGCCGCCAGCGGTGAGAAAAGACAATCGCTTTCCATCCTTGAAAAAATATACAAGCGCAACAGCGACGATCCGCAGGCCGCGATCAATTACGCCGGCGCGCTGCGTGAGGCTGAATATCTGAACCAGGCCGCGATGGTGCTCGCGCCTTTTGCCGATGACAAAAAAGGCCCTGCTGCCGCCAAAACCGAATACGCCGCCGTCCAGCTTGCCCTTGGCAACAACAAAAGCGCCGAGGAATACGCCCAGAAAGCCGTAACGCAGGATCAGGGCGATTACCGCGCCTTTCACTATCTCGGCATCGCGCTGGATGCGCAGGGCATGCACAAGGAAGCCGAGCGCGCCTTCCGCAAGGCCCTCGATATGTGGCAGGGCGACCCTATCCCGGTCATGAACAACCTCGCGCTTAATCTCGCATCGCAGGATTTTCTCGACGAGGCTGCCGCCATTCTTGAAAAGGCCCAGTCCATCGCGCCCGACCGCATCGAGGTTGAGCGCAACCTCCGTATCGTGCGCACGCTGCAGCAATCGGCCCGTCATGCGCCCAAGCCCGTTGCGAAACCCGCAGCAGGCAGCAAGCCCGCAGTCGATGACGCAGGCCAAGAGCCCGTTTCCAACTAATATATTTAGGATGTAATCCGGCTATCCGCCGCCGACGCCCGCGTTGGCGGCCTGTATGCCTGCGGGTCCGAGAATAATAATGAACAGCGCCGGCAGAAAGAACAGGATCATCGGCACAGTGAGCTTCGGCGGCAGCGAAGCCGCCTTCTGCTCGGCCAGCGCCATGCGCTGATCGCGCAGTTCGTCCGACATCACGCGCATCGCCTGCGAGATCGACGTACCGTATTGCTCGGCCTGGATCAGCGACGTCGCAAAACTTTTACCCGCGCCGCTGCCGACCCGGCGGGCGAAATCCTGAAGCGCCTGGCGACGGTCGTTCAGCATCGCCATCTCGGCGCTCAAAATCCCAAGCTCCTCGGCCAGCACCGGCGAATGCTCGGCGACTTCATGCGCAACACGGTCGACCGTCTGCTCAAGACCGATACCGCCCTGCACGCAGATCAGCATCATATCCAGCGCATCGGGGAACGCGAGGTTGATTTCCTGCTGGCGTTTCAGGATCGAGTTCTTCACGAGGATATCGGGCAGCTTGTACCCGACAACAGCCGCGCCCAGCAAAATCATCATCGTCATGCCATTGGAAATTTCTTTCTCGCTGCCGGAAATGAAAACCATCGCCAGCAGGCAAAGAATGATCGGCAGCGCGGCTTGCGCGATCATGAATTTGAACGGCGCCTTGGGGTCGCGGTTGCCTGCCTGCAGCATTTTATCGCGGGCTTTTTCGCCCATGCGCCCGGCCACGTGCTGCAGCCTGAAGAACGTCGCCATGGAATCCTTGCCGGAAAGCGAATCCCCGCCGATCTTATTAATCGTGCCGTCCTTTGTCGCCTGGAACAGGGCCTTGCGGCGTTTTTCAATGACGGAGCGGAATTTCTCTTTCTTCTCGCTGCGGTTCAGGAACGGCAGGGCAAACGCCGCGAACGAACCCGCTGCGAACAAAGCGCTGACAATTGTTATGATGAGTTCGTTATTCATGGCGTCCTATATCTTAAAGTTGATCATGATTTTCATGACCCCGATCCCGATCATCATCCACACCACCGCGATGGCAAGCAGCACGTTTCCGAACGGTTCATTGAATAAAATCATGATGTAGTCACGGTTGGCGAAATACATGCCGAGCGCGAGAAGATTGGGCAGCGAGCCGATAATCGCGGCTGATGCAATGGCCTCGGACGACAGCGCCTTGATCTTCCTCTTAAGGCGGAAACGCGCACGGATAACGCCCGCAAGGTTTTTCAAAACTTCCGAAAGGCTGGAGCCGGTCTGCGCCTGGATGGCAAGACCTGTGGCAAACATTTGCATCTCCGCAAGCGGCATGCGCTTGGTTGCTTCCTGCGCCGCCTCGTGGATGGGAATTCCGATTTTCTGCTTGTCGTAGATGCGCGACATTTCCTCGCCCACGGGGCCGGTGAATTCGCGGCTGATCATCGCGATCGCTTCGGAAACCGGCATACCGGCCTTGAGCAGGCGAATGATCGCTTCAAGCGCATCGGCAAATTCCTCGAGAAATTTTTTCTGCCGACGCTTGGTCAAATGTCTCACGACCAGACGCGGAACGCCGAACAGCCCGATGATCGCGGCCATACCAACGACGAAAGGCGGCTGGCCGAGAAACTGCGCAATGATCGGGCACACAACCATGCTGATGGCGGAATAAATCCAGTACTGCTTCACGCTGATCGAAAGCCCTGCCTGCTCGAGCATCAGCGCCATCGTGCGCTTTTTCTTCTTACCTTTTTTCTCGTTCTCTATGTCCTTGGTTTCTTTGAGTTTTTTTGCTATTTCTGCGCGGCGCTTATTCTGCACGTCCTCGGCCGAGAATTTCTTCGTCGACGAGGCATGTCCCTTGATGACGGCGGCGATACGCTTTTTGCGCTCGTTCTCCTGCATCATCAGGAACGCGGCGGCAGCACCGAAGATGATGAGGACAATCACACCGGTGAGAATTATTTGAAGCGTGGACATTACCCGTAAGCCTCTTCCATCGCGTCGAGCACCAGCCGGTCGACGCCGAACTGGCGGGCTTTATCGAAGAATTTTGGACGCAAACCGCTGGAACGCTGCTTCGTGATCAGCTTTCCATGCTCATCCTCGCCCATGATTTCAAGCGAAAATAAATCCTGCATCGTGATGACGTCGCCTTCCATGCCGGTGATTTCCGACACATGGGTTGTCTTACGCGAACCGTCGCGGAGACGTTGCACCTGGATGATGACGTTGACGGCGGAGGCAATCTGCTCGCGCACGGCAGATGAAGGAAGGTTCAGGCCGCCCATGGCGATCATGTTTTCCATACGCGAAATAGCCTCGCGCGGGTTGTTGGCGTGGACAGTGCCCATGGAACCGTCGTGACCAGTGTTCATCGCCTGCAGCAGGTCGAACGCTTCGGGGCCGCGCACCTCGCCGACGATAATGCGCTCAGGCCGCATACGCAGGCAGTTTTTCACAAGGTCGCGCATCGTGATTTCGCCGACACCCTCAAGGTTCGGCGGGCGTGTTTCAAGTCTGACGACGTGCGGCTGTTGAAGTTGGAGTTCGCAGGCGTCTTCGCAGGTAATGATGCGCTCGCCCGGCTCGATATAACGCGTCAGGCAGTTCAGCATCGTGGTCTTGCCCGAACCTGTACCGCCGGAGACGAGGACATTCACGCGGCTCCGGCCGACAGCCATAATCAGCTTCGCGCAACTCGGCGTCATCGAACCGTATTCCATCAGCTTTTCAAGCGTCAGTTTATCTTTCTTGAATTTCCGGATGGTCATGCAGGAACCATCGACGGCGAGTGGCGGGATGATGACGTTCACGCGCGAACCATCAGGCAGACGCGCGTCGCAAATCGGCGAGGCTTCATCGACCCTGCGGCCGATCGCGCCGACAATCCGCTGACAGATCGTCGTCAGATGCTGGTTATCGCGGAACTTGACGTGGCTCTTGGTAATCTTGCCCTTCTGCTCGATATAAACCGTGTCCGGCCCGTTGATCATAATGTCGGCGATGTCGTCGATCTCGAGCAGTTCTTCCAGCGGGCCAAAGCCGAGCATGTCGTCGGCGCATTCCTTGGCGATGCTTTGAAGTTCGGCAGGCGTCAGGTCAAGATTTCTGAAACGGGCGATCTCGCCGACAGCGGAATAAACTTCCTCACGCGCGGTCTTGGAATCCATCCGCGCTAGCGATTTAAGGTCGATACCGTCGCGTAAATCCAGCCATATGCGGTTACGCGCGCGCTGCAGGCGCAGGGTGGTAATTGAATCGCTCTCGCCAGCACGCTTTTCTGCTGCTTCGTGCAGGTGCATCCCGGCGAACGGGTCGGCAACGGAAGCTTTTTCACCCTCGGCCTTAGGCGCAGCGTTTTTCGCGGCAGCAGATTCTTTTTCAGGTTTCTTCAGGGCCTCGCTCAACCCTTCCGGCGGCGCGGATTTAAGCGGAGCTGCAGCCACCGCTTTCGGCTTTGGCGGCGGGGCAGCGACTGTCGTTGATCCTTTTTTTCCGAACATGGGATTTATCCCTTGGCTTTCGCCTTGCCGAGTATACCGCCCAGAAATCCGCTCTTGTCCTTGCCGGCTTCAGGCTCGGCCGCGGTGGCCGAAATAATTTTCTGCACGAGTGGCAGCAGGTTTTTCCGCACGATATCGCCGCTCTTGCTGTCAGTGACGAATTTCCGGCTCTGAGTCTCCAGCGCGCCGAATACTGTGGGGTCAAACGGCAAAGAAGTCGAAACCTTGAACTCCATCGCCTGCTCGATATCTTTTTTGGGCACTTCGCTCTTGGCGGACATGCCCTGCATATTGATGATCATCTCGATGCTTTTGTCGTCGCCGCCGCGGTGCTCCTTGATCTCCTGGATCAGGCTGCGCGCAAGACGAAGCGACGTCAGCGTCGGCGTCGAAACCACGATGATCTGGCTGGCCTTCGCCACTACGGTATTGACCATGTTCTCTGACGCGTGCGACAGGTCGGCAATGACAACCGGGTAAGTCACCATCAGCATCGTCAGTAATTCCTCAAGCTGCTCCGGCTGCAACGGCGCTTCCAGCATGACGTCGCCACCGCTGGCGAGAACGCTCAATTTATCGCTGGCGCGGAACAACATGCGCTTGATGCTGTCCTCGTCCTTGTTCGATGCAGCGCGCGCAGCTTCAGCCAGCGTCGTCGAGGGCTCAAAACCCATGCCGACGCTGGTGGTCGACCATCCGCCGGCGCTGTCGATCAGCATCGTTTTCTGGCCGAGAATATCGGAAACGCCCCAGGCCGTAGCCTGCGCGAGCGTGCTGGCGCCGACGCCGCCTTTTGCGCCGACGAAGGCGATCAGGCGGCTGCCGCTCACCCCGATACTCTGGATCAGCGTCTTGGCGATGACGTCGGCGAGAATTTCGGTTTTGACGGGACGCACCAGGTAATCGCTGATGCCCATGCCGATTATACGGCGGTAAAGAGAAACATCATTCACCGGACCGACGACAATGGCCGCGGTGCCCTCGCTGCATTGCGAGCCGAGGTCTTCCAGTTTCTTGATGAAGGGTTCTTCGATCGTGTCCGTCTGGACGATCACCACATCGGGCGAGGAAAGCTCCTTGTAGGCGTTGGTCGCGGTGATGGCATCGCCTTCCTCGACCTGGATCTGAACACGGGCAAAGCGCCAGTCATTGACCAGGTTGCGGGCAGCCTCGAGCGTTTCCACATCCCGGGAATAGACCGCCACACTCGCAGCAGGCAGGAGAATAGATGTTCCCTGGTTAACCGCCTCGCTCATGGTTTGTTTGCCCCGTGTTTATCCTTAAAAGTCCAATATTCAGCATAATCCGCGCGCCTTAACATTCGTTAAAGACTTTACGTTAATTGGACGCTCCCTCGCCCTTGATGGGCTTGTTGTACGCGCCTGAGCGCTGCACATCGACAATATTGGCCGCCGATCTGCCGTCGGAATAGGCCGGGGCCTTGGCGTCCCCCAGCAGGTCCGAGGGATCGGCAATCTGCCGTGCAAAAACCGTCTCGACCGTGCAGCCGAGTTTGTAACTGGGATCATGCTCCAGCACGGGACCTTCGAAGCCCGTCATGCGACCGCAATTGGCCGGGGCCCCCGCCTGGTAGGAAGAATAGGAAATGATCAGGACCGATTCAGGCCCCTGCTCCCGTACGGGCAGGATGCTGGTTACAACATCCCTCACGCCATGCTTGCGGAAGGCCTGCGACAGGCGCACGGCCTCGTCGTTGGCGTGCATCGCGGTATTGGTGCGCGACTGCGGATCGTAAGTGATCGTCAGGTCCACGGGGCCGCTGCCGCTCTGGCCGTAATCATGCGCGACCTTGGCGATATATTCATTGTTGGCGCGGGCGAGTGAAACCTGCTCGGTGAAATTTTCTTCCCGGACCTGGACGCGCCGGTCCGAAATCGCGCTCTCCGCATACATCTCACAGGCGGAGAGCACAAAAACCAGTGGCAACAGGGCAAAAATCTTTTTCATGGCTCCGCTCCTAATCAAGAATGTAGCCGTATTTTTCATCATCGGAAAAAACCGAATCGTCTTCCACGTCGTAGGATTTGCGTACATTCACGGCGAACGAACGCGCAAGAGGATTGTCGCGGTGTGGCGCCGTGCGCTCGGCCCGGTCTTTCTCGCCGTAAGGCTCGACCAAGTACGGCGTGACGATGACGACCAGCTCCGTTTCTTCGCGGCGGAAACTGTCGGATGAAACGAGGTCGCCGAGGATCGGCGTTTTGTTGATGCCCGGCAGTCCGGCCATACCTTTGATGGCTTCGGATTGCAGCAAGCCCGCGATCATCAGGCTGCCGCCGCTCGGCACTTCAACGGTGGTATCCGCCTTGCGTACGTCAAGACCCGGCACCGTAACGTCCGCCAGGACCACGGCGCTGTCGAAATCAAGCGAGGAAACTTCGGTATTCAGTTGCAGGCTGATGCGTTTGTCCGACATCACGACCGGCTTGAAGTTGAGTGATACGCCGAACTCGCGGAATTCGATCACCAGGTTGCCGACATTGTCGCGGCCCACGGGAACCGGGAATTCACCGCCCGCGAGGAAACCGGCCTTCTGGCCCGATACGGCCGTCAGGTTCGGCTCGGCAAGAACATGAACGAGGTTTTCTTCTTCAAGCGCGCGCAGAAAAATTTCGAGGTCGCCAATACCGGCAATGCCCGTATCGGTCAGGAAACGCCCAACACCCGTCGGGTCCTGCGACAGGCCGATGCCGCCGCCGGTGCCGAATGTGAGCGAAGTGTTTTCATTGAACAGTGTCGAGGTCGAGAGCGCGCCATCGTCATTCAGGTTCGTCTCAACGCCGAGCTCCTTCAGGATACTGCGCGAGGCCTCGACGATCTTGACTTGCAGCATAACCTGTTGCTCGCCGCGCACATCCAGGAGGTTGGAAATCAACTCGTCAATATTCCCTTTGCTATCCTGGAGGTCGCTGACATATTGCGCCACGACATTGGAAATTTTGGAAGCGACTTCAGGATTAGACACTGTACCGGTCAGCAGGATCTGGTCGTGCACCGCCCTGACCTGCACGCTTTCTTCGGGGTAGAGATCGTTGACCATGGCCTGGATGGCCTTCAGGTCGTATTTGACATGGATATCCATTTTCTTGATGACGTCGCCGTTGGCATCGAGCGCGATAATGTTCGTATCGCCGATCTTCAGGCCGACGATATACAGCCTGTTCGATTGCACGGCCATGACATCGATGATTTGTGAATTGGCGACCAGCACGTCGGCAATGTCGCCTTCAACGTCGATAAGCTCCGCCTTGCCGAGCGTGATATAAACCGGCCCCGGCTCAACCGGCTCCGCGGCGATATTTTCCAGGTCGCCTTTCTCAGCCAGCACAAGCGCAGGCAAGGCAATAACGCACAGGACCAAGATGGCCACCGCGAGCAAAAACCGTGCAGCGTTAAAATGCGTCAGATTCATTAACATTGTTTTCGATATCAATTGCTTACGCAGAAAACTGTGGATGGAAATGAAAAAGGAGATGATTATTCGGCGGGAACAATAAAAACGTTTGCTCCATTATAGATTCTCATACTATCCGAACTTATTCCAGCACCCTTTTTCATTTTTACGTATTGCGTTAATACTTCGTTGTCGATGTTGATCAGGCGGGCATCAGAGACGATTTCCCAGTCTTTCTGGACGATCTTATTGTCGCCTATCCCGCGAAGGGCAAGCGTCAACTCGCCGATGCTGCCGGCCAGGGCCAGCTTTTCCGCATCCGCCATGCCGAGGGCCAGCGTGACCGTCTTTCCGACTTTTACCTTTTCATCTTCAGGACGTTGCGCCGCCTGGTCGACCGCCAGAACTTTCACGTTCTGCAGGATCGTTTCCGTCGCCTTTTTCTTGATGCTCATATCGATCATTCTCTGGACGCTCGAACTGTCGTCATCCGTATCGATGGTCGCCTTGTATGTCATGATGACGTCGACATAATCGCCCGGACCGATAAAGCCGCCGACCATGCTCGCCGCCTTGACGGATATCGCCACGGCGCGCATGCCGGGATCTAAACTTGCCGCGACGAAATTGCCCTTGGATTCACCGAGCAACGCCGTTTTCATCATAAGCTCGCCCTTGCCGATATTACGGGCCAGGCGGCCTTTCATTACATCCATCGGCTTTTGATCTTTTTCGCGCACGAGCGTGCCGGGCACCACCAGCGCCTGCGGCCACGACTGCCATGCGATATCGCCTTCTTTCAATTCGCGACCGATACCTAAATCTTTCGCGGCGACGAGAACCTCGACGCGCGCTTCCTGAACACCGGTTTCTTTTTTGCCGCCGACCATGATCTGCACGAGCAGCGCCACGACAACCGCGACGACCAGCGCACCGCCAAGAACAATCACAACATTCTTATTCATTCGCCACCTTTAGTGGTTTGAATTATGGATATTTGATCCAGGGGACGCAGCAAGATGGCCGCCGAATTCCGGGCCTATACTCTATGATGCGGGTTTATTGTTAAAAAATCGTGAAACTCTAGGAGTGGCCAAGAAGGCTTAATATAACCTTACTAAAATACCCGAGTTGTACGAAGGACACCAGTGCGCCGCAGGCGATGGCGATTCCATAAGGCACCTTGTTCTCGCCGGCCTGTACGCGGGCTACCCAACCGCCAGGGGCGGGGTTCTTGACGGGTTGCAGCTTGCGAAGGGCAATGGCGCTTAGGCCAATCAGCCCTCCTGCCAGGGTCATATAAAACAGGAAAGCGGGCAAACCCGGGATGCCGACCCAGAAGGCAAAGGCCGTGCTGAGCTTTGAATCCGCAGCGCCGATGGCCTTGAGGCCAAACATCGTCGCCGTAACCATGAAGATGATGATCCCCGCCGCGGCGTGCGAAAAGATGCCGCTGAAAACCTCCGGCTGGCCGAGAAGATGCATCAGGATGAAAGCAGTAAAAAACGAAACGATAATCGCACCGCTGTGCCAGTTCGGAATGACCAGCCCCTTGAAATCCGACCACGCGGCCAGCACGCCGACGGTAACGGCGACAAACAGGCAGGTCAGGAAAATAATCAATGCAATCATGAAATCCTCTGATTAAGGATACGGAAACAAGGAAGAAGATTCAATCGCCTTCCCACAAGCCAACCTGTTGCACAAAAGCCGACAGTCTTTCAAGCATGCCATTAAAGATCGCCAGGATAGACTCGCCGAAAAAGAACACCGCGAACATAATAGCCAGGGAAATCCCGGCTGTGATAAGGGAATATTCAACGCCTGTGACGCCTTTTCTCTGGCGGCTGTACTCTCTGAGCAACGAAAATAAGGGAAACCCCATCCACTCCTCGGCTATTAAAAAAGCCCGCCTTCCAGATTGAAAGGCGGGCCTTTAAACTTACACTAAGCCCGTACTAAGGCGCGGGATCTTCAGCAGCCGCGGCATTTTCGTTAGCCGTCGTGAGCCTGTCGCCCATCGTCGTGAACAATTCATTGAGCTGTTCGCCGAACGTGAACACAACGGCGACAATCGCCAGCGAAATACCGGCAGCGATCAGGCCGTATTCAATAGCCGTCGCACCGTCTTCGTTGCGCAGATATGCTTCTCTATAAGCAAGCAGTTTTTTCATTTGAGATCTCCTGTTAGATTTTCAGATTTGCCGGTTACCCACACTTCAAAAAAGGCTTTCGAAGTTCCCAACCGTATATTTCCAGAATATCAGAGGTTTATTTAAAGGAAGGTTAAAGGGACGAACTAGTAACCATAATTTGAAGAAAAAAATTGAATCTGGCAAGTGAAACATAAAAATTTATCTAAAATTTTCTATAAATCCGAAATAACCGCGCGCTTAACTCTAATAAAAAGGCTCGCCCGTGAAGAGCGAGCCTTTCCGGTTGGATTATCACTTTTAGCCGGTGATATGCAGGTTGCTAAGTTCGCGGCTGATATTTTCGAACACGTCGATCAGCTCTTCCTGCGTCGGGGCATCGTAATACTGGTCAGGGCTTGAGGCACATTCGCGGTAATAATCGCGTGTTTCCTCGTTAATAACCGGGTCGCCGTCCTCGTCCTCGTAGTTAAAGGTCACCGTATAGATGATGATGCCCTGTTCTTTCATCGCCTCGCAGGTTTCAGCAAAGCGGTTATTGAATTTTGTCACGCTCATGTTGTTCTTGTTCGTGAACCAGTAGGACGAATAATAGGTGTTTTCGGTGTTGTCGCCGTCGGTCATCATGACAACGACCTTGCGCCAGTACGGGTTGTCCCAGGGCGCACTTTCCTCGAAGGGCGGCTCGGGCGAGATCAGGCGGTAACCCCACGTCATGCCGATATTACCAAGCGTGTTGCCATCAGGCTGCATTTCATCGATGCGGTCGAATAAAGCGTCCACGTCGCTCGTCAGCGGCATGATATACGCATAAGGACAGCCGGTATTAGGGCCGCTATCCTGGCTGCCGGACGTGCCGACCATGCAGTAACAATAAGTGCTGGCGCAGTTGCCGCCGCTGCCGGTGCAGTTGGTGCACCGCGAGTTACTAAAATCATACGAGTTGCTGTCGATATCGTCGCACTCATCGCCGCTCGGAATGAGCCGGCCATACATATAAATATCCCACCTGCCCTCGTAATTATCGAGAACGTCGTAATCATACGGGTCGTTGGTGGTGCTGCCCGGGGCCCAGCCATGGCCGCGGCACTTGTCGGCGGTGTTACAACCTGTGCCGCTGCCGGTGCGCCATAACTGCCCAGCGGAACCTGTGACATGCGTCGCTGCGGAGTTATAATTCGTTTCCTTGTGCTCGACGACGCAGCCATACCAGCCGCTGGAACTGTTGTGCGACGTCGTATAGCTGACAGCCGCGGGCAGATTCACAAAAACATCGCCGTCGGCATAAACGGTATTATCCGGGTTGCGGCCAAGACCATAGCGGCCGATGCGCACCGAGTTGCTGTACGGCACAAGCCCGATCTTGATCGAGTTCGGGTTATCGGTGTTTTCAAAAAGCGTGCTTATAAAATTCTGGCTTGCGATCTTCAGCGCATCAATATTCGGAATGCCTTCGTCATTTTCAGTCGACATCGATCCCGTATTGTCGAGGACAAGAACAACCTCTATCCCCTGCACTTCGCGCTGCACAGTTGTCACGGCCTCGACCAAAATTTCTGTAATGCCGATAACGCTCAGGAAAAACGTGAGATATTCAGCCTGTCCCGTCACCTGCACCTGGTTGCCATTCACGACAACGACAGGCACGAACGTCGCGCCCAGCTCACTTTCCGGGTAGTTGGCCTCGAAGAAATCTCTGACCTTCTGCTCGATTTCGGCCGGGTCTGTGGCCTGCGCCGTGGCGGCCAGGGCGGCAGCGTCAATCGCCTGCGCGAGGCGCTGCTGAACGAGATAAGCATGCGCGAAATCAAGCGCCATACCGGCCGAACCGATGATGATCGGAGCCATTACCGCGAAAGCGACCAAAATCGCGCCGGAAATCTCGCGGATATATTTTTTCATCATCTTCTTCATGGCAACCCCCTTCCGGGTTTATTCCAGGTTAACGACGGCGCTCCTGCGGCCGCGCGCAAATGCGGTTTCCTGCATGGGCATGGTGTTCAGCAAAAACCCGGCAAAAACAGGTTCAAAAACATAACCGACGGTCACAACCACGACTCCGTTATCGGCTTCGGCAAGGCTGGCGACATCATCGAGAACGTTCTGGTTGGCAGACATGCCTATAGAGGTTTCGCGCCAGACGATTTCAGGCTCCGCCTCCTCATCAAAACGGATGCTGACGATATCGACGCCGTAGCTGCTGGAATCGAGGGGCTCAAACGCCAGGCTGCCGGCAGTGATCGCCTCTTCTATTTCCTCTTCGCTGACAGTCATGTTCCGCGTCACGAGGTCGGCAACGATCTGCGAAGCGCGTATGGCCTTCTGGTTCGCCAGCAGGCCATTGCCCATGTCGAACGTGCCGAGCAAAATCGTCAGCAAAATCGGGAATACCAGCGTGGCTTCCACCGTGGCGACCGCTTCCGTCTCGCGTACCCAGCGTCCAGGCAGGGCTTTCAACGCTTTTATGAAACCGCGCATGCTATGCCCCCTCGAATTCGTAAGGTTCGGTCTGCAGCACGATCGTCGAAACGAACAGACGCGTGCCACCCGGCCCCGCAAGCAGCGGGCCTATGAAAGGCGTGATCATTGGATATCTGTATGCCGTGCGGATCAGGACACGGTCGCTCGATCCGCCCGCTTCAAATTCACCCGGGACCAGGTTGCCCTCTTCGTCGTATTGCGGCTCCATGTCCTCGTAATCGGAAAAGCTTTCCATCTGGCGCACTTCGATGATGACCTCGTCGCAGTTGATCAGCACGGTGGCATAATTGCAGATCGACTGGCGGAACAACTCCTCGGGCGCCTCTTCGGACTGCTGAAGCTGCCCGGTGCGGATAAGCCGCGCGGCGGAACCTGTCGCGCCCTCAAGCAACGCGGCGGCGGCGTACATCATCGAAATCTCGATGATCGCCAGCGTCAAAAACATATAGGGGATCATGAGGAAACTGAACTCGATCGCCGTCGTTCCCTCGTTCTTACCCAGCCAGCCGGAAAATACTTTGCGCAGCATTTTGCTAAAATTTTTTGTTTTTTTCAGGCACAAAAAAAGCGGCTTTTTTCCGCTTTTTTTGTGCTTTGTGCAGGTGCACAGATACCCAACCATCTATCATTATCCTCCGGAATTATGAAAAAATACTTAAGAAAAAAGCCTTTATTTAAAGGGTTTAAGCCCCGTTTCAGTGCTCTTTTGGCTGGATGGCAAAACCGTATTCATCCAGGGGCATCTGGCCCGTAACTTCAGGCCCCCAGCGCAGGGTTAGTTCCTCCTGGCGCTTGCGGATGGCTTCCTGCCGCGCCAGGCCCCGCTGGTACAGGATCGCCGCCACTGCCGCCGACATTGACCAGTCGATCATATATCCAGCGCCCGCGGCAGCGTACATGACGATAATCGCCTGCGGGTCGGAAACGATCCTGACAGCATTGTCGAATTCATGGCCGTCGCCCCATAATTTGAAAAGAAACGGCACGCATCCGGCAAGGTTAAGCGCACCGACAGTAACTACTTTCGTCCTCGCCCGCCGCGTATCCGTAAACAGCGCCACGAATGTGGGCATCATCCCGACCGCCAGCAAGACCGAGGAAGGTAAAAACACGGCGGCCATAATGACTATGCCGATCATGAATATCGACACCTTGGCGCCGCGGGCGCTTTTGCGTTTTTCCGGTTTTCCTGCAACATGCGCGGTCTTTGGTGCGGCTTCTTTTTTTGCGGGAGCTTTTTTAGCTGCCATGGCGTTCTCTCTCCGGCCTTTAATGCATGAAAAACATAATGGACGATCCCAAAACGATAATCGCGGCGATGATGCTTGAAATCACAGCGGCGACCTCGCGGCCCGTCGCCTTGCCGAAATTCGCGCTGTCCGCGAGATGCGTCGCAAGATCGTAATGTTCTTTCTGAAGCGTCGCGTATTCGCGCATGGCTTCTTTGAATCCGCCCATGTCGCGCGCCATAAGTTCGGCATTATTAAGAATACCCGCCATTTTCGCGAGATCGCCCTCGGCAGCGTAACGCGCCACGCTTTTCTGCAGCTTGTCACGAACATCGCGGTCGTGGTAACGCTCGAATATCACGCCCATCGAACTCATAAACGCCGTGGCAATACCAGGAAGCATCGGCATCGAGGAGCGCTTTTGAATCGTCGCCAGGCATTTCAGATTTCCAAGAATTTTTTTGTAATCATCCGGCGCTGCAAGATCAAACAGGTAAGAATCCACAACCTTGGAATCCTTGACAGACAGGAACGCGGCGCTGTGACGGTCGAGGAACGTGATCGGCGCCTTGCCCCTCCTGCACAGATCCTCAAAGGCGTTGATCATATCCTCGGGCGTTTGCACGTAATAATCCTGCAATTTATCGCTAAGGCAATGCGTCTCCGGGCATAGGAGATAAACGCAACGCTCGATCCCGTAGCCTATCTTCCCGTGCCGGATAAAATTCCGGCAGCTGTCGAAACGCGAAATCAGGTTGCCGGAATCGATATTCTGGTTTTCCTGCGCAGCGACCCAGTTGAAGGCTATATTCTGCGCGAACAGATCGACAAAGGATTGTATATCGCGCTTCATGGCCATGGCTTCCGCCATCGCCTTGCCGACGCCGTCGCCCGTCATCCGCAGGCCCTTGTAACGCAGCGGTGACTTCGGATCCAACGCGACGGAAAGATTGGCCGCCAGCCGTTCTTCATAACCCGGCCCCGTGCCTTTCTCGCGCGTGGTTTTCACGGCATTTTCAACCCGCTCCAACGCGATATCGTCTTCCACCGAGCGTGCCAGCCATTGATTCAGGTCGTCGCTTTCGACAAGCCGCACGACATCCGGCGGATTTGAATCGAGACTCATCGCCAGCAGCGTGCTTTGAAAATATTTTTCTCCGGAGAAAAGCACCGCGCGCGGCGCCTTTTTTTCCTTGATCGATTGTTTGGGCGACAGGCGGCGCCCGTCCATCCAGACCATCACCTCCTCCAACGTCCAGCGCTGGGTCGCGTCGTCGTGCAGAACGCCGCGTAAGAGTTCCAGGATCGATCCCTTGAAACGCTCCCGGCCCGTAATCGCGGCGTAGGACCCAAGCTCGATCTTGGCGCGCACGATCTCATCATCATTCAAACCCTCCAGCGGGTCGTTGGAGCGCATGCATACCGCGAGCGAAACTCCGAAAGCATAGAGATCATCCGTCAATATCCCCTCGCCGCGCGCAATGGGCGCGACCATACCCCGCTCGATCGTCTGGTAAAGAACCGGCTGGCTGTAAGACGAAGGCAACGACAGGCATTCGCCGAGCACGATTTTCTCCGGCTTCGCCGCTGGCCCTGTGTAAAACATGTTGCCGGGGCGTATGGAACCATGCGTGAAATCGAAATTCCTGAAATCCAGCAACGCGCCGATCATCGGCTTGACGACGATATTCATCACGTCGTCCTGCCGCCATCCCAGCGCCTGCTGATCTCCGGTCAGCAGTTTTTTGCCGAGAACATCTTTATAGATCATCACATAGCGTTGCTGGTTCACCGGCGGCCAGTGAATAGCCCCAACCGCCACCAGCGGCACAAGAAAAGAATTCACGATGCCGGCATAATTACTTGCAGAGCGCGAGCGCGGCGCAAGCTGGCGCTCGCAGATCAGCGCAAAATAATCCACCTTGTCGCGGCTGATGGCACGGTAAGCCTTGACCTCGCCGATGTCATATTCGGGAATGCGGGCATCGGTAAATATCTCGATATTATTGTCGAACTTGATCGACGCCCCACGCCCCGGGGGCCTTTTCACCTCGGCCTTGGCGGGAATGGCATCCCCTGTTGCCTCGTCTGGTGCATTTTCTTCCGTCATCGAGAAGAAATTCCTGTCATCTATATGAGAAATGGGACGTCATGGCGGGACCACTCCTTGGTCTGCCCTGAATTGTAATGCCGATTACGGTAAAAGTAAATAAAAGCGCCCCAAAACGGGGTAAATCGCCCTAGCCCAGGAAGGGGTCACGCACCATGATTGTATCGTCGCGCTCGGGACTCGTGGACAGCAGGGCTACCGGCGCCCCGATCAGCTCCTCGATATGGCGCACATACTTAATGGCGGCGGCGGGAAGCTGGGCCCATGTTCTCGCGCCTTTTGTGCTGTCTTTCCAGCCTTCCAGCGTCTCATAAATGGGTTTCAGTTCGCGCTGGCTGACCTGTGAAGCGGGAAAATGGTCTAGCTTTTTACCGTTATGCTCATAGCCGACGCAAATCTTGAGTTCGTCCATCCCGTCCAGAACATCAAGCTTCGTCAGGGCGATGCCGTGAATCCCGGACAACTTCACCGCCTGGCGCACGAGGACGGCATCGAACCAGCCGCAACGGCGCTTCCTGCCCGTGACCGTTCCGAATTCATGCCCGCGCTGGCCAAGATATTCGCCGACGTCATTCGCCTGCTCGGTCGGGAACGGCCCCTCACCGACACGTGTCGTATAAGCTTTGGTAATCCCGAGAACATAATTGACTGCATCCGGCCCCATGCCCGAACCGCTCGCCGCCTGCCCCGCGACGATATTCGACGACGTGACATACGGATATGTCCCGTGATCGACGTCCAGCATCGTGCCCTGCGCACCCTCGAACAAAATCTTTTTACCGCCGCGGCGTGCTTCATCCAGGATTTTCCACGTCACGCCTGCATAGGATAAAATTTCCGCACTAATTCCAATCAGGCTCTTGTAAATCTCGTCAACGCTGATCTGTGGCGCGTCGATACCTTTGAAAAACACGTTATGGCGCGCGATCATGCGCTCCAGTTTTTCCCGCAGCAGCTCCGGGTGCGCAAGATCGCAAACTCTTATCGCCCGCCGGGCAACCTTGTCCTCATAAGCCGGGCCGATACCGCGCTTCGTCGTGCCGATCGCCTTGCTGCCAAGCGCGACTTCCATCGCTGCGTCGAGCGCCTGGTGCACGGGCAAAATCAGCGTCGCGTTTTCAGCGAGAACCAGGTTCTTCGGCGTAATATCGATGCCTTTTTCACGCAGGCCCGCGATTTCCTTCAGCAAGTGCCACGGATCGACGACAACGCCGTTGCCGATGACTGAAATCTTGCCCTTGCGGACAATGCCGGACGGCAGCAGGCTCAGTTTAAATGTAACGCCGTCGATAACCAATGTATGACCGGCATTGTGCCCGCCCTGGAAACGCACGACCACGTCAGCGCGGGATGAGAGCCAGTCGACGATCTTGCCCTTGCCCTCATCTCCCCACTGCGAACCGATGACCGCGACATTGCCCATTATTTTTTCTTTCCTTCTTTAGCTTTGCCTCTGATAACGATCGTACCGTTGCGCTGCTCCGCGCGGATCGCGCTCCAGTCCTCCGCTGCGTTCACAGCAACGGTCTTTCTCTTCGGCGCGGGCGGCATCGCCTTGCGCACCGTGTCCATATATAAGGTGAACCCGCAGGCGCTCTCGACCGGGTCCTGCCCGCCGAAATGAATATCGTAACGCCCGCCGCGCCCGATTTCGCCGGAAACACCCGCCGCGAAAATCGTAAAGCCCAGACCGGAATGATATTTAAATCCACGCGTCTCGATCGAGTCGATCGTGATTTTGACGTCGTCGAATTCCAGCTCATTCAGCGCCCGCGCAATTCCGTTATGTATGGTTTCCAGCTTGCGGATATCCGGCTTGAAATCGCCAAGCGCCGCGAGCGCCTTCAGCGCTTTTTCACCCGGCCCCGCCGCCTTCGCCAGTTTCGAAAGCGCATCCACCAGTTTTTTATTATGGCCTTTCAACCGGTCAACCGCGCGACTCTCCAATACTTTTTTGATCTTCGCCCGGTCATCTTCGTCAACCTTATGCCGGTCGAGCAATTCGCCTACGATGCACGGAAACGATAAATCAATCGTGATGTTCTCAACGCCGATTTCCTTCAGCCCCACAAGCGCGACAACGCAGCTTTCAATATCGGTTTCAATTCCGGTATCACCGACAATCTCGCACCCGACCTGGCAGAACTGGCGCTCGGTGCGCTGTTGCCCCGCCTTGGTGCGCAGCACGTCATTCGCGTAACACAGGCGCAGCGGCCGCGGCTCCTTGCCAAGGCGCGAGCAGGCAATACGCGCAATCTGCGGCGTAATGTCCGAGCGCACGCCCATCATCCGGCGCGAAACCGGGTCCATCACGCGGAACGTATCGTCGATCATGGATTCGCCGGGCCCCGGCGCGAACAGGCTTTCCTCGAATTCCAGCATCGGCGGCTTGACGCGCTGATAACCGAAAGATGCGAAAATCATCATCATCTTCCCGGCGGCACGGTATTCATGCTCGGCAACGGGCGGTAGAAGATCAACGAACCCGTTCGGAAGCAGCGCCAGATTTTTCTTGCCCGTGACCATGATCTTTCCTTAACGCGCGGCTTTTTCTATGACGGCGCACAAATCGCCGACGATATTCTCAACCACCTTCTGGTCCTGTCCTTCCGCCATGACGCGGATTAGCGGCTCCGTGCCCGAAGCGCGCACCAGCAGACGCCCATCGTTGGAGAGTTTTTTCTCGGCGCTTTTAATCGCATCCTGCACTTTTGAATCGTCCAGCGGCTTGCCGCCTGAAAACTTCACATTCCGCAAAATCTGCGGCAGCGGCGTGAATACGCGCAGCGCTTCGCTCGCTTTTTTACCCTGCTGCTTAAGCACGGACAGGATCTGCAGCGCCGCCACCAGCCCGTCGCCCGTCGTATTATATTGTGATAGCACGATATGACCCGATTGCTCGCCGCCCAGCGACGCGCCCTTCTCGCGCATCATCTCGACCACATAACGGTCACCGACCTGCGCGCGCAGCAGCTTGATTTTTTTCGATTCAAAAAACTTTTCGAGCCCTAAATTCGACATCACCGTTGCCACGACCGTATCCTGCGCCAGGTTTCCCGATTTCTGCATCACCAGCGCCAGCGCCGCCATCAATTGGTCGCCGTCAATCTTCTGGCCTTTCTCATCGACCATGATCACGCGGTCTGCATCACCATCCAGCGCGATGCCGATATCGGCCTTGTTATCCAGCACGGCTCTTTGCAGGTTCTCCGTCGCCGTCGCGCCGTAACCGTCATTGATATTACGCCCGTTTGGCGCTACACCGATGGCAATCACCTCGGCTTCCAACTCCCACAGCACCTGCGGCGCGACCTTGTACGCTGCGCCGTGCGCGCAATCGACAACAATTTTTAAACCTTCAAGATTCTGGCCCTTCGGGAAACTACTCTTGATATGCTCGACATAACGGCCCTGCGCGTCCTCAAGCCGCGTCGCCTTGCCGAGGTCCCCGGGCAGTGCAAGCTCGCCGCTCATATCCTGCTCGAGCTTCGCTTCAATCTCGCGCTCGGTATCGTCCGGCAGCTTATATCCGTCCGGCCCGAAAAGTTTTATGCCGTTATCGTGAAAAGGATTATGCGACGCCGAGATCATCACGCCGACATCCGTGCGCAAACTTCTCGTCAGCATCGCGATGCCCGGCGTCGGGATCGGCCCGACCAAAATCACATCCATCCCCATCGAGACGAAACCGGCGCACATCGCTTCCTCGAACATATAGCCCGACAGGCGCGTATCCTTGCCGATGATCGCGCGGTTGGTGCGCTCGCGGCCGCCCCCGGCTTTTTCATTAGCTTCGCGCAAAGCAGACGCCGTCGCCATGGCGATTTTCAGCGCCACGTCAGCCGTCATCGGGGCCGTATTGGCCCGCCCGCGTATTCCATCAGTGCCGAAGAACTTCCGTGTCATGAGGCTTTTTTTAAACTGTATTGGACTCTGTGGCAAATGGAGTTTCCGGCCGCAAAAAAGAGCCGGAAATCATTGTTTTTAAACGCCCTGCGGCAAAACCCCGCCGCCCGAAGGAACTGAGGATTTCTTTTTACCGCCCGGGGCCGGGTCGGTGTCTGAATCGTCGCGCAGGATCGGCTCGCCGCGCAGAATGGCTTTAATTTCCTCGCCCGAGAGCATTTCATATTCCAGCAGCGCCTTCGCGACCTTGTGCAGGTCGCCAAGATTGTCTTTCAGAATTTGCCGCGCACGAGCGTAACCCTGCTCGACGATGCGGCGCACTTCCGTGTCGACAATCGCCGCCGTTTCATCCGACATGTTCTTGCTCTGCGAAACCGAGTGGCCGAGGAAAACTTCTTCCTGATCCGAGGTGTAGCGCAGCGGCCCGAGCTTCTCACTCATGCCCCACTCCGTCACCATCCGGCGCGCCATGTTGGTCGCCATCGAAATATCGCTCGATGCGCCGGTCGTCACTTTCTCCGCGCCGAAAATAATTTCTTCGGCGACACGCCCACCCATCGCAACGGCCAAATCGGCATGAAGTTTTTCTTTCGCGACTGAAAGACGGTCGCGCTCCGGCAAACGCATCACCAAACCAAGCGCACGCCCGCGCGGCACGATTGTCGCCTTGTGAATGGGGTCGGACGCAGGCTCATTCAGCGCGACGACGGCATGCCCCGCTTCATGATACGCGGTCAATTTTTTCTCGTCTTCCGACATGACCATCGATTTGCGCTCGGCGCCCATCATGACTTTGTCTTTCGCGTCCTCAAGCTCTTCCATACTGACGACGCGTTTACCGCGGCGGGCAGCCAGCAGCGCCGCTTCATTGACCAAATTCGCAAGGTCCGCGCCCGAAAATCCCGGCGTGCCGCGCGCGATGATGGTGGCGTCGACATTATTCGCCAGCGGCACTTTCTTCATATGAACTTTCAGGATTTTCTCGCGGCCCTTGATGTCGGGCAACGGCACCACGACCTGGCGATCGAAACGGCCCGGGCGCAACAGCGCGGGGTCGAGAACGTCCGGCCTGTTGGTCGCCGCGAGAATGATCACGCCTTCGTTGGATTCAAATCCATCCATTTCAACAAGCAGCTGGTTGAGCGTCTGTTCGCGCTCGTCGTTGCCGCCGCCAAGGCCCGCGCCCCGGTGGCGCCCGACAGCGTCGATCTCGTCGATGAAAATAATGCACGGCGCGTTTTTCTTGCCCTGCTCGAACATGTCGCGGACCCGGCTCGCGCCGACGCCGACAAACATTTCAACAAAGTCCGAACCGGAAATCGTGAAGAACGGTACGTTCGCTTCGCCCGCGACAGCGCGCGCAACCAGCGTCTTACCCGTACCCGGCGAACCGACCAGCAGCGCGCCCTTCGGAATCTTCCCGCCGAGGCGTTGAAACTTTTGCGGGTCTTTCAGGAACTCGACGATCTCTTCCAGCTCCTGCTTGGCCTCTTCGATGCCCGCGACGTCTTCAAACGTCACGCGGCCCTGCTTTTCGGTGAGCAAACGCGCGCGCGATTTGCCAAAGCCCATCGCACCGCCGCCTTTGCCGCCCTGCATCTGGCGCATGAACAAAATCCACACGCCGATGATTAAAAACGCTGGCAGCAGCGAAACTAAAATACTGAGAAAGCTGAGTCGCTCAGGCGCTTCTTCCTCGGCAGTGATCTGCACGCCGGTACCCTGCATGCGCTCAACGACATTCTCGTTGGGCGGAACCATCGTGGTGAAAACTTCGCCGGAATTTGCATAATTTCCAAGCAGCGTCTGGCCCTGGATCGTCACATTCGAAATCCGGCCATTCTTGGCATCAGCCATAAAATCGCTGTAGGCGATGTTCTGGGTCCCGGCCGCTGTCTTGGGCTGCGATCCCTGGAATACGTTGAACAGGAAGATCAGCACCAGCGCGATCGCCAGCCAGAAAATCAGGTTTTTACCGAATGCGTTGTTGTTCACTGCAAGGAACCTTTCTAGTTCTATTTTAACCCGCTTGAGAGGGCTTATCCTAAAGAAACCTAATCGCTTTGTCCAAAGGGGCAAGCGCCCCGCTTATTAGGGTGAGTGTTCATTCAAAGTATTTTGTGCCGAAAAATGTGGTTTTCGAGAACCGTATCGCAGAATATATACGCATATTTGAGAAACGGAAGCGCAGAAAACCACGATTTGCAGGCCAAAAGACTAAGAATGGGCACTCACCCTGCTTTATCCATATTCTCGACGCTCACGATCAGCAGACCCTCCCGGTCGTCGCGCTCGAAAATCAGCCCGCCCAGGGTCCGCTTGGTGAAGGCTGCCGGGCTTATGAAATCCCGGAACAGGGATTCGATCTTCTCCATCCGGGGCAGGTATTCGCCACCCGGCCGGAGCGTCTTCATGGCATGAATCAGGACCCTCAAAACAATCTCGTCCGGCCACGGCTTCAGGGCTTCAGTCTTATAAACGATACGAGTCGTATCACTTGAAATAATGGCGGAAACCTGAGCTTTTTCAGCGATATTGTCAAGCGCGGCACGGGCACGGTCCAGCCTCTCGGATGTCACCGCCAGCCGCTTGGACGACAGCCCTTCCGCCTCCAGCGCCGTAAGCGATTTTCGCAGCCGCACCCGCGCGAAATTGTCCGATTTGTTGCTGGGGTCATTCACGAACGGAACCCCCATCGCCGCACAGGTCGCCAGCAACCTGTCCTTGGGCAAAGCGAGAAACGGTCGCAGCAGAATTAAGCTATTATTCTTCTGGACCGCCCGCATCGCCGCCAGCCCGTCCAGCCCGCTGCCCATCGCAAGCCGCAGAAGGAAAGTCTCCGCCTGGTCGTCCTGGTGATGCGCGAGAAACAGAGCCTTAACCCCCTGCGCCGCGCAATATTCACCCATCAGTCTGTAGCGCGCGTTACGCGCTTCCTCCTGGATGCGGTTTTGGGGCTTCTCACCCTCCCATTTTAAGACTGTATGGCGGATACCCGGCCAGCCTTTCAGCCATTCAGACACCTGCGCCGCCTCGGCGGCGGATTCAGGCCGCAGCCCGTGATCGATCGTGAGCGCGTGAATGGTTTTGTTATTTTGCCCCGCCCAGCCGGATAACAGCTTCACCAGCGCCATGCTGTCCGGTCCGCCGGAAACGGCGGCAGCGAATGCATTGTCATTCAGTGCGGATGGAAAGCGCTCGGCAAGCAGCGCGGAAAATTCATCGGGAGTAAGGTCGGCCCGGGGAGGCTCAGCAGCCAAGGCGCGTCATTTCCTGCTGGGCGCGGCGCATGACAGGGCCGCTGCTTGCGAATTGTTTTTCAACCTGGCCAAGCGCGACGCAGGCGTCGGTCTTCTTGTTCATGCCGGAAAGCGACATACCCATTTTCAAAAGATTATCCGCCGCCTTCGCGCCTTTCGGGTCTTTCTGGTAGCCTTCGGCAAATGTCTTTGCGGCTTTCTCGAACTGGCCGCGCACGTAATAGGTTTCGCCCAGCCAGTACGTCGCATTGCCCGTCAGCGGGTGACCGGGATATTGCTTGAGGAACGAGTTGAATTCTTTTTCCGCTTCGTTGTACTGCGCGCCCTTCAGAAGCGAGAAAGCATTTTCGTACAGCGTCGCGGCGGCGTCAGCACCGGCATAACCGCCTGCATCGCTGCCCGTGAGTGTGCCAAGCTGGCCATCGGCGCCCGCCGCCGCCGAGCCTGAATTCCATTGATAATTACTGCTGGTGTCGGACGGCGTAAGCCCCGGCGAAGCAACAGGCGCGCGCTCCTGGTGTTCCATGCCGCCGCTGGAATCGACGGAGCCGCTGCGGATCGGGTTGTTGGTGAAACTGCCGCCCGTTGAACCGCTGCTGAAGCCGCCACTGCCGCCGTCCTGCGCGCCGCCAAGGCGCACATCAATATCGGCGGAGAGTTTTTCAAGCTGCTCCCTTAGTTGCCGGATCTGGTGATCCTGCTCCTCGAGCCGTCCCGTAAGGGCGCGGATTTCGCTTTCAAATTGCTGGATACGGATTTCCGCATCGGCGCTCGCGGGCGAAGAACCACCGGCACCGGCGGGAGGAGTCTCACCTCTGTAAACAGCGCGGCCCAGTGTATCGAGTTCATTCTCGATGCGGTTCAGGCGGCTGGTCACTTCGCGGTTGGACTGCGCGAACGCACCTGCGGGCGCGAGCGACAGGCCAAATACCAGAAGGCCCAGAAAAATCTGGGCCTTCTTGAATGATTTTGATTTGCCGGAAACGGCCATTGTCTTATTCAACAACCGTTACGCCGCGGCGGTTTTGCGACCATGCGGTTTCGCTCGAGCCGGGAACGGCGGGGCGTTCCTTGCCGTAGGAAACCGTCGTCACGCGACCGGCATCAACGCCGAGAGCGACGAGGTAATTCTTGGCCGAGTTTGCGCGGCGCTCGCCGAGGGCGAGGTTGTATTCGCGGGTGCCGCGTTCGTCAGCGTGGCCTTCAACCGTCACGCGGAGGTTCGGGTACTGTGCCAGCCAGTTCGCCTGGCGGCCCAGTGTATCGCGGGCTTCCTGGCTGAGGTCGTACTGGTCGTAACCGAAGAAGATGCGGTCGCCGACATTGACAACAAAGTCGGCCTGCGTGCCGGGCGCTGCGCCCTGGCCTTGCTGGCCGTCGCCATAAATTTCATTAAGCGGACCGGTTGTGCTTTCCGTGCCCAGGGTTGCCTGTTCCTCCATCGCAGCGTCATCTGTCGATTCGCAGGCGCTGACCGTGAACAGAACGGCAAAAATCATTAAATAACGAGCGAGCATCATCTTCTCCTTGAATATAGAAATCGCAAAACAATAAATCTTGCCGATTCGCAACCGGCTGGCAGACAAGTAATATTCCCTTCCACCGGGGGATGCAAGGGCGTACCTGCCCTTATAAACGAATATTTTACGGGAAAGTTCATTTTTTCCTGCGCTTTTATTTATCGCGTCCGGACAGGGAGTTTTTGAGGTCCTGCAGCAGCATCGCCGCATCGTGGCGATCGCGGTCCTTGGGGGCCTTTTTAATATATTCCTCCAGCGCCGCAATCGCGGGCATGTTCTGCCCTGTCCGCGCATATAAAACCCCGGCGTCCAGCAGCAGCCTGTACTCGCCCGCATCGATCAGGCGCATGGCCTCAACAGTATGCAACGCGCCCGTGTAATCCTCGCCTTCGATCTGGCGGTATTTAATATTGTTCTGAAGTCTCATTAAAATATCGCGGTTTGGCGCGGCGTTGAAATAATCCGCCGAAAGCTCCGCGTCCGGACCACGCACCTGCTTCACAAAACTTCTCAGGTCCGGCGCTTCCAGGATTTTGCAATCATGAAACGGGTCGAAGATGAAACGGCTGCTATCCTTGTCGAGCCTGCACAGAAAATGCCCGGGGAAATCGAGACCATAAACCCCCCACTCCTGCGCACGCGCCGCCGCGATATAAAGAATGGAGAGCGTAATCGGCAAACCCTTGCGCCGGTCGATCACGCGCATCAGGCTCGCATTCTGCAAATCGTCATATGTTTCGCCATCGCCGACGTAACCGTTCTTCGTGACGATCACATGCTTCAGCGCCGCAAGCTGCGTGCCCCCGTCATCTGCCGCGCCCGCCGCGATCAATGTCTTATGATGCTCTGCAGTTTCCTCGCCGAGCTTGCGGATATGATGGATATAACGCTCTGTCGCCACACCCGGCTGCTCGCGCGCCGCCAGCGCCAGCGCAGCGCGCGCAAGATCAATCTCGCCGTCGGCGATTTCCGCCAGCATGCCGAGATAAGCATGCGGATCGAAGGGCATTAATTAAGCTGTTCGCTTTGCACCGGCTCGGGCACCAGTAACACGGGCTGGTGATCGCTCCGGTAGGTCGCATCATCCGACGGTGCTTCATCCGGCCACGTCTCCGCGCCCATGGAATCTGCCTGCGGCTCAGACTGGTAATTACCCTGTTGCGGGGAATGCTGCGTCGGTTCGCTGCTCATTACCGGGCGGCCCAGCAGCTTCACATAGCTCACGACTTGTTTGACGTCGGGAATAGTGCGCGCTTTTTCGATCACGCGGTTCAGTTCCTGTTGGTTCTGCGCCGAACCCATCAGGTAGACCGTGCCCTGCACCGTATCAATGGAATAATTGATGGATTGAATGTTGCGGTCGAACGTAATCGCCGCGCGCAGGCGCGATGTGATCCACGTATCGCGCGCGAAACCGGTGACGCCGCCGCCTTTCGCGACGCGGATTTCGTTGATGACCTGCTTGACGCCCTTGGGCTGCCACGCAAGGCGCACAGCCTCGACACGCGCTTCCGGATTTTGCACGACGCCCGTGATCAGCACGCGGCCCTGGTTGATGGTCAGGTCAAGCTTGGCGAACGTATCGACATCATACTGGAACCACAGCTTGTTGATCTCGGCCTGTATCTGCGCGTCGGTCCATGCGCGCTTGACGCCGCCCTCCTGCGCCGCCGCGACACCCGCCGTCGCGCCCGCACCGATCAGCATCCCTGCGCATCCGCCCAGCGTTAAGGGGGATGTCAGGACGAGGAGAAGAACAAGCCATTTCTTCATGATGGAATTCCTTAGGAGTAAGTCGAAAAAAGAATCAGGTGCAGGAACGCTTATTATGAACGCGCCCGCCATGCGTTGTCCAGATGGCGGAAAGAAAACGGCAGAGCGAAAACAACCGCGTCGAAACGCATATCCAGCCCCGCGAAATGCGGATGCGTGGCCAGAAAATGCCGCGCCGCGGTTTCCACCCGCAACCTGTTGCGCATCGTCACGGATTCGAGAGCCGAACTCATCGTCCCCCGTCCTTTCACCTCTACGAAGACCAGCGTGTTTTTCCTGCGCGCGACGATGTCGATTTCGCCGCCCGGCGTTTTATAGCGCACTTTAAGAATTTTATAGCCCTTGATCTGTAAATACAGCGCCGCCAGCCGTTCCAGCCGCGCGCCTTTTTTATAGGCCTCGATGCGCTCAGCCTTTGCCATGCTTGAGCGCCAGTGAATAAATTTCCTTACGCGGGCGGCCTGAAATCTCCGCGACATACGCCGCAGCCTCCTTCGTGCTCATGCTTTTCAGCGCTTTCTTCAATGCAACCCCGATTTCGTCATCGTCCATCGCCGCCGCCTGCCCGCGCCCGATCACGAGGACAATCTCGCCTTTCGGCTCGCTGCCCTCATACCGCACGATCAACTCGGAAACATTCCCGCGCACAATCTCCTCATGCAGCTTCGTCAGCTCCCGCGCCACCGCCACCTCGCGCTCACCCAGCGCCTCGTGAATATCCTTCAGCGCATCATGCAGCCGCGGCGCCGTCTCGAACGCGATCAGCGTCCCCGGCGCATTCTTCCATTCGCTTAAGTATTTTTTCCGCGCCGCGCTTTTCGGCGGCAGGAAACCGATGAACGAAAACGCGTCAGACGGCAGCCCCGACAATTGCAGCGCCGTGAGCGGCGCGTTCGCACCGGGGATCGCCGTCACCATAATTCCTTCGCTGATGCATTCGCGCACCAGCTTATATCCCGGGTCGGACACCAGCGGCGTCCCGGCGTCACTTATAAATGCTACCTTCTGCCCCTCGCGCAGCATTTGCAGAACCGGCCCCCGCTGCTTCGCGGCGTTGTGGTCGTTATAAGGCAGTAACGGTTTCTTTATCCCGAAATGCTCCAGTAGCTTGCCCGATACCCGCGTATCCTCGCAGATCACCCGGTCGCAGGCCGCCAGCACATCCAGCGCCCGCAGCGTAATATCGCCGAGATTCCCTATCGGCGTGGCGATCAGATACAGCCCCGGCGTCACCGCGTTTTTTCTGCGCGGAGGGAGTAGCCAGCCCCCCTCTTTCTCTTTGGCTTCTTTTTCGTTAGTCTGTCCTGACATTCCCGGAGAATATCAGACTCATGAAAAGATTAAATCTTGTTTCTGCAATCATGTTGTGCGCGACTCTCGCGCTGACCGCGTGCGGCGGCCCTGCCTACAGGCCGGCCCAGGAAAAACCGCACATCCTCGGGCAGGAACAATCCGGCCCGCCCGCGCCCGCAGGCCCCCCGGCCTCCGCCGCTACGCCCGGGCAGCAGCAAAACCTCCGGCCCGTGAAGGTCGGCATCCTCCTCCCCCTCACCGGCAAGGACCAGCAGCTCGGCCAGTCGATGCTCAAGGCCGCGCAGATGGCGCTTTTCGATACAGGGTATGAAGGCTTCGAACTCATCCCGCGCGATACGAAATCCTCGCCGCAGGAAGCCGCCTCTGCCGCGCGCTCTGCGCTCGCGGGCGGGGCCGAACTCCTGCTCGGCCCGATCTTCTCGGACTCCGTCGCTGCCGTGAAACCCATAGCAAAACAGGCGGGCGTCAACGTCATCGCCTTCAGCACTGACTGGAAACAGGCGGGCGGCGGCACGTTCATCATGGGCTTCATGCCCTTCGACCAGATCCAGCGCGTCGCACAGTTCGCCGCCGCCAGGAATATCCACAGCGTCGGCATCATCGCGCCCGACACCGAATACGGCACGATCACCAATTCCGCATTCCAGTCAGCAGCAACCCGCTACGGCATGAAGATCGCCGGAACCGAGCGCTTCAACCCCCAGACCCGCGAAATCGGCGCGACGGTGCGCAACTTCGCCCACTACGACCAGCGCCATCCCACCGGCCAGGCCGCCGTGAATGCCGGGCCGCCCCCTTATGATGCCGTATTCATGCCCGTCGGCGGCGACAACGCCAAAACCATCGCCAGCGTCATGGTCCAGTTCGACCTGACGCCCGGGCAGGTCCGCCGCCTCGGCACCGGCCTGTTCGATGATCCGTCGCTGACCCGTGAACCCGGCCTCGAAGGCGCATGGTTCGCCGCGCCCTCGCCCGGCGCGCGTGCCGCCTTCGAACGGCGCTTCACGCAAAGCTACGGGTATTCCGCCCCGCGCCTCACGACGCTGGCCTACGACTCGACAGCGCTGGCCGCCATTCTCGCGAAACGCGGCCTTCAAAGTCCTGCTGCGAAGCCGGGCTTCGATACGGACTCGTTGATGAACCCGAACGGCTTCTCAGGCATCGACGGCATCTTCCGCTTCCGCCCCGACGGCACCGCCGAGCGCGGCCTTGCCGTGCTTGAAATCCGCCGCGGCGGCACCAGCGTCGTTGAGGAAGCCCCGAAAACCTTCCAGTCCGGCCCGACCAACTAGCTGAATCTCCTGCTTTTTCCTTACCTGCTCACAAACATGTGAATCGTTACGCAGGAAAACTTGAGCCCTCCTCCAGAATCGGCCCACGATCAGACTCACCAATACGAAACGATGAGTATGAATAGGTGAAGGCATGACACAGCTCGCGCTCACAGAACTTCTCTCCGAACCCGTTCTTGAGAAAAATCCGTACAAACGGCAGGAACCGGAAACGCAACTGCCGGAGATTCAGAAAACCGAACTCCGCAAGCCCGCGCCTCCCGCGCGCGAGGAAGTTACGGAACAGGTCGAACAGGAAATTGTTGAAGAAGAAACCGTTGAAGAAACAATCGACGAGGACGAAGCCCCGAAACGCGAATTCCGCAAGGGCCGCCCGCGCAGCCAGAAATCCCGCGCCGCGATCCTGAAAGCGACCAACAGCCTGTTGCTGCACACCTCCGTGCAGGAGCTCAGCATCGAAGCCATCGCCAAACGCGCCAAGGTCGGTAAAACCACGATCTACCGCTGGTGGCCGAACAAGACCGCCGTGGTGATGGAAGCCCTCGCCGGCCAGCCGGCCATGAACACGCCCATGCCCACCGCGCGCAACAACACTGATGCCCTCGTCATGCAGCTTGAAAAGCTGATCCGCCTGCTTCACAGCAAAAACGGCCAGGTCATCGCCCAGCTCTTCAGCGAGGCCCAGGGCGACGAAAAATCGCAGGAGATTTTCGAAAACAGCTTCCTCTCCCCGCTCATGGACGCCATCAGCTTCAGCATCGAGGAAGGCTGTAAAAACGGCGAATTCCGCCCCATCGACACCAAAATGGCGCTGGACCTCCTCTGCGGGCCTATTTTCTTCCGCCTCATGGCCCACCCGCACGAGTTCAACGAGGAGTTCGAGCAGACCTTCCCGCGCGGGGTCGTACGCCTGATCGCCAAAGAAAAACAAAGCTGAAAATAAAGTCTCCGGACCGATTTTCTTTTGCCCCGTAATCCAATAATCTCTGGATTATGGAGACGACCGGCGATTACAGCGAAATCACATACAACATCACCGCGTGGCTGAATAACCACCTGCTGACCACCGACACCTTCATCCAGCTCGTCATGATCGTCTGCGCCTTCGTTCTGGGCGATGTTATCTACCGCCTGATCCGCGGCCGCATCACCGCCGCGATTGAAAAGGCGGAAATGCCCATCCGCATCAAGCGCACCGTTTCCGACCTGCAGAAACTCCTGATGCCGCTGCTGGCGCTGGCAATCCTCTTCGTCATCACGATGCTCGCCCGCTCCGACATGATCGGCCTGCAGGCCAATCTCAATGACGGCGCGATGAAACTCCTGCTCGCCTGGATCGTCATCCGCTTCGCGCTGGAATTCGTTGAGAACAGTTTCGTCCGCAATATCATGACGGTGCTGATCCTGACGATCGCGGCCCTCAGTGTCTTCGGCATGCTGGATGAAACCACGGCGGCGCTCGATGCCATCGGCTTCAGCTTCGGCAAGGTGCGCTTCTCGGCGCTCGCCCTCATCAAGGGTGCGATGTCGATCTTCATCCTGCTTTATCTCGCGCTGTTCGCCTCGACCTTTCTCGAGCGCCGCGTCCTGAAATCCAAGAGCCTGACGCGCTCCAGCCAGGTTCTCATCATCAAGGTCATGCGCGTCGTTTTGATCGTGTTCGCCATCCTCGTCGGCGTCACCAGCTCAGGGATAGACCTGTCGATCTTCACCGTATTCATGGGTACCGTCGGTCTCGGCGTCGGTTTCGGCCTTCAGAAAGTCGTGTCCAACCTTTTCTCCGGCATGCTGCTGCTCATGGATAAATCCATCTCGCCCGGCGACATCATCGAACTGGAAAATACGGGCACCTATGGCTGGGTCAACCACATGGCCGCCCGCTACACCGAGATCGTCACACGCGATAACAAATCCTACCTCATCCCGAACGAGGACTTCATCACCCAGCGCGTCATCAACTGGTCGCACGGCAACCGCCTCATCCGCCTCGATGTCAAATTCGGCGTCCATTCCGATTCCAACCCGCACGACGTCGCGCGCATCGCGCTCGAAGCCGCGAAGAAACCCGCGCGCGTGGTCGAAACGCCCGAGCCCACCTGCAACCTCGCCGAATTCGGCGAAAGCTCGCTCAACTTCGTGCTGTCCTTCTGGATCAAGGACGCCGAACAGGGCATCGGCAACATCAAGGGCGAATTGCTGCTGGCCCTCTGGGACGCCTTCAAGGCCAACAACATCCGCATCCCCTATCCCCACCGCGAAGTCTATATGCACAAGGCCGATTAAGGTCTCTAAATTCTTGACATAATTATATAAAATGATCTACGGTTTGCCCCAGAATAATAATCAGGGAGTAAGAGCATGGCGCAGGACACTCGTGAAACAGTACCCGTAAAGACAGAAACATTTAAACTGATTGTCAGCGGCACTTCTGCTGTAGATGATTTCGTGAGAGCGCATCTTTTAAAACCACCCGTTACATCTCCCCCCACAACAATCGTGATTGAAGAGGATATGCTTTTCCTAAGCGGTCCGAGAGAAATCGGGGCTGCTTTTGCAGCATCTAACTCCTTTAAAGGAATAAGAAGTGCTTTTGCGAACTTGGTGGCAAAGACAGATTCTGCCCCAGGCGAGAAATTTATTGAAGAACGCTCAGGCCCTTTGACACTGCGTCTGGTCAAGACCTGAATGGAAACTCGTGACTGCGCCTGTGAATTAATGCTGATTTGAAAATTCGGGAAAAATCCCGTATATATCCGGCCATGGATACTAAAGAGACCTATAAAATCGCAGCCTTTTATCGCTTCGTGCCCGTGGAGGATATCGACTCTCTCCGCGCAGAAATCGTCGCCTTCTCCAAAATACTGGACAGCATGTGTGGCACGATTTTGCTAGCCCCCGAAGGCATCAACGCCACCATCGGCGCGAAGCCCGAAGCCCTCGATCAGATGATCGACTTCCTCGACGCCCGCCTCGGCATCAGACAGGGCGAGCTGAAATATTCCGAAAGCACCGGCACACCCTTTAACCGCTTCAAGGTCCGTCCGAAAAAAGAAATTATCACCATGCGCCGCCCGGAGGCCAACCCGAATATCCGCGCCGGCCAATATGTCGAGGCTGCCGACTGGAACGCGCTCATCACCGACCCTGATGTCACGCTCATCGACACGCGCAATATCTACGAAACCGAAATCGGCATTTTCAAAAACGCGCTCGATCCGAAACTGAATACCTTCACCGAATTCCCCGCATGGGTCGAAAAAAATCTCGACCCGAAAAAGCACAAAAAAGTCGCCATGTTCTGCACCGGCGGCATCCGCTGTGAAAAAGCCTCCAGCTATATGCTCGCCGCCGGGTTCGAAAACGTCTACCACCTCAAAGGCGGCATTTTAAAATACCTCGAAACCATCCCGGCGGATAAAAGCCAATGGGACGGCGCCTGCTTCGTGTTTGATAAACGCGTCTCCGTCGTTCACGGGCTGGAGGAAGGCCGCCACACCATCTGCCACGGCTGCCGCGAGCCACTCTCACCCGAAGACACAAACCACGAAAAATATGAAGAGGGCGTTTCATGCGCGCACTGCGCCGACGCCCTCACGGATGAGCGCGCCGCGAGCTTGCGCATGCGTCATAAGCATTATCATGAAAGATATAGCGGCTAGTCAGCCTTCTGCTCGCCTTCAGGTTTCGGCGGCATGTTGTGCGGGCTCTTGGGGCCATGGCGGCCCTTCCACGCAAATGAATTCGCGACCTGGTCCGCCAGTTTCTTGCGGTCTTCCGGCGGCAGCTGTGCCAGCAATTCCTTCGTCGATTTCGTCTTTTTCTTGGAAATCAAATCCTGCACACCGCGGATGCGCGCAACCGCCTCGTCGAACGCCTTCGGGTCGAATTCGTCGGCCCGTACAACATCGGCCAGGTAATTCCTGTTATCCATCGACTGGCGCATGGTCGAGCCCATATCTTTCCACGTATCCTGGAACATCTTGGTTACCAGCTCCTGCGAAGGCTTCGAAAGTCCCTCCTTCATTTTCTCCCACGGCATATCCTTGCCGCGCTTGTCCATCACCATACCGCCGAGCGCGCCCGCTAGCAGCACGTTCGCGAGAATGGAAATTGTGAAAAATATCTTCAGGTTCTTATTCATTGGAACTCTCCGTAATCAACACTGAGGTCTGCCGTGACAAAAGAAGAAAGATTCGCATGTACCACCGTCTGCGTCATCGCCTGCTCGTTCGCAAAATAAACGCCGGTATAAACGCCGATCATCAAAACCACCACCATCGCGAAAGCGGGCTGCGGTATGACGAAAATCTCCGACATCACGCGCTGGAACGCCGCCCATGTGAAACCTTTCTCGGTGCCGCGCGGTTTCGCGGCCTCGATGATCCGGTACGCCAGGTTGGTCGGCGGCTCCGGCACATATCTCGTTCTTAATAAATTCTCAAATTGCGTATCTTCAAGCATAGCTCTGCCTCTTTCCAGGTTCGGTTACAATAACCCCCCGTTTGGATAATTCCTCCTTGAGCGCCCCCTTGGCCCGGACTAACAAAGACTCGAGCGCTTTCACGCTCACGCCCATGATGTCAGCCGCCTCGCGGTTGCTCACGCCCTCGTAAAAACATAAATTCAGCGCCGTCTTCTGGCGCTCCGGCAACGACTGGATCGCGTTCTCCAGCGCGCCCTGCCTTTGCTTCTCGTATAATTCCGTTTCCTGGCTGTCGCGCGTATCGGCAAACACATCGATCACATCGCCAACCGCCACGGCCTTCTTCCGGCGCATCTTGTCGATCGCCAGGTTGGTGACGATCCGGTAAAACCACGTCGAGAACTTCGCGCCCCGGCTGGGGTCCCAGCTTTCCGGCTTGCTCCAGAGCTTTAAAAAAGCTTCCTGCACGATATCCTCTGACTCCTGTGTGTCCGCGCACATGCGGTATGCCGCCGCGTGAAATTTTTTAACATGCCGGTTCACGAGGGCGGCGAAAGCCCGCTGGTCTCCGCGCTGAATGCGCACCAGCAGGCCTTCATCCGTTTCGTTCTCGAAATCCCCCATGGCGTAGGCCATAACCGGCCGCGAGGCCGGGCTCCGTTATTGTGCTGGCGGCGTTTCAGCGGGAACATCAGCGGGTGCTTCAGCAGCAGGTGCGCCTTCAGCGTCCTTCTTGCCGTGCATTTCCTTTCTCTTTTCTTTCCACTCGGCCTTCTTGGCGTCGCTTTCTTCTTTGCTGATCTTGCCGTCGCTGTTGGTGTCGAATTCGGCAAAGCGCTGCTCATGCATCGCCAGGAATTCGGCTTTGGAAATCGCGCCGTCCTTGTCGGTGTCGAATTTTTCAATGAAGCTCTGGTGATGCGGCTTGCCGTCCGTGCTTTCTTCCGCCATCGCGGGAGAAGTCAAAGCAAACGCTGCAGCGCTGAACATCAATAATTTTTTCATGACCTGTTCCTTTATCTTGTTGGTAACCGTTTACTAATATATCTACGCGTCCGGCGGGCAGACCCTGCGGAAAAATTTCCGGGTTCCCGACCGTTCCATACCCCTGGAATGTAAAGAAAATAGACCTAAAGCGGGGCCACGTCAAAGACGATCCGGTGCCCATAGGTTTCGTTGGGCTCCAGAGCGCTGCTCATGGTCAGTTTCGCCGCTTTTTTGAGCTCCACCGCCAATGTCACCCCGCCCCCGGCCGAAGGCCTCGCGGTATAACCGCTGATGACCGGGTTGCCGCTGAAGCTCCCCTGCAGCCCCGCCGTCCATCCCGATTGCGGCAGGTCGATGATCAGCAGCTTTTCCTGGTTGTCGAGATCAGAGGAAAATTTCGCGGGCGCGCTCACGTCCAGCACAATCCGTACCTTGTCCGGGTGCTCGCCCACCCGTACGCCCATAACTGACGAAGTGGGAGGCGGCGCAGCAGCCGCTTGCGGCTGAATGGCGGGCGTGGCAACGGGAAGAGTCGCCGTCTGGGTTATTGCCACAGGCTCGGCCGGTTTATGCTGCGGCACTATTTTCTGCAGATCGCTCCGCAGCCCTGCGACTTCGTTCTCCAGCCGCACGATGCGCACATCCGTGCCTTTGTTGATTTCTTCCGCGGTCGGTGTGGTCGTATAACGGTGCCTGCTGCTTGTATCCGCGGGATCGACCTGCTGCCGCGCCGCCATATGCGCGGCCAGCGGGTCATTCTCGCCGTCCACGACCGCATTATCCTCGGCCTTCAGGAGTTTTTCGGTTCCCCTGTTTCCCGGGTACCCGCCTGAGTGCTGGCACCCGGCGAGGGTCAGGACTGCAATGACGGCGATAATAGGCGAACGCGCGAATGTCATGACTTCATTTTAGGAAAATGCCGCCCGAAGCGATAG
Source organism: Alphaproteobacteria bacterium (assembly GCA_049652985.1). Lineage (GTDB taxonomy): Bacteria > Pseudomonadota > Alphaproteobacteria > Micavibrionales > Micavibrionaceae > UBA7657. Next base: position 351,684 of record JBASFK010000001.1, read on the forward strand.
GACGCGGGGTTAATTATCCACACCGGAGGCAAAACGCGAAAACAGGCGGATATAATATTCCGAGCGCTCCGACATCGCCATATGCACGAACAGCAGGATAACCCACCCGCCTGTCATGAATATCTGCGGCGCCCCGGCCAGTATCCCGAAATAACCGATGCCCCCCAAGACGAACCCGAGCAGCAGGATCATCGCCGTCGAGCGGCCCACCGGCACGCCCGCATGGATAAAGTGGTGATGGAAATGCCCCCGGTCCGCCGAGAACGGGTGATGCCCTTCGCGCACGCGCCGGTAAAACTGCCCGCACGCATCAATAACGGGCAGCGCAACAATCCACGCGACCGAAATCGGGACGATCACCGGCTCCGTATGCTGCGTCAGCACGATACAGAACCACGCGAGCACAAGACCGAGGCCAAGGCTCCCGGAATCACCGAGAAACACGAACGCCTTATCTCTTAAAGGATGACGCATGTTGTAAAACAAAAAACCCGCCAGCGCACCCAGCAGCGGCATCATCGGCATCGCCGCATGCGCGTCATGGGCAATAATGCACGCCAGCACCAGCCAGCCGAGCACGACAAAACTTTTCCCCGCAGCCAGTCCGTCCAGCCCGTCCATCAAATTGATCGAATTCACCAGCAGCGCCACCGCCGCGATGGAAAACGGAATACTCATCCAGCCAAGACGAACTTCTCCGAAACCGAACATATCGCCCAGCGTATAAATTTGCGCGCCGCCGAAAATCACCACCAGCGCCGCCGCTGAAATCTGCACGCCAAATTTGAACCACGCGCGAAGCGGCACGAAATCATCAATCGCCCCCGTCACCAAAATCATGATCAGCGCGATAAAAAGAAAACCGTAAATCTCGAGGTCGCCCCCCAGCAGCAACACCGCCGCCATAAAAAGGGGAAGAATGACCAACCCGCCGATCGGCGGCACGGCGTCGTCATGCTGCTTGCGCCCGCCCGGCTCGTCCACGAGACCGATCTTCAGCGCGAACAACCGCGCCGGCGGGATAAGCGCCAGCACCACGAGAAAAGCCGCCAAAGCTGAAAGGAAAAGGCCAAATGTCATGCAGGAGGTGTTTTAGCACGAATAAAAACGGATTTTTAGCCTATATTTTTTGCCCAAGGACTTTATACTTCGGGGCGTCTCATCATAAAGGCCTTATATGAGTGAAAACGACGACAGGGAGCTGATTAAACGAGCCCAGTCCGGCGATACCGGCGCCTTCGAGGCGTTGGTAAACAGGCATTATGAGACGATGTTCAGGATGGCTTACAAATTTTCCGGCAACCGGCAGGACGCCGAAGACATCACCCAGGAATCCTGCCTCCGCCTCGCCCGGGGGCTGCATAGTTTCAAGGGCGAGTCGGCTTTCACGTCGTGGCTTTACCGCCTCGTCGTCAACACCGGCAAAGACTGGTACCGCTCGAATAACCGCCATCCCAAAAGCGACGAAGGCCTCGAAACCGCGCAGGTCTCCGCAAAAAGCGAGGACCAGCTCTACGCGAAACAGGTCATCGCTGCCGTTTACGATCTGCCCGAAGGCGAGCGCGACGCGCTGCTGCTCGTAATGTCTGAAGGTTTATCGCACAAAGAGGCTGGAAAAATTCTCGGCTGCAAGGAAAGCACAATTTCATGGCGCATCCACGAGGCCCGCAAAAAACTCGGCGCCCTTTTCGAAAAGGAGCAGAAATATGGATGAGGCAAAACTGAAGAAAATACTGGGCGATATCCAGCCCCCCGCCCCGGATGAAAACGCCCGCAAAGCCGCGGTCAACCTCGCCGTGGCCGAATTCAAAGCCGTTGAAAATAAACGCAAAAACACCGCCCAAGGAATCTCCCTGTTTGGTCGTCTTACCGGTAAGACAACCCAGACAAGGAGAGATCCAATGCAACAGAAATCGAAACAGAGACTTATGTATGGCGGCATGGCGACAGCCATGGCCGTTGTTTTAATCGTCGGCGTTACCGCCCAACAGACGATGATTAAAAGCAAAGAATTTGGCACCCAAACTATGCTGGCAACGACCGACGTCGATGCTGCCATCGCGATGGACTCGCTGGCTGATACGAACGAAGCCGCGCCACCACAGGAAATGGAACGCGCCGAAGCGCTGGCCAGCGCCGTGCCTTCTCCCATGCCCACACCAATGGGCCCACCCGTCGGCCGCCTCACCGTCACTGAACAAGCCGCGCCTGTCGCCAACTACGCCACATCCCCACGCGCAAAAGTCGCGCGCGGTTTCGCGGGCGCAGGCGCTGCCAATCAGGCAATGATGGCGGAATCCATGCCTTATGCCCCACCTCCCGGCATAGCCATGCCGCTGCCCGAGCCGATGCCGCCGCAATATTATCAAGAAGAAGGCCGCGATAAATTCCAGGACTTCAAACCGAACCCGGTCAAACTCGTTGGCGATGAACCAGTCTCGACCTTCTCCATCGATGTCGATACGGCCTCCTACAGCCTCGTGCGCCGCGAACTCAACAACGCCATCATCCCCAACCCCGACGCCGTGCGCATCGAGGAACTGGTGAATTATTTCGACTACAACTATCCCCTGCCCGAAACGCGCGAGCAACCCTTCAAACCCACGGTCACTGTCACCAACAGCCCGTGGTCGAAGGATAAAAAACTCGTCCATATCGGCATCAAGGGCTTCGACATTCAGACCGACAAAAAACCGCACAGCAATCTCGTGTTCCTCGTCGATGTTTCCGGCTCGATGGACAGCCCCGACAAGCTGCCCCTCGTGAAATCCTCGCTGAAAATGCTGCTCGACACGCTGCAGCCCGATGACACGGTCGCGCTCACGGTTTACGCCGGTTCCGCCGGAACGGTTCTCGAACCCACGAAAATCTCGGACAAGAAAACCATCCTCAACGCTATCGATAACCTCAACGCGGGCGGCTCCACCGCCGGCGCGGCCGGGATCGAGGAAGCCTACCGCCTTGCCGAAAAACATTTCGACAAGGAGGGCGTTAATCGTGTGATTGTTGCCACCGACGGCGATTTCAATGTCGGCGTCTCCAGCGACGAAGACCTGAAAACCATCATCGAGAAAAAACGCGAAAGCGGCATCTTCCTCTCGGTGCTCGGTTTCGGCCTCGGCAATCTGAATGACTCGCTGATGCAGACCCTCGCTCAGAACGGCAACGGCACCGCCGCTTATATCGACACGATCAACGAGGCCCGCAAAGTGCTGGTCGAGGAAGCATCGAGCACGCTCTTCCCCATCGCCAAGGACGTGAAAATCCAGGTCGAATTCAATCCTGAACTGGTCCAGGAATACCGCCTGGTCGGCTACGAAACCCGCGCGCTGAACCGCGAGGATTTCAACAACGATAAAATCGACGCGGGCGATATCGGCGCGGGCCACACCGTCACGGCGATCTATGAAATCACGCCGGTCGGCGCTGCGCCCTCCATCGATCCCTCGCGCTACGCCGCTAAAAAAGAAGCTGCAAAACCTGAATCCGAATTCTCTGGCGAACTCGGCTTCCTGAAAATGCGTTACAAACTCCCCAGCGGCACGGAATCAAAATTGATTTCGACGCCGATCTCGTCAGCCGCCGACACTGCACCGAATAGCGACGTGACATGGGCCACCGCCGTCGCCGGCTTCGGCCAGCTTCTGAAAGGCGACACGCATATCGGCAGCTTCACTTACGATGACGTGATCAAGATGGCGAATGAAGCGAAAGGCACCGACGAATTCGGCCAGCGCGCGGAATTCATCAACATGGTCCGCAACGCGAAAGTCGCCGCAGGAAAATAACCCTAGCTTTTAACAAGCCCGGCCCCGAAACGGGCCGGGTTTATTTTTTGCACAACAGCTGCCGGAAACGGCAATGGCCGCTCCAGAATCATATTCGTCAAAATATGCGCCGCCGCGATACTCGACACAATCCCGTGCGATCCATGCCCGGTCGACACAAAAACATTATCCCGCAGCCGCCCGACAACCGGGAAATGATCCGGCGTTGTCGCCCGCACCGCCGCGCGCTGGCCTGTAATCTCCAGCCCGTTCGCCAGCTCCGGTGCCACCCGCACTAATTTCTGGATATTGTCGTGATCGTCATCACCGATAATCTGGTCATGATCCAGCCAGCGCTGGAACGTCGCACCCACAGCATGAACGCCGCGCTTCGCGGGTGAAAAATACCCGCCGTAACACAGATTACATTTCAGTTTCTCCGACAACCCCGTCGCTTTCACTTCCGTCATTTGCCCGCGCACCGCCTTCAACGGCAACCCAGACGTCGCCATCCCCGCCGCGACGATAACCGCATCCGCCTGCAGATCGCTCAAATTCGTCACCTTCATATTGAACTTCACCGCCACCTGCGACGCATACGCCGCACAAAGCTTCTTCGGCGACACCGTGCCCGAATCCGCCAGGTACAGCGCGTCATAACCAACCTCCACACCCGCAATCTCCGAAGCCTCGCCCCGCTTCACAATCCGCATGCTTCCCTTCGGCCAGCCCCAGTTCTTCACCGCCTCAGAAAAACGCTTCGCCCGCACCTCGTCCGTTATCAAATGCAGCGCCCCGCATCTGTTCCACTCAATGTCGCGCAATTGCTCGAATGCCTTCAGCGCCAGCGGAAATGCGTCGCTATAATATCCCCGCTCCGCCGACAGCCGCGGGTTATAAAGCCCAATCGAATTGCCTGACGCCCCCGGCGCGATCTCTCCCGCCGCCTCATATATAATCGGCTCCGCCCCCGCCTGCCTCAGCACCCAGGCGCAAGCCGTACCCGCGAGTCCCGCCCCGATAATCGCCACTTTCACAGCTTCATCCCTTTAATCATGTGCCACTTAGTTCCATAACCTTTGATACGTTTCACATCGAACCCCGCCGCCCGCAGGCCCCGCCTGACAAATCCCGCCGCGGTGAATGTCGCAAATGTCGCCCCCGCGTTGCTCAGCCGCGCCATATTTTGAAAAATTGTTTCCGTCCACATCTCCGGGTTTTTCCTCGGCTTGAACCCGTCCAGAAACCAGCAATCTATTTTCTTATTTATCTCCGGCATCGCCGCATTCACATCATAAAAAATCAAAGTCAGTATGCAATTCTCACTCATCGCGATACGATGCGTCCCGGAAATATTATCCGGATATTTCTCCAGCAGCGCCTTAAGCTCCCCCGGGAATTTTTTCCGCCACGGCTCCAGCGCGTTTTCAATCTCCTCCCGCGTCAATGGAAATTTCTCGACCGAAATAAAATGCAGTTTGCCGCCCGCATTCGTCTCATTCCATAACCGCCACGCGCATAGAAAATTCAGCCCGGTCCCGAATCCCGTCTCAAAAATCGTAAATCCTTCCCGCCTTTGCCACCGCTCCGGCAGGTCGTTCCCCTCAAGGAACACATATTCCGTCTCCGCAAAGCCGTTTTCTGCGGAAAAATACACGTCGTCGAACTCTTTGGACCTTGGCGCGCCCTTCATTTTGTTCCATATATCAATATTGGCGAGTAAAAAGGAATAAAAATGGCCCCCCCTGTTACAGATAACCCCCTTCTTAAGACTTCCACGCTGCCCAACCACGCGCCCCCCTTCAGCAGCATCCGGACCGAACATTACATGGAAGCCGTCGAGGCGGGCATCAAACAGGCCCGCGCGGAAGTCGATTCCATCAAAAACAACCCCGCCGCTCCCGATTTCGAGAACACCATCACCGCGCTTGAAAATTCATCCGAACTGCTCGGTACGGCCACGACCATATTCTACAACCAGCTCGCCTGCATGGGCGGCGACGATCTCCAGGACCTCGCCGATAAAATCGGGCCCGTCGCTTCGAATTTCTCCACCGACATCATCCAGGACGAAAAACTCTTCGACCGCGTCAAGGCCGTGCATGACCGTATGCACGAATTAAAACTCACGCCCGAGCAGAAAACCCTCCTCGACGATACCTACAAAAGCTTCGTGCGCGGCGGCGCGCTCCTGGGCAGGGAACAAAAACAACGTTTGCGCGAAATCAGCGAGCAACTCTCCGTGCTCAGCCCGGTTTTCTCCAACAATTCGAAAAAATCCGCCGAGAAATTCGAACTCGTCGTCGCCGATAAAAACGACCTCGCCGGCATGCCGGACATAGCGCTCGAACAGGCCGCGCACACAGCCGAAGAACGCGGCTACAAGGGCAAATTTCTCATCACCCTCGATATGCCGAGCTACATCCCCTTCATCCAGTACGCCCACAATCGCGAACTCCGTGAAAAAGCCTGGCGCGCCTTCGCCTCCCGCGCATGGAAGGATGAATTCGACAACACCGAAAACGTTCTCAAAATGGTGCGCCTCAAGCATGAACGCGCCAATCTTCTCGGCTACAAAACCCACGCCCATTACGTGCTCGAGGAACGCATGGCCGAAAAACCGGAAACGGTCATGGAATTCCTCGAAAAAATGAAAAAATCCTACCGCCCCGCCGCGCTGAAGGACCTCAAGAATCTGCAGGCCTTCGCGCGGGAACAGGGGCTGAAAGACGACCTCAAACCCTGGGACGTCCCCTATTACGGCGAAAAAATGAAGGAAGCCCTGTTCAAATTCTCATCCGAGGAACTGCGCCCCTATCTGCCGCTCGACAACGTCCTCAAAGGCACGTTCCAGCATTTCAGCAAACTGTTTGGCCTGAAATTCGAAAAAACCGATAAATATCCCAAATGGCACCCCGACGTTCAGGCCTTCGACGTCGTGAACGAAAAAGACGGCTCGTTTGTCGGCACTTTCTACGCCGACTTTTACCCCCGCAAGGGCAAGAAAGACGGCGCATGGAAAACCAGCTACCGCGACCAAGGGCTTTTCCTCGGTCGTATCGAGCGCCCGCTCGTCGCCATCGTCTGCAATTTCACGAAACCGACCGGCACCGCACCCTCTCTGCTCAGCCACGACGAAGTCGTCACGCTGTTCCATGAAATGGGCCACGCCATTCACGCCCTGCTATCGAATGTCACCTACCGCTCCCTCTCAGGCACCAGCGTGCTCTATGATTTCGTCGAACTCCCCTCACAAGTCCAGGAAAACTGGTGCTACGAGAAAGAAACGCTCGATCTTTTCGCCGCGCATTATCAAACGGGTGAAAAAATCCCGACCGACCTCATCGAAAAAGTCCGCAGCGCCATGAATTTCATGGTCGGCTGGACCGGCCTGCGCCAGCTCAACTTCGCCCTGCTCGACATGGCCTGGCACGCGCAGGACACCAGCAAAATCACCGACGCCGCCGCGTTCGAGGACGCCGCCTGCGCCGACACCACGCTGTTTCCACGCATGGCGGGTCCGTCATCCAACGCCTTCACGCACATCTTCGGCGGCGGTTATTCGGCAGGCTATTACAGCTATAAATGGGCGGAAGTTCTGGACGCCGACACGTTCGAGCTCTTCAAGGAACGCGGTCTCTACGACCGCAAAACTGCCGACGCCTATAAAAACGAAATCCTCTCGCGTGGCGGCAGCGAACATCCCAAAATTCTATATAAGCGTTTTCGCGGCCGCGACGCCGATCCCGATGCGCTTCTGCGCCGTGAAGGCTTACTGCCGAAGGCCGCTTAGAATTGCCATGAGCAAATCCTTGAGCAGCGCATATGTTTGCTCGGCGCCGGGCAGCGCCGGGTTAAATTCAACGATTTCGACCATGTCGGGCTGGCGTAAATTCGTCAGATGATCGAGCGCCGCCAGCATTTCCTCGCGGTTGAATCCGCCCAACTCGGGCGATCCCACAGCCGGCGCCGCCGCCGGGTCGAACGCATCGAGATCGATCGACAGCACGAGGTAATCAATATTTTTTGAAATGCTCTTCAGTGCCTTCGCAAACACCTTCTTCATGTCTGCGCCCGAAATATCTTTCATCGACAAGGCATGAATGCCGAGATCCGAGATCCGGCGGTTCTCTTCACGTTCCGTACTGCGCAGGCCCAGGTAAATAATATGCTCGGGCCGCAGCACCGGGCTCGCTCCGCCGATGGTGACGAAATCCTCGTCGCCCAGCCCCAGCAGCGCCGCCAGCGGCATGCCGTGATACGCTTTCGACGGGCTGGTCTCCGGCGTATGGATATCCCCGTGTGCATCCACCCAGATAACGCCGATGCGCCCATGCGCATTCTTGGCGCGCGCAAACCCGGCAATACTGCCCGCCGCCATGGAATGATCGCCGCCCAAAGTCACGGGCACGGCACCGCTTTTCACGGCGCTTTCAACATCGTTGGCAATAGAGCGGCAATTCTCCAGGACGATTACCCGCCGCTCCGGACTGCCTAGCGCAGGCAAATTCGGACGAACCTTAAGCTCTTCCTGGTAAAGCGCTGCCGGATCCTTGAACCACGTAGCCTGCAGACCGCCGGTACCGAGTTCACGCTCCAAACCGTGATTTTTCATTTCCACAGGGCCGCGCTCGCTTCCCGCAATTTGCGCCCCCGCGCCGCAGACGGAAGGGATCAGGCTGATTTGTTTTTTCTGCTTGGCAGTCTTGTCGCGCATTAGCCCGCTTTATATTATGAAAACATAAATGGAATTTCTGCCTATAGCATGAGGCAGAATGTGTAAGTTTGGGGTTTATTCGAAGGGAAATAAAGAGTTTTCGACCCTTTTCAGGCGCAGGCACCGCAACCTGGGCCGGTCATGCGGCTCTCAAGCATGGCGATTGCCTTCTTGGTCATGGGCGCCTTGTAACCGGCCAGTGACAGGCTGCGGGCCCGCTGGGCGAGCGTAGAAGCGCCGATTTTGAAGGAAATGCCGTTTTTGGCGGAAGCTTCGGAAAGCGTGAACACGGCCATAAAACCAAGCGGATCCGCGTCGCAGGACTCTATCGTCACCTCGCGGATGTCGGATTCCCAGTTCTCCGGTGAATAAAAAGAGTAGTTCATGCTAATCCCTGACACGTGCGCGCTTGAGAAAACGCTTGTAATTTAAAGGTATCTTACAAGGTTGGAGCGGTGCAAGAAAAAATCAACTGTGCCGGGAATTTTATTTTGAAATTGTCCTCTCCGCGTTCTGCATTGCGGAAAAATCCGTTGCGCGGCGCAGCACCATGCGCACGGCACGCCCCGTGGAAGGAAAAAAGTGAACGCGGCGCACGTACGAACCGCCAAGATCCTCGTTCAGGACGCCCAAACCCTTCCGCGTGATATATTCTCTCACAAAAATGTAATTTTTTGTGCCAGCGTCCCGCTTTTCCTCGCCGGGCATCGTGCCACCACCAATCAGGCGCATCTGGATACGGTGCTTGCCCGCACCGCGCTTTTTCATCTCGGTGATGCAGTCCTCGACTGGTTTTATAGCGTGGATGCGTGATTTTTCGTCACCCTGCTCGAAATGAGGAAAAGTCTCCAGCAAGGCAGGCGGAACCAGCACATACCCCATCGCCCCGATCTTGAGCTCCGTATCATGCATGGTCACCAGCACCCCGCTGCCCACATTGGCCACGTACATCACCCCGCTCCCGTCCCCGCACAGGACCTCCCCAGGCTCCAGTATCATCGGCTGCGCCTCGAACTGGGCGTTGAAATAGGCGTCGGAAGCCGAGCCCATGCGCCGTTCAGGACGGGCAGTTGAAGAGTCAGGACTGTCTTTGTCGTTCGGGCTCATTTTCTAGGAAACCTTCGCCAGCATGATTTCTTCCGGTGTACGGGTGTTATCCGGATAGATAGCCTGGATTTGCGCGCGCCTTCTCTGGCTCAGGAACGGCCACATCAACTGGTGTTTGAAGAGCGGTGGCATATATTCCGGGATACCGATGAATTTCGGCGGTCGCTTGCTCGCGCTGTTATAATACGTGCCAAACAACAGGTCCCAGATCACAACATTCTCGCCGTAATTCATATCGCCCTCATCGAGATTCATCGAATGATGCCAGCGATGCACGCCCGGCGTCGCGAAAATATAATCCAGCCACCCAAAACGCATCTCGACATTGCAATGCGTCAGCACGCCGACATAGGCCGTCACGATACTCGCCCACTGCACGACCTCCAGCGGCGCACCAAGCGACAACAAAACGCTCATGCCAAGCACGATCTTCCACACGGAATCCATGAAATGAAAACGCCCCGTGTTAATCACCCACAAACGCCGCACGCTGTGATGAATCGCGTGGAGCCGCCAGAACAATGGCCATTCATGCGAAATACGGTGCGCCCAGTAAAGCCCGAACTCCGCCGCGACAACGCCAAGGCTTGCCTGCGCCCACATCGGCCAGTCGCGCGGCCAGATGCTGTATCCCGTTTCCGTTACTGGCTTGATAAGTTCCGCAAGCCCCAGCGCGCCGCTGAAAATCATGATGCCCTGCACCGTGCCCTTGCTGGTGAGCGTATGCGCGATATTCGCGAATGTCTGCCCGTCATTCTCCAGCCATTCTTTTTCATGCGGCATCCAGCGCTCAAGAAAAATCAGCGCCGTAATCAGGAAAATATAGGCAATGTTGAAATAAATGATCGGGTGCCCCACGGAAAACCCATACGCCGAAACACCGAGGCAGATCGCCATCAGCCCCGGCCACGAAATCCAGGAAAAAATGTATTTAGAGCTGTTCATCCCGGCCTCGATTTTGCCTCAACTTGCCGCGCGCTTCAACCGGTCATTGATGGCCACGCCAAGTCCAGCATCGGGAATGGGCATTACGGCTATCCCCTTATGTTCCGGCCTGTCCAGCTCCCTCAGCATCGCGAACAAATTCGCCGCCGCCTGGTGCAGGTCGCCCTCTTCGCTGAGGTTCCTGCGCATGGAATCCGGCAGGCTCATCGCCGCGCCGCCTCCTTTAATACCTATAAAGCGCAGAGAACTGAACCCCAGCAACGCCTCACCGGGATTGAGATCGACCGCGTTCATACGCAGGGGAATTTTCGGCGCGTAGTGCTTGAGCAATAATCCCGGCGATTTAGGCTTCGCGCTATCGCCCGTTTCATATTCCACTTTCTCACCCAGCGCGGCAGAAATATCTTCCGCCGTCACTGCGCCGGGGCGCAGGATCACAGGCGCACCGCCCGATAAATCCACAACAGTGGATTCCAAACCCACGCTCGATGCCCCCGCCGCCAAAATCATGTCGACCTTGCCGCCCAAACTTTCCACAACATGCGCAGGGCTGGTCGGTGAAACCGTGCCCGATAAATTCGCACTCGGCGCCACCAGCGGAAACCCGCACGCTTTAATCAACTTTTTCGCAACCGGGTGATTGGGCACCCGCACCGCCAGCGTCTCCAGCCCCGCGCTCGCCAGTTCCGAAACCGGGCAGTTTTTCGCGCGCGGAAGGATAATCGTCAGCGGCCCGGGCCAGAATTTTTGCGCCAGCGCTTCCGCCCGCTCGTTCATCTCGGCGCAGGACGCAACATCAGAAATTTCCGCGAAATGCGCAATCAACGGGTTGAACTGCGGCCTGCCCTTGATCTCGAAAATATTCGCGACCGCCTTGCCGTCGAACGCATTACCCGCGAGGCCGTAAACCGTCTCGGTCGGCATGCCAACAACCCCGCCGGATTTTAAAATCTCCGCCGCTTTGGCAATATTTTCATCTGTAGCGCTGACAAGATTCATGCGGCTTTATATCACGGCTTATAAAGAACGCCACCGGTTAAAGGCCTCGGAACGCCCGTCGTTTCCGGCAGGCTCAGCGGCTCGCCCAGTAAACTCCGCACCGCGAGATAGGCGAACCCTTCCGCCTCCACCGCATCGCCGTTCCAGCCCAGTTTCTCCACAGGGTTCACCGGCGCAGCCAGGACAATCCCGAGATAATTCAGCAAGAACGCGTTATGCCGCCCGCCGCCGGTCACTAGCCATTGCCGTGGCCGCTCCGGGAAAAAATCCAGCGCGCGTTTCACCGCCTCGACCGTGAACGCCGCCAGCGTCGCCGCGCCGTCCTCACAGGATAATCCCTTCAGTGCACTGACATCCCACGCATCACGGTCCAGCGATTTCGGCGGCCTCGCCTCGAAATAAGAATTCGCGAGTAACTTCTCTAAAATATTTTTATTAATTGTCCCCTTCGACGCATACATCCCGTCTTTATCGTAATCGCCGCAATCATGGCTCTTCACCCAGTCGTCGATCAGCGCATTGCCCGGCCCGGTATCGAACGCGAGAATTTTATCCGCGCCGATCCACGTCACATTCGCCACGCCGCCGATATTCAGCACCGCCACCGGCGGCTCGATATTGTCACCCTTGATACGCGCCGCATGATAAAGCGGCAGCAGCGGCGCGCCCTGCCCGCCCGCTTTCACATCCGCGCTGCGAAAATCCGCAACCGTTTGAATCCCAACTTCTCGCGCCAGCCGCGCCGCGTCGCCGATCTGCACCGTCACGCGCTGCGCCGGGTTGTGATAAACCGTCTGCCCGTGAAACCCGATCACCTCGACATCGCCAGCCGCAATTTTCTCCTGTTCCAGCAGCGCCCGGACCGCCTCGATATGCCGGTCGGTGACAATTTTTTCCGCCGCCGCGCTCCGCTCCGCCCTGCCGAAATTCGCGCGTATCACCTCCCGCTCTTCTTCCGTATAAAGCAGGCTGAAAAAGCCCATCGGCCGCACAAAATCATGCCCGTCCGTCTCCAGCAACGCGGCATCCACGCCGTCCAGCGACGTGCCCGACATCAGCCCTATGGCTCTATAGACTTTTCCTGTTCCCATGCGTATAGATTATGTCCATGAGTAAGTATAAATCCGAATTCCTGAACATATTAGACGAGCGCGGCTTCATTCACCAGTGCAGCGATTTCACGGCTTTGGATAAAAAACTCTCCGAAGGCGTCCAGTCCGCCTATATCGGCTTCGACGCGACCGCCAAATCCCTCCATGTCGGCAATCTGACCGGCATCATGATGCTGCACTGGTTCCAGAAATCCGGCCACAAACCCATCACCCTCATGGGCGGCGGCACCAGCAAGATCGGCGACCCGTCATTTAAAGATGAGCAGCGCAAACTGCTCGACGACGCCACCATCGAAGCCAACATTAAAAACATCGAACGCACCTGCTTCAAACAATTCCTGAATTACGGCCCCGGCAAAACTGACGCGCTGATGGTCAACAACAATGACTGGCTGGATGGCCTAGGCTACCTCTCGTTCCTGCGCGATTACGGGCGCTTCTTCACCGTCAACCGCATGCTCTCTTTCGACTCCGTGAAAACGCGCCTTGAACGCGAAAGCCCGCTCACGCTGCTCGAATTCAATTACATGGTCATGCAGGGCTACGACTTCCTCGAACTCTACAAGCGCAACGGCACGGTCCTGCAAATGGGCGGCTCCGACCAGTGGGGCAACATCATCAACGGCGTCGATCTCGGCCACAAGGCTGCGCAGGTCCAGCTTTTTGCGCTCACCGCGCCGCTCCTCACCACTGCCAGCGGCGAAAAAATGGGCAAGACCGTCAACGGCGCCGTCTGGCTGAACGCCGACATGCTCTCGCCGTATGATTACTACCAGTTCTGGCGCAACGTCGACGACGCCGATGTCTCAACGCTGCTCCGCCGCTTCACGGTTCTTCCCATGGATGAAATCAAAAAGCTCGAGGCGCTCAAGGGCCAGGACATCAACGAAGCAAAAAAAATCCTCGCCTTCGAAGCCACCAAACTCTGCCACGGCGAAAAAGAAGCGCTCGCAGCAGAAGTTACTGCTAAATTAGTTTTTGAAGAAGGAAAAGCCGGCGGCGATCTTCCAACGATTTACATTGAAAGCAATATTATAAATCATGGCATTCTTGCCGTTGATCTCTTCGTCCAAGCTGGACTTTCCACATCGAAAGGCGAAGCAAAACGATTAATCGAAGGTGGCGGAGCAAAGTGCAACGACATCGCTATTACAAAAATAGACCAAATACTCGGCAATAATGAAATGAGAGGGCAAGATCACATCAAGCTCTCCGCCGGCAAGAAAAAACACGCGCTCGTGAAAATTAAATAAGTTGTCATCCCCGCGAAGGCGGGGATCCGGCCTTAGTTTTGTTCAAACAAAATCCGCCGCAAAATCCCCGGCGTCAAAACTGACAGCGGGTTTACAAACACCTGCGGCGCTTTCGCATCACCCTTGACCGAATACGTCGCCGCGAACACGCCGCCGCTCCCGCCCGTTAAAATATCGCCGATCAGCGGGATATTCCCGATCACCTTGTTCACGCCCGAGAGCGGGATCATCGTGCCATCGACATCGATGAAGCTCTTGTTCTTGTCATACGTGCCGTCAAACGTGAAGCCAACCGAATTGCCCGACGTCCGCCCGTCCTTCACCACCAGCAGACTTCCCTTCGGCCTGTAGACCCAGTCGAAATCCGCCTCCAGCTTGGTGAAGCTGAGTCCGTCGCCGCTCAGCCCGGACAAAACCCCCGGCAGCGAAAGCATGCCGAGCAGCCGCGCCAGCGTCGGGGCTTTCACGACCTTGAAATTCGTGATCGTGCCGAGCCCCTTCACGTTCCGGTCGTTGATACCCTTGATCGGAGCGCCGTAAATATCGAGCTTCCCGCCGACGATATTGTCATACACGCCGAACGCGCGCAGCGTCGCCCCGGCATCGTCCGCCTCCATGCGGAAAGCTCGCTTGCCGGATGCATCGGGCTGATACCGGATCGAAACATTGCCCTTGCCTGCAACGCCCGTCAGTTCCAGGTTGTTAAAACTTCCCCTGCCGTCGATATCCACGTTCAGGCGCGCGTGTTGCAGCGGCTCGTTCTCGGAGGCGCGTAGCCTGTCCGCCGTCAGGGCGATTTCCATCGGCGGCTCATTATAGGTTTCATCGTTGCTCTCGCCGTCGAGCGAGGGCCTCAGGTCGAAAAACGACCCGTTAACCGTGATCACATACTTCCCGGCATCCGTGATATCGAATTTCATTTTCGCGATGGTTTCACCCGCGACGAAACTGCCTATATCGCCGCCCGTCAAAGCTGTTTGGTCTTTTTTCTCGGTAAACCTGAAATTCGCGTTGTCGATCTGCAGTTGCGGGCCCGTCGCTTTCAGCCCCGTGACCGTTTTCAGATTTCCATCCTGCAGCGTCGCCCTCATCGTGGTGTTGGCCGCTTCGCCCGGCTTTTTCTCATAGCCCAGCGGTTTGAAGAATAACAAAGACGGCTTCAGATCCACATTCAGGTCCGCCTCCGCCTTGCCGCCCGCAAATTCCGTATAAACCACGTCGACATACGCATCGCCATCAAGAAAATCGCTCAAATCCATCCCGATCAGCGTCCGCATCGCGTTATCCACCGGCAGGCTCGCAACCACCTTGCTCTTGTATTCCTGTCCTTCGCTGTTCAGGAATTCGCGGTAATCGATTTTTGCATCCCGCCCCTGGATTTTCGCATCGCCCTTCAGGACAAACAGATTGTCTTTAATAGTAAAATTCAGCGGACCGCCGGTTAGCTCCAGTCTCTTCATCACGCCCGGCAGCGTCACGTCGCTCATCACGCCTTCCGCGTTCACTTTCACGTCCTTGACGCGGATATCTTTGGTTGGAAACGCGACATTGATCGTGGCCGAAGCATTGCCCTTCACTTTCTCAAGGTCGAAATCATGCTCCAGCGTGATCGGTTCGCGCGAAAGATATTCAAACCCGTTTTTCAGCGGCCCCTCGAGCTTGACGCGGATATCCGCCTTGCCCTTGCCCGCCTCGATGATATTGACGAACTCCAGCTCCGCTTCGTGCACCTTCATATCGCCGATCACGCCGTCCTCTATATCAATGCTGAGCTTCTCCTCCGCCAGCTTGAACTCGCCGCTGCCCTTTGCCTTTTTGACGGGAATCATCGGTGCGCGGTAATCCACCGCCATATTCTCGAACGTGAAAAATCCCTGCGCATCCTCGGCGCCGACATCCCACTTGCCGTCCGCCGAGCGCAGCGCAAAAATCTCGATCACAGCCGAAACGTCCGGGAACACGCCTTCCGACATTTTCTCGACGATCCATTCCTCGGCGTTATCCCCCTCCAGGAATTTCGGCCACAGCGGCTTGATCTGCGATTGCTTCAAATCCTTGATCGAAAATTTGATCGGACCCGCTATTTCTTTTTCCGTCGCGCGCAGGGCCGCCTCCGCCGCGATCGTCACACCCTTGACCGTTACCTTCGCGCCCGGCACGTCGAGCCGCTCCGTCGCCACGTTATAATTAACCTCGAAGAAAAAATCCTCGTACGGCACGCGGCCATCCGAAAATTCCGGGATCATGAACGACCCGCCCGTGGAACTCGCGATAAGCTGCGCCTGCTGCGGCCTGAAATTGGAATCTAAAACCGCGTACAGCCTGCCATCCACCTCGATATCCTGCCCGTCGAGAATAGCCAGCGCCGGGATTTTATCCGCCAGGAACTCGAGGTCGAAATTCTCGAGATTCGCCTCCATCACCACGTCGCGTGTCTCCCACGGGATAAGCAAACTCGCCCTGAACCGGGAAGGCCACTCCGGCGTATCGTCGAAGCTGACCATCATGTCCGCGTCCAGCCCTTGCCCCGTGCTCCTGAATGCGACATTGACCTCGGGCAGGAACGACGTCGTCCCCGATTGCCTGTCCTCGACATTCACCTGCGCATCCTGGATTTCAAACAGCTTCAACGCCGCCAGCGGCGAGCCGGATTCCTTCCCCGGCCGCGCGACATATTCAAGTATCCGCTCGGTCAGCGCTGTCTGGTCCTTGACGTCCTCTTCCTTGACGCGCGGGCCGAAACCCACATCGATCTTGCCTTCTTTCCCGCGGATCAGCGTCAGTTGCGGGTGCTTCAATATCAAACCCACCGGCATAATACGGCCGATGAAAAATCCCGCCTTCGACAACGTGATGGCGGCTTCGTCGACTTCAACAACCGTGTGGCCGTCAACGCCCAGGATTTTCGCGTCGCGCACATCCAGCAGCAACGGCCCCGCTAAATCCGGCCAGTGCAAAACTATACTCCCGAGTTTCGTGTAAAGACCGCGTTCCCTGTTCGTCAGCGCATTTTCAACATAAGGCTTGGCGAAACCCATATCGAGCGGACTGGTCGAAACGCGCCAGAAGAAAAGCCCGATCAGGAAGAAAAACAGGAAACACGCCGCCGCCAGGATCTCCAGCAGGGACTTGCTCCTTTTCCAGTTAAAAAATCGGGCCTTCTTTTCCAGTTTTCTCGCTCCCGCAAAGGGTTGTATGGGGGTTTATACGGTCATCCCCCTACTTTTAATGCGCTAAAACGGTTTTGGCTACCGTGGACATTGATTTGGATGGTAAAAATCACCATCTGTGATAAGAACTTAACCGACAGGAGTGAATTATGTCCGAACTGCAGCCCGGCAACCCGGCCCCCGATTTTTCAATCCCCTCCGATGGCGGCGGCACTGTCTCGCTCTCCGATTTCAAAGGCCGCAAACTGGTCGTTTATTTCTATCCCAAGGACGACACGCCCGGCTGCACGACTGAATCCTGCGCTTTCCGCGACCAGATTAAAGAATTCAACAAGATGAATATCGGCATCGTCGGCATCTCCCGCGACAGCGTCAAAAGCCACGACAAATTCCGGGAAAAATACGACCTCAACTTCCCGCTCGGCTCCGACGAGGACGGCAAAGTCTGCGAGGCTTACGGCGTCTGGAAAGAAAAATCGATGATGGGCAAGAAATATATGGGCATCGAGCGCTCCACATTCCTCATCGACGAGCAAGGCAAAATCGTGAAAGTCTGGCGCGGCGTCAAGGTCGAGGGCCACATCGACGAAGTCCGCGAAGCCGCGCAAAACATCCCGAAAGCCGCATAATCAGCTATATTAAGATTACGCAAGGTCCGGAAGCGCTTCGTGAACTCTTGCGATAATTGTATCCCGTGCGCCCGGATTTTTCCGTTCGTAGTCCGGCTGAACATCCCCTAATTGATATTCAGCGCCGCTGGCGACAACAATATTTTCCCCGCGATACCCTACAGGGTTTATCACCCATGCATCTGCTTCTTCACCCTGTGCATCAAGAATTTTTCCAACCAGGCATGCCGGGCTTTCGGGAGCCGCGGGAGTTTGTTGTTGAAGAAACCATTGTTCTAATAAAATAACAGGCATCCAGTTACTCCTTACTCAGTGATTTACTCCGCCGCCACCAGTGCGCTCTGGACTTTCAGTCCACCCTCGGCCTTGTCGAGGTGATCATGCACGTGGCTGATCAGCGTGTCGGTGTGGCCGTGGAAAAAGTGATTGGCGCCGGGAATGATGCGGTAATCGATCTTGATCCCCTTCTGCTGGTGCAGCTTGTCGACGAAAGTATTCACTTCCGGCTCGGTCACCACATCATCCTTCTGACCCTGGATGATCAGGCCCGACGTCGGGCACGGCGCCAGGAACGTAAAATCCTGCGTGTTGGCTGGCGGCGCGACGGAAACGAAGCCGCGGATTTCCGGGCGGCGCATCAGCAACTGCATGCCAATCCATGCGCCGAATGAAAATCCCGATATCCACGCGTAGGGCGCGTTCGGATTAATCTCCTGCATCCAGTCGAGCGCCGAAGCGGCATCACTCAGCTCGCCCTCGCCGCGGTCGAAAATCCCCTGCGATCTTCCAACGCCGCGAAAATTAAACCGTAGCGCAGAAAACCCGCGCGACACGAAAGCCTGGAACATCATGTAAGTGATCTTGTTGTTCATCGTGCCGCCATGCTCTGGCGAAGGATGAAGAATAAGCGCCAGCGGCGCGTGTTTTATTTTGGAATGCGAGTAACGGCCTTCGATGCGGCCGGCAGGGCCATTGAAAATAACTTCTGGCATGTAGTCCCCTTAATTTTTTGCCCCTTCACACGAGGGCGTATTGACTAAAGCGGGAGGCGGTTCTGCCTGTCCCGGGCACTCATTTTGCCCACTCTATATGGCACCCATACGTAAATGTCTATATTTTTATCGTAACCTGTTGATAAATTTGTGGATAATTGATGTCTCCCGCCTTTAAAATTTTTGTGAATTTTTTATATCATTATTGACATAAAATAATCAATCTTGCTAATCTCCCGTCCATAACAAAACGGGTGGGTAGGGGTTACTTATGAGCGGCGATGTCACAGGAGTTACTATGAGCGGCGAGGGTTTTTGGGGAAAAGCGACGAAGATGGCTCAAGCTTTAAAGCATGAGTTTCAGGGGGGCGACGAAGATATAATACATCTCACGCTTAGATTCAGGAGAAAAGCTCACCATCTCACAACTCATATCTTTTCCTTGCTGCAAGATCCGGCGTCCTTGCCGTACTCTGATCGCAAAAGATTGAGAGAGTTTCTTAAAGAGTTTCAGGAACCCGAGTTCGCAAAGCTTCGTCAGTTGATGCGCTTCGAAGAAGACAGCACCCTTAACGGTTTCCGGCAGGACACATTCGGTACCGCCATGGCAAGGAACAATCATGTGAACGTGATTGAGATTATGGTTGAACAGGGCATTGATTTAACAAAGCGGAACATTCACGGCGAAACGCCCATGAGCATCGCACACCGCGAAAAATACACGAGTTTTATCGAGACCTTCGCAGAGCTGGTAAAAACCGGTCAGGACCACACTGCCGTTGAGAGCTACGAGAAACACATTGCTGCTAAAATAAAAGAAGCGATTGCAAAATTGGAGCATCATTAAGGGCAAGGATACGCTTTTTTACGTCATTGACATAAAATAAAAAACCCTGCTAATCTCCGTGAAATAAAAAAATTCTGAACAGAGGAAAACACAATGGAAGATCAAGTGCTGGAACCCGCTGTGGCATTCACAAGCGCCGCCGAAGAACAAGCCAACAAGATCGAGCCCCCCCTTCCCTTATAGTAATTTTAGCAGGGGCAAGGATGTACCTCATAGGATCGAGGAATTTCCCTTGCAGCCCACTACTTATTATTAAGCAAAAAATTTTTGATTCAGAGCCAGTAAGTAAGGAAAGGAAATTACAATGACAAATTCAGGCATTACCAGCAAACCGGAAAGATTGGCCGAACTTCGGGCCACAATCGAAGCCGACCTGGGCAAGCCCCGGTCATGGGTCATTCATGAAGAAAGCCCGGGGGCAAACTCATCGCGCGTCACGGAATTTTCTAAAATCACGGGCAATATTGAAAAATTTCATACCCTTTGCCTCGAGCTCAAAGACCCGGAGCATCTCAACACGATGAACAGATTTAGAAAACTGGCAAGTGAGCAAAGGCATGGATATGCCGTCCCGATAATTGATCTTTTGCTGGCCGGGCGTAAACCCGTCAGGACAACTGCATTCGCCCGCACTGTCGTCAGGGCCCCTTACCTGTCGCCGCCGGATGCGCAGCCATCATAAAAAATAAACAGGGAATGGCATGGATAACGAAATCAGAAATCTCACTCCAGCCCAGATAGAAACCCTGAAAAGGGAAATAATCGAACTCATCGATAAGCCGGTTACTCTCAATGACCCTATGGCCATATACGATATCGGAGAAAAGCTGAGAATATTTTTCAGCCCCGAAGTGACCAGGCAGCGGAATGAGCTTGGAATCAGCGATAGGGTCTACAACACAGCACATACCATCTACGAATGGGCTGAAGAACGTGGTAACGAATTCATCGCCGGGGTGTGCATAAAAATATACCAGCAGCAGCAAAAACGGAGTGTATTTTCGGCGCCCAAAGCGGAAACCCGTGATCTGCGCCCGTCGTAACAGAAAGTCCTCTATACGGCATGCCTATATCGGCCCCATAACCGCCTATTTGAAAAAACCCGCATAACACGCTACAAACGGCGCATGACAAACAGCAAAGCCGCCGTTTACCTCGATTATAACGCCACCGCGCCCCTGCGGCCGGAAGCGATTGCCGCTGTCAATGCAGCCATGGCCGCGCCGCATAACGCCTCGTCCGTGCACTCCCACGGCCGCGCGGCGCACAAGATGATCGAGGATGCACGTGTACAAATCGCCGCGCTCGTAAACTGCCCGCCCGCGCAGGTGATCTTCAACTCCGGCGCGACGGAAGGCAACAACACCGTTCTCAAATATTTCGTAGATCAGCGCATCCTTGTTTCCGCGATCGAGCATCCGTCCGTTCTCGAAGCCGCGTCCGCCGCCGAAAAAATTCCCGTCGATAAAAACGGCCTCGTCGACCTGAACGCGCTTGAAACTTTACTCAAGGCAAAAAAAACCGCGCTCGTCTCCGTCATGCTGGTGAATAACGAAACCGGGGTCATCCAGCCCGTCGATAAAATCTCCGCCCTCGCGAAAAAACACGGCGCGTTCTTTCACTGCGACGCCGTTCAGGCCGCCGGGAAAATTGCCATCGACATGTCGCCCGGCCATATCGATTTCCTCACCCTCTCCGCCCACAAGCTCGGCGGGCCGCAGGGCGCAGGCGCACTCTGCCTTGGCCTGTGCGGCGTCACGCCCACATTGCTCGACGGCGGCGGACAGGAAAAAAAGGCCCGCCCCGGCACACAAAACACCGCTTCAATCGCCGGATTCGGCGCCGCCGCTGCGCTCGCGCTGCGCGATCTCTCCCGCCTCGCCACCCACACCACCACACTGCGCGATATATTAGAAAATGCGTTGCGCAAAATTAATAACGATATAATCATTCATTCTTCACAGGCTCCCCGCGTGCCGAACACCACGCTGTTCTCGCTTCCCCACGCATCGTCTGAAACATTGCTCATGGCCTTCGACCTTGAGGGCATCGCACTCTCCAACGGCTCCGCCTGCGCCTCCGGCAGCGTCAAGCCCAGCCACGTCCTTAAAGCCATGAGTGCCGACTCCGCCGGAACCATCCGCGTCTCCACCGGCTGGGCGAGCACCGAAAGCGACATCGAAAATTTCCTCGCCGCCTTTGAAAAAATCACCGCGCGCATGAGCAGGAAAGCCGCGCCAGAGAGAAAAAATGCCTGAAATTACATTTCTCCAGCCCGACGGCTCGCAACAAACGATTAACGCCGACGAAAACATTTCCATCATGCATGCCGCGAAGGAAAATAAAATCGACGGCATCGAGGGCGCATGCGGGGGGTGCATGGCCTGCGCCACCTGCCACGTCTATATCCACCCCGGTTGGGTCATGCGCGTCACCGCCGAGGACAACGAACAATCCGAGGAAGAAATCGACATGCTCGACACCGCCTCCGACATCCGCGAAACCTCGCGCCTCGGCTGCCAGATCAAGCTCACCGATGCGCTGGACGGCCTCATCGTCGCCCTGCCCGGCACAAAAACAGGCTGGTAGTGGAACCTTTTCTTATGTTGTATGTTTGAGCCTTGGAAGAGGAACCCCCATGCGCACAATCAAACTCGTACTACTACTGCTGTTCACTACCGGATTTTTATCGGCATGCCACCCGGCCCATCATGGCCATCCCCACGGCTGCCCGCCCGGCCAGGCGAAAAAAGGCAATTGCTGGAACTACTAAAGGAGAAGCATCATGCCCCGCTATGTTGATGGTTTCGTCATTCCGATCAGGAAAACGAAACTGAAAGAGTATAAACGCATCGCCGCCGCCGCCGGAAAAATCTGGATGAAATACGGCGCGCTCGAATACGTGGAATGTTCCGGTCAGGACCTCAATGTTAAAATGGGCCTGCCTTTCACACGGCTTGCCAAAACCAAACCCGGCGAAACGGTCGTGTTCTCGTACATCGTCTACAAATCGCGTAAGCACCGCGATTCCGTGAACAAGAAAGTCATGGCCGACCCGAAGGTGCACGAAATCTGCCCCGACCCGAAAGACATGCCTTTCCCGATGAACAAGATGGCTTACGGCGGCTTCAACGCCATGGTCGACCTGACGGCGAAAAAGAAACGCCGCAAATAACCGGCGCGAATTTTACCGCTCGACCTGCGTCTTGAGATTGGCAAGGCCTTCCTCGAAATAGCCGCCCATCATGGCATCGCAATCCATGATCAGGCCCATTGCCTTGCTGATGAAATTATTGTCCCAGTCCGTGCTCCACGTCACATTCGTGCCGCCTTCTACGGGTGCGAGCGTGAATGCCGCCGTGCTCTTGCCCGGCATCGGCCGGGTAAATTCCAGGTCCATCCGCACTTTCTCGCCCGGCACGCTCTCGGCGATGGTCATACTGCCCGCACCGACTTCATTATTCCCGTCCCAGCGGAACGTCGCGCCTTTGCCCGTGCGCGGACCCTCATATTCTATCGCCGCGTTCGGATCCAGATCCGCCCAGGGCGAGAATGAATTCCAGTTGCCGAGGTCATTCACGTAAGCATGAACCGCTTCCGGCGATGCCTTGACCACCGCGCTCCGCTCGACATGCGTATGATCAGGTTGCAGCGCCACAATAACAGCCAGCACCGCGAGCACGATAACAACACCCACGCCAATCCTGCTGAGTCTCTTCTTCGTCGCCTCTTTCATGGGGCCAAATCCTTTCGATGTTTCTGTAACAAATATATAAGCCCCCGCGAACCTTTCGTCCAGCCGGGCGTTGGTGTGAATCCAATCATCCCGAACCCCACAAAAGGAGAAAAATCCCATGCGCAGCACCAATTTCCGCAACGGCCAGGACAAAGGCATGAACAAAGTCAAAGGTCGCCGCTTCAAAAAATCGGGCGGCCAGTCCGGCGGCACCGGCTACAACGAACACATGGTAGGAAAAGCGCATGACACAGAAGAAACCTGGCACCGGCCCTGAAGTCGGTCCCACCGGCGGCATGCACAAGGGCGACCGCGCCCGCCAGCAGGCCCCCGAATACGCCAAGCATTCACGCGTGTCAAACAAAGACAATTCCTTGCGCGCGAAAGATAAAGAGGGTTGAAAATCCCTCCCTTCGGCAACCGCTTTTCTCATTCGCGTCAATGCCCGCAATAGCAACTCATTTATTAATATAGTTTATGGAATGATCCGCGCGCGCGCGTGTTAGACCTATGCACCAAATGTAGAAACGAACAAGAAAGATAAAAAATGACAAATCAGCAAAATCAACCAGCCAACAAAGAAAACCCTGCAAACCTGAAGGATCCTAAAAATCCCAATCCTGCAGAGGCTAATAAGGAAGCTTCTAAAGCCGAACCCGGCAACGAAGCACGCTCCGACGAAAAAGGATCAGGCGCAGCAGACAAGCCAGCCGATAAAAAAGCAGCCGCTTAATATATTCGCCTGATAATCAGGTCTGAAAAATCAAAACGCCGGGGGCATATGTTCCCGGCGTTTTTATACGCGATAAGTTCTACACACACTAACCAAGTAGCGTTTCGTATTCCCTGACCAGCTGCGCATGCGTCGTCCAGAAGGGCTGCGGCTTAACGCCCGCCATCTTGTCCGCCAGTATCCCGACATGCGTCTGCCATCCGGCAGTGACGCCCAGCAGAACATCGCGGTTGGTCACGTTGCTATGAATGATCCGCAGCAGCGTATCTTTCCCGCGCGGCTCCAGCTGGAACTCAACTTCCGTCGGCAGATTGTGGCAGGTAAACGTAAACTTCAGCAGGCGCGGCTTCTCGATCTTTAAAATCTTGCCGACCATCACATCGCCCTCCCCTTCCTTGCTGCCACAACTGTGATCGTCCTCGCATTTATCCGCGGACTTGTCCTTACCCGGCGGAAAATCATCCTTGTGCCCGCTCAGCTCCGAATTTTTAAACTCGAACCGCACTTCGCCGCCCACGCGCAGATCCATCGGCCCGCCCGCGAACCATTCGCCGCGCTTTTTCGCATCGGTCAGATATTCCCACACGCGCTCCACCGGGCCGGGCAGCACCCGCTCGAACTTCAGCGTATCCGGCGCGATCAGCACGCCGTAAAGTTTTTTCCCGTCTGTTTTCTTCTGTGCCTGTGCGGAGTTTAAGTTTGTCATGGCCATAGTTTCCTTTCAGTTTTGGTTGTCTTGTCTTCGTCACGCAATAACTTTTCAAGCCTGTCGATACGCGGGCTCCAGAATTTGTTCATCCGCTCGACCCATTCGGACAATTCACGCATCCCCTGCGGCCGCGCGGAATAAACGCGGCTCTGCGCCCGCTTCTCCATCTCCACCAGCCCCGCCTCGCGCAGAATCTTCAGATGCTTCGACAGCGCCGGCGCCGTGAATTCAAAATGACCGCCGATCTCCCCGGCGCTGAGCTCGCCCTTCAGCGTCAGCATCTCGATAATGCTGCGCCGGCTTGGGTCGGAAAGGGCTGCAAAACTGTCCATTTCTCTATTATTACACCATTCAGTTAATTAAGTCAACGGTTAAATAAAAGCCCGGATATTGAGATTTTCAGGCCCCGGCGTATAATCGGGATATAGAATCGCATTCGCGGCATCAATGCATGATTTACAAAGGCTCGCCCGCCGTGCAGCTGCCCGCGATCGCCGCGATCCTTTATCAAAAGCTCAACCAGAATTATCGCTGCCTTTACCTGAACAGCCCGCCGATGGTCGCGGGCCTGCGCTCCACGCTCGAAGGTTTCGGTATGGATGCCGGGAAGGAAATCGACGCCGGCCGTCTCATCCTCTCCTCCGAAGCCGCGCTGCAGGCCGACGGTACGTTCGACACCGACCTCATGCTGCAGAAAATCGAGGAGCTTTTGGACGCCGCATTGAAGGACGGTTACAAAGGCCTGTGGGCCTCGGGCGATATGACCTGGGAATTCGGAAACGAGGACAATCTCGTAAAACTTTTTGACTATGAATGGCAGCTCGAAAAATTATTCGACAAACGCGAGGAACTCTGCGGCATCTGCCAGTACCACCAGGACACGCTGCCCGCTGAAAGCCTGCGCCAGGGCCTCTCGCTTCACAGGCTGATCTTTGTCAACGAAACCATGTCCCTCATCAATCCGCACTATCTTGAATCCCGCGACCACGCGCAAAAAGCCGCCGCCAATCCTGAGTTAGACCACGCCGTCATCGATCTCTGCGAAACGAACCAGCAGAATTTATCACCCGCCCGCAAAGCCACCCGCTAGTGGCTAATAATCCTTTGAATTTAAAGAAAACTTTAAAAAGCGACATTATAACACCCTAAGATAAACAGATATCTTAATTAGCTGCAGCCTTTTGTTTAAATTGGACGTATGATGGAAAAAGATTCAGCAATTACCTCACCAAAAAACCAGCCTTCCGCGAAATGGGGCGAGGCTGCGAATGCTGGTTTTCAAATACTTCCAGACGTTTTGCTTAAACATCAGAAAGATCTCGATCTCAATCCAACTGATTTAGTGGTTTTGATTAATTTGACGTCATACTGGTGGTAGGCGGATATCGAATAGACCAGAAGGCTTCGATTTAATCCCGGGCCACGAACCTATAAGGATCGCTAAAACCGACCGGGTTATCCGAGAAAACGGGACTGTGGTTCCGGGTCTGCGTGTCTGGTTCGTGATTGCAGATGACACCCAAGTATCGTTGCTTTATGCCGAAGAAATCCCCCACCTCGAAGAGTAGGGCGCAGCCCGATAAATTCGTCCAAGCCGCCAAAGAACACGGCTGCGATGAATCCGAAAAGGCTTTTGACGAAAAGCTGAAAAAGATTTCGAAGACAGAGCTAAAGTCTGAACAGTTAATTAAAGACTAAAAGTTTCCCAAGATGCATCAAACGCTTCTTTATCGATGCCTGTTATATGACCGTTATCCTTCAACTTTAATGCAGCACCCGCGAACAGAAATTGATGTGGTCCAGCACCCCATGCATCTTTAATGCAAGTGGGTTTTTCTATTGCGTTGGGAAGAAGTTTAAAGGTCTCCGCGCTTTTAACGATAACACTAGTTGCTGTTGTTAAAGGATGGCCATGAATTATGTCGTAGCCTTTTTCTTTAAGTTGGCTGAACTGCCATCTGCTTCCATCCGGATTTCCGGGTACGTAAACATCATCAGGGTTATGAACGTTAACAAAAATAGCATCGCCTTTTTGAGCGATATAAGTTGATTCAACTTGGCCCGCTTTATTTCTTGTTACAATTTCTTCGCCGCCCTGCGCTTCTTTCACAAGCGTTTCCGCTTTCTTGCGCCCACGCGAAGAAGCCTTATTAAAATCGACATGTACTTCGTCGAGGACAGAACATTCAATTCCGTCAGGGCTTTGAATTGTTTCAGAAAGATAGGGGAGCTGCATTGTGATTTCTCCTGCTTTCTAAGACTTTAGGCAATATGTATAATTATGTCAAGAAACAGGACTTTGGTTAGTGAAGTATATAATTAGGTCTTTCACCCCACCCCCTCCCCCAAATCTGCACGGAGTGAAACCGGATTGCCCTTCAAAATCAGCCCCTTGGCAAAAACACCCCCTCGCTTTGCAGCCATATTTGCTTTTCGCCCCCTCCCGCCCCTATATTCCCCCAAATGAAAAACAGCCTCGGCATAACGAAAGAACCCAAAGATACCCGCGTGGTCGTCGCCATGTCGGGCGGGGTCGATTCATCCGTCGCCGCCAGCCTGCTGCACGAGGAAGGCTACGACGTCGTCGGCGTCACGCTGCAGCTCTACGATCATGGGCAGGCCACGTCGAAATCCAAAACCTGCTGCGCCGGCCAGGACATCCACGACGCCCGCCGCGTGGCCGATGCGCGCGGCTTCCCGCATTACGTCCTCAATTACGAAAGCAATTTTCGCGAGTCGGTCATCGACGATTTCGCCGACAGCTACATGCGCGGCGAAACGCCCATCCCCTGCGTGCGCTGCAACCAGTCCGTCAAGTTCCGCGATTTACTGCGCGTCGCGAACGATCTCGGCGCCGACTGCATGGTCACCGGCCATTACGTGCAGCGCATGAACGGCGACCAAAGAAACAATGGGCGGGCCGAGCTTCACCGCGCCATCGACGACACGAAAGACCAGAGCTATTTCCTCTTCGCCACCACGCAGGATCAGCTGGATTTCCTGCGCTTTCCCCTCGGCGGCTGGACAAAAGACATCACGCGCAAACACGCCGAGCGCCTTGGCCTCCTCACCGCCGACAAGCCAGATTCACAGGACATCTGTTTCGTCCCCGGCGGCGATTACGCGAAGATCGTGAAAAAAATCCGCCCCGAGGCGGAGAAGCCCGGCGAGATCGTCCATATCGACGGCCGCGTTCTGGGCACGCATGACGGCATCATCCATTTCACCATCGGCCAGCGCAAAGGCCTCGGCATCGGCGGCGGACATAACGACGATAACAACCCGTTCTATGTTCTGCGCATCGACCCCGCGAAAAACCAGGTCGTTGTCGGGCCCAAGGAAGCGCTGGCGAAAGATGTGCTCCATATAAAGGACTGCAACTGGCTGAGCGCTGAAACGGACGCGCCCGTGACGGTGAAATTTCGCTCCTCGATGAAACCCGTTCCCGCCTCGATCCGCCGCACGGATAACGGCGCGGAAATTACGTTGGAAGCGCCCCAATACGGCATCTCGCCCGGCCAGGCCTGCGTCTTTTATGCGGGGAGCCGGGTGCTGGGCGGCGGCTGGATTTCTGGCACGGGCAAGTTATAAGGAAGGGTTGCAAAATCCGTCCGAAAAGGCCATAAAACCCTCGCACCATGGCGGTGTAGCTCAGTGGTAGAGCAGAGGAATCATAATCCTTGTGTCCGGGGTTCAAATCCCTGCACCGCCACCATTTACCCCCATATCATTGTATGCAAAAAAGCTGACGATATTGGCTTTTCAGGCTGAATCAGCGATGCTTTTTTTCATGATTCAGCACTATCGTCGCCGTCAGCGCGAAGAAATCCAGGCCATATTGTTCAGCGGGTTCCTTATCCTCCTCTTCGTGGGCTGCCTCGCTGTCTCCGTCGCGGGCGCCGGGCCGCTCATCCTCGGCACCGAGCTCAACGCCAACGGCACCGTGGAGTATCTCTGCCTCGGCGCGGGCTGCGAGAACCTCCCATGACCCTGAAACCGGACATCGCCGGCACCGCCCCCGTCACCGTCGAGCTCGAAAAAGACAAGCTCTACTCCTTCTGCACCTGCGGCAAATCGCAGAAGCAACCGTTCTGCGACGGCGCGCACAAGGGCTCGGAATTCCGCTCCCACAAATTCACCCCAACAGAAACCGGCTCGGCGTCACTCTGCATGTGCAAGCACACGAAAACGCCGCCTTATTGCGACGGCACCCACAAGGAAATCTGCGGTAAATAATTTTTTTACTGGGGCCTGCCCACGTCTTGGGGCTGCTTTGAGAAAGCTTCCTGCTGTGCGTAAAGATCGTCTATGCGCTGCTTCAGGCGTTTTTCCTCGGCAGTATCCTCAGGGTTTTTGAAAATCACCTGGCGCGCATCGATATTAACTTCAAACGCGGTGCGCCTGTCATAGTAAAAATTCATCAAATCCCCATAGGCCGTCAGCAGATCATTCTCGGTCGCGAAGAAATCCATATAGGCCTGCCCCTGCATGCGCTTGAGCTCATCCCATTGCTGGACGATGCGCGCCCGGGTGGTTTCAGGCTGACCCACAAGCAAGGCATCCATTTCCGTCTGGGCGGTTTCAAAAATCCCGATTACGTCTGCCATGCGCTGGCGCAGTGACGGAATAAGCTGCTGCACGAGTTTATAATTCTCCTCGACATAAGCGGGATCGCGCAGGTTCGCAGGGCCGACAAGCTCGATCAGCATTTTGCGTTCTTTCTTGTAGCTGACCATGCCGTCATGAATGTTTTTGAGAAACTTGTTCAGAAATTCCTCGAAACGCTTCTCAAGCTCCCGCCCCCGTTCCTGTTCTTCCGCAGCCTGGCGCTTGTCGAATGTCGTCTGGTGATTCTGCATCACGTAAATGCCGCCCACCGCGACGATGAGAACAACAAGAACAGCAATAACCGTGGCCTTGGGTTTATTCATCAATAGCCCGCCTTGTGAAGCGCCTCTTTAAGTTTTTCGGCTGTATCATGCAGCGCCGCGTTCCAGTCTTTATGCGAGTCATCGTCAGCGCCGTCCGAAACATACTTCAGACACATGAACGTAATTTTTTCCCGCTGGCAAATCAGCGCCAGTGCGTAAGCCTCCATATCGACGACATCGAAATCGCCTGCCCCCGCGGTGGCGTCGAAATTATCGCCGCTGCCGCAGCGCCCCTCGGGAAATCCTTTCGCGTGAACACCATGATTGATCACCACCGGGTCATCGGAAAATGGCGTCTTCCATTTTTCGAAACCGAGCGCAGTAACATCCATGTCGCGCTGAACAAACGACGTGCAGCTTACGATAATTCCGCCCGCATGCTTGCGACTTCCAGCCGTGCCCATATTGATAACCATCGGCGGCTTTTGTTTCATCAAACGCGCGGTCAGCGCATAGGCGGCATTGACCTTGCCGATGCCGGAATGCAGCACATCATAGCTAGAGAAAACATCCTGACTTTCTTCTTTCATCGCGAAAACGAGTAATGGCTTGCTCAATGTTGCCTCCTAAATATTTTCCTGATCATGCTCGTCGGCGCGAGACGGCTCAAGTAATACGCCATCCCTGCGCTGCCAACAGCAAGCAGCAGGAACAGATGTTCTATAGCAAATCCCACGCCCAGCATAAAGATGGCAATAATAGAGGCCCCGAGAATAAATACCGCGTCGAGAAAACAACCGGCGGCAATAATGCGCGCACGCATTTCAGGGGCAGCGCGCTCCTGCACGATGGCCTTAAGCGGGACGACATAAAGTCCGCCCGCGACGGAAATCATGAACAGATCGATCACAATCCTCCAGCCCGATGTATGCGCCAAAAATGACGGCAATGTCATGAGATAATCGCCAAGCAAGGGGCTGACGAAATGATAAATGCCGCTGGCGAGATAAAGGTCGCACGCGAAAAACGTGAGCACCAATGCCGCAAATGGGACATAGGTCGCCTCGACTTTTGATTTAAGCAACGCATCATTCACAAGCCCGCCGAGCGCAATACCGCATGAGAATACAGCCATAAAAAAAGCGAGCACGATATTATCAACGCCGAGAACCTGCTTCGTATAGTTGGGAAGCTGCGCCAGAACCATCGCACCGACGAAGAAAAACCATGACGTGCCAATCATGGCGGTGAAAACGCCGTTCCGTTGCGCGCGGGCGAAAACAAGAATCTGCCGCATTTCCGCAGGCAGATTGGAATTAATAGTGAGGTCCGGCGACGGCGACGGCGCATGCGGAATATAAAAACTGAAGATCAGCCCGGCAACAGCGACCAGCAGGAGCAGCACACAAACAACAATAATTCCCACGCTCGCAAGCGCAAGCAGCCCGCCGAAAATGCTGCCGAAAAGAATGGCGATATATGTGCCGGTATTCACCAGCGCGTTCCCCGCGATCAGCTCGCCGTCATTCAGGTGCTGCGGCAGGACGGAAAATTTACAGGGACTGAAAAAAGCCGAATGCGCACCGAACGCGAACAAGACAATAAGCAGAAGAGGAACAGAATGCAGCCACACCCCAACCATCGCCGCGCACACAATCACGATCTCGACCGCCTTGATCACCTGCATCACGCGGTTACGCGGGTATTTGTCGGCGATCTGTCCGGCAAGAGGCGCAAATAGCATGAAGGGCAGGATAAAAAGCCCCGCGGCCAGGCTGACGACGATTTCCGGGCGCCAGCCGCCGATATCCCACACGGCGTAAGCCACCAGCACGCTGAGCGCCGTTTTATAGAGATTGTCATTGAATGCGCCCAGGAACTGCGTGATGAAAAGCGGCAGGAATCTGCGGTGCCTGAGTAATACGAACTGGTTGTCCATGGATGGTTTTTTTAAATCTTGTCTGTTGGCTTTTATACCTAGCACCCCGGCCCCGGGAATTAAACCCTTGGGATAAGTTATGGAATATAAATGGCCGCATACGCAGAATTTTATGTTGAGAAAATACGACAACCCTGTACTTTGCCTTTCGGCGCCATACATATAGGGAACAAAGGGCGCGGGGGCACGCATGAAAATCCTGAAATTATTACTGATTCTGGCAGTTTTGGGAGCGATCGGCCTTGCCGCCGGACGCTTCCTCGCAAAGGACAAACAGGCGGCCGGAAGCCCGGGCGCCCATGCAGCCGGTGCACCCGACGCCATGCCGCCGATGCCTGTCCCAGTCGTCGTGCTGGAAGAGGCCCCGGTGCAAATCTGGAAAGAATTTCCCGGCCGCCTTCAGGCCGTCGATAGCGTCGACCTTCGCCCGCAGGTGAGCGGAACGATCAATTCAATCAAATTCCAGGACGGTCAGGCGGTTAACAAGGGCGATATTCTGTTCGTGATCGACCCCCGCCCCTACGAGGCAGAAGTGTCGCAGGCGCGCGCCGATCTTCAGGGCGCAAAAAACCAGTACGACCTCGCCGTCAAGGAACTCAAACGCGCCGAAGAACTAATTGGCACGGGCGCAATCCCGAAACGCACATACGATGAGCGCCTGAACACGGAACTCGTCACCAAGAGCGCCATCGCCTCCGCTGAGGCAAGAATGAAACGCGCGCAGCTCAATCTTGAATACGCGCACGTCAAGGCGCCGATCTCGGGCCGTGTAAGCCGCGCTGAAATCACCGAAGGCAACCTGGTTGAAGCCGGGCCCAATGCGCCGATGCTGACGACGATTGTCTCAAGCGAAGGCATCTATGCCGACTTCGAAGTAGACGAGCAGACATACCTGCGTTACCTGCGCGGGGCAACGAGCAGCAGCGAGGAAGAGCGGAAAATCCCCGTGAAACTTTCGCTGCAGAGCGCACCCGACATGGTCTATGAAGGTAATATTCATTCCTTCGACAACCGGATCGATACAAGCTCGGGCACCATCCGTGCCCGCGCGCATTTCAAGAACGAAGACGGCAGCCTGCTGCCCGGCATGTTTGTTACCGTACGCCTCGGCAGCCCGCAAAATACGAACGCGCTTGTCGTTCCCGAACGCGCCATCGGCACCGATCAGGACCGCAAATATGTTTATATTGTCGGCCCCGAGAACAAAGTGGTGTACCGCGAGATATCGCCCGGCGAATCCGTCAATGGTAACCGCGTTGTCTCCAGCGGCCTTGCAGCCGGCGAAGTCGTCATCACCGACGGCATCATGAAAATCCACCCCGATATGGTGGTCGAACCGCAGGTCGGCGACCCGGCAGCGGCAGCGCAACCGCCAGTAGCCCCTTCGCCTGAAGAAACACCCACAACGGAAACGCCTGAAAAGACCGAGCCGTGACGCACATCCCTTCAAAAGAACAGCTCGAAAATCCCGGGCCGATAACGTTCTCGAGCTTTTTCATCGACCGCCCGATTTTCGCGGCCGTGCTCTCGATCATAGTCTTTATCTCCGGCATGATCGCAATGTTCCAGCTACCCGTCGCGGAATATCCCGGCGTGACACCGCCCACCGTCGGCGTCATGGCGTTCTTCCCCGGCGCCAACCCGGCCATCGTCGCTGAAACCGTCGCGGGCCCGCTGGAAGAGCAGATCAACGGCGTCGAGAACATGCTCTATATGTCCTCGCTCGCCTCCGCCGAAGGTCAGCTCAGCCTCACCGTCACCTTCAAGATCGGCACCAACCCCGACCTCGCGCAGCAAATGGTACAGAACCGTGTGCAGCAGGCCCTCCCGCGCCTGCCCGACATCGTCCGCCAGCTCGGCGTCACGGTCGTCAAAAGCTCGCCGGAACTGACGCTCGTCGTTCACCTGATTTCGCCGAACGACCGCTACGACATGCTTTACTTGCGTAATTACGCAGCGCTGAACGTACGTGACCAACTCGCGAAAGTGCGCGGCGTCGGCAACGTGGAGATTTTTGGCTCGGGTAACTACGCGATGCGCATCTGGCTCAACCCTGACAAGATCGCCGAACGCGGCATGAACGCGACCGAAGTCGTGAACGCCATCCGCGGTCAGAATGTGCAGGTCGCAGCAGGAACAATCGGCGGACCGCCCTACAACAAGGGCGTGGAGATGCAGTTTCCTATCACTGCGCAGGGAAGGCTACAAACGCCAGAGGATTTCCAAAAAATCATCGTCAAGCGCGAACCCGGCGGCGC
Organism: Alphaproteobacteria bacterium; assembly: GCA_049652985.1. Classification (GTDB taxonomy): domain Bacteria; phylum Pseudomonadota; class Alphaproteobacteria; order Micavibrionales; family Micavibrionaceae; genus UBA7657. The sequence continues at coordinate 385,468 of JBASFK010000001.1, forward strand.
AATCACCCGCCTCGGGGACGTCGCGCGCGTGGAAATGGATGCCGAACAATACGGCATGATGTCGCTGCTGAACAACAAGCAGGCCGTCGGCGCTGGTATCTTCTCCGCGCCTGAAGCCAATGCACTTGAAATCTCGCGCAATGTCCGAGCGGCGATGGAGGAACTGAAGAAAAACTTCCCCGAAGGCATCGATTACGACATCATCTACGATCCGACGACCTTCGTTAAAGACTCCATCGAGGCCGTTATACACACGCTGCTGGAGGCGATCCTGCTCGTGGTGCTGGTCGTGATCATATTCCTTCAGACATGGCGCGCATCATTCATTCCCCTGCTCGCGGTGCCCGTCTCGATCATCGGCACCTTCGCCTTCATGATGCTTTTCGGATTCTCGATTAACGTCCTGTCGCTGTTCGGACTGATCCTGGCGATTGGTATCGTCGTGGACGACGCCATCGTCGTCGTCGAAAACGCCGAACGAAACATTGGAAACGGCCTTTCCCCGCGCGCGGCCACCATGCAGGCCATGAGCGAGGTCACAGGGCCGATTCTCGCAACCGGCCTCGTGCTGACGGCCGTATTCGTGCCTATCGCCTTCATCAGCGGCCTGACCGGCCAGTTCTACAAGCAGTTCGCCCTCACCATCGCCATCGCCACGGTGATCTCCACGGTCAACTCGCTGACCCTCAGCCCGGCTCTTTGCGCCATCATGTTGCGTGGCCATGACCAGCCTAAAGACCCACTGATGCGTGCGATGGATGCGCTGTTCGGCTGGTTCTTCAACCTGTTCAATATATTCTTCCGCAACGCGACGAAATTCTATTCCGCGACGGTTACATGGATGCTCTCGCACAAGGCCCTCGCCTTCATCGTTTATTTCGCGCTGGTATGCGGGACATTTTATGTTTTCAAATTGGTTCCCGCCGGCTTCGTTCCCGCGCAGGACAAACAATACCTGATTTCCTTCGCGCAGCTCCCCTCGGGCGCGACGCTTGAAAGAACGGAATCTGTCATCCGGAGAATGTCGGACATCGCCATGCAGGAACCCGGCGTCGAGGACGCGGTTGCGTTCCCCGGCCTTTCCGTCAATGGCTTCATGAACAGCTCCAGCGCCGGCATTGTGTTCCTGACGCTGAAGCCTTTCAGGGAACGGACGTCACATGAACTCAGCGCACAATCCATCGCCAACAGCATCCAGCAGAAATATATGCAGATCAACGATGCGTTCGTGGTGATTTTCCCGCCGCCCGCCGTGATGGGCCTTGGCACCATCGGCGGTTTTAAATTGCAGATACAGGATCGTCTCGATCAGGGGTATCAGGCCCTTGACGGCGTGGTGAAGGCCGTTACCGGTCGCGCGTGGCAAACGCCTGAGCTTGCGGGCGTATTCTCAGGTTACAACATCAACGTGCCGCAGCTTTACGCGGACCTCGACCGCGCCAAGGCGATTCAGCTCGGTGTGCCCATCGACGATATCTTTCAGTCGATGCAGATTTATCTGGGCTCGTTGTACATTAACGACTTCAACCAGTTCGGCCGCACGTACCAGGTCATCGCGCAGGCCGACAAGGAATTCCGCTCACGCCCCGAAGATATAACGAAACTCCAGGTACGTAACGACGAGGGCCAGATGGTGCCGCTGGGCTCCATCGTGACGGTGAAGGAAACGTTCGGTCCTGAAACCGCGATGCGTTATAACGCCTTCCGCTCCGCCGACATCAACGGCGACGCCGCGCCGGGTTTCTCCAGCGGTGAAGCGCAGGCAGCGATGGTAAAAATTCTGGAGGAAACACTGCCGCAGGGCATGACCTATGAATGGACCGACCTGACTTATCAGCAGATCCTGGCCGGCAACACGACCGTGTTTATTTTCCCGCTTTGTATTTTGCTGGTTCTGCTCGTACTCGCCGCGCAGTATGAAAGCCTGACCCTGCCCATCGCGGTTATCCTGATCGTACCGATGAGCATATTGTCGGCCATCCTCGGCGTTTACCTGACAGGCGGCGATAACAACATCTTCACGCAGATCAGCCTGTTCGTCCTCGCGGGGCTTGCGTGCAAAAACGCGATTCTGATCGTCGAATTCGCGCGCGAACTTGAGCATCGCGGCCGCACGACTATCGAGGCCGCCATCGAGGCCAGCCGCATGAGATTACGCCCGATCCTGATGACGTCGTTCGCCTTCATCATGGGCGTGACGCCGCTGATCACATCGCACGGCGCGGGCGCAGAAATGCGCCACGCGATCGGCATCGCGGTGTTTTCAGGCATGCTGGGCGTGACATTCTTCGGACTGGTGCTGACGCCGGTGTTTTACGTGCTGCTGCGCAGCCTGGCCCGCAAAGACTAAGTCTTAAAACTAATCCTTTACGATTTTTCCATCGACAATATGAATGCGCCGGTCCGCCATCGACGCGAAATCCATATCGTGCGTGACAGCAATGACGGCGCGTTTTTGCGTGTGGGCAATGCCCCTGAAAATATCGTGCACGGCCTTGCTGGCTGCCGTATCGAGATTACCCGTCGGCTCGTCGGCGAGGATCAGCAGCGGGTCATTCGCCATAGCCCGGGCAATAGCCACGCGCTGGCATTGCCCGCCTGACATCTTCCTGGGAATTTTATGCATATGATCTTTGAGACCGAGATCAGTGAGGAGCTTTGCGCCACGATCCTGCATATCTTGCTCCGGGAGCTTTCCGAGCCGACGCATCGGCAGGACAACATTCTCAAGCGCCGAAAATTCTGGTAGAAGAAAATGGAACTGGAAGACAAAGCCGATCTTTTCGAGGCGTATTTTTGCAAGCTGATCGGCGGTAAAATCAGTGACACTGCGCCCGTCTATTTCTATACGCCCTTCGGTCGGGTGATCCAGAAGCCCCAGGAGATAAAGAAGCGAGGATTTTCCCGATCCCGACGGGCCCGTAACAACGGTGAATTCCCCGGCTTTGATCTCGACATCGGCTCCACGCACCAGCGTCACCGGTACATCGCCGGGAAGAATACGCGTAACGTTCTGGGCTTTCAGTAAAACCGCGCCCATTTACATTCCTCCCCTCAATATATCGACAGGAAGAACCTGCGCGGCCTTGCGTGCGGGCAAATAAGACGCAAACAGCGCGGCAAAAAACGCGAAGGCACCCGCGATAACGAACTGCGGGAAACTCCAGTCCAGCGGCATGGAGATTTCTTCCGTAAGGCCGGGTGGTTTAAACCGCACCTGCATCAGGGCAAACATCAGTCCGCACCCGAACGGTATGCCCGCCGCAAGTCCCGCGAAGCCGAGAATCGCGCCCTGGATCAGAAAAATTTCCTTCACGTCACCGACACGGAAACCCATGGATTTCAGGATGGCGATATCCCGGTGCTTCTCCATCACCACCGTAGAGATGATGTTATAAATCCCGAACGCCGCGACAATCAGCACGGCGCTGACGACCGAATACATGATGATGTTCCTGATTACCAGCGTGCTCGTGATATCTTCCGACGCTTCTTGCCATGACACGGTCTTGTAGCCGATGCGGGTTTCCAGTTTGTCCGCGAATACGCGGGCATTGTCCGGCCGGTCAAGTTTGATAATGATGGTATTGGCGCGGTTGGAGCGCCCCGTGAGCGCCTGCACCCGCTTGATATCGACAAAAGCCTGCGTTTCATCGTAATCGGAACGGCCAGTCTGGAACTTGGCGACGATCTTGAACACCCGCACTTGCCCCGCAGAGGACGCCAGCGTGATATTATTGCCCATGCCGAGCGACATTTTCTCCATCAGGGCCTGCCCCACTGCGATGCCGTTGCGGTTCGCGATGAGGTCATCGACCGACCCCTCCACCATGTGGTCCTCGATGGTGGTAATATCGCGGATATCTTCCGGGATCATGCCGTTGAGGACGATATTGACATCCTTGCCAGCGAAGCTGAGGATCGCCTGCCCGCTGAGCACGGACGATGCCCGCACGCCCGGCATGGTTTTCAGCTCCTCAACGATCTGTTTATACCCGCGTATCCCGCGCGTCTCCGTCAAAGGCTTGACGTTGCGCAATTCAACCAGCGCGCCGGGATAAAAATCCTCGACCGGCTGCTTCTTCACGCCGCGATATTCGTCGGAAACGGTTATATGCGGCGAATTATCGACCAGCCGCTCTATAAAATCCTTCTGCGATCCCTGCATGAGCGAAGATATGGCGAGGAAAAATGCGACACCAATCACGATTCCCATCAACGAGACAATGCTTTGCCGCTTGCGGGCGAGAAGATGACGAAGCGCGATGGAAAACGTCAGGCGCATCAGGGCGCTTTCCATTCCATCATCTTGATATGAACTTTTTGGCCTTCTTCAAAATCGGCGCGGGGGGCAGAGACAACAGCGTCGTCCTGCGTAATACCACTACGAATCTCAACCGCTGAAGAATTCCTCGCACCGGTCTCAACCCCGCGCTTCGAAAGCTTACCCTCCTGCACAATCCACACAGCCTCCCCATCCAGCGCGCCCGCCGGGACCAGCAGTGCATCTTTCGTCTCGCTGATAACAATATTCGTCTCAGCCGTCATACCGGTCATCAGTGGCGTCTGGCCGGAAAGCCCGATACGCACGCGGTAGCTGCGGGAAACAGCGTCACCCTTCGGCGTTATACTGTCGACTTTGCCGCTGAAATCCTGACCTGGAAAAGCATCAGCCCGGATCATCACCGGCAGGCCCGGCTTCACCAGCGCAATATCTTCCTCGTCAACCTCGGCGGAAATCCGCAGCGGCGCACAACAGGAAAGCCAGAACACCGGTTGGCTCGCGGGAATAAGCTCGCCCACTTCACCATCACGGCGCAGCACCAGCCCATCTTCCGGCGCTGTCAGTTGCAAATAACCGAGCTGAGCTTTCACGCGCTCGACGGAAGCGCGAGCCGCGTCGAGATCAGCTTTGCTCTGGTCTGCTGTTCCCTTGGAAATCGCGCCGCGCTTTAAAAGCTCACCCTTGCGGGCGTAATCTTTTTCGGCGAACTCGGCGCGTGCACGCACTTCATCGAGCTGCTTCTGAATGTCGCTGTCTTCAAGCTGGCCGAGAACATCGCCTTTTTTCACAATGTGCCCCTCATCGGCCTGCAGGCTCATAAGGCGCGCCGTGCTGCGCGGCGCGATCGGCATCATGACGGTCGGCTCGACCGTGCCCGTGGCATAAACCGCCTGTATCGCCGGACCACGAACCGGGTGCACGGCCTCCAGCGCCGAATTGTTCCTGCCCTGTGCCAGCAGAAACAGCCCCCCGGCAAGCGCCAGCACTATCACAGGCAAAAAAATCTTTTTCATACTTCAGCCCTTGTTTTTCCAGCTTTTACCGGGCTCCAGCAGGTTTTCAGATCCGGGCAGCATCATTTAAATATCTGTTTTATTTAGCATTTCAAGCCAGCCAAAACCAGCCCTGCAACCACGACCAATTTTGCGGATTTCCCGCCAAACGGGTAAGATGTGAGCAAGCTGAGAAAAGCCGGATACGTTAACATTTTGTAAAGAATTAACGATTACTTTACATACAACGGATAAACGGCGCTAAAACAAGCGGCTCCGACAAGAGAGCCGGGGTAACAAGAAGGTGTGATGCATGATGGACAAAAGCAGCCTATGGGGCCGCAGTCCGCAAGACCCCCGTCTTAAAAATATTCCCGACGACGAGATCGCGGGTGATGACGCAATGGACGAGCATCCCCATGGTGCCGATCACATTTCCAACTCCCAGATGTTTTTTGTCAAGCTGGCCCTGGCGGCAGGCGGCCACATAGACAGCCTTGAAAATCCCTACAGCCAGGAAAACCAGGAAGAGGTGGAAGACGAAAAACTCGATGATTTTTATCATCTTATGCACTCGATGATTCTTCGCCAGATCGAGAATCTTGAGTTTCGCAACGAATATCTTGAAAAACTTCTGACCGAAACAAAAACGGCCCTGCTTCACGCAACTGAAGCGCGCGAAAAAATCATTCCGCAGATCGAAACGGCCCGGCAAAAACTGACTATATGCGGTCGGGAAAGAGACCAGACGTTAAAAACGCTGGAAGAAGCGGAGAGAATCCAGAAAGAAGCCCAGAACCTGACGCTGGATGCGCAAAATGCATTTCCCTCTGATGCGATCAAAAATGTCGCGCAGGTCACATTTGTTCTTAACAACAACGACGACAGACCTCGTGTGGCAGAAGTTAAAGTTCCCGTTTACATGAAAAACGGGAAGTATTTTTTCATCGACCCCCTGACCGAAGAACCTCAGGAAATCACCGGCGAAGACCAGAAAAAAGAACTTCAGGAGCAACTTCAGAAAGGCATCAAAACTTATGATGCCCTACCCGGCGAAATAGAGCATCGCACGGAACATTACAACAAGGCTGCTTCGTCGTTCATCTGGTACGCGCTGGAAGCCGACCGGAAAAGAGCCTTACTTGAAAAAGCGGAACAGGAAGTCGAGAAGAAGAAAACGGAATATGCCGAAGACAAGCAAAACCTTGAGGATTTGACCACCCGCCTTGCCGCCACGGACAGAGAAATAGAAGAATTGAAAGAAAAGATGGCGGCTTACGGCAAGGAAATCGAAGAAAACAAAACGCGCATCGCCGCTCTCGAAGAAAATAAAACCCGCCTGGAAACTCTGTATGCCGAGCGGGAAAAACTGCGCGACGGAACAGGCGAAGCCAAGGAAAAGCTGTTCCAAAACGGACGGGAACTAAGCGCTCTCGCAGAAAAAACATTGGACGCAACACAAGAATATTATTCATCCGTCAAGGCGCACGACGATTACAGCGATAAAACCCAGCAAGTCTGGCAAATTGTCCAGGAATACCGGAAGAGCACCGCAGCTCTCCGAGAAAAAGGCGTCAGCTTTTCCGAGGAAACACGCCACGATCCGAAGAACCCGGAATCGCACATTCATCTGCTACACGTCACGAACAGGGAAGAATTTGGACAAGACCCCGAAACCCTGCAAGCCATAGACAGTCACGGCCGGATACAGGAACAGCTTCACAAAACGCTGCACGAATATTACGCCCTGAGTGAAAAAACCGAAGAGTTTGAAGATATTGATCAGAAACCGCTTCCCGCATCAGCCGCCACATCTGGACGGGCCTCGGTGGATACGAAAGACTTTGGCAACGAACGCCCGCTGACCGGCCATATCACCCCTGTCTTTACCGATGCGGCGGGCACCCTGCCCCAGCCCGGTGAACAACCGGCGCCCAATCCCGACCTTGGCAAGCCTTCCAAAAACGCACCCGTGCAGATATAACCTCAGAAGTTATATAAAATCCAATAAAAACAATTACTTACATTAAACCCAGATCTCAGGCCGAAAACCTGCAAAACTTGTAAAAAGGGCCATTTTCGACTACAATGAGGGTAATTAAATTATAAAAAAATTATTTAGTAATAGAGACATAAGGTGTGATTGATGGTTGACGATGAGCCCCCGCCAGAGGGGCCTCGCGACTTTACAAGCGAGTTCAACAGCAGAAACAGATATCAGCGCCCCAGGCATCATGGGCGCCACTATTCATTGTCTGAACAGCACAATGCGGCGTCTTTGCGCGAACCCACCATTACCCAAGACATAGGGAATTTCTTCCGCGTCCTGTTCGCGTTTATCGGCGGCCTGTGGAAACAGGACATGACCGATTTCGAACTTCTCTCGAGCGTGTACTTCCCGCCGCAGCCTGAAAGCGAAAAAAAGGAAATACCCCCCGCAGAGCAGGACGAGCGCTCGCCGGAAGAAACCGGCCAGCCTGGAACTGAAGAGTCTGAAACCCAAGCGCCGGTGCCCGGTCAAGAACCACCTGCTGTGTCTCCGCCGTCTGAAACAAAAACCGGACAAGAAAAAACAGAGCCGCAAAGAGCTCCGCAGAAACCTGTAAAGCCTGCCCCCCGGACACAGGAAAGAGAGAAAACGGAACAGCCGGCCACGAAGCCGCGAAAGAAAACTCCCCAGGAGGAAGCTGTCGATTTAATGCGGGAAATTGCAAGCGATCCCAATCACCCGTACCGTAAACTGTCATACAAAGACTTACTCGAGATACTGACCAAGGGCGCCAAGCGCCCCGAGAATTTCAACGACATAATAAATACAATTCTCCCGTTCGAAGGCAATGACAAAGTCAACGAACACGAACCGAATGGCGGCATTTCCAAATACGGGATCAATAGCAAATATTATCCGGTAAAAAATAGTGACAAACTGACGCCGGAAGAACTGAAACGGGCGCAGGAAGAAGCTGTCCGGGGCCTGACGAAGGAAAAAGCGATTGAGTTCTATCGCACCGAATACTGGAATAAAATGCGCTGGCCCGGTGGCGATATCAACAAGATGAGTGCTGCCGTGAAACTGGTCGCGTTCGACGCGGCGGTAAATAGCGGGGTTGAGTTCGGAAATGGCCTTCTGAAGAAAGCCGGCAGCGATGTAGCGAAAATGCCGCAGAAGATGATCGACATGCGCCGGGCCCACTATGCCGATCTTATAAGTAGAGAACCGGAAAAATACGGCCAATTCAAAGACGGCTGGGAAAATAGGCTGAAAACCCTTGAAAGCATGATCAAGCGCCCTGACATGCTGACAGCCACGGCGTCCATGACCGCTTTCCTGCCTGTCGATCCGAGGCAACACCGTGTTTCCGATATCTATCATGTGCGTCATAATCACCCGGTCCATGGCGGCGAGTCACTCCACCGCGGCACGGATTATGCGATGTCGGAGAATACATTATTGCCGGCAACCTCGGCAGGCCAGGTCGTCAGCGCAAGAGAACATAATGGCTATGGACAGACGCTGATTATCTCGCATGGAAACGGCATATTCGAAATGTATGCCCACCTCAATCATGTCCTGGTCAAAGAAGGCGATATCGTCAAGAGGGGACAAGGAATTGCCAGGAGCGGCAGTACGGGTGAAGGCACAGGTCCGCACCTGCATCACGAATTGTGGCTTCAAAAGGGCAACGATTTCTATGCCATCGATGAACTGAAGGCAGTGAATAAAAACCTTCTTGATCCAAATGTCCGCGAGATGCTGATCAAAAACGCGGCAGCGAAAGTCTCCGATATTAATTTCATAAAACCCACAATCAAGGGGGACATTCCCGCGGAATTCAGGGACGAGGGCCTCAAACTCACCGAGCGGACCCATACAGATGAGCCGCTGGTAGCCTCATCCGCTGGCACCAAGCCAACGGATCTCACTATTCGCTAAATCAGGCGGCTTTTTCCATCGCCGTAATAAGCTCTTTCACCGCATTGACCGAATGGTCGAACATTTTCTGCTCTTCCGGGTTCAGTTTGATCTCAACGATCTTCTCAACACCGTTTTTGCCGATAATTACCGGCACACCTATATAAAGACCCTTGATGCCGTATTCGCCATTGAGCTTGGCGGCGCAGGGCAGAACCCGGCGCTTGTCTTTCAGGTAGCTCTCCGCCATCACAATCGCGCTCGCAGCCGGGGCATAATAAGCCGAGCCGGTTTTCAGCAGCGCGACGATCTCGCCGCCGCCGTTACGCGTGCGCTCGACGATCTTGTCGAGTTTTTCCTGCGTGCTCCAGCCCATCTTGATGCAGTCGGGCAGCGGAATACCGGCGATTGTGGAATAGCGCACCAGCGGCACCATCGTGTCGCCATGGCCACCAAGAACGAAGGCCGTGACATCTTCAACCGAAACCTTGAATTCCTCGGCGAGGAAATAACGGAAGCGCGCACTGTCCAGAACACCCGCCATGCCGACAACCTTGTTGGCCAGGAAACCTGTTGCGCGCTGCATCACCTCGACCATGACGTCAAGCGGGTTGGTCACGACGATGACAAACGCGTTAGGCGCGTATTTCTTGATCTCCGCCCCGGCCTTTTGAATAACCCCGGTGTTGATGCCGATCAAATCGTCGCGGCTCATGCCCGGCTTACGCGGCACGCCTGCAGTGACGATGATGACGTCTGAATCTTTCAGGATTTCATAGCTGTTCGAGCCTTGATAATTAGCATCAAAATTCTCAACCGGCGCGGATTCCGCCAGGTCCAGCCCCTTACCCTGCGGGATGCCTTCCGCGATATCGACGAGGGCGACATCGCCAAGTTCCTTGAGGCCCGCGAGGTGCGCGAGCGTGCCCCCGATCATGCCTGCGCCAACCAGTCCAATTTTATTCCTGCGTGCCATTAAAAATCCCCATGTGTTGAATAATCCCGGCCTTAAATATAGACGGTAATGAGGGGTTTTGAAATAGGCTTCGGGCGAACACAGGTTATTAATGCAGTAAAGCGAGATCCATGGCGGCGTTTGTTTTCTTTATGGTTTCTGCAGAAATATGCAGCCCCTCTTTTTCTGACGGGCTTAAGGGGATGTTTATAATTTTTACTCCGCTGCGATCGATATATGTAGCCGCTCCCATGAAAACATCCGTTATTCCGTATTCGCCTCTGAACAATGCCGCGCTTGGTATAATTTTGCCCTTGGGATGAATATAACTTTCAATGATGCTCTGTATGCCTGCGGCAGGCCCCTGCGTGGCACCGCCGGTTTTTAACAGGCCAATAATCTGCGCACCCGCTCCATGGACCTTTTTACGAATTCTTTCCTGCTGTTCTTCTGTGACTGTAATCAGGTCGCCTTTTATTCTGACCTGGCTGAAAATGGGAACCATGCTCGGGCCGTGTTCACCAAAAACCATGGCGCTTGTGACGGCTTCAGGCTCAACCGCGAATTCCTCGGCTATCGCTTTGGTAAACCTAGCGCTATCCAGTTGTGCAGCCATGCCACAGATTTTTTTCGGCGGCCCGTCGACCACATTGTGCATGTGCGCCGTCATATTATCGAGTGGATTGGTGACAACGATAATAAAAGCGGAAGATGCTTTTCTACGGATGGCTTCGCCAACGCCGCTGATTATAAGCGCATTTTGCCTGAGAAGATCCTCTCTCTGCATTTTTTCTGTACGGATTTGCCCCGCCGTCATGACCACAATTTTTGCATCTTTAACAGCTTCGTAATCATCTGAGTAGGTAATTTCAGTGCTGCTTTGTGTTATGATCGCGGCATCTTCAAAATCAAGCGTTTTGCCTTTCGCCTTGTCTTGGCTGCGCCCGATCAAAACGATCTTCTCGATAGGAACATTTGAGTTAATAAGGCGGTGAGTCAGCACCTCGCCGATTGCGCCTGTTCCGCCAATAATTGCAATTTTAGTCACGGTGCCCCCCTACTCAGAAACTGATGCCATAATCTAGGATATTATAGAAAATTATTCAAGTATTCTGCAGACTGCATCTCCAGCAGGCGTGAAACCGTGCGCTGGAACTCGAATTCATGATCGTGGCCGTAATAAAGCTTGTCCGGCGGGGCATCGGCCGTGACGATCAGGCGGGTGCGGTTTTCGTACAGGGCATCGATCAACGTCATCAGGCGCTTGGCCTCGTTCCGGCGGTCGTAATTAAGCTTCGGCAGGTTTTCGAGGAACACCGTGTGATACGAGGTCGCGATTCTAAGATAATCCTCGGCGCCAAGCGGCTGCTCGCAAAGCTGGGAGAAGGTGAACCACGCCACGCCCTTTGCGGCGATGACCGGGATGTCCCTGCCCTTCACATGCAAGATTTCCTCGTGCGGCGGAATACCATCGGTCAGTTTAATAAAAAGCTCTTTCACACGCGCAGACGAATTTTCACCGAGCGCCCAGAAATAACTGCCCTCGCTTTGCAAAAATAATGTCCGGTAATCGTGGGGGCTGTCGAGATGAATGACTTCCATTTTCGATTTCAAAAGTGCGATGAACGGCAGGAAACGGTCGCGCTGTAACCCGCCTTCATATAGTTTATCCGGCGGCCAGTTGCTGGTGGCGACGACGACGACCTCCCATTCGAACAGGGCCGTGAACAGACGGCCTAAAATCATCGCATCGGCCACGTCGGCCACGTGAAATTCATCGAAGCATAAAACCTTCGCACGCTCGGCGATACGCGCGGCCAGCGCAGGCAGAACGCCGTCGATGCCTTCGTCAAATCCTTCATCCTCGCGCCGCGTATGAATGTAATCATGGACCTCGATCATGAATTCATGGAAATGCACACGGCGCTTTTTTATGTCGGAAGGAACCGCTTTGTAAAATAAATCCATCAGCATCGATTTGCCGCGCCCCACGCCGCCATAGATATAGATCCCCTTCGGGACTTCCTTGCGTCGTTTCGTAATTTTCTGAATTAATCCTTTAGGCTTGTTGCCAAGCTCTTCATACAAACGCTGGAACGAGCGAAGCGCCGCGCCCTGCGCGGCGTCCGGCTTGAACTTGCCTTTTTCAAGGCCGTCTTTATACAGCGTTTGCGGGCTTTTGGACATGGCGCACGAGAAGGATTGAAATTTCATAAAGGATTATCAGCGGCGCGGCGAGCAGGCACTGACTTAAAATATCAGGCGGCGTCAAAATCGCCGCAACAACAAAAATCAGGACAATCGCGTATTTGCGCCGCTTGGCCAGCGTCTCCGCCGTAATCATGCCCGCCTTGCCCATCAGGGCCAGCAGCACTGGCAACTCGAAACAAAGCCCGAAAGAAAAAATCAACGTCATGACGAGATTGAGATATTCACTGACGCGCGCTTCAAGCTGGATCGGCAGCGCGGTTTCGGCGGGCGTCGTCTGGAAGCTTAGGAAGAACGGCCACGCCATCGGCAGCACCATGTAATAAAGGCACGCGCCGCCCAGGAAAAACAACAGCGGCGTCGCCACCAGGAACGGCAGGAAAGCCCCGCGTTCTTTTTTATAAAGCCCCGGCACCATGAACAGCCATATCTGCCACAGCAGGAACGGGAAAGTCAGGAAAATTCCGGCAAAGAACGTAACCTTGAGCGACGTGAAAAACGCCTCGGTCAGACCCGTGTAAATCAGGCGGTGTGAATCCTGCGGACCCATCGCCTTCGCCAGCGGCGCAACGAGAAAATCATAAATCTGGTCGACATAAAGATAACAAACGCCCATGCCGACAGCCATGATCACGATCGCCCAGAGCAAACGCTTGCGCAGCTCTACCAAGTGCTGGATGAGCGTCAGGCGCTCTATGCTCGGCAGTTCAGTTGCCATCGTTCACCTGCTTCGGCGGCGGCAAGGCTTCCTGCTCGTCGTCGGACTCGTCTGCGTCTTTGGCTTCAAAATTGACCTGCTTGCGGATATCGGCGAGATCGTTCTCTTTCATGAAATCGTCGAACTGCTGCGAAAAAGCATATTTGATATAGTGCAGGCGGCGCGCAATGCGGCCCAGCGTGCGCATGATGCCAGGCAGCTCATCCGGCCCGATCACCAGTATGGCAACCACCGCAACAAGCAGCATCTCAGACCAGCCGATGTCAAACATGGCGGCCTGGCTTAATTTTTATTGTCTTTTTTCTCGACTTTGGGAGTCGCATCATCATCCTTCAGGCCTTGCTTAAAGCTTTTCACGCCTTTGGCGATGTTTTCCATGATGCCCGGCACGCGTCCCGCGCCGAATAAAAGCAGGATGACAACAATAATCAGAACTATTTCCAACGGACCAGGTGTCATGATTTAGCTTCCTTTAGAAACCTAGGCGGCTTCTTCTTCCATTTCTTCAGTTTCAGATTCAATCTCGTCGGACTCGTCGTCATCTTCATACTGATCGTCGCCCTCGGAGTCGTCCAGTGACGCAAAATCTTCATCATCCTCGAACAGGCTGCCCGTCGGGATGGCTTCGATGGCCGGGCGGCGGTCAAGCAGGCCCGATGCCTTGAGGTCTTCAAGACCCGGCAGGTCGCTTAATGACTCCAGCGAGAAATGATCCAGGAATTCCGGCGTGGTCACCCATGTCATCGGGCGGCCCGGCGCTTCGCGGCGGCGGCCTGGCTTGATCCAGCTCATTTCCATGAGCGTGTCGAGCGTGCCCTTGTGCGTGGCGACGCCGCGGATATTTTCAATCTCGGGACGTGTGACCGGCTGGTGATACGCGACAATCGCGAGCGTTTCCATCGCCGCACGCGATAATTTTCTTTGCGCCTCGCGCTGGATTTCAAGAACGCCTGCGAGATCAACCGCCGTGCGGAACGCCCACTGACCATCGCTCTCAACCAGGTTTACACCGCGTGATTTATATTGCTCCTTGAGCTCCATCAGCGCGCCGCCGACATCGGCGCCTTCCGGCATGCGCTCATGCAGATCTTTCGTACTGACCGGTTCGGCGGAAGCGAAAAGCAGCGCCTCGAGGATGCGGATATTCTGTTCGTTGCTCACTCTGTTTCTCCCTTCGCGCGCATATAAACCGGGCGGAAAAGCCCGTCCTGCCTGATTTCCAGCCTGCCCTGCTTGGCCAGTTCCAAACTCGCCGTCAATGTCGAGGCCAGCGCAGAACGGCCAAACAATCTATCCTTGATGCCCTCGGGCAGGAAACTTTCCATCGTCGTCCACGCGCTGTGCAGACCCATCTTCGGCAATTTACCAAGCATGCGGGTCAGGCGCGTGATGGCATCCTCAGCCGACATCAAATTGTAATGCGGCAGGTCATAGCGGCTGTCGGTGCGGCGCTTTTCAATATCGCCGTACGATTTCAGCAATTCATACAGATTGATATCCCAGTGCACCGTCGTGCGCACGCCAAGCCCTTCCGGGTTGCCGCGCGCGAAAACCTGCTGGCCGAGACGCGGTAACCCGCCGAGTTTCTGCGCCGTGTTTTTCATGGCCTCGAGGCGGCGCAGTTGGAACTGCAGCGCTTCGGCCATTTCTTCAGCGCTCGGGCCCTCATCATTGGCCTGGCGGGGAAGAAGTAGTCTTGATTTCAGATAAGCCAGCCACGCCGCCATAACGAGATACTCCGCGGCAAGCTCAAGATTGAGTTTCTGCGCACGCTCGATGAACACGAGATACTGGCGCGCAAGCTGCAGGATGGAAATCTTCGTAATATCGACCTTCTGGTTACGGGCAAGATCGAGCAGGATGTCGATAGGCCCTTCGTATCCGTCGATATTCAGCAACAAATTATCGGCCTCGTTAACAACGAGGTCGGCGGCGCTGCGGGGCGCATCTTCCTGGAACTGGACGGCGTTTTGCATTATGCGGCCAATCTTATGTATTCCGCCGCTTTTTGCAAGCGTTGCAGGCTTTTTCCGGCCAATTTAGGCACAGATTCAGCTATTTTTTTCATATCTTTAAGCCTGCCCGCGCAATAAAGACCGGCATCGCACCCGGCCCCCAGCACCAGCTTAGTCTTTTTGGCAATATCTCCATATTTATCAAGGGCTTTCATGTCCAGATCATCGCTGAGCAGGAACCCATCAAAACCCAGCGATTCCCTTATAATCCCATGAATGCCGGCCTCCGAAACCGTGACCGGATTTCCGGCGTCTACAGCTGTGAAAATGATATGCGCCGTC
Organism: Alphaproteobacteria bacterium; assembly: GCA_049652985.1. Lineage (GTDB taxonomy): Bacteria > Pseudomonadota > Alphaproteobacteria > Micavibrionales > Micavibrionaceae > UBA7657. The sequence goes on from JBASFK010000001.1 coordinate 400,836, forward strand.
ATCCCCCAGAGCGCCGGGGCGACGTCTGACGCAGCAAGACTCCTGAACGGCGCAAAATCGCTCTCAAGCTCTTCGAGGCTCGCTTTCACGACCGGCAGGTCATGGTGCGTATCCAAACCGGAGCGGCCATGCCCGGGCATATGCTTCATAACCGGCGTGATACCCGCCGCGAGAAGATTGCGGCAGACAGATAAACCCAGCCGCGCGACAATCGCAGGGTCAGACGAAAAGGCGCGGTCGCCGATCGCGTCATGAGTCTCCGCCGTCAGCACATCCAGCACGGGCGCACAGTTCACGTTGAAACCCGCGCTCTGTAATTCCTCACCAAGTTGCAGCGTTGAAAATCTGAGCGCATCGAGCGCGGCGTCCATGTCATCCGCCGCCGTATCCCCGAAAGTTTTTGCAGGCGGGTATTGCCGCCATTGGGGGGGCTTCAGCCTTTGAACTCGTCCTCCCTCCTGATCGATCAGCACAGGGCATTCACGCCCGACACTTTCCTTGAGCGCTTTGGTCAGTTCGCTTAATTGTTTTGGATTTTGGCAATTACGCGCAAAGAGAATGAAACCGAGCGGATTGCTTTCGCGGAAGAAACGGGATTCATCAGGAGAAAGCGACGGTCCCTCGACTGAGAATATCGCAGCCAGCGCATTTTCTGCACCGGCAGCGAAACCGGCCTTATTGGACAATTATGCACCCGCCAGGCTTCTGGGCCTTCACGGAGTCGCATACGCTCTTGGCGCTGTCCTTGCTCATCGGTCCCGCCTGAATGCGGAAGAACACGCCCTTGGCGCCAAGATCAGCGCGCTGGACACGGTATTCAAGACCGGAAAGCGACGGGAAAGTTTTCTGCAGTTTCGTCCATTCCTTTGGCGCAGCGGATTCCGCTGAAATGCTCGCGAGCTGCACAAAACTGCTGCCAGGAAAAATCGTCGTTCCTGCCGAAGTGGCAACGCCCGATGCGGGCTCCGTCGCGGCAACACGTTCAGCCGCAGGATCGGCGCTCGCGGTTTTCGTACCGGCCTCGGCGTCCTTCTTCTCAAGAACCGAACGGACATAGTCGAGCGTTTCCGGTGTCGTTGCGGCGGGTGCAATTGTCGGCTTGTCTGTGTTTTCAGCCGCAGCATTGTCGGATTTCATCGGAATGCTGCGCTCGGCAACCTGGACATCAGAGGTTTTCGGCTCGCCTGCTTCTTTAACTTCCTGAGTCGCTGTGGCATCGGCCATTTCGGATGGTGGCGGGGCCTGCAATTCGCCGGCCGCCGGTTCTACGGCTGCAACGGCTTCAGCCGGGGCAAGAGCGGTCTGCGTATCAACGGGCTGCTCTTCAGCCAGCAGATTTTCGATCGGCGCGGTTTCCTGGAGCTCCGCAGAACGGATGCTGTTGAAAATGGTGCTGTCCTCGTTCGCGACATCCATGCCGCCGGGTTCGGAAGGCGCTTCGCGCAGCGGCGAGGCATCAGCCGTTATGACGGGTATGTTCTCGTCGGAGGCGCTGTCCGGATAGCTGGCGATGATGATACCGGCAAAAGCCGCGCCTGCAAGCAGGAGAGCGGCCGTTGCAAACAACGGGCTGCGGAAGCGGGCGGCCAGATCAGGGCCGAATACGCGTTCCGTCAGGCTTTCTTCTTGAGAATGTCTTCTTGGAGGCACGGGTTGGTCGAAGCTTTCGTAAGTATGCTGGAGATAAGGGTTACGCTTAATCATTGGCCGAATCCTGAAATAGTAGGAAAACAGAGGTAAATCCTAGAAAGAGTCGCCGCCCAATGCAAGCACGTTTTACCGGTGATCCCAGTAAACATCGAACATTTTTTCATGCTCGCGGATGGCGTAACGATCCGTCATGCCAGCGATATAATCCGCTACAACCCGTGCCAAAGCCCTTTCATCGGCAAGGCCGCCCGCTTCCTCGACCCGCTTCTGCCATGAATCCGGCAGCAATTTGTAATTTTTCGTAAAAGCTGTGAATAAGTCGTTCACGATCTTGTCGACCTTCAGCCAGAGCCTTTCCATCGTGTAGTGGCGGTACATGCGGTCAAACAGGAAATCGCGCAGCGATTGTACCTCGGCCTTCATTCCCTCAGAGAAAGCAACGACCTGCTGCTTCGCCTTACGAACGTCATCCGGGCTCTGGACTTTGGTAGCCTGCAAACGCCGCCGCGATTCATCAAGAACATCCTCGACCATCGCGCCGATCATCTCGCGCACGGTTTCCTGCACGGTGTAATGCTCCGAAAGCTCGCCGTGATTGTCGCGCACCCGGCCCATCGCGGCACGCAGCAAAGGCACGTCTTCCAGTTCCGCCAGCGTGAACATGCGCGCGCGCAGGCCGTCCTCGATGTCGTGGTTGTTATAGGCGATATCATCGGCGATGGCCGCAGCCTGCGCCTCCACCGACGCATATGTTTTCAGTTGCAGGTCGGTTTTCTCCTGCAGTTCACGCACGGCGATATGCGGCATGGTCGTGAGCGGGCCGTTATGCTTAACAACCCCCTCAAGCGTTTCCCAGGTCATGTTAAGCCCGTTCCATTTCGGGTATTTACGCTCCAGCGTCGTCAGCACGCGGAGCGACTGGTCGTTATGATCGAAACCGCCGTAAGGTTTCATGCAGCGCGCGAGATATTCTTCGCCGATATGCGCGAACGGCGTGTGGCCGAGATCGTGCGCAAGCGCGATGGCTTCCGCAAGGTCTTCGTTCACCAGCAGCGCGCGCGCCAGTGTGCGGCCAATCTGCGAAACTTCCAATGTATGTGTGAGCCTGGTCCTGTAATGATCGCCCTCGTGATAAACAAAGACCTGCGTTTTATATTTCAGCCTGCGAAAAGCGCTGGAATGGATAATGCGGTCGCGGTCGCGCTGAAAAGGGGTGCGGTAACGGCTCTCGGGCTCATCGTGAATACGCCCCCGGCTCTGGTCCGGGCGGCACGCATAGGCAGCGAGAGGCAGGGCGCAGTAATTATAGGAGGCTTGTTCGGCTGGCTTGGCCATATGATTTTTTCACACTAAATGCTATAATAATATTATGACCATACTCGTTGATGACAGCGCCGTAAAGCGCATTGAAACCCTCAGAACCCTTCAGAAAAAGAACGGGTTGATGCTGCGTATTACCGTCGAGGGCGGCGGCTGCTCCGGCTTTCAGTACAAGCTTGAATTGACCGATGATATAGGCTCGGGGGACGTTGAATTTTCCGATGCGGTCGTCACCGATGAAATCTCCCTGTCCTATCTCGACGGCTCGGTTATCCGGTTCAACGAGGAGTTGATCGGCTCGGAATTCGTGATCGAAAACCCGAATTCTTCCGCCGGCTGCGGGTGCGGAGCGTCCTTCGCCGTCTAAAAGTTCCGTGCAATCGTAAAAAAAATCCCTTGCGCTGCCGCGCCTGCCGCTTTAAAGCAAAAACATGGCGAATTCTGGCAATACTCTTTCATTGTATGAAAGACTGGGTGAAGAGACCCTCGAACGCGCGGTTTACCTTTTCTATGACAAGGTTATCGCCGACAGCCGCATACGCCATTTTTTCAGGCACATAAACACAGCATCGGTAGCGCTGCACCAGTATCATTTCCTGGTCACAATCACGGGGGGCCCTGGTCGTTATTCGGGCCGCTCCCTGCGCGACGCGCACCGGAAACTCGTGCTGACCCAGGGCCTGAGCGACGAGCATTTCGACGTCATTATTGAACTTATGAAAAAAACGCTCGAGGAACTGGGCATAGGGTACAGCACGATTGAGGAAGTGCTGAATGCCCTCCAGGGCTTCCGGGATGAAGTGCTCAACCGACCGGTCCCTGCCGACGGACAGGCTTGATGAAGATTGCCTCCTGGAACGTCAATTCCGTTAAGTCGCGCCTTGAACATGTCAAAAAATACCTAGCCGAAACCGGTCCCGATATCCTGATGCTGCAGGAACTGAAGGGGCTGGAATTTCCCGCACAGGAATTCGAGGCGCTCGGCTATAAAACCGACGCCGTGGTCCAGAAGGCCTATAACGGCGTCGCGGTAATATCGAAAACCCCCTTCAGGGTCATTCATAACAAACTGCCCGGCGATGACACGGACGACCATGCCCGCTACCTCGAAATAGAAACCGGCAACCTGAGGGTGATTAATATTTACGCCCCCAACGGTAACCCGGTGGACACGGAAAAATTCGATTACAAGCTCGCATGGCTGCAACGGTTGAAAAACCGGCTCGCGGAATTGCGCACGGACAACATCGATTTCGCTATCGGCGGCGACTTCAACGTCATCCCCGAGGAAAAAGACTGCTGGGACCCGAAGATATGGATACAGGACGCACTGTTTCGTATCGAATCCCGCCAGAAGTTACGAGCCATCCTTAATCTTGGCCTGACCGATGCGTTCCGCGTTTTCAATTCTGCGTCGGGACAATACACGTTCTGGGATTATCAGGCCGGGTGCTGGCCGCAGAACAAGGGCATCCGGATCGACCACTTCCTGCTCTCCCCCGCATTGACCGACCGCCTTGTTTCATGTTCCATCGATCCGGGCCCCCGAGGATGGGACAAGCCCTCGGATCACACACCCGTCATGGTGGAAATTCAATGAACGTCATTGCGAACAAAGCGAAGCAATCCAGAAATCCCGCTCGCAGGCTGGATTGCTTCGTCGCTTTGCTCCTCGCAATGACGATAACGGGTTGTTCCGGGAAGCCCGGCAACTATCAGTCTTATCTCGAGGGCCGCAAAATCGGCCTGTCCACCCCCGACACCATTCGCCACTGCCACGGCTACGGGTGCCAGCGCATTACCAACATCGCCTTCGAAAAAAAGGACTGGCAACAGATCAAAGCGGTTTTCAGGCCCAAACCTAAAAACGCGGAAGCAGAACGCCAGCGCATTTCGAAAGTCATCGCCCTGTTTGAGAAAAAAGCTGGCGCCCGGGCCGGAACGGACGGCGACATACGCGGCACCTTCCGCGAAACAGGCGATTTCCAGTTGGATTGCGTCGACGAAAGCACCAACACCACGACATATCTGTCCCTGCTTGAAAGCCAGGGCCTGCTGAAATTCCACACGGTCAAAGGCCCGACCATGCGCTTTCCCATCGTTCATGCCGGACGCTGGCCGCACCAGACCGCAGTGATCGAGGAAACCAAGACCGGAACACTTTACGCCATCGACTCCTGGTTCCGCGATAACGGCGCGCCCGCCGACATTATCAGCCTGAAAGAATGGAAACAGGGCTGGAAACCCGCGGACGTTCATGATTTACTTTAGGAGCTGTATTCATTCATGGGGTCCATTATGAGCTTTTCCAGAAATATCATTCTCGGGTTTGTCGCGCTGGGCGCCCTCGCCGCCTGCGAAGGTGTCGTAAAACCTTACCTCCGCGACGACGTCGCCGACCGCCTTGCCCACCCGGTCTGGATGGTCGAACGTGAAATCCCCGCAGGTCCGTTCAAGCTGACAGCCTATGAGCGCATGCATGAGCGCCATGCCCCCGCCACGGTTTACATTGAGGGCGACGGCGAACTGACCAGCGATTTCCGCATGGATTCCAAAAACCCGACGCCGCGCAACCCGGTATCGCTCCATCTCGCGACCAAGGATAAATCCGAAAATGTCGCGTGGATCGCACGCCCCTGCCAGTATTACGGCATCGAGAATTGCGGCGAAGCGTATTGGGGCAACGAGCGTTTCAGCCCCGAAGTCATCAGCGCCTATAACCACGCGCTGGATGAAATCAAGGCGCGCTGGGACATCGATGGATTCCACCTCGTCGGCTTCGACGGCGGCGGCGCAGTCGCCACCATCCTCGCGGCGCAGCGTCCCGATATCCTGAGCCTGCGCACCGTGGCCGGAACATTGAACACGAACCTCTATGCGAGCGAGCATCAAACCGCGCCGCTGGCCGGGTCGCTCAACCCCATCGACTTCGCGCCTGAACTGGGTGATGTCCCGCAGACGCATTATATCGGCGGACAGGACAAGATCATTTCGCCAGCATTGCTGCACAGCTATCTGCAGGCGGTCGGCGATTCCAACTGCGTGCAGTACCGCTTCATCCAGGAAGCGGAGCACGACCAGGGCTGGGTTGAAAAATGGCCTGAATTCCTGGCCGACAAACCACGCTGCGAAGGCCCGGTCGAGCCGGTGGAATTCGTGCTCGAGCCCGAACCCTTCCGCATCCAGCCCGAAACGCCGGACAAGAAATAGCGCTCAATTCAGACAACAAAAAACCCTCCGCATCACGGAGGGTTTTTTATTAACCGGCTAAAACTAGCAGCCGCAGCTGCCGCCTTCTTTTTTATTAGGGTCTTTGTCGGTCCCAGGCTTGTCCTGGCGGTTTGGATTTTGCTCAGGTCTTGCGTTCGGATTGTTTGGCATTGTCTTTCTCCTTCTTTGATTGGACTTAACCAACGGGACAAGGAGGGCTTAGTTCCTTTTAAAAAGGGGGAAAATGGTGCTGCCGAATAGGATTGAACTATCGACCTCCCCCTTACCAAGGGGGTGCTCTACCACTGAGCTACGGCAGCATGTGCAGACCTGAAAAAGCCAGCCCCCGTGCTTAAACAGCTTTGCCAGTTGTGTCAATTTCAGAAACTTGCACGTTTTTGAATTTTATGTAAAGAATCAGAAAAAATAATACAACAGGGTAACGGGACATGAGACAGGCATTAAAAAACCGGACGCGCGTTCTGGTGGTCGAAGATCATCCAATGGTACGGGAAGGGCTAAGAAACCTTTTCGAGGCGCGTGGTTACGCCTCGGTAATTACAGCAGATGATGGCGCAACTGCATTCCAGCTCATGCATCAGGAACATATTGACGCCGTCGTTACAGATACCCAGATGCCCCGTATGTCGGGTATAGAGCTGACGAGAAGAATCCGGGCGGATAAAACCCTTCCGCAACCAGTCATTATCGGCATCTCAGCCAATGGCTCTCCCAGTTTAGCTTCTGAATATAAAGAGGCCGGCGCAGACAAATTTTTGCCCAAAGGCACACCTGGCCTGCCGGAACTGGCGGAAGCCCTCCTGGTTCAAAGGTTTGAAAACAATTGATTTTTTGACTTTTACCAGTGAATGCTTGCGGATTTTCTAATGTTTATGTAAAATTCTGGCATGCTGGATAAAGACCTCAGAGTATTGCTTGTCGATGACAGCCCCCCGATACGTTTCGTGATGCCTATGCGTCTCGGCCAATGTTTAGGCATTCCGAAAGACGCGGTTAAGATTCACTTCGCGCTGAGCGGCCAGGAGGCTTTGGGTTTAATGAAAACCAACGCCTACGATCTTATTTTAACCGACACGCAAATGCCCAAAATGGATGGTGCTGGACTGATTCATGCCATTCGGAGTGATGAACAATGGCAGCATATCCCTGTTATTCTCATCTCCGGCAATCAGCTTTCCGACAGAGGCATGGCGGAGACGTTGAAAAAGCTGGCGGGATTAAAAGTAACTTTCGATGCATTCTGCTGGAAAAATAACCTGGTTAATGGCCTGAAGCCCGCCATCGAACAGGCTTTCGCATCCAGGACTGCCGTCCTGCAGCAGCAGGCCCCCATGGCGGAGCCAGAAGGCCTCCAAACCCTTTCGCTATAATCACCCCCCTTAAATACAGCGCCATAAAAGCTTGCCTTTTTGCTTATATTTATGTAAAAAGAACCATGCAAATAAGTGATTTAAAAATCGTCCTTGTTGATGACGACCTGTCCGTTCGCAAAAGTGTGTGGTTCATGCTTTTAGCGGCAGGCGTGTCTAAGGAGAATATCCGCCAGGCCGGGAATGGCGAGGAGGCGCTTAAGCTTCTGGAAGAACAAGACGCACATCTCGTCTGGAGCGATACCCAGATGCCCAAAATGGATGGCTTGCAAATGACACAGGCTATTCACAAAAAAGAAGAAGACAGCGGCGGGTACACAATTGTTATCCTCACCTCCGGCAAAGACTTTAACGAAGCAGCTATGAAAGCCGGGGCCTACAACTTCTTCCCAAAGCCGGTAGGTCTGGATTTAATCAAGAGCACAATTAATACCGTTCTACAGTGCCTACCGCCGACTGTTTCGCAGCCCGACACCCCGGAACCCCACCCCTAATTCTGTTGATAGTTTCCATTTGTCTCCCCAAAACAGCGCGTAAATTTTCTATAGTTGAATCCATACGAAAGCCTTAAAATATGCCTGCCAACGACAGGAAAAAACTGAAACAGGACAAGCGCGCCGCGGCCTTGCGCGACAATCTGCGCCGCCGCAAGCAGCAGGCCAAAGAACGGGATACGAAAGATGGAAGCAGTGAAGGAAAAAAATAAAATCCAGTCGATGCAGGAGCTGGCCATGCTGCCGGGCCTTCTCGCCGACCACCAGATACGCCAGCTCGCCAGGAGCAAGGACATGATCGACCCGTTTGTCGAAAAGCAGACCAAGGACGGCGTGATTTCCTACGGCCTTTCCTCGTTCGGCTATGACGCGCGCGCCGCGAAGGAGTTCAAGATTTTCACCAATGTCGATAACGCGATGGTCGACCCGAAAGATTTCTCGCACCAGAGCTTTGTCGACCGCACGACGGATGTCTGCGTCATCCCGCCGAACAGCTTCGCGCTCACACACACCATCGAATATTTCCGCATCCCGAACGACATTCTCGTGATCTGCCTCGGCAAAAGCACCTACGCCCGCTGCGGCCTGATCGTCAATGTCACGCCGCTCGAACCCGGCTGGGAAGGCCACGTGACTTTGGAAATCTCGAACACCACCCCCCTGCCCGCCAAGGTCTATGCCAACGAGGGGGTCGCCCAGTTCCTGTTCTTCAAGGGCAGCGCCGCCTGCGAGGTCAGCTATGCCGACCGCAAGGGCAAGTATATGGGCCAGCGCGGCGTGACCCTGCCAAAGCTCTAGGCCGGGAAATCCATGGAATTGGCCCGTTTAGGGCTATCTCACTAAAAAATCTCGCTTTTTTCCGGGGAAAAGGAGTATAACACCCCATTCTGAATTTGAGACGGTAATGAAGACCAATTTAAAAACAGTCGAAGCTCTCGAACCCTTGGCCGCGGAAGCGCCGAAGGAAAGCGGTCTCGACAAAATCAAAATCGTCGGTGGGCAAAAACTGAACGGCACGATCCCGGTCAGCGGCGCGAAAAATGCTGCGCTGAAACTCATGTGCTCCGCGCTTCTCACCGAAGAAACCCTTTTCCTCACCAACGCGCCGAACGCCCTGCGCGACATCGCATCGCAAACGGATTTGCTGCAGCATTTAGGATGCGTTGTGCAGCGTGAAGATGGCCGCATGGCGATCAACGCAAAAAATATCACCAGCCAGACTGCACCATACGACCTCGTCCGCAAGATGCGCACCAGCATCCTCGTGCTTGGCCCCCTGCTCGCACGCTTCGGCGAGGCGAACGTATCGCTTCCCGGCGGCTGCGCAATCGGCACGCGCCCTGTTGACCTGCACATTCACGCGCTCGAAGCGCTCGGTGCGCAGATCACGCTCGAGAACGGCTATATTCACGCCAAAGTACCCGGCGGCAGGCTTAAAGGCGGAAAAATCCTGTTTCCCAAAGTCTCGATGGGCGCGACGGAAAACGCGTTGATGGCCGCAACGCTGGCTGAAGGCGAAACTGTTATTTCGAACGCCTCGCGCGAGCCGGAAATCGTCGACCTCGGCGAATGCCTGACCAAAATGGGCGCAAAAATCGAGGGCCTCGGCACGCCGACCATCACAATCCAGGGCGTCAAAAAACTCAAAGGCGCGCAGCATGAAATTCTGCCCGACCGCATCGAAACCGGCACCTATATGATCGCCGTCGCCCTGACTGGCGGCACGGTGCGCCTGCAAAACGCGCGCGCCGACCTCCTCGCGGCGCTGATAGGCCCCTTGCAGAAAGCCGGCGTAAAAATCGAGCAGGATGGCGCGGACATCATCGTTTCACGCAACGGCACGCCCCTGCGCGGCACCGACATCATGACGGAGCCATTCCCCGGTTTCCCGACCGATCTTCAGGCCCAGTTCATGACGATGCTCACACTGTGCGATGGCGCGGGCCTTGTCACCGAAACGATTTTTGAAAACCGCTTCATGCACGTGCCGGAGCTTTGCCGCATGGGCGCGAATATTACCGTGCACGGTAATTCTGCTATTGTTCGCGGCGTTCCGAAACTGACGGGCGCGGAAGTGATGGCCACGGACCTCCGCGCCTCTGTTGCGCTTGTCCTTGCTGGCCTTGTTGCGGAAGGCGAAACCACGATCAACCGCATCTATCACCTCGAGCGCGGCTACGAAAATCTCGTCGAGAAACTTTCCGCCTGCGGCGCCCATATCCAGCGCGCACACGCTTAACCCGCCATGACCGCCGCCGCAAAATTCATCCTCGCCGTCCCCAAGGGCCGCATTCTGAAAGAGCTTAAACCGCTCATGAAAAAAGCGGGCATCACGGCTGACCCTGATTTTTATGACGAAGACAGCCGCGCCCTCCGTTTCAAAACAGACGACAGCAATCTTGATCTTATCCGCGTGCGCGCCTTTGATGTCGCGACATTCGTAGCCTATGGCGCAGCCCATATGGGCATCGCCGGCTCCGACGTGCTCGAGGAATTCGATTATTCGGAAATTTATGCCCCGGTGAATCTCGGCATCGGCCATTGTCGCCTGTCGGTTGCCGCGCCCGCCAACGACACACAGGCCCGTACCGCCGCGCGCAGCCATATCCGTATCGCCACCAAATATCCAAGACTCACCCGCCGCCACTTCGCCGAGCAGGGCGTGCAGGCGGAATGCATCAAGCTCAACGGTGCGATGGAAATCGCCCCGGCGCTGGACCTCGCGCCTTATATCGTCGACCTTGTTTCCACGGGCGGCACGCTGAAGGCCAACGGCCTGCGCGAAACCGAAACGATATTGGAGGTGTCCTCCCGGCTCGCCGTCAACCGTACGGCGATGAAAACCGAGCCCGAGGCCCTGAATGCCTGGGCGGAGAATTTCAGAAAGGCCGCCGCCTAGTATCTTCCAATGCATTATCCCCGTTGCATTTTCTGGCCCGGGGAGTATAACAATCATGCTTTTAACAACTTATAGGGGCCTATGCCGAAAGAGGATCTGATAGAAATGAAGGGCGTTGTTTCGGAAGTTCTTCCGAACGCCATGTTCCGCGTCACGCTCGAGAACAACCACGTCGTCCTCGCCCACACAGCCGGCAAAATGCGCAAAAACAGAATTCGCGTCCTCCAGGGAGACTCCGTCGTGGTCGAAATGACACCGTACGATCTCACCAAGGGCCGCATCATTTTCCGTGAAAAATAAGCTCATACTGGCCTCGGCTTCTCCCCGCCGCCTGGACCTTTTAAAACAGGTCCACATTACTCCCGACAAAATCATTCCTGCTGAAATAGACGAAAGCCCCCTCAAAGGCGAAGCGCCACGCGATCTCGCGAAGCGTCTTGCGCGGCTGAAGGCCGAAGCGATTCGCAGCAAAAATCCCGAGGCATTCATCCTCGCTGCGGATACCGTGGTTGCCTGCGGTCGCAGAATTCTTCCCAAGGCAGAGAACGAGAAAGAAACGCGGGAATGCCTGGAACTTCTTACGGGACGCCGCCACCATGTTTACGGCGGTATCGCGTTAATGACGCCGCAAGGAAAATTGCTGCAAAAAATTTGCGACACCGTCGTGCAGTTTAAAATGCTGCAGGCGGCAGAGATCGAGGAATATCTTCGCTCCGGCGAGTGGAAAAGCAAAGCCGGAGGCTATGCAATTCAGGGCTCGGCTGCCGCTTTTATCAAATCAATTCATGGTTCGTATTCGAACGTGGTCGGACTATCTCTTTATGATACAATGGGAATTCTGAACGGCGCGGGCTATAGCACCAGGGATTAGCGAGGCAAATTGGACATCCATATCGAGGAAATCAGGGGGAGTGTTTGCGTCGCCGCTACGGAGGGAGGGCGCCTGCAGGGACTGGAAATCGACCCGGTTGCCGAGGAAGTCCGCTGGGGGTCTATCTACTGGGCGAAAGTCAAAACGATCGACGCAGGGCTCGACGCGGCGTTTCTCGATCTCGACGGTAAAAACACCGGCATTCTTTATAACAACGACGTGCGCACGCGCGAGAAAAACGGCCGCGTCGTCAGGGGCGGCGCGACCGCCATCGGCAAACGCTTCAAAACGGGGTCAATGGTCGCCGTGCAGGCAAAAAGCGCCTATCTCCCGCGCTCCGACGGCGAATATCTCTCGGGCGAAAGCAAAATCGCCCGCATGAGCATGGATATCACCCTGCCCGGACGTTACCTGATTTACGGCTCCATGACGGAGGGCAACAGGATCTCGGCGCGCATACGCGACAAGAAACTGCGCAAGACGCTCGAGAAAATGCTGGAGCACATGGAAAACACACGCGGCTGCATCCTGCGCGCCGCCGCCGCCGATACACAGACGGAAATCCTGCAGCGCGAGGGCCAGATTTTACAGGGCGCATGGAAAGACATGCAGAAAAATATGAAAGGCAAGGAACCAACGCTTATCGCGCTGGGGCCTGACGCCGTCCAGCGTTCGCTAAGCGATCACGCCGCCCAGCTTATCGACCGGATCGAGATCGTCACGATGGAACATCTCAACCGCGCCGAGGAATGGTGCTCGGTTTTTGCGCCCGATCTCGTCACGAAAATCACACCGATTGAAATCGAGGATGCCGACCAGGATCTCGCGCTTTTTTATTACCGCGACCTCATGGGCCAGATCGAGGATTTGTTCCAGCCTTACGCCGTGCTGCCGGGCGGCGGGAATATCATCACGCAAAGCACTGCCGCCCTCACCGCCATCGATGTCAACAAGGGTGCGGATAAAAGGTCACTGCTGGCGGTTAATATCGAGGCAGCGGAAGAGATCACGCGGCAAATCCGCCTGCGGAATATCGGCGGAATCATCGTCGTGGATTTTCTGAAATTCCAGGGCAAGAAAGACGAAAACGCGCTTCTGAAAGCGCTTGAATGGGCGGTCGGCCAGGATCCCTGCACCGTCCAGATTCACGGCAAAACGGCGCTCGGCCTTGTCGAGATAGCCCGAAAACGCCGCACCCCGCCGCTGCACGAGCGCTTCGAAGGCGGATTCGGGGCTTAACCCCTTGCATTTCCAATACCCATAACCTAAAACCAAACCCGGAAGCCCAGGTAGCTCAGTGGTAGAGCAGTGGATTGAAAATCCACGTGTCGGCAGTTCAATCCTGCCCCTGGGCACCATTGATTTTATTGAGTTATCTCGCTGGCCGGTTATCGTTTTCTGATTTTACAGGCACAAATCAGACACTTCTATTCCCTAGCATTCCCGCACATTCCCGCCCGTATCTGAAAATCCCGGTGCCTTTTTTGTGACTCTTCATGACATCAGGACCTTGCCGATTTTTTCGGCCCGGCGCGCGCGGTTCTTGTCATGCTCGGGGAACAGGTGGCCGTAGACATTCATGGTGACGTCGATCGAGGAATGCCCCATCAGTTTCTTGATCTCGAGCGGGTTGGCGTTGTTGTCGATCTCCAGGCTGGCCCGGATATGGCGCAAATCTTTCAGCGTGTATTTGAGCGGCGCGCCTTTTTGGATGATGCAGGCGCGCTCCTGCAGCGTGCGCAGCGCCCGGCGGCTGACATTTTGGCCGCTTTCGGGCCTTCCCTGCCAGTTCGGGAATGCAAGGCCGAGCGGGCCTTTCGGGCAGCGCAGTTTCCATTTTTTAAGCTCCAGCATGCCCTCCTTCGCCATCGGGATAAAGCGGTAGCCGGCTTTCGATTTCGGCCTGCCGATGGTCATGTCCTCGTTCAGGTCCTGAAAGACCTCGATGCCGCCGCGGTCGAAGTGAACGCCCGTCCATGGCAGGCCAAGGCCTTCGCCCGGGCGCAGCCCGCCGAGCGCAACGGTCAGGAGCATCGGGTAATAGCGCGACCATTCTTTCTGCAGGCGCTTGTTTTCCGAAGACGCCAGATCCCGCGCGGTCGCCAGCATGGATTTCGCCTCCGCCAGCGAGGGAATTTTTTCGGCGTGCTGCGGCTTGTCGCGGCTGCTGTTCAAGATGACGAGTCCGGCGGCAGGGTTCGCAACAATATAATTATCGGCGACGGCCTGGCTCAGGATGCCTTTGAAGGACACTAGGATTTTGCGGGCATAAATACGCGTGAAATTTGTCAGCAGCTCCTCGCGGAATTTCTCGCACCGTGCGTGCGTCAGCGCGTTGAGGCGCTCGCCGCCCAGGATCGCCTTGATATGTCGTACATGATGGCGGTAGGGGCGCAGCGTCGCCTTCTCGACGGGTTCACGGCCATTGCGACCGATCGTCTCGCAGACATAAAGCCAGCGGTCGGCAGCCTCGGCCACCGTGACCGTGTCGCGGTCATGGATGTAAGTCGTCTTCGGGATATTCTCCTGGAAAAATTTTGCGTCCTTGCGCAGCTTGTAGCTTTTGGCGCGGCGCTTCCCGGCTTTATCGGTGTAATGGACCTTGTAGGTCCGGGCCCCCGAGGGCCAGTGCACTGTCTGGATGAACGCCATGGCGCGATTTAAACAGCAATTTCCGGAATGTTCAAGCCAGCGGTTTTTCGGCCTTTTTACGGGCCACATCATAAATGGTCTTGAGCGTGTCGGCCCGGATGACCAGGCGACCGGTGACGGGGTCGTTAAAGAAGGGCAGCTTGCGGACGCCCTGGCGCGGCTCGATCGCGCGGCGCAACTGCTTTTCCGTCATCGGCAGGCCGAATTCGGATTTGATGAAGGTGACAGCATCGGGAATTGTTAAAAGCTGGTCACACATTTTTGCCTCCTTTGATCAGGTCAGGAAACGGGTAATCGACGTCGAAGAAACCGAGGCGGCCCTTGCAGGGGAAAAAGGGCAATGGCTTCGCGTTTTTAATTACGAGGCCGATCGGTCCGAAAAACCAAGGCGATCGATGATAGGTGACAACATCTACAATCTCGCCATAACCGATGATGCCGCCGAATTTAAAAACTTTTCCTTCGGGTAATTTTGCGGGCGCGATCAACTTGGCCATCCATTGCATACTTTCCGGGCCAAAAGCATTGCCGTCGGCTTTAAGGCCGGTGTGAATAAGAAACGGGCCGCGAAATCTCAGCGCAGGATTGCGTGGCGACCAGTCGCGATTCTCAACAGGCTTAAAGCCTTCCGCGACGAACCACGCCCAAGGCTGCATGATCGAAAGCGCTTTCATCGCACACCCTTTGCTTTTAAATATTCGGCCTTCATTTCCTTGAAAATTTCGTAATCTTCTTTAGTGAGAATAACGCCCTCGATGCCGACAAGGCTCGGCGCGCTCCATGTCGTTACCAGCTCTGTGGTCGTCCCGGAGCTTTCGATCGGCTCAAAATCCGGCGGCGGAATAAAAACCATTATCGTCAAACATATGAAAAAAATAGCAATTACCGCTGTAACAACTTTATCAAACAACGTCTCTGCAGAGGAAGGATAAGCAGCATCGACGGCGGCACCAGCCTTTTCAATGCTTAAACATTTTTCGCATCTTCCGCATGGCGACAGTGCCGACGATACCGGCCCAGTCCTGAAATCGTGGCTGCGATAATCGCAACTATCCAATTTTAAAATATTATTTTTCATGGCCTTGTCGCCTCATCACTGCCACTTTCGAACATGGTGACATAGCCGGCATCAAGTAAAGCCATGGCTGCTTCTTTACCCGCTGTCGTATTCCCTCCGTCGATGTTAAAATTCTCAGTGCGAAGCATGCGTTTATGTATCTGATAAAGCTTCATCTTCACTCCTTAAGCTGGTCAATATTTTTGCACCCAGCATTTCTGTTTTTCCGTGCCGAATTGTCCCAAGATCGATCACCTTGGCGTCATGCGCCGTTTCATGGAGCGAGAGCCTATTTTTCCCTGTGGTCAGGTTGTGCTCGTAAAGCCGCAGCCACAGGAACCGCATCACGATAAATTCACCGCCGAGATATTCCTGCTCCATGATGACGGGAAACCAGGCGAAGCGCTTCTCCCAGCGCGCCGCTGGCACCGGCGAAAACTGTGCGATATTATTTTTTTCCGAAGCGTTTTCCATTAACCGTCTTTCTCAAATAGCCATTGCCATCACAAATTTCGCAGTCGCCCTGGCTGGTTTCTCCTTCGCCGCCGCAGTTCCAGCAGACATCGTCGTTATCTGCCATCTATCAGCCCATGGCCGTGGCAGGCTAAGCATGCGCCGCCATTTGGTCCCCTGCCTTCTCCGCAGCAAGCCATGCAGATACAGGGCGGCAACGCATAAGTCTCTCCTGTCATACGTCACCTTTCTCCCCTATTAATTTATGTTTCCGCGCTAGCCAGTCCGGGATCTGGACGGTCGCCATTTTGCCCTGCACGCCTTTCGGCGCGGGCGATTCATTGCTGATGCGGACTTGCGAAATCGGCAACCAGAATTCGCGTTCGCCTTCGTTGAACAGGATGGCGTCCGCCGAACGGAGCACGATGCGGCCGTTGTAGGTTTCGCCGTCGATGTCGCGCATCGAGGTGTTGTGGCCGAACAGGTCTTTCATTTTTTTGCCTTTCTGATTTTCGCCTTGTCGGGTTTTTTTGACTGCGGCGCACGCAGCAGCTCCGGCAGCCAGCCGGTGCCTTTCAGTTCACGCTCAGCCATGCCGGCGAGCGCTTTCCTTTTCGCGTTGATGTGCGCGGGGGTGACCTGGCGCTTGCCCTCTTTCAGGGCTTTCAGCTGCAGGTCCTTACTGACTTTGCCGAAATAATTCTCTGCCGTCGGCGTGAAATATTTCGTCATGTCGAGCTTGAGCGCAACGGCCAGCTGGTTAGCGTGCCTGGAGCTGGCGGTGGGTGACGAGTCCGGCCGGTTCTGCACGGCGTCGATCGTCGGCCCGGCGCAGAACGCCAGCAGGTCCAGGAGCGTGGCTTGCTTTTGTGCCAGGCACCAGTCCCAAAGGTTCGCCTTGCTGCCGATTTTCTTTTTCCAGAGCGCCTGCGAAATAACAATGGTTTTCGCTTGCCTTGTATCTTCGACTTCCGCCGGCAACTGGTCGGACGCGTCGATTTTCAGGCAGCTCGAGCGCTCGTAATATTTCTCGTCGTAAACGATGCGCAGCGCCATGGTGTAAACGACTGCGGCAAGGGCGATATCAGGCCGGAGCAGCAGCTCCGCGGCCAGCCCGGCCGTGCGGTGTGAGGTCAGGGTTGTCACCAGCGCGGCGGAGAGCGGTGCTTTTTTCTTTTTCTTCTCGAGGGATTTACCCTTCGGCAAATCCTTCGGCAGGATATAACCGCGGTGGATTTCCGTCTTGCCTTCATAGCCGATCGAGACGACAGCGAAGCCCTTCTCGAGGATCGCCGGGGCATATTTTTTCTTGCCGCCTGGTTGGTCGACCTGTTTGTATTTTGACCATTCGGAATATTCATGCTGCTCGCGGATTTCAACCCGGCTCCAGCCTTCGGCTTTCACACGCGCCGCCGCCTTTTCCAGCTTCTCGCTGACCAGTTTTGTCAGCAGTTCTTTGTCAGAAATAAAAACATCGTCGTCGTTTTCGGCGAAGAGATCGCCGCGGGTCTTGCCGCCGGCGTCCTGGTAGGCCTTGAGGGTTACAAATTGAACGCGGCGGTCGTCGCCCTGGATTTCGCTTTTCGTGAAATGCCGGGTGACGATGTGCGAATTATCGCGCTGCCATTTCGAGGTCGACTTCCAGAACTTTTCCTGCGCCTTGTGATCGTTGGTTATCGCATAGGCCATGACCACTTCGATGTCGATCTCTTCGTCGCGGTAAGCCTGCAGGATGACCGGCGCGACGTTGGCCAGTTTCAGGCGCTGCAGGACATATTTTTCCGTCTGGCCGAAGCGTGCGGCGATCTCGGATGCTTTCTCACCCTTATCGACCATTGCCTTGAAGGCGTCGAATTCATCGGCCGGGTGCATGTTCTCGCGCACGGCATTGGCGGTCAGACTGATCTCGGTCGCTTTGTCCTCGGCGCAGGCCTCAACCCTGACGGGATGATCGTTGGCGATATCGCCGCGCGCGGCGAGGATGCCCAGCGCCTCCAGCCGGCGGCCACCGTCGACGACATGGATTTTCTTTTCCTTTTTGAAACCGATGAGCGGGTGCAGCAGCCCGTTGGCGGCGATCGACGCGACCAGTTCGTTTATGCCTTCCTTAGAACCGGCCGTCTTGCGGACATTGCCCTTCCATTTGACGAGTTCATTCAGCGGTACCGTGCTAGCGGGTGATGCAGTCATTGTAGTCTCCTAGGGTTGCGCCGCTTATAAGGTCGCGGCTTTGGTTTAATAATTATTTTTGTTCTTCACGCTCGAGGGCGGCATTAGCGAGCGGCGTTCCAGTCAGCATTCCTAAAGCGCCCATGTACAGATCGAGCAGCTCTTCCTGCTCACGAATTTTTTCGGGCTCCATTTTGCGGAGCCTGATTATTCTGCGAATTGTTGGCGCGTCGAAACCTGCGCCTTTGGCCTCGGCGTAAACCTGCTTTATATCGTCTGCGAAGCTTTTCTTTTCCTCTTCGAGACGCTCGATACGTTCGATAATGGATTTAAGCCTTTTGCTTTCAACTGCACCGGAGTTGTGTCCGATGCCTTTTTTCTTAGCCATAGTCTTTCCTTTTCTGTTTTGGTCGTGACAATTTTTTTGGGGGGCTCGCCCTACGCCGTGGCGGCACGGCGAAACGGATATTCCAGGCATGAGCTGGGGCAATACTTCCGTCTTGAAGCCTAATTGTATAAGTCTGGAGAACAACGTATCTGCAGTGTTCGGTGAAGCGCCGGGTGCCGTTAATGTCGATGACATTGCCGTAGCTTTTTTTACCGTTCTCCCAAACAGCGAGGACCCGGTCCCCCTTCCGAACCCTCCCGCCGATCTGTCGCTTCGCGAAAACTTCCTTCATGGCTTGATTATTCCGCGTCCACGTCGATGCCGGTAATCTCCTTGAAGAGCGCCGCATCGAAATTCGGAAGTTGCCTGACTTTATCGCGGTCTTCCTTGTCGGATTTATTCCATGATTCCTGAAACACTTCCCGGTAATCGCGTTTTTTGAGATAGCCGCCCGCAACGAAAAATTTCGGATTGTCGATCTTCTCCTGGTCCGTCATTTCGTTTTCGGATATCCAGACCGTGAGATCGATATAAAGAAAGCGAGGCTTATAGGATTCATCCCAAACAGCAACATCGCAGGGCTTGTTAAAGACAAGAATGCTTTCAGGTGTATTCGTATTGAAATACCCGCTGTTCCTGTGGCCGCTGTTCCAGTCGCCGCTGTTCCAGTCGCCGCTGTTCCTGTGGCCGCTGTTCCTGTGGCCGCTGTTCCTGTGGCCGCTGTTCCAGTCGCCGCTGTTC
>JBASFK010000002.1:0-761044 GCA_049652985.1 Alphaproteobacteria bacterium
GTGGCTTCCGGCTCTTATTTTCTGGGCTTCCTAAGCCATTATTTCTTGGGAGGCGCGATTAGCTCAGCGGTAGAGCAACTCGTTTACACCGAGTGGGTCGGCGGTTCAATCCCGTCATCGCGCACCATTTTTCCTCCATTTTCCTTGGATTTCTGCCTTTCCTGCCATAAATTACCCCGCATGGTGGCACTTACCGAAATCAAGCGGCACAAGACGTTGCCGGTTCGTATCCGCAATATCGTGATCGGCGGCGGGTTTCCCGTGGCCGTGCAATCGATGACCAACACGGACACTGCCGACGTTCAGAAAACATTTGAGCAGGTGCGCCAGCTTTATGAGGCTGGCTCGGAGATCGTGCGCGTGACGGTGAACACCGCCGAGGCCGCGAAGGGCGTGTCGAAGCTGCGCGAGTTGTTAGACAAAAACAATCTCGATGTGCCGCTGGCCGGGTGCTTTCATTATAACGGCCATAAACTGCTGAGCGATTTTCCGGAGCTGGCACAGGCGCTGGATAAATACCGCATCAACCCGGGGAATGTCGGTTTCGGGCAGAAGCGCGACCGGCAGTTCGAGATCATGATCGAAAAAGCGATTGAATATAAAAAGGCGGTTCGCATCGGTGTGAACTGGGGTTCGCTCGATGCCGATCTTTCAACGCGGCTGATGGATGAGAATGCCGCGCGACCCGAGCCGTGGGATGCAGGTGCCGTCACGCGCGAGGCGCTGGTGCAATCGGCGCTGATGAGCGCAGAAAAAGCGGTGAAGATCGGATTGACTGCGGAGAAAATTATTTTGTCGGCGAAGGTGAGCCGCGTGCAGGACCTGATCGCGGTTTATCGGGAACTGGCGAAACGTTCGAATTACGCGTTGCATTTGGGTCTGACCGAAGCAGGGATGGGGTCGAAGGGTATTGTCGCGACGGCGCTGGCGGAGGGAATTTTGTTGCAGGAGGGAATTGGCGATACGATCCGCGCGTCACTGACGCCGGAGCCGGGCGGCGACCGCACGATTGAAGTGAGGGTCTGCCAGGAAATTCTGCAGGCGCTTGGTTTGCGCTCGTTTGCGCCAGAGGTTTCGGCGTGTCCGGGTTGCGGCCGTACCACCAGCACGGTTTTCCAGGAACTGGCGCAGGATATCCAGCGTTATCTCGATACACAGATGCCGATCTGGGCGGCGCAGTATCCGGGTGTTGAGACGATGAAAGTGGCCGTGATGGGCTGCATCGTGAACGGACCCGGCGAGAGCAAACACGCGGATATAGGAATTTCACTGCCGGGAACCGGTGAGCAACCGGTGGCGCCGGTCTTTATCGACGGTAAAAAAGCGCATACGCTGCGCGGTGAGAATATCGCGAAAGATTTTGAAAATATCGTCGAGCGCTATGTCGCGGAACGATTTGGTAAAAGCAAAGCAGCATGAAATTAAAAAACGCATCGCTTCTGAAAGACAAGGCCTTTGTCGCCGGTGAATGGGTGAAGGGCGCGAAGTCTTTCGATGTAACGAACCCTGCGAATGGCAGGGTGGTCGGGACAGTTCCAGATTTAACGTCCGCTGACGTGAAGAAGGCGATTGAAGCGGCGCACAAGGCGCAGCCCGCCTGGGCAGAGAAATCGGCGAAGGAACGCGCGAAGGTTTTGCGCGTGTGGTCGGATTTGATGATCCAGAATGCCGACGATCTGGCGGCGATCATGACGGCGGAGCAGGGAAAGCCGCTCGCTGAATCTAAAACTGAAATTTTATCAGCGGCCAGTTTTTATGAATGGTTCGCCGAAGAGACCAAGCGTGTTTACGGCGATACGATTCCAAGTACGTTTCCTAATTCGCGAATAACTGTGATCAAGCAACCTGTTGGCGTGTGCGCGGCCATTACGCCGTGGAATTTTCCGACATCGATGATTGCACGCAAGGCCGCGCCTGCTTTGGCGGTCGGTTGCGCCATGATTATCAAGCCTGCAGGTGAAACACCGTTATCAGCACTGGCGCAGGTCGCGCTGGCCGAGGAAGCGGGCGTGCCCAAGGGAATATTGAGCGTGATTACGTCGCGCGATTCAAAAGGCGTCGGCCTTGAAATGTGCGAGAACGGACTGGTGCGGAAGCTTTCATTCACGGGCTCGACGGAAGTCGGACGTATTTTGATGAAGCAATGCTCAGGCACGATTAAAAGGATTTCACTTGAGCTTGGTGGCAATGCACCATTTATAGTGTTCGATGATGCCGATCTGGATGCGGCGGTGGAGGGCGCGATTGCATCGAAATACCGGAATGCGGGTCAGACCTGCGTTTGTGCGAACCGCATTTATGTGCAGGATAAAGTTTATGATGTGTTCGCGGAAAAACTGACGGCGAAAGTCAAAGCGCTGAAAGTTGGCGATGGATCGGAGCAGGGCGTACAGATCGGGCCGCTGATCAATGAAGATGCGGTTACCAAGGTTAAGGATCATATTAAAGACGCAACTGACAAGGGCGCGAAACTTGTCACTGGCGGCAAGCCGCACAGTCTTGGTGGTTTGTTTTTTGAGCCGACGGTATTGACTGGTATGACGCAAAAAATGAAAGTCGCGAAGGAAGAAACGTTTGGTCCTGTCGCACCGCTGTTCAAATTCAAAGATGAACAAGAAGTGATCGAGATGGCGAATGATACGATCTTCGGTCTTGCCGCTTATTTCTATGCGCGCGATGTGGGCCGGATTACGCGCGTATCGGAAGCTTTGGAGTACGGCATGGTCGGCGTCAATGCCGGGATCGTTTCAACCGAAGTCGCGCCGTTCGGCGGCGTGAAGCAATCTGGCATTGGACGCGAGGGATCGAAATACGGGCTGGACGAATATCTTGAAATTAAATATGTGCTGACGGCGGGGCTTAACAGTTAAGCCGTCATATTTACTAGTTTTTCACGGGCTTGCCTAAAAAGGCCCGATACTATAAAACGTCACCAAAATCTGGGAGGTACTGCTTATGCTCATCGGGGTTCCAAAGGAAATCAAGACACAGGAATATCGCGTCGGACTCGTGCCGTCGTCGGTTAAGGAACTGGTTACGAACAACCACCAGGTTCTGGTTGAGACAGGCGCGGGCGCGCAGATCGGTTTCACCGACGAGCTTTATAAAGAAGCGGGCGCGAAAATCGCAGGCAGCGCCAAGGAAGTTTTTGAAAAAGCTGACATGATCGTGAAGGTGAAGGAGCCGCAGCCGCAGGAAATAAAAATGCTGCGCGAGGGACAAATTCTGTTCACGTACTTGCATCTCGCGGCAGACCCGGAGCAGGCGAAAGGCCTGATGGATTCCAAATCGGTCTGCATCGCGTATGAAACGGTTACGTGCAAGGATGGGCGCACGTTGCCGCTGCTGCAGCCGATGAGCGAAATCGCTGGCCGCCTGTCGGTCCAGGTCGGTGCGCATTATCTGATGAAGCATAAGGGCGGTACGGGCCGACTAATTGGCGGAGTGCCGGGTGTTAAGCCTGCTGAAGTTTTGATTATCGGCGGCGGCGTTTCGGGTTTTCATGCGGCGCAGATGGCAACCGGGATGGGCGCGAATGTAACCATTCTGGAGCGCGACAACGAGCGCATGCGTTTTCTCGATGAATATTTTCATGGCCGCGCGAATATTATTTATTCGAACACCGATGTGGTCGAGCGTTATCTGCGCAAGTCGGACCTCATTATAGGCGCCGTCTTGATTCCGGGCGCCGCCGCGCCGCGCCTGCTTAAAAGGGCGACGCTGAAGGAGATGATTCCCGGCAGCGTGTTCGTCGATATCGCGATCGATCAGGGCGGCTGCGCGGAGACCAGCAAGGCCACCACGCATGACAAGCCGACCTTCGTGGTCGATAACGTCGTGCATTACTGCGTCGCCAATATGCCCGGCGCGGTTCCGCTGACCTCGGCCCTGGCCCTGAATCACTCGGTTCTGCCTTATGCTCTGCAACTGGCCAATAAGGGCTGGAAAAAGGCCCTGAGCGATAACCCGAGTTTCCGCAACGGCCTGAATGTTTGTTATGGGGAAATAACCCATAAAAATGTGGCAGAATCACTGAACCTGGCCTTTAACCCGGCTCCCAAAGCCCTGGCGGCTTAGGAATTATTCTTTTTGCGGGGTTTTGCTTGCTTTTTGAAAAGCCCCGGACTAAATAAGAGCCTGTTTAACCAATGCGGGAGTAGTTCAGTTGGTTAGAACGCCGCCCTGTCACGGCGGAGGTCGCGGGTTCAAGTCCCGTCTCTCGCGCCATTTCTTTTAAAATGTCCCCCTAAATCTTTGTGAGAACAGCAGTAATTGCTGTTTTCTTTTATGGCCCGGAATGGTAAAACAAACGGGCTATTTCAAGGGGTGAAACGGTCCCATGGCACCGCAAGATCTGCTGATAGAATACCTGCCTATCCTGATATTCATGATCATCGCGCTTGGCATTTCCGGGGCCATGGTCCTGGGTTCGATTCTCGTCGCAAAACAAAAGCCGGACTCAGAAAAAAACTCGGCTTATGAGTGTGGTTTCGATGCTTTCGGCGATGCGCGAAGCAAGTTCGACGTGCGGTTTTATCTCGTGACGCTGCTTTTCATTATTTTTGATCTCGAAATCGCTTTTTTGTTTCCGTGGGCTATTTCGCTAAAGGGTATAGGGCTGTTTGGGTTCTGGTCGATGGTGACGTTCCTCGGGGTGCTGACGGTCGGGTTTATTTACGAATGGAAAAAAGGCGCCCTTGAGTGGGAATGATGTTTCATGGGACATGACAGGAAAATAATCGAGGCCCCGAATTACAGCTTTAAGACGTCGGTGCCGGTGCCACCGGCAATGGAACAGGACGTCGTGCCCGCTGCCATTTCGCGGACGCTGGAAGAAAAAGGTTTCCTGCTGACCCAGGCGGACAGGCTGTTCGACTGGGCGCGGACGGGCTCCATGTGGCCGATGACTTTTGGATTGGCGTGCTGCGCGGTTGAAATGATCCATGCCTATATGTCGCGCTATGACATGGACCGCTTCGGAATGATCCCGCGTCCGTCGCCCCGTCAATCGGACGTCATGATCGTTGCCGGGACGCTGTGCAATAAAATGGCACCTGCTCTCAGAAAAGTTTACGACCAGATGCCCGAGCCGCGCTGGGTTGTATCGATGGGGTCATGCGCCAATGGCGGTGGGTATTACCATTATTCTTACTCGGTGGTGCGCGGGTGCGACCGCATCGTGCCGGTCGATATTTACGTACCTGGCTGTCCACCGACGGCGGAGGCCCTGATTTACGGGTTGTTACAGCTTCAGAAGAAAATTCAGCGGGAGGATACGCGCATTGCCCGCTGATCTGAAAGCATTGGGTGAGCAGATTGCCGGCGCGCTAGATGGCGCGGTTATCGCGCATGGGTTTGCACAAGATGAGTTGGTTCTTAAAGTGCCGCGTGAGAATATCGTTCGGGTTTTGACTTTTCTTCGCGATGATGCGTCCTGTAGGTTCAACCAGCTTGTGGACGTGACGGCGGTGGACCGCCCGGCAAGGTCGGAGCGTTTCGAGGTCGTCTATAATTTGCTTTCCATCATGAACAATATCCGCGTGCGGGTGAAGGTTGATGCGTCGGAAGAAACACTGGTGCCGACGGCTACAGGCGTGTTTGGTTCGGCCAACTGGTTCGAGCGCGAAGTGTGGGATATGTACGGAATTTTATTCGACGGGCACCCGGATCTTCGCCGCATCCTGACGGATTACGGTTTCGAGGGGCACCCGCAACGTAAGGATTTCCCGCTGACCGGTTATGTTGAACTTCGTTATGACGAAGAGAAAAAACGCGTTGTGTATGAGCCTGTGAAGCTGACGCAGGATTTCCGCAGTTTTGATTACTTAAGCCCGTGGGAGGGTATGACCGGCATCCAACTGCCCGGCGATGAAAAAGCCGTCAAGCCGCCTCATGGCTGGCGTCCCGCTCAGAAAACGGGAGGCAGGCAGTAATGGCTCTCGCAAGGGAACAGGACGAAACACTGGATATCGGCAACGAAACGCAAATCAAGCCGTATACGATGAATTTCGGGCCGCAGCACCCGGCTGCGCACGGTGTTCTTCGGCTGGTGCTTGAGATGGAGGGCGAGATCGTTGAGCGGGCCGATCCGCATATTGGCCTTCTGCATCGCGGTACCGAAAAACTGATCGAGTATAAAACATACATGCAGGCCGTGCCGTATTTCGACAGGCTGGATTACGTCGCGCCGATGAACCAGGAGCATGCATTCGCGCTGGCGACGGAAAAATTGCTGAAAATCACCGCGCCGCGGCGCGCGCAATATATCCGCGTGCTTTATGCTGAGATCGGTCGTATTCTCAATCATATTCTGAATATTACCACTTTCGCACTCGATGTCGGCGCGATTACGCCCGCGCTCTGGGGGTTTGAGGAGCGCGAGAAAGGCATGGAATTTTATGAGCGCGTATGTGGCGCGCGCCTGCACGCGAATTATTTTCGTCCCGGCGGTGTCGCGCAGGACATGCCCGCAGGTCTGGCGGCTGACATCATGGAATGGTGCGAGGGAAGTCTACCGAAAGTCATTGATGATCTCGACAATCTTCTCTCTGGCAACCGGATTTTCAAACAGCGCACCGTCGATATCGGCGTGGCAACGCGAGAAGAGGCGCTGGATCTGGGCTTCAGCGGCCCGATGCTGCGTGGCTCGGGCGTGGCGTGGGACCTGCGTAAATCGCAGCCTTATGACGTTTATGAAGAACTGGATTTTGACATTCCAGTCGGCAAGACGGGCGATTGCTATGCGCGCTATCTCGTGCGCATGGCCGAGATGCGGGAATCCATCAAGATCATCAAGCAATGCCTGGAAAAACTGCCGCAGGGACCGGTGAAAGTTGATGATTACAAAATTTCGCCGCCGCCACGCGCCGAAATGAAATCGTCGATGGAAGCGATGATCCATCATTTCAAATTATTTACCGAGGGTTATCACGTCCCGGCGGGTGAAACGTATACGGCTGTGGAAGCGCCGAAAGGTGAGTTCGCGGTGTTTCTGGTTTCAGACGGCACGAACAAGCCTTATCGCTGCCGCATCCGCGCGCCGGGGTTTCCGCATTTAGCGGCGCTTGATTTCCTGTCGAGGGGACACCAGCTTGCCGATACGGTTTCGATCATCGGTTCGCTTGATATTGTGTTCGGAGAAATTGACCGATGAATGAAACCGGCTATGAAAAAACTTACTCGGAATTTTGCTCAGTTTTAGAGAATGGCCAAGAATCATGGGACGTGATTGAAAAACTTTCTGGATATAAGTTTGTGAAAGAAAAAGATAATTTTGTTAAAGACGGTGGTGAGTATTCAAAACTTGAAGTTCACAAATCCATGCAAAAGGATAAAAAGCAGCAATATTTGATATACGATCACTGGATGTGTTTGTTCAGATAAATTTTTGAAAGATATGTGAAATCTAAGATCCATGAAAAAGCCATTTGATTTACATGCTGACTATCAACCTGAAAATTTTGAGTTCAGCAAAGCGAACCAGAAGCGCGTACAGGAATTGATTGCGCTGTACCCGAAAGGCCGTCAGCAGAGCGCTGTAATGCCGCTGCTCGATCTTGCGCAGAGGCAGGTTGGTGAAGAGGGTGCAAAGGCCAATCCTCCCTATGGCGGCTGGATCCCGCGCGCGGCGATGGATCATATCGCGGAAGTGCTTGGCATGGCGCCGGTGAAGGTTTACGAGGTCTGTAGTTTCTATTCCATGTACAACATGGCGCCGGTGGGCCAGAACCTAGTGCAGATATGCACGACGACGCCGTGCTGGCTGTGTGGGTCGGACGAGCTTGTGAAAACGTCCAAGAAAAAACTCGGAGTCGATATGGGTGAGACGACGAAAGACGGAAAATTTACGCTCGTAGAAGTCGAATGCCTTGGTGCCTGCGTCAACGCGCCGATGGTGCAGGTGAATGACGATTATTATGAAGATTTGACCGGCGAGACGATGGGTGAATTGATCGATTCTCTGGCCGATGGCGAGAAGCCAAAGATTGGTTCGCAGACAGGCCGCCGCGGCTCGATGGCCGAATCCGGACCGACGAGTCTTGAGAAACTTGCCAAGAAAACGGGTGTGGCCTGATGCTTAAAGACGAAGACAGAATTTTCACTAATTTGTACGGGTGGGAATCTCACAAGCTGGCCGACGCGAAAAAGCGCGGCGACTGGGACGGGACGAAAGATATCCTCGCCAAGGGCCGCGACTGGATTATAGAGGAAATGAAGAAGTCCGGATTGCGCGGGCGCGGTGGCGCGGGGTTTCCGACGGGTATGAAATGGTCGTTCATGCCGAAAGAATCCGGCAAGCCGCATTACCTGGTTATCAACGCTGATGAATCCGAACCGGGAACCTGCAAGGACCGGGACATTCTGCGCTATGAACCGCACAAGCTGCTTGAGGGCGCATTGATCGCCGGTTTCGCGATGGGCGCACACAAGGCCTACATTTATATTCGTGGCGAGTTTTATAACGAAGGCTCGACGCTCTGGCAGGCCGTACATGAAGCCTATGACAAGGGCCTGCTGGGCAAGAATGCCGCCGGTTCGGGATGGGATTTCGACGTTGTCGTTCACAGGGGCGCGGGCGCTTATATCTGCGGCGAGGAAACGGCTTTGCTGGAATCGCTTGAGGGTAACAAGGGTCAGCCGCGCAACAAGCCGCCATTCCCGGCGATGGCGGGATTGTATTCCTGCCCGACGACCGTAAATAACGTGGAAACGATCGCTGTTGTGCCGACGATTTTGCGGCGCGGCGGCGCGTGGTTCTCGAAAATTGGCCTGAACGAGAAAAACGCGGGCACAAAACTGTTCTGCATTTCCGGTCATGTGGAGCAGCCCTGTAACGTCGAAGAGGCCATGGGGATTCCGTTGAAAGAATTGCTGGATAAACATTGCGGCGGGGTGCGCGGCGGATGGGATAATCTGCTGGCCGTTATTCCGGGCGGATCATCGACGCCGCTCTTGCCAAAATCAGTTTGTGAAAGCCTGCCGATGGATTTTGATTCATTGCGCGCTGCAGGCTCGGGCCTCGGCACGGCTGGCGTCATCGTCATGGATAAATCGACGGATATTATTTACGCCATCGCGCGGCTTTCCTATTTCTACAAGCATGAGAGCTGCGGGCAGTGCACGCCGTGCCGTGAGGGCGCGGGCTGGATGTGGCGTGTCATGACCCGCATGGTGCAGGGCAATGCCACGGTCGAAGAGATCGATATGCTCTGGGATGTTACCAAGGAAATCGAGGGTCACACGATCTGCGCGCTTGGCGATGCGGCGGCGTGGCCGGTGCAGGGACTTATCCGGCATTTTCGTCCGCTGATGGAAGAGCGGATTGCGTATTACCGGAAACAGGCGGCTTAAGCTGTTTTCTTATTAGCAACTTCAAAATAAGCGGCGGCGTTACGGAACGGGGCCATGCCATCCGATTCCAGCGGCAGTTTTCTGCCTTCGCGCTGGGCTTTATCCTTTAAACGGTCGTAATCGTTGCGCTGCCAGGTGAACATGCCGCGTTCAGGGTGCGGCATAAGGGCCAGAACGCGGCCCGAGGGGTCGGTGATGCCGGCGATGTCGACCGTGGAGCCGTTGGGGTTATAGGGGAATTCACCTTTGGCGGGCTGGCCGTCGGGTTTAACGTAAGTGAGAGCAACCTGGTTGTTTTTCTGAAGCGTTTTCATGGTGCCGGGTTCCATCATGAAGCGGCCCTCGCCGTGGGCGACAGGGACGTGCAGGGAGCGGATACCGGCCAACCATGGCGAATTGTTGTTTGGCTGTACTTTCAGGTCGATCCAGCGGCACTGGTAGCGCGCGGTGAGGTTATAAGTGACAGCCACGAGGCGCTCGCCGTAATCATGCCCGGTTGGCGGGGCGAGGCCGAGATTGGTCAGGATCTGACAGCCGTTGCAGATGCCGATCGTGAGCGTGTCACGCTCGACGAAGCGCTTCAGATGATCCCACAAAGCGAGTTTCATCTTTTGTGCGAACGCGTTACCTGAGCCTGTGTCATCGCCGTATGAGAAACCACCGGGAACAGCCAGAATTTGAACATTATTCAGCTCCTGCGGGTTTTCGATCAGGTCGTTGATGTGGCGGATAACACCAGTCAAACCGGCATGTTCGAAGGCGTGGAGGGTTTCCTCCTCGCAGTTCAGACCGTAGCCGCTCAGGACCATAACTTTTGACATTAGTAATCCCTCAGAGGTGCCTTATAGGCCTCTTCCAATGCTTTAATATCTTTCTTGAGAATATTCTTAATATTGAGTTTTTCGCCGTAGGCAACTGAACCGATGTAATGAGCCATTGAACCGAAGCATTTCTCGAAGGCTTTTTTGTTTTGTGGGGCGACGGTGACGACGATACGGCCCGCGCTTTCGGAATAAAGGGCTTTATCGGCTCTTAAATTGATGTGGCTAAGGTCGATGTCGAGGCCCATTTGACCTGCGATGGCGGTTTTGGCCAGCGCGACGCCAAGGCCGCCATGGTTTACAGCAATAGCCGACGCGATG
This sequence comes from Alphaproteobacteria bacterium, assembly GCA_049652985.1. Lineage (GTDB taxonomy): Bacteria > Pseudomonadota > Alphaproteobacteria > Micavibrionales > Micavibrionaceae > UBA7657. Next base: position 10,494 of record JBASFK010000002.1, read on the forward strand.
AGACGGTCGCGGACGGCACGACCATAGAATGAGTAAAGCTTGCGATTGGCATCGCCATCGACTTTCGGAATATTTTGACCGAGCTGTTTATGCTGGTCGTAATATTCGCTGCCGCCGAGTTCGTCTTTCGTTTCGCCGAGGAGGTAGACGAGGTCGCCGATTTCCTTGGGCACGATGGAGATTGAGGCCTCGACATCGGGAATGATGCCGATGGAAGAGACGAGGAGCGTGGGCGGTGCAGAAATTTTAACCGGTTGGCCGTTGGCGTCGAACCCTTTGAAGTCATTGAACATGGAATCTTTGCCTGAGATGAAGGGCGTTCCATAGAGAACGGCGAGGTCGTAGATCGCCTGAACTGCGCGTTTCAGCTGACCCAGGCGTTCCGGTTCATCGGAAGAGCACCAGCAGAAATTATCTAACAAAGCGAGGTGGTTGAAATCAACGCCCGCTGCAACCGCATTGCGCACCGCCATATCGAGCGAGTTCGTCGCCATATGATATGTGTCGATGTCGCTGTAACGGGGAAACAGACCCTGCGAGAGAACAACACCGCGCGGTGAGGTGAGAACGGGTTTGGTGATTGTCGCTTCGGCATAGACGCGGCCCGGCCCCTGCATGGGACCGAGGACGGCGGTGCCCTGGACGTTATGGTCGTATTGCGTGGCGATGAATTCCTTGGAGCAGATATTAAGACGGCCAAGCATTTGTTTGAGGCTGTCGCTGTAATCCGGTTCCTTGAGGCCAGGTTCTTTTTCGCCGCCGGCTGTAAACGTGGTTTTGAGGGGTGTCTCCGGCAAGCCGTCATGCAGGAAATCCATCGAGAGATCCATGATGGTTTCACCGTGCCATGTAACTTTGGCGCGATTGGAGTCTGTAAAGGTACCGATGACGTGCGCCTCGACGCCGCGCTTTGCGAGGAAGTCGATAATTTTCTGAGTGTTTTTTCCCGGAACGGCCATGGTCATGCGTTCCTGCGATTCCGAAATCCAGATTTCCCACGGCGCCATGCCGGGATATTTCAACGGGACGCGTTCAAGTTCGACATGGAAGCCGCCGGACTGGCCCGCCATTTCGCCGATGGAGGACGACATGCCGCCCGCGCCATTGTCAGTTATGGCGTTGTAGAGGCCGAGGTCGCGGATTTCTTTTACAATCGCGTCCGACATTTTTTTCTGGGTGATCGGGTCACCGATCTGGACAGCGGTGGCGGGGGAGCCTTCGTCCAATGCTACGGACGAGAATGTTGCGCCATGGATGCCGTCGCGCCCGACGCGTCCGCCTGCGACGACTATTTTATCGCCGGGGAGCGCCTTTTTCTCATGAGAGGGTTTGCCGTTGATCGTGCGCGGGATGAGGCCGATTGTGCCGACGAAGACGAGCGGTTTGCCGACGAAGCGGTCATCGAAATAAGCGAAGCCCTGCGGCGTCGGGATGCCAGAGCAGTTACCGCCGGATTCAACGCCGCGCACGACACCGTTCATGATGTTGGCGGGCGGCAGGATTTTTTCAGTCTTGGATGAGTTGCGGTAGAGTTCCGGTGAGGTGCGCGGATCGGCGAAGCAGAAGCCATAGCGATTGATGATGGGTTTTGCGCCCTGGCCGAAGCCCATGCAGTCGCGGTTGACGCCGACGATGCCAGTAATCGCGCCACCGAACGGGTCAAGTGCGGAAGGGGAGTTATGCGTTTCGACCTTGTCGGTAATTAAATAGTTGTCGTCGAAAATAATACCGCCCGCGTTGTCGGAGAACACCGAGACGCAGAAATCGCGCTCGCCGCGTTTTTCTCTAATCTCTTTTGTTGCGCGCTTGATGTAGTGGCGGTAGAGGCCGTCTTTGATTTCGTCGATAGGCGAAGCGAAGATAGTGTGCTTGCAGTGTTCGGACCATGTCTGGGCCAGTGTTTCGAGTTCGATGTCCTTTGGCGTGCGGCCTTCGGATTTGAAATGGTCCTGGATGGCTTTCAGGTAGAGAAGTGAAAGACCGAGCGGACCGCGACGCGAGCCATCGGAATTTTGAATGCCGTCCTTGCCGATTTTTTCCAGTTCGGAGTCAGATACGTTTAAATTGATGTTGTCGGCGACGGTGCCTTTATTATCCAGAACAACTTTCGGCAGGACCGCTTCCATGCCGCCGTCTTTTTTGAAGGTTTTCTTGTCCTTGATCTGGATGCGCTGGATGAGTTTGTTCGAGATTTCGCCAGCAAGCGCCTCAACATCCTCTTTTTTGACGTTGCCCTTAATAAGGTAGAGGCGGGACGAATAACATTCGTTATTATTGTCCGCGCCGATGAGCGTCAGCAATTCGGACGCCGTGTGTCCTATATTATCCGTGACGCCTGGAAGAAAGCCGATTTCCAGCGCCCAGTCGAAATCAACATCCAGAGTTGAGGGTGGGGCGATTCCCGCTTTCTGAACCACGGGGTTTTCGAGAGAACCGATGAATTCAGGGCTTTTGACGTTGGGATTCGCGGAGGTATAGACATCAACAACGCGGACAGTGGTTTTCCTGCCCAAGGCCTGCAGGGCTTTTTGTATTTGCAAGCCTCTGCCATCCTCATTATGGGCTAGAACTTCAATCCGATAGGGCATATATTCTATTTCCGGTGTTGATATTCCACTTGGCCCGGATTAAACAGTAAAGCGAGTTCCACTTCAATAACATAATATAAACGGCAGCATGCCCAAGCTCACGATCAACGGCATAGAGATTGAAGTCGAAAAAGGAACAAGCATCCTTCAGGCTGCCGAGCAATTAGGCGTTGAAATTCCCCGCTTTTGCTACCATGACAAGCTTTCCGTACCGGCGAATTGTCGGATGTGCCTCGTGCAGGTCGAGGGCGGCCCGCCCAAGCCGGTAGCGAGCTGCGCCATGGCCTGCGGCGACGGCATGGTCGTCCACACCGAATCCGACATGGTTAAAAAGGCGCGCAAGGGCGTGATGGAGATGCTTCTTATCAACCATCCGCTGGATTGCCCGATCTGCGACCAAGGCGGCGAGTGCGACCTGCAGGACCAGGCGATGGCCTATGGTTTTGACCGTTCACGGTTTTATGAGAATAAACGCGCGGTTCCTGACAAGGAACTCGGCCCGCTGATCAAGACCTCGATGAATCGCTGCATCAACTGCACGCGCTGTGTGCGCTTCGCGGAGGAAATTGCCGGGACGCCGGTGCTAGGGCAATTCCACCGCGGCGAGGAGGCCGAGATCGGCACGTTTATCGACCAGCTTGTAAAGACCGAACTTTCAGGGAATTTGATCGATGTCTGTCCGGTGGGTGCATTGACCTCCAAGCCCTATGCCTTCAAGGCGCGGGCGTGGGAGCTGCGCAAGACGGAGAGCATAGATGTGCATGATGCACTTGGCTGTAATATCCGCGTCGATGTTCGCGGGCGCGAAGTGATGCGCATTTTGCCGCGCCTTAATGAGGACATTAACGAGGAGTGGATCGATGACCGCGCGCGTTTTGCCTATGACGGGCTGAACCGGGGCCGTATCGACCGTCCTTATATACGCGATGAGAAGAGTGGCAAGCTGGTCGAGGCGACATGGGATGAAGCCTTCTCCATGATTGCGGCCCGCATGAAAGGCGTGCGCGGGGTCGAAAGCGCGGGGCTGGTAGGTGACATGGCAGACCTTGAGTCCACCGTCGCGCTGAAAGATTTTCTGACTTATGCCGGATCACCGAATATGGATTGCCGGACGGACAGTTCGAGATTTGATGTCAATGAACGCGCGGGCTACCTGTTTAATTCCACCATTGCAGGGATAGAGCAGGCCGATGCGATTTTGCTGGTGGGCACGAATCCGCGCCGTGAAGCGGTGATGGTCAATACGCGTATCCGCAAGGCATATTTAGAAAAGCGTGTGAAGGTCGCCGTGATCGGTGAGGCTGCTGACCTGACCTATCCGTATGAGCATCTTGGCAACGGGCCTAATGCTATCGAAAAAGCGCGGATGTTCTTCGGTAAGGCGGCTAAGCCAATGATTATCGCGGGCAGTGGCGTATTCGCGCGAGAGGACGGAATGGCGCTGCATCACGCTCTGCGTGAGATTGCGGAAAAGGCTGGAGTCGTTAAAGACGGCTGGAACGGTTTCAATATTCTGCACCGGGCTGCGAGCCGCGTGGGCGCGCTGGAAGTCGGTTTTGTGCCGCAGAAAAAAGGCAAGGATTTCCATGAGATTCTTGAAGGAACCAAAAATGGCACGATCAAGATGCTTTATCTTCTCGGTGCTGACGAATTCGATGCAAGAGGGCAGATCGGCTGGCAGACTTTCGTGATTTACCAGGGGCACCATGGCGATCACGGGGCTTCGCGCGCGGATGTCGTATTGCCCGGCAGCGCATACACCGAAAAGGACGCGATTTACGTGAATACGGAAGGGCGTCCGCAATTGGCCAAGCGCGCGGCATCGCCTCCCGGTGAGGCACGCGAAGACTGGAAAATTATCCGGGCCCTATCGGCGCACCTCGGTGTGAAGCTTTCTTACGATACGCCTGTGCAGTTGCGCCAGCGCATCGCGCATGAATGGCCGCATCTTGCCGACATAAACACGATTATGCCCGCTAAGTGGGCCGCTTTTGGCGAGAAGGGGAAAATCTCGAAGATAAGCTTTGAATCGCCGGTGAGGAATTTCTATCTTGCGAATCCCATCTGCCGCGCGTCTGAGACCATGCGCAAATGTTCGACGGATTTTGTCAGTAGAGAAGAATTCGCGGAGGCAGCGGAATGAACAAGCTTGATGTCGTCGCCGTTCTGAAAGGTTTGGGGGTCGACATACTTCTCAGCCTGGCGCTGAGTTTTGCCGCCGGGTTCATCACGGGCTATATATACGGGCTTATGGGTTCTCCGCCGGATTTCCCGGCTGCCTTTATCTCCCTCATCCTTTCGCTTGTTATCGGGCTACTCTGCTGTTTTGTTGGCGGGTATGTCACCGCAAGAGGCGCGCGGCAGGAGCCGATATTCAATGTTTTTGCTCTCAGTGTTGTAATAATAATTCTTGGCTCCATTCTCGCTTTCATTGCCCAGTTTCCGCTGTGGTATAACATTGCCTCATTTGCGCTGGTCGTGCCTTTCACTTATGGCGGCGGTTATTTGTTTCTGAAAAAAGGAGTTCGCTCATGAAAAAATCGACGCTGGAGCAGGTCAGGGAATTCCATGAGACTTACGGTTTGCCGGTGAAGGCGGACCCGGATATTTCCGATCCGAAAACGAACGGGCTTCGTATAAACCTGATCGCTGAAGAGCTGGAAGAGTTGCAGGTGGCGCTCAAGAATAATGACATTGTTGAGACGCTGGATGCGCTGATCGATTTGCAATATGTGCTGGACGGCGCGTTCTTGTCGTTCGGCCTGCATGACGTGAAAGAGGTGGCGTTCGCGGAGGTTCACCGCTCGAACATGTCGAAGCTCGGCGAGGACGGCAAACCGATCCGCCGCGAGTCTGACGGCAAAGTCATGAAGGGGCCAAATTATTTTGTGCCCGATATGTCGCAATTCATCCGCAAGAAGCGCGAGGCGGCCTAGATGCTCGAGCTCTGGAACACATACGGGATCTGGACGACGTGGACGCTGCTTTATATCGTCCTGATCATCGTTGGTGTGTTGCTGAGCGTTGCGTATCTGACTTATGCCGAGAGAAAGGTTCTCGGCGCGATGCAGCGGCGGCAGGGGCCGATGACGGTCGGGCCGTTCGGGCTGCTCCAGCCGATTGCTGACGGCTTGAAATTATTTTCGAAGGAAACGATTATACCGTCGCAGGCCAATAGGCCGGTGTTTTTGCTGGCACCGGTGATTTTGTTTACGTTGGCGTTGGCGGCGTGGGCGGTGATACCGTTTGACCGCGATTGGGTGCTGGCGAACGTCAATGTCGGCATTCTGTACCTGTTCGCGATTTCATCGATGGGCGTTTATGGCGTGATCATGGCCGGGTGGGCGTCGAATTCACGCTATGCGTTTCTCGGCGGCCTTCGTTCGGCGTCGCAGATGGTTTCCTATGAAGTGTCGATGGGCCTGATTATTGTCTGCGTGCTGATCTGTACCGGATCGCTGAATTTGCAGGAAATTGTTCTGGCGCCGCGGCCGTTATGGATGCAGGCGCTATTATTCCCGATGCTGATTGTGTTTTTGATTTCTATCCTGGCGGAATGCAACCGTGCGCCGTTTGATTTGCCGGAGGGGGAATCCGAGATCAGTGGCGGTTTTATGGTTGAATACTCGGCGATGGCATTCGCGCTGTTCTTCCTTGGCGAATACGCCAACATGATTTTGATGAGCGCCATAACGACGGTGCTGTTCCTCGGCGGATGGCTGCCGCCGTTCGGGATGGATTTGCTTGCTTTTGTCCCCGGTATTATCTGGTTTGCGCTGAAAATTTCGGCGGTGTTGTTCTTCTTCATATGGGCACGGGCGACACTGCCAAGATTCAGGTATGACCAGCTCATGAGGCTCGGCTGGAAGATATTTTTGCCTTTCACGCTACTGTGGGTGGTGCTTACTGCCGGCGTGCTTTTGACCTTTGACGCTTTGCCGGGGTGAATATGAGACGATTTTTATTTTTAGGTGCTTTTGCAGGTTTTTTGATTTCACAAGATGCTTATGCAGAAAGCATTCTGGTTCCAAGCGACTCCAAGGCGAGTTATGAGGCGCTTTCGGTAAAAAAATTGGATAATAATCAGGTTAAGATAGTTACCAAACGAATTGGCTCATCTGGTGAGTCTTATTCGAAGCGATTAGTGGATTGTAATTCAATGACGTTTAAATATTTGGGCGATGGTGATACTTTGGACGAAATGGAAGCAAGCAAGCCTTCGCCTAACATGTCGGAACTTGTTTCTGGTTCAATATCCGATGTTGTGTCGCGTTACGCTTGTTCAAAGGTTAGTAAATAATATGGCCATGGATAATTTTGCACGCGCGTTTTTGCTGACCGAGATTGTGAAGGGTTTTTTGCTGACCCTGAAATACATGTTCTTTGTCCCGCGCGTGACGATCAACTACCCTTACGAAAAAGGTCCTATCAGTCCCCGGTTCCGGGGCGAGCATGCGTTGCGCCGTTATCCGAACGGGGAGGAGCGCTGTATTGCCTGCAAGCTTTGCGAGGCAATTTGCCCGGCGCTGGCGATTACCATTGAGGCCGAGGCGCGCGAGGATGGCTCTCGCAGGACCACGCGTTATGACATTGATATGACAAAATGTATTTACTGTGGTTTGTGCGCGGAAGCCTGCCCGGTGGACGCCATCGTCGAGGGACCAAATTTTGAATTCGCCACGGAAACCCGCGAGGAGCTTTATTATAACAAAGACAGGCTGCTGGCGAATGGTGACCGCTGGGAAGCGCAGATTGCCAGCAACCTCGCGGCGGATGCGCCTTACCGCTAAAAGTTGAGTTAATAACTCGAGATCCGGCCTTGCAGGAAGTCCCTGAAAGGACTAGAAAAGAACTGCCTAAAAGCCTTTTTGGTAACAGAGAAAAACGATGATCATCGAGGCGCTCGCCTTTTACGCCCTGGCCGGTATCCTGACCCTGAGCGCGCTGCTCGTTATCACAGTCAAGAATCCTGTCCATTCCGTTCTTTTCCTCATTCTCGGGTTTTTTAACGCGGCCGGTTTGTTCGTGCTGCTGGGTGCGGAATTCATCGCCATGATTTTGATCATCGTTTATGTCGGCGCGGTGGCTGTGCTGTTCCTGTTCGTTGTCATGATGCTGGATGTCAGTTTCGCCGATTTGCGCAAAGGCGCGATGCAGTATGTTCCTATTGGTCTGATTATCGGGGCGATCTTGCTTGGTGAATTGTCTCTGGTTTACTCGGTGTGGGGCTTTGCGCCGGAGACGCTGGATAATCGTGCGGCGCCTGTCGATAAATTCGAAGGACTGACGAATACCGAAGCCATCGGCAGGGTTCTCTATACCGATTATGTTTTCCCGTTTCAGGTGGCAGGGCTGATCCTGTTCGTGGCAATGATCGGTGCCATCGTGCTGACGCACCGCTCGCGTCCCGGCGTGCGTAAACAATCAGTTGCCGAGCAGCAAGCGCGCAAGGCATCGGACGTTCTTGAAATCCGTAAGGTAACGACGGGATCAGGAGCATGACAATCGGTCTTGAGCATTACCTGGTTCTTGCGGCGCTGCTTTTCACCATCGGGGTGTTCGGGATTTTCCTGAACCGGAAAAACATGATCATCATCCTGATGTCCATCGAGTTGATGCTGCTGGCGGTTAATATTAACTTCGTCGCGTTTTCGGCGTTCTTGGGTGACCTAGCCGGACAGGTGTTCACAATGTTCATTCTTACGGTAGCAGCGGCTGAGGCTGCTATCGGTCTCGCCATTCTTGTCACCTTCTTCCGCAACAAAGGCTCTATTGCGGTTGAAGATATTTCCGAGATGAAAGGGTAGGGACGATGGAATTTATCGCAGTCTTTGCTCCTCTCGCCGGTTTTATCATCACCGGCATCTTTGGCACTAAGATGGGCAAGTGGCCGTCTATTGTCATTACATGCGGCGCAATGTTCGCCGCCGCCGCCGCGTCGGTTTACCTGTTTTATGCCGTCAACCTGCAGCACGCGCCTTACACGACCGTTATTGCCAACTGGCTGACTTCCGGTGAATTGTCGGTGAACTGGGCGCTCCGGATCGACCAGCTTACGGTCGTGATGATGTGCGTCATCAATATCGTCTCGACCTGCGTGCACGTCTATTCCGTCGGCTATATGAGTCATGACGATCACCAGATCCGGTTCATGGCTTATCTGAACCTGTTCACGTTCACGATGCTGATGCTCGTGACGGCGGATAATTTGCTCCAGCTTTTCTTCGGATGGGAGGGCGTGGGCCTGGCGTCGTACCTCTTGATCGGTTTCTGGCATCATAAACATTCGGCCAACGCCGCCGCGCAGAAGGCCTTTGTCGTTAACCGCGTCGGCGACCTGACGCTGGCGCTTGGTATGATGGGCTGCTTTGCCGTGTTCGGCTCGATCAATTTTGATGTGATCTTTGCTGAAGCACCCAAATATGCCGACAGCGATTTTGTGCTGTTCGGTCAGCATCTGCACGCCATGACGGCGATCTGTTTGCTGTTGTTTATCGGCTCGATGGGTAAATCGGCGCAGATTTTGCTCCATACATGGCTGCCCGACGCGATGGAGGGTCCGACACCGGTTTCGGCGCTCATTCACGCCGCGACGATGGTGACGGCGGGCGTGTTCCTGCTGGCGAGGCTTTCGCCGCTGTTCGAATACGCGCCTGAAATCCGCATGATGATCACATTTGTCGGTACGGCAACGGCGTTTATCGCCGCGACGATTGGCATGACCCAGTTCGATATCAAGCGCGTGATTGCATACTCCACGATGTCACAGCTCGGTTATATGTTCTTTGCGCTCGGCGTTTCGGCCTATAGTGCCGCGATCTTCCACCTGATGACGCACGCATTTTTCAAAGCGCTGCTGTTTCTTTCGGCCGGTTCGGTTATTCATGCGCTCTCGAACGAGCAGGACATGCGCAAGATGGGTGGGCTGTGGAAGAAAATTCCTTTTACTTACGTGATGATGTGGACGGGTGCTCTTGCATTGGCCGGTATTCCGCCGTTCGCCGGATTCTATTCGAAGGATATCGTCATGGAGGCGGCTTATGCCGCGAATAACTGGAGCGGACAGCTCGCGTTCTGGATGGCGCTTGCAGCTGCTTTCATGACTGCGTTTTATAGCTGGCGCCTCATTATCATGACGTTTCACGGCAAGCCACGTTCATCCGAAGAGGTGATGGATCATGTTCATGAATCACCGAATGTCATGCTGGTTCCACTTTTTATTCTTGCGATGGGCGCGGTGTTCTCGGGCGCGTTCTTCTATGAACCTTTCGTCGGCGGTGAAAAGGCCGCCGCGCATGATGAAATCAACGCAGGTCATGAACAGGTCGATGCTCATCATGAGCCTGAGGCTGTTCCACATGAAACCGGCGGAGAAGAAACCGTCTGGGCACGCCAGTCTTTCTGGGGCGACAGTATTCTTGTTCTTGATGAAAACGATTCACTCGAGGCTGCCCACCATGCACCGAAATGGGTTAAATTCTCGCCGCTTGCGGCTGGCCTGCTCGGTATTTTTATGGCGTATCTCATTTACATGACCGGGCCGGGCGTACCGGAAAAAATACGCCGCGCTGTTCCCGCGCTACACGCGCTCAGCTTTAACAAATGGTATTTCGACGAGATTTACGACTTCCTCTTTGTGCGCAGGGCGTTTGCTTATGGGCGCCTGTTCACGAAGGGCGACCGGAAAATCATCGACCGTTTCGGACCCGACGGCGGCGCGGCGGTTTCTGGCATTGCAGCGCGGATGTTCAGCCGTTTCCAGACCGGATTTATTTATCAATATGCGTTCGTCATGATGATCGCGGTGATTTCGTTGCTGTCGTGGTTCATTTTCCGCGCAGGGGAGAGTTAAGACATGACCACGCTACCGATACTTTCAATTATGACTTTCCTGCCGCTCATCGGCGTGTTCATCATTCTCATGATCCGCGGCGAGGAACGGGCGGTGGTGCGTAACAGCAAATACATGGCGCTTTACACGTCGCTGTTCACGCTTGCGTTCGCGGTTTACATGTTCCTGAAATTCGACGGCACGACGGCTGATTTCCAGTTCGTGGAGAAGGGCGAATGGCTGCGCCCGCTTGGCATCAGTTATCACATGGGTGTCGATGGCATTTCGATGTTCTTTGTCCTGCTGTCGGCTTTCCTGACGCCGGTTTGTATTATTTCGGCATGGGACAGCATCGAAAAGCGCGCGCGGGAATATATGGCGGCGTTCCTAGTGCTGGAATGTTTCATGATCGGGACGTTCTGCGCGCTCGACAGTATTCTGTTCTATGTTTTTTTTGAAGGCGTGCTGATCCCGATGTTCGTGATCATCGGTGTGTGGGGCGGCGCGCGGCGCGTTTATGCGTCTTATAAGTTTTTTCTTTATACGCTGCTTGGTTCGGTTTTGATGCTGATCGCGCTGCTGGTGCTGTTCGCGAAAACCGGGACAACGGATATTCCAACCCTGATGGCGAACCCGGTGGTGCCCTCGCTGCAGATATGGTTATGGCTGGCGTTTTTTGCGAGCTTTGCGGTGAAGCTGCCGATGTGGCCTGTACATACATGGTTGCCGGACGCGCACGTCGAGGCGCCGACGGCGGGCTCAGTTATTCTTGCCGGTGTGCTGTTGAAAATGGGCGGTTACGGGTTCCTGCGGTTCTCGCTGCCGATCATGCCGGACGCCAGCGCGTTTTTTGCGCCTTACATGCTCTGGCTCGGCGTTATTGCCATTATATATACGTCGCTTGTCGCTCTGGTGCAGGAAGACATGAAGAAACTCGTGGCCTATTCCTCGGTTGCGCATATGGGTTATGTGACCATCGGTGTGTTCACCGGTACGGTGCAGGGTATCGAAGGCGGCATATTCCAGATGATCAGCCACGCGCTGGTTTCCGGCGCGCTGTTCCTTTGTGTTGGTGTGGTTTATGACCGGCTGCACACGCGCGAGATTTCGCGTTATGGCGGTATTGTTAACAATATGCCCATTTATGCTTTCATTATGATGGTCTTTACGCTGGCATCGGTCGGACTGCCGGGCACCAGCGGGTTTATCGGGGAATTCCTGACGTTGCTGGGTGCGTTCCAGATCAATACGCTGGCGACGCTGTTCGCCTCGACAGGTCTTGTGCTTGGAGCGGCGTATATGCTGCTGATGTACCGCCGTGTCGTGCTGGGGCCGCCGGTCAATCAGGATGCCACCGAAATGCCCGATATGAACAAGCGTGAAATCGCGCTGTTGTTTCCGATTGCGGCGATGGTGCTGTGGCTTGGTATATTCCCGGCGACGGTGATGGACCGCATCGGCCCGTCGGTGGACAAGCTTGTCGCTGACTATGAGAAGCATGTAAAAATCGAGCTTGAGATGACCGTCGATGTCGAAGGCAAAAAAGAAGAAGAGGGGGCACAATGACCGCCGGTTTTGATCTTGTACCCTTATTTCCCGAGTTGTTCCTTGCCGTAACGGGCATGGTCCACCTGATTATCGGCGTTTCACGCGGTAATCATTCCACCAATTTCGTATTCTGGGCGAGCGCGGTGACGTATGGCATAGCGGCCTTGATACTTATGGGCGTAAGTTGGGGTGACGCAATTATCCTGAACGGCATGTTTAAGTTTGATAACTTCGCCGGGATTATGAAACTGATTATCCTGCTCGGCCTGCTGGTATCGGCGGCGCTGTCGGTAAAATATCTGGAGGACGAGGGCATCAGCCGGTTTGAATATCCTGTTCTGATGACATTCGCGGGTATAGGCATGATGCTGATGGTATCAGCAAATAATTTGCTGGCACTATATATGGCGCTGGAGTTGCAGAGCTTAAGCCTTTACGTACTGGCGGCGTTCCGGCGCGGCTCGCTCCAGTCCGCAGAGGCGGGGGTCAAATATTTTTCCCTCGGCGCGTTGTCGTCCGGGATGATCCTGTTCGGCATATCGCTGATTTATGGTCATACGGGCACGCTCGATTACGGCACACTGGCGGCAACGCTCGCGCCGATGCAGTCCATTCCTATCGGCATTACGTTCGGGCTTGTATTCCTGTTGGGCGGGCTGGCCTTTAAAATTTCCGCAGTGCCATTTCATATGTGGACACCCGACGTTTACCAGGGCGCGCCGACATCGGTAACGGCATTTTTTGCGATTGTGCCGAAGATTGCAGCGATGGGCCTGCTGATGCGCCTGCTGTTCGAGCCTTTTGCCACGGTTTCCGGCCAGTGGGAGCAGATTATCTGGTTCCTGTCGGCGGCTTCGATGATTGTTGGCGCGTTTGCCGCCATCGTGCAGGAGAATATAAAGCGTCTGCTGGCGTACAGTTCGATCGGCAATATGGGTTATGCGCTGGTCGGTGTCGTCGTGGCCAGCAACGCAGGCGCAGGCGCAGTGATTCTTTACCTTCTGATTTATCTTGTTATGACATCCGGCGTGTTTGCGGTCATTCTCAGCATGCGCCGGAACGGCAAGGCGGTCGAGAATATTAGCGACCTCGGTGGGTTGTCGCAGACGCAGCCGGCGCTGGCTTATGTGATGGCGATTTTAATGTTTTCGATGAGCGGCATTCCGCCCATGGCCGGGTTTTTTGGCAAGCTGGTGATTTTCCAGGCGGCGGTGCAGGAGGAATTCTATGTTCTCGCGGTCCTCGGTGTTGTTACGTCCGTGGTTGCCGCTTATTATTACCTGCGCATCATCAAGGTTATGTTTTTTGATACGGCCTTGCCTGCTTTTGACGGGACCATACCTTTCGCCCGCCGCGTGGTTCTGTTTCTGTCCGTTGTTTTTATTCTCGGTTTCGTTTTGAACCCGTCGATCGCGATGACCGTGGCAAAGAATGCGGCTGCTGCATTACTAACCGGGTGATCTTTTGGCCCTGACCTGGACCGTCGAAACTTTCGAGAGCGTGGACAGCACGCAGGACATCATAAAAGGTTACGCCGAGATCGGGCATCCCGAGGGCAAGGTCGTGCAGGCGCTGGAGCAGCTTGCAGGCCGAGGCCGACACGGTCGCAACTGGGTCTCGGAAAAGGGCAATCTTTATCTCTCGGCGCTGCTCAGGCCTGCCTGCCAGGCCCAGCATATCGGCCAGCTTTCGGTGTTGGTGTCTGTCGCGCTTGCCGATACGATCAGGGCGCATTTGAAAGACCCGGAAGCGTTGATGCTGAAATGGCCCAATGACGTGCTGATCGGCGAGCAGAAATGCGCGGGCATCCTGATCGAAACGGCTTTGTCGGTGGGCGGGGCGATTGAATATGCCGCGGTTGGAATAGGGGTTAATCTTACCAGCGCGCCGCCGCAGATCGGCGCGGCGCTGAACACCTATACAAAAAAGCCGCTCAAGGTGGCTAAATTCCGGGATGAACTCCTGAAAAATCTCAATAAAACCTATGTTCTATGGAGCCGGGAGGGGTTTGAGGATATCCGCGGCAGATGGCTTGAGCAGGCCCATAAAAAGGGCACTAACCTCCGCATCAAAATCGGGCCGCAGGTGGAAACCGGCATCTTTTATGGCCTGGACGAGGAGGGCAACCTGCTGCTGCATGACAGCAACCTGCGACAGAAAAAGGTGACGGCGGGCGAGGTTTACCTTATAAACTGAGCCACATGACCCTGCTTGCCATTGATATAGGTAACACAAACACCGTTTTTGCCGTTTACAGCGGCGAGAAGCTATTGGCGCACTGGCGCTGCCAGACCGTCTCGACGCGCAGCGTTGATGAATATGCGGCGTTCCTGCAAAGCGTGTTTTCGCTGGATAGTCTCGACTGGGAAAAGCTGGATGATGTCATCATCAGTTCGGTGGTGCCTGAAGCCGATTTTCACATCAAGAAATTTTGCGAAAAATATTTGAAGAGGAAACCGATATTGGTGGGGTTGGAGCAGGTTCCCATCAAGGTCGACTTGGACAGGCCGGAAGAAGTGGGCGCAGACAGGCTCGTGAATGCGCTCGCGATCAAGGAATTTTACAAGACGCCCGCCATCGTCATCGATTTCGGTACAGCGACGACGTTTGACGTTATCGACAGCAAGGGGCGTTATGCGGGCGGAGCCATCGCGCCGGGGATTAATCTTTCGGTCGAGGCGTTGCACCGCGCGGCGGCGAAGCTGCCCAAGGTCAATGTAAAGAAGCCAAAATCTGTGATCGGCAAGAACACGGTTTCGGCCATACAGTCCGGAATATTTTTCGGCTATCTCGGTTTGATCGAGGGAATTGTCGCCAATATTTCAAAAGAGCTGGGCGAAAAACCCTTCGTGCTTGCTACTGGCGGTCTTGCGCCGCTGTTTGAGCCTCATACCAAAACAATTCACGCTGTGGATGACGAGTTGACCCTGAAGGGACTTCTCCGCATCTATCAGCATCACAAGAAACGGAAAAAAAGTTGAAAAAAAAGTCAGCGCCCAAGCTCCAGCACAAACCGAAATTTGAAAAAAACGCGCTTTATTTTGTCCCCTTAGGTGGAAGCGAGCAATTCGGCGTCAATATGAACGTCTATATCTCCGGCGGGAAATTCCTGGTCGTGGATTGCGGCATGGGATTTGCCGATGAACGATTCCCGGGAATTGATCTTGTCCTGCCTGACCCGCTGTTTCTTGAGCAGAACCGCGATAAGCTTCAAGCGCTTGTCATTACGCACGCGCACGAGGACCATATCGGCGCGGTGGCATATCTGTGGAAGCGTCTCCAGTGCCCCATTTACGCTACGCAATTCACCGCGGCCGTTCTTCGTGAAAAGCTGAATGACATGCAGGTCAAAAATGTGCCGGTTCATGTCGTGGAGCCGAATCAGGAATTCGATATCGGACCGTTCGGCCTGACATTCATCCCTGTTTCGCATTCAGTTCCGGATACGTGTGCGCTTCTGATCGAAACGCCGGAGGGTAATGTTCTTCATAGCGGCGACTGGAATCTGGACCCGAAGCCGGTGGTCGGAAGGCCGATCGACGAGAATGATTTCAAGAAAGCCGGGCAGAAAAATATTATTGCCTATGTCGGGGATTCAACGAATGCTGAAGTGCCTGGCCGGGCCGGTTCGGAAAGTGAAGTTGAAATAGGCCTGGAAGCAGAATTCAAAAAATGCAAAGGCAGGGTTGCGGTCACTATTTTTTCTTCGAACATAGGGCGCATCATCAGCATCAGCCGTGCGGCCCAGAAATGCGGGCGGCGCGTGGCCGTGGTCGGGCGTTCTCTGCACAGGATGATCGATGCGGCCATGGAGTGCGGTTACCTGCGCGATGTTCCGCATTTCCTCGACGAAGAGGATCTCGATGATGTGCCGCCGGCGGAACTGGTGATGATCGTGACAGGCTCACAGGGAGAATACCGCTCTGCGCTTGCGAAGATCGCGCGCGGTGAGCACAGACTTATGAAGCTGGGCAGGGGCGATACGGTGATTTTCTCGGCGCGGTCTATTCCCGGTAACGAGCGCGAAGTGAGCGATGTTAAGAATAACCTGAGCGCGGCGCGGGTCGAGATCATTACGCCGTCGGATACCGACAATATCATCCATGTATCCGGCCACCCTTGCCGTGACGAGATTGCTGAAATGTACCAGTGGGTGCGTCCGCAGGCGGTTATCCCGGTTCACGGCGAGCGCGTGCAGCTTGATGCCCATGCGGCGTTCGCGCGCCAGTGCCAGATTCCGAATGTCATCGTTCCCTCGAATGGCACGGTCATCAGGCTTGCGCCGGGCAAGGCGGAGATAACGGATCATATTCCCACCGGCCTGCTGGCGGTCGACCAGAAGCGCATTATTTCGGTGGATCACGGCTCGATCAGTGATCGGCGCAAGCTGCAGTTCACAGGGGCGGTGCATTTAAGCCTTGTACTGGATTCTAAAGGCGCGCTGAAGGGTGAACCGAAGCTCGATACGGTCGGCCTGATCGACCAGCAACTGGGGGGGGAGAAGAAAATCGAGGATAATCTCTATAACGAAATCCTCGATATTTTGGAGGATATGAGCGAGGCCGATATCAAAAACGACCATTTCGTGGAGGAAGAGCTGCGCATAGGTATTCGGAGATTTTTTGTTCATACGCTCGGGTTCAAGCCCAAAACCACGGTTCATGTGCTGAGAATCTGAGATGGGCTGGGTCACCGGTATAGCTGCTTATTTCCTGATCTGGTGGCTGGTAGTGTTTTGTGTCTTGCCATGGGGAATAAAAACAGATATGGAAATAGGCTCAGGAGCCCCGATCAATCCCGGATTAAGGAAAAAATTTTTGATAACCACGGGAATTTCTTTGCTGCTCTGGCTGTTAGTGTACGGCTTGGTTCAAGCGGAAGTAATTGATTTCAGGGCTATATCGAAGCAAATGCTTGAGGAGGATATGAGATGAAACGCCTTATTTTTATAATGTTAATGCTGGTTGCCGTTCCGGCCCATGCTGAAGACGTCTCTGTGCGCACGCTGTGCCAGATGCTGCCCCAGCACGTTCCGGATGCATCAGTGAACTATCAGCCGGGGGTCAGCACCACCGGCAAATACGTTGTTCCGGCTGATGTAAACAAAGTTCTGAGAAATAACTATGATGCCGTTGAAATTCCTGTGGAAATGAACCTTCTGCAGAGCCTCAACGTGACTGCCCCGGCTGGAACGGAGATCAAACCCACAGTCGCCGTTCTTAAAGTTTATGGCGATGGCCGGGTTAAATATAACGACCAGGACGTAACCCAGCAGGCCCAGCAGCTTTGCACCCTGCGCACACCGGCAACGGCGCAGTCCAATAATTATCTCGCGCCGCCCGCTTCGTCTGTGCAACCGATCCGTCAGCAGGTAGATGCCGAGTTGCAGCGTCACCCCTCGTCTTACCCGGCAGGTTCGCCCGAGCGCCAGGCCGCCATGCAAAATACTCAGCCGCCTACCGCTGCGCGTCTGAACGAAGTGGCTCCGGCAGCCGGTGGCCAGGTGCAGGAGCCCCAGCAGGAGCCGCTCGGCAAGTTGCCGTCGCCGCCGCCCTTTGAGCCCATTAACGCCAAGAACCGGGTTCAGTAAACCAGCGATATGAATTGTGGACCGGCCGGGCCAGAGATGGTTCGGCCGGTTCGGCATTTATAGCAAAGCCCCATGGACAGGCTCCGGCCAATCCCGTAAAAACAAAGCCATGAGTAAGCCCAAAACAGCCATAACGCCCACGCGCGGCGAGGATTTCCCCGAGTGGTACCAGCAGGTTATCAAGGCTGCTGATCTGGCCGAGAACTCGCCGGTGCGGGGTTGCATGATTATCAAGCCATACGGTTATGCCGTGTGGGAGAACATGCAGCGTATTTTCGATGACATGATCAAGGACCTTGGCGTTCAGAATGCTTATTTTCCCCTGCTGATCCCGCTGGAATTCATCAGCCGCGAGGCACAGCATGTCGAGGGTTTCGCCAAGGAATGCGCGGTTGTTACTCACCACCGGCTGGAAATGGGCCTGGACGGAAAACTTCACCCTGCGCCTGCTGCCAAGCTGGAAGAGCCGTTCGTCATTCGCCCGACATCGGAGACGATTATCGGCGATGCGATGGCGCGCTGGGTGCAGTCATACCGCGATCTTCCGCTGAAACTGAATCAATGGTGCAATGTCATGCGCTGGGAAATGCGTACGCGCATGTTCCTGAGAACTTCCGAGTTTTTATGGCAGGAAGGGCACAATGCTTTTGAAACAGCGGAGGGTGCGCGCGAAGATGCCCTGAAAATGCTCGATGTTTATGAAGATTTTGCCGAAAACACGCTGGCGCTACCTGTCATCAAGGGCGAAAAGACGCCGGAGGAGCGTTTTCCGGGCGCAAACATGACTTATACGATCGAAGCGATGATGCAGGACGGCAAGGCACTGCAGGCCGGAACGTCGCATGATCTTGGTCAGAATTTCGCGAAATCCATCGGCATCAAGTTCCAGGGCCGCGACGGCAGCGAACAATACGCGCACACGACATCATGGGGCATTTCGACACGATTGATCGGTGCGATGATCATGGCGCATGGCGATGATGACGGCATGATCATGCCGCCGCGCATTGCGCCGTATCATGTCGTGGTGATCCCGATTGTCCGCGATGACAGCGATGCGGTGGCGCTGATCGAATATTCGCGCAAGCTGAAAGCGCGCCTGAAAGAAAAGGGTGTGCGCGTTCATATCGATGACACGGATGAGCGTACGCCGAATAAAATGTGGTCTGCGATCAAAAAAGGCGTGCCGATCCGCGTTGAAATCGGCGGGCGCGAGATGGAAAAGGACGGCCTGACCTATATCCGGCGTGACATCGGTAAAGATTCGAAAAAGACGGTAAGTGTGGATGAATTCGCTAATTCCATTCAGGATATTCTCGACGACATGCATAAAAATATTTTTGAAAAGGCGAAGGCCTTCCGCGACAAAAATATTGTCGATGTGGAAAACCTGAGTGAGGCCGAGGAATATTATAAAGGCCAAGGCGAGGGTAAAGGTTTTGTGCGCCTCGACACCGCGCAGATTAACGATCCCGCCTTCGAAAGAATGAAGAGGGATCTTTCCTTGACGACGCGCTGCATGCCTATGACCGAAGGCGGTCGGAAAATCATTATCGGAAGGGCTTACTGATGTTCTCTCCCTTCGAACGCATGGTGGCTTGGCGGTATTTGCGCTCCAAGAAAGCGGAAGGGTTCGTTTCCGTCATTGCAGGATTTTCGTTCGCCGGGATCATGCTCGGTGTCGCGACGCTGATTATCGTCATGTCGGTGATGAACGGTTTCCGGCAGGAACTGTTCGGTCGTATTCTTGGGCTGAACGGCCATATGAACGTCTATTCGCTGCAGGGGCCGCTCTACGATTACGATTATCTCGCTTCCAAGATCAAGCCGGTCAGCGGCGTGCAGGATGTGACGCCGATCATCGAAAGCCAGGGGTTGGTGTCGCGAGGCGGCAGTTCGCTCGGGGTCGTGGTGCGCGGCATTGCGTGGAAAGATTTTACGAACCGCCCGATTTTGCGCGACTCTATTAAAGAGGGAAAACTCGAGGATTTCACGGATAACCGCATCGCCATCGGCAGCGTGCTGGCCGAGAAAATGAAGCTCAAGCCGGGTGACAAAGTGACAATCACCTCGCCGCAGGTGAAATCGACGCCGTTCGGCTCGATGCCGCGCCAACGTTCGTATGAAGTTGCCGTCATTTTCGACGTCGAAATGTACGAGTACAATAGCGGGTTTGTTTTCATGCCGCTGGAGGCCGCGCAGACGTTTTTCCAGTTGCCCGGCGCGGTGACGGCGCTCGAAGTTTTCATCAAGAACCCGGACAAGCTTGATGATTTGCGAAAGGCCGTTTCGGTCGTGATCGAGGGTAAGGCCGGCGTCTATGACTGGCGCGACATGAACAGAAATTTCTACAACGCGCTGCAGACCGAGCGGAATGTCATGTTCCTGATCCTGACCATGATTATTATTGTTGCCGCGTTTAACATCATTTCCAGCATGATCATGCTGGTAAAGGACAAGGGGCAGGATATCGCGATCATGCGCACGATGGGCGCGACACGGAACAACATGATGAAGATATTCATGCTGACCGGGGCAAGCATCGGCATCGTTGGTACGCTGGTTGGTTCGGTTCTTGGGATTTCGTTCGCGCTAAATATTGAATCCATTCGCCGTGGGCTGGAAAAACTGACGAATACCGAGCTTTTCTCCGACGAGATATATTTTCTCTCGCAGCTTCCTGCCGATATTGACTGGATGGAGGTCGTGACGATTATTGTTATGGCTTTCGGCCTTTCGATTCTCGCCACCATCTACCCGGCGTGGCGCGCGGCGCGTTTGGACCCCGTTGAGGCGCTGCGCTATGAGTAAAGTCAAGGCTTTCAATGCGCCGTCCAATGACCCGCTCGAGGCAAACACTTTGTTGAAAGTGGAAGGTCTGGAAAAAACTTTCATACAGGGCGGCCGGCAGCTGACGATTTTTAAAGGCCTGAATATGAAGCTTGAGGGCGGCGAGATTGTCGCTCTCGTGGGTCAGAGCGGGGCAGGTAAATCGACATTGCTGCAATTGATCGGGCTTCTCGACAAGCCGACGGCGGGCAGTATCCGTATCAACAATCAGTCCGTGCAGAAGCTTTCGGATTCCGAGCGTACACGCCTTCGCCGCGATTTCATCGGCTTCGTCTACCAGTTTCATTACCTGCTGCCGGAATTCACGGCGCTGGAGAATGTCGCGCTGCCGCAGATCATTGCTGGAAAAAACGAAACCGAGGCGCGGGATAAGGCCGAGGAAATCCTGTCCGGGCTGAAACTGGGTGATCGCCTGCTGCACCGTCCGGGCCTGCTTTCCGGCGGCGAGCAGCAACGCGTGGCCATTGCCCGGGCGCTGGCGAACGATCCGCAGCTTTTGTTCGCGGATGAGCCGACCGGAAACCTCGACCCGGAAACTTCGGCGGAGGTATTTGATATGCTGCTGCAACAGGTACGCCAGCGCCGGATCGGCGCACTGGTGGCCACGCATAACCTTGCCCTGGCGGACCAGATGGACCGGGCGCTGGAGCTAAAGGCCGGAAAAATCGTCCCTTTTTAGGCCGTTCCGTTTTGGCCGTTCCCTCTTTATAATTCAGAGCTATGCCTGAGTCCTTTGTTCATCTCCATGCCCATTCCGCCTATTCGCTGGCGGAAGGGGCGATTCAGGTCAAGGACGTCGTCAAGCTTTGCACCAAGGAAGGCATGCCGGCTGTCGCGGTGACGGACACCAATAATTTATTCGGCGCGCTGGAATTTGCCATCGAGGCGCAGAAAAACGGTATCCAGCCGATCATCGGCACGCAGGTCACTGTGGGCAAGGAAGGGCACCAGCTTGTCCTGCTGGTGCAGACGGAAGAAGGCTACCGTAATCTCTGCCTGTTGCTGAGTGATGCTTATCTTCAGGGTGACCCACAGGCGAGCGTTCATATCGAGCGTGATAAGCTTCGCACTTATAATGCGGGAATTATCTGCCTGACAGGCGGCGCGAAAGGTGCGGCGGCGCAGTTCATTATGCACGGGCAGAAAGAACAGGCGGAAGCCGACATCCTGGAACTGAAAGATATTTTCAAAGACAGGCTTTATATTGAATTGCAGCGCCATGCGTTGCCGGAGGAGGACCAGAGCGAGACGGGTCTGATAGACCTCGCATACAAGCATAATATTCCACTGGTCGCGACGAACGATTGTTATTTCAGCGATCCGGAGATTTACGAGGCGCATGATGCGCTTTTGTGCATTGCCGATGGCCGCTATGTCACCGAGGAAAACCGCCGCAAGGTTACGCCGGACCATTATTTCAAATCCGCCGACGAAATGATTGAGCTGTTCAAGGATGTGCCCGAGGCAATTCAAAACACGATTGTGATTGCGCAGCGTTGTTCTTACCTGCTGCAGCCGATCAATCCCATCCTGCCGGCGTTTGAGACGGAGGGCGGGCGAAGCGAGTTCGAGGAACTGGAAGCGCAGGCGCAGGAAGGTCTTGAATGGCGCCTGAAGAATTTTCCCGTGGAGAACGAGAACGATTACCGCGAGCGGTTGAAGTTTGAGCTCGATGTCATCAAAGGCATGGGATACCCGGGATATTTCCTGGTTGTCTCCGATTTCATCCGCTGGGCGAAAGACAGTAAGATCCCTGTGGGGCCGGGACGCGGTTCCGGTGCCGGCTCCGTCGTCGCGTGGTCGCTCCGGATTACGGACCTTGATCCGCTCGCGCTTGGCTTGCTGTTCGAACGTTTTTTAAACCCTGAACGCGTATCGATGCCCGACTTCGATATCGATTTCTGCCAGGAGCGCCGCGACGAGGTGATCCGTTACGTGCAGGAAAAATACGGCTACGACCAGGTGGCGCAGATCATCACGTTCGGAAAATTGCAGGCGCGGGCCGTGGTGCGCGACGTAGGCCGCGTGTTGCAGATTCCATACGGGCAGGTTGACCGTATCGCCAAGCTGATACCGAACAACCCGGCGCAACCGACGACGCTGGCCGAGGCGCTGGCGCAGGATGAAGAGTTGCGCAACGTTCGTAACAGCGATGACACAACAAGGAAACTGATCGATATCGCGTTGCAGCTGGAAGGTTTGTACCGGCACGCATCGACCCACGCGGCAGGGGTCGTCATCGGCGACAGGGCGCTGCATGAATTGCTGCCGATGTACCGCGATCCACGCTCGACCATGCCGGTGACGCAGTTCAACATGAAATATGTCGAGCAGGCGGGCCTGATCAAGTTCGACTTCCTCGGCCTCAAGACCATGACGGTTATCCAGAAGACGCTGGATATGATCGAGGCCAAGGAAAAGAAGATCGACCCGCTGCTCATCCCGCTCAACGATGAAAAATCATACAAGCTGATGGCGAGCGGCAACACGGTCGGCGTGTTCCAGCTTGAAAGTTCGGGCATGCGCGACATGCTGCGCAAGGTTAGGCCGAGCCGGTTCGAAGACATTATCGCGCTGGTCTCGCTCTACCGCCCCGGCCCGATGGATAATATCCCTAAATATATTTCGGTGAAGGAGGGGCGGGAGGTGCCGGATTATTTGCACCCGAAACTACAGCCTTACCTCGAAGAAACATATGGCATCATGATTTACCAGGAGCAGGTGATGCAGGCCGCGCAGGTGCTGGCGGGCTATACGCTGGGCGCCGCCGATCTTCTGCGCCGCGCGATGGGTAAGAAGATCAAGAAGGAGATGGATGCGCAGCGCGAGGCGTTCATCAAGGGCGCGAAGGACAATAATAATGTGCCGGCGGAGCAGGCGGAATATATCTTCGACCAGATCGATAAATTCGCGGGTTACGGATTCAACAAATCGCACGCGGCGGCGTATGCTCTGATCGCGTACTGGACGGCGTGGTTGAAGGCGAATTACCCGCTGGAATTTATGGCGGCGTCGATGACGCTCGATATGGGCAACACCGACAAGCTGAGTGTTTTCAAGCAGGACCTCGACCGCATGAATGTGAAGTCGCTGCCGCCGGACATCAATGAATCGAATGTGGATTTCAAGGTGGAGGGGGAGGGCATCCGTTACGCGCTGGCGGCGCTGAAGGGCGTGGGCGCACAGGCGATGGAGGGAATTGTCGGGGAGAGAGTGACCGGAGGGAAGTTCAAATCCATCGAGGATTTCATTTCGCGCATCGATCCGAAGCTGATGAACAAGCGGCAGTTCGAGCAGCTGGCGGCGGCGGGGGGATTTGAAGCCCTGAATCCGAACCGCGCGCAGGTCGGTTCATCAGCGGAATTGCTTTTGCGGCACGCGCAGTCGCTGGCGGAGGAGCGCAACAGCGGGCAGGTGAGTTTATTCGGCGAGGCACAGGGCAATGGCCTCGGGATGCCGGAACTGGCGAAGGTGAGGGACTGGAACCCGCTGGAGCGGTTGGAGAAAGAATTCGGCGCGGTCGGGTTTTACCTGTCGGCGCACCCGCTCGACAGCCGCCAGAAACAATTTGAGAATTTAAAGATCGTTGCGCTCGCGAAAGTGGAAACCGACCTGCTGAATAAAATGGCGGGCAGCTACCAGATGGCAGGGGTGATCCTGAAGAAGCAGGAAAAAGTTTCACAGAAGGGAAGCAAATACGCCTTCCTCCAGCTTTCCGACCCGACGGGCATATATGAAGTGACGCTTTTTTCGGAGATGCTGGCTTTGAGCCGCGAATTTCTGGAGCCGGGGCGGGCGGTGCTGCTGCGTGTGAGTGCCGAGCAGCGCGAGGACCAGACGCGTTTCACGGCCGAGAAGATTGAGCCGCTGGAGCAGGCGCTGGAGGGTAAAATTCGCGAGATCCGGATTTTCCTGAAGAACCCGCAGGCGGCGAAGAAGATCAAGGAGTTCCTGGATATCGAGGGCAAGGGCAATTCGCAGGTCACGCTTTACCTCGATATCGAAAACGGCCGGAGGGCGAAAATACAGTTGCCGGGGCGGTGGTCCTTAAGCCCGCAGGCGCGGAATATCATTCGCGGCGAAGAGGGCGTGACGGAGATCCGGGAGGCTTAATAGTTCGTCCGTTATTTTTATGAGGGGGCGGGGGTGCCCTCTTTGATTTAAAACGATTTTCTATTAGTTCGTTTGAATTGGGATCGTTTTAAGAGCCGCAGATGGAATCCGGGCGCTTTATGAGGACTATATTCCTATAACATCAGGTTTTTGTCAATCAAAATCCTTGCAAAAGCGCGGCTTTAACAGTAAAACCCCCTCAATTGTAAATTCACATGCGGGAAAGGGCCCATGCTTTAATGGTCCCATCCGGTGTAAGGAATTGGTCCTTATGCTTAATTTCCCGCAGAGGCTTTAACCGGAAAAGGACTAAAAACATGGCAATGCCAGAATTCTCCATGCGCCAGCTGCTCGAGGCCGGCGTTCACTTCGGACACCACACTCGCCGCTGGAACCCCAAGATGCGCCAATATATTTTCGGCGTGCGCAGCGGTGTTCACATTATCGACCTGCAACAGACAGCCCCGATGCTGGAGACGTCGCTGAAGGCGATCCGAGATATCGTCGCCAACGGCGGACGTATCCTGTTCGTCGGAACCAAGCGCCAGGCGCAGGACAAGATTGCCGAGAGCGCCAAGCGCTGCGGCCAGTACTACGTCAATCACCGCTGGCTCGGCGGCATGCTGACGAACTGGAAAACGATTTCCGGCTCGATCAACCGCCTGCGTGAAGTTGACCGTATCCTCGCCGGTGAAGGCCAGGGTTATAAGAAAAAAGAACTGCTGATGATGGCGAGAGAGAAGCTGAAGCTTGAATCTTCCATCGGCGGCATTAAAGAAATGGGCGGCCAGCCGGACGCGCTGTTCATCATCGACATCACGAAGGAAGACATCGCGGTGAAGGAAGCCAACAAGCTCGGCATTCCCGTTTTCGCGATTGCCGATACGAACGCTGATCCTGATGGTATCGACTACGTGATCCCCGGCAACGACGACGCGCTCCGTGCAATTGAATTGTACTGCGACCTCGTGACCGAAGCGGTTCTCGACGGCCTGCAGGCGGAAGTGACGAAATCCGGCAAGGATATCGGCGCGGCTGCGGACCTTAAGGTCGAGATGCCAGTTGAGAAAAAGGCCGCTAATCACGAAGCGGAAGCCAGCAAGAAAGCAGCTTCGGCGGCTTAATTCATTAGCCTAACGCAACGGGACCCCGGCTTTCGCCGGGGTTGCGCCAAGATAAAAAGAAAAGGAATACACAATGGCTGATATTACAGCATCGATGGTCAAGGAACTCCGCGAGTCGACCGGCGCCGGCATGATGGATGCCAAGAACGCGCTCGTCGAAACAAAGGGCGATATGGAAGCAGCCGTTGACTGGCTCCGTAAAAAGGGCCTGTCGAAAGCAGCGAAAAAATCGGGCCGTACGGCTGCCGAAGGTCTCATTGCAATTGCAAGCGGCGACAAGGTTGCAGCGGTTGTTGAGGTTAACTCCGAGACCGACTTCGTTTCGCGTAACGAAGATTTCCAGGCGTTCGTGAGGCAGGTCGCGCAAATCGCCCTGAAAGCGAACAACGTTGAAGAACTCGCGAAGATGGATTGCGGCGGTAAATCGGTTCAGGACACGCTGACCGACAAGATCGCGACGATCGGCGAGAATATGACCCTGCGCCGCTCGGCGCGTTTGTCAGTCGACAAGGGTGTTGTCGCGGCTTACATGCACAGCGCGCTGGCGCCGAACCTCGGCAAGATCGGCGTTCTGGTGGCTATGGAATCCGACGGTAAGCCGGACGTCCTGGAAGCAACTGGCAAACAGATCGCCATGCATATCGCAGCCGTCAACCCGGCTTCGCTGGATGTCTCGGCGCTGGACCCGAAAGCGGTCGAGCGTGAAAAGGACATTTTCCGCGAACAGGCGAAAGCCAGCGGCAAGGCGCCGGAGATTATCGAAAAAATGATCGAAGGACGCCTGCGCAAGTTCTATGAAGAGGTTGTCCTGCTGGAGCAGACCTTTGTCGTCGACGGCGAGACCAAGATTTCGAAAGTGCTGGAAAAGGCAGGCCAGGACGCGGGCGCGCCCGTGAAAATCAAGGCTTTTATCCGTTTCCAGATCGGCGAGGGCATTGAGGTCGTGAAAGAGGACTTTGCCGCAGAAGTGGCCAAGGCCGCCAACGGCTAAGAGACGCGACTTTTTAAGGTTTTCCTTAACAGCCGCGTTGCAATGCTTCGCGGCTGTTATTACATTAGAATGGTTTTGAAAGCAGGTCCTGTCATGAGCGCTGAGAAGAAGAAATCTCCCAATACTGCCTATAAGTATCAGCGGGTTCTGCTGAAGATGTCGGGCGAGGTGTTGATGGGCGAGAAGGAGTTCGGGCTGGATTCTGATACCGTCAAGCGCGTGGCTAACGATATTAAAGAAGTGATCGATCTCGGTGTGCAGGTTTGTGTCGTGGTCGGGGCGGGGAATATCTTCCGGGGCGTTTCGGGCTCGGCGGAAGGCATGGACCGGACGACGGCGGATTATATGGGGATGCTGGGGATTTGTATTAACGCACTCGCGCTGCAGAATGCGCTGGAGCATCTGAACGTGCCGACGCGCGTGCAGTCGGCGATCAGGATGGATCAGATTTGCGAGCCCTATATCCGCCGCAAGGCGATGCGTCATATGGAGAAGGGCCGTGTGGTGATTTTCGCGGCCGGCACGGGTAACCCTTACTTTACGACGGACACGGCCGGGGCTCTCCGGGCATCGGAAATGGATTGCGACGCGATTTTCAAGGGCACGAAGGTTGACGGTGTTTATTCCGCCGATCCGCACAAGGACCCGAAGGCGCAGCGTTTCGACAAGATCAACTTTATCGACGTGCTGACGAAGGATTTGAAGGTCATGGACGCGACGGCGGTTTCGCTGGCGCGGGAGAACAATATTCCCATCGTCATTTTCTCGGTGCGCGAGAAGGGCAATTTCGCGCGGGTCGTGAAGGGCGAAGGAAAATTCACAGAAGTTACGAATTAGGAAGGAAGAGAACATGTTGGACAAAGCAGACGTGAAACGCCGTATGGATGGAGCCGTTGAAGTTCTGTCCAAGGAATTTTCGGGGCTTCGCACCGGCAGAGCGTCGGCGAGCCTGCTCGACCCGGTTGTGGTCGAGGTTTACGGCAGCCGCATGCCGCTGAACCAGATCGGCACCGTCAACGTGCCCGAGCCGCGCATGATCATCGTGCAGGTGTGGGATGCGGGCAATGTGAAGGCCGTTGAAAAAGCGATCCGTGACGCGGGGCTTGGATTAAATCCGCAGACGGACGGGACGAATTTGCGTTTGCCGATTCCGCCGCTGACGGAGGAGCGCCGTACCGAACTCAAGAAACTCGCGGGCAAATACACGGAAGCCGCGAAGGTTTCGGTGCGTAACGTGCGCCGCGACGCAATGGATGCGATCAAGAAGGACAAGGGCGGTTCGGAAGACGAGCAGAAGCGCCTGTCTGACGAGATTCAAAAAATGACCGACCAGTCGATTGAAAAAATCGACAAGATGCTGTCGGACAAAGAAACCGACATTATGAAGGTCTGACCTTCAAACCAGATGCCAGTCACGGACAACCAGCAAACGCCGAAACATGTCGCCATTATTATGGACGGCAACGGACGCTGGGCGTCGAAACGGGGCCTGCCGCGCACGGCGGGGCACAAGCAGGGCGCGGAGGCGGCGCGGCGTGTGGTCAGGCTGGCTGCGGATATGGGCATCGAATATGTGACGCTGTTCGGCTTTTCATCCGAGAACTGGAACCGCCCGGAAACGGAAATCAAGGAACTGATGAGCCTCCTGCGCTATTATTTGCGTTCGGAGACGGCGGAGCTGCATAAAAGCGGCGCGAAGCTGAAAGTGATCGGCGACAGGAGCCGGTTCGATGACGATATTGTGCAGCTGATCGAAAATGCCGAGGCGCTGACGAAAGACAATACCAAGATTAATCTTATCATCGCGCTGAATTACGGCGGGCGGCACGACATATTGCAGGCGGCGCGGAAGCTGGGACAGGACGCGACTGAAGAAGAGTTTTCATCGCTGCTGATGACGGCGGGTATTCCGGACCCGGACCTGTTGATCCGCACCAGCGGTGAAAAGCGCATCAGTAATTTCCTGCTCTGGCAGTGCGCTTATTCCGAGTTGTTTTTTACCGACACGCTGTGGCCGGATTTCGACCGGGCCGATCTTGAACAGGCACTCCGGGAATACGGCCAGCGCGAGCGACGCTTTGGAGCCATAAAGCAGTCGGGGGCATAGCGCATGGCCATCGCCATTTCACCCCGCCTGCAAAAACGCGTTATATCCGCGAGCGTGATTATTCCGATTGTCGTTGCAGGCATCCTTATCGGGGGAGTTCCCTTTATCATTCTCGTTTCATTGAATGCCGCCATCGTGATGTATGAATGGTTTTACCTGTCTATCAGGTCGAAGCACCGCGCGCTTTTCCTGCTGGCCGGGCTATTTTATGTGCTGGTCGCGTTCTGGTCGTGTTACCTGATCCGGGTTGATCACGGGATACGTTATGCGCTGCTGTTCGTCATCATGATATGGGCGAGCGATATCGGCGGGTATGTATTCGGCAAGGTTATCGGCGGCCCCAAGATGGCGAAAACCATAAGCCCCAACAAGACATGGGCAGGTTTCGCGGGCGCGGCCATATTCCCGATTATCGCCGCGAATATATATCTTCACACATATGACTATATATATAGCGCCCAGACACTGGACGGCATCACGAGGGTTTCGCTGGCGATGTTTGTGATGGGCGCGATTATAGGCATCGTCGGGCAGGCGGGCGATTTGCTGATTTCATGGTTCAAACGGCATGTCGAGGTCAAGGACAGCAGCGCGCTTATTCCCGGGCACGGCGGATTGCTGGACCGTGTCGATGCAATGATGCTGGCCGCGCCGGTTTATTTGTTCTTCATATCCGAATTCACTTATGCGTTTGAGAACTGATGAGCACAAAAACGATTAATATTCTCGGGGTGACAGGTTCCATCGGGCGCAGCGCGGTCGATGTGGTGGTTTCTGCGCCGGATAAATTCGATGTGCAGGTTGTGAGCGCGCAGAACAGCGTCAAGGAACTTGCCGAGATCGCGGTGCGCGTGAAAGCGAAAGTCGCGGTTATCGGTAACGCGGATCATTATGAGACATTGAAGGATGAACTGTCCGGCACGGGCATCAGGGCCGAGGCGGGCCCGGACGCGTTTCTTGAGCGCGCGGGGTCGAAGGTCGATTTAAGCCTGGTGGCGGTTGTCGGCATGGCGGGATTGCGCCCTACCATCGCGGCTATCCGGAACAGCAAGGCAGTTGCAATTGCCAACAAGGAGCCGCTGGCCGCCGCCGGTCCGCTGGTGATGCGCGAGGCGGCAAAGTCGGGCGCAAAAATTCTTCCGGTCGACAGCGAACATAACGCGGTGTTCCAGGTTTTCGATTTCGAGCAGCCTGAAGGCGTGAGTAAAATTATTCTCACGGCATCCGGCGGGCCGTTCCGCACATGGAGCCGCGAGCAGATGGCGCGGGCGACGCGCGAGCAGGCGCTGGCGCATCCGAACTGGGTGATGGGACCGAAGATTACGATCGACAGCGCGACGATGATGAACAAGGCGCTGGAGATTATCGAGGCGCATTATCTGTTTGGCATGGAGCCGGAGAAAATCGATGTGCTGGTGCACCCGCAATCGGTGATTCATTCGATGGTGGAATACCGCGACGGATCGGTGCTGGCGCAGATGGCGGCGAGCGATATGCGCACGCCGATTGCCCATGCGCTGGCGTGGCCGGAGCGGATCGATACGCCGGGGCGGCGGCTGGACTGGACGCAGTTGAAGGAACTGACATTCGAGCAGCCGGATTTGACCCGTTTTCCAGCGCTGGGGCTGGCTTATGAGGCGCTGAAACAGGGGCCTTATGCATGCCTGGCGCTGAATGCCGCGAACGAGGTGGCGGTGGAATCTTTTTTAAGCAAAAAGACAGGATTTCTTGATACAATGGATATAGTAGAAGGCACGCTCCGCCAGATTTCACCGCAAAATCTTGAAAATATTGAAGATTTTGAGGAATCAGACAGGGTGGTCCGCCGTCTCGCCTCTGCCTATATCAATAAACAAAGCTCCAAAAAGGTACTGGGTTAAGCAATGAACATATTCGAATTTTTCCACATGCTGGGCAGCAATGCCTGGATTTACGGCGGCACGTTTCTCCTGGTTCTCGGCATTCTCGTTTTCGTCCATGAGTGGGGCCATTATATCGCTGCGAAAATCTGCGGCGTGAAGGTCGAGATTTTCTCGGTCGGCTTCGGCAAGGAGCTGTTCGGGTTCAACGACAAGAGCGGCACGCGGTGGAAAATATGCCTCATCCCGCTGGGCGGGTATGTGAAATTGTTCGGCGATGTCGATCCGGCGAGCGTCAAGCATATCGACGGCGTGGCGGATCCGGCGAGCGGCGCGGTGCGCGCCCTGACCCCCGAGGAGCGCAAGGCCGCGTTTTTCGCCAAGGCGGTATGGAAACGCGCGATCATCGTCGCGTCGGGGCCGGGGATCAATTACGTTTTCGCAATCATCCTGCTGACCTGCCTGTTTTCATTCAACGGCCAGCCGACCACGCCGCCCATCGGCGCTGCGATTGTCGGCGGTTCGGCGGCGGACGAGTATGGTTTCAAGCCGCATGACCAGGTCATTTCCATCGACGGGCGCAAGATCAAGGATTTTGAAGACATTCGTCGCGAGATGACGATTTCGCTCGACCAGCCGCGCGTTTTCAAAGTGAATCGCGGCAACGAAACCATCACGATCAAAGCGCGCCCGAAGAAAATGGAGTTGCAGGACCGTTTCGGGTTCAAGCACAGCCGCGGCATGCTCGGGCTGATCAGCGCGCGTCACGCGGTGGATATCAAGAATATCCAGTCGGTGGCCGGCAGGGCTTATACGGACCCGGAGAAAGTGCGCGAGGCGCTGCTTGCGAAGATGGGCTCGACGTTCAAGATCGAGGTCAAGAACGGCAGCGTGGTCGATGTGCTGACGGTGCATCCTTCGGCGCAGTATAACGAGGCGCTGAAAACGGCGGACCCGCTGGAGCCGAAAAGCACGCTGCTGCTGGTGACGGATATGGATATCAGCCAGGCGCTGGTGAAATATTCGCCGATCGAGGCGGTGGGCGAGGCGATCGAGCAGACATGGGAAGTGACGCTCGGCACGCTTGAGGCCATCGGCCAGATGATCATGGGCACGCGCAGCACGACGGAGCTCGGCGGTGTGATCCGCATCGGCGCGCTGGCGGGTGATATGGCGCAGCAGGGCCTGATCGCGCTGGTGTTCTTCACGGCGCTGCTGTCGATCAACCTTGGATTGGTGAATTTGTTCCCGATCCCGGTTCTGGATGGCGGGCACCTGGTGTTCTATGCGTTTGAGGCGATTTTAGGCCGCCCGGTGCCGGACAAGATCCAGGAATATGCGTTTCAGTTCGGACTGACATTCCTGGTCTGCATCATGGTTTACGCCAATCTCAGCGACATCATGCAGCTCATTCTCTAAAGCCCGTAAATATCTAAATATTTACATATTGCCCATAGTTGTGCTATAAATTACGCGTTTCGTAAAATATAGGACTTCAAGGGCAGTCGGGCATGGAAAAACCCAGTATTTTCAATGGTTATCTAAGCAAACACCTCGCCGGGGCGAGCCTTGTGGCGCTGCTGAGCGCCGCGCCTGTTTGGGCCGCCGATGCGCCGCCATCAAAGGGTAAGTCCGCGACGGATGGTGCGGATCAAAACCGTGCCCAGCCCATGCCGCCTGAAATCAAAACTCAACTGAAGAGCATTGAAGAAAAACTCGATGCGTTGAAGCCGCCGCCGAAGCCCGACAACCACATTTATTTTAAAGATACTATGTTCGAATTTCATCTGCCGGGAAAAATCACCCATGATGACGTCAAAGACTGGTTTGAAAATTTTTTGATCGCACTTAGTTTCGCTTCATCTCTTGCCGCTTTTTTCTCAATAAGGCAGGCACGACGATACAAAGATGAACAGGAAGCAGGCGTAAAAAAACAAGAAGCCATGCTGGAAGCATTAAATGCTTCGATGAAAAGATTGCATGTTTCCACCAAAAAAACCGAGCGCGCTACAGGAGCTGCCAACTACCTCATAAAGCAGAATTCTGATAACCAGACGGCCAAGTCTCAGGCCAATAATACTCAGGACACGCTAAACCGTGATGCAAACATCGACCGCGCTGAGAGAGTGGGTTCTTTTCCGGATATGTATAATTATATCAGCGAGCGCATTCAAAATGCGAAAGAGACGGTCGTTATTACTATGCCGTTCTATAAGTTCGGCATCCTCGGCTACCCGCAAGGGCTTCAAAATTTTCACCACACGCTGTGCGAGAGGTTTGACAACGCCACTGTTGGCAGCGACAAGCCGCACCTTACATTCATCACTTACGATGATGCAAGCCGCTATGCCATGGCTCGTAAACGCTATAGCCGTGCGATCCATGCCATTGACATGCTAGATGATACGCCTCAGGCGAAAAAGCTGGAGAGCTTTTTCAGCAAAGATATAGGGAGTGAGTTTCTACAACACCTGCGTTTCTTCCGAAAGACGCTGGACGAGCAGGAAGACAACCTTGAGATCTTGACCAAGTTGGGGGAAGAGCAAACAAACTGGCTTGAAAAAGCTCGGACCCCAGCTGGCGAAAGAAATTTCAGCGCCAAAATTTCTAAGTTTGCAAAGATTTACAATCACACACGAGCGATCAGCGATAGAGAAGCAAGTGACATTATGTTCATCCGCTGGTTAGCGAAAGATGGTCGTGAACTAGACAAAAAACTTTTTTTCGCTCTTCATGAAGCACGCGATGCGTTCAGCGAAGCAGTCGAAGCGCAGGAAAGAATATATTTTAACCGGAAAAGGCCGTGGGATGGTACGGGAACGCCGTGGCCGGAGGGCGCGACGATTGTCAAGGTGCCGCGCGGTGAGCTAGAAAAAATCAAGAAAACTTTCGACAATGAAATGACCATTTTTATTGATGGCATCGAGGTCATCCGCGCCTATTCCTCACTCGATCCCAGGGACACTTCCCGCAAGAATAGGCTGGCAAGTGAATCCGGCCCCATGTGGGTAAAAAAGCATAAGGATTTTCTTTCTAGCCTTTTTGAGGCCGCCGATCGTTCCCAGTTGAAGGAGAAGGATTTGAAAAGGCTGTTCGACATTCTGCCGGACTCGGAAATGGTCCTAGACTGGTTAACTTCCCCAGAGCCAAAATCTTGAGACAAATTTGACAAAAATGGGGATACAAGAGTAACGTTGCCACTGCAGACAAGGAAATCGTAACTATGGATAAACATATTCAATTAATTACAGACGAACAAAGAAAAGAGCTTCGGTCAGATTCTCATCGTTTGTACCGGATAACTTTTTGTGAAAATCACCTAGAGAATGCGGTCGCTTTAACGCGGATATACCTTAAAGATTTGAATCCTCTTATGAGAGAGGCTGCAGAAGATGAGATAGCTTACGCCGTTGGTATTATTCGTTATGTCGTCAATGATACTGCGTTTCCCATTGATAAAGGCCCCATTGTCGACAGGGTCGCCGAGGTTATTGAAGGGTTGAATAGCCCCGAGTTGGAGAAAGCGAGCCACGCTTTCGTGGAAGAGTTTATCCGCGGCACGCTTGACGACGTTCTGCCTGCACTGCGTGAGGAAATTACGCAGCATCACGCTACCCTTGAACTCGCGCACTCGTAATTGAAATCGCCGACGCTTTAACGGGAGTGTGCCGGATAGGAAGGTAAGAACAATGAGAACTTCTATTATAAACCTTTTAAGTGAATTTGATACAGTCAAGTTTAAAGACTCTATGAGCAAGCTTCATATGAGCTTGGTAGGAGACTCATTAGATAGTGCTGAGACAATGCTCAGAATCGGCAATATTGATGCAGCATTTGAAGACGTTGCATCAGCTATGGTTCATACTCGCTGGCTTTTAGAAAGTTCCGAAGATTTTAAAAAAGACCAACTTGCTAAAAATGTTTCTCTAGGCGTTCGTAATTTGTTGCCACGTTTTGATAGCCGAGACAGAAAACACATTATCCGTGATTTAGCCACGATAGAGCAAACATCAGAGCCCGCCACAGCTCCGGACCAGCAATTCGCCTACCAGATATAATTCGAAACCACCGCCGTTTTATTCGGCAGGTAAGAATAAGGAAGTGAATATGAGCAGGTTATTAGAGAAGCCTGAAAATATTGGGGCTTCCGGTACACAAAATGCCTGGCAGCAAGCAACGGAAGAGGAGAAAAGAATTCCTTTGTTGACGCCTGAAGAAGAAAAGCGGATTTCAAATTTTCGATCCCTTAAGGTTCATGTTGAATGTGCAGAAACTTTCATTCGGCTCGCGCAGAAAAGTGCAAAAAAAACATATCCCGGACATTTTCTTAGCATGATGGAGGATATATCCGAGGCTGTTGACTCTGCGGTCAATGCTTTGAAAGTAGATAATGAAGGTGTTGTGGGGGCCGATCATTTCGTTGCCAATGTCATTGATGGGATCAGGCAAGCCAGGGAGATGGGTTATCCGAACAGGGTGCATGAAGAAAGCTGGGCGAAGTTGAGCCGCGAGATTGATGGGCACATAGGAAGTCTGCGCACGGTCGTGCGAGAGATCAAGATGCAAAGATCAGCGCCGGACTCAGAACTCGCCCACCGCATGTAATTCGTGGCCGTGTTAACCAGCGGGTTAAAGATATGAAAAATTTGAATGAGCTTGAAAGCAGAGGCTTAAACAACGGCTTTCTTTTAAAGCATATCGAATTTAAACTTGAGTTTACGAAGGGCGCCGCGAAAGCGAAGTATCCTGGCAGCTTTACAAGCATGATGCAGGCACTGGATAACGCCATTGATGATTATTCAATAGATTTTTTAAAGAACAATAGTAATGACGATGTCGATGTCGATGATTTCCTCAGTTATATTGCTGCAAAAGTTGATGAGGTTCGTAAAATTGCCCAGCCGAATACGTGGCCCGCACAAGACTGGCCTGAATTGAGCGACGTGATTGATGAGCACGTGGAAAAACTGAGGGCAGTCGTGCAGGAGATCAAGGCGCAGAAATCCGCCCCGCAGGAGCTTGCGCATAGCATGTAGTTAAAATCGCATCCGTTTTATCTATGAAATAGGTCGATTATTGGCCATTTCAGCGCCTCCGGGCTGGATTTTCCACCCGAAACCTTCATAATATTCCAGTAATTCATTTTTCCGGCTTACCCGCTGGTTTTTTTGATTCTTTTGTTCTAGGGTAAGCTGTTCCAAGAAATATTAATGTTTTATGACTAATTGAACTGGGCAGGATTGGATATGCGGAATATTCGAAAAACGGTGTTTATGTGTCTGGCGCTGGCCGCCGTCGTTGTTTTTTCATACGCGCAGGGCGCATGGGCGCAGGGCGTTGTCCGCGAAATCCGCGTTGATGGCACCGAGCGTATCGAGCCCGCGACCGTTCTTTCCTATATGGACCTGAAGGTCGGCGACGCGATGACGCGCGAGGCGCTGGACGCTTCGCTGAAAAGCCTGTTCGCCACCGGCCTGTTCGCCGACGTAACGCTGAGCCAGGAGGGCGACACGGTCGTCGTCAACGTGATCGAGAACCCGGTCATCAACGAAATCGCCTTCGAAGGCAACGACAAGATCAAGGACGAGGAATTGCTGGCGGAAATCCAGCTGCGCCCGAGGCAGGTTTTCACGCGCACGAAGGTTCAGTCCGACGTCAGCCGCCTGTACCAGGTTTACCGCCAGAGCGGGCGTTTCTCGGTGAATATCGAGCCGAAGGTCATTCGCCTCGACCAGAACCGCGTTAACCTGGTTTTTGAAATCGAAGAATCCGGTGTCACGACTGTTGAAACCATTTCATTCGTCGGCAACGAGCATTTCGACGATGACCGTCTGCGCAGCGAGATCAGCACGAAAGAGGCGGCGTGGTACCGTTTCCTCAGTTCCGACGACCGTTACGATCCGGACAGGCTGGCCTATGACCAGGAGCAGCTTCGCCGTTTCTATTTATCGCAGGGTTACGCGGATTTCCGCCTGGTTTCGGCCGTGGCCGAGCTTTCCAAGGACCGGGAGAATTTCTTCGTCACGTTCACCGTTGAGGAAGGCGACCGCTACAAGATCGGCAAGGTCAGTATCGATTCCAGGCTGCGGAATTTCGACGCGAAGGTCCTGAATGACCAGCTTACGTTCAAGCAGGGCGACTGGTATGACGCGGACCGCGTGCAGGAAGTCGTCGACGGCATGACTGACGAGCTTGGCGACCTGCAATATGCATTCGTTACCGTTCGTCCCGACATCCGCCGCAACCGCGAGGCCAAGACCGTCGATATCGTGTTCCAGATCAACGAAACACCGCGCGTGTTCGTCGAGCGCATCAACGTGACCGGCAACGTCCGGACGCAGGACAAGGTTCTGCGCCGTGAGATGCTGGTGGTGGAAGGCGACCCCTTCAACAAGTCGAAGCTGGCGCGTTCGGAGCAGAATATCCGCGATCTCGATTTCTTTGAAAATGTCAGTGTCGAGGCGAAGCCGGGATCGGCGCCTGACAAGACCATTGTCGATATCGGCGTGGCGGAGAAATCTACAGGCGAGCTTTCAATCGGCGCGGGTTTCTCGACCAGCGACGGACCACTGGCGGATTTCCGCATTCGTGAGCGCAACCTGCTTGGCAAGGGGCAGGATTTGTTGTTCGCCACCACAATCGCAGGCAAGCGCACCGAGTTTGATATTTCGTTCACAGAACCTCATTTCCTCGACCGCGATCTTGCGGCAGGGGTTGATCTTTTCCACGTGACGCGCGACCTGCAGGACGAAAGCTCGTTCGACCAGCAGCGTACGGGCGGTGGCTTGCGTTTCGGCTACCCGCTGTCAGAGCGCTGGCGCCAGACGTGGAAATACAGGATCGAGAATAACGAGATCACCGACGTCCAGAGCGATGCCTCGCGCTTCATCCGCGACCAGGAAGGCAAGCGCACGACATCGGCCGTCGCGCAGCGTCTTGAATATGACAGCCGCGACAGCCAATTGTTCCCGACCGAAGGCTGGCTGGCATGGCTGGATACCGAGCTCGCGGGCCTTGGCGGCGACGCTAAGTATGTCTCCGGCAAGACCGGCGCCTCGTATTACTACCCGCTGGCGGATCGCTGGACTGTGAACGCGCTCGGCGAAGTGGGCGCCATCGAAGGCTACAGCGACGCCGACGTAGAAATCAACGAGCGTTTCTTCATCGGCGGATCATCGCTGCGCGGCTTTGCGAAGGCCGGTATCGGCCCGCGCGACGCGTTGACGGACGACTCACTGGGCGGCAACGTGTTCTACCGCGGTTCGCTGGAAACCTCATTCCCGATCGGCCTGCCGGAGGAAATGGGTATTCTCGGTCACGCTTTCACCGATGTCGGCAGTCTCTGGGATATCGATGAAACCGGAACGGACATTCTTGATGAGAGCAGCATCCGCGGCAGCGCGGGTCTAGGCCTGTCGTGGCGTTCGCCATTCGGCCCGGTCCGCGTCGATGTCGCCGCGCCGTACCTGAAAGAAGATTACGACGAAAAAGAAATCTTCAGATTCAATTTCGGCACGCGTTTCTAGTTACGCCGGCTGGATTGTTATAAGAGGCAAGCAATGAAAATTTTTGTAAAAGCCGTTTTGACAGCGGCCGCGTTTGCAATTCTCGCTTTGCCAGGGCATGCGCCCGCGATGGAGCCTACGACGGTTGCCGTCGTTGATGTCCAGAAGCTTCTGAATGAGTCAAAGGCCGGGAAAAATATCCACGAACAGCTTGAGGCGCACAAAGCAAAATTTCTGACTGATATTTCGCAGCAGGAACAAAAGCTCCGCGATGATGAAAAAGCGCTTACCGACAAGCGCGCAACGCTTCCGGCGGAGGAATTCGCCGAGAAAGCCAAGACGTTTGAAAGCGAGCTGACCGAGACCCGCCGCAAGGCGCAGGAGCGCAAGCGCGCCATCGAGGACGCCGCGGCCAAGAGCATGGGAACCCTGCGTAACGAAATCCTCAAGGTGGTTCAAAAAATATCTGACGAGGAAGGCTACGGTCTTGTCATAAACCGCCAAAATGTCGTGATCAGCAGCAAGGACATGGATATTACCGATAAAGCGCTGGCGAATCTCGACCAGGCCATTTCACAGATTAGTTTAGAGATCGCAGACAAGTAACTGCGCTGAAAGCTTTATGGCAGATCCCAATTTTTTCAAGCGCCGCACGCCCCTCAGCCTCGGGGAGATTTCGAAGATATCGGGTGCTGATATCCCCGGAGGCGATGCTTCCTATATGGTCGAGGATGTTGCACCGCTCGATAGGGCCGGGCCGAAAGAGATCAGTTTCCTGGATAATGTGAAATACAAGGACCAGTTCCTCGTTACGAAGGCGGGAGCGTGCTTTGCCTCGCCCGAGACGGCAAAACTGGCGCCCAAGGGCGTCAGGGTGCTGGTGACCTCGTCGCCGTATAAAGCCTATGCCCTGACAGCGCAGGCTTTTTATCCGGATCATAGTTCTGATGGATCGATATCATCGCGGGCCTCGGTTCATCCGGGCGCGAAGATCGGCAAGGATTGTGTAATTGAGGATGGGGCGGTCATTGCCGAGGGCGCGGTACTCGGGCAGGGATGCAGGATCGAGGCGAACGCGGTGATCGGCCGGAGCGTTAAAATCGGCGATTACAGCCGTGTCGGGGCAAATGCCACGGTCAGCCATGCGCTGATCGGCGACCATGTGAGGATTTATCCCGGCGCGCAGGTGGGACAGGACGGGTTCGGTTTTGCGATCGACCCTAAAGGACATGTGAAGGTTCCCCAGCTTGGGCGGGTGATTATCGAGGACCATGTGGAGATCGGCGCCAATACGACCATCGACCGGGGATCGGGCCCGGATACGGTGATCGGACAGGGGACGTTGATCGATAACCTCGTCCAGATCGCCCATAACGTCAAAATCGGCAAGGGGTGCCTTATCGTCGCCCAGGTGGGTATCGCGGGCAGCACGGTGATCGAGGATTTCGTGGCCATGGGTGGCCAGGTAGGAATAGCGGGGCATTTAAGGGTCGGCAAAGGCGCCCAGATTGCCGCGCAATCAGGCGTCATCCAGGACGTACCAGCCGGTGAGGAACAGATGGGATACCCGTCGATGCCGATCCGCCAGTTTCTCCGTCAGGCGGCCTTATTAAAGCGCTTGATTAAGAAGGAAAAAGCGCCTTAAAGTAGCCGAGACAAAAACGGGACGCCCATGAACAGCGCCGCCAAAAAAACCATCGATATAAACCGGATCATGAAGATGATCCCGCACCGCTATCCGATATTGCTGGTGGATAGGGTGCTGGAGTATGTGCCGGGTGAGAGCGCGGTGGGACTCAAGAATGTCACGATCAACGAGCCACACTTTCAGGGACATTTCCCGGATTTTCCTGTCATGCCCGGTGTCCTGATCGTCGAGGCGATGGCGCAGACGGCAGCGATCGTGGTGGTCGAGGCACTTGGCAAGAAGGCCGAAGGCAAAACGGTTTATTTCATGAGCATCGAGGATGCACGGTTCCGCAAGCCGGTGGTGCCCGGAGATTCCATGCATATCCACGTCAAGAAAATTCATTCGCGCGCCAATGTCTGGAAATTCGAGGGCCGTGCCGTTGTTGATGGCGCGCTGTGCGCCGAGGCTACGTTCAGCGCCATGATTGCCGATAAAACCTGATCTTATTTTTGTAACGGGGCGCAACAATCCGTGATTTGTCCCCGGCCCGCCGCATCATTAGGATTTCATAATGAGTAAAAATATTCATCCCACTGCGGTTATCGAAGCGGGCGCAAAGATTGCCCCGGGCGCATCCGTGGGTCCTTATTCTGTTGTGGGCGCCAATGTTGAACTCAGGGATAAGGTGGTCCTGAAATCGCATGTCGTTGTGGATGGCCACACGGTGATCGGCGAGGGCACGACAGTTTATTCCTTTGCCGCGCTCGGCACGCCGCCGCAGGATCTGAAATATGCGGGCGAGCCGTCGAAACTGATTATCGGGAAAAATAATACAATACGCGAACACGTGACGATGAACCCGGGGACGAAGGGCGGCGCGATGGAAACACGCGTCGGCGATAACGGATTATTCATGGTCGCGGCGCACGTGGCGCATGACTGCGTGATCGGTAACAACGTGATCATGGCGAATAACGCGACACTGGGCGGGCATGTCATGGTTGGTGATTTTGCCGTGATTGGCGGGCTGGCGGCGGTGCACCAGTTCGTGCGGATCGGCGAGCATGCCATGATCGGCGGCATGTCGGGCGTCGAGAGTGACGTCATTCCCTATGGACGAGTCAAAGGCGAGCGCGCGTTTCTGGCAGGTTTGAATTTGATCGGGCTTGAGCGGCGCGGTTTTTCCAAGGACCAGGTGAAAACCATCCAGAAGGCGGTTAATCATTTGTTCGGGCAGGAAGGCACGATGGAAGAGCGCATCGCCGAAGTGGCCAATGATTTTTCCAGTGACGATACGGTTCAGAACATCATCCGTTTTGCGCGCGAAAAAACGAGATTTCCATTATGCCAGCCGCCGCGCTAGACACTTCAGCTTTGAAACAACTTGGCATCCTTGCGGGCGGCGGGATGTTGCCGCAAAAATTACTTGAGGCCTGTGATCAGAAAGGCATCTCGGCTTTCGTCGTCGGTTTTGAAGGGCAGACGGACCCGATGATCATCCAGGGCCGCAGCCATATGTGGACGCGGCTCGGCGCTGCGGGGCATATCATCAAGACACTTAAATCCCACGGCATCAGCGACCTTGTTTTTATCGGCTCAATACGGCACCCGACGATTGCGGAGCTGCGGCCAGATCTGAAGGCAGCGGAATTTTTTGCGCGCGCGAGCTGGAAGGTGATCGGCGGCGATAACGGGATCGGCGAGGCGCTGCGGGAGTTTTTAGGCAGGGAAGGGTTCCGCATTCACGGCATCCAGAGCATTGCGCAGAATTTGCTGGCGCCGGAAGGACTGATCGGCAGGGTTCAGCCGGACCGCCGTAACTGGCTGGATATCGAGAAGGGAGTTGAACTATCGCAGCAGCTCGGGCGGCTGGATATCGGGCAGGCCGTCATCGTCCAGGAGGGAATTGTCCTGGCGGTGGAGGCGGCGGAAGGCACCGACAGGCTGATGGAGCGTGCAAAGACGCTGATGCGCAAAGGGCGCGGGGGTGTGCTGGTCAAGACCTGCAAGCCCCAGCAGGACCGGGATTTCGACCTGCCGACGGTGGGGCCGCAGACAATCCTTAACGCGGCGGAATGCGGGCTGGCGGGGGTTGCGATTCATGCGGGGCATAGCCTGTTAATTAACCCGGAAGAGGTTGCACAAATCGCAGACAAGCATAAAATGTTTGTCATAGGTATCGAAGTCAAAACAGGCGATTCCCAAGAATGAGTCAAAAAATCTTCCTGATCGCGGGCGAGCATTCCGGGGATGTCCTGGGCGCGGGGCTTATCAAGGCGCTGAAAGAGCGGGAGCCCGAATATGAGTTTTCCGGCATCGGCGGCCCGCTGATGGAAAAGCAGGGATTCCAGAGCCTGAT
Organism: Alphaproteobacteria bacterium; assembly: GCA_049652985.1. Classification (GTDB taxonomy): domain Bacteria; phylum Pseudomonadota; class Alphaproteobacteria; order Micavibrionales; family Micavibrionaceae; genus UBA7657. The sequence continues at coordinate 52,589 of JBASFK010000002.1, forward strand.
CTCCATGGAAGAGCTTGGCGTCATGGGTATCTGGGAGGTCGTGGGGCAGTTGCCGAGACTCCTGCGCGTGATGGAAGCCGTGGTTTTTGAAATCGAAAAATTCAAGCCGGACATTGTCGTGACTATCGACCTGCCGGATTTTAATTTCCTGATCGGCAAACGTCTCAAGAAAAGAGGGAAATCGCATGCACGGATCGTGCATTATGCCGCGCCAAGCGTGTGGGCATGGCGGCCGGGTCGCGCAAAGAAGATCGCGCAGTTTCTCGATGGTATAATGTGTCTTTTTCCGCATGAGCCTCCTTATTTCACGAAGCATCGCCTCAAGGCGGAATTCGTCGGACACCCGCTGACGGAATACGATCCGGGGCTGGCGAACGGCCCGAGCTTCCGCAAAAAATTTGAAATTCCGGAAGACGCCACCGTTCTTGCCGTTTTCTTAGGCAGCCGGGAAAAAGAGCTGAATGTGCATGCCGCGATTTTCAAGGAAGCTATTACGATCGTGCTGGAGCAGCAGCCGAACCTGGTCGTGATCTTCCCGACATTGCCGTACCTGGAATACCAGGTGATGAAAACGATACAAGGCGTCAAGTACCCGGCATTCGTGCTCGTGAACCCAGATGAAAAGTGGGACGAGTTCGCGGCCTGCGATGCCGCGCTGGCGGTTTCAGGCACTGTGGGGCTGGAGCTTGCCTATATGGGCGTGCCGCACGTGATCGCTTACAGGATGCACCCATTTTCGTGGCTGATGGTAAAAATACTGGTGAAAACCAAATTTGCGCACCTGGCGAATATCTTGCTGGACGAGGCGGTGGTGCCGGAATTCCTGCAAGGGCGCTGTAATTCCCTGGACATCGCCAAGGGCGTCTTGAAGATCATCAAGGACGACAACGAGCGGCGCTGGCAGATTGCAAAGACGGCACAGGTCCGCGAGATGCTGGTGGGTGAAGCGGGTAAAACGCCATCGCAAAGGGCTGCTGATTTCGTGCTGGAAGCGCTCAAGACGCCTGCCAAGAAATTTGGAAAGAAATCGCCTAAGCTGCCTAAAAAGGCCGCTCCGCCTGCAAAGAAGAAAAAGGCGGTTTAGGGTTAGTCCCGTTGGCTTAGTCCCGTTTGTCGACGGGAATAAAGGGACGGCGCGCCGGGCCGGTATAAAGCTGGCGCGGACGACCGATGCGAAGATCGGGTTCCTCGATCATTTCTTTCCACTGCGATATCCAGCCGACGGTTCTGGCGACGGCGAACAGCACGGTGAACATGCTGGTCGGGAAGCCCATGGCCTTCAGGATGATGCCGGAATAGAAGTCGACGTTCGGGAAGAGTTTCCGGTCTATGAAGTAAGGGTCTTGAAGGGCGATTTTTTCCAGTTCCATCGCGACTTCGAGCATCGGGTCGTTGACGCCGAGATCTTCCAGGACTTCGTCGGCGGCTTTCTTGAGAACCTGCGCGCGCGGGTCGAAATTCTTGTACACGCGGTGGCCGAAGCCCATGAGGCGGAAGCCGCTGTTTTTGTCTTTGGCTTTGGCTATGAATTCGGGGATACGGTCCTTGGTGCCGATTTCGGCGAGCATCTCCAGCACTTCCTGGTTGGCGCCGCCGTGGCTTGCGCCCCAGAGCGAGGCGATACCGGCCGCGATACAGGCGAACGGGTTGGCCTGCGATGAACCAGCGAGGCGCACGGTAGAGGTCGATGCGTTCTGCTCGTGATCGGCGTGAAGGATGAAGATTTTATCCAGCGCGTTGGCGGTGACCGGGTTGACCTTGTACGGCTCGGCTGGAACGCCGAAGCACATATAAAGGAAATTTTCCGAGAAGCTCAGGTCGTTGCGCGGATACATGAAGGGCTGGCCGATGCTGTATTTATGGCTCATGGCGGCGAGGGTGGGGATTTTTGCGATGAGGCGGTGCGCAGAAAGGTCGCGTTGCTTCGCGTCGCGGATATCGAGTGAGTCATGGTAAAAGGACGACAGCGCGCCGGCGAGGCCGCACATGACCGCCATCGGGTGGGCGTCGCGGCGGAAGCCGCGCAGGAAGTAGTGGATCTGTTCGTGCACCATCGTGTGATAGGTGATGTCGGTTTCGAATTGTTTTTTCTGTCCACGGTTCGGGAGATCGCCATTCAGCAAAAGATAAGCGACTTCGAGGAAATCGCTTTTGCCCGCCAGTTCCTCGATCGTGTAGCCGCGATGCATGAGGATGCCCTCGTCACCGTCGATGAAGGTGATACGGGATTTGCAGCTTGCCGTTGAGGTGTATGAGGGATCGAACGTGAAATGGCCGGTTTCGGCGTAAAGCTTGCGCACGTCGATGACGCTTGGCCCGGTCGCGCCGTCTATGACGGGGAGCTTCCAGCTTTGGCCGCTCTGGTCGTCGGTCAGCGTAAATGTCTTCTGGGCAGTGGCGGGGGCCGCTGCAGGGGAGGTTGCTTTTTTCGTCATGCTGGATCCGTATTATGAAATCAGTGGAGGATACTCACTAAGGCAAGCATACTCTCATTGCAGTGCAATATCAATTCGGGGATTAGGGGCGGGCGGCCACCCGCAGGCGGGCCAGAGTTTCCTCGCGGCCAAGGATTTCCGCGGCGTGGAAGATGGAGGGGGAGACAGTTGTGCCGGTGAGGGCGGCGCGAAAGGGCATGGCGATTTGGCCGAGTTTGCCCCCGGCTTTTTCATCGGCGACCTGTTTGCAGGCGGCCTGGATGGAATCGGCGGTGAAATCGCTCAGGGTATCGAGCTTTTCTGCGATGGAGTTGAGGATGGCGGGGTCGAGCAGGGCTTTGGCCTTGTCGTCGTAAGAGAGCGGCAGGGTTTTGGCGTAAAAAGCCGATTCATCAACGAACTGCAGAACAGTTTTTGCGCGGGACTTTAACTCGTCGATTCCGGCGGTTATGTGTTGAATTGCCTGAGTGTTCAATTCGATGTTGTGGCGGTTTTTATAAAACGGTTTAGCAATCTCAAGCAGGCGCTTGTTATCGATCAATTTCATGTAATGCGCGTTGACGTTTTCGAGCTTGGCGAAATCGAAGCGGGCGGGGGATTTGCCGATATGTTCGAGATTGAACCATTCACGGGCTTGAGTGTCCGAGATGAATTCATCGTCGCCGTGACTCCAGCCGAGGCGGAGAAGATAATTGCGCATGGCTTCGGGCAGATAGCCGAGGTCGCGGTATTCCTCGACGCTTGCCGCGCCGTGGCGCTTTGACATTTTTGCGCCGTCGGGGCCGAGGATGAGCGGGAGGTGGGCGTATTCGGGAATTTTCCAGCCCATGGCGGTGTAGATGATGTTCTGGCGGAAGGTGTTATTGAGGTGATCGTCGCCGCGTACGACATGCGTGACGCCCATGTCGTGATCGTCGACCACGACGGCAAGCATGTAGGTGGGTGTACCATCGCTGCGGAGAATGATGAAATCATCGAGCTGTTCGGCGGCGACGGTGACTTCGCCCTGGACGTGATCTTTGACGACGTTGTCGCCGGTGAGCGGGGCCTTGATCCGGATGACAGGTTTGACGCCGGGGGGCGGGGGTTCTTTTGAATTGCGCCAGCTTCGGTCATAGAAAACGGCGCGGCCTTCTTTTTTGGCCTTCTCGCGCATTTCGTTGAGTTCCTGCGGCGAGCAGTAGCAATGATAGGCTTCGCCTTTTTTCAGAAGTTCGTGCGCGATTTCAGCGTGGCGGGCGGTGCGGGAGAATTGCGAGACAACCTCGCCGTCGTAATCCAGCTCCAGCCATTTGAGGCCGTTGATGATGGCCTGGACGGCTTCCTCAGAGTGGCGGGCGCGGTCGGTGTCCTCGATGCGGAAGAGCATCTTGCCGCCGTGGCGGCGGGCATAAAGCCAGTTATAGAGCGCTGTCCGGGCTGTGCCGATATGCATAAAACCGGTCGGGGAGGGCGGAAAGCGCGTGACGATACTCATGGTTTCAATACTCTGGCGAATTCAATGTTTTCGTGTAATCTTCATCATCTTTATTAATGGTCCGGCGCAGGAGGCGCAAGGCTTTCATGAGTGTGGAGGTTTCAGGAGAAATCCCGGTTCCCGCACGCCTGTCCGTTTATGCGGCCGGGGCGAAGGCGTTTATCACGGCTGAGCTTATTCTCCAGAAGCCGCGTTTGTTTCTCTGGTTCCCGGTTTTCCTGTCCATCGGTATCGCGCTTTATTTTTCCCTGCTGGCGGAACCGCCGCTGATTTTGGGCGTGGCGGCGTTCGTGATTTCGCTGGCGGCGCTGGTGGTTTCGGAGGGTGAGCGGCGGGTTCTGATGCTGGCGGTTTTTCTGGCGGCGACGGGTTTCGTTTCATCGCAGGTGCGGACATACACGGTTTATACGCCGATCCTGAAAAAAGAAACCGGCGCACGGCTGGTGAGTGGGCGGATTGAGGGGATCGAGAGTATGGAGGATGGCAAGGGAAGCCGCGTGCTGCTCTCGCGCGTGCAGATCGAGAAAATGGAGCCGAGTGAGACGCCGGTTCGCGTGCGGCTTTCGGTGCGCAAGGATGAAGGCCTGCAGGTCGGGCAGCGGATACGGGTGTTGGCGGGATTAGGGCCGCCTTCGCTGCCGCTGGCGCCGGGCGCTTTCGATTTTCAACGGCATATGTATTTCCAGCAGATCGGCGCGCTGGGGTTTGCCTTCAAGCCGCCGGAGGTGATCGGCGAGGCGCCGCAGCGCGAGGATTTGATCGAACGCATCCGCGTTGCCATCGACCGGCGCATTGCGGCGAAATTGTCATTCCCAGAAGCGGCGGTGGCGGAGGCGTTGATTACGGGCCGCCGCGCGGCGATCAGCGAGGAGACAAATGATGCGATCACGGCGGCGGGGCTCGCGCATATTCTTTCGATTTCGGGGCTGCATATCGGGCTGGTGACGGGGATTATATTTTTTGTCGTCAGGCTGGCGATGGTTTTGATCCCGGGTTTTGCGCTGCGCCACCCGGTGAAGAAATACGCGGCCGGGTTCGCGTTTGCAGGGGCGGTGTTCTATACGTTGCTGGCGGGCGCGACGATCCCGACGCAGCGTTCGCTGATCATGGTGGGGATTGCGTTGCTGGCGGTGGTGCTGGACCGCTCGCCGCTTTCCATCAGGCTGGTGGCGTGCGCGGCGCTGGCGGTTTTGATCGCGGCGCCGGAGAGTTTAGTCAGCGCCAGCTTCCAGATGTCGTTCGCGGCGGTCGCGGCGCTGGTGGGTGTGTTCGATTATCTGCGGCCATGGCTGACGCGGTGGTACAGGAACGCGGGATTCGCGCGGAAGGCGGCGCTTTATGTGCTGGGCACGTGCCTGACGACCGTGATCGCGACCGCGGCGACGGCGCCGCTGACGGTTTTTCATTTCCAGCAATTCGCGGTTTACGGGTTGATCGGTAATGCGCTGGCGGTGCCGTTATCGGCGTTTGTCATTATGCCGGCGGCAGTTTTTGCATTGGTGCTGATGCCGTTCGGGCTGGAGCATCTGCCGCTCATCGTGATGGGGATGGGGGTCGACGCGATGATCGATATATCGGTGTGGGTGGCAGCGTTGCCGCACGCGATGGTGAAAATTCCGGCGCCGCCAGCTACCGCGTTGCCGTTTTTTGCGGCAGGGACACTGCTGTTTTTCCTGCTCAAGGGGCGGTTGCGTTATGTGCCGCTGATTTTCCTGGTCGCGAGCGCGGGGGTGATTTTGTCGTATCGCCAGCCGGATATCATCGTTGCGCCCGAGTTCGAACTGGCGGCGGTGAAGGAGCCGGGTGGGGCGTTGTATGTTTCCTCGCTCCGGCGCGGGGAATTCGTGCGCGAGAAATGGGAGAGCTCCTACGGGCTGCAGGAAGGCGAGGCACTTGGCTGGCCGAATGAGGGGCAGGCGGGGCCATTGAGCTGCGACGAACTTGCCTGCCGTGCGGAGATTAATGGCCAGCGTGTGTCATTCCTGAAAAGCCCGGGCGCGATTGACGAGGAATGCCGATGGGCCGCCGTGGTGCTGGCTTTTAACCCGGTGAAGGATTACGGGTGCGGGGCGCGGGTTATCGACAAGTTCGATGTGCTGGATCACGGCGCGCATGCGCTGTGGCTGGGCGGATCGGTTAGAATCGCGAATGCCGACGAAGTGCGCGGGGTGCGGCCATGGAGTTCGGGCAACGAAGATTTCAGTGGTAGGAGCGCATCAGGCTCACGAGCCGGCCCTGGATTTTAACGCGTCCGGGTTCGAGAATTTGCGGCTCGTAGGAGTCATTCTCGGGTTCGAGGACGATTTTATTCCCGGCGCGGCGGAGTCTTTTTAAGGTTGCCTCTTCGCCGTCCACCAGCGCGACGACGATGACGCCGTTTTCGGCAGAGTCGCAGCGGCGGATGATGACGGTGTCGCCGTCGTGAATCCCGGCATTGATCATGGAATCGCCCTCGACTGACAGAGCGTAAAGGTCGCCGGGCCCGGCATAGCCGGCGGGGAGCTGGATATTCTCGCCTTCGTGCTGGATGGCCTCGATCGGTGTTCCGGCGGCGATTTTGCCGTAAAGGGGAATGAGGTCGAAAATACCGGCGCTGTCATTGGCGGGCGCAGAGCGCGACGCGGCGGCGGACTGGTTTTTGAGTTTCATGCCATCGGGCAGGCGCTTGATTTCAAGGGCGCGGGCGCGGTGCGGGAGGCGCTCGATATAGCCGCGTTCCTCCAGCGCCGTGATGAGGCGGTGGATTCCGGATTTTGATTTGAGTTTCAGCGCCTCTTTCATTTCTTCAAATGAAGGCGCGACGTCGGATTTGGACAGACGGTCATGGATGAACACCAGCAGGTCGCGCTGTTTCTTGGTCAGCATGGGAGTAAAATCCTGTTCTTTTATATGTTAATTAGAACGCAGAATTGTCACTATTTGTTCTAGTTTAGTTCTTGGTCTGTGTCAACCGTGTTTCTTATTCGCGCAGTTTCCTGAGCGCGGCGCCGATGTCGTTCTCACGCATCAAGCTCTCGCCGATGAGGAATGCGTCGAAGCCGGAAGCCTGCAGGGCGCGGATATCGTCACGGGCGGAGAGACCGCTCTCGGCGACTTTCAGAACGCCCGCGGGAATCATTTTCGAAAGCGCGTGCGAGGTCTGGAGATCGACCTCGAGGGTTTTCAGGTTGCGGTTGTTGACGCCGATCATGGCGGGTGCGAGTTCGATGGCGGCGCGGAGTTCGGGTTCGTCGTGCACCTCGACGAGGACATCCATATCGAGATCGCGGGCGATTTCGCTCATGCGCAATGCGTCGTCGTGATTCAGGGCGGCCATGATGAGGAGGATGCAATCGGCGCCGAGGGCGCGGGATTCATATATCTGATACGGGTCGATCATGAAATCTTTGCGCAGAACCGGAAGCGAGGAGACTTTTTTGACTTCGGCGATGTATTCGTCGCGGCCCTGGAAGTAGGGTTCGTCGGTGAGGACGGAGAGGCAGGCGGCACCGTTTTCTTCGTATATTTTTGCAATTTTTGCGGGATCGAAATCAGCGCGGATGATTCCGCGGCTGGGCGAGGCTTTTTTAATCTCGGCGATGATGGCGGGGGCCGGGGATTTTTTGAGGGCATTGATGAAGCCGCGCGGTTTTTCCGCCGCCTTGATCATTTCCTCGAGCAGAACCTGCGGTACTTCCTTGCGCTTCGATGCGACATGTTCGGCTTTTTTCTGGCAGATTTCGGTGAGGATGCTCATGCGTCACGAAATTGTAGTGAGAAATTGATGTAATCCTGAAGGGTTTTGGCAGCGTGGCCGCTATCGATGGCTGCTGCTGCTTTGATAGCGCCTTCCGCTAATGTTTTTGCCGTGCCGTGGATATTCAGGACCGCCGAGGTGTTGGCAAGGACGATATCGCGGTACGGCGTTTTTTCACCGGCCAGCAATTCGCGGACGGCGCGGGCGTTATAGGCCGCATCACCGCCCTTCAGCATGGAGGGGGTGGAAATGGGCAGGCCGAAATCATCGGGCGAGATTTCCTGCTCTGTGATGTTGTCGTTTTCAAGGACCGCGACCGAAGTCGAGCCCGTGGTCGTGATTTCGTCGAGCCCATCCGAGCCGTGCACGACCCATGCGCGTTCGCTGCCTAGTTTTTTCAGGGCTTCGGCCATTGGCAGTACCCATTTTTTATCATAGACGCCGACGAGCTGGAGTTTTGTACCGGCAGGATTAGACAGGGGTCCTAGCAGGTTGAATATGGTTTTGACGCCGAGTTTTTTCCGGACCGGTGCGACATGCTTCATAGCCGCGTGGTGGTTGGGCGCCATGAGGAACGCGAAATTGATCTGTTTCAGCGCGACCTCGAGTGCGTCTTTCGAGAGCTGGAGATTGACGCCGAGATTTTCAAGGACATCGGCGGCGCCGGATTTTGAACTGGCGGCGCGGTTGCCGTGCTTGGCTACGGGCACGCCGCAGGCAGCGGCGACCAGCGCAACAGCGGTGGAGATATTATAGGTGCCGGTGCCATCGCCCCCGGTGCCGCAGCAATCGACCGCGCCGGAGGGCGCCTGGATGGTTTTGGCCTGCGCGCGCAGGACACGCGCCGCGCCGGTGATTTCGTCGGCGGTTTCGCCGCGCTCGGCAAGGCCGACGAGGAAGGTCGCGATTTCCAGTTCGCTGATATTACCGCTCATGATTTTCGTCATGGCCTCGAGCATCTGGTTTTCGCTGAGGGCCTGGCCGGTCTGGAGGAGGCGGAGGAATTCTTTCATGGCGTCACAATATCTGCACGAAGTTTTTCAGCATGGCGTGGCCGTTCGAGGTCGCGATGCTTTCGGGGTGGAACTGGACGCCGTGAATGGGTTTGGTTTCGTGCTTTACGCCCATGATGATGCCGTCCGAGGTCTGGGCGGTGATTTCGAGTTCGGACGGGCAAGTGTCGCGCTCGATAATCAGGGAGTGATAGCGCGTAACTTCGAGCGGCGAGGGCAGGCCCTTGAAGACGCTGCGGCCGATATGGACGATTTCGGAGGTCTTGCCGTGCATGGGACTGGTTTTGATTATTTTACCGCCCATGGCCTGGCCGATGCATTGATGGCCGAGGCAGACGCCGAGAAGGGGGATGTTTTCATTCGCGGCGACGGTGACCATTTCAAGGCATATACCGGCGTGGTCGGGGTCGCTCGGGCCCGGGGAGATGACCACGCCCTGCGGTTTCATGGCGACGATGTCCTCAACCGAGATTTTATCGTTGCGGTGGACAGCGATCTCCAGCCCCAGGTCGCCGAAATACTGGACCAGGTTGTAGGTGAAGCTGTCGTAGTTATCTATCAATACGATCATGGGGTTTTATGACGCAAAGGGGTCCGCAAAAGCAAGGGGAGAAACCAAAAGCAGGCATTTACGCTGATTTCACAGCGTTATATGTTTGATTTATGAAACGCTATGTCAATCTGCGCAATGCCCTGTTTCTGATCCTCGGGGCGGCGGCCGTGATGATTATTGCCGACCTTGCGATCCTTTACAGTTCGCCGAGGCTGCAGAAGGACATGCAGGCGCTGCCGGTGGTGGATAGCAGCATTTTCGAGCATAGCGAGATCGCCGATTTTGAATCCGCGCAGGCGCCGGAGGAAACGACGGTCGTCTGGAAAGATTTGAATGTGCCCGTGCCACCTCCGGAGAAATATACGGTGGAGCAGGGGGTGTTGCTGCCTGAACCAGCGCCGTTGCCTGAAATTACTCCGGAGCCTGAGGCAATTGTTGAAGCGCCGCCAGCGCCCGAGCCGGAACCTGAAGCTGAACCCATTCTGCGTCACGAGGGTGAGCCGGCGAAGATCGTGATCATCATCGACGATATGGGTATGGACCGTCGGCGCTCTCATAGTGTTGTGGAATTGAGCGGGCCGCTGACGCTGGCTTTCCTGCCTTACGCGCCGAAGCTGGAAGATTTAACGCAAGGCGCCAAAGATAAGGGACATGAACTGATCATCCATATGCCGATGGAGCCGATGGATTCCAGCCTGAACCCGGGATCGATTGCGCTCCGGAGCGGGATGAGCGATGCGGATATCGACGGGATGATGGACAAGGCGTTTGCGTCTTTTAATGGATATGAAGGTATGAACAACCATATGGGCAGCCGCCTGACCAAAGACGAAAAGGCGATGAAGCGCGTGATGGCGAAACTGAAAGAGCACAAATTGTTTTTTGTGGATTCAAAAACGATAGGGTCGTCGGTGGCGGCGCAGATGGCGGAAGCGGCAGGAATTAAACATGCGGACCGGGATGTTTTTCTCGATCACCAGGACACACCGGAATTCGTGCGCTCGGCGCTGCGCCAGACGGAGCGTGTTGCGAGCAGGAAGGGTTACGCGATTGCTATTGGCCATCCGAAGGATTCAACGATCAATGCATTGAAGGAATGGTTGCCGGGATTGAAGGAGCGGGGATTCGAGTTGGTGCCGGTAAGTGCTGTTCTAGGCACGCCGAAGAAACAGTTTGCGCCGGAACTGCTGACGGAATCGAATGCGTCTTTGGTCGCGCCTGCGGCGGGGCCGATGACTGTTCCGACTAGTGGGCCCGTTACGGTTTCGACGCCGCCCGCCGGGACTTATTTTGGGCCTGTTCGACCGCAAGCTCTGCCGCCCGGATGATGGCCTGCGCCTTGTTCACCGTTTCCTGATATTCGGATTCCGGATTGCTGTCGGCGACGATGCCTGCCCCGGCCTGTACGTATAATTTGCCGTTTTTGACGAGGGCGGTGCGGAGCGCAATGCAGGTATCCATTTCACCGTTGCCGGAGAAATAGCCGATGCCGCCAGCGTAATAGCCGCGGCGGGTGGGTTCCAGTTCGTCGATGATTTCCATGGCGCGGACTTTTGGCGCGCCGCTGACGGTCCCGGCGGGGAAGCCCGCGAAGAGAGCGTCGATAATGTCGACGTCTTTTTTCAGGCGGCCCTCGACATTCGAGACGATATGCATGACGTGAGAGTAATTTTCGATCTTGAACTGGTCGGTGACCTTGACGCTGCCGTATTCCGAGACGCGGCCGACATCGTTGCGACCGAGATCGAGGAGCATGAGGTGCTCGGCGCGTTCTTTCGGGTCGGCGAGGAGGTCGGCGGCGAGGGCTTTATCCTCTTTTTCGTTCGCCCCGCGTTTGCGGGTTCCGGCGATGGGGCGGATGGTGACCGTGCCGCCGCGCACGCGGACCAGAACTTCGGGGCTGGAACCGACGAGGGCGAAATCCTCGAACTGCAAATGGAACATGAAGGGTGAAGGATTGAGGCGGCGGAGCGAGCGATAAAGTTCAAAGGGCGGGAGATCAAAATCGGTGGTGAAGCGCTGGGACAGGACCGTCTGAAAGATTTCGCCCTGGCGGATATAGTCGATGGCTTTTGACACGGCGCTTTTATAAACCGAAGCGTCCATGTTTGAATTTATTTTCAGCGGGAGGGAGAGAGAGGAGGCAGCTTTTTGCCGTGGCTCATCGCTTTCGAGTTTTTCGATTTCAGCGTTAATGCGGGCGGTGGCCTGTTTGTAAGTTTCTTCAGCGTTCTTTTTGCTGTTTTTCGCGTGTTCGTAGACCGGCGCGACAAGGCAGATCATGTTCTTGACGTTATCGAAGATCGCCAGCACCGAGGGGCGTATGAGAATGCTTTCGGGAATGCCGATATCATCCGGGTTTTTGTCGGGAATGTTTTCGGCGAGGCGGACCATGTCGTAGCCGAGATAACCAAAGAGGCCCGACACCGCCATGGGCGGCAGGTCGGCGGGTGCATCGTCGATGCGGCTGTCAGCGAGGGCCTTTCTCAAGGAAGCGAGAGCTTGCCCACGGTCCTTGCCCGCGTTCCATTTAAAATCGGGCGCAAAGCCGATGACGGAATAGCGCCCGAGCGTTGCGCCGCCCTCGACCGATTCAAGAAGGAAAGAATAGGGCACGCCACCGCAAAGTTTCAGATAGGCTGAAACTGGCGTTTCGGTGTCGGCGGGCATCCATTTATGGACGAGCTGGGTGCGGCCCGCGTTGTGATTTTTTTTAAAGGCCTCGGTTGGATTCATTAGTTTTCTTCTGGGGCCTGGCCGTAGGCGCGTTCCAGCAACCGCTGGTTCAGCGCTGCGCCATATTCCTTGCCCTTGCTGTCGACGTAAACCGCCATGGCTTCATTTTTGGTGGCTTCGAGCAAGCGCGCCTGGAATTCCTTGAACTGGCTGGAGTCCGTTGCGACTTTTTCCGGCAGTTCAGCGGAGGTGACCCAGGCTATTGCCGTGCCGCCGTCGATATCAAGAATGAACGGCTCGCCGGGGGCGGCTTCGAACAGGTTAGCCCATGAGCGTTCGTTGAAGGGTTTTGCGGGCTGGGCGCGGCGTGTGATGTTGCTGCGCGTCTGCAATTCCTTGTTTTTAGATTTGGCGAAATCAGCCGAGGAGATTTTTCCGTCCTTGATTTCCTGAAGCAGTTCCATCGCCTGGAGCTTGTTTTCCATCTTGCGCTGGTCTTCTTTCAGTTTTTTTGCCATGCCGGTTTTTACTTCCTCGAACGGGGTATAGCTTTTCGGCTGGATGGATTCCACATAGACCCCGGCGAAGCTGCCGTCGGCAAGCTCGCTCATGGGCGAGGTTTCACCCTGGGGCAGGGAAAAAGCATTTTCGAGAATGTAAGGTTTAGCTTTTTCGTAGTTTTTCAGCGCATCGCCGCCGTCTTTCGTACGACCGGACTGATTCATCGGGGACAGGTCGATGGTTTCGATATCGACTTCCTTTTTGACTTCATCTAGAGAAGCGCCGCCCGCAAGCATATCCTCGACCGTACCCGCGAGCGTGTATTGCTCGTCGATGATCTTGGTTTCAAGAAGTTCGTCGCGGATTTCTTTTTTGACGGACTCAAAAGATTTCGTCTGGGTCGGGCTGATTTTTTTGACCACGATGACCTGCCAGCCGATGGCGGTTTTAAGTGGGCCGATGGCCCCGCCGGATTTTTGAACGGTGAGGACATCCTTGCTGATCTCCGGCGGGATGGATTCGGTTTCAAAGGTTCTTTCGCCGAGATAATCGGTGTCGCGCCCGGTGACGGATTTTACCGCCTGCTTGAGGCCGGTGCCGGATTTTACTTTTTCGGCGACGTTTTTAGCTTCCTCTTCCTTATCAAAGAGAGCCTGTTCCAGCGTTCTTTGCTCTTTTTCGGAGTAAAGTTCGATGTTGGAATCGTAAATCCCGCGAATTTCCTCGTCGTCGATCTGGACAGAGTTTTTCAGCGCATCGGTTTTGATTTTAATGAGTTTAAGCGTCCGGATTTCATCCGACGCGTAGACCATGTCCTTGGTCATTTCGTAGAGTTTTTTCAGTTGTTCGTTGTCTGGCTCCTGCGTCAGCGTGTATTCGCCGTCGGGAAAAGAAATAAAGGCGACATCGCGGGTCTCGCTTTCAAACGCGAAAAGATCGGCAGCAAGTTCATCGGAGCCAGCGGCAAATCCGCCGAGAATGGTTTTGTTCAGGAGGCCGAGCGAAATTTCCTGGCCGATGGCGCGGGCGAGATCGCCTTCGCTCATGCCCTGGTTCATCAGGATCAGCCGGAGAACTTCTTTAGGATCCTGACCGGCCTGGACCATGGGACCGAGCATCGATTTGATCTGCGAGGCGATGCGCTTGTTGCCGACAAGGATGCCGTTATTGGCGGCGGCCTGCGAGAAAAGATGAGAGCGGACTTCGGCGGCAAGGAACTGGTCCACATACCCGGCCTTGTAGGCGTCCTGCGGACCGATGCCGAGCTGGCTGAGGGAACGTCGGAGTGAGCGGTCGAAATAAGGCAGGGAGATTTTTTCTTTGCCGATTTTCGCGACATCGTTGCCGCCGACGCCGCCGCTGCGGAAAAAGCCGCCGACGTCCATCAGCACCATCCCGCCGACTGCCATGATAAGGAAGCCGAAAATTACGAATTTCATTACGCCGCCAGCCGCTCCCTGGCGCATTGCCTGCATGACCATATATGAACTTCCCTTAATGTGTGTTCTGATCCCCGCGAGCGGGAAAGCAGATTGGATTTTTAAAGCATTTGGACTATAAAGTACTGCCAATACAGGAGCAACGATGAAAAAGCTGATCGCCGGGAACTGGAAGATGAACGGCTCGCTGGCCGAAACCGGCAAGCTGGTGCAGGAGATTGCCGCCGGTATTCTTGGCGATGCGGCCCTCTCGGGCAAATGCGACCTGCTGGTCTGCCCGCCCTATGTTTACCTGCAGGCGGCCAAGGGGGCGCTCGGCGGCAGCCTGATGCTCGGCGCGCAGAATTGCTCGGCTCTGGATAACGGCGCAATGACGGGGGATGTTTCGGCGGCGATGCTGAAGGATGCGGGATGCCACTATGTTATTCTCGGCCATTCGGAACGCAGGCAGCATCATGGCGAGAAAAGCGAATTCGTCGCCCAGAAGGCAGCCAAGGCCCATGATAACGGTTTGACCGCCATTATCTGTGTTGGTGAAAAGGAACTGGAGCGGGAGCAGGGTAACCACCAGGATATAGTCGAGCGGCAGCTTAAAGGGTCGATCCCGGCCTCGGCCAATGCCCAGAATACCGTTATTGCCTATGAGCCCGTCTGGGCCATCGGGACGGGCAAGACCGCCACCCCGGCGGACGTCAAGGCCATGCATGCTTTTATCAGGCTCCAGCTGAAAGAACGCCTTGCGGATTCTGAAAATATGCGTATTTTGTACGGCGGTTCAATGAAGCCGGAAAACGCCAAGGACCTGCTGGCCACGCCCAATGTAGACGGGGGGCTGATCGGCGGGGCGAGCCTTGTGGCGGCGCAGTTCCTGGCTATTGCGAAAGCGGCCTAAAAAAATTATAAAGGGCGTCCATGGAAGTTATTCTAGTCATTCACCTGTTCCTTGCATTGGCCATTATCGGTCTGGTTCTGCTACAGCGCTCCGAAGGGGGCGGTCTTGGCATGGGCGGCGGCGGTCTGGGCGGTTTAGCCTCCCCGCGCAGCGCGGCCAATGCTCTGACGCGCGCGACAGCGATCTGCGCAGCGGCGTTTTTCTGCACGAGCCTGATCCTCGGCATCATGGCCGGGCGCAGCAGCACGGCGGGCACGAGCATTCTCGATGCGCTGGACGAGCCCGCGACGGAACAGACCGCACCTATTTCTGAATTGCCTGACAATCCATCACCGGTTCGTGAGGGGGGCCAATCTAAAAAAAGTGACGGGGCCCCTTCGGCACCGATCGCGGAGTAAGATGACGAGGTATATTTTTATTACAGGCGGCGTGGTTTCCTCTTTAGGAAAAGGTCTCGCCTCTGCCGCTCTCGGCGCGTTGCTTCAGGCGCGCGGGTACAAAGTCCGCCTCTGCAAATTAGACCCTTACCTGAACGTCGACCCCGGCACGATGTCACCCTTCCAGCATGGGGAGGTCTATGTGACCGACGACGGCGCGGAAACCGATCTGGATCTCGGTCACTATGAAAGATTTACCGGCGTTCCCGCACGCGCAAGCGATAACACGACGACGGGACGGATTTACACCAATGTTCTTTCGCGCGAGCGGCGCGGCGATTACCTTGGCGCGACGATCCAGGTCATTCCGCACATCACCAACGAGATCAAGGATTTCATTCTAGAAAAAGAAGGCACGGCGGATTTCGTTCTGTGCGAAATCGGCGGCACAGTCGGCGATATTGAATCGCTGCCGTTTCTTGAGGCTATACGCCAGTTCGGGAACGAAGTCGGCAAGGCGCGGGCGCTGTATGTCCATGTGACATTGCTTCCCTATATCCCGACCGCGGGCGAACTTAAGACGAAACCAACGCAACACTCGGTCAAGGAACTGATGGGTGCGGGTATCCGCCCGGATATTTTGCTTTGCCGCGCGGACCGCGAGATCGAGCAGGATGAGCGCAAGAAAATCGCGTTGTTTTGCAATATCGATTACAAAAAAGTCATCCCGGCGCTGGACGTCGACAGCATCTACCAGGTGCCGCAGACCTATCACCGCGAGGGGCTGGACCGGCAGGTGATGGACAGTTTTGGTATTAAGGATATCGAGACGCTGGATCTTTCTATCTGGGACAATATCGTCAAGCGCATCAAGGCGCCGGAGGGCGAGGTGCGCATCGCCATCGTCGGCAAATATACGAACCTGACCGACAGTTATAAATCGCTGAATGAAGCGCTGATCCATGGCGGCATCGCGAACAATGTGCGCGTGAACCTGGAATTCATTGAATCGGAAATTTTCGAGCGGGAAGACCCGGCGAGTTACCTGCACCGCGTACAGGGTATTCTGGTTCCCGGCGGTTTCGGCGAACGCGGTGCGGAAGGCAAGATTGCTGCCGTGAAATTCGCGCGCGAACGGAAAGTTCCGTATTTTGGAATCTGTTTCGGCATGCAGATGGCCGTGATCGAGGCGGCGCGGAATCTTGCGGGGATTAAAAAAGCGGGCTCGACGGAGTTCGGGGATTGTCCCGAACCTGTGGTCGGCATGATGATGGAATGGATCAAGGGCAACCAGACCGAGAAGCGTGAAGGCAACAGCAATAAGGGCGGCACGATGCGCCTCGGCGCCTACCCGGCGATGCTGGCGAAAGATTCGCTGGTTTCAAGAATTTATGACTCGCGCGAGATCAGCGAGCGTCACCGTCACCGTTACGAGGTGAATATCAATTACAGAAAGCAGCTTGAAGAAAAAGGCGTTGTTTTCTCAGGCATGTCGCCCGACGGGCAGCTGCCGGAAATCATCGAGCGCAAGGATCATCCCTGGTTCGTTGGTGTTCAGTATCACCCGGAGCTGAAATCGAAACCGTTCGAGCCGCACCCGCTGTTCGTGTCCTTCATCAAGGCGGCGGTTGATCAGAGCAGGCTGGTTTAGGTCGTTAGCCTAATTTATATCCCAAGATTTGACCAAGCGTAGTTCTTTGCATCCCCTGGTCTTGTTGAGCTAAAAAATTATGTACTTCGTCAGGTGAAGCGGAAAATGTTCCAAAATCGCTTTCGACTGCGTCTTCTTCAGCTTCTGCGGTGAAAAGCGGAGTAACAGCCAGGCTTACTGCGACATTGCGTCGATCGCCTTTTACATCGGCGCGGCGTATTGCACGTTTAATGCGGCGTGTTCTTTCATTACTCATATAAAAATATCCCAACCGGTTTTTTGTTATGTTAATATATTAATTATTATGGCTATAAGACAACTTCCCTAAAACACGGGGTGGAAACAAGTGGAAATATCGTACTTATCCACAGGTTGACGCTTTATGCCTCATATGCGATGGATAGGCCCCATGGTGCAGAAATCTATTAAAATCGGGTCTTTCGAGGTCGCCAACGACCGTCCGTTTATGCTGATTGCAGGTCCGTGCCAGATGGAAAGCCGCGAGCACGCGTTTGATATGTGCGGCAGGCTGAAAGAGCTGACCGGTAAGCTCAAAATTCCCTTCGTTTATAAAACCTCCTACGACAAGGCTAACCGGACTTCATTAAAGGCCCAGCGCGGGATCGGCATGGACAAGGGCCTTGAGATTTTTGCTGAGCTGAAAAGGGAATTCGGTGTGCCGACGCTGACCGATGTTCACTCGGCTGAGCAATGCGCGCCGGTGGCGAAGATCGTTGATGTATTGCAGATACCGGCGTTTCTGTGCCGTCAGACAGATTTGCTGGTGGCGGCTGCGAAAACAGGCAAGCCGATCAACGTGAAAAAGGGCCAGTTCCTTGCGCCGTGGGACATGAAGAATGTCGCGGCGAAAATAGCAGAGAGCGGCAACGACAATGTGATGCTGTGCGAGCGCGGCGCGAGTTTTGGGTATAACACGCTGGTGTCCGATATGCGCTCGATCCCGATCATGAGGCAGACGGGTTACCCGGTGATTTTCGACGCGACGCATTCCGTGCAGCAGCCGGGCGGGCAGGGAACGTCTTCCGGCGGCGATCGGACGATGGTGCCGGTTCTGGCCCGCGCGGCGGTGGCTGTCGGCGTGGCAGGGGTTTTCATGGAAACCCACCAAGACCCCGATAATGCCCCCTCGGATGGGCCAAATATGGTGAAATTCGCTGATTTATCAGGCATTTTAGAGACTCTCGTGGCGCTCGACCAGATCGCCAAAAAAGTGATATAATTAAGGTAAGACAAGGATTGTTCTTATGCCCAGTATTCTAGATGGCGGGAGCGGTAATGCTCTCAGCATTCTCGGCGCGGCCCGGCAATTTTACAGGGGCATCGGCCTTTCGCAGCGTGCGCATCAACTGACAAGTACCTATCTCGATCAGTCCGTATCGGGGCTGAATACCATTCTTTCGCTGAATGTTTCTGTTAATGCCTCGATTGAAAGCGTGCAGCAGAAAATCAAGGCGATCCGCGCCAGCCTGCCGCAGAGCCAATTGCTGGAGTCACTTCGTGACGAGAATGCCGATAATGGCAATGCTGCTGCAGGGGCCAACGGCACCAACGTTGACGAAGAAGCCTAATTAATCAGACATTCCAGCTTGAAAGCCACCCGCATTTTGTGAAGAATGAGGCGCATCGCTTTTCAGGGAGTTCCAGCCTATGACCGCTATCGCCAATATCCATGCCCGCCAGATTCTGGACAGCCGCGGTAACCCCACGGTTGAAGTTGATGTCAGGCTTGAGAGCGGGGCAACGGGGCGCGCGGCGGTACCCTCGGGCGCATCGACTGGTGCTTATGAAGCGGTGGAGCTGCGTGACGGCGATAAATCAAAATATCTCGGCAAGGGCGTGACCAAGGCGGTTGCGAATGCGAACGGCGAGATTTTCAAGGCGCTGAAAGGCAAGAAGGCCGACGATCAACGCGTGATCGATAAAATCATGATCGAGCTGGACGGGACGGAGAATAAAAGCCGCCTCGGCGCGAATGCTATTCTCGGTGTTTCTATGGCGGTGGCGAAAGCAGCCGCAAATGAAAAGGGCGAGCAGTTTTTCAAATATATCGGTGGGGATGGCGCGAAGATACTTCCCACCCCGATGATGAACATCATTAATGGCGGCGTACATGCCGACAACCCGGTTGATATCCAGGAATTCATGATTATGCCGATTGCCGCCCGGAGTTTTTCCGATGCATTGCGCGCGGGGGCGGAGATTTTTCATGCGCTGAAAAAGCAACTGTCGGGCGCAGGGCTTAACACGAATGTGGGCGACGAAGGCGGTTTTGCGCCGGCTGTGAAATCGTCTGCGGAAGCGCTGGATTTCATCATGAAGTCGATTGAGGCGGCTGGGTATGAGGCGGGAAGCGAGATCGTGATCGCGCTGGATTCAGCGTCGACAGAATTTTATAAAAGCGGGAAATATCACCTAGAGGGCGAGGGCAAGGTTTTGTCGTCGGACGAGATGATCCGTTACTACGAGAAACTTTGCGCAGCGTACCCGATTGTTTCGATTGAGGACGGGCTGGCAGAGGATGACTGGGAAGGCTGGAAAAATCTAACGAAGGCGCTGGGCGAGACTGTGCAGCTTGTCGGCGATGATTTGTATGTGACCAATCCAAAGCGTTTGAAGCGCGGCATCGAGGAAAAATCGGGTAATGCGATTTTGGTGAAGGTAAACCAGATCGGGACCTTGAGCGAAACGCTGGACGCCATCGACATGGCGCGGAAGGCCGGTTTCGGGATTGTGTTATCGCATCGCTCAGGCGAGACGGAAGATTCAACGATTGCGGACCTAGCTGTCGCGACGAATGCGGGGCAGATCAAAACAGGTTCGCTGTCGCGCTCTGACCGCATTGCGAAATATAACCAGCTCCTCCGCATCGAGGAGATTTTGGGAAGTGCAGCGGTTTATTCGGGCGCATCGTTCCTGCGCGCGCCGGTGCAGGCAAAAAAGCTGCGGGCGTGAATTTCTTGAATCAAAAGAATCGGTTAGCGAAGGTTGTTCTTTGTTCGTTCACGTTAAGCCATTGAGATTATTTGTTTTTTTAATTGACCGTCTGAATCGGGCGTGATTCTATAGACCCATGAGCAAGCTCTTTCATCACCGCATGTTCCTTCGCCAAAATCTCATTTCCCTCATCGGGATGTGCCTCGTTCTTTACTTCACTTATCATGCGATTTACGGCAGCCGCAGCCTCATGCGCATGTTCATGCTCAAGTCGCAGATAGAAACAATGTCGCAGGAGCGCGATAATCTCGCGACTGAGCGAGTCGCGCTGGAGCAAAAAGTGACCATGATGCGGCCCGGTTCCCTGAACCGCGACCTGCTTGAAGAGCGCGCCCGAGTCGTTCTAGGCTACAAAAAAGAAAACGACCTGATCATTTTGGGTAATTAAATTACTCTATTCAGGTCCAATTGATATTTTTCTTTGTTATCAATATGTTGCAGCGCACAAGATTTGGATTTCCGCTGGTCACACCCTTGCAAATGTTGTAGCAAAGGACCAAATTTATACAGCCTCACGACAGGGAGTGTTGTTGACGTGACGAGCAGTAAAACAAAGAAAAAACCTAAACTCAGAAGTATCTCGAATACCAATCCTGAACCGTCCGCGGAAGAGATGAAAAAACTCTACCGCGACATGCTGCTGATCCGCCGCTTTGAAGAAAAAGCGGGGCAGCTTTACGGCATGGGACTGATCGGGGGCTTCTGCCATTTGTATATCGGCCAGGAAGCGGTGGTCACCGGGATTACATCGGTGCAGGAAAAACAGGACACGGTGGTGACATCGTACCGCGATCACGCGCACATGCTGGCCTGCGGGATGGACGCGAACGGCATCATGGCCGAACTAACAGGGCGCGTGACGGGTTATTCGCGTGGCAAAGGCGGCTCGATGCATATGTTCAGCAAGGAGCAGAATTTCTTCGGCGGTCACGGGATCGTGGGCGCGAGCACGGCGATCGGCACCGGCCTTGGTTTCGCACATAAATACAAAGGGGATAACGGTGTTGCGGTTGCCTATATGGGTGATGGCGCAGCAAATCAGGGGCAGGTCGCGGAATGCTACAACATGGCGGCGCTGTGGAAGCTGCCGATTTTGTTCGTGATCGAGAACAATCAATACGCCATGGGAACCAGCGTCGCGCGTTCGGCGGCAGGTTCGCTGTACAAGCGCGGCGAAGGTTACGCCATTCCCGGCGAACAGGTGGACGGCATGGATGTGTTCACGGTGCAGGCGGCGGCGCGGCAGGCGCTGGATTATGTGCGTTCGGGCAACGGGCCGTATGTGATGGAAGTGATGACGTATCGCTATCGCGGGCATTCGATGTCCGACCCGGCGAAATACCGGACGAAGGAAGAAGTGGAATCGTACAAGGAAACGCGCGACCCGATTGCGCGGTTGCTGCACAGGATGAATGATTCCGGCATCGCCGAGCAGGATATGAAATCAATCGATAATGACGTTAAGAAGATCGTCAACGAGTCGGCGCAATTCGCGCAGGACAGCCCGGAGCCGGATCAGGATGAGCTCTGGACGGATGTTCTCGTCGAGGAGAAGATATAATGCCGACACAGATTTTAATGCCGGCGTTGTCGCCGACCATGACCGAGGGAAATCTCGCGAAGTGGCTGAAGAAAGAAGGCGACAAGGTCAAGGCCGGGGACGTTCTGGCGGAAATCGAGACCGACAAGGCGACGATGGAAGTCGAGGCTGTGGATGAAGGTATCCTGGCGAAAATTATAGTTCCCGAGGGTACGCAGGGCGTGGCAGTGAATACGCCGATTGCCGTGCTTGTTGAAGAAGGCGAAGAGGTCGGTGACGTGACGACTATGGACATCCCTTGTGTCCCGCAATCCAAAGCGGAATCGTCTGCGCCCGCGCGGATGAGTGAGGCGCGCCAATCTGAAGGCAAGGTCATTGAGAACCGCGATATACTCTATGCGCAGGGTCATGTGCTCGAGCCGCCGCCATTCGATGAAAGTGAATTTACTGAAACGCGCGCCATGACAGTGCGCGAGGCTTTGCGCGATGCGATGGCCGAGGAAATGCGTACGGACGATCTTGTTTACCTGATGGGCGAGGAAGTCGCCGAGTACCAGGGCGCCTACAAGGTTTCGCAAGGATTGCTGGATGAGTTCGGTCCACGCCGTGTGATCGACACGCCGATTACGGAGCACGGATTTGCAGGACTGGCCGTGGGTTCGGCTATGAACGGGCTGAAACCCATCGTTGAATTCATGACATGGAATTTCGGCATGCAGGCAATGGACCATATTATCAACTCCGCCGCCAAGACTTTATATATGGCGGGCGGGCAGCTTGGGTGCCCGATCGTGTTCCGTGGTCCGAACGGCGCGGCGTCGCGTGTGGGTGCCCAGCACTCGCAGGATTTTGCGAGCTGGTACGGGCATATTCCCGGATTAAAGGTTGTCTCGCCGTGGTCGGCGGCGGATGCGAAGGGGTTACTAAAGGCTGCGATCCGCGATCCGAACCCGGTGATCTTTTTAGAAAACGAAATGCTTTACGGGCAAAGTTTTGAAGCGCCTGTGAATGACAATTTTGTCATTCCGCTGGGCCGCGCGAAGATTGAGCGCGAGGGGAGCGATGTTACAATCGTTGCGTATTCGATCATGGTCGGCAAGGCGCTGAAAGCCGCCGAGCAACTGGCCGAGGAGGGAATCGATGCGGAGGTTATTAACCTTCGGACCATTCGCCCGCTTGACCGTTATACGATCATCGAGAGCGTGAAAAAAACCAACCGCATCGTGAGCGTCGAGGAAAGCTGGCCGTTCGCGGGGATTGGTTCGGAAATCGCCGCGTTGTGCATGGAGCATGCGTTCGATTACCTGGATGCACCAGTGATACGCGTTTGCGCGGCGGATGTGCCGCTGCCCTATGCCGCGAACCTGGAAGCACTGGCGCTGCCCCAAGCGGAGCACATCGCCGAGGCCGTCAAAAAGGTTTGTTACCGATGAAGAGCAGGTGCACCAGATATATCACGCATGCTGCGCAGCTCGTGTACGAATTGCTCCCCCATGGTTCTCACAACGGCTCTTTCCTGGTGAGGGGGCAGGCCGGTTCCTTCGAGGAGATATGCAGCAACCTGCTTTTGTGGAAGACCTGTTGCCTGAGCTGCCTGGTGAATTTGAGTTCCTGCGATCTCAAAGAGGTGACGAACATTTTCCTTCATATTAAATTACCCTTTCCCAATTTTTTTATAGCAATAAATACATTTTTGAAGTGTGCCCTAGTGAAATTCAATCTAAAGTTGCGCAATATTATTGCTTTTCAACAGAATGTTTCGTTAAGAGAACTCCATGCCTATTAAAATTACAATGCCGGCGCTGTCACCAACCATGACCGAGGGAAACCTCGCGAAGTGGCTCAAAAAAGAGGGTGATAAGGTCAAAGCGGGCGACGTGATCGCGGAAATCGAAACCGACAAGGCGACGATGGAAGTCGAGGCGGTGGATGAGGGTATTCTGGGGAAAATCCTGGTGCCTGCGGGTACTCAAGCCGTGCCGGTCAACGATGTGATTGCATTGTTGCTGGAAGAAGGGGAAAGCTCCGCCGATCTCAAAACGCCTGCGAAGTCCGTGCCGAAGAAGGAAGAGCCGAAAGCAGCAGCTCCCGCAGCCGCTTCGCAAAAATCTGCGCCAGCTCAGTTTGTTTCACCCGTGAGGCAGGTCAGCGTCGGCGGGCGGGTTTATGCTTCGCCGCTGGCGAAACGCATTGCCAAGGAGCGTGGTATCGATCTTTCGCAGGTGAAAGGCTCGGGCCCGCATGGCCGCGTGGTTCGCACGGATGTTGAAAATGCGCGGCCGGGGCAGGGGGCAGGCGCTTCGCCGCGACCTACAGGTCCGGATGCGAAGAAACTCGCCGACCTGCTCGGGATGAAATACACGGAGATTCCGAATAATAATATCCGGAAAATTGTTGCGAGCCGTTTGCTGGAATCTAAAGTCACAGTGCCACATTTTTACCTGACGATCGATTGCACGCTCGATAATCTGCTGGAGTCGCGCAAGGATTTGAATGACAAGGCTGATGGCGCATACAAGCTTTCGGTGAATGATTTTATTATCAAAGCCGCGGCGATGGCGCTGAAGGCTTACCCGGCGGCGAATGTCGCGTGGACGGATGCGGCGATTTTGCAATATGAGCATGCGGATATATCGGTTGCCGTGGCGACGCCCAACGGCCTGATCACGCCGGTGATTAAAAAAGCCGAGGACAAGGGCATGCAGCAGATTTCGGCCGAGATGAAAGATTTAGCCACGCGCGCGCGGGATGGAAAGCTGAAGCCCGAGGAATTCCAGGGCGGCACGTTCAGCATTTCGAATCTCGGCATGTACGGGATCAAGGATTTCCAGGCGATCATCAACCCGCCGCAGGCGTGCATTCTTGCCGTGGGCGCGGGCGTTGAAAAGCCGGTGGTCGAGAACGGCGAGGTTAAAATCCGCAATGTCATGAGTTGCACGCTCTCGGTAGATCACCGCGCGGTGGATGGTGTGATTGGCGCAGAATATCTGCAGGTATTCAGGAAATACATAGAAAACCCGGTGACAATGTTGCTCTGATGATCAAGATCGTACGCAGACCGATTATAGGCGTGATGGGTTCCCACGAGGATGAGTGGGAAGACTATTCGCGGCCCGTGGGTGAGCTGATCGCGAAGCATGATTATCATCTGCTCACCGGTGCAGGGGCGGGCGTGATGATGTCCACAGCGCGGGCGTTCTGCGCGCAGGAGGACAGGCTGGGGGTGAGCATAGGCATCATTCCGACCATGGATTACGCGCAGGGGTTGATTGCGAGCGAGGAATTTCCGAACCCGTATATCGAGATCCCGGTTATCACGCAGCTCGACCACAAGGCGCAGAACGACTCGATGCCCTATAGCCGGAACAATGTGAACGTGATGTCGAGTCATGCTCTCATTATTTTGCCCGGCGAGCACGGGACGCGAAATGAGGTTGCGCTCGCGCTCAGGTATAAGAAGCCGATGGTCTTGTTCGGGCCGGAAAAAGAATTTGAAAGCTTTCCGGAAATGCCGACCCGTGTGGATGACATCGAGCAGGTTCGTATGTTCCTGGAACAGACAGTGACACAAATTGAAAAAGACGAAAGTATTACGATATGAGCGAGAAGAATTTCGACCTGGTAGTCATTGGCGGCGGGCCGGGCGGTTATGTGGCGGCGATACGCGCGGCGCAACTGGGGCTGAAAACCGCACTTGTTGAGAGTGAGCATCTGGGTGGTATCTGCCTGAACTGGGGCTGTATTCCGACGAAGGCGCTGCTGCGTTCGGCGGAGATCTACAGCCTGATTAATCACGCCGATGAATTCGGAATTAAGGTCAAGGGCGTAGAGATAGATTTCAAGAAAATCATCGAGCGTTCGCGTGGCGTGGCGAAACAGCTTTCAGGTGGCATCGGTCACCTGATGAAGAAGAACAAGGTCACCGTATTTGACGGGTTCGGCAAGTTGCTGGGCGGCGGTAAGGTTGCAGTCGAAAAAGATGGCAAGGCCGTTGATCAGATTTTGGCGAAGCACATTATTATTGCCAGCGGTGCACGAGCGAGAACGCTGCCGGGGCTGGAGCCGGACGGCAAGCTGGTCTGGACCTATAAAGAAGCGATGGTGCCCGAGACGATGCCGAAATCGATTCTTGTTGTCGGTTCGGGCGCGATCGGGATTGAGTTCGCGAATTTTTACCGGTTGCTGGGTGTGGAGGTCACGGTTGTCGAGATTATGGACCGTATCCTGCCGGTAGAGGATGAGGAAATTTCGGCACTGGCGCGGAAGGCGTTTGAAAAGCAGGGCATGAAAATCCTGACCGGTGCGAAGGTGACCAAGCTCGATAAATCGAAAACGAACGTCAAGGCGACGATTGATGTCGCGGGCAAGGCGCAGGAAATTACCGTCGACCGCGTTATTATGGCTGTCGGAATCATCGGCAACACGGAAGGTATGGGGCTTGAAAAGCTGAAAGTGAAAATCGACAAGGGTTTCATCCAGACCGATGAATGGCTAAAAACCGGTGAGCCGAATGTCTATGCAATCGGCGATGTTGCCGGGCCGCCGATGCTGGCGCACAAGGCGAGCCATGAGGGCGTGATCTGTGTTGAAAGGATAGCGGGCGTCAAGGACGTTCACCCGATGAAGAAAACGAATATCCCGGGCTGCACATACTGCATGCCGCAGGTGGCGAGCGTTGGCCTGACGGAAAAGGCGGCGCGGGACAAGGGTTTGAAGATCAAGGTCGGGAAATTCCCGTTCATCGGCAACGGCAAGGCGATTGCGCTCGGCGAGCCGGAAGGCCTCGTGAAAACGATTTTTGATGAGAAAACCGGCGAGTTGCTTGGCGCGCATATGATCGGCGCGGAAGTGACGGAGCTGATCCAGGGCTATGTGATTGCCAAGACGCTTGAAACCACCGAGGCTGAGCTGATGCACACCATATTCCCGCATCCGACCCTAAGCGAGATGATGCATGAAAGTGTGCTGGCGGCGTATAACAAGGCCATACATTTCTAGCCATTAATGCCTGCAGGGAACTTCGAATGTTCTCCATGCGTTCGTAAGGCGCATGAGCTTTGTCAAAAAAATCCTGGGGCCTGATGAGACCCTGATCGGCATTACCTCCGCGCACTGGATATATGGAGCGACGGGTATCGTATGGCTGGGCGGGATGATGATTATCGGCCTTGTCCTCAATTTTTATGCCACGGGCTTTTTTGATTATCTTTTCCGGGATAGCGGGGCCCCGGCTGTGGCCAAGATCGCCGACGCGCTGTTCTGGATGGCGACTTCGCTGGGGGTTGTCATGTTCTTCTTTTATTTCCTGATGATGATTTCACTGGAGGTCGGCCTGACCAGCCGGCGCATTATTTACAAGCGCGGGTTGATTTTTGTGGACGTCAAAGAGGTTGATCTTGAAGAGATCAAGGCGGCTGACGTCAACAATGGATGGTTTGGCCGGTTTTTGAATTACGGTTACGTTCTTCTTGATGCAAGGTTTGTGACCGGCGTGGATTTGCCCGCGATTGCAAAGCCGTACCGTTTTGTTAATGCGCTCAACGAGGCGCGGGGTGAAATGAAACATGATTCCATGACCGTGATCGTGGACGGGGTCGGCGACAGCCTGAAGCAGGAGGTCGGGGATGCTGTGAAAAAGGAAATGTCTGAGCAGGAATCAAAGCAGAGCAAGAAGAAGAAAGAAAAAGAGCCTGAGGCAAAACAAGCTGCAAAAACTCCGAAGCTTTCTGACGCCGATAACAATGATCACCTAGAGCATGAGCCGCGCGGGGCAGTGAAAGGGGTTATTGAGGAAGCGAAGGACAATCTTAAGCATGCCATTGGCGGCAAGGTGCTGG
Source organism: Alphaproteobacteria bacterium (assembly GCA_049652985.1). Taxonomy (GTDB): domain Bacteria; phylum Pseudomonadota; class Alphaproteobacteria; order Micavibrionales; family Micavibrionaceae; genus UBA7657. The sequence continues at coordinate 79,731 of JBASFK010000002.1, forward strand.
TTCCTCCGTCTGAAAAGAAAAAACGCGGGCCGCTGCTGTTCAACAGCAGATTGTTGCAGCGCGAAAAATGGCTGCGGTCCAAGATCAAGGACAATTTCGCCGAAACGTCTGAGTAACAGTCGCGTATTTGGTCGGTTTTCGTTAAAAATGGCTTTTCCGGCGGCATGGCTTATAGTATTTAAAGCCATGACTTATAACCCCGAATTGCTGGACAAGGCCAAGCGCCACCCCGAGAAGCAGAAGAACCCGGACAGGCCATCTGGCAAGAAGCCGCCGTGGATCCGCGTCAAGGCGCCGCAGGGGAAAGTTTACCAGGAAACGAAAGAGATTGTCCGCCGCCACAAGCTGACAACTGTGTGCGAGGAGGCGGGCTGCCCGAACATTGGCGAATGCTGGGACCAGAAGCACGCGACCTTCATGATCATGGGTGAGGTGTGCACACGGGCCTGCGCGTTCTGCAACGTGGCGACCGGCAAGCCGGATGCGCTTGATAAGTTAGAGCCTTTGCGGGTGGGCGTTGCCGTACACCAGATGAAGCTCAGCCATGTGGTGATTACGTCGGTCGACCGGGATGATTTGGAAGACAGCGGCGCGGATCATTTTGTAAAAACAATCCAGGCCGTGCGGATCAAATCGCCGGAAACAACGGTGGAAATTCTGCCAGGTGATTTTCGGGGTGTGATGTCGGCGATTGACCACGTAATTGCGGCGCGACCGGATGTGTTCAATCATAATCTTGAGACGGTGCCGAGGCTTTATCCGACGATACGCCCGGGGGCGCGGTATTTCCGTTCTTTGAGATTATTGGAACGCGTGAAGGAGCGCGACCCGCACCAGTTCACGAAGTCCGGCCTGATGGTTGGTTTGGGTGAGACAAAAGAAGAAGTTGGGCAGGTGATGGATGATATGCGCGCGGCGGGGGTCGATTTCATTACGATTGGCCAGTATCTCCAGCCGACGCCGAAACATGCGCCCATTGATAAATTCTGGACGCCGGAAGAGTTTGAAGAGCTTACGAAGATGGCGAAGCGAAAAGGATTCCTGATGGTTTCCGCAACGCCGCTGACGCGTTCATCGCATCACGCCGGTGAGGATTTCACCAAGCTCAAGGCCGCGCGCGAAGCGAAGCTGACCAAAGAGGCGGCAGAATAGCTTGCCCACTCATGCCGAAAAACGTCATTTACCTTATACTGCCGAGCAATTGTTCGATTTAGTTGCGGATGTTGAGCGCTATCCGGAGTTTTTGCCGTGGTGTATTTCCTGCAAGATTGCCGTGCGGGAAGGCAATGCGATTAAGGCGGACGTCGTGATCGGTTATAAAATGTTCCGCGAGAAATTTGGCTCGCGCGTGTTGCTCGACAGGCCGCACCATGTCCATGTCGAATATCTTAGCGGGCCGATGAAATATTTGTCGAACCACTGGCGGTTCATCCCGATGCCGGAAGGTGGATGCATGATCGATTTTTATGTCGATTTCGAATTTAAAAACCCTGTGTTCCAGAAACTGATGGGCGTGTTTTTCAATGAAATCGTCCGACGTATGGTGAGCGCGTTTGAAGCGCGCGCGGCGGAGCTTTACGCGGCCAGTGCTTCCGGCGGCAGAGCAGAGCGTTCCCAGAGTGGCCGCCAGTCGTAAAAAGGCGGCAATAATTCCTCGAACTGCAGATGCACGGCGCAGGGCTTCATCGGGCTGAAGCCGGGGAGATATTTAAACAGGTTATTGGTGGTGCGGGTTTCGGAGCCGAGCTTGCGCTTCTTTTTTATGCCGACGAATTTCGTGTTTTCAAAATAGCGCCAGTATTTATCGACGATTTTTCCATGTGTAAGGAATGTGTGTGTGGCGTGACGGACGCTGCGCCAGTGGCGGTCGTCGCCGAGAACAATGTATGACGGGTAATGATGGCTGTAGAGCGTGTTGTGCTCCTGCGGGTAGATGACGCTGTGAGAGCCTGTCAGGGCGGCAATGTCGCGGTAGAATTTGATCATGGCGACGAGGCCGTCCGGTTCATGCAGAAAATCATCCTCGACGAAATATAGAATCGCGTTGTCGGAGCGGCCGCGCGTGAATTGTTCATGCAATGATGCGCCCTGGCCTTTTTCACTAGTGGTCAGGAGGGAAACCGGGAACTTCGCGGTTTTCAGGAGCGCGTTCAGGCGGGCAAGCGGCGCGGGATCGGAATGATCGTCAAGTACGCGCATTTCGATCTTTATATTCTTAAGGTTTTCAGCGGAACGTATGAGGGAGTTGATACAGCGGAGGCTGTGTTCTGTGAGATCGACGCCGGTGAGGCGCGGACGCGTATCTATGTTGCGCTTATCGCGCATGCAGGTGCGGAGATAGATGACGAGTGAATCCAGATTTCCATCAGGCGCACGCGGCGCGGGGTTGTCGAGCGCGCGACGGGAGACGCTGATATGTGCGTCGCGCTCAAGATTAGGCACGCGCAGGAGATTCAGGCCGCCGCGCGGGCGGACGTGATAGCCGAAGGGCTGAAGGGATTTCGAGATGAGTTTTATGATGTCGTTCATTGGCCTTCCTCATCGAGAACGGACAGGAGATGGCGGATGGCCTTGAGCGTGGCCTGAGCCTGGATTTCCTGGCGGTTGCCGGTGAATGTGTGCTCAACGCTGCCCGAGGACCCACCTTTCAGTGCGTAGCCGAAATAAACGAGGCCAACGGGTTTTTTCTCGCTGCCGCCATCGGGGCCAGCGATGCCGGTTACAGATACCGCGAGGTGTGCGCGACTGTTTTTCAGGGCACCCTCGGCCATGAGCTGCGCGGTTTCGGCGCTGACGGCACCGTATTTGTTGATGATGTCCTTTGGTACGCCGAGGAGTTCGGTTTTGGATTCATTGGAGTAGGTGACGAAGCCGCGCTCGAATATTTTTGACACGCCGGGCTTGTGCGTAATCGTGTTCGCCAGCAGCCCGCCGGTGCAGGATTCCGCCGTCACGATCATCATGTTTTTGCGGAGGAGGCGCTCCGCCAGTTGGTCAACCAAGTCCTGCATAGCTCAACACCAATGTGATTACGGCGGCGGCTGCGCCCGCGAGAATGTCGTCGGCCATAACGCCGCGTGCGCCGGGCATTTTCTGGTCGATGGTCCCGATGGGGCCGGGTTTTACGATATCAAAGAACCGAAAAAGCACGAATGAGACAAGTATCAGCAATGGATTCATCCCCGCGGGCAGGAAGGCGACGAGCATGCCTGCGACTTCATCGATGACGATCATCTTGCTGTCATGCGTGCCGGTGCGGGCTTCGAATCTTTCGATGGCTTTCAGGCCGTAATAGATGACTCCTGCGAGTAGGAGAAGTACGCCAAAAATATTGCCGATGGAGTAAAAGATCAGTGCGAAGGGCAGTGCGCCGAGCGTGCCCCAGGTGCCCGACGCGGGATTGAGAAAGCCGAGGCCGCCCCATGTTGCGATCCATGTCGAGGGCTGCTTGAAATCCAGCTTGCGCATAATGGCGAGGTCTTCTGCATCCGGGAACATTAGGAACGCTCCGGTATTTTTAGAGTGGCGACGGCCTGCGCGGCGATGCCTTCGCCGCGACCAAGGAAGCCGAGGCCCTCGTTCGTTGTCGCTTTCACACCGACCTGCGAGGGTTCGAGATTGAGGAGGTAAGCGATGCGTTTTTGCATCTGTTCGCGGTAAGGGCCAATTTTTGGCTCTTCGCAAATTATCGTCAGGTCGACGTTCTGGATGATGGCGTCTTTTTCATAGGCGAGTTCGCGCGCATGCATGAGGAACAGGTCGCTCGCGGCGTTTTTCCATTTCTGGTCGGAGGGCGGGAAATGATGGCCGATATCGCCTTCCGCAATCGCGCCGAGCAGCGCATCGGTCAGGGCATGCAAGGCGACGTCGGCGTCGGAATGACCGGCAAGGCCGAACGGGTGTTCGATCTTGACCCCGCAGAGCATGAGGGGCCGCGTTTTGTCTTCACGGTCGAAGGCGTGGACGTCGTAACCAAAGCCGGTGCGGACGTCGTAATTTTTCTGAAGCAGGCGGGCGGCCATTTCCATGTCCCCGGGCAGCGTGATCTTGATGTTGGCGCGGGAGCCCTCGACCAGGGCGATTTCATGCCCGAGGGCGGCGACGAGGGCAGTGTCGTCGGTGGCGGTAGTATCGTTGGCGGCCTGAGCTTCTTTCTCATGGGCCTTTTTGAGGAGACCGTAATGAAAGGCCTGCGGGGTCTGAAGCGCCCAGAGGCCGTCACGGCTGACAGGCTCGCCGGTGGTTTTGCGTAGGGTATCAGTGACGGGGGTTGCGAGGCTGGAGGCGCCGGTTTGAATGGTGCGGTCGACCAGTTCATCTATATCGGCAGCGGAAACCAGAGGCCGGACGGCGTCATGGACCAGGATAATATCATCATCTTTTAGGTTAGAGATTTCCTTTAATCCATTATAAATGCTTGATTTTCTTTCTTTTGACCCATAAATTGGCGGCGAAAGTGGCAGGCCTTCGACGGCTTTGTTATATAAATGGACGTGGGCAGGGTCGATAATGACCCGGAGCGAGGCCAAGTTTCTATGATTAAGGAAAATATTGATCGTATGGCGAAGCAGGGGTTTCCCGTTCAAAGGGGCGTATTGTTTAGGCAAGCCGCCGCCGAACCTCTCGCCCTGGCCTGCGGCGGCGATGAGGACATGAAAAGGGCGATCCTGAAAGGCTTTCGCGGCGGTTCTCATTTGTTAAATCCTAGCGTTTCCATGTATAAATGCCGTGGATATTCCTTCTTGTCACGTAAATCAATAACACAATCGGGCGGATTTTGCCGGGAAAACCTTTGAAAACAGCGCTGCTTAGCATAGGAAACCCGGCCGGGACGGCGGGGGGTAAGCCCTTTTTGACGCGTAAATGGCGGAGCAAGTTAGCGTATCTGCTGATCATCGCGGCGATTGCCAGCGGGATCGCGACTTATGCCGCGCTGACGGAGACGCCGCCGCTCGGCAACGACCCCGACACGGTGATATGGTTGCTGAATATCGACCTGGTCATTTTGCTTTTGCTGGTGGCGTTGATCGCGCGGAGGATTGTGAGTCTCTGGAGCGGGAAGAAACGCGGGCTGGCCGGATCGCACCTGCATGTGCGGCTGGTTTATATCTTCAGCATTCTCGCTGCCGCGCCGGCGATCATCATGACCATATTTTCGGCGTTCTTTTTCCATTTCGGCGTGCAGACCTGGTTCAGCACGCGGGTGCAGACCGCGATTGAAGAGTCGCAGGCGGTGGCGGAGGCGTATCTCGAGGAGCACCGGCAGGTAATACGTGCTGACACGCTCGCGATGGCGACGGATCTTGACCGCGAAGCGCCGATCCTGATGAACAACCAGGAAGCATTTGGGAAATTTGTGCAGACGCAGTCGCTCTTAAGAAATTTATCCGAGGTAATCGTGTTTGAGCCTTCGGGAAAAGTTCTGGCGCGCTCGGGGCTGACGTTCTCGCTTGAATTCGAGGACGTGCCGGAAGATTCCCTGCGCCGTGCGTCGGAAGGCGACGTTGTTATCATGACGGGCGGTAATGACGACCGGGTGCGCGCGCTCGTCAAGCTCAACAATTTCTTTGGCACGTATTTGTATGTCGGGCGCATGGTTGACCCCAAAGTTTTGTCGCACGTGACGTCGACGCGGGAGGCGTCGCAGGATTACGAGGATTTGCAGAACCGTTATTCCAGCCTGCAGGTGACGGTGACGATGATTTTCGTCGTTGTCGGTCTTGTTTTGCTGACGCTTGCTATGTGGTTCGGGCTTATCCTGGCACGGCAGCTGGTGACGCCGATCAGTGCGCTGATCAGCACGGCGGACCGGGTGCGGGCGGGTGATTTGTCCGCACGGGTGCCGGACCAGGACACGCTGCAGGAATTCGATTACCTGGCGCGAGCCTTCAACCGCATGACAAAACAGATTCAGGAGCAGCAAAGCGAACTGATCGAGGCGAACAGGCAGCTTGACCGCCGCCGCCGGTTCACGGAATCGGTTCTGACGGGCGTTTCCGCGGGTGTTCTGGGTATTGACGTCAAAGGGCAGGTTAATATCGCGAACAGTTCAGCAACGGAACTGCTCGGTCTGAAAGACGAGCTCGTAGGCCAGAACATATCGGATATATTCCCAGCGCTGCAGGGTCTGCTCGACCAGGCGCACAAACGCCCGGGAAAAACCACGCAGGGTGAAATTCCTTATGTCAGCGGCAATGGCGCGCGGCGTATTTTCCTTGTGCGTATTGTTATTGAGATAATTGGCGACCAGGAAGCAGGCGCGATCCTGACACTTGATGATATTACCGAATTGCAATCGGCCCAGAGAAAAGCTGCTTGGGCAGATGTCGCGCGGCGTATCGCGCATGAGATTAAAAACCCGCTGACGCCGATCCAGCTTTCGGCGGAACGGCTGAAGCGCAAATATCTGAGTCAGATTAAGGATGATCCGGAAACATTTTCGCTTTGCACAGAGACGATTATCAAGCATGTCGAGGATATTGGCCGGATGGTCAGTGAGTTTTCCTCCTTTGCGCGCATGCCGGAACCAGTAATGGAGATCGACAGCCTTCCGCGTCATATCAAGGAAGCGATTTTCCTGTACAAGCAGGCGCATGGTGATATTTCCATTAATTACCGCGAGGCAGCCGGCAGCGCGGACATGCAGGCGAAATTCGACGCGCAGCAGATCAGGCAGGCGCTTACCAACCTGATTCAGAATGCAGTGGATTCCATCGCGGCGCAGTCGGAAAAGACAAAGCGCGGGCGGATCGATATCGTTCTTGCACAAAAGGGACATGATGAGGCGGTTGTTATTGTGTCGGACAATGGCCCGGGCCTGCCCAAGAACGCCAGCCCGGAAAGTCTTACCGAGCCTTATGTCACGCACAAGGTGAAGGGCACGGGGCTGGGGCTGGCTATCGTAAAAAAAATCATGGAAGATCACGGCGGCATACTGGTGCTTGGCACGCCGGAATGGCTGAAAGGCACCGAGGGATGGGAAGATCAGGACGGAGCAACCGTCATTCTCGTGCTGCCACTTGAAGCCATGAGAACGGAAGCGGCGGCATGACCGGCAGGAACGCGGATATATTAATCGTCGACGATGAAGCGGATATCCGGAAGCTGATACGCGGCATTCTCGAAGATGAAGGCTACGTGACGCGTACGGCTCCGGGCGCGAAAGAAGCCTATGAAGAAATTTCCAAAAAACGACCCGACCTGATCGTTCTGGATATATGGCTTCAGGGCAGCGAACATGACGGGTTGCAGATTCTCGCGAAAGTCAAAACGGAGTATCCGCATATTCCTATTCTAATGATCAGCGGTCACGGCACGATTGAAACCGCCGTGTCGTCGATCAAGCAGGGCGCGTATGATTTCATCGAGAAGCCGTTCAAGTCGGACAGGCTGCTGCTGATGATCCGCCGGGCGCTGGAAACGGCGGAGCTGCGGCGTGAAAATGCGGCGCTGAAAAGCAAAAGTGAAAAGTCGTGGGACCTGATTGGGCGTTCCCCTGCCACGGAAGAGTTGCGCCGGGTGATCGAGCGCGTAGCGCCAACCAACAGCAGGGTGCTGGTGACTGGGGAAGCGGGAGCGGGCAAAGAGGTTGCTGCGAGGAATATTCATATGCTTTCGGGCCGTGCGGGGAAGCCGTTCCTGGTTTTGAACTGCGCGACGCTGGGACCGGAGCGTCTCGAGAGCGAGTTGTTCGGCGAAGGTATGGCACAAGGCGCACTGGAACAGGCCGACGGCGGGACATTGTTGCTCGATGAGGTCGCAGACATGCCGCTGGAGACGCAAGCCAAGATCGTCCGCGTCTTGCAGGAGCAGAGTTTCGGCCGTGCAGGAAGCGCAGAGAAAGTAGAAGTCGATGTGCGTATCATGGCCTCGACCAGCCGTGATCTGGAAGCGGAGATCGTGGCGGGGAAATTCCGGCAGGATTTATATTACCGGCTGAACGTCGTTCCGGTCAGGATTCCGTCGCTGCGTGAGCGGCGAGAGGACATTGCCGAACTGGCCGCATTTTTTGCCGAGGAAATTTCAAGGCAATCCGGTATTACGCCGCGCGTTTTTGCCGAAAGCGCGCTTGCCGCCATGCGCGCCCATGGCTGGCCGGGAAATATTCGGCAACTTCGGAATGTCGTTGAATGGGCGTTGATCATGCGCGGCGGGGATGCGAAAGAAATTGCACGGGAGAACCTGCCCCCGGAAATCAGCGGCGTTTTTGCGCCTGCCAGTGCAAACAGCCAGACTGAATTCACGGGATTGCCGCTGCGCGAGGCGAGGGAATTGTTCGAGCGTGATTATTTGCAAGCACAGATCGAGCGTTTTGGCGGGAATGTTTCTAAAACGGCTGAATTTATCGGTATGGAGCGTTCGGCGCTGCATAGAAAACTCAAATCTTTACAGTTGCTTGGTAATGAAACAGAAGCCGAAGCCAGGAAGAAGAGCGCGTAGATGAAGCTGGGGATTTTCGATTCCGGCCTCGGCGGCCTTTTGATTACCAAAGCGGTGCGGGAAAAAATGCCCGATATCGACCTTGTCTATTTCGGTGACACGCTGCATTTGCCGTACGGCAACCGGTCGGAAGAAGCGATTTATGAATATACCCGCAACGCCATGGATTATCTGTTCCGGCAGGATTGCAAGCTGATCGTCCTGGCCTGCAACACGGCGAGCGCTGCGGCGCTCAGGAGATTGCAGCAGACATGGCTGCCCAAGGCGTGGCCGGGTCGAAACATTATCGGCGTGATTGTTCCGACACTCGAGGTTGCTATTGAGCGCGGCTATAAAAAACTTGGCGTTATCGGCACGAATTACATGATGCGCTCGAATGTGTTCGAGGAGGAGCTGAGCAAGATCAATCCTAGTATCAAGATCATCCAGACACCGACGCCGCTGCTGGTTTCGCTGATAGAAAATGACGGGATGGAATGGGCGGAAAGCGTGCTGGAGCATTACCTTTCGCCAATGGTCGAGCAGAAGATCGAATGCCTGATCCTCGGATGCACGCATTACCCGTTTTTGCGTAAAGCGATCACGAACATTACCGGTCCTGATATCGAGCTTATTTCGCAAGACGATATTATTCCGGCGAAGCTTGAAGATTATCTAAGCCGCCACCCGGAATATAACAATGAAATCGGCCGCAATGGAATCATAGAATTTCATGTGAGCGACCTGACCGACAATTACTATAAAGCCGCGCAAACGATTTACGGTGACGACATCCTGGTTGAAAAAGCGAAAATGGCTGCATGAAAAACAATATTTCTCTGCCCAAGGCGATTTTTTACGACTGGGACGGCACGCTTGCCGACAGCTATAAATTCCTCGAGGGCGCTCATAACCATGTTCGACGTGAACTCGGGCTTGCGGAATTCAAGGGCGAGGAGTTCAAAGCCTATTTCGGCCATCCGCGCGAAAAACTTTATAACGACCTTTACGGTCATGAAATCGAAAAAGCCAAAACACTTTTCGGCGATTACGTAACGAAATACCACATGGAAAATCTTAAGCCTATGCCGGGTGCGAAGGAGCTGCTGGATGCCGGGAAGAATCTCGGCATTCTCATGGGCATTATCAGCAACAAGAAGGCAGAGTTTCTGCGCCAGGAAATCAGGGGGTTCGGTTGGGAGGGTTATTTCGGCGCTGTAGTCGGGGCGGGGGATGCCCCCCGGGACAAGCCGGCCGCCGATCCGCTCATTAAGGTAGCCCATGAGGCGGGGATTATGATTGCGGATAGCTGGTATGTCGGGGACACCGACGTGGATCTTCAATGCGCCCAAAATGCTTCATGTGCCTCGGTTTTTCTGGCTCATGACAGCAGAAGTGACGAATGGACAAAACTTTATAAGCCTTTCCTAATCTTCAAAAATTGCCATTTAATGGCTGAATTCCTGTTGCAATGTCCAAAAAATAAGATAAAAGCAGGGTAGGTAATTTGTCATATTTTACAGAATTAAACGCGTCTGGAATAAAAAAATAAAAGGCTAAAAACATGGCGGAAAAATTTCAAAACGTTCAGGACGTGTTCCTAAACGCTATCCGTAAAGAAAAAATGTCGGTCACGGTGTTTCTCGTCAATGGCGTGAAGCTTCAAGGCATTGTGACGTGGTTTGACAATTTCTGTGTGCTGCTGCGCCGTGAGTCGCATGTCCAGCTCGTATACAAGCATGCGATATCGACTATCATGCCGGGCGGCCCGCTCAACCTGTATGATGCCGAAGACGACGACAAGAAGCCTGCCGCTTAACATCGCTGTCGAAAAACCTTATCCTCTTATATGAGTAAAAAACGACGCCCATCCGTTCGCGCGAGAAAAAGCCGGGATACGGCTTATATCGTGCACCCGGTTCTGCCCCGTGCAAAGCAGCAGGAGCAGAGCCGCGACCTGGAATCTCTTTTGGCCGAGGCGGCGGGACTGGCGCGAGCGATCAATCTCGATGTCGTGACGCTCAAGGTCGCGAAGATACAGAAAATAAGTCCGGGCTACCTGATCGGCGAGGGCAACCGCGAAATCATCGCGGAGGAGGTTGCCGACCTGAAACCCACCATTGTCATCGTCAACCATAATCTTACACCCGTCCAGCAACGGAACCTCGAAAAGCAATGGAAGGCGAAAGTGCTGGACCGCACGGGCCTGATTTTGGAAATTTTCGGTGCGCGGGCGCAAACGAGGGAAGGTAAATTGCAGGTGCGGCTTGCAGCGCTTGAATATCAGCGTTCGCGCCTTGTCCGGCAGTGGACGCACCTTGAGCGTCAGCGCGGCGGCAGCGGATTCCTAGGGGGTCCAGGCGAATTACAGAAGGAGCTTGACCGGCGGCGGCTCGACGATTTGATCCTGGGCATTAAAAAAGGCCTTGAGGATGTACGACGCACGCGGAATATCAGCCGCAAAAGCCGGGAGCGCATTCCGCTGCCTGTCGTGGCGCTGGTGGGATATACGAACGCCGGGAAGTCAACGTTGTTTAACCGGTTGACGGACGCGAATGTTTTCGCCGCGGATGTTCCCTTCGCGACGCTCGACCCTACTTTGAGAAAAATAAAACTGCCCGGGCGGCGGGAGGCGATATTATCCGACACCGTGGGCTTCATTTCCAATTTACCGACGAACCTTGTCGCATCGTTTCGTGCGACGCTTGAGCAGATTACGTATGCCGACGTGATTATTCATGTTATTGACGTTTCGCAACGCGATCACGAAGCGCAGAAATCCGATGTGATCAAGATTTTAGGTGATCTCGGGATCGAATATGATTCCGACGCACGTATTATCGAGGCTTACAACAAGATCGACCGCGCGGGCAGGGATTTAAAACAGGATTTTGAGCGAAAGCAGAAATTTGGTGAAAGGAGTGCCGTTATATCGGCGCTTACGGGCTCTGGACTCGACCGGCTTTTGGCTACGGTTGCGGATGTTTTGTCGGGCGACCGGATAGAAGTCACATTCAGGGTGGATGCCGCCGACGGGCGGGCCATATCATTTCTTTACGATCATGGAGAGGTCGTTAAGCGGCAAGACAAGGATGATAAAACCATGCTCAAGGTCAAGATGGACGAATCGGAGATTGGAAAATTCGAAAGCCGTTACGGTTACAAGCCGGTGCGGGGAAGGAAGAAGAAATGAGTGCGGACTCGCATAATATTGCGGACATTATTATTGAATGCGCCGAGAAATATATCCTGCCGCGATACAAGGCGCTTGAGCAGCACCAGATTTCGTCTAAAACGAGCCCGCGTGACCTGGTGACGCAGGCGGATCTGGATGTCGAGGAGCATCTGACCCGGGTGTTGCCGGAATTGCTGCCCGGTTCCATTGTTATCGGCGAGGAGGCGGCCTCGGCGAACCCGGCGCTTCTCGACCAGCTCCGGGACAAGTCCCTTAAAATATGGATCGTGGACCCTGTGGATGGCACGCATAATTTCGTGCATGGCAAGCGGGAGTTCGGCGTGATGCTGGCGCTAATCGAGAACGGCGAGGCACGGCGTGGCTGGATTTATGATGTCCTGGGCAAGGAGATGACGATTGGCGAGCGGGGTGGCGGCGCATTTACGGGCTCGCGAAAACTGAAGGTAAATTCGCAAAATTCGGCGAATAAAATGAACGGTCATATCAACCCGTGGTTTTTTCCGAAGCAATACCGCGATCATATCCAGAGCGGGGTAAAAAAATTCAGCGGGACGCATTCGATGGCCTGTGCTGCGCATGAATACCTCCATGTTGCGAGGGGGGAGACGCAGTTCTGCATCTATAGCCGCCTCAAGCCGTGGGACCATGTTGCGGGCGCGTTGATTGTCGAAGAGGCGGGCGGTTATGCCGCGAAATGGGACGGGACGCCCTATATACCGGCGGACAGGGACACGGGGCTGATCGTTGCGGCGGGAAAAGAGGACTGGCAGGAAGTTTATGACGCGTTGCTAAGGGATGTGCTTTAGGCTTTTTTCTTTTCTTTATTTTTTTCAGACACCCACATGCGTTCCATTTCCTCGAGCGGGGCTTTTGAAATGTCCCTGTTCGATTCACTGAATTGTTTTTCGATACCGCGGAAGCGGCGCTCGAACTTGTCGTTACATTCGCGCAGGGCGTCCTCGGCATCGATGCCGTTCATGCGGGCGAAATTAACAAGAACAAACAGGAGATCACCGAATTCCTCGCGCTTATCTTTGGTGTCGCCGGATTTTACGGCTTCGCGGAGTTCGCCGAGTTCTTCCTCGAGTTTATCTAGGACGTCATCAAGTTTTTTCCATTCGAACCCGACCTTGGCGGCTTTGGACTGAAGTTTTTTGGCGCGGAGCAGAGCAGGAAAAGCCTTGGGCACAGCGTCGAGGACGCTTTCGTGGGATTTTTCCTTCGATTTCTGCTTGTCCCAGATAACATTGACGTCGGAAGCGGATTTTGCCTTTTTATCGCCAAAGACATGCGGGTGGCGTTCGATCATCTTGGCGGTGATACCGCGTATAACGTCGTTGATGTCGAAATGGCCGGCTTCCTTCGCCATCTGGGCGTGGTAGATGGGCTGCAGCAGCAGGTCGCCGAGTTCTTCCTTGAGGTCGGTCATATCATTCCGCGCGATAGCGTCGGCGACTTCGTAGGCTTCTTCTATCGTATAAGGGGCAATGGTGCGGAAATCCTGTTGCAGATCCCACGGGCAGCCGCCATCAGGATCGCGCAGTTTCGCCATGACGGCGATCAGTTCATCGATGGGGTGTTTTAGAACGCCCATTTGACCATGGCCTGCGGCACGGATTCATTCACGCCTTCGATGCCGAATTTGTTGTTCCAGTAACGGTATTCTATCCCGGCATAAATCTTGCCGGGTTCGGTGATTTTGAGCGCGTCGCCGACATCGAGCAGGAGTTGCGGCTGGGTGAAAAAATTTTTCTCGCCTTCTTCGTAGTCAGCGTAATCGAAATAGCCGTCGAAAGTGAATTTCAGGCTGGCGATTTCGAACGGGCGGCTCCAGACCCATGTCGTCTGCCAGCCATGGCCGTCTTCCTCGGTATTGTCGCGACGATAGAGATTGACCTGGAAAAAATTAAATCCCGGGATTTCAAGGTCGATCCCTGCGCCATATAGGAATGCGTCGAAGTCGCGCGCTTTTTCCCATGTTCCGGCGAGGAGGAAGTCTTTTACGGGACCGACGGATAAGTCTTTGCCGGTCATTTTACCAAACGAAAGGCGCGGGGAAAATTCGGCGTTGATATCCCGCGAGGCGTCGGGGCTATAATCGACATAGAAAAAATTGTCGCCATACCGCCAGCTATCAGCGTGTTCAAAAGTAAAAGTTGTCTGGGTATCCTCGGTGAGTTCGAAGCCGTGGCCGTGCAGGACCTGGATGTTGTGCGACATCCATTCGATCCACGGTTTGTCTTCGGCGTAGACGGCGGTCGGAACGGCAATAAAAGATATCAGGGCAAGAGCAAATAAACGCATGTTTAACCTGTCACGTTAAGGGTTGGGATTGTGTAAGGAATTATACTGTCTCAGGGCTGCTGTAAAGCCCATTGGGGCTGAGGGCCGATGATTTTCCCGAGGGCTTCGATCTGGCCGGAGAGGCGGTCTTCAAGCCAGCACCTGTCTTCCAGGGGAATTGCGGCGGTGCCGGATTCCGGTTTTTCGACGCCGAGGACGAGGCGTTTTATGCCGATTTTCTTCGCCGCGTTGATGACCGGGTAGAGCCTGTGGCGGCGGAGCCAGTCCGCGCTCATGTTTGCAGCCCTGGCGAGGAGTGGAAACGGTGCTGCTGCAAAGCTGTTATATTTTTTGCTCATATCGATTGAGGGTAGCAGGCAGGGAACCTGAAGAATGTTGCAGATGTCGGCGACGTAGGTGTGCAGGTTCTTCGGGTGCACGCGAAACGTGATAAAGAATGACGGACTGGAACTGGGCGGCGAGGGTGGCGGCGATGACGAAATTGAACGCGTATGCGATCATGATTTCACCGAAAACGTCCTTGCCCGCGATGCGGAGGATGAGCCACATCACGCCGAGCGCAGCCAGGGAGGCGAGAATCTTTCCCCCCAGAGAGAACAGGCCGGAACGCAGGTATAGCTGGCGGATGGTCATATGAAAGGCCGGAAAACCAATCTTCTGTTCCGAATCTAGCATGAAATGTATTTTCCACCCAAAGTTTGATAGGCTTGTTCTATGACTGTTCACAAGCATATTGCCCGGCTTTTCCTGCATGCCTACAGGCGCTCGGTGAGATTCGCCCGCGAAACGGGTGTACGGATGGTCGTGGCCGAAGCCGGTTCGGGCCTGAGGATTTTTGGCCGGGTGCGTATCGACATGCCGCAGAAAGTTTTTATAGGAGAGAATTGCACACTGAACGAAGGCGTCCTGATTATCGGCCGCGACGATGTGCGCATCGGGAACGGGGTGACACTGTCGGCTTATACGGTTGTGACTTCGGCGGGAATTGAGAAAGCCGGTCCGCGCCGCCATTCTCAGGCGCCCGTGACCATCGGTGACAATGCTTGGCTGGCGGCGAACGTGACAGTTTTGCCCGGCGTTACCATAGGGCAGGGAGCCGTGATCGCTGCCGGGGCCGTTGTGACCAAAGACATTCCGGCAGACGTCATGGCGGCCGGAGTGCCTGCGCGGGCGGTCAGCGAGCTCCGTCCGTTCGATGAGCGCGCCAAACCGCAGACGCTGGCGGCATGAAGATTTTCTATTTTTCCGGTGCGACGCTGCCATCCGATTCAGCACAATCCGTTCATGTGATGAAAATGTGCGCTGCTTTGGCACAAGATTCCAAAAGCAATGCCGTGACACTGTTCGCAAAAGGCGCTCCGGGTTCCGACGATGAAGCGATTTTTAATTATTACGGGATTGAGCCTTGTTTCTCTCTTATTCTGCCGGTTGCCTCCAAAATCCCGGTATTGTCGGGAATGTTACGGCTTTCGGGCCATCGCCTGGCACTGAAAGAGACAGGAATGCCGGATATTGCGTATGGCCGCGACCCGGTTGCGCTTAACTGGCTGATCCCGGAAAATATTCCGGTCATATATGAAGCGCACCAGGTGCCGCGTTCTTTCCTGGAGAAGAGAGCGGTTAAAAACCTTCTGCAGCAGCGCAGGCTGATGGCGCTTGTTGTAATCTCGAACGGGCTGAAGACGGATTTTATCAAGGCTTTCCCAAAACTCAGGCAAAGTAAAATTTTTGTTGCGCCGGATGGCGCCGATATATCTGTGAAAAATCTGGCGCCGCGTGAACTGGCGGGATGTGCTGATGCGCTGAAGGTTGGATATACGGGATCGCTCCACGAAGGGAAGGGAATGGAGATTATTGCGCTGCTGGCGAAGGAGGCAAAAGATTTCGACTTTCATGTCGTCGGCGGTAGTCTGCAGCAGGTGCAAGCATGGAGGAAGGATGCGCTGCCTAACCTGTTTATGCACGGACATGTGCCACATGGAGAGCTAGGTGCGTATCTCGCGGCGTTTGATGTTTTAATCGCGCCTTACCGCACACGGACAACGATCAAAACGGGCGTGGATATTTCGAAATGGATGTCGCCGATGAAAATTTTTGAATATATGGCGGCGAAAAAGCCTATCATGGCTTCGGATCTGCCCGTTATCCGGGAAATCCTGAAAGATGGCGAAAACGCGCTGCTTCTTTCACCGTCGGAGCCCAGGGCATGGATTGCCGCGCTTGAGAAGCTCAAGGATGAAGGCTTAAGGAACAGCCTTGCGGCGCGGGCCTACGCCGATCTTCAGGAGAAATACACCTGGAAAAAGCGGGCCCGGGCGATCCTTAAATTTGTGGACAAAGGGAATTAATTCCTGATTCTGACCCCGGGTGTTGGTAAAATCAGCCGTCTGCGTTCCCGCTGATTCCTTCCTCAAAGCTTTCATTGCCCATGCGCCTGAACGTAGATTCGTTCACAATTTTTACCGTTTTAAGTTGCATGCTTTTGTGTGCGCGGGTGGTTCTGGCTGAAGAATACAAACCGGTCAGGGCAGGGGGATTCATGCTCACGCCCAAGCTCATGATCGAGCAGGTCTATACCGACAACGTATATGCAAGCGTTGATAAGGAGTCCGATCATATTTCGATGATCAAGCCATCACTGTTGATTGAAAAATCATACCGCGATCATGAATTCGAATTGGAAACGGGCGGTGAGGCGCGGCGTTACTGGAGCAATTCGGACGAGAGCGTTATAAATTTCAAGACCGAATTCAGGGGCACAGTCACTGCGCGGCGGGTTTTGATGCTGCCGTTTAAAATGTCTTACGAGTCCGGCCATTTCGACCGGCGGGAGGAGCGCGGAGAACTGACGCGTGAACCGACAGGGTTCAAGCTGCTGAAAACCGAGATCGGCGCGGATTATGCGCCGTCACGTTTGGGTCTCGGATTTTATGCCGGTTATAGCCAGTCACGTTTTGAAAACGGCGAGACGTTTTCGGGTGTGTCTGTTGTCAACGAGGATGGAGACTACGACAGTCTTTATGCGCGTATGGTGGCGCGATACAAAACCAAGGCCGACTGGACACCGTTTGCGAGCCTGCAACTGGGCAGGAACGATTTTCTGCGGCGAACTCATGACGGAACGGGATTCAACGGACCTGAGCGGGATAATCATGTCATCCGCGCACTGGCCGGCGCGGAATATGACGATCATAAAATCTGGAAGGGTAGCGCGGCGATCGGTCATGAATGGCGCAAATATGACGGTGGCGGCATTGAGGATATCGGGGCCCTTTCGGCCGAAAGCAAAATCGACTGGATGCCGAGCAGGAAGCTAAAATTATCTTTTGATTTTTTGCGGCGAACTGAAGAAGACAGCACTGCCGACAACGGCATTGTCGAGACGGATGCGGGGCTGTCTTTCAATTATGAACTTCGACATAATTTATTTTTGCAAGGGGGCGCGGAGTGGGAGAGGGCGCAGTTCGACGCGGCTGATCGCACTGACGATACATATGGCGGGCGGATAGGGCTTTTATGGGCTTTAAACTCGCGGCTGGAGGCGGGAGCGTCTTATCTTCATCGTTACAGGGAAAGCTCTGCTGCTTCAGATTTCGATGAAAATATATTCCTGCTTCGCCTGACCGGGAAGTTATGAATTTTTGGATTTGGCGGCGCGAGCGGCGAAATCGCACCAGAATTTTTCGCGCACAGGCAGAAGATTTTCGCGTGTGTATTTTTTAGCTGTTTCAAAATTCCTTACAGCCTGTTCGCGCTGCCATTTTTTATTCACTGATTTGATGAGCAGAGCAGAGAGTGCGGATGCGTCTCCGCGTTTATGGATGTTTTCGGCGTCCAGCAATTCCGGGATGCCGCCAGCGTCGGAGCCGAGCGCGGGGCAGGCGCGGCTCATGGCCTCGATCAATGCACGCGGCAGGCCTTCGTGACGGCTGGGCTGAAGGTAAACATCGATTCCATCAAGCCATGAAAGAACATCATTTTTGTGGGTTAGCGGCGCATCATAACGCGCGAAGGATTCGTAGCTGTCTGGGCCTTCGCCGAGGATGCGGAACTGGAAAGGCGGGAGGTGATCAAGCGCGCGGGTAAAAGCGGCGAGGGCAGTGTCGATGCCCTTCAGCCGGTGGCCGTGGCTTCCGATTATGCCGAAGGTGAGGGGGTATTGCCATCGATCCGCTTGAGGCGATTTTCAAGAACATCGGAAGAGGGGGTTTCGATTTCAACATTGGAGGCGTTCGCAACCGTTCCGCGCGCGGGATAGCGGCGCTGAAGAAACTTTTCCGTTACATAGATGACGGCGTCGGCGCTGTTAACCATTTTTCGCGCGCGCAGATACTTGACCGGCGCGTAAAGTTTCCCGGCGAGCGAGCCGTAATGCCACGTGTGGTCGAAGGCACAGCCGGACATTTCAATGGCGACCGGTTTGTTAACCGAGGTTAATTTAACTATTCTGGCCGCCCTGTTCGCTTCGTTAACAGCGATCATACCGAATTCCGACGGCCCTCTTACGATGACCGCGTCGGCCTGCCCGACGGTTTTGCGGATTTGGCTGGCGACTTCGCCGCGCATGGCCAAGCCAGCGATGCTGCTGATATTGGGCAGAAGCATGAACCCAACGCCGGGCGTATCTGAGCGTATGGCCCGCGAGGCATGGCTGGCCTCGAAGGGCCGTTCACGGCCTATGATCGTCAGCGAGGTGAAATGAGGCAGGAATCTCTCCTGCCACAGGCTGGATGGAAATGCGCCGAAGACATAGACCTCGCCGTCCGGTGTCTGGCTGTAGAACGTGTCATGGACGAAAGCGGCTTTCATTTTGATTTCCGGCAAGGCCTGACGCAGCGGCAAAAAGCCTAGGATATGGGCGGCGGGGAATAAAGCCCGGAAGCCTATTATATTGTAGTCTCAGAGTGATAATATATATTATGGCAAATAATTGACAGGTTTTAAGATAGGCGGTTTCCAGCCTTTTTAAAAAGCTTAAAAAAGTTGTTTTTACAATGTTTTGCAATAGTTTCTTCATTTGTATTATGAAGCTGTGCGAGGAATTTTCCGGTCTCCTTCACATAGGCTGGCTGGTTAGTTTTTCCCCTATGCGGCACAGGCGCCAGGAACGGTGCATCGGTTTCGACCAGCACGCGTTCCAGCGGCACGTTTCTGGCGATGTCCTGTAATTCGGCTGCGCTTTTGAAGGTTAAAATGCCCGAAAACGAGATATAAAAGCCCAGTTCCAGGGCCTGTTCAGCCATGGCGCGGCCTGAGCTGAAGCAATGCATGACACCGGTCAGATTTGACCCCGCGCCTTCCTCTCTCAGGGTCCTTATGATGTCCTCATCGGCGTCTCGTGCATGGACGACCAGCGGCAGATCGGTTTCGATGCAGGCGCGGATGTGTTTGCGGAAGGATTTGCCCTGATCTTCCGGGCTGGAATGTTTGTAAAAATAATCGAGGCCGCTTTCGCCGAGACCGACGATTTTGGGTTCTGAATTCGCGAGCGCAACGAGCGCATCCTGTGTTACGGTCAGTTCATCGGGTTTTCCCGCGTCATGCGGATGCGTGCCCACGGTGCACCAGACATTGGGCAGCCGTTTGGCAATGGCAAGAATTTCCGGGAATTCATCGACGATGCGCGAGCAGATGGTCAGCATGCCATCGACACCGTTGTCGCTAGCAGTTTTCACAAGGCTTTCAGGTGTGCCGAGTTCGGCGATCTTCGGGTGATTCAGGTGGCAATGGGAATCGATCCACATCTCAGGCAGCTTCTTCTTCCAGGTTAAGGCGCGGAAAAACGCCCTGCGGTTGATCGATAATTGTTCCCGGTTTCAGCGCGTATTTGGGCGCAAGATGCGTAAAGCTGCGTTCGTCGTCACTGATTTTCAGTTGCTGGAGAAGTTTTGCAGATGAATCCGGCACGACGGGCTGAATTATGATGCCAAGGCAGCGGATGACTTCGGCGAGGACATACAAAACCGTATTCATGCGTTCCGGATCTTCTTTTTTGAGTTTCCACGGCGCCTGAGCGTCGATATAAGCGTCTGCCTTCGCGGCAACCGAGATAATGGCTTCGAGGCCTTTATTAAAGCGGAATTTGTTGAATTCGACGCGAGCGACTTCGAGCATTTTAACCTGCGCTGTCTCAAGAAGATGCTTGTCTTCCTGTGTCAAAGCGCCCGGCTTAGGGATTTTCATTTCGCAGTTCTTATAGATTTGCGAAAGCGTGCGTTGCGCGAGATTTCCAAGACCGTTTGCAAGATCGGCATTGATACGCTGAACGGCTTGCTCATGCGAAAAATTACCGTCCTCGCCATGCGGGATTTCACGCATTAAGAAGTAACGTATCTGGTCGAGGCCGTAGGTTTTGACGAGGCCGTCGGGCGACAAAACATTGCCGACGGATTTGGACATTTTTTGGCCCTGCACGTTGATAAAGCCGTGCGCGAAAATCGTTTTGGGCAATTCGATGCCAGCCGACATTAGGAATGCGGGCCAGTAAATGGCGTGGAAACGAATGATGTCCTTGCCGATGACGTGATAATCAGCAGGCCAGAATTTTTTGAGCGTGTCTTTCTTTTCGTCCGGGTAACCCAGCGCAGTGATGTAATTGGTTAAGGCGTCGAGCCAGACATACATGACGTGATCTTCGTCGCCGGGAACCGGGATACCCCAGGACAAGCGCTTTTTATGACGCGAGACGGAAATATCCTTGAGGCCCCCTTCCTGCGAAACGAAACTGACGATTTCATTTTTACGGGTCGCGGGCTGAATGAAATCCGGATTGGCCTGGTAATAGGCGAGCAATTTATCGCGATAGGTTGAAAGCTTGAAGAAATAGCTCGCCTCCTCGACCCATTCGGCCTCGGTGCCGTTGGGTGTGATCATCTGACCCTTGTGGTTCTTCGTCAGTTCGGCTTCGGTGAAATAGGCTTCGTCTCGAACCGAATACCAGCCTTCGTACTTGCCGAGATAAATGTCCCCCTGCTCCTGCAGTTTTTTCCAGAGGGCCTTGGATGCTTCGTAATGGCGTGGCTCAGTTGTGCGGATAAAATCATCGTTCGAGATGTTGAGGATTTTATCCATCTCGATGAAAGCGGCGGCGTTTATGTCAGCGAAGGCTTTCGGGGACGTATTATTTTTTTCAGCCGTTTTGGCAACCTTTTCGCCGTGCTCGTCGGCGCCGGTCAGGAACCAGGTATCCTTGCCGTCGAGACGCTGGAAGCGGGCCATGACGTCGGTCAGGATCGCTTCGTAGGCATGGCCGAGATGCGGCAGGCCGTTCACGTAGGCAATGGCGGTTGTAATATAAAAGGGCGTCTTGGCCATACAATTCCTCAAGCGGCCAGTAACGAAAACGCCCCTAAAACCGTCTGGCGCCGGTCGAGATTGGCGGCTTCCGAGCGACCGAAATGTTCCTCAAGGTTTTCACAGATTTCGAGGAGTTGTTCAAGGGAAGAATTTTTCAAAAAATCGCGGGTGTGGGGCGCGGGCGGCGTGCCACGGGCGCGGCTCCGGGCGGTCTCGCGAGCCATCCAGCCGAGGATTTCGCAGAAGGTATCATATGATTTGTTGCTGCCCGGGCCGGAGAGTGTGTCGGCGAATTTGTGAACCGATGCCCATGAAATATCATTCTGCAGAAATTCCGAAAGCGTACCGGCCATAGCGGCGATATTGGCTTCAGCATATTGAATGGCCTTGCCGAAGCTGCCGCCGGAAAAGCGCAGGAGCGTTTCCACGTCTTTCTGGCCGAGCCCGGGATTGTGTTTCGACAGCAGGTCCTTCATCACTGAATCTGATAGCGGCGGAAAATTTATGAAGCGGGCACGTGAGCGTATGGTCGGCGCCAGAGTCCCTGCCCTGTGTGCGACGAGGATAAGGACCGAATTACGCGGCGGTTCTTCCAGGATTTTCAGGATTCCGTTCTGGGCGCTGTTGGTCATGCTGTCGGCATCGTCGGCGATGACGATGCGCCAGCCGCCCTCGGAAGAGGTCATGCGCAGGAACGGCGCGATCTTGCGGATTTCGGCGACGTCGACTGTGTCTTTATATACACCCTTCTCCTCGTCGAATTTTTTTTCGGTGTTGAAAAAATCGGCATGACCGGCGGAAGCCAATCGGCGGAACACCGGATCATCGGGCGCGACGTCGAGGCTTGTGGCGGGCTCAGGGTCGCCGAACATGCTGGATTGATTGGGATCGTGGAGGCCCTGTTTCAGCAGGAAGCGCGCGAAACGATAGGCCATGGTCGCTTTGCCGATGCCTTGCGGGCCGGTTAAAACGAGCGCGTGCGGGATGCGGTGGGAATTATAGAGGTCCAGAAGGGTTTTTTCGGTTTCTTCATGGCCGCTGATGAAATTCATGGCGCGGGGGTGAGCGAATATATTCTCGGCGGGCGCGGAATCTTGTTCCTCTTCCGTTTCTTCAATTTCTTCCGCGATGTCTGCGCCAAATAGATCCATCAGATTTTCTCCAGCACGGTTTTCTGGATTTTTTTTGCGAGGTCATCAGGTTTTAGCGTGGCGTCGAGGACATGACAGCGCTCCGGTTCTTTTTTAGCGATATCAAGAAAGCCCTGACGGAGACGTTCGTGAAAACCGGGTTCCATCTGCTCGAAGCGGTCTTCGGTCTGTTTGATATGAAGCGCTTCGGCGGCGATGCGGCGGCCTGAACGCGCGACACCTTTTCCCGCGTCTATATCGAGGATAAATGTAAGGTCTGGCGCGAAATTGCCAAGAACCATGCTGTTAAGATTTTCGATCGTCTCCAGCGGGAATTTGTGCCCGTAACCCTGGTAGGCACGCGTTGAGTCAGTGAAGCGATCACTAATGACGATTTTGCCTTTTTCGAGCGCGGGCCTAATAATCTTGTCGATGTGCATTGCGCGCGCGGCGAATAAGAGCAGTACTTCGGAGACAGGGTTCCATTCGCCGCCTTCGCGTTGCACCAGCAGATCGCGGATTTTTTCGCCTTCCGGTGTGCCGCCAGGCTCGCGGGTGGTGACGACTTTGCGGGTTTTTTCAGTCAGGAATTGTGCGAGGCGGTTGACCTGCGTTGT
Organism: Alphaproteobacteria bacterium; assembly: GCA_049652985.1. Taxonomy (GTDB): domain Bacteria; phylum Pseudomonadota; class Alphaproteobacteria; order Micavibrionales; family Micavibrionaceae; genus UBA7657. The sequence goes on from JBASFK010000002.1 coordinate 102,692, forward strand.
CTTGCCGCTGCCTTCGCCTCCTTCAAATGTGATGAATAATCCTTTACTTTCGCTCATCAGCTTCCTGCGGCCAGCCGCCGCGCCTTTTCAAGCAGGCCTGCGAAAACCCCGAGCCTGGAAACATCCGCGCCTGCGTAGAGGGGAATTTTCATGGTCTCGGCGTGCGGAATTTCAACGAGGACGGCACCGACTTCCTGCCCTTTGATGACCGGCGCGATCAGTGGTTCCTTGTAGTTGACCGTGGCGCGGAAGCCGCGCGCGGCGGCGGATGGCAGGGTAACGGCGAGAGAATCCTTCACCACCAGCGGCACGGAGGTCGCCGTTCCCATTGCCACGGCGACATTTGCAGCCGCATCGCCTTCTTTAAAGAGTTTTTTGTTCTCGAAATTTTTTAGTGCCCATTCCAGAAGCTTCGCGCCCTCGGCGGCGCGTTCTTTTTCGTCACTCAGGCCATTGATGACGAAAATAACGCGGCGGTCATTGCCGGTGCCGGAACCTATCAGTCCGTAACCGGCGGCCTCGGTGTGTCCGGTTTTGATACCGTCGGCGCCGACATTCAGGTAGAGCAGCGGGTTACGGTTGCCTTGCTTGATGTTGTGATAGGTGAATTCCTTTTCGGAATAATATTTATAGTGGTCCGGGAATTCATGGATGAGCGATTTCGCCATGATGGCGAGATCGCGTGCTGTCGAATAGTGATCCGGGTCGGGCCAGCCGCTCGCGTTTTTGAAATTGCTGTTGAGCATGCCCAGTTCATGCGCTTTTTTTGTCATGTTTTGGGCGAATACGTCCTCGGATCCGGCAATGCCTTCGGCCAGCACGACGGTTGCGTCATTGCCGGACTGGATGATTACGCCGCGGATGAGATCCTCGACTTTGATCTGCTTGCCGACCTCGACAAACATTTTCGAGCCCTGCATTTTCCATGCACGTTCAGTGACCATCAGTTGATTGTCGAGGCCAAGCTGGCCTTTTTTAAGAGCATCGAAAACCATGTAGGCCGTCATGACCTTGCTCATGGACGAGGTCGGCATTTTTTCGTCGGCGTTTTTCTCGAGCAGGACGGTGCCCGTATCATAATCGATGACGATTGCCTGTTTTGCCGCTATCTGTATGACGGATTCCGCATGCGCCGAGAGCGGCGACAGGAAAACAAGAACTGACAATGCTAGATTGCGGAGCATAAGGCCTCTTTCAGGGGGTTATTCAACAACAATAATCGATTCTTTGCGGCCCGTCGAAGATACTCTTGCGAGGAGGCTGTCGGCCTGTTCCACGCTTGCCACGGGGCCCAGCCGTACGCGGTAGAACTGGCGGCCATTAACCAGGACCGGGCGAACCTGCGCCGGGCCGATGCTACGCAAGCTCTGCGCGAGTTGCATGGCGTTTTCCTGGTTCGTGAACGACCCGGCCTGCACGAAAATATTAGTCGGCGTAACCGGGTATTGTTCAAGCACGGGATCGGGGAAGAACTGGCCATCCTTGATATGGCCGGGGACATCGGGGCCAACCGTGGCCTGTCCCGGCGTATAGGAGATAGGCTGGTAACCTGCTGTCTGGACCGGCGCCGGGGCGGTTAGGGGCGCGGCCTCCCTGCCCTCGTTGATCGCGACTTCAACGCCGCTTGTGTCGTGGCCCTGGCGCGCAGCCATGGCGAGTGCCTTGCTTTCATCGGCTAAGAGGTCGAGCCGTACTTTGGCCGTGCCGTTGCCCTTGAAATCCAGAAGCTCAGCTGCGCGCTGAGATACGTCGATCACGCGCCCGCGTTTGAATGGGCCACGGTCGTTGATGCGCACAACCAGTGAGCGGCCGTTCTCAAGATTGGTGACGCGGACAAGTGAGGGCATCTGCAGTGTGCGGTGTGCGGCGGTCAGTTCATTACGATCAAAGCGCTCGCCGTTCGCGGTGTGCTTGCCGTGGAAGCCGGGACCATACCAGGATGCAATGCCGGTTTCGGTGTAGCTGTAAGTTTCCTGTGGGGTGTAGGTTTTTCCCTCGACCTTGTAGGGATTGCCGACTTTGAAATTGCCCTGTTGCTGCGCGCGCGGGAAGGTTTTCTTAGCGACGTGACTGGCAAGCTCGGCCTCGGCGCAGGAGGCCAGCATCAGGAGGCAGGCCAGAAGCGCGGACAAAAAACCGGGTTTCATTGGGCTATCCGGTCAGCGAGGAGGCCCACGGATGTGGCGAAATACAGAGATTTATTCCATCTCATGAGGACGCGGTAATTATCGTAGATCAGGAAAGCCGGACCGCTCGGGCCATCGGGTAGGACGATGGCCGCTTTGGTGCGTTCCGTCACGGGCAAGGGCTGACCGCTGGCGAGGAACACGCCCATTTCCTTCCACTCGCTGACGAATCTCGTGTTGTCCAAGCCGGTGAAACTCTCGGGGATGCTGTTGGGCAGCGAAATTTCCCTGCCCCATTTCTGGTCGGGGCGCCAGCCGCTTTCGTTCAGGTAGCGCGCGGTGGAGGAAAATACGTCGGGCAGACTCTTCCAGATGTCGCGCTTGCCGTCGCCGTCGCCATCGGCGGAATAAGAAAGGAAGCTGGAGGGCATGAACTGGTTCTGGCCCATCGCACCCGCCCATGAGCCGCGCATGTCGGCGATGCTGATGTGCCCCTCGTCCAGGATTCTAAGCGCATTGACCAGTTCGCCTTTGAAGTAGCCGCTGCGGCGGCCGTCATAGGCCAATGTGACAAGTGCGGGGATGACGTGGAAATTGCCGGTATTCTCGCCGTAACTGGTTTCGATACCCCACAGGGCAATTATATAGGGCGCGGGAACGCCGTACTTTTCGGCGATGCCGTCCAGAAGCTGGCGGTTTCTATTGTACAGCTCCTTGCCCTTTTTGACACGGTCGGGGGTGACAACATTCTGTCTGTAGTCGGCGAAAGTGATGGTCGATTCAGGCTGTTTGCGGTCTAGGCGAAGAACCTGTTCGATAGGCTGGACACCGGAAAGCGCCTGCTCCACGGTCTGCACAGAAATGCCCTTGTCGACCGCCTCCTGTGCGAAATCTCTCAACCATGTGTCGAAATCGTCATCCGCGAAAGCCGGCACAGGTGAAAAAAGCAGGATGCCGGTAATCAGAAGGGCCAGTCTTTTCATGGTCATAAGAATCGCCTTGCGTTAACGGGACTAGACAGACATACAAAAAAATCGCTAAGAAATGAAGCTCTTATTATATCATATACCCGTTTGGAAGAGTGGCAGAGCGGTTGATTGCACCGGTCTTGAAAACCGGCGGCCCTTCACGGGGCCCGTGAGTTCGAATCTCACCTCTTCCGCCAACGGCCTGCTATATATACCCCGCCCACAAAATTATGGTAATCAGGGCGTTGCTTCGGGAAAGAGGAATTTTCCAATCAGCATGAATGTGGCTGCGAAGGCGAATGTCAGCGGGATTGTCAGGACCCAGGCCCAGAGAATATTGCCGACAATACCCCAGCGCACGGCTGAAAAGCGGCGGGTTGCCCCCACTCCCAGGATGGACGAGGAAATAACCTGGGTGGTGCTGACGGGTATGCCCCAGTGCGATGCCCCGGCGATGATGATGGAAGCTGTGGTTTCAGCGGCAAACCCGTGAACGGGCTGAAGCTTGATCATTTTAGAGCCGAGCGTGCGGATGATGCGCCAGCCGCCCATCATGGTGCCGAGGCCCATGGCGATGGCGCAGGTGAGGATAACCCATAGCGGCACGGTGAAATGTTTTTCCGGAAATGCCAGCACAAGTGCGAGGGCAATGATACCCATGGATTTCTGTGCGTCATTACGGCCGTGGTTCAGAGCCATGAATCCTGCCGAGAGGATCTGCAGCTTGCCGAATATCCTGTTAATTTTCCCGGGATTCATGCGGTAGACGATCCATGTCAAAATCGTCATCAGGATAAATCCGATAAATAATCCCATCAGTGGCGATGCCACCATCGGGATCAGGACCTTTTTATAAACGGCTGGCCAGATGATGCTGTGACCGCTCATGGTCGAAGCGAAGGTCGCGCCCATGAGGGAGCCGATGATGGCGTGCGACGAGCTTGTCGGCAGGCCCTTGTACCAGGTGATCAGGTTCCACACGATTGCGGCAATAACTGTGCATAAGACGGTTTGCAGGGAAATCACATTCGCATCCACCAGCCCCTTTCCTATGGTCGCCGCGACCTCGGTGCCTAGAAGCGCGCCGATGAAGTTGAGGACGCCGCCGTAAATGACGGCAGTTGTGGGACGCATCACGCGCGTCGAGACAACGGTAGCGATGGCGTTGGCAGCGTCGTGAAAGCCGTTGATGAAATCAAACACCAGCGTGAGAAGGATAACCGCGCCGAGAAGAAGGATTGTTGGTTCCATCACACTGCTTAACTGTGTTTAAGGACGATCTGCAGTGCCACGGCGCCCGCGTTGCGGTAGCGGTCGATGACCTTCTCCAGCATGTCATAGAGATCTTTGAGCAGGATTAGTTGTTTGATGTCCGTTTCATCACGGAAAAGTTCGGCCAGCAATTCGTTCAGCGCCATATCGCCTTCGTTCTCGAGATCGTGAAGGATATTCACCTTGGCGACGATGCGGTCGTTGTTATGCCCCCGCACAAGCTCATATACCATTTCTTGCATGGCCTGGGCTTCCTGAACGATCAATCCCATCTGGCGGTCGAAGCGCGCGCTTTTACCGTTCACCAGACCGTGCATGTCCAGGCGGTCGGCAATTTTCTTGATCGTCTTGATGATTTTGTAAAGGCTGTGCGAAAAATCCTGGATGTCTTCACGGTCGAAAGGCGTGATAAAGGTTGCGCAAAGCTCGCGGGTAATTTCGGAACTTAGAGCCTTAGACCTGACCCGGCTTTCATTAATAGCCGCAAGCTCGACCGCTCTCTGGTTTTTATCACTGGATTTTACAAAGGTATCGAGGTGAAGAGCGCATTTAAGGGCCTCGCCTGCAAGATCCCCAATTAAACGGAAAAATTTGTCTTCGCGCGGCAGTAATCTCGCAACGGCTTCTTTAAACATTTTATCCTCGATTTTACGCCCTTTATCTATACTGCGGCGCAATATCCGTCCACAGGATTTTTATGATAAAATGAAGTTATGAACCGTCAGGTCTTTCTCGCCCTCGAATTCACGCTTTTATGCGTTGTTTTGCCTACGATTATCATCATTTTCAAGCTTGCGCCTTATATGCTTCTTTTCCTGTGGGCGGCATGGGCGGCGTGCTGGTCGATTTATCGCCATTATCATTTTGCCGAGTTGAAAACCCTCTGGAGATGGAAAGCGGTGACTTGGGAAAACATGAAGCCGATCCTGGCAAGGTGGGTGATCTGCAGCCTGCTGATGCTCGCCTTCACCTATTATTACGATCCTGAAAAATTGTTTTATATCGTCAAGGAGAAGCCGCAGCTTCTGCTGTTTCTCCTGTTTTTCTATCCTATATTTTCAGCGTTGCCGCAGGAGTTTATTTTCTGCAGCTTCTTCTTCCAGCGCTACAGGCCGTTTTTTAAAACCAGGAACGCCCGCGTGCTGGGCAGCGCAGTCGTGTTCGCCTATGCGCACGTGCTGTTTATTAACCCGGTTGCGCCAGTGCTGAGTTTTATTGCCGGGCTGATTTTCGCCAGCACATTTGCCAAAACGAAATCTCTTGCGCTGGTGACAATTGAGCATTCGCTCTATGGGCTTGTGCTTTTTACTGTGGGGCTTGGCTGGTATTTCTGGGGTGGTGCGTTAATTTAGCGCATAGTGCGCGCCTATCGCGGCGGCATATCCCAGCAGCAGTACCGGGAACCATTTCAGGTGGGACATAAAGGTATAATGGCCGCGGGCGACACCCATCAGCCCGACCCCGGCGGCGGAGCCGATGGATAGCAGGCTGCCGCCTACTCCCGTTGTGAGTGTGATCAGAAGCCACTGGAAATGATCCATCTGTGGCTCCATCTGCAGAACGCCGTAAAGCAGCGGGATGTTGCCGAGCACAGATGAAATCAGGCCGATGGCGATATTTGTCGGGCCGGGGCCGTAGCCCTCATAGAATGAGGTCGAAAGTATATTCAGGTAGCCGAGGAATGCGAGGCCGCCGATGCTGAAGATCACGCCGAAGAAGAAAAGAAGCGTGTCCCACTCTGCCGCAGAGATATGCTTGAAAATATCGAATGTCTCCTCGTTCCTGCGCTTGATGAACCATGAGAAGATCATGAGCAGCGCGAGGCCGGTCATCATACCCATGAAAGGCGGGATATGAAAGAAATTCTCGAAGCCCACGGCCATCGCAATTGTAAGGATTCCAAGCGCCATGATGCGCCGAGCGCCTTTTTTCAATTGTAGGTCATCCTGAAGCGCGGGAGGCTGCGCTTTCGGAATGAAGAAAGACATTATAAAGGCCGGCACGAGGAAGTTGACGACGGAGGGAATAAAAAGCGTGAAGAATTCAAAAAATTCGACGTGGCCGGATTGCCAGACCATGAGCGTTGTAATGTCGCCAAAGGGGCTAAAGGTGCCACCCGCATTAGCGGCGTTGACAATATTAACGCAGCCTATCACGATAAAGGCCACGTTCCCTGCCCCGGCGGCGACAACTACCGTGCCTAATATAAGTGCCGTGGTGAGGTTGTCGGCGATGGGTGAAAGAAAGAATGCGATGACGCCCGTTGCCCAGAAAAGCTGGCGGTAATTGAGGCCCGCTTTTACGAGTTTTGAGCGAACAACGGCAAAGGTGTTGCGGTGTTCGAGCGCACTTATATAAGTCATAGCCACGAGCAGAAACAGGAACAGCGCAGCGAATTCCGAAAGCGCGCCGAAGATCGCGTCATGAATCTGGTCGTGCGTGAAATTCAGCGTGGTCGCATTGGCTGCGATAATGATCCAGATAAGGCAAGCGCCAATGATGGCCGGCTTGGACTTGTGCATATGCAGCGTTTCTTCAAGGAGAATAAATATATAGGTGATAACAAAAACGACGAGGCAGAGAATTCCGGGCGTCATTATTGCCTGCCCTTTTTATCTATGAATTTCTGAAAGGCGCGCAAGGTTTCATGGCTGACATGGTGTTCGACGCCCTCAGCATCCATCTCAGCGGTTTTTTCGCTTACGCCCAGAGAGCGCAGGAATTCATAGACGACGATATGGCGCTGTTTGCAGGCCTGCGCGAGGTCCTTGCCTTTTTTGGTGAGGAAAAGCGAGCGGTAAGGTTGCGCGTTTACTAGCCCCTCTTTCTTGAGGCGCATGATGACCTTGTTGACCGTGGCGTGAGAAATACCAAAGCGTTCGGACAAATCAACCACGCGGGCCTCGCCCTGTGCATCGATCAGGTCGGCGATCAATTCAACGTAATCTTCGGCAGTTTCGCTTTGGTGCGCTTCGCGCACGCGCGCGAACCATTGCGCCTGTTTCTTGGGGTCTGCGAGGTCGGGAGATGCGGTCTTAGGGCGTGCCATGCATTTGCATCATGAAAGAGTTGCTGCCTCTTGTCAAATTTGTTGCCTATGCTACAATTAGTATACTATGCTTAAATTAATATGAGTTTAACTATGCAGAACAATGCCCCGGCCGTCAGCCTTGTCGAAGTCTACAGGACCATAAAGGTGCCTGAGGGCGCCGGATTCTGGCGGAAAATGTTGGCCTTTGCTGGGCCGGGATACCTCGTGGCTGTCGGTTATATGGACCCGGGCAACTGGGCGACCGACATCGCGGGCGGTTCAGCGTTCGGCTATACACTGCTCTCGGTTATTCTTATTTCCAATTTTATGGCGATACTGCTCCAGGCGCTCAGTCTGCGACTTGGCATTGCGACGGGCCTTGATCTGGCGCAGGCCTGCAGGCGGCAATATTCGCGCCCTGTCAGTTTCGTTTTATGGGTGCTGTGTGAAATTGCGATCTGCGCCTGCGACCTCGCTGAAATTATCGGCACGGCGATCGCGCTTCAGCTTCTTTTCGGAATTCCGCTGATGCTCGGGATCGGTCTGACGGTGCTGGATACATTGTTGATCCTGTTCCTGCAATCGCGTGGATTTCGCTATCTTGAGGCGTTTATCATCGCCCTGCTGGTAATTATCGCCGGATGTTTCGCTGTAGAAATGGCGCTGGCGCAGCCTGAAATCGGCCCGCTGCTCAAAGGCTATATCCCTAGCACCGAAATCATCACCAACCCGGCCATGCTTTATATTGCCATTGGTATTCTGGGTGCAACGGTGATGCCGCATAATCTTTACCTGCATTCCGCCATCGTCAAAACACGCAGCTATGGCGAGGACACGAATTCCAAGCGCGAGGCCATTAAGTTTGGAACGATCGATTCAACTGTCGCGCTGATGTTTGCACTCCTCATTAACTCCGCCATTCTCATCATGGCGGCGGCGACATTCCACACGAACGGCATGACAGAGGTCGCCGAGATCCAGGATGCGCACAAGCTTCTTACGCCCATGCTCGGCACCGCGATGGCGAGCACAGTATTCGCTCTGGCGCTCCTCGCTTCCGGCCAGAACTCGACCATTACCGCTACCCTTGCCGGGCAGATCGTGATGGAAGGATTTCTAGAGCTCAGGTTGCCGCCCTGGGCGCGGCGGCTGCTGACACGTTCGATAGCCATTATTCCAGCTCTTATCGTCTGTTATCTCTACGGTACTGAAGGAACAGCGCAGCTGCTCGTTCTTTCGCAGGTTATCCTGAGCCTGCAGCTGCCTTTCGCAGTGATTCCCCTGGTCAGTTTCACCAGCAATAAAAGAATGATGGGGAATTTCGCGACCGCGTGGCCGGTGGCGGTTCTGGCGTGGGTTGTGGCCGGGGTGATTGTATGCCTGAACCTCAAGCTGCTTTTCGATTTCTTTACAGGGCTTTAGCGGTTTTGGGCGTCGTGGAGCGCAAAAAGCATATTTCTTGACAGCCCTAGAGACTCGTGTATATTCCCCATCTTCATCAGTCACAAGCTGAAAGCGGAGGGTAGGTTGGCCCTCTAATGTACTGATTTATATAGATAATAACAGGATAATGACAATGTTTGCGATCATCCGTACGGGCGGAAAACAATACAAGGTGCAGAAAGACGACACCATCAGAGTTGAAAAACTCGAGGGTAAGGCTGGCGATACGGTCAACCTGGGTGAAGTTCTGTTTCTCAGCGACGGCAAGAGCCCGAAACTGGGTGAGCCGACCATTAAGGGCGCATCCGTTACTGCCAAGCTTGTCGAACAGACACGCGGCGAGAAGATCATCATCTTCAAGAAGAAGCGCCGTCAGAATTACCGCCGTAAGAACGGCCACCGTCAGGACATTACTGTTCTGAAGATCACCGACATCAAAGCAGCATAAACACGGGACAGGCAGGAGAAAAACATGGCAACAAAAAAAGCAGGTGGCAGTTCCAAAAACGGACGCGATTCAGCTGGCCGACGCCTTGGCGTCAAGCGTTACAGCGGTGAGCTCGTTCTTGCCGGCAACATCATCGTGCGTCAGCGCGGCACCAAATTCGTTCCCGGCAAAAATGTCGGTATCGGTAAAGACCATACAATTTATGCCCTGCTCGAGGGCCAGGTGCTGTTCTCGCAGGGCCGCAACGGTCGCCCGCAAGTGAACATCGTTCCCGCGAATGACGCGGCGCTGGCAGCGGCCGAATAACCCTTAAAGGATAACGAAATACAGGGGAAAGGCCGGCGCCTTTCCCCTTTTTAATTGGGCAAAACGATGAAATTCCTCGACCAGGCAAAAATTTATCTGCAGAGCGGAAACGGCGGGCCGGGCTGCATGAGTTTCCGTCGCGAAAAATTCATCGACCGCGGCGGACCGGACGGTGGCAACGGTGGCAAGGGCGGCGACGTGATTTTCGAATGCTCTGCGGGGCTTAATACGCTTATCGATTTCCGTTATCAGCAGCACTTCAAGGCCAAGAGTGGATCGAACGGCATGGGCCAGATGCGTTCCGGCGTCGGCGGCGACGATATTATTGTCAAAGTTCCGATCGGCACGCAGGTGATGGATGAAGACGAGCAAACCATCCTTGTGGACTTCACCGAACCGGGGCAGCGCGTGGTGTTTTTAAAAGGTGGCGACGGCGGCTTCGGTAACGCACATTACAAATCATCGACCAACCAGGCCCCTCGCCGTTTTACGCCCGGATGGCCGGGGCAGGAACTGGCCGTCTGGCTGCGCCTGAAACTTATCGCAGATGCGGGCATCGTTGGACTTCCTAATGCCGGGAAATCGACATTCCTCGCGGCCTGCTCGAACGCGAAGCCAAAGATTGCGGATTATCCGTTTACGACCCTGCATCCCAATCTTGGAGTCGTGAAAATCGCTGATAAAGATTTTGTGCTTGCCGATATTCCCGGTCTGATCGAGGGCGCGCATGAGGGGCATGGGCTGGGCGATCGTTTCCTCGGCCATGTCGAGCGCACCGCCGTGCTGCTGCATTTGATCGACTGCACCCATGATGACCCACTGCGGGCTTATGAGACTATTAGAAATGAACTGAAGGAATATGGCGAAGGCCTTGCTGAAAAAGAAGAAATCATCGCTCTTAATAAAATTGATGCTCTTGGCGATGAACTGGCGCAGGATGTGGCTAAATCTCTGGAGAAGTCTGTGGGCAAAAAGGTGCATACAGTTTCCGCCGTTTCCGGGCAAGGCGTAGACGAGATTCTATTTGCACTGCATGCCATCATCGCGGAATACCGTGAAAATGAAAGGCAACAGGAAAGCGTAGAGCTATGAACTGTGCAGAGATCATCAGACAGTCTGAACTGATCGTTATTAAAGTTGGCTCGGTCCTGGTTACTGACGAGAGCGCAGGCAAGGCCCGGCAGTCCTGGATTGAGTCCCTGGCGCAGGACGTGAAGGATTGGCAGGCGCAGGGCAAAAAGGTCGTGATTGTCTCGAGCGGCGCGATCGCGCTCGGTCGGGGTGCTCTTGGCATTTCGAAATCGACGCCGCCCTCCAAAATTCCGCTGGAGCAGAAACAGGCGGCTTCGGCGGTCGGGCAGTTCCATCTGTTCGCAGCTTACTTCCAGGCGTTTTCGGCGCTGGGGCTGCAGGCGGCGCAGGTGCTGCTCACTATGTCGGAAACCGAGAACCGCCGCATGCATCTGAATGCCCGGGCCACGCTGCTCACGCTGCTTGATAAAAACATCGTTCCCATCATCAACGAAAACGACACGATTTCGACCGGTGAAATCCGTTTCGGCGACAATGACCGGCTTTCCGTGCGCGTGGCGCAGATGATCGAGGCTGATCTTGTTATTCTACTTTCCACGACGGACGGACTTTACACCGCCGATCCGACAAAGAACAAAAACGCGAAGCATATTCCACTGATTGAATCTATCGGGCCCGAGCATATCAAGATGGCTGGTGACGCCGTACCCGGCCTGTCGACCGGCGGCATGAAAAGCAAGATCGAGGCGGCGGCCTCGGCTACGCGGGCGGGGATTGCCCTGCTCATTGCCAATGGGGCTGAGAACCATCCGCTTAAGCGCGTTACAGGTGATATCCGCGCCAGCATATTTCTCGCGCAGGAAAGCAAATCAAGCGCTCGCAAGCGCTGGCTGCAGGCGCATCTCAGTCCGAAAGGCAGCGTTTTTGTCGATGACGGCGCATTGAAAGCGCTGAAAAGCGGGAAAAGCTTATTGCCGGTCGGCGTGAAGAAAACCGAGGGCGATTATGTACGCGGCGATGCCGTGCATATCCGCACTATGGAAGGTAAAATTCTAGGTATGGGCCTGATCGCCTACAGCACTGACGAGGCCCGCAGGATCATCGGCAAGGCAAGCGATAAAATTCCGGCGATTCTCGGCTATGAAGGCCGCGAGGAGCTCATCCACCGCAATGACATGGCCTTGCAGGACTGAGTTTTCATGGCATATTATTGCCTATGAAAACCGACACACCCAAAACCATCTATCTCAAAGATTATACCCCCTACCCTTACGATGTTCTCGGCATCGACCTGGATTTTGATATCAGGCCGGGCTTGACGACCGTCCGGGCGGTGACGCACTTCAGGCGGAAGAAGAAAGAGCCGCTGGTGCTGAACGGCGAGGAGCTGGTTCTGAAATCCATTAAACTGGACGGGGCGGAGCTGAAGCCGGGGGAATACGCGGTTTCAGATACGCATTTGACGATTCCAGCTCCCGCGAATGAGCAATTCATCCTGGAAATCATTACCGCCATCGAGCCCGAAAAAAATACACGGCTGGAGGGGCTATACATGTCCGGCGGAAATTACTGCACTCAGTGTGAGGCGGAAGGCTTTCGCCGCATCACCTATTACCCTGACCGGCCCGATGTCATGACAACATTTAATGTCAGGTTGGAAGCCGATGAAAAATCCTACCCGGTGCTGCTGTCGAACGGGAACCTGACCGATAAGGGCAAAGCTAAAGACGGGCGTCACTACGCCGTCTGGAAAGACCCGCATCCGAAGCCCTGTTACCTGTTCGCACTGGTCGCGGGAAATCTGTGCGAGGTTCCCGACACATTCACGACAAAATCCGGCCGTAAGGTGGACTTATACATATACGTGCGTCATGGCGACGAAGGCCAATGCGCGCACGCCATGGAATCGCTCAAGAAATCCATGAAATGGGATGAAGATATTTATGGCCTAGAATACGACCTCGATATTTTCAACATTGTCGCGGTCAGCGATTTCAACATGGGGGCGATGGAGAACAAATCGCTTAACATCTTCAACACCGCCCTCGTCCTTGCGCAGCAGGATACGGCGACAGATGGCGATTATGGCCGGGTCGAGAGCGTGATCGCGCATGAATATTTTCACAACTGGAGCGGCAACCGCGTGACCTGCCGCGACTGGTTCCAGCTTTCACTGAAAGAGGGCCTCACCGTTTTTCGCGATCAGGAATTTTCATCGGACCTGAATTCGCGCGCCGTGCAGCGGATCGATGACGTGACGCATTTGCGCCGCTCGCAATTTCCCGAGGATGCCGGGCCGCTTGCGCACCCGATCCGCCCGGAGAATTACATCGAGATCAATAATTTTTACACGATGACGGTGTATGAAAAGGGCGCGGAAGTCATCCGCATGATGCGCACGCTGATGGGGCCGGAAACTTACAGGAAGGCCACGGACCTGTATTTCCAGCGCCATGACGGCCATGCCGCCACCTGTGACGATTTCGTGAAATGCATGGAGGATGCTTCGGGTATCGATCTTACGCATTTCAGGCTTTGGTACGAACAGGCCGGAACGCCGGAAGTTTCATTCAAAGGTAAATACGACGCGGCGAAAAAAACATACACGCTGGATTTTTCGCAAAACGTGCCACCCACGCCCGGCCAGCCGAAGAAAAAGCCGATGCATATTCCTGTTCTCGCCGGGCTTGTTGGCGCTAATGGCAGCGATATTGATCTGGGCGGCGGTGAAACCAGCATGCTGCTCAATCTTGAAAAGGAAAAACAGAGTTTTACGTTTGAAAATATCCCGTCCGAGCCTGTGCCGTCGGTGCTGCGCGGATTTTCCGCCCCTGTAAAATTAAAGTCGGACCTGAGCGATGCAAATCTTGCTTTCCTGATGGTGCATGACAGCGACGGTTTCAATCGCTGGGAGGCCGGGCAGACTTATTTCCTTCGCACGCTGAACCGGATGATCGATGAGAAGATCGCGGTTCCGGATGATTTTCTGCAGAATTACAGCGACCTACTCGATCGTGCGATAGACCCGCGTTCCGACAAAGCGCTCATGGCGCGGGCGATCAGCCTGCCCGACATCCCGATCATTGCGCTGGGCCGCCGCCCTATCGACCCGCAGGCTATTCACGAGGCGCGCGAGGCGGCGCTGAATACAATCATCGATAATTTCGCGGGCAAATTAGACGAAATCTGCGCACAGAATGCGCCGGAGAAGAAATTTTCGATCACGGCGGAGGCCATGGGCTGCCGCGCACTGCATAACACGACTTTTCTGATCCGCTCCAATAAACTGACAGCCGACGATGCAAAGCGGGCCAAAGAATTTTATAGCTCTGCCACCAATATGACCGACCGGATGGCGGCGCTGTTCTTGGGCTGCGCACTGGATGGGCCGGCGCATGATGAAATTGTCGGTGATTTCTACGAGCGGTTTAAGTCACATTTGCTGGTGATTGATAAATGGTTCAGCGCGCAGGCGCAAATTCACCTGCCGAAAACCATGGATGTGGTGAAAAAACTGCGGGCGCATCCCAATTTTAATATCCGTAACCCTAACCGTGTACGCTCGCTTTACGGTGCGTTTGCCATGAGCAACCCGGTGCGGTTCCACGCGGCAGATGGCAGCGGCTATAAATTCCTGACCGATGCGGTGATCGAGTTGAACACAATAAATCCGCAGATAGCCGCGCGTTTATTAACGCCAATGCGTGACTGGAAAAATTATACACAGGATCGCCAGGAAAAATTGAAGGCATCCTTGCAGAAGATTCTGGAGCAGCCGAAACTGTCTCCCGATGTCTTCGAAATCGCCGATAAGAGTTTCAAGGCCTGACTTTACGATTGAGGATTCAGTCGGTGGCCTTGTCTGCGGGCTTGATGAGGTCGGACGCGGCCCCCTTGCCGGTCCTGTCGTTGCGGCGTGCGTTTACGTCCCGGTAGAAAAGCGCGGCCTGAAATTCGTTGCTGAAATACGCGACAGCAAAAAACTCCTGCCAGAAAAACTTGAAACGTTGTTCGATTTTATTTCCGAGCATTTTGTTTTCGCGATCACGGAAGTCCCGCCGGAAATCATTGATGATATTAATATCCTGCAGGCATCGCTGCTGGCTATGAAGCAATCGCACGAGAAGATCACCGCGACTGCGATTACGCACGCGCTCGTTGACGGGAATAAATGCCCGGCGCTCCTATGCCCAGCGACTGCGGTCGTCAAAGGCGATAATAAGTCGGTGTCCATCGCGGCAGCGTCGATCCTCGCTAAGGTGACGCGGGACCGGCTGATGGAAAAACTGGCGGAAGAGCACCCGCATTACGGCTGGGAGCGCAATGTCGGCTACCCTACCCCTGAGCACCTGGATGCCATCGAGCGGCATGGAATTACCGATCATCACCGTAAAACATTCGCCCCCGTACGCAATTTCATTGAGTTCGGCAGCGTTCATCGCCAGTTGAGCCTGGCTGTTTAAGACTCGTCCTAATAATTTGAATCCACTTATGGAATCCTGACTCATGTCCTAATTTTGGGGCTTGACCCGGATTCCATTTTGACTCATGATTCGTTTTTATCACGGGGGAAAAATACGAATGTCGAGTCCAAAATCTAAATCGCTCACAGATTCGATCCTGATTGGCGATTGTGTCAAAATCATGAATGATTTGCCCTCGAAAAGCGTGGACTGCATTTTTGCCGATCCTCCCTATAATCTCCAGCTTAACGGCGAGCTTCACCGCCCGAACAATACCCGCGTCGACGGCGTCGATAATGACTGGGACCAATTTGAAAGCCTGAAGACCTATGACGAATTTACGGCCGAATGGCTGACAGCCGCGCGCGCGACATTAAAGCCCGACGGTTCAATCTGGGTTATCGGCTCGTACCACAATATTTTCCGCCTCGGTTATATCCTGCAGGATATGGGGTTCTGGATTTTGAACGATGTGGTCTGGCGGAAATCGAACCCGATGCCGAATTTTCGCGGTCGCCGCTTTACCAACGCGCATGAAACGTTAATCTGGGCGGCGAAGTCTAAAGAGTCGAAGTATTTTTTCAATTATGACGCGATGAAATCGATGAATGAAGATTTGCAGATGCGCAGTGACTGGTATTTACCGATCTGCACGGGTTCAGAGCGCTTGAAAGACGACAAGGGTGACAAGGCGCATCCGACGCAGAAGCCGGAATCCCTGCTCTACCGTGTGCTGATGTCATCGACGCGCAAGGGCGACACTATTCTCGATCCCTTCTTCGGCACCGGGACAACGGGCGCCGTTGCGAAGCAGCTTGGGCGTTCGTTTATAGGCATCGAGCGCGACAAGAAATATGCCGCCTTTGCAAAAGAGCGCATCAGCGGGGTTAAGACGCTGGACGACAATATCCTGACCACCCAGCCCAAGCGCGAGCAACCACGCATTCCATTCGGCCAGCTTATCGAGCGCGGGTTTATCAAGCCGGGCGCGGTGCTCACGGATTCCCAGAACAGGCATACGGCCATGGTTCATGCCGATGGCAGCGTTATCGCGCAAAACCGGATCGACCCGCTGCGCGGCTCCATACACAAGGTCGGCGCAGTTCTGCAGAATGCGCCGTCATGTAATGGCTGGACGTTCTGGCACTACAAGGAAAAAGGCAAAGCTATTCCCATCGATGCCCTTCGCGAAAGATTGCGCGCTGAAAAAGGCGCTTAATGGATTTCCGGAACAAAATATTTATCCAGGACCTGACGATTAAAATGAACGTCGGCATATTGCCGCGAGAGCAAGGCCGCAAGAGCCCGGTTATTTTCAATGCCGAGATCACTCTTGACCCTGCCCGCCGCTGGGGCAAAGACCAGATCAGTGAAACTGTTCCCTATGATGGTGTAGTCGAAATAATCAAGCAGGTTTCCGCGGGGCGGCATTTCAACCTGCTTGAAGTTTTACTGGAGGACATAGCCTCTGAATTGCTGGCGGATAACAGGATAATCTCTGTAACGATTTCCGCTGCGAAGCCGCGCATCATAAGAGATGCTGCAAGGCTGGGCGTGGAAATTACGCGTTCCAGGTAACTCCCGATATTATTGGGCGGGCTTTGGTTTTTCTTTTTCAGGAAGGAAAGGCGCCGTTACTCCCGGTTGCGGGGCTATGCTGCCCGGCGAAGTGGGATTGAACTCCGCTGGTTTTGAAGGCTGGATCACCGAAGGATCTGGTTCTTCAATCTCATACTCCTCGGCTCCGAGGTTGACCTTGTTGCCCGTGGCTCTTTTCGATTTGGATCGCCTCTTTCTGAAATCCTGCGACCACAGAAGCATCTTCTTGTCCTTGTCGGCATATATCTCGAAACCTTCGAGCACGGCCATGATCTCGGCCATGCGATAGTTTTCGTTGTTCGTATATTGATCCTTGTAGGCAAAAAATTTCATATGCATGAACAGGTACGCGTCGCGGAAGCTGTAGAGGTTTTCCTGGTTCTGTTTATCCGAGCGTAGTTTCTTGAAGGTTTTCAGCTTCTCTTCGATATATTTGCGGGCCAGTATTTCCGGAACGGGAATGCTGACAAGATTCAGCGGGCGGTTGAATTCAGCAATGATGCCGATGGGGTAGCCTTCGATATGCTGGATTCTGCCCGACCCGTCATCCTGACAGACGACATCGGCGAAGTCCTGAGGGAACACCTCGATGCGCGATGTCTCTGATATCCGGTAATCAGGAAGAACGTTGAAGCTTTCGGTCTGGAGATCGTACTCACCGAGAAGCATCATCTGGGCGACCTCGAAGCGAAGCGGGAATTTATTGCTGTTCTCAGCCAGGAACTGGCGGCCGGATTCCCGCACTTTTCTCCATTCAAATTCGTTGTAGTAATAATCCTTGTAGATATCGCACTCATTCATCATGAGGAAATTGTCGATATTTTTATCATCTTTCAGATCGAGCATGCCGAGCGCCCAGAAAAGCCGGGAAAATTTCTGGCGGCTCGGTTTCTCGTAAATATAGCGGGCCTCGCCAGCCTTGATTTCGGTCCTAGTGTATTCGTCCGGGTTGGATTCAGCAGCCTGCGACGGGCCGGGAGCGGCGTAGAGGAGCGCCAGCAGCAGCACAGCCGGGAATGCCAGCTTTAGGGGCCTTAATTTCATGAAAAACCTGTGTTTTTTGAGCATCGCCGTCTGAAAGAATATACGCCTCTAGTATAAACTTCCTGCGGCTTTACTTCAACCGAGGCCCGCTTCCGCCATTAAACAGGCGCACAGCTTTAATGAAAACCGTTGGGAAGCCTGCATTTTCGACCTCTTCCGCTTTAAGCCAGAGATAACCCCCAGCGGGGGCTTTGCCGCTGAAATGGCCTGATTTCAGGGCCAGTTCCAGTTTGAAATGGGTGAAAACATGTCTGGCGCTCTGGCCGAAATCGGTTATTTCGATCTTTTTCAAAAAGGATGGCGGCGCGGGCATTTTTTTACCCGTGACCCATTCCGTGGTCGGCAGGCCGATCATCCCGCCCAAAAGGCCCTTTGGTGGACGGCGGCAAACCAGCACTTCCCCCCTGCCGTTGGTGATCCAGTAGACATGGCCGAATCTGCGCGGGCGCGGTTTTTTCTTTTCCTGCAAAGGAAGCTCAGAAGCTATGCCCCGCTTTCTCGCCACACAGTTTTTGGATACCGGGCATGATCCGCATCTTGGCGATCTCGGCGTGCAGACAGTTGCGCCAAGATCCATGAGCGCCTGCGCGAGGTCGCCGGGGCGGTCTGCATATTCATCGAACAATCCGGTTGCAAGATTTTTTAAATCTTTCTTTGCCCCCGGCATGGGTTCCGGCCAGGCGAAGTAACGCGCCATCACCCGCTCGACATTGCCGTCGACGACTGTCGCGGGTTTGTTGAATGCGACAGCGCGAATGGCTGCGCTCGTGTAATCGCCGATGCCGGGCAGTTTTTTGAGGTCATCCTGGTTATCGGGGAATGCGCCGCTTAGCTCATGCGCTACCACCTGCGCGCATTTATGCAGGTTGCGGGCACGGGAATAATATCCCAGCCCTGCCCATTCCTTCATGATGTCTTCGGCGGGCGCATTGGCGAGCGCTTTGATCGTCGGCCATTTTTCTGTAAATTTCTGAAAATAGGGCCCGACAGCGGCCACGGTCGTTTGCTGGAGCATGATTTCCGACAGCCAGACACGGTAAGGGTCCGGTTTTTGGTTTTTGGTGTAGCGCCATGGCAATATACGCGCATGGCGGTCGTACCAGCCCAGCAGCAGTTCCCGGAACTCCTCCGCGCCCTTTGAAGTAAATTTCTTGCCAAGCGTGCGTTTAGACATTCTACTTACGTTTTCAAAACAGAGAGTCCCATGCGTCCTATTTCCGAAGCGACCGCCAGAGTAACAGGCAAGAGCTTCAGCCGTAAACATATCTCGCTTGGCCGTGTTGTCTCAGCATGGCGCGAGATCGTGGGCGACAAGCTGGCGACGAAGGCGCAGCCCGTTAAGATCAATTACCGGAAACGTGAAAAAACGGGCAATCCGGTTGTGATACTGGATATCGCGGCGAGTAGTGCCGATGCCACCCTGCTTCATTACCAGAAAGATCTGATTTTAGAACGGATCAACCGGATTTTTGGCGACAACTGGGTGACGGCCATCCGTTTCGTTGCGGCATCAGTCAATAAGCCTTCAGAAAAGCCCAAAAAGACACGAAATCCCTTGACTGAGGACGAAAAAAATCATCTATCCGGTATGTTGAATTCCTGTGCGGATGCCGATCTCAAGGCCCGTCTGGAAAATCTTGGTCAAGCTATCTATACGGAACAGAAACAATGAAAGTCGCTGCAAACACCATCCGCAAAGGCAACGTCATCGAGTATGAAAACAAGCTCTGGCTTGTCGTGAAGAACGAACTGCTTTCGCCCGGCAAAGGCGCGGCTGTTGCCCAGATTGAAATGCGCGATGTGCGCACCGGCATCAAGAACAATGTGCGTTTCCGCACGCAGGAAGTCCTGGAAAAAGTTACGCTCGAGCAGGACGATTTCCAGTACCTCTATCCCGAAGGCGACAGCTTCGTGTTTATGAACGCGAAGACCTACGATCAGGTTACAATTTCCAAGGATATTATCGGTGATCCTGCGCAGTTTTTGCAGGAAGGCATGGTCTGCGAGATCGAAACGCATGAAGGCACGCCGCTTTCCGTCACCCTGCCCGGCACCGTTACATTGACGGTTACGGAAGCCGATGCGGTCATCAAGGGCCAGACGGCGACGACGTCATATAAGCCTGCGATCCTTGAAAACGGATCGAAGGTCATGGTGCCGCCTTTTATCGGCGCGGGCACGCGCATCATCGTTAAAACCGAAGACGGGTCTTACGTCGAACGCGCGAAGGACTGACGGTGCCCGTTAGCTCCCCCGATATCAACGTCATGGTAAAAGCAGCGGAGAAGGCTGCCCGTTCGCTTAACCGCGATTTCGGCGAAGTGGAGCAATTACAGGTTTCACGCAAAGGCCCTGCCGATTTCGTCACCGCTGCCGACAAGCGCGCCGAGCAGATCATTTTTGACGAACTGAAACATGCCCGTCCGGGTTACGGCTTCCTGATGGAAGAAAGGGGTGAAGTCAAAGGAACTGCCGACGCGCGTTTCATTGTTGATCCGCTCGACGGCACGACGAATTTCCTTCACGGCATTCCGCAGTGGGCGATTTCGATCGCGCTTGAAGAAAAAGGCGAAGTCACGGCCGGGGTCGTTTACGACCCGGTGAAAGATGAATTGTTCCATGCCGTAAAGGGTCAGGGCGCGTTCCTGCGCCGCAAGCGCCTGCGCGTTTCCGGGCGAGGCAGCATGGATATGGCGATTGTGGCGACCGGAGCGCCGCGCCGGGCGCTGAACAATCACGAACAGTTTTTCAGTGAGCAACGCGCTGTCTGGGATACGGGCGCTTCGCTTCGCCGTCTTGGCGCTGCGGCGCTCGATCTCGTTTATGTCGCCGCGGGACGTTATGAGGGTTTCTGGGAGCGCAACCTTAATCAATGGGATGTTGCGGCAGGTTTGCTTATCGTGCGCGAAGCGGGTGGTTTTGTCTGCGATCTTGACGACGACAGGAACGATCCTTTGCAAACCGGCAATGTGCTGGCCGGCAATGAAGCCATTTTTTCCGCGCTGAAAAAAATGCTAAAATCCTAACCTGATGTTTTTCAAACAGACTGGCGTCCTGCTGTTTTCTGCCACGGCCCTGCTCGCCTATGCCGCGCAGGCGGAGGAATTGCAGCCTTTTAATGATTATGAGCCGCCACCTTTATTGTTTGATGAGTCTGGAACTGCGGTAGATAACCGCGCGCCGGGGTTCCTGACTGCCATCGAACCCGATGACCGCGAGGAGGCTCCGGTTAAGGCCAAACCTCCTCAGAAGCCAAAACCGCCAGCCAAGGCTACTGCGCCGGTAAAAAAGAAGGGGCAAGCGAAGCTTTCCAGCCCCAAAAAACCAAAGACAACACTCGCCAAAAAGGCCATTCCCCTGCCACTGCCGCCTTCAAGGCAATCGACTTCGCTGGAGGGGAATAGGCTGGTCACGCCCAGTGCGAGGGATGTGTTGGCGAGCATCGAGGGGATCAAGCCGGTTCAGGCACAGGAGAACGGCAAAGTTTCTTTGCCGTTTCTGGCCGGGGAAACGGCTTTGACTATAGATATGAAAAATGCCCTTCTGGGCGGGACCCTTCCGGCCATAAAACGCCAGAAAACCGCAAAAGCCGTCATCAGGGCCTATGCTACGGGCCGGGATGCGGCTATTTCAAAGCGTCTGTCGCTGGCCCGGGCACATGAAACCCGCGAATTCCTGACCGCTGCGGGCGTGGATGCGGCTCGAATCGATATATGGCCCTTCCTTGGAGCGCAAAACGGCAAGGACGGCGACCGCGTGGACGTCCTGATCATTCCGGGCCCGGGACGCTGATTTCACAGCATATTCCGGTGGGTATTAGCACGTTTTTTCCCGTAATTGATTGACAAGACGGGGCCTTATGTGGACTTTAAACGCTGGAATTTTCCCATATTGAGGCGTTGGCATCCCGCAAAGGGTCCCGGCGTTTTTTTGACCGCTAACGGAAGGACCCGCGATCATGGCCGAGGACAATCAAGTGAAACCCGCTGGAAAGAAAACCGGCCTGGTTATTTTTGTCGCTGTTGCGCTGGTTGCCCTGCTCGCACTTGGCGTTATGCAGTTCACGAAAAAAGATGATGGTGCGCCGGTAGCGGAACAAACCGCTGAACCGACGGACGAAACAACCACGGATGAAACGACTACAGCGGAAACCGCGCGCATCGACATTAATGCCGCGTTGAGCGACAGAATTCTCGGCGATCCCAATGCGAAAGTTAAGATCAGCGAGCATGCCTCTTTCACATGCGGGCACTGCGGCGATTTCCACAACACCACGTTTGCACAGGTGAAAAAAGAATATATCGACACCGGCAAGGCCTACTTGGTGTTCTCGGATTTTCCGCTGAACGCTCCGGCTGTGCAGGCTTCGATGGTTGCGCGTTGTCTGCCGCAGGATAAATATTTCGATTTCGTTTCCCTGCTTTTCGAGAAGCAGAAAGAATGGGCCTATGACCCGAATTATCTTGAGTTTCTGAAAACAGAAGCGGGCAAAGCCGGTCTTGACGAGGCGCATTTCCAGGCCTGTATCCAGAATACAGAACTGCAAGAAGGTATCGTCAACCGCATGAAGGGCGTGCAGGCCCAGTGGAACATTACCTCCACACCGAGCTTCGTCATCAATAACCGCAACACGATCAGCGGTGCTTACCCATATGAGGAATTTAAAAAGATTCTTGATGAGGAACTGGCGAACACGAATGCCCCGGCTCCGGCCGTAACTGAGGCTCCTCCCCCGGCACCGTCCGCTGAAGAGATCGAAGCAAGCCCGGAGGATGAAGTGCCGCCCGAGCCGGATGCCGCTCCTGAAACCGAAACCACACCCACACCGGCAACAACTGAACCCGAGGAAAGCGGCGCCACGAAGGCCGAATAACCACGATGATTCAGTTCAGCCGTCTGCGTATCAATGGATTTAAGTCGTTCGTCGACCGTACCGAACTCGATATCGGTTCGGGGCTGACGGGCGTCGTCGGTCCGAACGGCTGCGGTAAATCAAACCTTGTCGAGGCGCTCCGCTGGGTGATGGGTGAAAACTCGGCCAAGCGCATGCGCGGTGGCGATGGTGGTATGGAAGATGTTATCTTCAACGGTACGGCGCAGCGTTCCGCCCGCAACCTCGCCGAAGTTTCGCTGCTTCTCGACAATTCCTCGCGCAAGGCACCAGCTGCCTATAACGGCGCGGATGAGATTGAAGTTTCACGCAAGATTGAGCGTGATCATGGTTCCACCTACAGGATCAATGGCAAGATAGCGCGCGCGCGCGACGTTCAGATGCTGTTCGCTGATATCGTCATCGGAGCGAATTCGCCCGCGATGGTATCGCAGGGCCGCGTCGCGCAAATCATTAATGCCAAGCCGGTCGACCGCCGCCTGATCCTCGAAGAATCCGCCGGCATTTCCGGTCTTTATGCACGCCGCCATGAGGCAGAGC
This sequence comes from Alphaproteobacteria bacterium, assembly GCA_049652985.1. Lineage (GTDB taxonomy): Bacteria > Pseudomonadota > Alphaproteobacteria > Micavibrionales > Micavibrionaceae > UBA7657. The sequence goes on from JBASFK010000002.1 coordinate 125,855, forward strand.
TTCGGTTGCGTGCAGCGGACAACAACCTCCAGCGCCTGCAGGATATCCTGGGCAGCATGGAATCGCGCCTGAATGATCTGAAGCGTCAGCAGCGCCAGGCCACGAGATACCGCAACGTTAACGCGCAGATCCGCCAGCTCGAGATCATGGTTGCGTGGCTTGACTGGAAATCGCTGGATGAGCGTATTGCCGCCTGCCGCAAGACATTTGAAGAAGCGGAAAGCGTCGTCGCGGAGAAACTCGCGACCGTTACGCAATTGACCAAGACGCAAAATACGCAAGCCGAAGACCTGCCCGCTCTCCGCCATGCCGAGGCCGAGATCGCCGCGAAACTCCAGACGGTGAAAATCGCCCTGCAGCGTATCGAGGATGAGTCCGCGCGGCACGAAAAAGACCTGAATGAAACAAGGGATCAGCTTCAGCAGACGGTCACCGACCATACGCATGAAAGCGAGGTCCTTAAGGAAAGCGAAGCCATTCTTCAGCGTCTTGAGACTGAGCATGCAGGTATTATCGCCGAGCAGGAACGCGACAGCGGCAAGCTGGAGCAAAAAGAAGGCATCAAGAACGAACTGGAGCAAAAAGTCCGCGCTCTTGAGGAGCAGTACACCGCGCTGATGCAAAGCGCCGCCGAGGCCCGTGCCGTGAAGCAGGCTCTTGAGCAGCAGATTACACAGAACGTCACGCGCATCGATTCAGTTAAGGCCCGCAGTGAAAAAGCCGCCGAGGATCTGGTTCGCGTTCAGGCTCAACAGGGCGACCAGGGCAAGAGCGCTGAGCTCAATGCCAAAATCAGCGAACTCGAAGTAAAAGCCAAAAAATTTAATGAGGAAATTGAAAGCGCCCGCGCGCGCATCACTGAACTTCAGAAAGAAGTCAGCGCGACCCGTGAAGCCTTAAGCCGCGCCGAGAGCGAGCATTCCGAATTCCGCGCCGAAAGCACGATGCTGGAAAGCATTCTTGTCGGCGATGCGGATGGCAAGTACAAGCCCATACTTGATCAACTCACCGCCGATAGCGGTTTTGAAAAAGCAATTTCGCGCGCGCTAGGCGACGCTCTGCTTGCTTCGCTGGAAGACAATGCCCCTACCCGCTGGCAGACACGCACAGGCCTTCGCAACCTGCCGAGCTTGCCGTTCGGTGTTCAATCGCTGCTGCCGTCGGTCAATGCGCCGATTGAGCTGCACCCAGCGCTCAGCCAGATTGGTCTTGTTGATAATGAAGCGGATGGAAGCCGCCTGCGCGACTCGCTTGAGCCGGGCCAGGCATTGGTTTCGAAAGACGGCTTCTACTGGCGCTGGGATGGTTATTTCGTCCAGGCGCAGGCATCCGACCGTAACGCGCTGCATCTGGAGCAGAAAAACCGCTTCCGTGAGATGCAGAAGCGCCGCCCTGAAATTGAAACGACGCTGAAAGAGGCCGCTGCCGCATTGAAGCAGGCTGAAACGACCCTGGCAGAGCAGGAAACTGCGCGCCGCGAAGCGGAAGGTAATCTGCGCCGTACCGAACAGGAACTGAATGCTACGCGTCATGATGTCGTGAAAGCCCGCGAGGCGCAGGTCCGCATCGAGAGCGAAATTGCACGCCTTTCCGAAATTGTCCGCCTTTCCGACGAAGACATCCAGACGCTTGAGGAAGTCACAAAATGGGACCGCGATCGTCTCGAGGCTACCGAAAAGGCGGTTAATGAGCGCAAGGCCGAAGACACCGAGAATATACGCCGCGCGCTGCTCGAAGCCCGCGAAACCTACCAGTCCGCTGTCAGCGCGTTCGACATGTTCCAGCAGCAGCAGAACAGCCGCAACGCCCGTCTGCATGCTATTGCCGATGAACGCGTGAACACTCAGAACCGGACAATACGCTCGCGCGAGCGCCTGAAGCAACTAGAGGACCGCGGCGATGCGCTCGGTGAAAAACTGGAACAGCTCAAGCGCCAGCCCAAGGATTTCAGCGACGACAAACAAAAACTCCTTGGCCGTATTTCCGAGATTGAGGCCGAGCGTTCCGAAGCTGCTGAGCGCCTGGCGTCCGTCGATAACGAAGTTACTGAAACGGGCCGTGCGCTGAAGCAGGCGGAGGCTTCTCTCTCCGAAGGCCGTGAAGCCCGTGCCCATGCGCAGGCAACACTTGCCGCTCTTACCGAGCAGCGCGACAGCGTCAATCAGAATATCCGAGACCAGTTCGAAGTTCCGGCTGAGGAGCTTGCGCAGCACACGGCTGTTGAAATGAACGAGTCGGTCGAAAATCTCGAAAGCCTCCGTGCCAAGAAAGAGAAACTGGTGCGCGAACGCGAGAATATCGGCGCGGTAAACCTCCGTGCTGATGAGGAAGCAGAAGTTCTCGATAAAGAACTCGGGGGGATTTTCAAAGACCGCGACGATTTGATACAGGCCATTGAAGAGCTGCGCGGCGCTATTCATAAAATCAACAAGGAAGCCCGCGAGCGCCTGATTGCCGCATTCGATCACGTCAACAACCACTTCCAGCGCCTGTTCACGCAGCTGTTTGGCGGCGGCAAGGCGCACCTTGCGCTTATTGATGCTGACGACCCGCTTGGCGCAGGTCTTGAGATTTATGCCCAGCCGCCCGGCAAGACGCTGCAATCGCTTTCGCTGTTTTCGGGCGGCGAACAGGCGCTTGCGTCGATCTCCCTCATTTTTGCGATGTTCCTCACGAACCCCTCGCCAATCTGCGTGCTGGACGAGATTGACGCGCCGCTGGATGACGCGAACGTCGACCGCGTCTGCAACCTGCTCGAGGAAATCTCGGCGCGCGGCGAGACCAAGTTCCTGATCATTACGCACCACCGCATGACGATGGCCCGCATGAACCGCCTGTACGGCGTGACGATGGCCGAGCGCGGGGTATCGCAGCTCGTTTCCGTCGACCTGCAGCAATCCTTCGAGTTCCTTGAAGCCGCCTGATGCCGTCCGATCTTGACGATCTGGGACGGAAACTGGACGAAGCCTCCAAATCCGACGCCCTTCAGAAAGACGCAGAAAACATGAGTGTCGGCATGAAGGCCGGGACCGAGCTGGTCGGCTGCATCTTCGCCGGGGGCCTGATCGGCTGGTTTCTGGATGGCTGGCTGGAGGCCAAGCCCGTTTTCCTGATTATCATGCTGATTCTTGGGGTTATAGCCGGTTTTGTGAATGTCTGGCGGACCACCCAGAATATGGGCGCGGCGGTTGGATATTCAGAGTTGCATAGGGGTAAAAAACCCGCTAAAAACCCCGCAGATAAAGGAGAATCAGAGTAAAACCATGGCCGACCCGATCCACCAGTTTATTATCGAGCCGATCATTCCTCTCCACGTGGGAAGCTTTGATATTTCCTATACGAATTCCTCGCTCTGGATGACCATTTCAGTCGTGACATCAATCACGCTGATGACGCTTGCGACCTGGAAAAAAGCCATGGTCCCGGGCCGCGTCCAGGTGGCCGCCGAAATGATGTACGGCTTTATCGCCAATATGATCCGCGAGAATATCGGTACGCGCGGCATGGAATATTTTCCGCTGGTTTTCACCGTTTTCATGATCGTGTTCGTCGGTAACATGCTCGGCATGATCCCGTGGTCATTCACTTATACCAGCCACCTGATCGTCACGGCCGCGCTCGCGATGATGATCTTCCTGATGGTTATCGTGATCGGCATTTTCCGTCACGGTACGCATTTCTTTCATTTGTTCCTGCCGCCCGGCGTCCCGGCGTGGCTGTTGCCGCTGATTATCCCGATCGAGATCGTTTCATTCCTCGCACGCCCGATCACGCTTTCTGTCCGTCTTTTCGCAAACATGATGGCAGGACACCTGGTGCTGAAAGTCTTCGCCGGCTTCAGCGTCGCGATGATCGCCGCGTTTGGAACCGCGGGCCTGTTCATGGGTATCGTGCCCGCGCTGTTCAACGTCGCGCTTATTACATTCGAATTTCTGATCGCCTTCCTGCAGGCTTATGTCTTTACGATCCTGACCTGTATCTACCTGAAGGACACGATTGAAATAGGTCACTAACTTTAACCACAAGCTACTAACCACTGAGAAAGGAACTAAAACCATGGAACTCGAAGCTGCAAAACTGATCGCCTCTGCACTGGCGCTGATCCCGATCGCGGGCGTAGGCGTAGGCCTTGGCCTGATCTTCTCGTCGTACAACGAGGCTGTTGGCCGTAACCCGACCGCGCTGGAACTGCTGGAGAAGAAATTCTTCCTGACCTTCGCGCTGACAGAAGCCCTCGCGATTTTCGCGCTGGTTATCTCACTCGTCATCCTGTTCGGTTAATCCGGTAATGAGCGGTAAGGTCTGTCATATCCTGTTAACGGCTTCATGCCTTCTGTTGGCGCGCATTCCTGTTGCGCTGGCGGAGGAGTCTGTGGCCGAGCACGGGACGGACCCCTTGGCTGCGCACGATGCAGCCATGGACGCCGCACATACCGATGCTGCTACTGCTGCACATGGCGCTGCTGATGCGGCCCATGGCGGCGGCGGTGTGGGCCTGCCGCAGTTTGATCCCTCCTCGTTCCTAAGCCAGGTCTTCTGGCTGGCGATCGCCTTTGCCGTTCTGTACATTTTCTTCTCGAAGAAAACCCTGCCGGATATCGGCGCCGTGCTCAAAAAGCGCGACGTTCATATCCGCTCGACCCTCGAGGCCGCCAAGCGCCAGAAGGAAGTCGCGGAAGGGCTGCAGGCGGAGTACGAGCGCGATATCGAGAGCGCCCGCCAGGACGCGACAAGCGCGTTCACGGCTGTCGAGAAAGAAATCAAGCAGAAGTCCGAAGCCGGATACCGCGCTTTCAAGGAACGTGCGACAGAGCGTATCGAAAAGATGGAAAAAGACATCGAGAAGGCGAAAATCGCGGCCATGGAGGATATGCATTCCCTTGCTGCTGAAATCGCCAGCCAGGCCGCCGAGAAAATTATTGGTATTGAAAGCGATATTGACGAAGTGAAAACCGTCGTTCGTTCCCTGAAAGCGAAGGCTGCGTAAGATGGAGCTCCTGCACGATACACATGTCTGGTTCGCGATATCCTTCGCCGGGTTCCTGGCGCTGGCGTTCGTGTTCGGCCGCAAAGCCATGCTCGGCAAGCTGGATGCGCGTATCGCCGAGATCCGCAGCGAAATCCAGACGGCGGAAGGGTTGAATGCCGAGGCCAAGCAGTTACTCGTTCAATACCACATGCGCCACGAAGAAGCCGTGCGTGACGCTGCGCGGATAAAATCCGAAGCTGAGAAGGACGCCGAGAAAATCCGCATTAAAGCCGATGCTGACCTGCAGGAATCCATGGAGCGCCGCGAGAAGCAGCTTGAAGAGCGCCTTGGCCGCATGAAGCAGTCGGCTATCGCCGAAATTCAGCAATATGCCGCCGACCTTGCCGCCGCGGCTACGACTGAAATCATCGCCAAGAAACTCGATAAAAAATTGAACGAAAAGCTTGTCGATCAGGCTATCAATAAAATCGGCGAGAACCTCCACTAAGATACGGGATCAACATGGGCGCCCCACAGACAGCAGAAACCGCCCGGCAGATCATCAGCGAACTTGGCCGCAAGGCGAAGGCTTCGGCTGCCCTTCTTTCCCAAACCTCCGAAGCTCAGATTAACGCCGTACTGGATTCCATTGCTGAGAAACTGCGTGCAAACGTCGCTCCAATTCTTGAAGCGAACGAAAAAGACTTGGCCGCAGGCAGGCAAAAGGGCCTCTCGCCCGCACTGATTGACCGGCTGAAGCTGAATGCCGAACGTATTGAAGGTATGGCCAAGGGGCTGGAGGTCGTGCGTGGCCTGCCCGACCCGGTTGGCCGTATTCTCTGGGAAACCACGCGGCCCAACGGCATGAAGATCCAGCGGGTATCGGTCCCCATCGGCGTGCTCGGCATGATTTATGAATCGCGGCCCAACGTTACAATTGATGCGGCGGCACTGTGCCTGAAATCGCGTAACGCGGTTATCCTGCGCGGCGGTTCTGAAAGCCTGAATAGTTCACTTGCCCTGCATAAACTGATTCAGGAGGCTTTGAATGAACAGAATATCCCGGCTGATTCTGTCTCCATGGTACCTACCGCAGACCGTGATGCCGTCGGCGCGATGCTGGCCGCTTCTGATTTGATCGACGTCATGATTCCGCGCGGCGGCAAGAGCCTTGTCGAGCGTGTGCAGAACGAAGCGAAAATGCCGGTTTTCAGTCATCTCGAGGGCATCTGCCATATTTATATTCACCCGACAGCCAAAGCAGAAACGGCGAAAACCGTGACGCTAAATGCCAAGATGCGCCGCACGGGCGTTTGCGGCGCGATGGAGACGCTGCTGCTCGATAAGGATTTAGATACGAATGTTGCCAAAGAGGTTCTTGCCCAGTTGCTGGATTCAGGTTGCGCGATTGTCGGCGATAAAATGGCGCAGCGTCTGGACTCACGGATTGGCGAAGCGACGATCAAAGACTGGACCACGGAATATCTCGACGCGAAATTGAGCGTCGCCGTTGTCAGCGGCGTAAAAGAAGCTGTAACCCATATCAACACTTATGGCTCGCACCATACCGACAGTATTCTTACGGAAGATAAAGACGCGGCCGATTATTTTCTGAAAAACGTCGATAGCGGCATTGTCATGCATAACGCCTCGACCCAGTTCGCCGATGGCGGGGAATTCGGCATGGGGGCTGAGATCGGCATTGCGACCGGAAAAATGCACGCACGCGGGCCGGTGGGTCTTGAGCAGCTTTGCACATACAAATACGTCGTGCACGGCACAGGGCAAACAAGACCTTAGGCGAGGCCATAATGTCACTCTTCACCCTTCCACACACGCTCGACAGTACACGCTGGCAGGGCATGCGGGTCGGGCTGCTCGGCGGCTCATTCAATCCCTCGCATGAAGGCCATGTCCATATCAGCCTCGCCGCGATGAAGGGGCTCGAACTTGACGCCATTTGGTGGCTGGTCACGCCGCAAAATCCCATCAAGACCGAAAAGCCAATTGATTTAGATGAGCGCGTGCGCCTGTCGGAAGAGATCACCGCGTCCCACCCGAAAATTCTTGTCACAGCGATCGAGCAGGAACTTGGTACCACCATCACCTACGATACGATCCGCAAATTAAAGCCGCACTTTCCTAAAACAGAATTTGTTTGGGTCAGCGGGATGGACAATGCGCTCACTCTTCACAAGTGGAACCACTGGAAAGAATTACTGGATGAAATATGCATGGTGCACCTGACGCGCGCACCGGCCAGTTCCCTCATCCAGACCTGCCCCCTGCTGCTGCTGAAAACCCAGAAGCATGTCGTGATCGATAAAGGCGGGCGCCTGCCGCTTAAACCCCGCACCACCTACTGGCTGCTCCACAAGAAGATGGTCAATGTCTCCTCGACGGAGATTCGCCGGAAACAGGCTAAAAACGGCGATCAGTAAGGGTTTCACGGCCCTAACCTGCTGGAATCCCTTGTTTTCTGCAGTTTGCCAAGGCCCCGTAAACGCCCTATAATATATATATGAGGTTTAAAGACACTCAGATGGAAAGCAGAGGGACCGCGAATTGACCGGACGCCTCCGTTTTCATGGAAACTTACTGAACGTAAAAGCAAGCGCTGTGCCGGGTAATCGGCTCGGCGTTTTTTATTTTTTCCAACCCTGACCATATAACCCTGAAGGGAGCCACAAGCCATTCTGACCTATAACGCGCGCGGGCAACTCGGCCCGGAAGAGATTAAAAGCCTCGTTGAGAAGTCCCTGGACGCAGACAAGGCCACGAATATCACTATCATCGATCTAAGCGAGCATTCCCCCCTCGCCGACTATATGATCATCGCCTCGGGCACCTCCTCCCGCCATGTGGGAGCGCTGGCCCAGAAGCTGAGGGAAAAACTTGAAATGAATGGCGTCAGCAATATCCGGCTGGAAGGTATGACCACTTCCGACTGGGTCGTTCTTGATGCGGGTGATGTGATCGTTCATCTTTTCAGATCGGAAGTACGCGCTTTCTACAATATTGAAAAGATGTGGGGCCCTTATGCCGGGTTCAACGTCGTAGGGCAGCAGGTCACGGCTTAATAGCTCCCACCCCCGTTTCCCGGGCTGGACGAACCGCTTTTTATCGCGGATATTCATCTTATGATGAAAATCGACGTTATCGCTGCAGGCCGCCTGCGCAAGGGGCCGCTTTTCGAGCTTTGCCAGGAATACCAGAAGCGTACGCGCTGGTCCGTCAACGTATTCGAAATCGAAAGCAAATATACCGAACCTGCTCATATTCAGGGCGACGAGGCACGCAAAATCCAGGAACTTCTGAAAGATGACGCCTTCGTTATCGTGCTCGACGAGCGCGGCGACGGGCTGAGAAGCCTTGATTTCGCCAAGACGCTGGAGAAGCTCCAGAACAACGGCGAGAATTATATCCAGTTCATCATCGGCGGCGCAGACGGCCTGACGGAAGACGTCAGGAACCGCGCCAATCTCCTCCTCAGCTTTGGACAGCAGACATGGCCGCACATGCTTGCGCGGGTCATGCTTTTGGAGCAGATTTACAGGGCACAACAGATCCTGGCGGGTCATCCCTATCACAGGGAATAGGTATCGTGTTCATGCGGCGTCATATCCTGTTTTTTCTAGCGGCGGTTTTGTTTTTGCCCTTGCCTGCAACGGCAGAGTCGACGATCGGGCAGAAGCTGAAACAGCACGAAGCGAAGAAAGAAAATCTCGAACAGGAAATCAGGGAGATAGAAAAGGATTTAGGCGGCACCCGCAACGAGCTTGTATCCGTCAGTAAATCCATCCAGGCCAATGAAAAAGCGCTGCAAACGCTTGAAGGCCGTATCGAGGAACTCGAAGCCGAGAAGAAAGAAATAAAAACCACGCTTGAAAACGACCGTAAATCCATGGCGGACCTGATTTTGGCGCTCGAGCGGATTAGGCGGGTGCCGCCGGAAGCGATGATCGCTCGCCCTGATGCCCCATTTCGTACAGCGCAGAGCGCGTTGCTGATGGGCGATATTATTCCTTCCCTACATAAAAAGGCCGAGGCGCTGAAAGTAAATCTGGCAAATCTCGACAGGATTTCCGACGACCTTGAACAAAAGCGCGAGAAGGAGAAAAAAGCAGCAGTTCAGCTTGCGGGCGAGCAGCAAAAACTTTCTGGCCTCGTCGATAAACGCGAAAAGCTTTTTGCTGATACGCACGCCGATCTCGAAACCGAAAAGGTCAACGTCAAGCGTATCTCTCAACAGGCCCGAAATCTTGCCGACCTTGTCACCCGCCTGGATCATGACCGCACGCAGCGCAAACCCGACAAAAAAGTTGTCAGCGTTCCCTCTGGTAATTCACGACTGCCGATTTCGGGCATTGTCCGGACACGTTATGACGAGCCCGACAATTTCGGCGCGCCGAGCAAGGGCGTTTCCATCGAGGGCCGCGAGGGTGCTCTTGTTGTCGCCCCGATGGGGGGTATCGTCCGATTCGCGGGCCATTTCCGAAACTACGGTAATATTGTGATCCTAGAACATGAAAAGGGCTACCACAGCCTTGTTGCAGGATTGGAAAAAATTGATACAGTGGTGGGCCAAAGCGTTTCAGCAGGCGAGCCTCTCGGGCTTCTTCACCGGGCAGAGAATCCCGGCGGGAAGCCTGCTTTGTATTACGAGCTGCGGCTTAACGGTCGGCCCGTCAATCCTGCTACAAAATTCGCCGGTCTCGGTTAACAAAGGACATTAACTACATGCGGTATCTCCCTCTTCCCCTTCTGTTTTTCATAGCCTTCAGCCTTTCCTCCCCAGCCTACGCCGAGGACGATACGCGCACAGAAGGGACGCAACCCAAGCAGGAAAATTCCTACAGCGAGACTTACAAGCAGTTGAATCTTTTCGGAGATGTGTTTGAGCGTGTCCGCAGCCAGTATGTCGAGCCGGTTGACGATAAAACCCTCGTTGAAACCGCGATCAACGGCATGCTCACCAGCCTTGATCCGCATTCGGGATATCTGAATGAAGAAAGCTTCGGCGAGATGCAGGTTAATACGAAGGGCGAATTCGGCGGCCTCGGCATCGAGGTCACGATGGAAAACGGCTTTGTTAAGGTTGTCTCGCCCATTGATGACACGCCTGCTTTCCGCGCTGGCATTCATGCCGGCGATTATATCGTCGAAATCGACGGTGAGACGGTGATGGGTATGAGCCTTGCCGACGCGGTCGATAAAATGCGCGGCAAGGTCGGCAGCCCGATCAAGCTGACGGTGCGCCGCGAAGGAACGCCGGACCCTATTCCGTTTGAACTGACGCGCGACATCATCAAAATTCAATCCGTGCGCTACCACACTGAGGGCAATGCGGGCTATATCCGCATCACCACGTTCAACCAGAACACACAGCCCGGTCTCGTGAAGGCGATTGATGAGATCAAGAAAAAGCTGGGTTCGAACCTGATCGGCTATGTGCTGGATATGCGCAATAACCCCGGCGGCCTGCTCGACCAGGCGATTTCGGTTTCGGATACTTTTCTGGACCGTGGTGAAATCGTTTCCACGCGCGGGCGTCATGAAAACGACACCAAGCGCGATAACGCAACACCAGGCGATATGGCTGACGGCCTGCCGATCGTTGTATTGATCAATGGCGGCTCGGCATCGGGTTCCGAGATCGTTGCGGGCGCGTTGCAGGACCACAAGCGCGGGATTCTCCTCGGCACCAAATCGTTCGGTAAGGGCTCGGTCCAGACGGTCATTCCCCTGCCCGGTCACGGCGCCATGCGCCTGACGACGGCGCGTTATTACACGCCTTCGGGCCGTTCTATTCAGGCCAAGGGTATTGAGCCGGACATCCTCGTCGAACCGGCAAAAATCGAAGCCATGAAAATGACAGGCATCAGCGAGGCCGACCTGCGCGGCGCGCTGGAAAATCCTGACAAGGAAAAGGAAGAGGCAGCACCTGCCGCTCCGAAGAAAGAAGAACCGAAAAAAGAAGACGCCCCGAAGCAGCCTGGCGCTGAAGGTGAAGAAGGCGTTCAGGATTACCAGTTGATGCGCGCGCTCGACCTTCTGAACGGCCTCTCGCTTTACAAAAGCGGGCTGAAAGCAAACGAGTAAGGCGTGGCCGTGGAAACGACACGCAACGGTATATTCGTCACCGCGTTTCTCCAGGGCCTCGTTGTCGTTTTCTTTATCTATGTCGTTCTTCTGACCGTCAGCGTCGTCAAAAGCCGCACCTCCGTAACAACGGATGCACAGCTTGCTTCCGTCACTGCAGAAATATCGCGTGTCACGCCCGCCGTTTCTGCGCCGGTTCCGCATCTCGATCCTGGCGATCAGGCGCCCGCGCCTGTTGCTGAAATTCCTGTTGCGGAAACGCCCGTGGTGGCTCCAACTACCGAAGAAACCCCCGCACCTGAGGTCGCGCACACGGACCCCGTAGCTACGCCGGGCAGTCCGGACCTTATCGAAGTGACCCCGCAGGGACCGTTGCCGAAACGATCGGCTTCCGGCCAGACTCCTTTCGATGCCTATAAAAAGTCCTATACGCCGGATGGCACGCCGGTCATCGCCATCGCGGTTATGAATTACGGCCTGTCGGCGAACGATTCCCGGGAGGCACTGAAAAAACTTCCGCCTGAGGTTTCGCTGATCCTCAATCCATATGCGCAGACCCCTGATGTCTGGAAAAGTCTCGCGGGCGCTGAAGGGCACGAATTCTGGGTTTACCTTCCTGTCGAGAACCAGGTTTATCCCGTTACCCAGGATCCGGGGCCGCAGGCGCTGCTTACTCATTCCGATTTCAAATATAACCAGGAAAAATTTCTGTGGGCGCTGACACGCACGTCAGGCTATGCGGGCATTGCTGCTTATACCGATGCGGCGTTCCTTAACGCGCAGTCGGCGCTGAAAACGCTCTGGAGCGAAGGCTACAACCGCGGCATCGCCTCGCTCGAGATCAACCCTGCAGGTCTTGAAGGCATCGAACTGAACGCGCTTGAGAAAAACGGGCCCTATATCCGCAATCATTCCCTCTATCATGAAGGCGGCGCGCAGACGCCCGAGCAATGGCTCAAGGCACTGGAGATCGAGGCCGGTAATAACGGCTATGCCATCGGCATCATTGGTACGCCATATCCGAAAGTGGTGGAGACTATTAATGTTTGGGCGCAAGATTTGAAAACGCGCGGTTTTTCATTAGCTCCCGTTTCGGCATTTGCGCAGGTTAAATCGGATGCGCCTGCCACCACCCCTGCCGTTACCCCTGCCCCGGCCTCGGATTCCCATGCACCCGCATCGCATCACTGATCATTACCGGCCCTGCGTCGGCGTGGCGCTGTTCAACGCTGAAGGCAAAGTATTCGTCGGTGAGCGTATCGATACACCGGGCGCATGGCAGATGCCGCAGGGCGGTATCGACGGCGACGAGACGATAGAACAGGCCGTCTTCCGAGAACTGTTTGAAGAGGTCGGCAGTAATAATGCCGAGATTATCCGCGTGGCGGAGAAGAAAATCCGTTATGATCTGCCGGACGACATGCGGGAGCGTTTATGGGGTGGAATGTACAAGGGTCAGGAGCAAACCTGGGTGGCGGCACGCTTTCTCGGCGCGGATTCCGATATCAATATCAAAAACCACGAGCCGCCTGAATTCCAAAATTGGAAATGGATTTCGCTGGCGGAAACGATCGATTTGATCGTGCCTTTCAAACGCGACACCTATAAACAGGTCATCGCGCTGTTTAAAGATATTTCCTAGTTAGCGTTCAGCGGCGACCATGCCGGGTCGGAACCGTCCTGCGGCGTATCGAGTCGGCGCTCGTTATAACCCGTAATGTCGATGGTATAAACGCGGGCTGAGCGCGTCGATCCGCTGCCAGGGCTTTCCTTGAAGTAGGTCAGGACGCGGCCATTGGGCGACCAGCTTGGGCCCTCGACGTGATACGCGCTCGTAATCAGCCGCTCGCCGGAGCCATCCGGACGGATGACGCCAATATAGAACTGGCCCTGGTACTGGCGCGTGAAGGCGATGAGGTCACCGCGCGGCGACCAGACCGGGTTGCCGTAGCGTCCCTTGTCAAAGGTAATGCGCTTAACATCGCTGCCGTCGGCGGTCATCGTGTAGATCTGCTGCGAGCCGCCGCGGTCCGATTCAAACGCGATACGTGCGCCATCCGGCGAATAAGACGGCGCGGTGTCGATGCCCGGGTTTTCGCTCAGGCGCTTTTTAGTGCGGCTGCCGAGATCGAGCACATACACATCTGTATTGCCGCTCTGCGCGAGGCTCATGACGACCTTGTTGCCGTCAGGCGAAAATCTGGGAGCAAATGTCATGCCGGGGAAATCGCCGAGAATCTGGCGGCGTCCGGAAGCGAGATCGTACAGGTAAACGCGCGGGCTGCGGCCCTCGTACGACATATAAGCAACCTGCTGGCGCGTCGGCGAGAAGCGCGGCGTAAGCACGAGGCTGCCGCCGTCGGTCAGGTATTTATGGTTGGCGCCGTCCTGGTCCATGATGGCGAGGCGCTTGATGCGCTTAATCGCCGGGCCGGATTCTGCAACATAGACAATACGGGAGTCGAAATAACCATTCTCGCCGGTCAGGTTCTTATATATTTCATCTGAAATAATATGCGCGATACGGCGCCAGTTCTGCTGTGTCGTTGTATAAGCCATACCGATAAGCTGCTTCTGGCCGTAGACGTCCCACAGGCGGAATTCAACACGGGCTTTGCCATCGGGAAGCGACGTGACGGTGCCGGTGACAAGCGCCTGCGTGTTCGTAGCGCGCCATTCGGCAAAGCGCACACCGTCACGCTGGATGGATGCCGTATCCTGCACGAAGGCGGCGGGGTTAACCGGCTTGAACAGGCCCGAGCCTGCGAGGTTGTTCGAAATGACTTCCGGCATCTGCGAAGCCAGGTTGGCGTCCGCGCCGCTACCGAAAAATTGCGGGATAGCGATCGGCATCGGCTCGATCTTGCCGCGCGTAACATCAACGCGGAGTTGGGCCTGCGCAGCGGCCGGGATAAAGGCCAGGGCGAACAGCAGAACGGGGAGAATTCTTTTCATATAACTTACTCTCTCAGGGTTGTAGGAATCAGGTTTATAACATATCACTCGGGTCGAAATTAATAACCGCATTTTTCCACTCATTGTACTTGTCGGGGGGTAATTTCAGCGGCGTGCATTGCGGATTCTTCAATGCCCTCAGCGCGGCTTCGGCGGCCGCCCGGAAGGCACTATCGCGGTTGTAGCGGCCCATATCCACCACACTGGCCGATTGAACCACCCTGTCCCTTCCAATCAAAACGCGAACCTCGACTTTTAGTTCCTCAGCGTATTTGCCGCCGGCTGATGCGCCGATGTTCCAGCATTGGCCAAGCTGGTGACGCAGCGCGTCCATTTCGCTCATAGTCAGGCGGTCGGAAAGTTGGGCGATAGCGGTATCGGCGGACGCATTTTCGGCAGTCTCGGGCGATTCAACGGGCTGTTGTTCCTGTACGTCCGGGGTCAGGTTTTTAAGAAGGCTGGCGAAATCCTGTTGCTCAACTTTCTTCTCGACCTTTGTGACTTCCTGCTTGGGAGGCTTCGGTTTTTCCTTCGGCTTGACCTCTTCCTTTTTCTTTTCAGGTTTGGGCGGCGCAAGTTGTTCGATAGGCGAGGCTTTCACCTCCTCCTTGATCTCAGGCGGTTTCGGCTTTGTAATCTCGGGCGGTGTTTCCTCGGCCATTTTCGGCGGCGGCAGGTCCTTCTTTTCTTCCTTGGGTTTTACAGGTGTTGCGACGCGGTTGGTCTGCGTGAGTTCGTCGACCGTGACAATCTCGATGCTGATGGGTTGCGAGAGTATTTCGTGGTCGCGCGCGATGAATGGAATACCGACGGCGGTGACGATAAAAAGAATGATGTGCAGGACGGCCGAGGTTATGACCGGCGCTTTCATCGAGGAATCAAGGCCGAGGAAATCATCCTCTATCATCGTCCGGTTGATCATGGGATCACCTCGACTTGGCCTCGGAAATGAGCGCGACCTTGGTAAATCCCGCGCCGTTCACCGCGCCCAGCAGTTCCATGATGCCGCCATACTCCAGGCTCTGATCACCGCGAATATAAATGCGGCGGTCGGTCTGGCCCTCGGTCATGGCGGAGAGCAGCGGGATGAGCTTTGTGCGTTCGACCGAAGTTTCGCCGATATAGATTTTTCCGTCCTTGGCGAGCGTGATTTCAATGGGTTTGTTTTCTTCGTCACTGATCGGCTTGGCTTCGGAATTGGGCAGGTCGACAGGTACGCCTGCGGTCAGCAGCGGTGCGGCGACCATGAACACGATCAGCAGCACCAGCATGACGTCGACGAGCGGCGTGACGTTAATTTCGGCCATCGGCTTGTACGTGCCGCCGGAGCGACCGCGCCGTCTTGATCCCCCGCTGCCGAGTGAAGCGCCCATGGTTTACGCGACCTTCCTTGTTGGACCCGACGAGCCCGAGCCGCCATTGCGGTCTTGGCTGTCGAGGTGACGCGAGAGGATTGCGGAGAATTCGTCGGTGAACGCATCCAGCCTGCTTGCGTAGCGATTCAGGCCGGTCGAGAACACGTTGTAGGAAATGGATGCTGGAATAGCGGCGACAAGGCCGAGCGCCGTTGCAAAGAGCGCTTCTGCGATGCCGGGCGCGACGACGGCGAGCGAGGTATTGTTCGTTGCGGCGATGGCCGAGAAGCTGTTCATGATCCCCCAGACGGTGCCGAACAGGCCGATGAATGGCGCAGTCGATCCGACGCTGGCGAGGAATGTCATGCCGCGCTCGAGCGCGTTCATCTCACGGCCGATGGTCACGGCCATAGCGCGTTCGACACGCTGACGTAATGAGGCCTGCATGCTTTCCTTGGACGGAACGCCGCCGGAAATTCCGGCCTGCCATTCCTCCATGCCTGCCGCGAAGGTGGAGAGCATCGGGTCCTGCTTGCTGTTTTTAACCCGCGCGTAAATTTTATCGAGCGGCTCGCCCGACCAGAATGAATCTTCGAAGATATTCGCCTTGCGGTTCAGCTTTTTCAGCGTGCTGCGCTTGGACAGGATGATCGCCCAGCTCCAGACAGAGGCCATGACAAGGACGATCATGACCACTTTTACGATCATGTCGGCCTGCATGAACAGGCCCATCATGGTCATGTCGTGGGCGTAGCCCCCGAGATTGACGCCGTCTACGGCTGCAACCGGTACTGCTTCGTTTGGCATATTTATTTGCTTTCCTTTAGATATTTCTGAAAACCGCCGCGCAGCCCATCGGGAATACGCACGGGCTTGAGTGATCCTGCGCTGACGGAGACCACGGTTACGTCCGCTGTGAAAATCAGTTCTGAATTACGGTAAATTGATTGTTTCATGACCAGACTGGTGTTTTTGAGTTGAATTACAATAGTTTGCACTTCAAGAAGATCATCGAGAACCGCCGGTTTCAGGTAATCGGCACTGATATGACGGACGACGAACAAAATCCCTTGGTTCTCATGTAATGATTTATTCTCAAAACCCATAAAACGCAAGAGTTCCGTGCGTCCCCGCTCGGCAAAATTGATGAAATTTGAGTGATAGACGACCCCTCCCGCATCCGTGTCCTCATAGTAAATACGGATGGGCAGTTTATGCGGTTCCATGGCTTTTCTTCCTTACCCAGAATTTATACATCTCTTTGAACGTTTCAGGGTGCTTTAACTCGTATTTATGCCAGTTTTCAAGGTTCGTGGTGTCCTTGTCTTTAGGGAACATATGGCGATACAAGGCAACGGTTTCGGGCTTAAGGTAGAATTTCACCGGCTCGAGGCCAAGCCCATCCATCATCGCCTTCAGCTCAAGCAGGTCATATTCATGCTCTTGGACATGGAACAGCAGGTCGCGGCATTCCGAAAGGACATAGTAATCGCGGAAGCCGCACAGGTACTCGTAAACATCCCGAGGCAGGAGATCCGGCGCGTCGGCCCGGAAGCGGCGAATTTCATCCGCTGATGAGCCATAACTTTTTTCACGGATAATCTTTTTCGCCTCGGTCAGTTTCCGGCGGGCGGCGCGGCTGTAAAAGGCGACGCGCATAACGCCATCGTCTTTCAAAAGGCCGGTCAGAACTTTCCAGCCCTTCAGCGGGTCTTTCAGGTGATGGAGCACGCCCGAACTGGCGATGAAATCAAATTTCCGGTTGAGGGCACCGAGATTCAAAATATCGCCGTGGCGGAATTCGACGTTTTTGATTTTGAGTTCTTTGGTCTTGTCCGAGCCGTAAGACAGGCTCGCGAGGCTGAGATCAACCGCCAGTACTTTCGCATCGGGAAACACGTGCGCGAGTTCAATCGCTTCCTTGCCCGTCCCTGTGCCCGCGACAAGAATATCGGCTTTTTTACGGCGCAGGTGCCCTTCCGCCTCTTCATCTTTTATCTCGGGATCGAAATGCGTCCAGCGCGGGTACGGGAATTTCTCGTACTGGCCCTGCACGGCGACTGAGATTTTGTCATCGATTGCCGTTACCGGCTTTATGCCTGCATTGATTTCAGGGTTCGGACGCTTGCTGCCATCAAAAATGTAATCGGTGGCGGCATTATAGGCTTCCAGTTCCGGGGTCGGTTTTTTCTTATAAAGACCGGCAATAAATTTTTCGAATTCGATGTTGAATACGACAATGCGCTGCAGGCCAAGTTTAAAAAACGGGTCATCGGGACCAGGTTTATGCTGTCTGAACAAGCTGTAAAAGAAATTCCCCGCACCCGAACAATCGACGCGCTCATCTTCCATGCACTTTTTAAACAGCGTCATCAGCGCCGCATTCGGCTGGCTCAGTTCCATATATTGAACGAGATTGACGAATTCCTGTTTGTAGCGGACGGTTTTGGAGGCGAGCTGAATGGCCTGCGCATAGGCCTCGATTGCCTGCATGGTATCGCCGAGCGCGGTATAGGCCTGTCCCAATTGCGCGAAAATATCAGCGCGCGGTCCATCTTTTTCGAGCGCGCGGAAAAGCTCCGCGATGGCGTCCTCGGGCCTTTTGGCTGAGAGTTTTATGACTCGTCCTCCAGCAGGTCAGGCTGTGGAATATTTTTGGGTTTCAGGCCGAGATACTGGAAGCCCTTGACCGAAAGCATGCGCCCGCGCGGCGTGCGCTGCACCAGCCCCTGCTGGATCAGGTAGGGCTCTATGACGTCCTCGACCATATCGCGTTGTTCGGAGAGAAAGGCGGACAAGGTTTCCACGCCGACCGGCCCGCCGCCGTAATTCTCGGCGATGCAGGAGAGATAGCGCCGGTCCATCGTGTCGAGGCCGGAGCCGTCGACATCCAGCCGTTGTAATGCTTCGTCAACTTCTTTGCGGTCGATCTGCTTGCCGTCGGCGAAATCTCGTACGCGGCGGGTCAGCCTCCCGGCGATACGGGGCGTTCCCCTCGATCTTTTGGCGATTTCAGCCGCGCCGTCCCTGGTCAGGTTCATCTGCAGAAGGTTCGCCGTGCGGGCAACGATGAATGCAAGCTCCTCCGCCGTATAGAATTCCAACCGCATGGGGATGCCGAAACGGTCGCGCAGTGGGTTGGTGAGCAGGCCGCTCCGCGTCGTCGCGCCGATGAGCGTAAACGGGACCAAGTCGATCTGGACAGAACGCGCCGCTGGCCCCTCGCCGATGATGAGGTCGAGCTTCCGGTCTTCCATCGCCGGGTACAAAATTTCCTCGATGGCCGGGTTGAGGCGGTGAATTTCATCGATGAACAAAACGTCGTTGGGCTCAAGATTTGTAAGAAGCGCGGCAAGGTCGCCGGCTTTTGCGATCACGGGGCCGGAGGTCGCGCGGAAACCGACGCCGAGTTCCTTGGCGATGATCTGCGCGAGCGTTGTCTTGCCAAGCCCCGGCGGGCCGAACAATAAAACATGGTCCATCGCGTCGCGGCGCGCTTTCGCAGCCTTTACAAATACTTTCAGATTTTCGCAGAGCGGTTTCTGCCCGACGAAATCGGCGAAGGACAACGGGCGCAATGCGACCTCCTGTCGGCCTTCGAATTCCTGCTTCACGGTTTCGAGCTGTGCGTTCTTGGTCATGCGCTCAGTTCCTTCAGTGCCATGCGGATAATCGTTTGTAAATTTTCCTTGTCGTTATCATTCGCTTTCGTGCGGGCCTGCATGACGGCGTTATAAGCATCCGAGCGCGTATAGCCGAGATTGATCAGCGCAGAGACGGCGTCCTGATCGATGGTTTTTGGTTCGTTGGCGATTTCCTTGTACTTCACGCCCTTCGCGGGCGCAGTGATTTCAGCCTGCTCGGCCTTGTCTTTCAATTCTGTCAATATTCTTACGCCGAGTTTCGGGCCGACGCCGTCAGCTGAGGTGATCGCGGCTTTGTCCTGCGAGGCGATGATGACGCCGAGGCGCTCCGCCGGGCACGCGGTCAAAATCGAGAGCGCAACCTTCGCCCCTACGCCCTGCACGCTTGTCAGGAGCCGAAACCATTTCTGCTCGTTCGCATCGGCAAAGCCGTAGAGGTGGATATGATCCTCGCGCACGTGCGTGTCGATCAGGAGTGTTGCCGGGTCGCCGGGCTGGCCGATCCGGCCCAGTGTGCGGCGGCTCGCGAACACGACATAGCCGACGCCGTTCACGTCCAAAATCGCGTGGTTGTCCGCAAAGGAGTCGATGATGCCGGAGAGTTTGCCGATCATTTAACCTCACCTGTCATCCCGGCGCAAGCCGGGATCGGGTTGCCTCTAAGTTTAATCGATTCCGGCTTGCGCCGGAATGACAATGGACGGTGATGAGCATGGCAGATGGCCACGGCAAGGGCGTCAGCTTCGTCTTCGCCGATTTTGCCACAGGCGGGCAACAGCCTCTGGATCATCATGCCGACCTGCTGCTTTTCGGCGTGGCCGGTACCGACGATGGATTTCTTGATCTTGTTGGCCGCATATTCCGCCGTTTCCAGCCCGTAAAGCGCCGGGACGGCCAGGGCCACGCCCCGTGCCTGCCCCAATTTAAGAGCCGAGGCTGCGTTTTTATTCATGAAAGTTTCCTCGACGGCGGCCGCTTCGGGCTTGTGGGCCTCGATTACTCGCGCCAGTTCGCGGTGGATCACGGCCAGCCGCGCGGCCAGGGATTGATCTGCATCTGTTCGTATCAGGCCACTGGCGCGGTATTGCAGCGCGCTGCCACGGCTGAGGATAATGCCCCAACCGGTCTTTTGCAGGCCCGGATCGATACCGAGAATAAGCATATGGTTTATTATGTTAAAAGGAACAGGAACAATTCAGGAACAGTATAGGGGAATGGCAAAAAAATGCAAAGGCGTAGTTAGCCCGAAGCCATGAGTTTTTCCATGATCTGGTCGCTGACCTCGACATTGGTGGTGACGGTCTGAACGTCGTCGTTCTCTTCCAGCGCCTCGATCAGCTCCAGCACGTCGCCCGCCTGCTCCTCGTTCACGGAGGCCATGACATTCGGCTTCCATGCGAGGCCGGATTTTTCCGGTTCGCCGAATTTCGCTACAATGGCGGTCCTGACGGCGGCGAAATCGTCGGGCGTGCAGGTAATGTCATGAATGTCTGTATTCGATTCAACATTAGATGCGCCCGCTTCAAGCGCGGCTTCGAACATGGCGTCGGCATCTGCGGCGCTGGCCGGGTACGTTATTTCACCGACGCGGTCGAACATGAAGCTGACGGAATTGGTTTCGCCGAGATTGCCGCCGTATTTTGAGAAGGTCGAGCGTACTTCACCCGCCGTGCGGTTTTTATTATCGGTCAGTGCGTCGACAATAATCGCCACGCCGCCGGGGCCGTAGCCTTCATAGCGCATTTCGACATAATTGCTGAGATCGCCGCCGCCCGCGCCCTTTTGAATGGCTTTTTCGATGTTGTCGCGTGGCATGCTCAGCGCTTTCGCGTTCGCAATGGCCAGGCGCAGGCGCGCATTCATATTCGGATCGGCGCCGCCCATTTTCGCGGCGACCGTGATCTCGCGTCCGAGCTTTGAAAAAAGCTGGGCCCTTTTCCTGTCCTGCGTTCCTTTGCGGTGCTGGATATTCTTGAATTTGGAATGGCCGGCCATGTGCAACCCTCATTATGGCTATCAAAAAGCGAATATAGATCACCCTTTTGCCCCTGAAAAGGGCCTGATTTTTTAGCGAATCCTGTGTTAAAATAGAGAATAGAGTACGCCGGAGATTTATGAGTTATCAATTCCAGAACATTACCGTCCTGATCGTTGAGGATAACCAGCCCATGCTTGAGCTGGCGAAGTCGTTGATGACCGCGTTCGGCGTCAAGAACGTCATCGGCGCCAAACACGGCGAAGAGGGCTTCAAGAAATTCTGCGAGTACAACCCGGATATTATTATCGCCGATTGGATGATGAAACCGATGGACGGCATATCCCTCGCCCGCCGGATCCGGAACGATCCATCCTCGCCGAATAAATTCGTCCCCTTTGTTTTAATGACGGGCTTCAGCGAGAAGCGCCGCGTCATGCAGGCGCGGGACGCGGGCGTGACGGAATTCCTGGTGAAGCCATTCACCGCGCGCGATCTTTACAAGCGCCTCTACCAGATTATCGAGCGCCCGCGCCAGTTCGTGCGCTCGGACGATTTCTTCGGGCCGGACCGCCGCCGCAAGGGTGGCGTGGGCTATCAGGGCCCCCTGCGCCGGAACACCGACGTGCAGCCGGACGATTACCTTGTCAGCATGGATTTACCGGGTAAACGCACATGACCGATCAGCATTTCAGACAAAAGCCCCGGCGCAACGCCGAATTCATCAAGCCGCCCAATATGCTCAAAACCAAGGTCGGCTCCGGAGGGCTGGGCGATGACATTCTCAGCAAGGCGCAAGACCTTCTTGAGAACAACACGGTTGATTTTCAGCCTCTGGCCGAGATGTATCTTGCTACCCTGATGAAGGGGATTGACCTCGCCAAGGAAGCCGACCCGGGCGACGACCAGGAATACGTGATCTCGCGCATGCTTTATCCGGGCATGCAATTGAAGGCCAACGGCGGCATGTTTCATTATCCATTAATCACGCGCATCGCGGACAAGCTGATCCAGTTTCTCGAGGTCATCGAGCGCGTCGATATAGAGGTTGTTGAAATCGTTATGGCGTTTCACACGACGATGCGTGCGGTGGTCATGGGACGCGTCTCCGGCGACGGCGGCAAGCACGGCACAGAGCTGATGCGGGCGCTGAACGAAGCCTGCATGCGCTATTTCGACAAGTACCAGGGAAAGCCGTTTTAGGGCTTTGGAATATTTTCCGACATGATGGCGCCTACGCGCACCGGCTCGATTTTTTCCGCGTGGCCGGTTTTATCATTCGTCACGATGTAAACGCCGCATAGTGCCGCCTCGCCGGATGCAGGGCGCATGCGTTCTCCGGCGAATTTCTTTACAAAGCGGTGGATCGCGATTTCCTTCTCGACGCCGATGACGCTGTTGTAATCGCCTGTCATGCCCGCGTCGCTCTGGTAGGCCGTACCACCAGGCATAATATGCGCATCGGCGGTTGGGATATGCGTGTGCGTACCGACGAGCGCGGAGATTTTTCCATCGAGATAATGTGCAAGCGATAATTTTTCGCTAGTCGCCTCGGCATGGAAATCCACGAATACGGCGTTTGTGCCGCCCTTGCCCATTTTCTCTTTCTCGACGATGTCCTTAACAATGCGGAATGGATCGTCCAGTGCATCCATGAACAACCGTCCCATGGCGTTAATCACCGTGATCGTCCGGCCATCATCAAGTTCGTGCTTGACGATTCCAGCGCCGGGTGAACCTTCAGGATAATTGACGGGCCGGAGAAGTTTTTTGTCGCGGTCTATATAAGGAATGATTTCGCGCTGGTCCCAGACATGATTGCCGGTCGTGATAACATCAGTGCCCCATTCGTAAAATTCCTCGCAGATTTTCGGCGTGATCCCTGCGCCGCTCGCGGCGTTTTCACCGTTGACGATGACGACATCGGGTCCGAGCTTTTGCTTCAGCACCGGGAGGTGCTTTTGCAGCGCCTCGCGCCCTGAGCGTCCCATCACATCGCCGACAAATAAAATCTTCAAAATAATCTCCTACAGATTAAAACTGCTTGCGCCCTGCGGCGTAATGACCCAGTCGAGCTTCTGGTCGTGATCCTCGACGGGCAGATTAAACAGGCACGCCTGCTGGGCATATGCCAGCCCAACGGCGACGATTTTCTTCCCCGCGCGCAGGGCTGAGAGCGTGGCGTCGTAATGCCCGCCTCCCTGACCTAATCTATACCCCCTCCGGTCGAAAGCCAGCAAAGGCACGATAACGATATCGGGCTGCAGCCATTGCGTTTTGTCATTGACGACAGGCTCCATGACATCATGATCTGTCTGGCGCAATTCCATGTCCTCCTGCCAGCGTGCGAAGCGCAGGCCTCTTTCATTCTTTACTATTACCGGGAGGCCGCAGGTGAAGCCTTCCTCTAAAAGCCGCTCGATCAGGGGCCGCGAATCGAACTCCCTGCCCGCGGGCCAGTAAGCCGCGACAACCTGGCCCTTTTGCGGTTTTACGGTATCGAAAAAAAGCGTGCTCGCGGCAGCCGGGTCCTCAGCACGGACATCCATGCGCGCCCGGTGGCGTCGCGCCTCGATCCTCAGTGCTGTTTTGTCGGGCTCGGTCATGGGGGAATAATAAGGGGGAAAATGCAAGGGCGCCACAGTGGCCGTGTACGTTCAAATCCGCGTATGACCCAGTTAAACCAGGTGGGCACCATATACCTAAAGGCTTTTGGCCTGAAGACAGGGACAGCTCCCTTACGAATTTTATCGGTCTCCGGGAATATGTTGTATCACGCACCCCGCAGCAAACCCTTGCCCGGTAATATAGGCGCAACCGCTGAAATTATCAAATTTGGGTGATTTAGGCCTTAAGCCTTGGCGATACGGCCCGCGATCAGGTCGATGCGCTCGGCGAGGTGATCAATGGCGCGTATGACGAGAACTTCGTCCTCCTGGCCGCCCTCATTTTCCTCGATTCGGCCGTTCAGGTCGTTGATATCCTCGCGCTGGTCGAAGATTTCGTCAGCCAGCATTAATGCCGTCAAAACAAGCAGGTGCGCGTCGTTGTTCGCGGCTCCGGAGCGGCTGATTTCTTTCATGCGCTGGTCGACGTAATAGCCGAGGTCCTTGAGGCGTTTTTCCTGCCCGTCGTCGCAGGCGATGCCATAGCTGCGTCCGTTGATGTTCAGATTTACCTCAGCCATGGGAACCGTCCTTCAATATTTCTTCAACCGTTTCGATCGCCTGGTCGAGGCGCTTGGCGAACAATGCGCCCTGCATCGCGTTGCCATTACCGTTACTTCCATTCTTTTTCGCAGCGTTGTCGCCGAACATGTCGCGCTGCTGCCCGGCCATGGTGGTTTCAAGTTTTACGGCGGAGGATTCCAGTTTTCCGACCGCCCCTTCGAGTTTCGCCAAAGCCTGTCTCATCGATGACACGGGTAAAACCCTCTCTTGTTGTTTCCTGAATGGATATTCGCAAACGGTATCAGGACAACTTTGAACCGGTCAAGACCGATGATTATTTTTATGAATCCAGCCACAGAAATCTTGACCTGTCAGACGCATAGCGGCATTGTACGGGCAATCATTTTTCAATATGGTGTTCAGAGTAAATGACAAAACCGCAGGCGCGTCCGAATCCAGTGTCTGATGCCGAGACAAATTTCAGGCCCATGGCGAACGCCATCAGAACCCTCGCGCTGGACGCGGTGGCGAAGGCGAAATCCGGTCATACCGGGATGCCGATGGGAATGGCCGATGCCGCGACCGTTCTTTATTCCAAGTTTCTCAAATTCGATCCCAAAAATCCTGAGTGGCCAGACCGCGACCGTTTCGTGCTTTCCGCTGGTCATGGATCGATGCTGCTTTATGCGTTGAGTTACCTGACGGGCTATGACGCCATTACGCTTGAGCAGATCAAAAATTTCCGCCAGCTTGGCGCACTCACTGCCGGCCACCCGGAAGTCGAACACCACGCAGGGATCGAAACCACCACTGGCCCACTGGGCCAGGGCATTTCAACGGCTGTTGGCATGGCCCTCGCCGAGCGCATTCTGAACGCCCGTTTCGGCGATGATCTGGTCAATCACCATACTTACGTGATCGCCAGTGACGGCGACCTGCAGGAGGGTGTCAGTCACGAAGCCTGCTCCCTCGCCGGTCACCTTGGTCTCGGCAGGCTGATCGTTCTTTATGACGACAATGAAATTTCCATCGATGGCCCGACTTCGCTCTCGTTCTCTGAAAATATTCCGCAGCGTTTTGAATCCTACGGCTGGGATGTGTTCAGCGTCGACGGTCATGACTTCGAGGAAATTGAATCCGCACTGGCGAAAGCGAAGGCTTCACCGAAGCCGACGATCATCTGCTGCAAGACGCGCATCGGCTACGGACTGCCGACGCAGGAGGGTACTTCCACCGCGCACGGCGCGATCACCGACGCAAAAGAGATCGAGGGCACGCGCAAAAACCTCGATTGGCCGCACGAGCCTTTCACCATCCCCGATCAGATTCTTAAATCGTGGCGCGATGTCGGCGAGCAAGGCCGTGAGTGCCATAATGACTGGGAAGCGCGCCTCGTTAAGTCGAAACAAAAAGACGAATTCCTTGCAGGACAATCCGGTGATGTTTCAAAAATCATTGCACCGCTGATCGCCGAGGTTAAAACCAAGTTCGTATCTGAAAAACCGAAACTGGCAACGCGCCAGGCGTCCGGCGTCGTGCTTGAGGCCCTCGTTCCCAAGGTTCCCGCGATGATCGGCGGCTCGGCTGACCTGACAGGCTCCGTGAACACCAAGATCAAGAACGCCGCAATTGTCGAAGCCGACAAATACAAAGGGCAATACATATACTATGGCGTGCGCGAGCATGGCATGGCCGCAGCCATGAACGGCATGGCCCTGCATGGCGGGATTATTCCTTATGCCGGCACGTTCCTTGTGTTCACCGATTACTGTCGCCCGGCCATACGCTTGTCCGCGCTGATGCAGCAGCGCGTTGTCTATGTCATGACGCACGATTCAATCGGCCTCGGTGAAGACGGCCCGACGCACCAGCCCGTCGAGCATGTTGCCTCGTTCCGCGCGATGCCGAACGTGAATGTGTTCCGCCCATGCGATGGCATTGAAACCGCTGAATCGTGGGAGCTTGCCCTTGGCAATCAAAAGGGCCCAAGCATTCTCGCGCTCACGCGCCAGGGGCTGCCGACGATCTGCGAAAACCGCAAGGAAAACATGGTCGCGCGCGGGGCCTATATATTGAAAGAGAACGGCAAGGACCCGGCCGTAACGCTTTTTGCTTCGGGCTCCGAAGTTGAAATCGCACACAAGGCCTATGAACAACTGACCGGCGAAGGGCTGAAAGTCCGCCTGGTTTCCGTGCCCTGCATGGACCTGTTCTGCGGGCAGGATGACGCCTATATTGATGGCATTCTCGGCAATGACAGCGTGAAAGTGGCCGTCGAAGCCGGGGTCCAGCAGGGCTGGGATTGCATGATCGGCCCGGATGGCGTCTTTATCGGTATGAGTTCGTTCGGCGCTTCGGCTCCGTATGAAAAACTCTACCAGCATTTCGGGATTACCGCCGAGTCGGTGGTCAAAGCGGTGAAGGAAAAACTCTGATGGTTCTGCGGGTCGGCATTAACGGTTTCGGACGGATCGGACGGCTTTCGGCCCGCGCGATCTATGAACTGAAGCGCCGGGGTGAAATTGAAATCGCCGCCATCAACGACCCGGGCGTCAATAACGTCCACCTGCTGAAATATGATTCAGTTCATGGCCGCGCACCCATGAACATCGTGCGCGACAGCGCCGACCTGATGCATATCGCCGACGATGAAATCCCGCGCTACCGTTCACGCGAGCCGGAAGAAATTCCGTGGGGCAAGCACAAGGTCGATATCGTGTTTGAATGCACCGGCAAGTTTACCGATAAGGAAGGTGCGTCGAGGCACCTCAAGGGCGGCGCGAAGAAGGTTCTCGTTTCCGCGCCGTGCAAGACGGACGATATCACCATCGTTTATGGCGTGAACCACAACAAGCTGCAGGCCTCGCACACTATTGTCTCAAACGCTTCCTGCACCACCAACTGCCTCGGCCCCGTTGCCTATGCGCTGCATAAAGCCATCGGCATCGAGCACGGTTTCATGACCACAATTCACTCCTATACTGGCGACCAGGTCACGGTGGATGCCTCGCACCAGGACCCCTACCGCGCACGCGCGGCGGCGCTGAACCTGATACCGACCTCGACGGGCGCGGCCAAGGCGATCGGCAAGGTCCTGCCCGAACTCGACGGCAAGTTGGACGGTGTTTCCATCCGCGTTCCCACGCCGAACGTTTCGCTGGTCGATTTCAAATTCACCGCCAAGCGCAAGACAAGCGCCGGGGAAATCAACGAGGCCATGAAAAAGGCCGCCATGGGAGAGCTTAGAAATATCGTCGCTGTTTACGACGAGCCGCTGGTTTCAAGTGATTTCAACCACGACCCCCACTCCGCCATTTTCAGCCTCGAAGGCACCAAGGTCATCGACGGCGTCTTCGTCCGTGTCATGGCCTGGTACGACAATGAATGGGGCTTTTCCTGCCGGATGCTGGATACGGCGCTGGCCATGCATAAGGTCGGCTATAAATAAATATTTGACTCATTTCCGGAGCAGGCGCATATTTTCGTTTCTCCGTGGCAAAGCCGGTCCGTAGCGTAACCCGCTCCGGGCCGGCTTTCATTTTGGGTATTGAATCAGGCACTTACGAAGCCTTTCCACAGGCCTTGAATCTATATTTCTTGCAAGAAAAGCTACTTTTTTAGTATCATGCACACATGGTCAAAATGATGGCTAAAAAGGCGATGACGACGACAGATCAAAAGATCTGCTACATCATCGATCACCTTGTGGAAGCCCTGGGTAACGAGCCCTCTTCTTCGCTCCGCCGGGCCCTGATTCTCGCCGATATCGACCAATATCCCGGCACAACGCAGACAGGCATCATGGAGCGACTCGGCATCCATAAATCCGCCCTGACGCGTGAGATCGAATGGTTATTTAATTACGGCTGCATCATGCGCCAGGAAAGCAGGGATGACGCCCGCGCTGTCAAACTGCAGGCCTGCGGCTATTCGAAAAAAGGCCTCGATGATGCTCTCTCTTATTTCGAAGGCAGTCACGATGCGCTGAAACGCTTCATCGAGAAATTCAATACCATCATGAAGATGGAGAAACCCACCCTGCGCGATGCCAAGATCATTGCCGTTCTCGAGGAGACTCGCGGCGCGACGAAGCAGCAGGTTCTTGACAAGCTTTATGAAGGTTCCGCCTCGACTGAAAACCGGGCATTCAACGAGCTGATTGAAGAAGGACTGGTAAAAGATGTTCGCTAGTAATGTTCATGGTTTTGATTCTTTGCGCGGCCTCGTCGAGGGCGGCCATGACTATGGCAACGTCATCTCTGTTGATTTCAGCCTCAGCGACAGCTTTGGAGCCAGCGCTGGTGTTCCTTCGACTGCGCAGCCTCTGCGTGGCGTCAGTTTCGGTATGTAATCCTCCCTGATTTGGAACTTGTTTCCCCAGCCCTTATTGGCTATTTTTAAGCACGCTAAATAAGGGAGATTTTTATGGCCGCAAGAGACGAGCAACTCAAGAAAATTGCCTCAGGCAAAGGTTTTATCGCGGCGCTCGACCAGAGCGGCGGCTCGACGCCCAAGGCGCTCGCCCAGTATGGCGTCCCCGAAAGCGCCTATAACGGCGAAGCCGAGATGTTCAAAAAGGTTCACGAGATGCGCACGCGCATCATCACCGCGCCCGCCTTCAACGGCGAGAAAATCATCGGCGCGATCCTGTTTGAAAAAACCATGGATGACGCGATCAAGGGAACGCCGACCGCCAAATATCTCTGGGAAAAACTTGGCGTCGTTCCTTTCCTGAAAATCGACCAGGGCCTTGCCGATGAGAATGAGGGCGTGCAACTGATGAAACCCATGCCGAAGCTTGATGGCCTGCTGGGCCGCGCCCGCGATGCCGGGATTTTCGGCACCAAGATGCGTTCTGTCGTGAATAGGGCGTCTGCAAGTGGAATTGCCGCCGTCGTGAAACAGCAATTCGAGGTTGCGAAACAGATTCTGGGTTACGGGCTTATGCCGATCATCGAGCCCGAAGTGAATATCAAGGCGGGCGACAAGACCGAATGCGAGAAAATTCTTAAAGCCGAGATTTTAAAAAGCCTTAGCGCCCTGCCCGACGGCCAGCAGGTTATTTTCAAGCTGACCCTGCCGGAAGAAGCCAATTTCTACCGTGATCTCGTCAATCATAAAAAGACCCTGAAGGTTGTCGCCCTGTCCGGCGGTTATTCGCTCGATGAAGCCTGCAAGCGGCTGTCTGAGAATGACGGCATTATCGCCAGCTTCTCCCGCGCGCTCAGCAATGACCTGAAAGCTTCGCAGAGTGATGCCGAGTTCAACGCGGCGCTGCAGAAAGCGATTGATAAAATCTATGCCGCCTCGATCAGCGGCGCGGGTAAGGCACAGGCGGCCTAAGGTTTGCCCGCCCACAGAACTTGGTCGATATCCTCCGCCCCGCTTGCCAGCATGACGAGTCTGTCCACGCCGAGCGCATTGCCGCCTGATTCCGGCAGGCCGTATTCCAGCGCCTTCAGGAAATCCTCGTCGAACGGGTAGCGGTAGCCGTATAGTTTTTCCTTCAGGTCGATTTCCTCGTGAAATCTTTTGCGCTGTTCTACCGGGTCGACCAGTTCGCCGAAGGCGTTGCAAACTTCCACGCCGCAGACATACATTTCGAACCGTTCGGCGAAGCGAGGGTCTTCGGGTTTCTTTCGCGCAAGTGAGGCCATGCTGACCGGGTAGTCGTACAAAATGGCCGGAGCGCCCGCGCCCAGATGTGGCTCGATCTTTTCCGCCATCACCCGGAAGAACAGATCGTCCCAGCGGTCGCCGTCCGCGACCCTGATTCCCCGGGCCGCGACGGCCTTTGAAAACCTAGCGGTATCCTCGAGGTAATCCCCAAGCCTGATTTCCGAATATTTCTCAAATGCTTCTGATACTGAAATAATATTCCAGTTTAAGAACGGGTCCGATAATATTCCCCTGTATTTATATTCTTTAATTTCAAGGTCATTTGCGACCCCCCGCAGCAGGCCCATGCAGTCATCCATGATGTCGCGGTAGCCACCCGGTGCCCGGTACCATTCCAGCATGGTGAATTCAGGGCTGTGGAGGCGGCTGCCCTCGCCGTTCCGGAACACATGGCAGAGCTGGTAAATGCGCGGCAGGCCCGCAACCATCAGCTTTTTCATGGCGAATTCGGGGCTGGTATGGAGGTACATGTCCCGCTCATGGGTCAGGTCGGGCTTGAGGATTTCGGTCTTGAACCCGTGGATATGGGTGTCCATGACCGGGCAGACCTGTAGGATAGGTGTTTCGACCTCCTGGAAGCTCTGGCCATCGAAAAAGGCCCTGACCGAGCGTAAAACCTTGCTACGGGCCTCTAAAAACGGCTTTTTACGTTCGAAATTATGGGGCTGCCACCACATTCATAAGCCTATAAAAAACTTGCAATCCGGCCTTATTAACGCTAAAAAGCGCCTCTGTTCAACAAGGAATAAGATTATGAAAGCCGAAGGACACCCCGATTACCACACCATCACGATCAAGATGACGGATGGCACGACCTACCAGACGCGCAGCACGTATGGCAAAGAAGGCGATGTCCTGAACCTCGACATCGACCCCCTGACCCACCCGGCATGGCAAGGCGGCACGGGCAAGATCCTTGAAAAAGGCGCCCTGTCCAAGTTCGAAAAACGCTTCGCCAATTTCGGCGCGCTTTCGAGCGGCGGCAAAAAGGACGAAGGCAAGAAGTAATTCTCCGCCCTTCCTTCAAAGACAAACGCCCGGCAACCCGGGCGTTTTTTATTTCTGGACCGCCGGGCGGGCGCATACTACCTTTGATCCATGGCTCAGACCCGCGAATACAAAGTCATTCTCTACCGCGAAGGCATGTTCGGTTCGCTGTTTCTCGGCAGCTCGAAAGTTGATCCCGAGCGCTTTTCCGATTTCCTGAACCGCAACGCGGCGCAGGGCTGGCGGGTCGTTACGATGGAAAAGGAATTCCGCCGGATGCTGCTGTTCTTCCAGAGAGAAGCATTTTTGGTCGTTCTTGAAAGGGAAAAGGTTTAATCATGCAACGTTCGCTTTTACTTATTCTGATCGGCCTCGTCATCGCTGGTGCGGCCCTCATCATCCTCAGCATCTGGGGTGTCGATCTCGGCGTGGCGCTGTTCAAAATCCTGGCGACTATCGGCGTGCTTGTTTTGCTGGTCGGATTTCTCATGGTCGTCAAAATGGATTTCGGCGAGCACAAGCGCCTTAAGGACCAGGACTATCTCGATTAGGCCGATTCAAGCTGCTTCAGCGCCATTGAGAATTTTTTGTGCGCGGTTTCGGCCGTTTCCTTGCGCTGCTTATGCTCGAGAATGATTTCCTCGGGCGCGTTCGAAACAAACTGCTCGTTGCCGAGTTTCTGGTCGACCTTCTCAATGTCCTGCTCGAGTTTTTTGAGCTCTTTGCGCAGGCGCTCGCGCTCCTTGTCGAGGTCGATGATGTCGGCAATGGGCAGGACGAGCGTGGCTTCGTCAAGAATAGTCTGAATCGATCCTTTCGGAACATTGCTGGAAAATTCTATCGTTTCGATGCGAGCCACGCGTTTCAGGATTTCATCGTAAGCGCCGAAGCTTTTTTTCGTCCCTGCTGAAGCGTCCTTGACCAGCAATTTGATCATCGCCTTGGGCGGCACATTCATGTCGGCGCGCACACTCCGGATTTCCGAGATGCAGCGCACCAGCCAGCCGATTTCCTTTGCGGCGTCGGCACTTTTCAGGCTGGCTGCATATTCCGGCCATTTCGCGGTCAGCAGCATTTCATCCTTACCGCGTTCTGCGATCGAGGCATAAAGCTCCTCGGTGATGAAGGGCATCAGCGGGTTGAGAACGGTTAGAATCTGATCAAGGATCCAGCCGGTGGTCTGCTGGATTTCTTTTTTGACCTTTTCGTCGCCGCCAGCGAGGACAGGCTTCGTGAATTCGAGATACCAGTCGCAGAAGGTGTTCCAGACGAATTGATAGATCGCCGCCGCTGCTTCGTTGAATTTATAGTTTTCAATAGCGGCGGACATCGCCTCTGTTGCTTCTGCGAGCGAATGAATGATCCATTTATTGGGCGCGTAGGAAACCGTTTCCGGTTTAAATCCTGTTACCGGCAGGCAGCCGTTCATCTCGCAGTAACGCGTCGCGTTCCAGAGCTTGGTCGCGAAATTGCGGTAGCCTTCGACGCGGTCCTCGGAGAGGCGGATGTCCCGCCCCTGCGCCGCCATGGCGGTGAGTGTGAAGCGTAGCGCATCGGCGCCGAATTTCTCGGTCAGCTCCAGCGGGTCCATGACGTTGCCCTTGGATTTCGACATTTTCTGGCCCTTGGAATCGCGGACCAGCGCGTGCATGTAAACATCCTTGAACGGTACCTCGCCCATGAAATGAATGCCGAACATCATCATCCGCGCGACCCAGTAGAAAATAATATCGAAGCCGGTCACGAGAACGTCGCCGGGATAATATTTCCCCATCATCTTCATCGTGTTTTCATCGGGCCAGCCGAGCGTCGAGAATGGCCAGAGCGCCGAGGAGAACCACGTATCGAGAACATCTTCGTCGCGTTTGATCGTAACTTTCTCGCCGTAATGCTTGTCGGCCTGCCCTTGCGCGCCCTTTTCATCCTCGTCGACGAATACCTTGCCGTCAGGCCCGTACCATGCCGGGATCTGGTGTCCCCACCAGAGCTGGCGCGAGATGCACCATGGCTGGATGTTTTTCATCCATTCGAAATAGGTATTCTCCCAGCTCTTGGGCACGAATTTGGTTTTGCCGTCCTGCACGGCCTTGATCGCGGGTTTTGCGAGTGTCGCGGCGTCGCAGTACCACTGATCGGTCAGATAAGGCTCGATAATTTCGCCGGAGCGATCACCATAGGGAACGGCGTGCTTGATATCCTCGACCTGCGCGAGCAGTTCCATTTCCTCGAGCTCGGCGAGAATCTTTTTACGCGCGGCGAAGCGCTCCAGTCCTTGATAATCTTTCGGCGCATTTTCATTCATATGCGCGTTGACGTCGAAAATATTGATCATCGGCAGGTTATGGCGCTTGCCGACTTCGAAGTCGTTGAAATCGTGTGCGGGCGTGATCTTGACCGCGCCGCTGCCCTTCTCGGGGTCCGAATATTCATCGGCGATGATTGGAATCAAGCGCCCGGTCAGCGGCAGGGAAACAAATTTCCCCACTAAATGTTTATAGCGCTCATCATCCGGATGAACCGCCACCGCCGTATCGCCGAGCATTGTTTCGGGCCGCGTCGTCGCGACCGTAATAAATTCCTCCGTGACCCCTTCGACCTGGTAACGGATGTGCCACATATGGCCCTTTTTTTCTTTCTGCTCGACTTCGAGATCGGAAATGGCGGTGTGCAGTTTCGGGTCCCAGTTTACAAGGCGTTTATCACGGTAAATCAATTTTTCGCGGTAGAGCTGGACGAACGCTTTCAGCACGGCTTTCGAGAGCCCCTCGTCCATCGTGAACCGTTCGCGCTTCCAGTCGGGTGTCGCGCCGAGTTTGCGAAGCTGGCCGACGATGGTGCCGCCGGATTCCGCTTTCCATTCCCAGATACGCTTGAGGAATTTTTCACGGCCGAGCTTGCGGCGGTTGACACCCTCTTTATCCAGAAGTCTCTCGACCACCATCTGCGTCGCGATACCGGCATGGTCGGTTCCGGGCTGCCAGAGCGCGTCGCGCCCCTTCATCCGATAATAGCGGGTTAGAATATCCTGGAGCGTCATATTCAGGGCATGACCCATATGCAAGCTGCCCGTAACATTGGGCGGCGGCATCATGATTGTGAAGGGCTTGGCCTTGCTCGCGGGGTCGCAGGCGAACGCGCCGGAGGCTTCCCAGCGGTCGTAATGTTTGTCTTCAATGGCCTGAGGATTGAAATTCTTATCTAGCATTTTTTACTGTATTCCCTGCGAAAGCAGGGATCTTTATAGCATTAAAATAGATCCCCGCTTTCGCGGGGAAGACAATCGGTTGAATATTAGGGATTTTCGCTAATAAGGCAAGATTAAGAGCTTACTCGTCGCCCAGGACGCGCTTGGAGATGCGCTCCATTTCCTTCTGCAGCAGGCGTTCCACCATGCTCGGCAGGTGCTTGTCCATCCACTGTTTGAGCATGGGTCGGAGTTCCTCGCGCACGACGTCCTCGACGGTATGGCTCTCGCCCTTGTCGATCGACGCGCGTTTGGTCAGTTCTGTAAATGCACCCATGACGGAGTCCTCGGCGTTTCTGGTGAGAATTGCACTAGTATCTTCGTTTATCCCGGAGGTTTTAGCAACCGGCAGCGGTGCTTTCTGCACGGGTTCAGGCTTGGGGGCCGGCTCGGGTTTGGGCGGTGGCGGAGGTGCTGCGGCAGCGGGCGGCGGCTCCGGCTCGGCAGGTGCGTCCTGCTCCTGCATATCGACGATAATTTCTTCTTTTTCAGGCGCTTTTTCGGTCAGTTCGATGACATCGTCCGCGGTCGCAGCCGGTGCGGGCGCCTCCACGGGTGCGCCTTCGTCATCGTCCGAAATGATCTGTCGGATCGAATCCAGAATCTCCTCGATCGAGGGCTCCTGATTATTATCCTGCTGTTTGGACATGCCTGTGCGCCTGTAATCCCAATCGAATCAGTTTCGTACATTGGGTGAGGGTTGTCAAAGAGGGATCAGCCGGGCTGGCCTACCCTATCCACACCCATATCAAGAAATTTACGTTCTTTTTCCTGGAGGCGGCTGTCGATATTGATGGCTTCGCCGCCAAAGCCAAGGACTTCAGGGGTCAACAGGCCAAGCGTGGCCAGGAGGGAGAATTGCGCCGCTACCTCATCGCGGCGGGCGACGACGAGCGCCACTTGGGCATCGAGGAGCTCCTGGTCGGCGTCGAGGGCGTCAAGAACACTGCGTGCGCCGAATTCGGCTTCCTGGCGGACGCCTTCCTGCGCGATGCGGGAGGCTTCGACCTGCGCGCTGCGCGACATGATTTGCGCACGCGCGGCCTGGAGATCTTCCCAGTTGCGCACGGCGGCCTCGCGCACCTGGCGTTTGGTATCGAGAATGTCGAGATAACGGCTGTTGGCGTTGTGTTTTGCTTGCCGGGCGCGCGAGCGTACTGCGCCAGCTTCATATAACGGGATGCTGGCCTCAAGGCCCACACTGCGATCGTTGCGGTCGTCGCCGCCCGAGGGTGGATCGTAAGTGCGGCCCGCCGAGGCGAAGAACCCGACCTGCGGCAATAATTCACCGAGCACGGTCTCAATATCTTTTTCCGAGGCGTTGTGCGTGTTCACCGCAGCGAGGACGAGCGGGCTCGCCTCCTCGGCCTGACGTGTTACGTCGGCCAGTGTGTCTGGAACATCGGGCCTGATATCCGGTGGTGCAAGATGGCCTGCGGGCACACCAATCACCTGTTCGAACACGGCGCGGCTGGAATTCAAATTGCCCTGCGCGTCGATCACATTCGCTTCGGCCTCGGCGACGCGGGCTTCCGACTGGCTGACGTCTGTCTTGGTGAGTTCACCAACTTCGAAACGGTCGCTCGTGGCTTTAAGCTGGCGGCTTTGAAGGTCGCTGTTCTGGCGCTGGAGATCCAGCAGTGCTTCGTCGCGCAGGACGTCCATATACGCAATAACCGCGTTTTCGAAAATGTCCTGCTCTTGTGCGCGCAGGATCTGGGAGCGCGCGGCAATAGCGCTGCGGGCCGAGGCCGTCTCGGCGACGGTGCGGCCGCCGCGATAGACCGGCTGGGTCAGTGTCAGGCCCGCGCTTTTGGATGTGTTGTTCTCGTCGCTGCCGCCGGAATCTGAATCGCTGTTCGTAACGTCGGCATCCGCCGTCACAATCGGCTTCCACCCGGCCTGCGCCTGTGGCAGCTCTTCCTGCGTGGCCTGGAGGTCGGAGCGGGCGGAATTCAGGGCCGGGTTATTCAGATATGCCAGTCTCAGGGCCTGGCTTAGGCTGAGGGAGTCCTGCACGGCGACTGCAGCCGGTGATACAGGCGTTTGCGGTGCGGGTGCGGCCACTTGCTGGGCCATGGCCGGGGCAGAAAGCATGGTAAAGGCCGGGACAATCCTCAGTCCCAGCTTTAGAAAAGTTTTATATCTATTTGAAATCAACATGAAATCTCTTTTTAGTAGCGTCTAACCTAGCAGACCGGCGGGCCTTTTGAAAGATAGATACGCCGGTAGGTATATATCCCTGCGAGGCCCTGCTTTCAATATGTCCTAGCCATTAAAGACAAAAACCTGCTGCGGCGCGAATGCAGGAAGGTAATCCGCGCCGGCATCGAACAGCGTCCGGGATGAATAAGTGTTTCCGGCGGCGACTGTCATGGTCGCCTTTCCCATGACCGTGCCGGGCTGTTTAACAATTGTCAGCATCCGCCCGCCGGGTGCGAGCTGAGCAGCTATGTTCAGGGGAATTTCCGTGACCGCACCGTGTATGAAAATGATGTCATATGGCCCGCCCTGCGCGTAGCCCGCCGCCAAAGGCCCGATAGCCGGAACAACGTTCTGGAAGCCCAGATGCGCCCAGGCCTGAACCGCATAGTCGAGAAACTGCCGGTCCTCCTCGAGAACCGTGACATAGCCTGCAATGCTGGCCATGATCGCCGCCGCGTATCCCGTGCCGCCGCCAATATCGAGGACCCTGTCGGTCTTTTCCGGGTTTGCGGCCTGTATCATGCGGCCATGGACGATGGGCTCGGACAGGTAACGACCACCGCCAATGGGCAGGTCGCCATCGCCATAGGCGATGTTGCGGAGCGCCTTGGGGACGAATGTTTCACGCGGAACATTCCGGAAAGCGTCGAGAATCGAGGGGTTTATCACACCGGCGGTGTGAATCTGGCTATCCACCATGTTTTTGCGGGTCTGGGAAAAGCTGGTCATCTGGAGGGCGAATATCCGTCTTAGAATTGCACTACACGCCATGATAAAGCCGAAAAATACTCAAATCTATCCTTTATTTTGGCCTTTATTTTTGCCTTTATTTCAGATGGATGTTTCCTCTATGATCCCCCCGACCCATCCAAAGGCGCGGTGGCAGAATGGTGATGTAGAGGACTGCAAATCCTCGTATCCGGGTTCGATTCCCGGCCGTGCCTCCAATTCAACCATATTGATTGCCGGGAGACGTTGCTTTAAAAGCATTTTCCATGGAATGGTTTTCTGACCCTACGGCCTGGCTCGGCCTTCTTACCCTTATACTGATCGAACTGGTCCTAGGCATAGACAACCTCGTCTTTATCGCCGTGCTGGCCCAGAAACTGCCGCCTGAGCAGCGCGACAAGGCGCGTCGCATCGGCCTCCTGCTCGCCCTCGTTTTCCGCATCGCGCTGCTGTTCGGTATTTCATGGTTGGCGACCCTGACGGCGCCGCTGGTTGAAATCGCCAGCTTCAATTTCTCCGGTCGCGATCTCATCATGCTCGGCGGCGGGTTGTTCCTCCTTTATAAAGCCACGACGGAAATTCACGGGCGGCTTGAGGGCTTCGGCCATGGCGGCGCAGGCGGTGGTTATAAACCTGCCTTCTGGACCGTGGTTGCGCAGATCATTGTGCTGGATGTTGTCTTCTCGCTGGACTCTGTCATCACCGCTGTCGGTATGACCGATCACCTCGATATCATGATCATCGCCGTTACCGTTGCCATTGCCCTGATGATGCTGGTCAGTAAACCTTTAACCATTTTCGTCAATGCGCGTCCGACCGTGGTGATGCTCTGCCTCGGTTTCCTTCTGATGGTTGGCCTCAGTCTCGTGGCGGAAGGTTTCGGCCACCATGTACCGAAAGGCTATCTCTATGCCGCGATCGGTTTTTCGGTTCTCATCGAGGCGTTCAACCAGTTCGCGCAGTCAAAGCTTAAGAAACGCGTTTCCGAAGGGCCGGATATGCGCCAGCGTACAGCCGAAGCCGTGCTCCGCGTTTTCGGTGCGCGCAAGAGCGATGGCAGCGAGGAAGAGCATAGCCCACATGAAATGAGCATGCTGCTCCAGCAGGCCGCGCATGAAGATTTCCTCACTCCGGTTGAAAAAGAGTTGCTACGCGGCGTTCTGAATCTCAACGGCCGCACGGTGAGCACGATCATGACTCCGCGCACCGATATCGAATGGGTGGATGTCGGGGATTCCGCCGATGCCCTGCGCGAGATGATTATCCAGTCGCCGCGCGCGCGGCTTTTGGTATGCGACGGCGACATCGATAACGTTCTCGGCGTCGTGCGCAAGGAAGATTACCTTGCGAAAACCTCGCCGGAATTTTCACCGTCGATTACCAAGATCATGCAGGAGCCCCTGCTCGTCCATGAATCAACGTCGGTTCTGAAGCTGCTGGAGTCACTCAAGAAACGTCACAGCGACATTGCCGTCGTCGTCGATGAGTTCGGCGGCACCAAGGGCGTGGTTACGCATCTCGACCTGCTGGAATCGATCGCGGGCGAATTCCCTGACCACGACGACCCGCGCCCCGACGACGGCATCGCGAAGCAAAAGGATGGTTCATACATTCTCGACGGCATGGCCTCGATCTACGACGTACGCGACCATACGGGCCTGGATTACGAGCCGGACGGGAACTTTGCGACCATCGCCGGGTTCATTCTCCATGAAACCGGGCGTTTCCCGGTGGAGGGCGAAAAATTCACCTGGGATGGCTGGACCTTCGAAATCCTGCGGATGGATGCCAAGCGCATTGGCAAAGTCCGGCTCAGCCGGGCTTGAGAACAGGGATTTGCGCCCCTTATGTAGTTGACAGGACAGGCTTAAAAACATAATAAATGTGCCCATGTTCCTCGGTAGCTCAGCGGTAGAGCAATCGACTGTTAATCGATTGGTCGCAGGTTCGAATCCTGCCCGGGGAGCCATTCTTTATAAGATGCCATTATGATTAATAAAATTTTCAGAAAAATAAGAAATAGACTGTGGGATTTAAGCGTTTCGCTTGCCCATTTTATCCACCGCCTGAGTCACGATTATTCCTATGTCGATTCTATCATCGATAAATATCACCCGACAGGAATGAAAAAGGACATTTTCCAGCCTTACAAACTCTGGTGCTTGGTAAAAATTCTGGAAGAACACAAACCTAAAAAAATTCTGGAATTCGGCAGCGGTTCATCGACAGTGGTGTTTGGCGATTACGCCAGAAGAAATGGTGCCGAAGTCATTAGCGTCGAAAGCGATGAAAACTGGGTGGAAAAAGCGCGTGAGTTCGTTGCGGGTAACGACAATGTTAAAGTTATTTACAGCAAAGCCATCGGTTTTGCTGATGTCATCCCCCCCCCAGCTGAAATACGACATTCAGTTCGATGAATCTTTTGATCTCGTTATGATTGACGGCCCCGGAGGTTACTTCGAAGGTATAGCTAAGAAACAGGGCGCCACTACCAACGCACTGGAGCTGAATGCGCCTAAACTTGTATTAGTCGATGGTCGCAAGGCTACCGTTCTCTATATGAAAGACAAGATGAGCGGCTATAACTGCAATCAATCCGAGCTTCACACCTTGAAGCCGGTGAAGCCCGGATATAATTACTTTTCTCTCTTTTCAAAAAAATAGTTCGCCCTGCCCCGCTATAGCCACAGCGCGCCATATGTAATATGCTTGTTAACGCCGAATCCCGGCGCAATTTCTTTGCCCGATCCGCCATGAATGCCAGAATCGCCAACGTTATTCTCAGTCTTATCTTCCTGAGCGCGTTCAATATCGCGGCATGGATGATCGCGCATAAGGGCCTGTGGCCGTGGGATTACACCTGGTATCTCTACTGGGCGGAGACGATGATCGTCGGCGGGCTCGCGCTGTTCATGTACGCCAAGCACCTGCTGATTTTCTTTTTCCTGCTGATCATCGTCAGTTACATGGCGGGACTGAAAAACATCACCTTCATGGGCGACATGAAAATCCCGATGACGTTCTGGGCGCTCTATTCGCTGTTCTGGCTCGTCTATTTCGAGACGCGGCGCAGTATTTTGGGGCACAGCATCCGGCAGCTCCATCCCATGGGGCAGCTTATATATTATTTCACCTTTATGGCCGTGGCGGTTGCAGGTTCGTGCGCCCTTACGGGCCTGATCTATTTCGGCCAGGCTTACGTGCCCGGTATGCAGGCCACGCTGCTCCAGCAATGCCTGGCGATTGCGATCGGCATCCCGACGCTGACGATCAGCCTCCTTAAAATCGTTGACATGATCGGCGAACAGCACGTGTTTTATTTCCTTCTCGGCACCTATCACCGGCCCGAGGAGAAAAAGCGCATCGTCGTGTTTTTCGACATGGTGGGGTCGTCCGCGGTGGCGGAGAGACTTCCGCCCAAGAAAAGCATGGAGTTGATTGCGAACTTTATTTTCGATGCGTGTCATTCCTGCCGCGTCAATGGCGGCGACATCGTGAATTATACCGGCGACGGGCTGATGGTGCTCTGGCCGCTGTTCCAGAGCGACAAGGTCGTGCGCGCCTACGACATGCTGATCAACAGGCTGGAGAGCCGAAGGGTTGCCTATGAAGGTTCATACGGCATGGTGCCGGATTTTCGCATGGGCATTCATGCCGGCAACGTGGTTATCAGCCAGATTGGCGAGGAAAAGCTTTTTCTCGGCGTTTATGGCGACGTCGTCAACACGGCCTCGCGGATCGAGCAGATGAACAAGCAAATGGGCACGCGCATCCTGCTTTCCCGTTCCGTTCGCCAGCATATGAGCCAGAATGTGCGGGGAAGGACCAAATCCCTGGGCAAGGTCGAGATTCGGGGCCGGGACGAAATGGTCGAGATTTTTACCGTGTCCTAGGTCAATTTTGGACCGGATAAATCAATAGATATAAGAATTATATAAGTAAATAATACAGTGATTTTAGTATTTATTATAAAACTCGCGGTTATTTATGCGTTTTTTGTACAATCAAAAGACATATAAATACTGAAGATAATAAATTATTACCTCAAATATTTCCGTCTATACTGTATATAAGCGTTTTGATTACAGATAGTTCCGGTTTTGATAAAATTTTAGATAAATCCGGGGCTTTTTTCTTGCAATGGGTCCGGAAGTGACATATAACTAACCTACACACCCTCTATTACCGCCGTTTGTCCGGAGCATCGAAAGGTCTCCGGACCTTTTTTTGCTCAATCGGCCGGGATTTCCGGGTACCCCCCCCTGAAACTGTACGTAGTGAACGCGAATTTGGCTGGTAAATCAAAGGATGGCGACCCCGGCAGGACTTGAACCTGCAACCCCCTGCTTAGAAGGCAGGTGCTCTATCCGTTGAGCTACGGAGTCTTATGACAGGGTATTACTATCAGGCCTCGTCCTCGGGGCGGTAGCGAAAATTATCGGCATAGTTGCGCGGCTTCAGCTTGCGGCCCATGGCCGGCTGGACCGTCACCGACAGGCCCTTGCGCAGAGCGTAGTCCTTGGCCTCGGCCAGGCTCGGGAATTCGAGGCAGACCTGGCCAAGCGTATCGCCGGTCGTCCAGCCCATCAAAGGCTCAGGCCCGCGATTCGATTTTGACTCAAATTCGAGCACCCACGCATGCGTGTTGCCATGACCTGACTGCATGGCTGTCTTGCTCGGTTTGTATATCCTAGCGTCCATTTTCGGCTCCTTTGTGCCCCTGATAACCTAGCAGGAAGCAGCGCTCCCGCAAAGATGTTCAATAAGGACAGGTGAAATATTTTTTTGCTCTGCAATAGATTCTATTTACTTCGCATCTGCACAAAAAAATATTGCAACTGCGAAGTAACGCGAAATAAAAAATCGATTTTCCCAAGTCGAATTGACTTCGATTTTTCTTTGGGTCATCGTCGTCACTCATTCCTGCGTTGCATAGCTCGCATTGAAATCAAGGAAAAGAAATTACGATGTTAGTAGAAGGTGATGAAATACACACCGACCCCCGCGTCCCTAAATCGAACATG
Source organism: Alphaproteobacteria bacterium (assembly GCA_049652985.1). Taxonomy (GTDB): domain Bacteria; phylum Pseudomonadota; class Alphaproteobacteria; order Micavibrionales; family Micavibrionaceae; genus UBA7657. Next base: position 167,893 of record JBASFK010000002.1, read on the forward strand.
AAACCTGTTCGCCCCCTGCGTGGCCGTTTCAGCCATGAACGCGTCCGGGCCCTGCTCACCGACATTCACGGCGAAGAAGAATATGCGGACATGCAGCGCGCCGGCGTCGACAAGCGCATGATGTTCGGCACCAACCCGCATTACCAGGCTCTGGTTATGGGCGAGGAACTTTGCGACACCGAGGGCAATGTCCTTGTGCCCGCCATGCCGCCCAGCAAATTCGTCGGAGCGCTGATCCTGCCGCGCCTGAACGAAACGCTCAGCTTAGATGGCGCGAAAGATCCGTCCAACCAGATGAATTACACGCCGGACGACAATGGCTATCACGGTAAGTTGCTTCACAAGTACGACGAAATTGTTCTCGGCTACGCGTCGCAGGTCTGCTCGGCGCATTGCCGTTACTGCTACCGCCTCGACCTGTTCAACAAGGACACGGGCAAGGCGAGCGTGAAACCCGAGGAACTGCGCGATTATATTCTTGAATATAACGGCACGCTGGAGAAAAACGGCGGTATCGATCCGGAAACCGGCGCGAAACGCTACCCGGTGCGTGAATTGCTGCTTTCGGGCGGCGATCCATTGGTATTAAACAACGCCCTGCTTTACCGCTATATGTTCGCGGCCGGCCAGGCGAAAGTGAATCTTCTGCGTATCGGCTCCAAGGAACTGGCATTCCGGCCCGAGCGCCTCGATGAATCTCTGGCGGAGACATTCGCTATCATTCATGAACAATTCCCGCACATGCACATTAATATCGTGTCACACCTCAGCCATCCCGATGAATTCCTGATGCGCGACGCCGAGGGCAAATACATTCCGAACGAGAATGGCCCCGGCTATCAGTGGATGCCGAAAAGCAAGGAAGCGGTCGAGCGCATGCTCAGCCTTCCTTACGTTTCGATTGATACGCAGACGCCGATCATCTCCAAGGTCAATGACGATGTTGAGTCCTTGCGTATTTTGCACGAGGAAGCACGGCGCATGGGCATCAAGCCGAAATATTTATTCCAGGGCCGCGACATTCAGGGCCACAAGGCGTTTTCAGTTCCCGTTGAAAAAGCATGGCGCATTCACACCGACGCGATGAAGGGCCTGTCCGATACTGCGCGTTCGCGTTTTTCGTTATCGACCGAATGGGGCAAGATGGAGGTCGTCTCCGTCATCGACCCGATCAAGATTGCCGACGACCAGGCCATGCCCGGCGTGATGCAGTTGATGCTCAACGAATTGTTTGGCGACGGGCTGACTATTTTCCGCGTGCATCGCTCGCCGTTCGAGGCGGAATCGCAGGCCGACCTGATTATCGCCAAGAGCAATCCTGAAGCGCTATGGATCTCCGGCTACGAGGACCGGATCCTGTACGATACCCGCAAGGGCCGGGAGAATAACAAATATGAAGGTTTGCTTCAGATGCTGATGAATGCGCTCGGCGAAGAAGGCTATACGCGGCTTCTCAGGAAAGCGGCTTAACCGCGAAAAATGGTCGGAGTGGAGGGATTCGAACCCCCGACCCTCTGCTCCCAAAGCAGATGCGCTACCAGACTGCGCTACACTCCGTTACCGTGAAGATGCCACCTTATAGACGATAGTGCGGCTATGGGGCAAGGACGTTCCGGAAAGCCGGGTGAATGACCCGGTCGCCTTCCTTGATGCCAAGCGAGCCGGAAAGGCCGGCATTGATCTCCAGCACGGCCATGGCCTCGCCCTCGGAGGTGATGCGAGTTTCATCCTGCGGCCTGGCGCTGTGGTGTATATGCCTGATGGTGCCGTCGCTGGCGATGAAAATCATGTCGAGCGGAACAAAGGTGTCTTTCATCCAGAAAGAGCGGTGTTCTTCGTCGCCGAACAGGAACAGCATGCCCGCGTCGCTGCCAAGGGTGGTGCGGTACATCAGGCCACGCGACTGGTCTTCGCCGTTTGTGGCCATTTCGACCTCGAAAATATAATCCTGTCCCGCCTGCGTTTCGACCGTAACGGTCTCGCGCGGCAGGTACTTGATCTCGGGCCTTGTGGGATGCGCGTTATCCGCCATGACGGGGAAAACGGGACCAAAACCGGCACATAGTGCAATTAAAACCAGCAGGCTCTTTTTCATGCGTCGTTATCCTTTAACCTGTTCAATTCATCGAAGGCCGAGCGCCCGTCTATGATCCCGAGCGCCTTGCCGGATTTTGGCTCCACCACGACCAGCGGCTTGCCGTTCATCACGATCTGGTTGACCGTTTCCCAGAGTGGTGTCTCGGGATAAACCGTATTGAATTTCCGGCTCATGAGATCGGCCACTGTCAGGGGCAAAACTTTTTTCAGACGCTTGGCAATGCCGGGCGCCGCGCCGATCTTGATGTCGAACTGCACGCCGTCATTCATGGCGATAGAAAGCGGGAGAAGATTTTCGAGTACGAGATCAATGGTGAATACGCCGACGGCGGCGCCGCTCTCGTCCAGGACCGGGACCATACACACATCCGCCTTCTTCATAGCCTTGAGCGTTTCCTCGACGCCGTCGGCGGGCGAAGCGCTGAGGAATTTGTCGTTCATGGCGGCATGGCTGGACATGACTGATCCTTGGGCTGATCCCTGTTATTGGCCTCTATTGTGCTCAAAAACCGGGTAATATGCAATGCCGCGCCGTGGTCATAGAGGTCGTTATGCCCTGCCCCTTCGACAAGCGCGAACTGTTTGGGTTCCGGGGCGGCGTCATAGAGCTTCCGGCCGAAGCGCAGGGGAACCGTGCGGTCCATGTCGCCGTGGATAAAAAGCTTGGGCGCCCTGATATTGGTGATGAGTGCGGCACTGTCGTATCTGTCTTTCAGCAACAGATTAACCGGCACGATTTTGTATACCGCCTGCGCGACATCGGCCAGCGTACTGAAAGGGGATTCGAGAATGAGGCCGGCGGGGTGATTTTCCACCGCCATGGCAGTGGCCACCGCTGTGCCAATCGACTCCCCGTAGATAACAACTGGGCGTTTTTGGGCGGCGGCGAATTCCATCCATGCACGGCCGTCATTGAACAATCCATCTTTGTCCGGCCTGCCGGGATTGCCACCATAGCCGCGATATTCGGCCAGCACGACGCCATATCCCTGCTCATGCATCGGCAGCGCCTTCCAGATGCGGTGGGAATAATTCCCGGCATTGCCGTGAAACAGAACCACGATAGGCTTGTTGCCCTGCGGCGGCAGATACCAGCCGTGCAATGTCAGGCCGTCTTTTGTCGTTACTTCCGCGTCCTTTACGCCGGGCACATTCACGGGCCGGGCGGTATCGGGAAAATAAATCATGTTCCGCTGATTGAAATAGAGATAGGCGAGCGAGCCGAGATAAACCAAAAGCGCGACGATGAGGTAATCGATTATCTTTTTCCGCGTCATTCGCTTTTTATTCTCTGAGGCCGGTTTTGTACATACGGGCATAAAGGTCATTATTTTTCATCAGCTCTTCGTGGTGGCCCTGCTCGATGATTTTTCCCTTGTCGAGGACGATGATCTGGTCTGCGTTCTGCACGGTTGAAAGACGATGCGCGATGACGATTGTGGTGCGGCCTTTTTCAAGTTCCTGCAGCGCGGCCTGCACGGCTTTTTCCGATTCATTGTCGAGCGCCGAGGTTGCCTCATCCAACAGCAGGATTGGCGCGTTGCGCAGGATCGCACGGGCGATGGCTATTCTTTGTCTCTGCCCGCCGGAAAGCTTGACGCCATCTTCGCCGAGGCGGGTTTCGTAGCCGTTTTCAAGTTCGGCAATAAACTCATCGGCGGCAGCGGCCTCGGCGGCGCGCTGGACATCTTCCCTTGCCGCGCCGGGGATGCCATAAGCGATATTAGCCTCGACCGTGTCATCGAAGATCGTAATGTCCTGCGACACGAGTGCGATATTCTGGCGCAGGGATTCAACGGTCACGTCGCGCAGATCATTATTATTGACTGTTACACGGCCAGACTGCGGATCGTAAAAACGCGGGATCAGGTTGATGATCGTGCTTTTTCCGCCACCGGACGGGCCGACAAGCGCCGTGACCTTACCTGGTCGGGCTGTAAAAGAAATACCGTCGAGCGCGCGCAACTCTTTCTGGTCGTAAAGAAAAGCGACATTTTCGAATTTTATTTCCGCATTCGTGGCATCAAGGACTGAAGCATCAGGTTTGTTCACGATGGAGGCATTCAGATCCATCATTTCAAAGACGCGCTCGGCGGCACCGATGCCCATCTGGATGGAATTGTTCAGGCGGGCGAGTTTCTTCATCGGTTCATAAGCTAGCGTAAATGCAGTCAAAAACGCGACGAGCTGGCCGAGGCTCATGGTGTTGTCGGCGATGCGGTAGCCGCCATAGATCACGAGGCCGCAGATCACCGAGCCGATCAGGATTTCGTTCACCGGCGTCGCCAGATTGCCGATGCGCACCGATTTGATCATCAGGTTGCGGACTTTATCGATTGCGCTGCCAGCACGCGCACCTTCGTGTCCTTCGGCTCCGTAGGCCTTCACCTGCCGGATGCCCTGGAAAATCTGGGAAAGCCGGTCAGACAGCACGGCGGTTTCACCCTGGATGCTTTTGGACACCTTGCGAATTTTGCGGCCGATATTCGCAACGAAGAGAGTCGCGAAAGGAAAAATCGCGAGCGCAACGAATGAAATTTTCCAGTCCTGCACGAACATGACGATGATGAGGAAGAACAGCGTCAGGAGGCTTTTGCCGAACGCGGCGGTGGTTTCAGATACTGCCATGCGCATGATGCTGACGTCGTTCACCACGCGCGAGATCAACTGGCCACTCGGATTGGCATGAAAGAACGCGAGGTCGAGGCTCATGAAATGCGAAAACAGGTCTTTCTGAAGATCGCCGACAATGCGCTGGCCGACCTTGTTCATGATGATGCTGTGCATATAGCTGGACAGGCCGCGAATAGTGAAAACGGCGAGGATGATAAAGCCGAAAGGCACGATCAGGGTCGTTTCCTTGCCTCCCAGCACCCTGTCCATCAAGGGTTGCATCAACTGGGCCAAGGCCGCAGTCATCAGGGCTTCCATGAGCATGAAAAACAGACCCACCGCCCATGAACCCGCGTAAGGGGTCATATAGGTTTTCAGAAGCCTTTTCATAAGCTTAAGGCTGGAATTGTTTGGCGCTGCAGCAGCTATAGTCATATCTCTAGGCATGGCTCCTGTGTTATACTGAGTATAAGGAAAACTTCAAGTTTCAACAGGACAATCAGTGAGTAACGGCGGCGGTGAAAAAGGGATTCTGGAGCTGGGATCAGCCCCGAATCCGGGTATTGGCTTGGCTTTAGGCGGCGGCATGGCCCGCGGATTCGCTCATATCGGGGTGCTGAATTGCCTCGACCGTCACGGCATCAAGCCCGCTATCATGGCCGGGACATCGATCGGCTCTGTGGTTGGTGCGGCCTATCTGGTCGGCAGGCTGAAGGTCCTCGAAGACTGGGCTCTCTCCCTGAACCGTCTCAAAATTCTCTCGTATCTCGACATCCGCGTGCGCAGCGCCGGGATGATCGGTGGTTCGCGCCTGAACAATCTTTTGCTGGAGCATTTCAAAGACACGCTGATGGAAGATCTGCCCATACCGTTTGTTACGGTTGCCGCTGATCTCAAAACCGGTCACGAAGTCTGGATTCGCCGCGGCGAAGTCATGAAAGCGATGACGGCGTCATTCGCCCTGCCCGGCGTGTTTCCTCCAGTCGAACGCAACGGGCGTTTGCTGGTCGATGGTGCGCTGGTCAATCCCGTACCCGTCGCGGCATGTCAGGCCTTGGGCGCGCGCATGACGATTGGCGTGGATTTGCACGCAGACATTATCGGTAAAGCGGGGAAACCCGGACAGCCTTACCAGACAGTCGCAGGCTTCGATCCTTTCAACGACAAGGACGTGCCGCCGGAAGAACAACAAAAAATCAATTCAAGCCTGACGCGCCGCCTTTTCAGGCGCGAACAAAACAGCCCGAGTTTATTCGGAGTCATGATTTCATCGCTCGGAATCATGCAGGATCGTATGACACGCTCGCGTCTTGCCGCCGATCCGCCGGACATTCACATCAAGCCGCTGATCGGCCATATCGGCTTACTGGAATTCGAGCGCGCAAAAGAACTGATTGCGCTCGGCGATGAAGCCTGCGAACGGAATATGCCGACTATACGGGATGCAATGCGCCTGTTCCTGCCGCGCGGCTATGACAACGGCGACAAGAAAAAATAAGCGAACCTTGTGATTATTTTTTAGCCGCGCGCTTCTTGTGCTTGCGGTCCGGGAGTGCTCGTCCCCATTTCAGCGTCTCAACCAGGTATTTCGGGCGAACGCTATTGTACTGGTTTACTAGCAATGCCAGAGCGCGGTTCACCTGCCCCGGCGTGACGGCATTGATAAATGTCGGCGCGTGAAGTCCGCATTTCACCAGGCATGTATCGATATTCACGAGATTGCCGCCGAGAATATCGTGCGCCATGGTGTCTCCGATGACGATGGTCTGGCCGGGATATATTTCTTTCGCCTGCAACAGGCGGATGCAGTGCTGAAAGATCGGCTGGTGCGGCTTGCCCATATAATGCACGACGCCGCCGAAATCCTGGTAGCGGCGCGCGAGAGTGCCAGGGCCCATGATGTTCTGGTTGCCCATGACGCCGAGGCTGTCGGGGTTGGCGCAGAGCGCCTTGATCTGCTTGCGGGCGGCCTCTTTTAAAACAGGCTCGTAATCCTCGAGCGTCATTTCCGGCGAGTCGGCGCCGCTGATGACGAGGAAGCTCGCTTTTTTAACGTCCTCGACAATTTCAAGGTCGAGGTCGTCGACGATGGAGCGGTCGCCGCCGCGGCTGATGATATAAACCTTCTTGCCAAGACCTTTGAAGAATCCGTCATCCTGGTTCTTCATGCCCTGCCAGGCCAGTTCGCCGGAGGTGACGAGGTCGTCATACAGGCCGGGCGCGATGCCGATTTTCTTCAGGCGATCCCTGTTCTGTTCGGCGCGTTTGCCGGAATTGGACAGGATGATGATGTGCTTGTTGCGGTTTTTAAGTTCGCGGAGGCATTCGAGCACGCCGGGATATGGTTTCTCGCCGTCATGGAGCACGCCCCACTGGTCGATGATGAAACCCATGTAACTGTCGGATATATCGGAAATTCCCTGACAGAACTTCGTTTTATTAATGGCGCTCATGAAATCCTAGCCTGAAGCCCGTAGGGAAGCACTTGAAACCAAAGCCATTATTATGGCTTTGGTCCCCGGAATCAACCGTTTTTAAGGAAAAGCTTATGCAGCCTTCTGGGTTTCCCGGCCTATGCGGGAATCGCGGCCTGCGACCTGGCAGAGGAACTGGTACAGCCTTGCCACTTCGCTGGAGCCGATGGTCGTGCTGAGCAGCGCGCCGTGGTCGCTGTCGACGGCCTGATCGTACATTTCCTCGAACTGGCGCAGGTAGCGCTGGACGAAGGTGCGGAATTCGGAGTCTTTGCCGAATTTCTCGCGGGCCTTGTCGACCGGCCATTCGTCACCGAGAGCGACCAGGCGGCGGGTGAAGGCCGATACGTCGCCCTTCTGGAACGCCTTCCAGTTTTTCTCGGAAATATCGCCATCCATGAGGCGCGACACATCGACCGAGAGCGAGTACAGGCTCTCGACGATGAATTTTGCCGATGTCAGGAATGCATCCCGCTGCGCACGCGAGCCAGAGCCCTCGATTTCACGGACGAACTGCGCGGCGTCCTGCGACGCCTTAAACAGCGATTCCGACTGGCGACCGAAGGTAACGGCGGCATCTTTCGCCGCTTCGAGCGCGGCGCTGGAGACGTGCACGAAACGCTCGGATTCGGTCGAAAGCCTGTCACCGGCTTTTTCCACCTTGGTGATGACGCTGCCGGCCGATTTGCCGACATCGTCCATCTTCGAGGTGAGTACCGACACCGCACGACCGAGATCCTCGGCGGACTGCGACGAGATTTCGGCAACAGAAGCGGCCTGCGACCTGAGTTCGCGGCTGTAGCTTTCGGCCGTCTGCTGTGATGCTTTCATCTGTTCGGCGACTTCGTGGGCGCGGATAGAGAATGCATCGCCCGCTTTTCTGAGCTCGAACAGGCTCTCGCTTGCTTTTTCCAGCATTTCCTGCGATTCCTTGCGGACGCGGGATGCCATGGTTTCTGCGCGGAGCACCGTGTTTTCAGCGCTCTCATCCAGCAGGCGGGTTTCGGTGCGCACCTGATCGCCCGCGCTTTCAAAGCTTTCACGGGCTTTTTCGGCTTCCTTGTGTACGGCGCGGGAATTGGTTACGAATTCATCGCCCGCATCCTTGAGCTGGGCCACGGCCTGTCCGACCGACGCTGAGAATTCATGGAACTGCTCGTTGATCGCCTTTTGAATAGCCTCGACCTTGAGCAGCGCCTGGTCAGTGAGCAGGTGAATGTCGGAGGACTGGCCTTCGAGCGACTGCGCACTCTCGCGCATTCTCTGGCTGGCCGAGTTCGATGCGTTTTCAATATCGCCCACGCGCTCACGGAGGTCCTCGCTGGAGGATTTGAGAATGCGGGAGGCATCGTCCGCTCCGGATTTCAGCGACTGCAGACGCTCGTCAAACACATCGCCGATCTGGCGAAGCTTTGTCAGGTTGCTCTCGGCGATGGTGTCGAAGCCGGCCTTCAGGGCTTCGAAGCGCGCGCGGGCGGTTTCGGCGCCCTCGATCGCTTTTTCGCATACGGGCTCCATATCCTGCGCGGTTTCGACCAGGCTCTCGCGGACCTTGAGGATTGAATCCGCTGCCGTATCCGCCTGCTGACGGAGCAGCAGGATTTTATCGTTCAGCGATTCATCTATATCGACCAGCTGCGCGAAGGCCTTGGTCGTGAAATCGGAAATCTCCTGGCAGCGCGTGGAGATTTCGTCGCGGACGCCGGAGACGTCGTCTTTCGCGCGAGTGGAAACCTCGCTCAGGTTCTTTGACTGTTCGCCGAGAGATTCGGCGATCTTCTCGACGCTTTGCATGCATTCTGAAACCTGGCCGGAGAGAGAATCCTTCTGCAGGGTCATCTGTTCGTTGATGCTGCGCGCATGGCCTGCGACCTGGCCCGAAAGCGCGGAGATTTCCTGCGCCTGTGTTCTCAGGATCGTACGGATATTTTCGGCGCTGGACGAAGCCTTGTCGCTGGCGTCGTTCAGTTCTGACACGCGGCGCGAGAGAATGTTTTCAATCGTCTCGTGGCGCTCATCGGCGGCGCGAACGGCTGTCTGCAGTTCACGCACGGGGGCCTCAAGCGTTTCGCGGACTTTCTCGACGCGCTCGGACAGGCTGACGGCGGATAAGGTGAGTTTTTCCTCCTGCTCGCGGATCGTTTCGGCAAGCTCGGTGACATTAAGACGCGTGGTTTCCGTCACCTCGGTGATACTGCTGCGGCTCGTTTCGAGCAGCTCAACGATGTTGCGGATATTTTCGAGATTGCCCTCACCCGCCTTGTTCAGTTCCTCGACGTTACGCTGGGCCTGCTCCATGAGGTTTTCAGCCTGTGTTTTGGCTTCGGTGCTTGTTTTCTCGACATTGTCCATCGCGCGGCGAACAGCCGAGCTGATGGATTCCGCGCCCGATACGGCGACGGAAAGCGCCTCGCCCAGTTTATTGGCGGCGCGTTCACCGGCCTGTTCAATCCCGTCGGCTTCCTTCGTGATGCCCTTGACGACATCATGCAGAGCGAGAGTTTTTTCATCGAGGCGCACGGAAAGGTCGCCCGTTTTCTGGACCACGCCTTCAACGGCGTCATCGAGGCTCTTGATGCTGACATCGATGGAGCCGACGATTTTCTCGGCCTGTTCGGCGATGGAGCGCGCGCTGTCGTCGAGCGCTTCTTTGTGCTGACCGATTGTTTCGGTTGAACGCGTCATCGCCTCGATCGTGCGGTCGGTGACGGCTTCAAGGTTTTCAACGCCGGACGTCATCATCGTGGCAAGGCGCTCGGTTTCCGAGCCGACATTCACGACCACGGCAGACAGCGTTTCCGTGTGGCCGCCGAACTGCGTGCTCAGGCCCTTCAGGCGCTCGGCAACGCGGTCGACGATTTCATTCAATCCTTCGTAACTCTTGTTCAGACTGGATTCAATATCCTTCGTGCGCTCGCCGGCTTTATCGGCGGCGCCGAGGATTTTATCAGCGCCCTTGCCGAGCGAGGATTCCATCTCGCCGGCACGCTCGAGAATAGTCAGCGTCGCCTGATCCCAGGCTTCGGCACCGGCCTGCGCTTTTTCATCGATACGCGCGGTGCGCTGTTCGATTTCGCTTGTCAGCGTGTTCAGCTTCGATGCTTTTTCCTGCAGCGATTCCGCCAGCCGGTCGATATGAAATTCGGCTTTCTTGGAAACACCGGAGAAATCGCGCATCTCGACGCGCAGGCCCTGGCGCGCACGCTGAAGAGATTTCAAAACCGCTTTCGAGGCAGAAGAAATCTCCGCTGCCTGTGCGCAGAGGCGTTCAATGTCCTTATTAATAAGACGGCCGGTTTCCTCGGAGGGAAACAGCAGCGATTGCAGCTCGGTGCGCAGCGCCTGCGAATATTGGTGAACGTCCGAACGGCGGTGCAGAACGGATAAAAGCAGCCACAGCATGGCGGGCGGCGCGAGCATGCCAGCCAGCAGGCCGCCCAGTTCATCCGGGCGGAAGGCCGAGCCGGTAAAAACCACGTAACCGAGGGAATAAACGATCCACGCAGCGGTCAAAGCGCCGGCGGCGACGTAAGCTGCGCTGATAAGAGCGCCTGTGCGCGCCTTGGGCGCCCGCGAGGCAGGACCGAGAACAAGAACGGATTCCTCATCGAGGTCGAAGGTTTCTTTTTCCTCGACGCGCGGGCCGGTCACTTTTGGCACGGCGGTGTCCGATGTGATCTTGAGTCCTCCCAGGCCGGAAATTTTTTTGCGCATATCTTTTGTCCGCTCGGCGCGCAGATCGGTCTTGAGATCAACCTTGTTCTCTTCGGACTGGACCTGAGGGGATTTTTTTAGAGCGGAAAGATCCGACATGGGCAAAGGCTCCTTCTTCCTGTGAAGCGGCACAGGGCGGGTTGGGACACATGAATTTGAGACACCCCGAATAGGCCACGGCGCATGCGCACATTCAAGAAAAAGCGAAAAAGTTATTCACATTAAGAAACGTGAATATTCTTCGCAGGTTACAGGCAAAAACACCTGCGCTTGTGGATAAGGTTTTTTATTTACCGGAAGCGGCGCAGACGGGGTGGGAAACAGGGTGTGAGGTATATATCGTCGCCGCCCATTTACGGACATCTGCTTCGCTCATTTCGGCGGCCTTGAGAATACGGGGCGCATAACGCGAGCAGAAAATATCGGGGCGAAGGCCCGCGGCGTCGTTTGAAATTTTATTAGCAAAAATTGTACGGAGCGTATTCAGGCTGGCAACAGGATTTGGATCGCCGTTTGCCTTGAAAAAATCGATCAGCATCGATTCATATCCTGCAAAAATTTTGCCGTGTTTGGCCGTGAATTCTCGGTACATGGAATAAAGGGGCTGGCCGTGGCGCTTACCCATGTGGTTGCAGTTCAGGCCAATGACCATCAGCTCGCTATGGATGCGGATACCCTGATCGGCCTCGGCTTCAGCGGCGCTGTAGCATTTCGGACCGCTTTTTTTGGTGGGGTTGACGGTGACATTCAACTCGGCAAAAGCCAATGACGGCAACATTGTAAGGCCCGTCAGCACAAGCAGAGACACCCTGTTCATCAACCGCTCCCCTAGAATTCGAAGGCTCATGTCATATTATAAAGGCCTGAATCCTGCAATATATTTGTTTTTCAGGCTTGGACCTGCTACGGAAAACGCATGAACGAACCTTCGGCAAAAAAGCTGTATATCAAGACCTGGGGCTGCCAGATGAATGTCTATGACAGCAACCGGATGGCCGATGTTCTGGCGCCGCTGGGCTACCGCGCCGTTGATGCGCCGGATGATGCCGATATGGTCATCCTGAATACCTGCCATATCCGCGAAAAAGCGACGGAGAAGGTCTTTTCTGAACTTGGGCGGCTGCGCGAACACCAGGAAAAGAAAAAAGAAAACGGCGGCAAGATGATCATGGCCGTTGCCGGTTGCGTGGCGCAGGCCGAAGGTGCCTTCATCGCCGAGCGCGCGCCATACGTCGATATAATTTTTGGACCGCAGACCTATCACGAACTCCCGGAAATGGTCGCCAAGGCAACGGGTGCGTACGGCAAAAACCGGATTATAAACACGGACTTCCCGGCTGAGTCTAAGTTCGACTTCCTGCCCGAGGAGCACCAGAATGCCGGGCCATCGGCATTTCTCTCGATCCAGGAAGGCTGTGACAAGTTCTGTACGTTCTGCGTGGTACCCTATACGCGTGGATCGGAATATTCACGTGATGTAAATAAGATACTATCTGAAGCTAAGAAATTAGTTGAAGCTGGGTCGAAGGAAATCACCCTGCTCGGCCAGAACGTCAACGCTTTCCATGGTGAAGGGCCTGATGGCAAGGTCTGGGGGCTTGGCCGCCTAATTAAAATACTGGCTGAAATCGACGGGCTGGAGCGCATCCGTTATACAACCTCGCACCCCCGCGACATGGACGATGAACTTATTGAAACTCATGGCAGCGTCGACAAGCTCATGCCGTTCCTGCATCTGCCGGTTCAGTCCGGCTCTGACAAAATCCTTGAGGCCATGAACCGCAAGCATACCTCAGACGATTACCGCCGGATCATCGACCGCCTGCGTATGGCGCGGTCCGATATTGGCTTCTCTTCTGATTTCATTATCGGCTTTCCGGGCGAAACGGACGCAGACTTCGAAGAAACCATGCGCCTTGTCCGCGATGTCGGTTTTGCGTCGTGTTATTCCTTTAAGTACAGCGCCCGTCCGGGTACCCCGGCAGCAAACATGAAAAATCTTGTTCACGGCAAAGTCGCGGATGAGCGACTCAAAAGATTGCAGGCTCTCGTCCTTGAGCAACAGCTGGCATTTAATAAGTCGTGCGTTGGCCTGACCCTTTCAGTTTTATTAGACCGCAAGGGCAAACGCGCCGGACAAATTCAGGGCCGCTCACCTTATAACCAGTCTGTTTATGTTACGGCCACCGAGCGCCTGATGGGCGAAATAGTCGATGTAGACATACAAGAGGGTTTCGACCAGTCGCTGACAGGCTCGATAAAACAGCATGAAACCGTGCTTAGGGCTTGATTGTTAAGGCTTTTCTTACATTTTAAGGGTTAGTGTTGTATACTGGTAGCAACCATTAGAAGGATACCCTTATTGGCTGAAAACCACGTTTTAGAATTCCGGAACAACGATCTGGTTCCCCTCCTTTTCGGCGAGCGCAACAGTCACATTGCCCATCTCGAAAGAAAGCTTGGAATTTCGATAGCCGACCGCGGCAACCAGTTGACGTTGTCCGGTAACAAAGAAGCTGTCTCGAAAGCCGAAAAAGTGCTCAACTCTCTCTGGGACATGCTGAACAAAAATCAGGATGTCGGCACCGCAGAGATCGACGCCGCACTCCGCTTTCTTGATAACAAATCATCCAACGGCAAGAACGGCCACAAGATGAACGACGAAAAATTCGCCATACACACGAAAAAGAAAACGATCGGCCCCCGCTCGCCGAACCAGGCCTTGTATATAAAGGCCATCCAGGAAAACTCCATGGTGTTCGGGCTCGGTCCTGCGGGCACGGGCAAAACTTATCTGGCCGTCTCAGTTGCTGTGAGTATGTATCTCAGTGGCGAGGTTGAACGCCTGATTTTCTGCCGTCCCGCTGTTGAGGCTGGCGAGCGTCTCGGGTTTCTGCCGGGCGACATGAAAGAAAAAGTCGATCCTTACCTGCGCCCTATATATGACGCATTACAGGACATGATGCCGTGGGATCTGATCGTCAAGAAAATGGAAATCGGCGAGATCGAGGTCGCCCCGCTGGCATTCATGCGCGGGCGCACGCTGAGCAATGCTTTCGTCATCCTTGATGAAGCGCAGAACACCACGGCCACGCAGATGAAAATGTTTCTGACGCGTATGGGCGAATCCTCGCGCATGGTGATTACCGGTGACATCACACAGACAGACCTGCCTGTTGGTATTAAATCCGGCCTGCGCGATGCCGTTGAAATTCTCGGTGATATACCGGAGATCCAATTCATTAATTTCACCAAGGAAGATGTCATCCGCCACCCGCTCGTGGGCAAAATCGTCAACGCCTACGACAAGAAGAAATAACTCCGCCGTAATGAACAACATAGAAATCGACACGAACGTCCTGTGCCCGGACTGGCCGGATATTTCCGATATCCTCGAGAACGTGAACGAGGCGCTGAGCGAAAATCTTGTCTTTCACAAATTCACAGGAAAAAATATCGAAATCAGTGTCGTGCTGGCCGACAATTTGTTTGTCCAGAATCTCAACAAAACCTATCGTGGCAAGAATAAGCCGACCAATGTGCTTTCCTTCCCCCAGAACCCCGACAGCGGCGGCGAGATGATCAATCTTGGCGACGTCGTTATGGCTTATGAAACGGTCAAGAAGGAGGCGAATTCGCAAGGTAAGAGCTTTGTCGACCATGTCACGCACCTGCTGGTGCACGGAATTCTCCATTTATTAGAGTATGATCACGAGGATGACGAGGAAGCCAAGGGGATGGAATCGCTCGAAATCCGCGTTTTGGAAAGACTGGGCATAAAAAACCCTTACGGGGATATTGTCGAATAGGGTGCGGATTTTATATTATAGGCATATGCCCGATACCCTCACAGACCAGTCGGCGCCCCTGACGGGTGCCACACCTCCCCGCCGAAATGGCTTTCTTGGATGGATCAAGGGGTTCGGAAAACCCGCTGCTGCGAAGAACGGCTCCGCGCCCGCTCCTTCAGGAAATCCAGCATACGATTTCATCACCAGCCATGAGCGCATCCTGCTTTCGAATATTCTGAAGCTGCGGGAACTCAAGGTCGTCAACGTGATGGTGCCACGGGCGAATATCGTCGCTGTCGAGGCCGACATTTCGCCGCAGGAGTTGCTGGCGCTCTTATCCGAAAGACAATTCAGCCGGATTCCGGTCTACCGCGAAACACTGGATGATGTGCTCGGCACGATCCACGCGAAGGATGTCGTCGGCGCACTGGCGCGGGGTGAGCAGCCGGATATCAAGAAAATGATGACGGACATGCCGATTGTTTCCCCGGCGATGAGCATTCTTAATCTTCTTCTTAAAATGCGTCAGAGCAGGCGTCACATGGCGCTGGTGGTCGACGAATATGGCGGCATCGACGGGCTGGTGACGATCGGCAACGTCATCGAAGCCATTGTCGGTGAAATCGATGACGAGCATGCTGTCGATGAAGCGCCGCAGATGGTGGTTCGCGATGACGGGAGCGTTCTGGCGGCAGCGCAGATCACGGTCGTGGAATTCGACGACCGTTTTGGCCGCGTTCTGACCGAGGAGGAGCGCAATGTCAGCGATACGCTGAGCGGGCTCGTGTTCTACCTGGCCGGGCGCATCCCCGCGCGGGGCGAAATTATTACTCACCATACCGGAATGCTGTTTGAAGTGGTGGATGCCGACCCGCGGCGCATCAACCTGCTGCGGATCAGCAACATTCCTTCCCTCCCCCGGTCGGAATAAATGAACGTGCGGAACCTGGTGGAAAAATCCAGCCCCCTGCAGCGAGCGATCGCCTGCCTTGTGCTTGGCGGCATCGGTTCGCTCGGCATGGCGCCTTATAACGCGTGGCCGGTTCTTATTTTATGTCTTTCGGCTTTTTATATTCTGATCGACCGGGCGGGATCGCCGCGGGCGGCGCTTGGGTATGGCTGGTTGTTCGCATTCGGTTATTTTTTCATTGGCTTGTTCTGGGTTAAGAATGCGCTGCTGGTGGATGGCAATCCATTTTCGTGGATATGGCCGCTCGCTGTCGCCGGGCTGCCCTCGCTGCTGGCATTTTTTATCGCGGTGGGTACGTGGGCCTCGAAGCGCTTCGCTGATCTGAAAACGGCCGCAGGATTTTTGTCGTTCACCGCTTTCATCGCGCTCGTGGAATGGGGGCGCGGATTCATTCTCACAGGCTATCCCTGGAACCTGTTTGGATACACTTGGGCGGGAACGCCGCCGATGATCCAGACGGTTGCCGTGGGGAACGTATATTTCCTGACATGGCTGACGATCTTCTGGTTTGCCCTGCCCGGCTTTTTATTCCTGAGCGCTCCATCAAGAAAAGAAAAAAGAGCGCTTTGCGCTGCGGCTCTCATTACTTTCGCCGTTTGCATGATCTTCGGTGTTGTTCGCCTGCAGACCGCCGAGGTTACAAACGTTCCGGGAATAGATATCCGCGTCGCTCAACCCAACATCGCCCAGTCCGAAAAATGGGATCGTTCCAAGACCGGCGAGCATTTTTTAAAAGCCATCGGGCTTTCACAACCGGCGGAAGGTTCGGTCAATAAAACGATCATTATCTGGCCAGAAACAGCGATGGGATTCTGGCTGGCGCAGGACCCGCAGGCGATCCAGTACATCACCGACACGCTCCAGTCTTATCCCGGCGGCGCGGCGCTGCTGACCGGCATGCTCCGGCGCGAAGGTGATGAGGCTGAAGACACGGTGCGGTACTACAATTCGCTGGTGATGATCGACGCCGAGGGGAAAATTTCCAACGTGTACGATAAGTATCATCTCGTGCCGTTCGGGGAATATATTCCCTTCCAGAAATGGATACCGCTAAAGCCCGTCGTGGAGTTCACAGGGTTCGTTCTCGGCGAAGGCATAAAGACCTTTGATCTGTTCGGCCTGAAATACAGCCCGGTCATCTGCTACGAGATTATTTTCCCCGGCAAAGTCACCGGGCCCGATTCACCGGATTTCATCGTGAATATCACCAATGATGCCTGGTATGGCATTAGTGCCGGGCCGCACCAGCATTTCGTGCAGGCCATTTTCCGGGCCGTCGAGGAAGGCACGCCGGTGATTCGTTCTGCAAACACTGGTTTCAGCGGCCTGATAGACCCCCTTGGAGGGGTGCATGGAAAGTCGCCCCTTTTTGAGGAATATGAAAAAACACTTGCGCTTCCTGCTAAAAATATGATTTTTAGGAACCATAACAATTTCAAAAACGTTATTTTTACAGGACTGGTTTTACTTTTTACTTCTTTCGGATACCTCGTGCGTGCGCGAAAATACAGGGTCCCGACCTAAAAGCCGGAGCGATGAGTATGGTTGAAGAACAAAGAGGTAAAAACACCTGAGGTTAGTTGCACACTGTCGTAGTCGCACTATATTTCTTGGAGAGTATTAGTTTTCTCTAAATAGAAAAAAGACAGGAAGAAACAGGATTTTATGGCTTCACAGGCAAGAAAAACAAAAGGCACCCCGGACCCGGTTGACGTGCATGTCGGCCAGCGCCTTCGCGTGCGCCGTTCATTGCTGGGGCTTAGCCAGGAAAAGCTGGCTGAATCCATAGGCCTGACGTTCCAGCAGATCCAGAAATATGAGCGCGGCATGAACCGTATCAGCGCTGGGCGCCTGTATCAGTTCAGCAAAATCCTCGATGTTCCTGTGACCTATTTTTATGACCAGCTCGGCGGCGCGGCCAAAGCCTATTCTTCCGCTACTTATGGTTTGGCTGATAATGAACAGGAGAAATTCACGGCTGGCGACCTTATGCAAAATAAGGAGACGCTGGACCTGATCCGCGCCTACTACTCCATCGACAATACAGACATCCGCAAGGACATCTTCAAATTCGTCAAATCGATGGCGAACCGCATGGGCGGCGACGGCGAATCCCAATAAAATAATCTTGAATCCCGTTCTCTGAAATACTAGTCTGCACGGATTGTTTTTACGAAACCATCCCCAGAGAGCGGAAGAACCTTATGTTTAAAGAGAACAATTCAAAGAAGCCTATTCCATTGCCGTCAGCAGACCTCAAAGATTTTATCTTCACGAGCGAGTCCGTTTCCGAAGGACACCCTGATAAAGTCTGCGACCGCATTTCTGACTCTGTCCTTGATTTATTTCTCGCGCATGATCCTGTCGCGCGTGTCGGCTGCGAAACTTTCGCGACGACCGACTTCGTTCTCGTCGGCGGCGAAGCACGCTCCTCCAAAGAGATTACGTCTGCAATGATCGAACAGGCTGCACGCGAGGCGATCAGGACGATCGGCTACGAGCAGGAAGGCTTTAACTGGAAGACAGTCAAAGTCGATGTTCGCCTGCACAAGCAATCTGCTGACATCGCGCAGGGCGTTGATGCTGCTGGTAACAAGGATGAAGGCGCCGGTGACCAGGGCATCATGTTCGGTTATGCCTGCGACGAGACCCCCGCTTTCATGCCCGCACCGATTTATTATTCGCACGCCATTCTGCGCTCGCTTGCCGAGGCGCGTCATTCAGGTGCCCTGCCCGAACTTGAGCCGGACGCGAAATCGCAGGTCACACTTCAATATAAGAACGACCGGCCGGTGGGCGCCGTCGCTGTCGTTGTTTCTACACAACATAAGGAAGGCCTTAGCCAGTCTGACGTGAAAGAAATCGTTCGTCCTTACGTGAAAAACATCCTGCCCGAAGGCTGGATGCCGAATGAGGATGAATTCTATGTCAACCCGACGGGACGCTTTGTTATCGGCGGCCCGGTGGGCGATGCTGGTCTTACAGGCCGCAAGATTATCGTCGACACCTACGGCGGGGCGGCCCCGCATGGCGGCGGTGCGTTCTCGGGTAAAGACCCGACGAAAGTCGACCGTTCCGCGACCTATGCCGCGCGTTACCTGGCGAAAAACATTGTCGCCGCCGGTTACGCCAGGGCGTGCACCATCCAGCTCTCCTACGCGATCGGCGTTTCCAAGCCGATTTCGCTGTACCTGAATACGCACGGCACGGGCAACATTCCTGAAGCGATCATCATCAATGCAGTTAACGAGCTGATCGACCTGTCGCCGCGCGGCATACGCGAGCACCTGAAACTGAACCGCCCGATTTATGCCCGCACGGCGGCGTACGGCCATTTTGGCCGCGACCCCGATCCGGATGGCGGGTTCTCGTGGGAGAAGCTGGACCTTGTCGAGCCGCTCCGCAAAATCCTCGGCTGAGGCCGGCGATCAATCACCATCAAAAAGACGTTTGTGGGGCCGCCGTATGGGGCGGCCTCTCAAAAAGGATCGCCTGCATGCGATCGAGAATATCCTGCCCGTGGTTGCCATTCCCGAAGCAAAAATCACAAGCGCCCGTGATCTTGATCCTGCCTCGCTGTTTCTGAAGCCATTCAAGGATTACTGGTTCGAGATCGGGTTCGGCAACGGCGAGCACCTTCTTGCGTTGAAGAACGGCTTTTTGGACGTCGGGTTTATTGGCGCGGAATCTTTCGTCAACGGCATGGCGAATTTTCTCAAAGACACAGGCGAAAAAGAACTCGGCAATATCCGCGTCCATATGGACGATGCGATGATGGTTGTTCGCTCGTTGAAAGATTCATCGCTCGGGCGGATTTATATTCTCAATCCCGACCCGTGGCCGAAGTTGCGCCACCATAAACGCCGGATCGTTTCACAATCCAATCTCGATGAATTCGCGCGGGTATTAAAACCCGGCGGGCGGCTGGTGCTGGCGACCGACGTTGACGACCTCGCTGAATGGATGGTCACGCAATGCACGATCCACCCCGCTTTTGAGTGGACGGCGAATAGCTTAAAAGACTGGCAAACACCGCCCGCAGAATGGATCGAGACGCGCTACGCTTTCAAAGGTAAACAAGCTGGCCGCAGGCAGACGTTTTTAGTGTTTAAAAAACTTGCCAACCCAATTAAATAAGCCTATATAAACCGCATCATCCCAATATTGCTAAAACGATATGGATGGGCTTAATAAAAGCCCGGGCAAAAACCCATGTCTAAACGATTGAAATTAAAAGATTTTATGAGATCGACACCTTTGGAAAACAGGATTGCAGAAATCGCCCGCCCCGCCGCCGCTGATCTGGGGCTGGAAATTGTGTGCGTCAAAATCCTCGGCGAAGGCGGCGGCACGAACGTGCAGATCCTGGCGGAAAACCCGGCCACTAAAAACCTGGGCGTCGAGGATTGCACAAAACTGAGCAAGGCGATTTCGGCGGTTATGGATGTCGAGGATCCGATCAATGGCTCATACCGTCTTGAAGTCAGCTCGCCGGGTATCGACCGCCCGCTGGTGAAAATCGAGGATTTCGAAACCTACAAAGGCTTAGAAGCAAGATTAGAGAGTGATATGCCCATCGCGGAAACGGGGCAAAGAAAGTTTAAAGGGATTTTGCGCGGCGTGAACGGCCAGTCGGTCGTAATCGACACCGAGCAAGGTCTCGCCGAGATCCCGTTTACATCGCTGAACAAGGCGAAACTGGTTTTAAATGAAAAATTACTTCAACAAACAGCCAAAGGACTTAATTAAAGAGGTGAATCATGGAACTGCTGCAAGTCGCTGACAACGTCGCAAGAGAAAAGAATATCGACCGTGAAATCGTCATCGGGGCGATGGAAGAGGCCATTCAAAAGGCCGGCCGCTCGAAATACGGTCACGACCACGATATCCGCGCGCATATCGACCGCCGCTCCGGCGTTATCGAACTGAAGCGCTACCGCCAGGTCATGGAAGACGGCGCGCTCATTGAAAATGAAGTGGCGCAGCTTACCGCTTCGCAGGCGAAGAAAATCAGTTCGACCGCAAAACCCGGTGAATTCATCATCGACGACCTCCCGCCGCTGGATTTCGGACGCATCGCTGCCCAGACCGCGAAACAGGTTATCATGCAGAAAGTGCGTGAAGCCGAGCGTTCGCGTCAGTACGCCGAATTCAAGGACAAGGTCGGCGAAATCATCAATGGCGTCATCAAGCGTGTCGAATACGGCAATGCAACGATCGATATCCAGGGCCGTGCAGAAGCCCTGCTCCGCCGCGATGAAACACTGCCGCGTGAGCACCTGAAAAATGGCGACCGCGTTCGCGCGATCATTTACGAGGTTCGCGAAGAACAACGCGGGCCCCAGATTTTCCTGTCGCGCACGCACCCGGAATTCATGGCGAAGCTGTTCATGCAGGAAGTGCCGGAAATCTATGACGGTATCATCACCATCAAGGCCGTTGCCCGCGACCCGGGCAGCCGCGCCAAGATTGCCGTTGTATCGCGTGATTCATCTATCGACCCTGTCGGCGCCTGCGTCGGTATGCGCGGCTCCCGCGTTCAGGCTGTTGTCGGCGAACTGCAGGGCGAGAAAATTGACATCGTTCCGTGGACGGACGATATCGGCTCATTCGTGGTCAGCGCGCTGCAACCTGCGGCTGTCGTGAAGGTCGTTCTTGATGAAGACAAAAAACGCATGGATGTCGTGGTTCCGGACGAGCAGCTTTCGCTCGCCATCGGACGCCGCGGCCAGAACGTGCGCCTTGCCTCCATCCTGACTGGCTGGGATATCGATATCTTGACGGAAGCCGAGGAATCGGTCCGCCGCGCGGAAGAGTTCAAGACGCGTTCCGGCCTGTTTATCGAAGCTCTCGACGTTGACGACGTCATTGCTCACCTGCTAGTCGCCGAAGGTTTCGCGACAGTGGAAGAGCTGGCTGATACGTCAGTCGATGAACTGAACCGCATCCAGGGATTCGAGGAAGAAATTTCGAACGAACTGGTCACGCGGGCTCAAACCTTCCTGGCTGCCAAGAAAAAAGAACTTGAGCAAAAGCAGAAAGAACTCGGCATGGCGGATGACTTGGTTAGCATCGAGGGCTTAACTCCCTCACAGCTCATCAAGCTCGGCGAAGCGGGCATCAAAACCCGTGACGACCTGGCCGACCTGGCTGCGGACGAGCTGGTTGAAACGCTTGGCGTCGGACAGATCACTGAAAAAGATGCCAATACTGTTATCATGAATGCACGGGCGCACTGGTTTGCCGATGAGCAAGCCGCTGCCGCCCCGCAGGAGGAACAGCAGCCCGCGTAATTTTACCCACGCAGGCATCTGGTTTATAAATACGGCAAGGGACATGACGGAAACCAAGGATAAATCGGACGACGGTAAAAAACTTTCACTGGGCGGCAAAGGCACGCTCAGCCTGAAAGGCAATACCGGCGCGCCGGTTCGCCAGAACATGGGCGCCTCGTCAGGCGGTTTTTCCGTTGAGGTCCGTCGCAAGCGTTCAGGCCCTTCGCCCACGCAGAACGAGCCCATGCAGGAAGATCTGCACCTGACGAGCGAAGAGCGTGAATCCCGCGCCCGCGCTCTGCAGAACGCCATAGCCGAAGGCGCTAAACCTAAAACCAACCTGCCCAAGCGCCGTACCATCGAGGACGTCAAGAAAGAAGAAATCAGCAAGGCCGAAGGCGGGCCCATGGATGCTGCCCAGCTTGAACTGGCTGAAATGCGCCGCATCCAGCAGGAAGAACGTGGCGGCGCGGCTCGTCCGCCAGGAGCTCCGCGCCCGGCAGATGCAGCGCGCCGCGGACGTCCAGGAGGCGAAGAAGAAAGCCCGGGCGGTTTCCGCGACCGTTTCAAAAAAGCGCCTCCCAAACCGCAGCGCCGCACCACGCCTGACCGTCGTGGCGGTCGCCTGACCGTTTCGCAGGCCTTGAGCGATGATGTCATTGACCGCGATGGACGCGGCAGATCGCTGGCCGCGCAGAAACGCGCCCGTGAAAAAGCACGTCTTGCGGCTCTTGGCCCGCAACAGGCTGCACAGAAAATTGTACGCGAGGTTGTCCTGCCGGAAATTGTTACGGTCGCCGAACTTGCAAACCGCATGGCGGAGCCTGGCAGCGAAGTCATCAAGGCACTCATGAAAATGGGCGTCATGGCCACGATCAACGAAACGATCGATGCCGACACGGCGGAACTCATCGCCGGTGAATTCGGCCACAAGGTCAAGCGCGTTACAGATGCCGACGTCGAAATCGGCATGGAAGGAACGCAGGACAGTGAAACCGACCTGCAACCCCGCGCGCCTGTCGTGACCATCATGGGTCACGTCGACCACGGAAAGACATCGCTTCTGGACGCGCTGCGCCAGACGGACGTTGTTTCCGGCGAAGCCGGCGGCATCACCCAGCATATCGGCGCATACCAGGTAACATTAAAATCAGGTGCGAAGATCACCTTCCTCGATACGCCCGGCCACGCGGCATTCACCGAGATGCGCGCACGCGGCGCGAACGTAACAGATATCGTCGTGATCGTTGTCTCGGCAGAAGACAGCATCATGCCGCAGACGATTGAATCGATTAACCACGCTAAAGCGGCAGGTGTTCCGATCATCATCGCGATCAACAAGATCGACATGCCTTCGGCCAACCCGCAAAAAGTCCGCCAGGATCTCCTCCAGCACGAAGTCGTGGTCGAGGAAATGGGCGGCGACGTCCAGACGGTCGAGGTTTCGGCCAAAAAGAAAACCAATCTCGACAAGCTCGAAGAAGCCATTCTTCTCCAGGCCGAGGTTCTCGAACTTAAAGCCAACCCGAACCGCGAGGCGCATGGCTTCGTGGTGGAATCCAAGCTTGAAAAAGGCCGCGGCTCGGTCGCGACTGTTCTTATTCAAAAAGGAACGCTGAAAGTCGGCGATATTTTCGTGGCTGGTAAGGAATCCGGCCGCGTCCGCGCGATTATGGATGACAAAGGTCAGAACATTGAAAAAGCGACGCCGGGCCAGCCGGTCGAGGTTCTTGGATTCGGCGGCACGCCCGATGCGGGCGACACCTTCACCGTTGTTGCCGATGAGAACAAGGCGCGCGAAATTGCTGATTACCGCCAGCGCAAGAAGCGCGAGCAGCAGGCCACCAAGGCAGTTAAAGGCCGCACGACGATGGAAGACCTGCTTCTTATCAAGGAAGAAGGCGAGAAAACCACCCTGCCCGTCGTCATCAAGGGCGACGTTCACGGCTCGGTCGAAGCGATTGCCGGTTCGCTCCAGAAAATGGTCGACGAGAACAAGGGTATCGCGGTCCAGGTCCTGCATAGTGGCGTCGGCGGCATCACCGAATCTGATGTCACATTGGCCCGCGCATCGGGCGGCGTCATCATCGGCTTTAATGTCCGGGCGAATGCGCAGGCGCGCGATCTTGCGCAGCGCGATGCCGTCCAGATCCGTTATTACAACATTATTTACAACGTCATCGACGACGCCAAAGCCATTCTTACCGGCATGCTCTCGCCCGTTAAGCGCGAGGAATATATCGGCAATGCGCAGGTCAAGCAGGTCTTCAACATCACCAAGGTCGGCAAGATTGCGGGCTGCATGGTCATGGAAGGCTGGGTCAAGCGCGGCGCGAAAGTTCGCCTGCTCCGCGACAACGTGGTCATTCACGAAGGCACGCTCAAGACGCTCAAGCGCTTCCAGGACGAAGTCAAAGAGGTCAAGGAAGGCACCGAATGCGGTATGGCGTTCCAGGATTACGACGACCTGAAAGAAGGCGACGTCATCGAATGCTTCCAGATCGTGGAAGAAGCCCGCACGGTTACATAAATGCGCAATCACAAGACAAACGAACCCTCGCAGCGCCAGCTCAGGGTCGGCGAGCAAATCCGGCATATTTTAGCGGAAACGATTCATCGCGGGCATTTCAATGAAGTGGCCCTGCTCGATGTGAATTTAAGTATTTCCGAGGTACGCATCAGCCCCGACCTGAAACACGCGACAGCCTATGTCATGACCCTTGGCGGCGCGAATATGGATGAAATCATTCCAGCGCTGAACAAGGATAAGAACGTTTTCAAGAAAGACGTCGCGAAAAACGCGGGCCTTCGGTTTACCCCCAGCATCCGTTTCGTCGCCGATAATTCATTCGACGAAGCGGAAAAAATCGAAAATATCCTCCGCGAAATCAATTCCGAAAAAGACTAGCCATGGCCCGCAAGCGCAAAGGCGACAAAATCGACGGCTGGATCAACCTCGATAAACCCCTCGGCATGACCTCGACGCAGGCGATGGCCAAAGTTCGCTGGCTGATGAAGGCGCAGAAGGCCGGTCATGCCGGAACGCTCGACCCGCTCGCCACGGGCATTCTGCCTATTGCGCTTGGCGAGGCAACAAAGACGATTTCCTATATCCAGGACGGCCTGAAAACCTATTCTTTCACCGTTCAATGGGGCGAGCAGCGCGATACAGATGATGGTGAGGGCAAAGTCATCGCGACCTCTGACGTTCGCCCGTCGAAAGACCAGATTGAATCCGTGATCCCGGATTTTGTAGGCGATATCAAACAAACCCCACCGAAATTCTCGGCGATCAAAGTGGACGGCGCCCGCGCCTACGACCTCGCCCGCAACGGCGAAGAGGTCGAATTGAAGGAACGCACTGTTTACATCGAAAGCCTGACGCTTTTAGCTTCTAGCCCCGATACGACTGACTTCCGCATGGTCTGCGGCAAGGGCACCTATGTCAGGGCCCTGGCCCGGGATATGGGCCTGAAACTAGGCACTCACGGCTTTATAACGGCCCTGAAACGCGAGAAAGTCGGCCCCTTTACGCTGGAATCCGCTATTTCTCTGGACAAATTGACGGGTTTGGACGATATTGCCCGCCTCAACGAGGCCGTTTTACTCCCCCTTGAGACCGCGCTGGACGACATCCCGGCGTTGGCCGTAAGGGAGGATGAAGCAGCCAGATTGAGAAACGGGCAAGTTCTCGCCTTCATATCCCGCCCCGACTTTGAGCGCCTTGGGCGCGCAGGTCTGGATGGGTCGCCCCAGGCGGCGCTGGCAATTTGTAACAACAAGCCGGTGGCGCTGGTGGAAGCGGAAGGACCTGAAGTAAGACCCGTTCGGATTTTAAACATTTAACCCTGAAAAGGAGTACACGATGTCGGGATTAGTAAAAAGCGCAGAGCGCAAAACTAAAGTTATTCAAGAATACCAGACCAAAAAGGACGATACCGGTTCGGCCGATGTGCAAATCGCCATCCTGACCGACCGCATCAACTACCTGTCCGAGCATCTTCAGACGCACAAGAAAGACGTTCACAGCCGCCGCGGCCTCCTGATGATGGTTGCGCGCCGCCGTAAACTCCTGGATTACCTGAAACGTTCGGATGAAGGGCGCTATCAGAACCTGATCGAGCGTCTGAGTATTCGCCGCTAGTCTAGCGTTGAAAACAAAGGCTTATATCAACAAGGGGAACCTAATGTTCCCCTTGTTCGTTCGTAGCTGCAGAAATTTTATGAGAGGAAACAAAACAATGAATTCTAACAGAAACACACTTATTGCCATTCTCGTTTTGGCTATCGTAGTTATTGCGGGTTACGTAGTTATGAACCAGCCGGATCAGCGCAGCACCGGCGAACATGTCAGCGACGCCATCAACAAGCTGGATGAGGGCGTGGATGATGCTGCCCGCGAACTTGAAGACCGCACGCCTGCTGAGCGTATCAAGGATGATATGGACGATGCCTCGGACGGCAGCCCGCAGTAACTTGGTTTGAATTTAAAAAAAGCCCCGCTCCGGCGGGGTTTTTTGTTATTGGGCGGGTGCGGCCGGTTGCGTGACCCTCACCTTAACCTTGCATGGCAGGGTGACTTTATAGGCCCATACATGGTGGCGACGAACCGCGACGATAGGGAAATCATATTCCGTGCCCGGTGGCGCGGCTTTGTGCATGTCCATGAATTTCTTAACTTCTGCGGCGCCGGCCGGGGCAGCCATGGCTGTTTCGCAAAGTTTTTCCAACTCCCCTCTTTCAACACTTTTCACCCGCAAGGATTCCGATTTCATGTGGTTCATGAAAATGAAGGCGTCTGCCGCAAAAGCCACTATGGCAAGCAGGACGGCAACCAGGATTATTTTTACGGTCTTGTTCATGACAAAAAATGCCTTTTCAGAATTTTTCCCTTATCTATTTCAAATACGAGCGGAATGCCGGTCGGGAATTCGGCTTCGTTGATGGTTTCGGGAGTTTCCGCGCCAAGAATGATCAGCACAGAGCGAAGCGAATTGCCGTGCGCAGCGATGATAACATTTTTACCATCATCAAGCAGTGGTTTGATATTTGCATTGAAATAAGGGCGCACGCGGTTTTCGACGACATCTTTCAGGCATTCTCCGCCCGGGGGCGCGATATCATAGGAACGGCGCCAGATATGCACCTGTTCTTTGCCGTACTTGGCAACGGTTTCGTCCTTGTTGAGTCCGGTTAAATCACCGTAATCGCGCTCGCGCAGATCGTCGTGGCGGACCATGGATTTGAAAAGCTCCGGCTGGCCGGATTCCTTCAGGGCGATTTCGGCGGTGCGGTTGGCGCGTTTCTGGGTGGAGCTGAATAAATGATCGAATTTCAGCCCGGCCTTTTTGAGCATGGCGCCGGCGGCCTTTGCCTCCTCCTCGCCCTGGGGCGACAGGTCGACGTCCTTAAACCCGGTAAACCGGTTTTCCAGGTTCCACTGGCTCTGGCCGTGACGCAAAAGTACGAGAAAATTCATATAATTAGCCCTTTTTACCCCAAGATTCCTTTGACTTCCGTTATAAATAGTGGCATTTGTATGCGCAGTAAAGAGGCGGGAGAGGCCCTGTTTCCCGGTTGACTGTTGAACCCACCCAAAGTGGTTTCCACTGTCCGCCCGGAACCAGTTCCCCGCTCCCACCGAAATTCAAGCCACCTCCCGTAAAGTGCGGGCGGGGCTAAACCATATAAGGAAATAAAAACTATGTTTAATCTCTTTAGAAAAGAAATCGAGTTCGCAGGCAAAACAATTGTCCTCGAAACCGGTAAAATTGCCCGTCAGGCTGACGGTGCCGTTCTCGCCACGATGGGCGAAACCTCCGTTCTTTGTGCCGTTACCGGCGCCAAGAGCGTGAAAGAAGGCCAGGATTTCTTCCCCCTCACGGTTCACTACCAGGAAAAAACCTACGCTGCCGGTAAAATCCCCGGCGGCTTCTTCAAGCGCGAAGCGCGTCCTTCCGAAAAAGAGACGCTGACCTCCCGCCTGATCGACCGCCCGATCCGCCCGCTGTTCCCGAAGGACTTCTATAACGAAGTCCAGGTGATCGCGACCGTGGTATCGCACGATCTCGAAAACGACCCGGACATGGTCGCCCTCATCGGCTGTTCAGCGGCCCTCACGATTTCGGGTATCCCGTTCATGGGCCCGATTGCCAGCGCGCGTATCGGTTACATCAACGGCGAACTCGTCATCAACCCGACCATGTCGGAGATGAAAGAGAGCGCACTGGATCTCATTGTTGCCGGTACGAAAGAAGGCGTCCTGATGGTTGAATCCGAAGCGAAAGAGCTTTCGGAAGAAATCATGCTGGATGCAGTCACAAAGGGCTGGAAATCGTTCCAGCCGGTTATCGACGGCATCATCGACCTCGCCGAAATGTGCGCGAAAGAGCCGTGGCCAATCACCGAGACGCCCGCTCACCTCAAGAAACTCGCTTCCGATATTAAATCCGGTTACGAGAAAGAGGTTCGCGACGCTTACGCCATTACCAACAAGGCCGAGCGTTATGCCGCTGTCGGCGCCGCGAAGAAAAAAGCGGTTGCCCAGTTCAAGAGCGACGAGATCAGCGACAACACGATTGCTTCCAAGTTCAAGGAACTGGAATCGGATGTTGTCCGCGGTAACATCCTGAAAACCGGCAAGCGTATCGATCAACGCGACACGAAAACCGTCCGCCCGATCGTTGCCGAAACCGGTATCCTGCCCCGTACGCACGGCTCCGCCCTGTTTACGCGCGGCGAGACGCAGGCTCTCGTTGTTACCACGCTTGGCACCGGCCAGGACGAGCAGATCATCGATGCGCTGGAAGGTGAATACAAGCAGCGCTTCATGCTTCACTACAATTTCCCTCCCTACTCCGTCGGTGAAGCCGGCCGTATGGGTCCTCCGGGCCGCCGTGAAATCGGCCACGGCAAGCTGGCATGGCGCGCGATCAACCCGCTCCTGCCGTCTGTCGAGGATTTCCCGTACACGATGCGCGTGGTCTCCGAGATCACGGAATCGAACGGATCATCCTCGATGGCAACCGTCTGCGGCACCTCGCTGGCGCTGATGGATGCCGGTGCGCCGCTGAAGGCGCCGGTCGCCGGTATCGCCATGGGCCTCATCAAGGAAGGCAATGAATTCGCCGTCCTGTCCGACATTCTCGGCGATGAAGACCATCTCGGCGACATGGACTTTAAAGTCGCAGGTACGGAAAAAGGCATCACCGCCCTGCAGATGGACATCAAGATCACCTCGATCACCGAGGAAATCATGAAAATCGCCGTTAACCAGGCGAAAGAAGGCCGCCTGCACATTCTCGGCGAAATGAACAAGGCATTGACCGAAGCGCGCGGCGAGCTCAGCAAGTTCGCACCGCAGATCGTCACGCTGAAAATCCCGACGGATAAAATCCGCGAGGTTATTGGCACCGGCGGCAAGGTCATTCGCGAAATCTGCGAAGTGTCCGGCGCGAAAGTGGATATCGAGGATGACGGCACGATCAAGGTATCGGCCGTTAATGCCGATGCCATCGAGAAAGCCGTCAACATGATCAAAGGCATCACGGAAGAGCCCGAGACCGGCAAGGTCTATAGCGGTAAAGTCGTGAAAACCATGGAATTCGGCGCGTTCGTCAATTTCATGGGCGCGAAAGACGGCCTCGTTCACATTTCCGAACTCGCCGACCGCCGCGTTGCAACGACCAACGAAGTCGTCAACGAAGGCGACCAGGTGAAGGTCGTCGTGCTTGGGATGGATGACCGCGGCAAGGTGAAGCTGTCGATGAAACGCGTCAACCAGGAGAATGGCGAAATCATCGGCGAACTGCCCGACCCGTCGGAAGTCTCTGCGCCACGCCCGCGCCGTGAAGGTGGCGACCGTGATCGCGGACGCGACCGTGGCCCGCGCCGTGAAGGCGGCGGACGCCGTTAATACGGTTTTCTATATTTGAAAGATTTAAGATGCCCGCCGTCAAAAGCGGGCATTTTTTATTGCTCGAGATTATTACCGCATAACGCGTACGTAAGCAGATGATTTCTGGCGATAGCTGCCTCCTATGCAACTAGTCCTTGCTAAAATATGAATTTATTCCTATAATGAGCCGATGAAAACAGGACTGGAAAGCGCGGGAAAATTAAAACAGAGCAACAAACGAACTAATAAAAAGCGCTTTATTATCAAGGCAGCCCCCACCCCCCTATGCGTTTTGGAACAATCGAACTATAAGATATTTCCATGACGCTTAAACTTCCCAAGATTATCGGTCACCGCGGCGCGGCGGCTTATGCCCCAGAAAATACGCTGGAGGGAATCCACACCGCCGCCGACATGGGCGTGGAGTGGGTGGAGTTCGACGTCAAGTTGACGAAGGACCAGGTGCCGATCCTGTTCCATGACGACACGCTGGAGCGCACGACCAATGGCGGCGATACGCCCGTGGCTCAACTTACATATGAGGAGATCCGCCAGTTCGAGGCCGGGAGCTGGTTCGCGGATTCTTTTGCCGGGATAAAAATCCCGACACTGGAGGAAGCGCTCGAAGTCGTTATCGACCGGAAGCTCGGCCTCAATCTTGAAATCAAGCCCTGCCCGGGCCGCGAGAAGGAAACGGCGGAGGCCGCGCTCGATGTGCTTTCGCAGGTCTGGGACGATCATGACCGCCTTTTGATTTCCAGCTTCTCGCATGTGTCGATGGAAACGGCGCTCGACATGGCCGGCGGCTGGCGCCGTGGATTTTTATTGCCTGAAGAATGGCCCGAGAACTGGCAGGAGCTTGCAGAATATCTGGAGGTTTCGACATTCAACGTGAACGGCAACAAGGTGACGCGCGACCAGATCGACGAATTGCTGGATTTAGAAAAACCGATCCTGGCCTATACGATCAATGACCCCGATCGCGCGCGAATTTTGCAGGGCTGGGGCGTGGATGGGTTTTTTACGGATGCGCCGGATGTGATTAAAGATTCTATATTATCAGTGCATTAAATGGATATATTGACATAATTTTTAGGGGTTGCTAGTTTGCCCTTTATTCACCAAGGAGTAAAAAATGCCCTTAAAGCCCGTTATCACAGAGCCTTTCACAATTGAAAAATTTAACGCTTTGTCGTTTGAAGAAAGATGTCAACAAAATGCATATGAGGTGCAAACGCATCATTGGCCATTTTTCCTGGCGGAAGCAGCCAAACTCATTGTATGTCCCCGCGTTGAAACCGACGTCAGAAGCTACAGAACTTTCGGTTTTCCTGAATTGACCGCAAAGAACGCTTTCAGGGCTGTTCAAACTCGTGTGTCTAGAGCTAATGAAACCACACAAAGAATCCTGGAGTTGCTCGAGAACAATCGCGCTTAGCCGCCGTTGCCATTCTTTGCAATCGCATCGAGCTGATCATGGGCGGGCATGCCGACAGCGTTGAAGCCGCAATCAACATAGTGGATTTCGCCGGTGACGGCGGAGGAGAGATCGGACAGCAAATAAAGCCCTGCCCCGCCGATTTCCTCCAGTTCGACCGAACGGCGAAGCGGCGAAGCCAGAGTCGAATATTTAAACGTCTTGCGCGCGCCGCCGATAACAGCACCTGCCAGCGTTCTCATCGGCCCGGCGGAAATCGCGTTCACCCTGATACCATCCGGTCCTAGATCAGCAGCCAGATAACGCGTCGAGGCCTCAAGTGCGGCCTTGGCAACGCCCATGACGTTATAAGACGGCATGACTTTTTCTGCGCCGTAATATGACAGCGTAACGGCGCTGCCGCCCTCTTTCATCAAATCTTTTGCCCGACGCATTACGCTCGTGAACGAATAGCAGGAAATGTGCATCGTCTGCAGGAAGTTGCCGAGTGTGGTGTCGACATAACGGCCCTGCAGCTCTTCCTTGTTTGAGTACGCCACTGCGTGAATAAGAAAATCGAGCGAACCCCATTCGGACCTAAGCGTTTCAAAAGCGCGGTCGAGGCTTTCCTCTTTTTGGACGTCACAATCGATGACGATTTTCGAGCCGATTTCGGCAACGAGCGGCTTGACGCGTTTACCGAACGCCTCACCCTGGTAGGTGAACGCCATTTCGGCGCCATGCTTATGCAGCATCTCGGCCAAGCCCCAGGCGATGGAATGGTCGTTCGCGACGCCCATCACCAGTCCGCGTTTACCTTTCATAAGCTGTGCGGTCATCTAGCCCTCATACCGTGAAAGGGCGAGTGTCGCGTTCGTTCCGCCGAAGCCGAAGGAATTCGAAAGCACGGTCTGATGCGTGACGTTATCAATGCGCTTGGTCGCGATATTCATGCCGACCGCACCCTCATCCATATTTTCAACATTGATGCTGGGCGCGACGAAATTCTCGTTCATCATCAGCAGGCAATAGATAGTCTCCTGCACGCCGGTCGCGCCGAGACTGTGGCCGGTCATGGATTTGGTTGCGCTGATATGCGGCAGGTCTTTGCTCTTGAAGACTTCGCGGATGGCGTTGAGCTCGGTGATATCGCCGACAGGTGTCGAGGTGCCATGTGTATTGATGTAAGTCACGGGCGTCTGGATGGTTTTCAGGGCCTGCTGCATGCAGCGGACTGCGCCCTCGCCGCTCGGGGCGACCATGTCGGCGCCGTCGGACGTCGCGCCGTAGCCGGTGATTTCGCCGTATATTTTAGCGCCGCGTGCTTTTGCGTGTTCAAGTTCCTCAAGCACCACGATGCCGCCGCCGCCTGAAATGACGAAGCCGTCGCGGTCCTTGTCGTAGGCGCGGCTGGCGCGCGAAGGCGTGTCGTTATATTTGGATGACATTGCGCCCATGGCGTCGAACAGGACGGAGAGCGTCCAATCGAGATCCTCGCCGCCACCAGCGAACATGACGTCCTGCTTGCCGAACTGTATTTGTTCTGCGGCGTTGCCGATGCAGTGCGCCGAGGTCGAGCACGCGGACGAGATCGAATAGTTCACGCCCTTGATTTTGAAGTTGGTTGCGGCGGTCGCGGACGTCGTGGAGCTCATGCATTTCGGCACAGCGAACGGGCCGACGCGTTTCGGGCCCTTGGTCAGTGTCGTTTCCGCTGCAGCAACCTGCACTTTTGTGGATGGACCGCCGGAGCCGACGATAATTCCGGTGCGCTCGTTGCTGACGTCTTTTTCTTCTAAGCCCGCATGCTGGATCGCCTGCGTCATCGCGAGGTGAACATACGCCGCTGCATCGCCCATGAAGCGGTACATGCGTTTGTCGATCAGCTCTTCCGGATTGATCTGCGGTTTGCCGTAGACCTGGCTGCGGAATCCCAGTTGATGATAATCGGGCGCGCCGATGATGCCGGATTTACCGGCCTTCAGCGACTTCGAAACTTCCTCGATCGAATTGCCGATGCAGGAGATGATCCCCATCCCGGTGACGACAACGCGGCGCAGATGATGTGTCATTTAAATTTCTTCCCTACAGGGCCTTGGGATTGTCGAACAATCCAACTTTCAGATCGGCGGCTTCGTAGATCAGTTTGCCGTCGGCGAACATTTTGCCATCGCCGATGCCAAGCACGAGTTTTCTATTTATGACGCGCTTCAGGTCGACCACATATTTGACCAGTTTAACTTCAGGTAATACCTGGCCGGTCAGTTTCAATTCACCGAGACCGAGCGCACGGCCAGAGCCAAGCGCTCCGGTCCAGCCGAGATAGAAACCAAGCAACTGCCAGAGGGCATCTAATCCCAGACACCCTGGCATTACAGGATCGGATTCAAAATGGCAGTCGAAAAACCATAGTGAAGGCTTGATATCGAATTCGGCTTCGATCACGCCCTTGCCGTACGCGCCGCCAACAAGGGAAACATTGGTAATACGGTCGAACATCAGCATAGGCGGCAGCGGCAAGCGGGCATTGCCGGGGCCGAATATGCGGCCATGACCGCAATCGATCAGATCGTCATAGGTATAACTGGACTTCGGCTGGAAGGACATTGCGGGCCTTGCTGCTGTGAGTGTCATGGGGAAGTTATAGGGGGATTAGCCCACTGGCGCAAGCCTTTAGCGGCTGAAACCCACCCTCATCCGGAGGCCATAATATGGGTCAGGCAGACGGATTTATAGGTTTCCGTGATCGCCATCATGGCGAGCGGCTTGGCAATTGCGGGCTCAAGGTCAGGCACTTCGCCGCCGGAAGCCACGGCAATCATGCGCCCGGCCGCCTTGGCGCAGGCCACCGACTGGTCATACTGGCTTTTCATCTGGATAGCGCTGAAAAAGCCGTGGCAGAAAGGTTCTATCCCTGCGATCAGGTCGAGAGGGGCGTTCAGCGGTGTATCGTTGGCGGCAAGGCCGAAGCGCCAGTCCGAGCCCGCAGGCACGCCGAGGCGCACCGCTTCCTGGGTCATGACATTCGTTACGAGATCGAGATTTTCTGGCAGGTCCGCGCCGCGGAAAAGCTGGCAGCAGTTGGAATTAAGCGACAAAGCGAGACGCCGCCCGGCCACAGCAGCCAAGGCCGCTATGCAATCACCAAGGGACCAGCCCTCTTCGGCAACTTTCTTTTCAATGACGATATCGCACAGTTCCTGCGCCGAGATTTCAAAGGCCATGCAGCGGGTGGCACATTCGATCAGCAGGCGTAATGATTCTTCGCGCGGCTGACCGTCATCTTCCCAGCTGACGATGACATTATGAAGTATGACCATGATGAGGTCGTGGAATTCGAAGCTGCAATCGAGCCATTCCTCGAAAAATTCGCGGGCGGCCTGGCGGCCCCGCTCGGTTTCATGATCGAGCATATGCGCCGGCGGCAGCGCGCCCGGCGGCAATGACCCGGCGGCAGGCTTGCAATTCAGCAGGCCCGCCAGCTTGGTAAAGCCGGCATACATGGATTTATCAGGGTCGTCGAATACCAGGTAGGTTTCAACGAGGACACCAGCCATATGCTGGATCACCTTCATTGCGTCCGTTCCCTTCTTGAGATCGGTCGCAAGACGGATGAGTCCGGCGTACAGCCGGCCTCCCATGTCGGGCTTGTTGGTCAGGGCAAACATTTGATTCAGTAAAATGAGGGGTTCAGAGGGATTTAATGGGCACGTGTGGAAAACTCAGGGGATAGAATCGGGTGGGGCACGAATCACCCTTATGAATCAAGGATAAGCGAAAAACGACGATTCGTAAATGTCTGAGAAGGGAAATAATTGAGGATAAGGTTCAGTCTATTTTTTCTTTTTCATAAACGCCCCAGATATGGTTGCGTTCCAGCCAGCCTTTATAACCGGCTGCGTTGACCTCGCACCAAGCGCCCTCATCACAAGTATCTACATCTAAAACGACGCGGGGCTCGAGAATCGCTGCTTCGCTGGAGTCTTTCTTGGGCTTCTGATGCAGGACGACCTTTTCGCCGTCCTTAATCATGCCCGTGCGCTTGCCCGAAATGAGGGACTGGTGGACCCAGCCGGTTTCGCCCTCGAAATCCTTAATTTTGCGCCAGACTTCATATTCCAGAATAACTTCGACCGGCAGCCCCTTCTTTCTATAGACATATTTGACCGGGTAGCGGGAGCCCGGGCCGGAGCGCACGAACACCTCGTCCGAGGACAGGGATACGAACCGGGGCAACGGGAAGGCCGTGGACCTGAACGCATCGGTGGGCGGGTCGGCGGCATAGGAAATGCCGAAAACCGCCATAATAAGGGCTGTAAGGACTAAAATAGCCAGAAAGGCCATGTTCGATGTTTTATTGGTCATTTGAACCTATTGTATGATAAAAAACCCGCCATGCAAGACCGAGTATTAACCTTCCCCGAAATTTCCGTTGCGCCGATGATGGACTGGACCGACCGCCATTGCCGGTTTTTCCATCGCCTGCTCTCGCCAAATGTCCGGCTTTACACGGAAATGGTGACCACCGGCGCCATATTACACGGCGACCGCGAGCGTTTCCTGCGTTTTGACGACAGCCAGCACCCGATTGCCCTGCAGCTCGGCGGCTCCGATGCCCAGGATCTCGCCTTCTCGGCCAAGGCAGGTGCACAATACGGGTATGACGAAATCAACCTGAATTGCGGCTGTCCCTCGGACAGAGTCCAGTCGGGCCGTTTCGGCGCGTGCCTGATGCGCGAGCCATCGCACGTAGCGGACTGTGTAGAAGCCATGAATAAGGCTGTGGACATTCCTGTGAGTGTTAAATGCCGCATCGGCATCGACGACGAGGACAGTTTTGAATTCCTCGATAAATTTGTGGGCGAAATTGCGGATAGAGGGTGCAAAACTTTTGTCATCCATGCGCGCAAGGCGTGGCTTAAGGGTTTGTCGCCGAAAGAAAATCGCGAAGTGCCGCCGCTCGATTATGAACGTGTGCGTAAGATCAAGGCGAAATATTCCCAGCTGCGGATAATTTTGAATGGCGGGCTGACGACCATCGGCGGGATTAAAGCCGCCGGCGTCGATGGCGCGATGATCGGCCGCGAGGCGTACCAGAACCCGTGGTTCCTGACGGAGATTGAACGCGAGATTTTCGGCAACGCCGCGACGCGCAGCCGCGATACCGTTGTCTTAAAAATGGTTGATTATGCGCGCGAGCAGAGAAAATTATTCGACACGCCCATCAAATCCATCACGCGTCACATGATCGGGCTTTATCATGAGTTGCCGGGCGCGAAAGCCTGGAGGCGTGCTCTCAGCACCCTGCCCCATGAAGACGGCGCAGATGAGAGCGTTTTGCTCAAAGCGCTTGAGGCGATGGAAGGCCGTCAGAAACTCGCCGCTTAAACTTTCTCTTCTTCCTTGTCCTGAACATAGAAAGATTCACCACAACCGCAGCGGCCCTTCTCGTTCGGATTTTTGAATTTGAACTTGGAGTTGCCCATTTCATCCTCGGCATAATCAATCGTGATGCCGAAGAGCATCCAGCTATGCAGCTTCGGGATATAGAGCGTGGCGTTTCCCTGCTCGATCCTGTCGTCCTGCGCGATGTCCTCGTCTGCCTTGATATATTCCATCTGGTAGCTGCTGCCCGAGCAGCCGCGCGGCTTGACGTTCAGGCGTACGCCCTGCGTTCCGCCTGGTGCTTTCGAGAGTAATTTTTCAATCTGCGCGGCGGCGGTTTCGGTGATGTTGATGGGTTGGGTCATTTTCTTTCTCCTTAATAAAACATGTTCAGTTGCATTTTCGCAGTTTCCGCCATGTGCGACGGATCCCACGCGGGTTCCCAGATGATCTCGACATCGACATCGCCGACGCCCTCGATCGGTAAAATTGCGCTCTGTACCCAGACCGGCATTTCCTGCGCGACCGGGCAGCCGGGCGAGGTCAGCGTCATTTTGACGTCGACGTCGCTCTTGCCGTCCTTCGGTTCCTTGACGGTGACCTTATAGATCAGGCCGAGTTCGTAAATATTCACCGGGATTTCCGGGTCGTAAATCTCGCGGATCGCCGCCTGGATTTTCGGCCAGAGCGGATGGCTGCGCGGCATGTCGACATTCGGCGGCTCCGACAATTCGTCGTACGCCTCTTCGCCTACCGCCTGCTTGACCATGTCCTGGTCGGCTATCGGGTCGATCTTCATCATGCGAACAGCTTCTGCACTTTGTGCAGCCCCTCCACCAATTGAATTATATCATTTTTATCAGAGTACAGCCCCAGGGAAGCGCGCACGGTGGAATCCAGTCCTAATTTCGCCATCAGCGGCATGCAACAATGATGCCCGGCGCGTACGGCCACGCCGCACTGGTCCAGCACCATGCCGATATCGCTCGGGTGGATGTTTTTTATGGTGAAGCTGAGAATTCCAGCCTTCTCCGGCGCGGTGCCGTGAATGGTGAGGCCCTCGATCTGCTTCAGTTGTTCAGTCGCGTAGCCGAGCAGATCGTTTTCATGCGCGGCGATTTTGTCCATGCCGATGGATTGCACGTAATCGATGGCGGCCCCTAACCCGATGACCTCCGCAATCGCGGGCGTACCGGCCTCGAACCTGTATGGCGCATCCTTGTACGTGGTTTTTTCGAAGGTGACGCGGGCGATCATGTCGCCGCCTCCCTGGTATGGCGGCATCGCATTCAGCACATCATATTTGCCGTAGAGAACGCCGATGCCGGTCGGGCCATAAAGCTTGTGGCCTGTGAAAACGTAGAAATCAGCGTCGAGATTGCGCATGTTGACAGGTCCGTGGACAATTGCCTGTGAACCATCCACGAGGATGTGGATATCCTTGTTATAGGCCCGCGCCATGCTGATGATATCTTTGACAAGATTGATGGTGCCGAGCGCATTCGAGATATGCACAAGGCCAATGAGCTTCGTCTTTGGGGATAAAAGTTTTTCGAAGGCATCCAAATCGAGAACGCCGTTTGAATCGAACGGCACGGTTTTGATGACGATACCGATATGGTCACGCAAAATCTGCCACGGCACGATGTTCGCGTGATGCTCCATTTCGCTCAGGATCACTTCGTCGCCGGGGCGTAAATTCCTGTGGCCCCAGCTCATGGCGACGAGGTTGACGCCTTCGGTCGCGTTGCGTGTGAAGACGATTTCCTTTTCGGTCGCGCCGATAAACGCCGCCACGCGCGCCCGTACGTTCTCGAATTTTTCGGTCAGGTCGGTGGAGAGGCGGTAAAGACCGCGATGGATATTCGCGTACGCGCCTTCGTACACCGCGTTCATGGCATCTAAAACGGCCTGCGGTTTCTGGGCGCTGGCGGCCGTATCGAGGAACGCGAGCGGCTGGCCGTTCATCTTCGTTTTGAGAACGGGGAAATCGGCGCGGAATTTTTCAATCCCGGTTGTTACCTTGACAGCGCTTTGTGCAGCCATTCCTGTGCCTGTTGCTGAATAATAGTTTTAAGCTTTTCATCCTCAATCTTGTCCACCACTTCATCCACAAAGGCGTCCATGAGGAGCAGCCGCGCCTGCGCATCCGTTAACCCACGTGAGCGGAGGTAAAAAAGCGGTTCCTCATCTAACTGGCCGGTCGTCGCGCCGTGCGAGCACTTTACGTCGTCGGCGTAGATTTCAAGTTCAGGCTTAGTGTCCATCTCAGCTTTGTCAGACAGCAGAATGGCGTTGGACAATTGGTAGCCATCCGTTTTCTGCGCGGGTTTATGAACATGGACCTTGCCCTGGAACACGCCACGCGCGGAGTCATCAAGGACGGTTCTATAAAACTGGTTCGAGCGGCAATGCGGCGCCTTGTGCTCCATTAATATAGTGGTGTCGGTGTGCTGGGTGCCGTTCGCGAGGTTCAGGCCGTTGAAACTGCATTCGATATTCGCGCCGTTGAGAATAGCGTGGATTTCGTGGCGCATCATCTTGCTGCCGATATTCAGGCTAAAGCCGTTATAAGTTCCATCACGTTCGACAGTTACCCTCACCATATTGGTGTGAACGGCGTTTATATCGTCATTCTGTATGCGCACGTGATGAAATTTCGCGTTTGGACCGACGATGATTTCGGTGATCATGTTTTTCCAGTACGAGCCTTTACCGTCATGGCGCTCTATCAATGTGAGGTCTGCACCCTCCTCCAAAACGACTTTGAGAACAGGCGCTTGCAGGACTCCATCCCGGCCTGTCCACAAAAGCTGCACAGGTTCTCCACCGGTTTGTCCCCTGTTTCTGTGGATAGAATGGGGCTCAGGTTGTAATACCATAAGCCCCTGCGGAACGGCTTTCGGCAGGTTGGTGTATTTCCATTCTTCCTGGACGGGCGTGGGTAAATTATTCGGCTGGAGCGCTGCGAGTTGACTCATGCGGCTTTACCTACAAATTCGGCGTAGCCTTTTTTCTCGAGTTCGAGCGCGAGTTCGGGGCCGCCGGTTTTGATGATTTTTCCGTCCGCCATGACATGCACGACGTCCGGCTTGATGTAATCGAGCAGTCTTTGATAGTGCGTGATGACGAGGAAGGAACGGTTCTGCCCGCGCATTTTGTTCACGCCGTCGGCGACGATTTTCAGCGCGTCGATGTCGAGGCCGGAATCGGTTTCGTCGAGGACGCAGAATTTCGGGTCGAGGATAGCCATCTGGAGGATTTCGTTGCGTTTCTTCTCGCCGCCCGAGAAGCCGACATTCACGGCGCGTTTCATCATGTCGTCCGAGATACCGAGCTCTTTGCTTTTCTCTCTGATGAGTTTCAGCATGGCGAGGGCGTCGAGTTCTTCTTCTCCCCGTTGTTTTCTCACGGCGTTGACGGAAGTTTTGAGGAACGTGCTCATATTGACGCCGGGAATTTCGACCGGGTACTGGAAGGCGAGGAACAGGCCCGCTGCGGCACGCTCTTCCGGCGGCAGCTCGAGAATATCCTTACCGTCCAGCTCGATGGAACCCTTGGTCACTTCATAATCCTCGCGGCCCGCGAGAACATAGGACAGCGTCGATTTGCCGGAGCCGTTCGGGCCCATGATCGCGTGCACCTGCCCATCGCCGATCTCGAGATTGATCCCTTTCAGGATTTCTTTCGTGCCTTCGTCGGTTTCGATCGAGGCGTGGAGATTTTTAATTTTGATCATTTTTCCAAATACTCCAGGCTTTTGTTTACTTCCTCTTCGGAAGGATATGTTTGAGTACTATTTTCTTCGTTCTGGTACGATTTTTGATTGAAATAGAGTTCTTCACAAAGCTCAAACGCTAAAAGAAGAGCAAAGCAGATCACCCCTAAAATCAGGGTTATATAAAAGTAATGCTGCAATTTTAGAAACCAGATTTTTTTGTAAAAGGGCTCCATCACTGCGCGCCCCCGTGCTTTTCCTTATAGACTTTCGCAATACCCATGAGGCTGACGGCGATCCAGCAAAGTTCCTGCACCGCGACGCCGAGGTCGCCGTTATCGTATTCGTAAAAAGCGGCTACCAATATCAATGCCGCGCCGAGGCCATTGATGACGTAGTAATTCATACCGTCAGCGCTCAGCTTGCCGCGCTCAAGCAGGAAATACGTGAGAACACACATGCCCGCCCCGATCACACCCGCGATGCTGAAAATGGTTTCCATTATTTATTCTTTTGCTGAAGATTTTTAATTTTGATCATGCTGCTTCTTTCAGTAAAAACGATTCTACTCTTTTTCCATATCTTTCTATGTGATCAATTAAATTTTTTGGCTCCGCAAATCCAGATGGTCCAATCAAAAAGAGACCATGCATGGGATATCTTTGCATATGATGCACGTTTAAATTACGGATAACCCCAGCAAGCGTTATTTCATCATCACTAAAAGTCATTCCCATTTTATCGCATTCATTAATAAGGTCTTGGATCTCATGACCTAGATTTTTTAAATCTTTATATTTTAGCCCCTTAGACATTAAATATGCTTTGGTAAAAAGCTCAAAAGAATGTGAAGCTAAATAATTTACTGGGCCAGCAGGGCTAATACCTGCTTTGTTTATAAATAATAGCCTAGCTGCATTTAAGTATTCCCAACCAAAATTTAGAACAGCCTTTGCGTTCGGTTCTGTTGGGCCAGAATTGTAAACCATCACCCAACACTCCCCTCAAGAGAGATGCCCACCAGCTTCTGCGCCTCGACGGCGAATTCCATGGGGAGGTTCTGCAGCACTTCGCGGGCGAAGCCGTTGACGATGAGGGCCACGGCCTCCTCCTGAGAAAGTCCGCGCTGCATGCAGTAGAACATCTGGTCTTCGGAGATTTTCGACGTAGTGGCCTCGTGCTCGAGGTTCGCCGATTTATTCCGGCTTTCGATATAGGGCACGGTGTGCGCGCCGCAATTATCGCCGATGAGCAATGAATCGCATTGCGTGAAATTCCGCGCGCCCTCTGCCTTCGGCATAATCTTCACCAGTCCGCGATAGGTGTTGTCGGATTTTCCGGCACTGATGCCCTTGGACACAATCCTGCTGCGGGTATTCTTGCCGAGATGGATCATTTTCGTGCCGGTGTCGGCCTGCTGATAGCCGTTCGTGATCGCCACGGAATAAAATTCGCCCTGCGAGCCGTCGCCCTTCAAAATGCAACTCGGGTATTTCCACGTGATCGCGGAGCCGGTTTCCACCTGCGTCCATGAAACCTTGGAATTGCGGCCCTCGCACAAAGCGCGCTTGGTGACGAAATTATAAATGCCGCCCTTGCCGTTTTCATCGCCGGGGAACCAATTCTGGACGGTCGAGTATTTAATTGTCGCGTCGTCATGCGCGATGAGCTCGACCACGGCGGCGTGGAGCTGGCGCACGTCGCGCATCGGCGCGGTGCAGCCCTCGAGATACGACACATACGAACCCTTATCCGCGATAATCAGCGTGCGTTCGAACTGGCCGGTGTTCAGTTCGTTGATGCGAAAGTAAGTCGATAATTCCATCGGGCAGCGCACGCCGGGCGGGATGTAGACGAACGAGCCATCGGTGAACACCGCGCTGTTGAGGCAGGCATGCTTGTTATCGGCGAAGGGCACGACAGAGCCCATATATTTTTTGACGAGATCCGGGTGTTCCTTCACGGCTTCGGAGATCGAGCAGAAAATAACGCCCGCCTCTTTCAGCTTGGCCTTGAAGGTCGTGGCGACAGAGACGGAGTCAAACACCACGTCGACCGCGACGCCCGCCAGCATTTCGCGCTCGCGCAGAGGAATGCCGAGTTTCTCATACGTCTCCAGCAAACGG
Organism: Alphaproteobacteria bacterium; assembly: GCA_049652985.1. Taxonomy (GTDB): domain Bacteria; phylum Pseudomonadota; class Alphaproteobacteria; order Micavibrionales; family Micavibrionaceae; genus UBA7657. The sequence continues at coordinate 210,370 of JBASFK010000002.1, forward strand.
GGATCGACGTCTTCGAGAGATTTTGGCGCGCCGTCCATATCTTTCGGCGCGGCGTAATAATAGGCGTCCTGGTAATCGATGGGCGGGAAAGATACTTTCGCCCATTTCGGCTCGGGCATTTTCTGCCAATGACGGAACGCCTTCAGCCGCCATTCCAGCAGCCATTCCGGCTCGCCTTTTTTCGCGGAGATAAAACGCACCGTGTCTTCGGACAGGCCCTTGGGCGCTTTGTCGCTTTCAATATCGGTCACGAAGCCAGCGGTGTATTTTCCGCCGAGGCCTTCGACCGTTTTGATTGTTTCCTCGGTAATCGAGCTCATGCGATTCCCTCGATGATAATTTCTTGATTTTTATTGGAAGCATGACGTTCATTGCGCATCATGTCCGCAAGCGTCACGCTCTCCAGTGCGCCGCGCACGGCGTAGTTGACTCCGTTCCAGCGTCCTTTGACGGCGCAGCTGCTTTCATAGCCGCAGGTGGACTCGCTGCCGTCGACGCAGGAGGTCAGCGAGATCGGGCCGTCGACCGCCGTGATGATTTTTGCCACGGAGATTTTTTCGGGCGCCATCGATAATTTGTAGCCGCCGGCCGCGCCGCGCGCTGATTCCAAAAATTCTTCGCGCGACAAAAGCTTCAGCACCTTGGCCACGGTCGGCTCGGGCAGGCCGGTCTTCGCCGAGACGCCGCTGGCCGTCATCAACGCATCATCGCTACGGGCGAGCGCCGCCAGAACCACCACCGCGTAATCAGCCATTTTTGATATTTTTATCACTCAAAAAACCGCTATAAGTTGTTGAGAATCAATCGCAATTCCATTCAGGACTAAAAACGTACCATTTATTTGTCATTTCCGACCTCAATTTTCAAGGGAAAAGTGGGTTTTGGCGTTAAATTCGCGTATTCAAGGCCGGGCATGCTCCTGTACGCTTAATATCTGGTTTTTCTGCCTGTTTTCTATCTATGGGTTGCCTCCGATGAAATTCTCGCCTCTTGTCCTGATTTATTCCCTTACCCTCCTCCTCAGCGCCGCGCTGCTGTTCTCGGTCCAGCCGATGTTCTCGAAGATGGTGCTGCCTTATCTCGGCGGCACGCCGCAGGTCTGGAACACCTGCATGCTGTTTTTCCAGGTGATGCTGCTCGGCGGCTATGCCTATGCGCACGGGACCACGAAATACCTGGGCATCAAGGCGCAGGCGATTTTGCAATTCATTCTGCTGCTGGTGTTTACCGTTGTCCTGCCGATCGTAATTCCTGCGGACGCGGCGCCACCTGAAGGAAATGACCCGACGCTCTGGCAGCTCGGTCTGATGCTCATGACTGTCGGCGGGCCATTTTTCGTTTTGGCGGCTTCGGCGCCGATGCTTCAGCGCTGGTTCGCGGCAAGCGGCGATAAAGACGCGGATAATCCCTATTTCCTGTACGGCGCGAGCAACCTCGGCTCCATGACCTCGCTGCTGATCTACCCGGTTATTATTGAACCGTTACTGACGCTCACCGGGCAGGCTCATCTCTGGATGCTCGGCTATTTCGTGCTGATCGCGCTGACTGGCGTTTCAGCGCTCGCGGTCTGGAAAAATACGGCGACGGCCGCGCCTGTGCGCAGCTTTTCGGCCAGCGGCGGCATAACATGGAGGCAGCGCTTCCTCTGGCTGGCTCTTGCATTCATTCCATCCTCGCTCATGCTTGGAGTCACGACATTCATAACCATGGATATCGCCGCAGTGCCGATGCTGTGGATTCTGCCGCTCGCGATTTATGTCGGCACGTTCATCCTGGTTTTTGCGCGCAAACAACTCCTGGACCTCAAGACCGCCATGGCGTTCCAGGGAATCATGCTGATCCTGCTGGCGGCGCAGAAAATCACCCTGCCGTTCATTGACCCGCTGTTCCTGATCGGCATTCACCTTTCGGTATTCTTCTTCTCGGCCATGACGTGCCATATCCAGCTCGCGCAGTCGCGGCCCAGTGCGCGGCACCTGACCGAGTTTTACCTCATCATGTCGCTCGGCGGCGCGATCGGCGGATTTTTCAACGCGATCATCGCACCGCAATTCATGGTCATCCCGCTGGAATATGTTTTCGCGCTGGTCCTCGCCTGCATGGCGCGTTATGCGCTTGAACCCGCCAAAGGCTTCAAAATCTCGCTGGACGGCGTCAAAGCCGCAATCCGGCAGAGAGGATTCGACAGCATTTTCAGCCTGCCATTCCTGCTGGCCTTCCTAGCCGTTTTCATTTCGGCATTTATGTTTGCCTCTTCCGAAAAATTTGTGCTGTTCGGCGGTACCACGCTGCTGGCGCTTATATTGTCCTATGTGATGGACAGGCGCTGGCTGTTCAGCGCCCTTGTCGCGGTGGTTTTCCTGTTTTTCCCGCTAGGATACCACTGGGGCGGCGATGCGTATAATGACGTCATTCACCGCGACCGGAATTTCTTCGGAATCGTCAAAATCGCCAATACGAAGAATGGTGAACGCATATTACTGCACGGCACGACCAACCATGGCACGCAGGCGCAGGACGAAAAATTCAGGCTGACGCCGCTGTCCTATTACAGCATCAACAGCCCGATCAGGGATGTGTTCAAAGTGCTGGATAAAAGGCCAGGAGACCAGAAAATCGGCATACTCGGTCTTGGTATCGGCGTGACCGCCTGCTTCAAAAAGCCGGGCCGGAGCATTGAATATTTCGAGATCGACAAGCTTGTTAAAAATATCGCCGAGAATCCCGAATATTTCACGTTTCTGCGGGATTGCGGGACGCCTTATAGTGTGACGCTGGGTGACGGGCGGCTGACGATGGCCAAGAAGCCGGACGATACATATGACCTGATCGTTTCGGACGCGTTTACGTCGGATAACATACCCATTCACCTGATCACGGCGGAGGCGCTGCAGATGTATCTTGAAAAAATAAAGGATGACGGCGCGATATTGATCCATATTTCCAACCGCTTTCTGGATCTCGAGCCGGTGCTGCATGAAGCGTCGAAGGCGATTGGCGTTCCGGCGATTGTCGGTATGAGTGATGAGACGCTGGTGCCGGGAACCGAGATCAAGGCCTATGCCAGCCACTGGGTTTTGTTTTCGCGGAATGAAAAGACGATCAAGGCGCTGCGGGATATGGGGTGGAGCGATGCGCGACCGCGTGAGGGCGTTCAGCTCTGGACCGATCAGTATTCGAACATTTTCCGGGTTCTGAACAACGTCACCGGCTTCGAGCGCAGCAAGGAAAACGAAGCGAAGAAAAAGGCAGCAGAAGCCAAAAGCGGAGCGAAATAATCACTTCGTCGTCATAAAGCGAATGTCCTTGTTTTTATCCTGCGCGTCGCCGAGATGCCAGCTATTGCGGGCCAAGAACACTGGATCGCCGTCGTGATCGTTGGCGATAGCGCCCTGATTTGAATCCATAAATTTTTTCAGAACCTGCGGATCGTCCGCCGCCAGCCAGCGCGCGGTATGGAGCGTTGTTTCCTCGAACTTCACGGGGATGTTGTATTCGGTGCGGATACGATCGGCCAGCACGTCGAACTGCAGCGCGCCGACAACGCCGACGATGAAATCGGAATCCATGACGGGCTTGAACACGCGGGCGGCACCCTCCTCGGCCAGTTGCTCAAGCGCCTTGCCGAGATGTTTTGCCTTCAGCGGGTCAAGTGGCCGCGCGCGCTGCATGAGTTCCGGGGCGAAGCTTGGGATGCCGGTGAAGGTCAGGTCTTCGCCTTCGGTCAGGGCGTCGCCGATGCGAAGGCCGCCGTAATTGGGCAGGCCGAGAATATCGCCAGCGACGGCTTCCTCGGCCATTTCGCGGTCCTGCGCCAGGAAAAGCATCGGGGAATGCAGCGTCAGCATTTTGCCAGAGCGCACATGCTTGAGCTTCATGCCCTTTTTGAATTCGCCCGAGCAAATGCGGGTAAAGGCGATGCGGTCGCGGTGTTTCGGGTCCATGTTCGCCTGGATTTTAAAGACGAATGCCGTGACTTTTTTCTCCGTCGGCTCGATCATCCGCTGCTCGGTTTTTTGCGGGCGCGGCGACGGCGCATAGCGCCCGATGCCGCCAAGCAATTCGCGTACGCCGAAATTATTCACGGCCGAGCCGAAAAATACCGGCGTCATATGGCCTTCGAGATAGGATTGTTTGTCGAATGGCTTGCAGAGGCCGCGCGCCATTTGCACATCTTCGCGAAGTTTTGTGACCTGATCGGCGGGAAGCAGTTCATCAATTTTCGGATCATCAAGGCCGGAGCATTTGATATTATCGAGAAGTTTGTCGCCCCTGCTGCGATCGAAGAGGACAAGCTGGTCGGCGATCAGGTCGTAGCAGCCCTTGAATTCGCGGCCCATGCCGATGGGCCAGCTTGCGGGTGTTACGTCGAGCGCGAGTTTCTGTTCGATTTCGTCGAGGAGATTGAACGGGTCGTGCCCCTCGCGGTCCATCTTGTTGATGAAGGTGATGATGGGCACGTCACGGAGGCGGCAGACCTCGAACAGTTTCAGCGTCTGGGTTTCGATGCCTTTTGCGTTGTCGAGCACCATGATGGCGCTGTCGACGGCGGTGAGGGTGCGGTAGGTGTCTTCGGAGAAATCCTCGTGGCCGGGGGTGTCGAGGAGGTTGAAGGTTTTGCCGTCGTGGTCGAAAGTCATGACGGAGGATGCGACGGAGATTCCCCGCTCCTGCTCGACCTTCATCCAGTCGGAGCGCGCGCGGCGGCGCTCGCCCTTGGCCTTGACCGCGCCGGCGAGCTCGATCGCGCCGCCGAACAGCAGCAGCTTTTCCGTCAGCGTGGTTTTACCGGCGTCGGGGTGCGCGATGATGGCGAAGGTGCGGCGTTTCTGGATTTCGGTTTCAGTGGTCATCAGTTCGTTTGTTCTTTTCACCCAGGGGGTGGGGGCGCCTCTTTGATTTCAAACGATTTTCTATCAGTTCGTTTGTCTTGCGCCTTTCTAGCGTATCCTGACTGGAATACAATTCACAAAGTTGCAAAAATTCGCGGTTTTTCCGGCAAATTTGGCGGACAGTATCCAAAGCACGGGCCCGCTCGCCGTGTTTCAAGGCATTCAGGCTTGAGGAGAGTTTACCAGCACGCGATTTCGGCCCGGTGGATTTTCCCCAGGGGCGGCTGCGATTGATGATTTCGCGCTGCCTTTGCCTTCGTTCTTCCGTCCAAATCATATTAGGAATATAATCCTAATATGGTGAGAAGGCAAGAAATTTAGCCATGACCAGTGGATTGGGGTGACGGATGGCTTGAAAAATTCTGGGCTCTTTTTATATCTTCGAGCGCCCGTTCCAGTTCGCGGCTATTCTCAACATCAACAAGCGGGGCATTCGGCCATTTGCCCAGGCTGCACAGTTCCTTAATTTCTTCCACGCTCCTGTGAAATATCTCGTCGCTGTTTAGTTTTCTGAAGTTGGCGCCCGAAGAGGTAGCGCTTCCCTCGATATATAAATACTTGAAACCGTCGCTAATCATTTACTCTATCCTTTATGGTTTGGTTTTATGACAAAAAAATACGGCTGTCAAACCTCTTTGTTTTCAAACGGGTTTTGCATCTGGCGGTCCTCGATTTCGATGACCCAGAGGTCGGGGTCGCGGGAGACGGCGCGGCTTATATAGTCGTCAGCCTTTTTTTCCTCAAGGATTTCGTCCTTGGTCGCGTTGGCCCAGCCGAGGATGCCATCAAGGTCGCGCTGCTGGATGAGGACGCGGCAGCCCTGCCCCAGCCCGTTGATTTTCAGGAGCACCGTGCCGGCGGCATAGGCGCCGGTGTTGGCGATGTAATACGGGATGCCCTGCTGGCCGAGGCGGCGCAGGTGGGCCTCGACCCAGAGCGCGGTCGGCAGGCGGGCTTCATCCATGGCTAATGGAAATGTTCGGCGTAGACCCAGCGCTCGACCGTGAGGGCGGCGATGTCGGCTGCGTCTTCGGGGTGATGATAGGAATAAACGATTTTTGCGGCCTCGAGCGCGCGCGTCTCGGGCGTTCCCGCCGAGAGTAGCCCCTTATAGGCGCGCATCACGGCGTTCTGGCATTTGCAATCGCCGTTGAATTCGGCTTTGCCTTTTTTGGTTTCGTTACAGGACATCAGGATTACTCTATTTTTTGTTGAGGGTTATTTTTTGTTGAGTTTTTTGCCGTAAAGCTCGAGCCGGTGATCGATGAGGTCGTAGCCGAGGTCGCGGGCGATTTTCTTCTTCAGTTTTTCCAGCTCGTCGTTCTGGAACTCGATGACCTTGCCGGTTTCCATGTCGATGAGGTGGTGGTGGTGGTCCCAGTTCAGCTCGTAGCGTGAATGGCCTTCCTGGAATTCATGGCGAATGACGAGATTCATTTCATCCAGAAGACTCAGGGTGCGGTAGACGGTGGCGATGCTGATGGAGGGATCTATTTCCCGGGCGCGCTCGTAAACCGTTTCAACGGAAGGATGGTCTTCGGAACTGCCGAGGACGCGCAAAATAACGCGGCGCTGCCCCGTCATTTTCAGGCCCTTTTCCGCGCAGGCTTTTTCCAGTTCCGTCATATCGTCCTCCACCTTGGAAAGATGTATGGCGGGATATTAAACGGGACGGCGGGCGGCGGCAAGTTCAAGTTCGCTTTTGCCGTCCTGTGAAGGGGTTAAGGGGATGACACGGTCGGACGGGAAGGCAATGAAAACGCGTGTCCCCTCATCGACCTCGGATTCGAGCGTAAGCTTGCCATCATGCAGTTCGACCATGGCACGGGCCAGCGGCAGGCCGAGACCTGTGCCCTGCTGATACTGGGCGTTTTCGGCGCGGTCGCTGACCTGGCCGAAGGGCTCCATGGCCTGCTTGATCTTGCTGGTAGGGATGCCGACGCCCTCGTCCGCGATTTCGACCTGCAGGCGGCCATCGGCGAGCATGCGCGCCTTGATATCGATATTGCCACCGGGGCGGGAGAATTTCACAGCGTTGGAAATCAGGTTGATGAATATCTGGCGCACGAGGCGCTGGTCGGCGTAGAGGCCGGGCAGATCGGCGGGAAGGTTCATGTTAATCTTGAGACTGCTGCCGAAAGCCTTTGAGGCCATCATGCGCGTGACGGAGGCGATCGTTTCGCCGACATCGACGCCGCTTTCATCCAGCTCGATGCGCCCGGCTTCGATCTTGGACATGTCGAGAACCTCGTTGATGATCTCAAGCAGGTGCCGCGCGCTGGCATGCACGTCGCCAAGATATTCCTTGTACTTGTCATGGCCGAGGGCGCCGAAGGTTTCCTTGATCATCATTTCCGAGAAACCGATGATGGCGTTCAGCGGCGTGCGGAGCTCGTGGCTCATGTTGGCGAGGAATGCGGATTTCGCACGGTTGGCGGCGTCGGCCTGGTCTTTCGCAAGGCGAAGGGATTCCTCCATCTGTTTACGAAGCGTAATATCCATGACCGTGATGACCAGGTAGCGGCGTTTCTGGCTGAGAATAAGAGTCGCGGTCGTGAAAAGCGCGTTGGCGATGCTGCCGTCCTTGCGGATTAATTTCATTTCGCCGTCGCTGCGCACGCCGGTTCTTATGAATTCATCATGGTTGCGGCGGCCGGCCTCTCTTTCGTCCGGCGTAACGAGAGAGACGACGTCGGCGTTGATCAGTTCGTCGCGTGACCAGCCATAGGTGCGGACAAAACTATCATTCACGCGAATGACGCGCGCGTTGTGGTCGGTGACAACGATCCCGATTTCAGAAACATCAAAGATTGAGGTCATCAGTGAAATGGCGTCGTCGCGCTCGCGCTGGAGGATCGATTGATCCGTGACGTCGAGCTGGCCGATGACGTCGAGAAATGAAATGTTGCCGTCTTCGCCTGTGACGGGACTGATGTAGAAGCCATAGACGCGGATGCTGCTGGGCACGCCGGGGAGCGCCTGAATCGTCACGGCCCTCTTTTTCGAGCAGCAGACCTCGAAGGATTGCTGGAAGTGCCGGGCGTGGTCGTGATTCATGAAATTCTGGATTTTCCGGCCCACGATCTGTTCGGCGCTGAGGTCAAAATATTTGAGGGCGATATCGTTGATTTCCGTCACGACATACTGGCCGCTGCCGCGCGGTTCGATGATGAAACGCGGAACGGGCATTTTGTGAAAGAGTTCGGCGTGCCTGCCCTCGACCATCTGGATTACCCCTGATTCTGGTCCTTGTCGCGGATGTAACGCTGAAGCGGGCTTAATTCAAAATATTCGAGAACCGAGCCCGGGTCTTCGCGGTAAGTATCGAGATCTTTCTTCAGGTTTTCGAGGAACATCATGACGTCTTCATTCTGGCCGGGCTCGCCGATGCAGGAAGACAGCGTCAGTAATGTTTCCACGCCATTATTTTTGTATGACATTTTCAATGCGTCTGTATCTTTCTTGAGACGCTTAAGCGCCTTGATGCCGCCGGGTGTTCCTGTCTGCTTTAATGAGAGGATGAACATGCCATTGTCCCCGTAATAGGCGTCGTCGAAAGAACGCATGCATTTTTTTACGAGATCCGAAACAATACGGACGGATTTTTCCAATTCTTCCTTGCTCATCCCGTTGCGTATATTTTCAAAATCGTCGATACGCACGAGCGCCATTGCGAAGGCTTTGCCCTGACGCGCCAATCTTTCCATCTCGCGCTTGATGTCTTTTTCCATTGCGTGGAGGCTGCGCAGGCCAGTGAGTGAGTCGATGCCGCTGTCGTCCAGCATGCGGTCGACTTCGTAACGGCGGAGACGGCCGGCGAATTCCTCGAACAGGACCGTCAGCTTCAGAAATTCATCATAGGGCGGCGGCGCTTTTTCCCTGGCCGCGTTTTCCATCAGGAGTTCCGAACGGGCGCATAAATCATCATGCAGATTGCGCATGTTCCGAAGCATGTCCGCGGGCACGGCACCGGTCTTTTCGGCGTTGCTGTTCCAGGCCCCGAAGGATGGCGGGCAGGCCAGCGGCTCGCCGCGGCTGTCGGGAACATTGCGGGGATAAAAAATACGGCTGGTGACCTGCAGGAACCATCCGGTGTAATCATCCAGGACGGCATCCAGGGCTTTCAAATCTGTGTTGAGATCGTAATGCAAGGCCATGAGTTTTCGCGCGATTCAAAGGTTTTAACCCTATTAAATTACACTGGAATGGTACTCAAATGGTTAATAGATTTTGGAAAATAAGGCCTAAGGGAGCCATTCTTTTTGAAGTTTATCCAGCGTCCCTTTTTTGATGGCGGTGCGGATTTCGCGCATCAGGCGGTTGAAAGTGGCGACGTTGTGCTGGGCGATGAGCTGGGGGGCGAGCAGCTCGCCGGCCTTTAATAAGTGATGAATATAGGCTTTTGAGAAATCGCGGCTGGCGGGGATGTCATTTTCGGGGTCGAGCGGTTCGGGGTCGTCGCGGTAGCGGGCATTCGTCAGGTTGACAGTTTCGCCAGGCGTGCCTTTTATGAACGCGGTGCCGTGACGCGCGAGGCGTGTCGGGATCACGCAGTCGAACGTATCGATACCGAGGCGGACGAAGGTGAATACATCCTTGATCCGGCCGATGCCGAGGAAGTGAACGGGCCGTGACGGATTCACATACGGCATGCTGGCCGCGACCGTGGTGTGCATTTCTTCGTCAGTGCCGCCGAGGCAGCCGCCGATGGCGGTTCCAAAAAACGGACGGTCGGCGGTGTATTCGGCGCTGATGCGGCGAAGATCGCCATGCACGCCGCCCTGCACGATTCCGTAGACCGCCTGTTTGCCGTTATGACCGCGTTCGAATTCCGCGAGGCAGCGGTCACCCCAGCGCATCGACATTTCCATTGAGCGCGCGGTGTAATCTTTGGTTGCGTGGTACGGCGTGCATTCATCGAACTGCATGAGGAGATCGGCGCCGAGCTGGCGCTGAATTTCCATCGCACTTTCAGGCGTGAGTTTTATTTTCTGGCCGTCGACATAGGAGCGGAAAACCGTGCCCTCCTCCGAGATTTCCAGCAGGCTTTTATTATCGTGCGATTTGCGGCGGCCCTTGATTTCATCGGCAACGTAGCCGTGGCCCATTGAGAAAACCTGGAAGCCGCCGCTGTCGGTGAGCATGGGGCCGTCCCACTGCATGAATTTATGGAGACCGCCCATTTTTTCGATGAGCTCGGCGCCGGGCTGGAGCATGAGGTGATAGGTGTTGGCAAGAATGATGTCGGTGCGGGCTTCTTTCACCTGCGCGGGCGAGAGGCTTTTGACGGTGGCCTTGGTGCCGCAGAAAATATAGTTGGGGGTTTCGATTGTGCCGTGCGGTGTTGTCAGGCGCCCGATGCGCGCAGACGTCTTTCCATCGCGGTGGAGGATTTTAAAATCAAAGCCGGGATATTTGAGCACAGGGCTTTAGGCTTTCTGAGCCTTCGCCTTTTTTTCGATCTGGGCTTTCAGCGGGCGCAGGACCGGGTCGAGCTTCGTCTTGGCCGTGTCAGCAAGGTAGGCATCAAGGCCGCCTTTGTGCTCGATGGTGCGCAGGCCATTCGGCGTCACGCGGATGCGAACCCAGCGCTTCAACGCTTCGCTGTAAATGTTGGCGTCTTTAATGTTGGGCAGCCACTTGCGGCGCGTCCTGTTTTCAGCGTGGGAAACATTGTTCCCGCTCATCACGCCTTTTCCGGTAATCATGCAACGACGGCTCATGGGCCTAATCCTTATAATTGGTCGGTCAATTGAGGGCAGAAAATAGGGGAAATACGCCCCCCAAGTCAAGCTTTTATAGGCCCGACCACAGATAGGCCCCGCAGAGGGTGGCCATAAGCAAAATAGTGGCGGCAAAATTGATATAAATGGCCCGCCTCAGGTGTTTATGGTCGTTCCTGGAGGTGGCTCCATCGGGGCCCACCCATATGCCGTGGATGGCGCTGCCCGAGAGGTCCTGGCTGGCGCCGCCGAGGCTTAAGTTCAGGGACCAGGCCAGGGCGGACAGCGGATATCCCCCCTGCTCGTACGGCGCGCGGTTTTTATGGCCGAACCAGGCGGCGAGGCCCTTATGGATGGCGGCGGTGGGCGTGACGATTGTCGCCAGGTTGATCAGCAGCGCGGCATATAAAGACGGTACGTAACCCAGTAGTTTTTCGAGCGCGAGCGGCACGGCGCCGAAGCCCTTGGAGAATCCGTCCTTGCCGAAGCGCCATGCCAAAGCTGCGAGCGATGCATATATAACGGCAAGCGGCAGGCCGCCGACGAGATACCAGAACACGGGCGCGACTAATCCCTTGTCGAACACGCGGGCGGAAAAACTCATCCCGGCGCGGGCGATACCGAAATCGTCGGCGGCGGCGAGGTTGATGCGGGCCGAGCAGGATATGGCGAGATAAGCGCCTTTCGTGGGTTGTTTTTTCTCCTGCGCGAAATAAAGACGGAGCAGCGCGTACCAGACGCTGCCGCTGGTGATGAGGGTTGAAAGGAGAATGACCTCGGTCATGCCGGAGATTGGTTTTTCAAAAACAAGGATTGCGTAGAATTTCCCGATCACGAGGCCAATTGCGAGCCCAAGCGCCGTCAGCGTGAAGCCCCGGAAAGCGAGATCGGCGGGTGAGCGGTGGAGCCGGTCGAGCCGGTCGCCGAAGCTGCCCAGGATTTTATCGTAGAAAATCCATAAAAACGGGTTGGCGTTGGCCGCCAGGGGGCCGGTAATGACCCCGAGAATCGCCGCCAGCGCAACAGCCGTAATCGCCAGCGGGATGCGGTCGGGGTCCATAAGCTGGCTGTGGAGGGTGTTAAAATATGAGATTACATTTTGCATAAAATATGACTTTCCAGTCCCTTCCGGATACTACCGCAATGCGGTAAAACTATACTTGCAAATTTTATGCGGATAGTGGTTTTTCCCGATTTTAAGGCTAAAAAACACTATATAACGTATAATAGAACTATAGGCGGAAGGGCTAAAAAGACCGTGCTTTATCATCTTTACGAGCTTCAACATGCGTTGCTGACCCCTGTTCGATTCCAGGCCGAGGTCGCCCGCAATGTGTTCCAGAGTCCCTGGAATCCCCTGTCCTATACGCAGGCGGGCCGGACCATGGCTGCGGGCGCGGAAATGCTGGAGCGTTCGACACGCCGTTTCGGTCGCCCGGATTTCAACCTGCACGAGACGACCATCGACGGTAAAAAAGTCGAGATTGCCGAAGAGGTGATCGTCGATAAACCGTGGGGCAAGCTTCTCCATTTCAAACGGAACACAAAGCGTAACGACCCGAAAGTTCTGATCGTCGCGCCGATGTCGGGACATTACGCGACGCTGCTGCGCGGGACGGTGAAGGCCCTGCTCCCGCATCACGAAGTTTACATTACCGACTGGGAGGACGCGCGGCAGGTTCCGCTGAAAGAAGGCGTGTTCAATCTCGACAGCTATATAACCTACTTACGCGAATATCTCAGCCTGCTCGGGCCGGAGACGCATCTGATCGCGGTGTGCCAGCCCGCCCCGGGAACGCTGGCGACTGTCGCGCTGATGGCATCGGAGAATGATCCGAACCAGCCGCTGTCGATGACGTTGATGGGCGGGCCGGTCGATACGCGGATTTCAAAAACGGAAGTCACGGACCTCGCCGAAAACCGCCCGATGCAGTGGTTTGAGAAATCGGTGATCCAAGAGGTGCCGTTTTATTACCCCGGCGCATTCAGGAAAGTTTATCCGGGCTTTTTACAGCTCACCGGCTTTATGTCGATGAATTTAGATCGCCATGTCGGATCGCACATGAAATTCTTCCAGCACCTTATTATGGGCGATGGTAGCTCAGCCGATGGGCACAGGAAATTCTACGACGAATATATGTCGGTGATGGATATCCCCGCGGAATTTTACCTGCAGACGATTGAGACGGTATTTCAGCGTCACCTGCTCCCGCGCGGGCTTATGAAATGGCGCGACCCGCTCACCAGCCAGCTCGTCGATGTTCGGCCGCAGGATATCGAGCACACGGCCTTGCTGACGATCGAGGGCGAACTAGATGATATTTCAGCGCGCGGGCAGACCACGGCCGCGCACGAATTATGTTATTCATTGCCGCAACACAAGCAATACCATCATTTCCAATTGCAGACTGGGCATTATGGAATTTTCAACGGTCGGAAGTGGCGCGAGGAAATTATGCCGAGAATCCGGCATTTCATAAGGCTTATGGACCCGGACAAGGACCCGGTGCCAAAAAATGACCTCGAGAGGGTTGCCGACCTGAAACCCGAACGCTATAACCGGGATAAGCATGGAATTGTAGCTATCAGGCGCTGGCTGAAGGAAAATCAGCAACATAATTACAAGGAGATGGCTGACTAAGTTAATTTACTGTGTAAATTCTACTGTGTAACGATGGGCAGGACCGAAATAAAATGACCAGGACACGCGAACCGAAGCTGCCGGATTATATCAAGGTGAAGAAGAGCGCCCGCGCGCGCCGCATGGCCCTTCGCCTTGACGCCAAGGAACGCGTTTTTCACCTGGTTCTCCCGCGGGGCATGAGCCTCAGAAGCGCCAGCGCATTTATCGAAGAACATGAACGCTGGATGAAGGAAAAACTGCGAGAGTTGCCCCGCCCGGTTTCGTTCCGCCATGGCGAACTGATCCCGGTTTTCGGGCGTCACCGCACCATCCGCATCATTAAAAGAAAAACTTTAAAGACAACTGATGTCATATTGAAACAGAATGAGATTCTGGTTGTCACGAACCTCGACGACCCGACCGACAAGATCAAGCGCGCGCTGGCGAAGTGGGCCAAAATACGCCTGACCGAGCTGGCCGGGGAAAAGGCCGCCGAGATTGGCGAGAAAATCAAAGAGATTCACGTGCGCGATACCAAGTCACGCTGGGGCAGCTGCGCCGAAGATGGCGGCCTGTCTTTTTCGTGGAGATTGATCTTCGCGCCCGAGGTTGCGCTGGATTATGTCGTGGCTCACGAGGTCGCACATCTGCGTCATATGAACCACGGACGGCACTTCTGGAACCTGTGCAGGGCTATTTCAGATGATTTCCTTGAGGGTCAGTACTGGATGCAGAATTTCGGCCAGGACCTGATGCGCTACGGTTACACCGACGCGGTTGATTAATCAAAGTGATAAGCGGGACTGGCTATGCAGGAGTAAGCGCCGGCTGAGTCTTGCTGTAATAATCGCTCGTAATCTTCAGATCTCTGGTGCTGCTCTGGAAAAGTAAAGCCTGCGTGTATGCGTCCGGGTACGTAGTAAAATATTGCTTGATTGCATCCTGGCTATCGGATGCGAAAGTAAATCTTACGTTTTGATGCCCGATAACGGTTTCATAAGAATTTTGCTTATGTCCACCGTGCTTTTCAGAAAATAAAAGTGCTAACATAGACGTCCCCACTCCAACTTGTTTTTTTTAGAAATTTTTATAAGCCTGCTTCTATTTCCTCAATTTCTGTCCAGAAAATCAAGCGCGCCCTGTAAAATAAGCTGGGCGGCCAGCTTGTCGGTTATGCCTTTGTCCTTGGCTTTGGATTTCGTGATACCCACAGAGTTATCCACAAAGGCTTCCACAGAAACTGTGGATAACCTTTCGTCCCAGAGGGCGACCCACGGCCTGGGGCCTACCACGGCGGGATATCTGACCAGTTCGAGGGCGAAATCGCGCACCGACTGGCAGCGCGGGCCCTCGCTCCCGTCCATATTCAGCGGCAGACCGAGGACAAAGCCGCCGATTTCGTAATCCTGGACGATATTGGCCAGTTCTTCGACGTCGCGGGTAAATTTCGTGCGGCGCAGGGTCTGGAGGGGTGTGGCGACCCGGTGGTTTTCATCGCAAACGGCAAGCCCCAACGTTTTCGTCCCGACATCGATGCCGAGCAGGCTTTGGCCTTTGGGGGCTTTTGCAGCGATGTCCTTCAGCAATCCAATCGTCATAACCCTTGCGCCTTTACGCCATGGCCGTTAAAAAACAAGTCCGAAGGGTTTATATATCATGTCCATAGACAAAAACACCGTCCGCAAGGTCGCCTCGCTTGCCCGCCTCGAAATGGACGAGGCCGGGATCGAGAAGATGACCCCCAAGCTGAACGGTATCCTGCAGTGGATCGAGCAATTGCAAGCGGTCAATACGGACGGGATCGAGCCGCTGGCCAATGTTGCCAATATTGAACTGAAGCTCCGGCCCGATGCGGTGACGGATGGCGGTTGCGCCGATAAAGTTCTGGCGAACGCGCCCGAAGAAGTCGGCGGGTTTTTCGTGGTGCCGAAGGTGCTCGAATGACGACACCCGAGGAAAGCCATAAAAAAATCGCCGAGGCGATGAATACTATATCCACCCTGACCAAGGGCCTCGGCATCGTGATGATGGCGTTCGGGTCTTTCTGCCTGCTCACCATTGGATCCGTGCAGAATTTTACAGGCTACAGCGTGCAAACGATCACGATCCTGTCGTGGGGGCTGATGCTGATGGGGCTTGGTGTCGTGGCCGTGCCTTTCATCGAAAAAATGAAAGCGCGTAAACTGAAATGACCGACCTCACCCATCTCACGATCGAACAGGCGCTCAAAGGCCTTGAGAAAAAGGAATTCACGGCGGTTGAACTGACTCAGGCGCACATCAAGGCGGTGGAAAAAGCGCGGAGGCTGAATGCCTTTATCGTCGAGACGCCGGAGATTGCGCTCAAGCAGGCGGCAGAATCCGACAAGCGCCGCGCAGGCGGCAAGGCCGGTTTGATCGATGGCATTCCACTCGGTATTAAAGATTTGTTTTGCACGGAAGGCGTCCAGACAACAGCGGCGAGCAAAATCCTGAAAGGTTTCAAGCCGCAGTATGAATCCACCGTCACAGCGAATTTATTCCGCGACGGCGCGGTGATGCTCGGTAAAACCAATCTCGATGAATTCGCGATGGGGTCATCGAATACGACGAGCGCATTCGGCAATGTCATCAGCCCATGGAAGCGCAAAGGCGACAATACGGACCTGGTTCCCGGCGGTTCATCGGGCGGTTCAAGCGCCGCCGTTGCGGCAAGGATTTGCATGGGCGCGACGGGAACGGACACGGGCGGATCGATCCGCCAGCCGGCAGCGTTCTGCGGCATCACGGGAATTAAACCGACCTATGGAAGGTGTTCGCGCTGGGGTGTGGTTGCGTTTGCCTCTTCGCTCGACCAGGCCGGACCGTTTGCGCGGACTGTTAAAGACAACGCCCTGCTCCTGCGTTCGATGGCGGGGTTTGATTCGAAAGATTCAACGTCTGCCGACAGGCCGGTGCCGGATTACGCCGCCGCGATGACTGGCAACATCAAGGGCCTGAAAATCGGCGTGCCGAAGGAATACCGCGTCGACGGCATGCCCGCCGAGATCGAGAAAATGTGGCAGCAGGGTATCGAGTGGCTAAAATCCGCGGGCGCGGAGATTATTGACGTGTCACTACCGCATACAAAATACGCGCTGCCGGTTTATTACATCATCGCCCCGGCGGAAGCTTCATCGAACTTAGCCCGTTATGACGGGGTGCGTTACGGCCAGCGCGTGACGTCAGGCGAAAATCTGAAAGACATGTACCAGAAAACCCGCGCAGAAGGTTTTGGTGAGGAAGTGCGCAGGCGGATTTTAGTCGGCACCTATGTTCTTTCGGCGGGTTATTATGACGCCTATTACATCAAGGCGCAGCGCGTTCGCCGCCTGATCTATAACGATTTCATGAGCGCGTTTGAAAAATGCGACGTGCTGCTGACGCCGACCGCGCCGTCAGCGGCGTTCGCCATCGGCGAGAACGAGGACGACCCCGTAAAAATGTACCTGAACGACGTGTTCACCGTGACCGGGAACCTTGCGGGCCTGCCGGGCATTGCCCTGCCCGCCGGGCTGGATGCTCAAGGACTGCCGCTCGGCCTGCAGCTTCTTGGCCGTCCATGGGGCGAGGAAACGCTGTTCAATGTCGCGGGTGTCATCGAAAAAGCCGCTAATTTCACAGCCCTGCCCGCATCCGTGCAAAGGGCTGCCTAGCGCCCGGTTTTCATGTAAAATAGAAGTGATGAGGTTTTTCTTTGCCCTGCTTGTCCTGATGGTTCTGCCGGTTTTCCCGGCGGCGGCGCAGGACATGCTCCGCGATCACCGCGCGCAGGACCCGGTGGCGAAACTGCTCGACAAGGATGGCGGCGCGCCGCAGACGATCAACGAATACGCCAATCTATATTACGAGAGCTGCGTGGCGGGAGCTGACAAGGGCACGGAGCTGGAAGAATATAACATAACCCAGTGCGGGTGCGCGGCGGCGAAGCTGCCGGAGTTCATGACGCTTAAGAATATGAAAGCCCTGTTCATCAACTCGCAGGAAGGAGACTTCCAGCAGGGCCGCGTTTTGATGCTCGCCTATATGCCCTGCATGTACGACACCATCGACCAGTTCGTTTATGACGGCTGCTATTATTCCGAAGAGATGCGGAAAAACATGATACGCCCCAGCGAGGTGTGCAAATGCTACGGCCATAATATGGCGGAATATGTTGCATCGAAAGGCGAGGCCTTTGTCCCCGGCCTGACCGATGATGGCTATGACCGCGAAAAGGCCGTTTCCGACCCGCTGGGCCACATCATCGGCAACAGCGTGTTCAATTCGCGTTCAAAATATGAATTCGAGCGATGCGTGATGGAGGAGTCCTATAACTGGAAGTAACATTTGTACCTTGGCTGGATTTTGCTACAATAAGATCCCATGAGAACATTATTGATCGTTATGCTGGCCTTGATGGTCACTGCTTTTCCCGTTGCCGCGGCCTCGATATTCAACAAGCCCGTCAAGAATAACGCGTTGCCGGAGATGCCGACAGAGGCGCCACAGCAGCAGCAGCCTGCCGTCCAGAGCCCGCCCCCGGCCGTAGCGCCCGAAAGCGCGCCTACCGAGTCGATTGAAAGCGTGGCCAAACGCTACACTCAGAACTGCCTGAAGAAAGAAACCGACATCCTTAAAGGCGACGATCTGCGCATGCTGTGCGCATGCACGGCGTCCAAGCTGCAGGAGAAAATGACCGTCGAGGAAATCAAGGCCATGACCTCCGACACGCCCGAAGGACAGGTTCAGCGCAACCGGATGGTAATCGACGTTTATGCGCCGTGCATGGAATATCCGTCGCGGGCGTTGCTGATGAGCCAGTGTGCCAGCTACCAGGAAGGCCTGAAGAAAACCATGAAGGCCGGCCAGGTTGTTAACGGCGAGGTTATTTGCGCCTGCCTGGCGCAGAACATGGCCGCCTATACCGCGGTCAATGCCCAGCCCATCCTGGCCCAGAAACTGGCGGTCAATCCGAACGATATGGACCCGATGAGGGATTTCCTGAACAGCCCGGAATACCAGGCGCAGGTCAATGCGACCTTTACCGGCTGCGTACAGCAGCACGGCGCTTTCAAGCAATAGCAAGACTCTGGACAGGACCTCCGGGCGTTACTAATGTAGCGCCTCAAGGAACGCATATGACGTATATAATTCAAGGCGAAAAGGGAAACTGGGAGGTTGTGATCGGCATGGAGGTCCATGCGCAGGTCATCGCCGAGTCCAAGCTTTTTTCGGGGGCGGCGGCTTCGTTCGGCGCCGGGCCGAACTCGCAGGTTTCGCTGGTCGATGCCGCGATGCCGGGCATGCTGCCGGTGCTGAATGAATATTGCGTCGAGCAGGCGATCCGCACGGGGCTTGGCCTTAATGCGCAGATCAACAAGACGTCCGTGTTCGAGCGGAAGAATTATTTCTATCCCGACCTGCCGCAGGGTTATCAAATCTCTCAGTTTCTCCACCCCATCGTCGGCAAGGGTGAAATTGAAATCGATTTACCGGACGGCACGGTCAAGACAATCGGCATCACGCGTTTGCATCTTGAGCAGGATGCCGGGAAATCGGTGCATGACCAGCACCCGACGAAATCGTATGTCGATCTGAATCGCTCGGGCTGCGCGCTGATGGAAATCGTGTCCGAGCCCGAGATCAGCAGCCCGGACGAGGCCACGGCTTATCTTTCGAAACTGCGCATGATTTTGCGTTACCTCGAGACGTGCGACGGCAACATGGAAGAAGGTTCGATGCGCGCGGACGTGAATGTTTCCGTGCGCAAGCCCGGCGATGGATTGGGAACGCGCTGCGAGGTGAAGAACGTGAATTCGCTTAAAGCCGTGCAACAGGCGATTGAATACGAAGCGCAGCGGCAGGTCGCCATCATCGAGAGCGGCGGCAAGATCGACCAGGAAACGCGGCTGTGGGACCCGGCGAAGCAGGAAACGCGTTCGATGCGTTCAAAAGAAGAAGCGCATGATTACCGTTACTTCCCCGACCCTGACCTCCTCCCGCTGCATGTGGCTGATGCGTGGATCGAGCGTGTGCGCGAGACGCTTCCCGAACTGCCCGACCATAAGAAGCACCGCTTCATGAAGGATTTCGGCCTGTCGGCCTATGATGCAAGCGTTTTGATTTCCGAGCGCGCGCGCGCGGATTATTACGAGGTGGTGGCCAAGGGACGCGATGCGAAGCTCGCCGCGAACTGGGTGCAGAATGAATTGCTCGGCGTTCTCAACAAGGACGGCAAGGGCATTGCGGATTCCATAGTGAAGGCAGCGCAACTTGGCGCACTGATCGACCTGATTTCCGACAACACGATTTCCGGCAAGATCGCCAAGGATGTTTTCGCCGAGATGTATAAGACCGGCAAGGACGCGGCGGAGATCGTCGAGGAAAAAGGATTGAAACAGGTTACCGACACCGGCGCGATTGAAAAAATCGTCGACGAGGTGATTGCCGAGAACCCGGATAATGTCGCGGCTTACCGCTCGGGCAAGGACAAATTATTCGGATTTTTCGTAGGCCAGGTGATGAAAAAATCGCAGGGGAAAGCGAACCCGAACATCATTAATGAGCTTCTGAAGAAGAAATTAAGTTCTTAAATCCACACATAAAAATGTAATTTTGTTGCCAGTCAGATCACATTGTTATAATGTTTCATTATGACAAGAGAGAACCAGGGCGACCTGACAAAAATTTTTGGCTGTTACGGCACATGGTCCGTAACTATGGACGACAAAGGGCGGATTGCCGTACCCATAGGCCACCGCCAGCCGCATGCGGATAAGGAAGCCCGCGGCTTCATGATTCACCTGGCGCCAGATAACAAACGTCTCTTTCTTTTCCCGCCAAGCGAACTGGAAAAAGTTCCGGAAGCGACAAAAGTCGATCTGCTACCTCTCCTTACCTTCGTTAATATTGATAAAGCCGGTCGCATTTGCATTCCAATCGAATTGAGAAAAGCCCTGATGGAACGGGATGAGGCGCAGGAACATAATTTAATCATAGTCGGGCGCAGTAACCGTTTCGAGATATGGACGGCAAAAGAGTGGGAAAGCGAAAAGCCAAAGCAGATGGAACGATTCCAAAGCGTCTTTTCAGAACTCACGAATGAGCCTGATTAAATCTCGACGTAATCCAGATCTTCGTGGAAGGTTTCGCGCAGAACGAGCAGCGAAAGAAACGCGAGACTGATCATCACCGTCAGCACCGTCACGCCCGCGAGCGTTACGCCCGTAAACGGGATAAGGGCGTGGAACGAGGCGCTCATGGGGATGATAAAGCCGCGCACCATGTTGGGAATGGAGGTCGCGGCGGTGGCGCGGATGTTGGTGCCGAACTGCTCGGCGCCCATCTGGACGAACATGGCCCAGTAACCCGCGCCGATGCCCATCAGGAAACAGAGGCTGTAATATTCGAACAGCGTTTCATGCGGCGCGAGAACGTAAATGGCGATGGAAACGCTCATGAATACGAGGCAGATGGCGACAGCCTTGCGGCGGCTGCGGAGCAGTTGACTTAAAATACCGCTGAGCGCATCGCCGACGAACAGGCCCGCATAGCAGGCCAGCACGGCGGTACCTGCTTTCGGAATAATCGTCATGCCGAAATCTTTCGCGAATTCCGGCGTGAAGGTGATGAACAGCCCGACAATGCCCCAGAGCGGCGCACCGACAAAAATGACGGCGAGATAGCGCACGAATAATTTCCGGTTTGTGAACAGCATCAGAAAATTGCCGCGCGAGACATTGACCGCGCTTTTTGTTTTTTCGAACAGGCCGGACTCGCGCACATTGATCCGCAGCAGCAGCAGCGCCAGCCCCATGATTCCGCCGATGATATAGGCCGTGCGCCAGTCGGTGAGTTCAGCAACAAGGGCGGCAAACACCGCACCGAGCACGCCGATGGAGGCGATGAAGGTCGTGCCGAGGCCGCGCCACGCACGCGGGAAAAGTTCGGAGGCGAGCGTCACTCCTGCCCCAAGCTCGCCCGCGAGGCCAACGCCGGCGATAAAGCGCCACAGCGCGTACATCTCGACGCTATGGACAAAACCGTTGGCGATATTCGCAACCGAATAAAGCAGGATCGAGCCGAACAGCACCGAGATGCGGCCCCTTTTATCACCCCAGATGCCCCAGAGAATTCCGCCGACCAGGAGCCCCGCCATCTGCGTGTTGATCAGGAAGATGCCGGTTTCGAGGATCTGGTCCTCGGGCACGCCGATTCCTTTCAGGCTCTGGACGCGCACGATGCTGAACAGCAGCAGGTCGAATATGTCGACGAAATAGCCGAGGGCGGCGACGATGACGGTCAGGACCGCGGCGCGGTCAAGCTGTTCACTGGCAAGCAAATCCCTGATTTTTTGCATGGCACAATTTATTTCTAATCAATTTCCAGAATATGAATACCAATTCTTAAGTCATCTTCTTCTAAAATAGCAGTTTAAACAAGGCTTTGCCTTGAAACCCAAGGATTTACGGTTATGCCGAGGCTAGAAAAGGGCGAACATTGCTCCCTGAACGTCACCCGCAAGGCGGAGCACCGCGTTTTTGCGGGCCTCGGGTGGGAGCCGCATGTAAGGCCCGGGCTGCTGGAAAAACTGGGCGCGGCGATGGGATTTACCCGGACCGATCACGATTTGGATCTGGGCTGCCTGCTGTTCGACGAGAAAAAGGGGCTTATCGGCAGTGTCTCTACCCTGCCCGGCTATGCCGCTGATAAATCAGGGCATGTCTATCACAGCGGCGATAATATCGCGGGTGAAGGCGACGGCGACGACGAACAGGTTTCGGTTGAGCTCTTAAAGCTCGATCCGTCGATTCATTACATCATGTTCATCGCCTCGATCAAAAGCGGCCACACGTTCGGCGAAATCGACTCGCCGGAAATCCGGCTTGCCGATGGCTACAGCAATCATAATTTCCTGACTACGTCGCTCAATCATCTCGAGGGCAAGGCGAAATCGGCTTTTGCTTTCGCGAGCATTTACCGCGCGCATGAGGGCTGGAATATTCACAATGTCAGCACTTATATCGATATTGCCGCCCTGCAGAAACCGAACGGCGCGCTGACTTCGCTCCTGACCAAAATCTAGTTTTTATCTAATTTTTACTGAGCGAGCGTTCAATGCGGCGGTCGGGCACCAGCCACATCAGCGCGACGAGCGCGTAAAGCGCGCCTGACAGCCATTCATTCCAGAACGCAAGGCCGATCGCCGCGACATATATAAGGGGCGAAATTTTTATTTTAAGGCCGGAGGCCTGCGCGAGGATTGTTTCGCCCTGGTGCTCACGCACCAGAACCCATTGCAGGATCGAATACGCCACCGCCGCGAGAAACAGGACCACGCCATACATCGCCGTCGGCACCGGGGCGAAGCTGTTCTCGCCCATCCAGCCGGTGACGAAAGGAATGAGCGACAACCAGAACAGCAAATGCAGATTGGCCCAGAGCACGGCGCCGCTGACCTTTTTGGCGGCGTGAAGCATGTGGTGGTGATTGTTCCAGTAGATGCCGATATAGATGAAGCTGAGCAGGTAGCTGAGGAACACCGGCAGTAATGGCTTCAGCGCCGTGATTTCAATGCCGTGCGGGACCTTCATTTCCAGCACCATGATGGTGATGATAATGGCCAGCACGCCGTCGCTGAATGCTTCCAGTCTGCCTTTGCCCATGATCGGCCTCCGCGGCCAGCATAGCATGGAGCAAAAACACGGGACAGGTGTTGGTTTCATTACCACCAGGGATTAAACTGTCACTTTGATAAGGAGCGCCCCATGAAAACGATCACACCCTGCCTGTCGTTCGACCGCAATGCCGAAGAGGCGGTTCAATTTTATATGTCCGTGTTCAAGGACGGGAAAATTATCAGCACCTCTTATTACGGGCCCGGCATGCATCTGCCGGAGGGCACAGTTCTGACGATTATGTTTAAACTGATGGGCCAGGAATTCATTGCCCTGAACGGCGGCCCTGATACGGAGTTCAACCAGGGGATTTCCATGATGGTGCCGTGCGACAACCAGAAGGAAATTGATTATTACTGGGAAAAGCTTTCGGCGGGTGGATCGACGCTGCAGTGCGGATGGCTTAAGGATAAATTCGGGCTGTCGTGGCAGGTCGCGCCGCGGGCGATGGAAAAATGGATCAACGATAAAAACCGGGCGGCCACGAACAACATGATGCAGGCCGTGATGAAGATGGTGAAGCTGGATATCGCGGAGATGGAGAGGGCTTATAAAGAGGCGGCTTAAGAAAATGGCGAGAGGATTACTTTGGTGCGCGGCTGCGCCCCTGCCAAAGTGGCAATTTTTAAACTCGCAAGAGGCTCGTTAAGAAAATTGTCGAACCTCCTGTCGGTTCGAACCACTTCGTTATTTATTAAAATAAGGGAAATTCCCTTATTTTAATAAATGGCGGAGACGAGAGGATTCGAACCTCCGATACGGTGTGACCCGTATAACGAGTTAGCAACCCGCCGCCTTCAGCCACTCGGCCACGTCTCCATCCAAGGCCACTTAATTATCAGAAAGAATTAGCTTTATCAATTGTTTCCCTAAGGCTTTTTTAGGCAATGGGAACAATATCCTGCGCTGGGCCGTTTGTGAGGCAGGACTGTAAAAAACAACGGAGAATACAATGAATACGAAGATTGTGACATTGAGCGTTGCTGCCCTTGCCATGCTGGCCCTGCCCGCCTGTACCCAGCGCGCCACCGACCTGCCGCCGGGCAAATATGAGAGCACATCCAAATCGGTGGATTCGCAAGGCACCGCCCATTCGAAACAAACCACGACGGAAGTCGAAGTGGACGAATACGGCAACAAGAAAGCCACGACCGAGACGGAAAAGAGCACGGACCCGAAAGGCCTGTTCAACAAATCGACGTCGAAATCTTCGAGCACGACCACGGAAGACCGTTACTAACCGACAAAGTGTAAGAGAGCCTGCGGGAGAGCGGGCTCTCTTTTTTATGCGCGCGCTTTTTTCAGCAGCAGTTTAAACGGCGGCAGGATTTTTTCGACGATTGAATCATCGCTCTCAAGCGCGGCGAGCGTATAGGCGGCGGCCTCGATGGTGGAGACGCTTTCCTTGCGTGGTTCCTTGCGCAAATTCCCGTAGAGCGAAACGGCTGGTGGCTGAAGCACGAGGCGGCGGCATTTCAGCATCCAGGCATTGCGCCACCAGAGCGCCTTGGCCTGCTGCCAGGTGCCATCGAGCAGGATGATGCCGGTAATATCCTCGAGAACGCGCTGGTCCTCGGCCGCGCCGCTCTTTTTGTTCAGGACGGTCAGCGGCGCGGGCGGCAAAGGTTCGGATGTTTTGGCGGTGCCGAGATAAAGTATCCCCCATTTTTTGGGATCGGAATCGGGAATGCCGGAGGCCTTCGACAGGTTCGCCCATGACAGCCCGGTTTTGAGCGCCGAATTTTTAAGCTGGAGCGTGGCGATTTTGGCGGTGCCGAGTTTGCGGTCCTGTTCCTGCGGGTGGCGCAGAATCAGCACGAACACCCGGTTATTCACGGGGCTGACGACCTCGCAGACGCACAGGTTCATGAATTTCTCGCATTGGGGGCATATATCGGTCATGGCGCGGGTTATAGCATATCTCTTTATTTTTGCCCGAAAAAATAGGAAACTGGCTGGGCATGACGAATTTCTCCTCCCTCTTCCCTGATAAAAAGCGCAAGACCGATATCGCCGTCCATGTCGTGACGGAGAAAAGCTTTCCCGGCTGGCTGAAGAAGCAACCCGCCGCCGTGAAGGCCGGGATGAAAAATCTCGGCTATACCGGCAAGGCCGGGGCTGTTGTTTTGATTCCTGGGGGCGTGGTGGCGGGCGTCGGCGCGCCGCTTTCGATCTATGGTCTTTCCCCGGCGGTGGATTATATCCGCAGGAATTTTGGGGCGGATTTCATCAAGGGCGCAAGCTTCAGCCTGCACGGCGTCGAAGCCAAGGATTTAGAGAATGCCTTCACAGGCTGGGCGCTCGCAGCTTACGAATTCTCAGTTTACAAAAAATCATCCGGTAAAACGCCAGCCCTCGTCTGGAATAAAAAGGCCGACAAGAAGCGCGTGCGTGCGCTGGTCGAATCCATATTCATGGTGCGTGACCTTGTCACCACGCCGTCGAACGATATGGGCCCGGCGGAGATCGAGGCGGCGGCGCGAAAACTCGCGGGCGCGCACAAGGCAAAAATTTCCGTTATCAAGGACAAGGATTTGCTGACGAAAAATTTCCCGCTGATTTACGCGGTGGGCGATGGATCGCCGCGCAGGCCGCGCTTGATCGACATCACATGGGGCAGCCCGAAGAGCCCGAAGGTTACGATTGTCGGCAAGGGCGTGGCGTTCGACACCGGGGGCTTAAATCTCAAGCCGACCGGGAATATGGCGCTGATGAAAAAGGATATGGGCGGCGCGGCGCATGCCCTCGCCCTCGGGCATTTGATCATGGGCATGAAGCTGAAGGTGCGGCTGCGGATTTTGATCCCGGCGGTTGAAAATTCGGTTGACGGTCATTCATTCCGCCCCGGCGATATTTTCAAAAGCCGCAAGGGGCTGACGGTCGAGAACACGAATACGGATGCAGAGGGGCGCTTGATCCTGGCTGATACGCTGACTTATGCGTGTGAGGACAAGCCAGGCCTGCTGATCGATTACGCGACGCTGACCGGTTCGGCGCGCGCGGCGCTGGGGCCCGATATTCCTGCCATGTTTTCGAATAATGAAAAGCTGGCCGAGCAGCTCAGGAAGGTTTCACTTACTGCCGAGGACTCGCTCTGGCCGATGCCGCTCTGGCAGCCCTACCATGTTCACAACAATAGCGGGGTCGCCGACATGCAGAACAGCTCCGGCGTGCCGGGCGACCTGATATACAGCGCGCTGTTCCTTGAGCGGTTCCTGGTCGGAAAGCCAGACTGGGTTCATATCGACACTTATGCGTGGGAGCATACCGGCAAACCCGGGCGCCCGCGCGGCGGGGCGGATTGTGGTCTGCGCGCTGTCTTTGCCCTGCTGGAAGAGAAGTATACCTAATCGTCATTGCGAGCGTCAGCGAAGCAATCCAGTTTTTTTGGATCGCCACGGCCACTTCGTGGCCTCGCGATGACGAATTTATAAACCTTTTAATATCTCTTTCGCGAAATCGCTGAGCGTATCGTCGCGCGCGCCCATGATGACGACGCGGTCGCCGCTTTTGGCTTTTGAGAGAATGACAGGCGCGATCTGGCTACGCTTTTCGAACCACTGCGCCTGCGGGCCGACCCATTCCACGACATGTTTCGCCGTCACCGAGCGGTCAGCCGTGCCGCCGGCGTAATAGGCTTCGGGCATGAGGAGGATGTCTTCGGGCCCAAGATTGTCTTTGAACGCGACGGCGATTTCACGGCCCATGAGCTTCAGGGGGCCGAAACCGTGCGGCTGGAACATCACGATCAGGCGGCCGGGAAATTGTTTCAGGGTTTTGAGCGTGGCCACGATTTTATCGGGGTTGTGGCCGAAATCGTCGATGACCGTGACCCCATTTTTCGTGCCGATGATTTCGAAACGGCGCTTGATGCCTTCGAATTTTCCAAGCGCGGCGGCTGCCCTGTCCATATCGAGGCCGAGGGCTTTCGCCACGCCGAGGGTGGCAAGCGCGTTCATGACGTTATGTTCGCCGGGAGTTTTCAGTTTTACCGAGTGGGTTTCGTAATCGAACGAAACGCCGCCGGGGGAATGTTTCACATTTTTTGCATCGTTTAATTTAAAACCGATTGTTTTTCCGGCTTTCAGTTTTGCAACGCGCTCGTCGTCCATGTTCAGAACGGCAGCGCCTGCCTTGCCCGCCAGTTCGCCGAACAATTTTTCGAGTTCCCCGAAGCTTTTATGATCCAGCGTGATATTCGTGATGACGGTGATGGACGGTTCGAACAGCGAAACGGTGCCGTCGCTTTCATCTGTTTCGGTGACGAAAACTTTCCCTGCGCCGACGCGCATATTGCCGGGTTCGGGGAAGTTTTTAATCACGCCGCCATTCATAACGGTCGGATCGAGGCCGCAGCCCTCCAGGATTGTCGCAAGCATGCCGGTGACGGAGGATTTACCGCTGGTGCCCGCGACGGCGATGCGGGTTTCATGTGCGTTGAAAAGCTGCGCCAGCAGTTCTGCGCGTTTCAGGATAGGAATGTTTTTTGCCCTGGCGGCGGCGACGTCGGGAATTGAATCCTCAATTGCGCTGGAGACGATTAATGCATCGCCTTCGACATGTTTGCCGTCCTGCGGCACCAGCCTGATGCCGAGTTTTTCCAGCCTTGCGAATTTGTCTTTTGAATCGCCTTTATCATAGGCGCGGTCGGAGCCGATGATGCGCGCGCCCTGCTTAACCAATATGGCCGCTAGCGGCATCATGCCGCTGCCGCCGATGCCGCAGAAAAAATAGGTTTTATTTTTTACCATGATGGGATTTTAGAATCTTATTTCGACGGCGCCAGCGGAATCGGCGGACCGGCTTTTCCGTCCACGTCCGGCCCGGTCATGACGGGCCCGGCTGCCGGTGGCGCGGGTTTGGTGCTGAGCGGGTATGGTGAAATGGCCATGGGCGGCGGGCCAGCAGGTTCGGAAGCTGCTGACGCTGGCGGCCCCGCGGGCTCGACCGGCTTGGATGGGGGCGATGAGGAGGTTGTCAGGCCGTCGATGACGCTGCCGAGATCGCCCTTGTCTTTCGGTTTGCCGGGGCCGGTATGCGGCCCTACGCCGCCGCTGGTATATTCCGGCTTTGCTGATTGTGCCCCGCCACGGCGTATAAGCGGCGTTGCCACCGCGTCGCGGTCGGAATTGAGGCGCGGCAGCTTCGAGGTGAATTCCTCGAGGTCGTATTCCTCGGGCTGGCGGATATCAGGATTGTTCTGGGCGGGCAGCGCTTCGGGCATCGGCACGGCGCTGGTGAAATCGACGGTCACCACTTCCGGGTAGGTGAACAGGGAATTCGAGGCGATGTCCCACGTGGTGCCGGGAATAATGCCGTTCGCGACATTCAGCGGCGCGTGCTGAGACAGAGCAGGCTCGATCACCACCTTGCGGCGGCGGTTCTGCGGCGCGATGCAATCCACCACCAGGTCCTTGCGCGACTTGGTGATGTTCATCGTCTGCGGCGGGAAAAACTTGTAGCGCAGGCCGTCGACATACATGTAGCAGACGGTATCCTCCGCCCCCGGCGTGACGACGGTGATGTCCTGAATCTGCCTGTCCAGCGTATAGGAACAGGAGGAAAGGCAAATGACGCTGCCGAGAAGCAAGTACCGTTTAAGCATTGATAGGGGCCTAGACTGGCGGGAAACACAGAAAGATCAGCCCTTAATGTACCTAAATTTCAATGCCTAAGCAATTCAAGGTCTTAAAAGCTTGCAAAAATCTCATGTGTTACGTTAAATCCGTCCTTCCAAGGGAAGGAATCGAATGAATCTGGGCAACTACATCAAAGCGCACTCCGAAAATATCGCCGGGGCTGTAAGCCTGCTCGGAAGTTCAGCCTTGATGCTGAGGGGCGATACAAAAAGCATTGCCGCCGCAATTGTTTTCACGGCAGCCGAGCTGACCCTCGCCCGCTACGGGCATACAACGAAAGGTTATGCCGCCGGAGCGGTGGCGTTTGCGGTGGGCGACCTGACGCTCGCTTTTTCCGATTCAGTTGAGGAAGGATCGTTTTTACAAATGACTCTTCAGGGCATGGCGGCGGCATGGGCAGTGGGAGCGTTGCGTTATCCGTTCGAGCGGGCGGCGCAGGCAACGAAGTCGCTAAAGCTGCAACAGGTTGCGGATACCCTGCCCGCTATTTGCGGAACGGCAAACCTGGCCCTTCGCCTGCCCGGAATTTTTTCCGCCCTGGCGGCAAACCAAAAAATCGTGGCCTGCGCGATTACCGCGTGGGCGATATCAGATGTTCTGGCGGGACGCTTGCAGGAAAGAGTTGGTTCAGTCTACCGGAGAATCAGGCCCCCGACTTCAAACCTTTAGGTTTTGAATCTTCGGTATTGCCGCTGATTTTGAAGTCGAGTTCGTCGCCTTTGACGCTGACATTGATTCTCGCGCCGGGGCCCGCCTCGCCGTTCAGTATCATGCCGGCAAGACGATTCTGAAGATGCGTCTGGATGACGCGCTTAAGCGGCCTTGCGCCGTAGGCCGGGTCGTAGCCCTTGTCGGCCAGCCAGGCTTTTGCCTTGTCGTCGATTTCGAGGCTGATGCTTCGTGCGGCCAGAAGGTCGTGCAGGTAGCCGAGCTGGATGGAGACGATTCCCGTCATCTGGGCGCGGCCAAGGCGCTTGAACAATAAAATTTCGTCGAGGCGATTCAGGAATTCAGGGCGGAATGCCTTGCGCACGACGTCCATGACTTCCTCGCGCAAATCATCAGTGCTTAAATTTTCCGGCAGGTTCACGAGCAGGTCGGCGCCGAGATTCGAGGTCATGATGAGAATCGTGTTTGAAAAATCCACCGTGCGGCCCTGGCCGTCGGTCAGGCGGCCATCGTCTAAAACCTGGAGCAGGATATTGAACACATCGGGGTGCGCCTTTTCGATTTCATCGAACAGAACCACTTGATAAGGACGGCGGCGGACGGCTTCGGTCAACGCCCCGCCTTCCTCGTAACCAACATAGCCCGGCGGCGCGCCGATCATGCGCGAGACGGAATGTTTTTCCATGTATTCGGACATGTCGAGTCGCACCATTGCCGAGTCGTCGTCGAATAAAAATGCGGCGAGCGCTTTCGTGAGTTCTGTTTTGCCTACACCCGTGGGGCCGAGGAAGAGGAACGAGCCCATGGGGCGGCGCGGATCCTGCAGCCCGGCGCGGGCGCGGCGGATGGCATCGGACACGGCCTTGACGGCGTCATCCTGACCGACGACGCGCTGAATCAATTTATCTTCCATGGCGAGGAGTTTTTCGCGCTCGCCCTCCAGCATTTTATCGACCGGGATGCCGGTCCAGCGGGAGACAATTGAAGCGATGTCGTCCTCGGTGACTTCCTCGTTGATCAGGCTGGAGCGGCCATTCTTGTTTTGGGCGGCGGGGAGTTTCGCCAGTTTTTTCTCGAGCTCGGGGATCATGCCGTATTTGATTTCGGACGCCCTCGCCCAGTTGCCCTCGCGCTCGGCGCGCTCTAACTCGACACGGGCCTTGTCCAGCGCCTCGGTGAATTTCTGGCCGGCGCCCATTTTTTCCTTCTCGGCCTTCCACTGGCTAGTCAGGTCTGCCGATTTGGATTCGAGGGTTTCGAGCTCCTCCTCCAGTTTCTTGAGGCGGTCTTTGGAGGCCTTGTCGGATTCCTTCTTCAGCGCCTCGCGCTCGATCTTGAGTTGCACGATGCGGCGGTCAAGCTCGTCGATTTCCTCAGGCTTGGAATCGGCCTGCATGCGGATGCGGCTGGCGGCCTCGTCGACCAGGTCGATGGCCTTGTCGGGGAGGAAGCGGTCGGTGATGTAGCGGTTCGAGAGCGTGGCGGCGGCGACGATGGAATTATCCGTAATGCGGACGCCGTGGTGCATTTCGTATTTTTCCTTGAGACCGCGGAGGATAGAGATCGTGTCCTCGACCGTGGGCTCGCTGACGAACACCGGCTGGAAGCGGCGGGCAAGCGCGGCGTCCTTCTCGATGTGTTTGCGATATTCATTGAGCGTGGTTGCGCCGACCATGTGAAGCTCGCCGCGCGCAAGGGCGGGTTTGAGCATGTTCCCGGCATCCATCGAGCCCTCGGCCTTGCCCGCGCCGACCAGTGTATGAAGCTCATCGAGAAAAAGTATTATTTCCCCGGCATTTGCCTTGATTTCATCAAGTACTGATTTAAGACGCTCCTCGAATTCGCCCCTGAACTTAGACCCGGCGAGCAATGCACCAAGATCGAGGGCCATGAGCCGCTTCCCTTTGAGGCTTTCAGGTACGTCGCCGTTTACGATACGCTGCGCAAGCCCTTCAATGATCGCGGTTTTCCCGACGCCGGGTTCGCCGATCAGGACCGGGTTATTCTTGGTGCGGCGGGAGAGCACCTGAACCGCGCGGCGAATTTCCTCGTCGCGGCCGATGATGGGGTCGAGCTTGCCGTCGCGGGCGGCCTGGGTGATGTCCTGCGCATATTTCTGCAGGGCCTCGAAATTGTCTTCGGACCCGGCGGTATCGGCGGTGCGGCCCTTACGCGTGTCGTTGATGGCCTTGTTCAGAATGGAATCCGTCAGGCCGGCTCCTTCGAGGTAGCCGGCGGTATCGCTTTTCTTGGCCATCAGCATGGCCTGCAGCACGCGCTCGGTTGTGACGTACTTGTCGCCGGATTTTTCGGATAATACCAATGCGTTATCAAGCGTTCTTAACAAATCACTTGAGATGCGGAGCCCCCCGGCCCCGGGGCCGTCAACGGATGGTATCTTGGTCAGGGCGACCTCGACGTCGCGTTTCAGGCGCGCCTCGTCGCCCGCAGCGGCGCGTACAAGCCGCGTAACCGTTCCGTCCTGATCGTCCAGCATCACCTTGAGCAGGTGTTCAGGCTCCATAGACTGGTGACGCGAACGCATCGCCAGGGTTTGCGCCTGCTGGAGATAGGACTTGGTCTTTTCTGTAAATCGGTCGAAATCCATCGGAATGAGTGTAATTTAAAGCAGCCGGACGTCAATATCACACCAAAGATATCATTATAGCCCCGACTTCCTTGTCATTCCGTTTATTTTCATATGAACATAAAAGCCGATATTATCACACCGGAATGAGCTAATGTTTTAGATAAATAAAACTTCTCAAGTTGTTGTAAATAAACAGAAAAAATAAGGCGGCCCCTAGGCCGCCCCATTTTTACGCAGTATTATTAGCTTTAAACAGTGGTCAGTTCGCGGCCAGCCTGTGCGGCGGGTTCCTGCGATCTGGCATTAGGATTAGCTCCCAAGATGCTGGCAGGCAAGGCTAAATCTTCCCTGCCCCTGGTGTTGCCATCGGCTTCACCCTGCCCTTGCTGGGCAGGCTGGGAAGCAGTGGTATTTTTCCGTACGTCTTCTTCAAAAGAGTTGATAATCCTTTGATAATGCTCAGCATGTTGAAGGTAGTTCTCGGCTACAATACGGTCTCCGGCGGAGGCCGAATCCCTGGCAAGGGTAAGGTATTTCTCGCAGACCTGGTGCGCAGTACCGCGGATACGTACATCCGGGCCGTTGCTATCGAAGACCTGCATACGATGGTGATTGCCGCCGTTACTGCGGTGGCCGCCCCCATTGTTATTGCCGCCGCGGTGACGGTGGCGTCTTCCTGTAGTCCCGTGTCTCATAAGCTTTATCCGTTGTTTGTGTTACTGTTTTTCTATTTTAGGCATACACGTACACCTTACCTGATTCACCGCGGCCTGACCAGCCCCGGATGAATTATGGCACCCCCCAAATCACTATATGTTGGGTTTTTCCAGTTCCCACTAACCAGTATCTAGCGGTTCAATGTGTCGGAACCACACCACCCTACCGCCATGCCGATTTTGTGCAACGAAGGGGGCAAGCTTTTTTTTATTTATCCCCATTGGAGATTTCCACAACCCTTGGAATCCCTGCGAAATCGGGGCGTACGGCCTCCACGCGAATCCGAGATTCTCTGCTGAGTCGCACGATATCGGCCTCCTGCCCGGCGCCGATCTCGAAGAGGGCTTTTCCACCCGGATTTAAGAGGCGGGGAAGAGCGAAAAAAATGTTTTTGTAAGCCTCAAGTCCGTCGAATCCCCCGCTAAGAGCCAGAATCGGATCGTGATTCCGTACCTCTTTCTCCAGGGATTCGATGTCGGAATGTCTGATATAGGGCGGATTCGACAGAATCAAATCGAAAGGGCCAGCTATTCCCTCGCCCCAGTCGGCCTGTTTGAAGGCCAATCGCCCTGCTACGCCGTGTTGCCGGGCATTCTTTTTCGCCGTTTCCAGCGCGCCGGGCGATATATCGGTGGCGAGTCCTTGGGTTTCGGGCCAGGCCTTGAGCAACGTAATGATGATGCAGCCCGTGCCGGTGCCCATATCGAGTATCTTCGCCGGATGTTTCCCGTGAAACAATTTGAGAGCGTGGTCGACGAGGATTTCGGTTTCGGGCCTTGGGTCGAGCGTATCCTTTGTCACGATGAATTCCAGACCGTGAAATTCCCGCGTGCCTTCAATCCGGGAGAGCGGTTCGCCCTTAACACGGCGTTGAAGGTCACTTTCTATCGCTTTTATGCCGGAATCAGCGGGAATCTTATCCGGATTCGATATGATTTCAGCCCAATCGAGGTCTAAATGGTGTTTTATCAGCCACCGCGCCTCAAGTTCGGGCGATTCAATGCCGGAATTGGCCATATCCTGCCTTAAACGCTCGTACAATTGAGACAAATTCATAAAACACCCAAGCAGTCCTACTTAAAATAAATCTTATCTAGCTCCAGCGTTATTTTCAGAGTCTCGCCTCTTTCAACGGGAGGCAACTTAAATTTGGCGGTATTCACACTTGGGGCAAGATTCATTCTGACAGTTTCGACTGCGTCATTGGCGTGGACTGAAACAACAGCCTCTGAAAAATTAATATTTAAGGGATTAATAAGGATAACTGAGAGTTCTGTACCCTTTTCTACGGGCTTTGTTTTATCAATGGCAACGGGAAAATTACCGTACTGCGTTTGAAGGATGTTAAAGCCAGCCGTGTCAGTATTGGGCATATAGACCGTCCCATCAGCGACAGGTATTTCGCCGATCAACCACAAAACAGTGATAATCAGTAAAAATAGCAAAACGTTAGTGAATGAAAGGTGTTTTCTCATAGCTGCCCCAAGGTTTTTTATAACCCTAAGGCTCTGCGCGATGAATGAAAAGAGGCGTATTAACTCTCCAGCGTGGCCAGCGCGGCGGCCTGGTCCTCGGTGATGAGGGCTTCGATCACCCCGCCCAGTGCCTTGCCGGTCATGACGTCATCGATATTGTAAAGCGTGAGGTTAATGCGGTGGTCGGTCACGCGCCCCTGCGGGAAATTGTAGGTGCGGATGCGCTCCGACCGGTCGCCAGAGCCGACCTGCTCTTTCCGGTCTTTGGCGCGCGTTTCGGCAAGCTTCTGGCGTTCCATGTCATAGATGCGCGTCTGCAGAATCTTCATCGCCTTGGCGCGGTTTTTATGCTGGGAGCGTTCTTCCTGCATTTCGACCACGACACCCGTGGGAATGTGGGTGATGCGGATGGCGGATTCGGTTTTATTGACGTGCTGGCCGCCGGCGCCCTGCGAACGGTAGGTATCGATTTTCAGATCCGCCGGGTTGATATGGACATCGACATCTTCGGCTTCCGGCAGGACGGCGACGGTAGCGGCGGAAGTATGGACGCGCCCCTGCGCCTCGGTCTCGGGAACCCTCTGAACGCGGTGGACGCCGGATTCGTATTTCAACCGTGAGAACACATTGTGGCCGGTGACCTGTGAGATGATTTTGCTATAGCCGCCCATGTCGGTCTCGGAGGCTTCCATGACTTCGAACTTCCAGCCCATGATGCCCGCGTAACCCTTGTACATCGTGAAGAGGTCGCCCGCGAACAGCGAAGCCTCCTGCCCGCCCGTGCCCGCGCGGATTTCGAGGATGGCATTTTTCGCATCGGCTTCATCTTTGGGAATGAGCGAAAGTTTCAATTTCTGCTCCAGTTCCGGAATAATCTTGTTTATGGCCTTCAGTTCAGCTCCCGCCATGTCGCGCATTTCGGGATCGTCGAGCATGTGGTTGAGGTCGTCTTTTTCCTTCAGTGCCTTTTCGTATTCGTTCGCGGCCTCGACCACTGGCGTGAGCGATGCGTATTCCTGCGAGAATTTTACGAATTTATCGCCACCGAGATTTCCGGCGCCCATAAGCGCCGCCAGCTCTTCATGCCGCGTCCGTATCGACGCCAGTTTTTCCCGGAGAGACATGAACGTCGTTACTGCCCGTAATTCTTTTTAAGGAAGGCCATATCGAGAGGGATATTACGTTTAACCTCACCAGGCGCGCCGAGGTGCTTGAGTTTTTTACCTTCGACCTCGAGATCGACGCCGCCGGAATTGCCGAGCGAAATGGTGAGGTCCGGACGATCAGGCACGTAGTAGCGGTCGCCCGCCTGCAGCACGCGCGAGACAATGGATTTACCGTCCTTGCCGCGTATCTCGACCCAGCTGTTCTCGCGGATATTCAGGATGATGCCTTTTTCCTTGGGCGGCGGCGCGGACGTATCGGCTGAAGCGACCGGCGCCGTGCCGCCAGCGGCGGGTTCCTGCCCCATGGGAATTTCAGAAGGCGGCGCGTTCTGGACCGGCGCGGGCTGGGGCGGCATCTGCTGGCGGGCCACTTCCGCCTGCGCATTATTGGTTTCGACTGGGGGCGACGCGGTTTGTTGCTGCTGCTCGGCCACTGCGGGCACATCTGTGACCGGCGCGCGGTCTTCGCCGCCCATCCCGAACCAGACGGCCAGAATGACCACGACGGCGGCGATCGACGCGCCGACCTGCCAGAATTGCGGCATCTTGGTGTCGGAGGCCATGACGGGATAATTCACGGCGGGGCTTGGCGTTTCGCGCCCGCCAGCCTGCTTCTTGAACAGATTGACCATCTTGTCGCCGTCGAGGCCGAGATATTCTGAATAGGAACGGATGAAGCCGATGACATACACGCGGCCCGGAAGCATGGCGTAATTGCCGGTTTCGAGGGCTTCGAGCTGGGAGGCGCGGATACGGAGCGCGCGTTCGATATCGGGCAAACTCTGGTCATAATGGAGGCGCGTGCGGCGGAGAATTTCGCCCACGCTCAGGTCCGTATGAAAATGATCAGGTTGCTGCGGCTGTTCGTTCACGGCTGTCTGTCCCATAACAACCGTAACAATAGTGCATTAATTGCACATATTCCAGCGCGTTATAGGAAATTCTTAAGCGCCTGCGAGCACGAGCTCGGGTTGCTGCGCATGGTCTTCTTCTGCAACGGCTGAGGTGACCAGTTCTTCCTCGGCACCTCCCTGAGCAGCGGTCTCAAAGAGAGACCTCACCACGAGGCTGCGTCCGGGTGGGTCGCCGTCAACGATCACTTTTTCACCTGTTAAAAATTTAGCCTGTATCGGCAGAAGCTCACGTGAAATCGGCCCCTCAGTTAGTGATCCCGGTTGACTTTCACGCACAAAAATACCGCGCGGCAAGTCAAGCCTGGAAGCACATCCGGGATAACCTTCTATCACAAAATGCTGGATTCGCGGTGAAGCGCCCCTCAGATCAATTGTCTGGGAAATGGTTACGGGTTTTTCACTCATTCTAATCTCCCTGTGGCAGTTTTTTATATTCTTCCCGCCATTGTAAACGGCAGGAGCGGAAAGTCAAACCGGCCTAATCTTCAAGCCCATAAGACGAATGCAGGGCACGGACGGCTAGTTCCACATAATCTTGCTCGATCAGGACGCTAATCTTGATTTCTGAAGTGGAAATCACCTGAATATTGATGCCTTTGGAGGCCAGGGTTTTAAACATGGTGTTGGCCACGCCGGAATGGCTTTTCATACCGATTCCAACGACCGAGACCTTGGCCACGGTGTCCGAGGTCTGAAGTTCTTTATATTTCAGTTCTTTCAGCGATTTGATGGTCTCCAGCGCGCGCGGCAGGTCGGCCTGCGGCACGGTGAAAGTCATGTCGGTGAATTTGCCGTCGGATGAGACGTTCTGGACGATCATGTCCACGTTGACGGCGGCATCAGCCAGCGGGCTGAATATTTTCGCCGCGACGCCGGGGACGTCCGGCACCCCGATCAATGTAACCTTGGCTTCGTCGCGTGTGTACGCTACGCCTGTAACGAGTTGCTGTTCCACGATATCCTCCTCGCGTGTGACTAGTGTTCCCGGCAGATCGCTGCCGATATGGTCTTCAAAACTTGATAAAACCTGGAGCGGTATATCCTTCTTCATGGCGATTTCCACCGAGCGGATATGGAGGACTTTCGCCCCCACCGATGCCAGCTCCAGCATCTCTTCATAAGAAATTTTATTTATTTTACGCGCGTTCGGCACGATGCGGGGATCGGTGGTGTAGACACCATCGACGTCCGTATAAATATCGCAGCGGTCAGCGCCAAGCGCCGCGGCCACCGCGACAGCCGACGTATCCGAGCCGCCGCGCCCGAGCGTGGTGATGCGGCCGTCTTCGGTCATGCCCTGGAAGCCGGGAATGACGGCGACCTCGCCTCCTTTCAAGCTTTTCAGGAGGTCTTCGATTTCGATGCGGGAAATGCGCGCCTTGCCGTGCACGTCGTTCGTGATGACCGGGAGTTGCCAGCCCTGCCATGAGCGCGCATTGACGCCCATCTTGCGCAGGGTCATGGCCATCAGGCCCGAGGTAACCTGCTCGCCGCTGGCGACGACGACGTCGTATTCGCTCGTGTCGTGGAGTTTATCGACCTGGTTGCAATATTCGACGAGCTTGTTGGTGACGCCGGCCATGGCAGAGACGACCACGGCCACCTTGTGGCCGAGTTTCACCTCGCGGGCGATTTTCTCGGCCGCGCCACGGATTTTCTCGACGTCGGCAACCGATGTGCCGCCGAATTTTGCGACGATAAGAGCCATAATTCCTTCCAGAAGGCCGTTATTTTGTGCTAAAAAGCTCCTGTTTTCTACAGAAAGACGCAATTTATGTCCACCATTCTGAAGTCGGAAGTCGAAAAATTTTCAAAAGACGCCCCGCTCTGGTGGGACGAAAAAGGCCCTTTTGCCCCGCTTCACCGCCTGAATCCGGCGCGTATGGGCTATATAAGGGCTCAAATCGGCGCGCATTACGGGCTGGGCGAAACAGGCCTGAAACCGTTCAAAGGGCTTTCGATGCTGGATGTCGGGTGCGGCGGCGGGCTGGTTTGCGAGCCCCTCGCCCGGCTTGGGGCGGAAGTTACGGGGATTGACGCAGACCCTGTGGCGATTGAAACGGCGAAGACGCATGCCGCGCAGTCGGGGCTGGAGATCGATTACCAAAACCGGGCGGCGGAAAATATAAAAGAAAAATACGACGTCGTTCTCGCGCTGGAGATCATCGAGCATGTCGAAGACCCGGCGGCGTTCGTGAAAACAATTTCAAAACTGGTGAAGCCCGGGGGCCTTGTTATTTTTTCGACGCTGAACCGCACGCCGAAATCGTTCGCGCTCGGCATCGTCGCGGCGGAATATGTGATGCGCATTGTTCCACGTGGAACACATAGCTGGCGGCGGTTTGTGAAGCCTTCGGAACTGGCGCGGCACATGCGCGCGGCGGGCATGGAGCCGAAAAACATCAGCGGACTTGTGCTAAGCCCTTTGAGCGGTGAATTCAAAATTTCCGAGAACGATACGGGCGTGAATTATTTTATGACGGCCCGAGCGTAGGGGCAGACACAGCCTTTGCCGCCGCTGAGGCTGCAGCCTCTGTAGCTTTTTCTTTGGTTTCTGCGGCAAAATATTTATCAAGTCCTTTTTCCAGCCACCCAATATCGCCGGGAACGAGCCTGGATTCCCCCCATTTTCCGGTTTCGATCATTTCTTTAATCTGTTGAATATCCAGATCAATGACACTGCCTACACTGCCTTTACCCGCGCCGGTAAGTACGAACATGACCGTTAGCGGGGCTTTCAAATGAACATGGCGACAACTCCAGACATTTTTAAAAAGTGCCGCCGGAGTTTCATTAGAAACTATTTGTTTATCGTCAGACATTTACATTTTCTTTTATTGTTTTATTGGATATGGCGTAATTATTTTATGACATGCCGGTTGGCGTAGGGACGGGTTGAGTTTCTTGCTGTTCCCCTCTTCCAAGATTACCTCCTGGTGTCCATAATCCACCGATTTTTGGTGAATCCTTTTTTGAAGCCTCGTCAGCTTCAATGGCAAATTCCAATTGTTTATGAGCATATTTCAGTAACTCAATGTCACTTTCCGTGTATTCCGGCGAATGAGGATTCTCGGCATCGAGGAAATAATCAATATTATCCAGCGTGTAGTCTCTAACCTCTCCCTTACCTGCCAAACCAAGTCCTGAAAGGCGCAGCATGGCAGTAAACCCCTTGCCGGTTTTAAGATTACGCGTGCCGCAATATTCCGAAAAGTGGCTACCTTTAGCAATCATAGTATAACTCCCAGTCCGTGGTTTCTTATTAGCCGTAATCTGAATTTTTTATAGCTAAAAAGCAATAAAAATATGCAAGCTGTTCATTTTAATATGTAAATTATACCTGAAAACTCCGGCCCGGGGCTGGCCAGCGGGGAATGAATCTTCTAGGTTTTCGTTATGAATGTTTTTTTCACTATCTGCATGGTCCTGGCGGCGCTGGCCGTCCTCGGCGTCCTGGTTGTCGGCATCATTTCCATGGTCAGAGGCGGCGAGTTCAATAAAAAATACGGTAATAAACTGATGCGCGCCCGTGTTATTCTTCAGGGCGTGGCGCTCGCCATGCTTGCTCTCGCCTATTTCACCTCCCAGAGCTAAAGAGTAAATCGATGAAAATTCTCGTCCCCGTCAAACGCGTTATCGATTTCAACGTCAAGGTTCGCGTCAAGGCCGATGGCAGCGGCGTCGATCTCGCCAATGTCAAAATGTCCATGAACCCGTTCGATGAGATCGCTGTCGAGGAAGCCGTGCGGCTGAAAGAATCCGGCAAGGCAACGGAAGTAATTGCCGTTTCAATCGGCCCGGCGAAGGCCGAAGAACAACTCCGCACCGCGATGGCGATTGGCGCGGATCGCGGCATTCTGGTTAAAACAGATGCGCCAACGGATCTGGGCGGTGTCGAGCCGCTCGCCGTCGCGAAAATTCTGAAAGCGCTGGTCGATAAGGAAAAGCCCGATCTCGTGATCATGGGCAAACAATCCATCGACGATGATTCAAACCAGACGGGGCAGATGCTCGCCGCGCTTCTGGGCTGGCCGCAGGGAACATTCGCGTCGAAAGTGACCATCGATGCCGGCAATCTTGCAGTGACGCGCGAGGTTGATGGCGGGCTGGAGACGCTCTCGCTCAAGATGCCCGCGGTGATTACGACCGATCTGCGCCTGAACGAGCCGCGCTACGCCAAGCTGCCGGACATCATGAAAGCCAAGAAAAAGCCGATGGAGACGATTGAGCCCTCCTCGCTCGGCGTTGATATCGCGCCGCGCCTGAAAATCGTGAAAGTCACGGAGCCCGCGAAGCGCAAGGGCGGCATCAAGGTCAAAACCGTCGATGAACTGGTCGACAAACTGAAAAACGAAGCGAAGGTGCTGTGATGGCTATTTTAGTTTTAGCAGAGCACGATAATAAAACATTGCGCCCGGCGACGCTGAACGCGATTGGTGCCGCAAAAAAACTGGGCGGTGAGATTCACGTGCTCGTAGCCGGAAGCGGCTGCGGCGCGGTCGCCGAAGCGGCGGCGAAGTGCGAAGGCGTCACGAAAGTTCTCAAGGCGGACAATGCACCGCTCGAGCATCAACTGGCTGAGGATATTGCGCCCCTCCTCCATGAGCAGGGAAAAAATTACAGCCACATTCTCGCACCCGCGACGACGCACGGGAAAAACGTTCTACCGCGCGCGGCTGCGCTGCTCGACGTTCAGCAGATTTCGGATGTCATCGTTATTCATGATGCGGATACGTTCGACCGGCCTGTTTACGCAGGCAACGCCATCGCGACAGTGAAGTCATCTGACAAAATTAAAATCATGACCGTGCGTGCGACGAATTTCGATGCCGTTAAAAACTCCGGCGGGTCGGGCGTCGTGAACGAGATCAATGCCGCCACGCCGAACAATCTTTCGTCTTTCTCAAGCCAGGAGCTTTCGAAATCGGAGCGGCCGGAACTGACGGCGGCGAAGATCGTGATTTCCGGCGGGCGCGGCGTGGGGTCGAAAGAGAATTTCGCGATCATCGAGAAGCTGGCCGACAAGCTCGGCGCGGCGGTGGGCGCAAGCCGCGCGGCGGTGGATGCCGGGTTCGTGCCGAACGATTACCAGGTCGGCCAGACGGGCAAGATCGTCGCCCCCAACCTTTATATCGCCATCGGGATTTCGGGCGCGATCCAGCATCTGGCGGGCATGAAGGACTCAAAAATCATCGTCGCCATTAACAAAGACGGCGAAGCGCCGATCTTTCAAATCGCGGATTACGGGCTGGTCGGCGACCTGTTCCAGATCATTCCAGAGCTGGAAAGCAAGCTATAGTTGACATAACCTGATAGTTTGTCGTAAGTTTTCCGTCTTAACGTATTCAAGATGCTGGAAAACCATGCCGGATTTAAATAGCCGTTTTGATGAGACTAGCTGGCGTAGACGCAAGCACCTCACATATTTTCTCAAGCGCGAAGGCTTTGTTCGCGACAAGGAATTCACGTGTTTTTATAAAGAAGTTGGCTTTGCTGAAGTTGAAGCTGAAAAGCCCCGAACACTTCCGCAACTATGGAACAGAACGTCCGGAAATATTACAGAAAAAATTCTAATTCAGAAATTCGATCGCGCGCATCGTGATATCGTACGCGGACTAGTCAGAGGAAAAGACTCCCCAAAACTTAATGAAGAGTCCAATAAATTGTTTACCCCGGATGATTCAATTGTTTATACGCTTACTCCCAGATTTACGGTGGAATAATGAAACAACATTTACAAAAAACGCGCAGGCTGCATGGAGGTTCAGGTCCTACATCGCGGCTTGTTTCAGTATCGAGTGTTGAAACTATCGGAACATCCGATAAACCGACGCTTCATGATATTGAATCTGCCCTGAGATACGGCGGATTTGAAAAATACGAGGGCACCCCCGCGCCCAGGGGTGAGGACTTCCGGTCTATAACCTGGGAGAATGATAACAAAGACAGGATTTATATTCTTATGCCCCCCGGCAAAGATTATGAATCTCTCAAGAAATGTCAGGATTACCTGATAAAAATTTTTGATGAAAAAGGATCGAGAAGCGAGGCTTTGTCCCGTAGCACGAACAATATCCTGAAGGGCGAGTGCACGAACATCAGTATTCATTTTAATATGGGCACGGAAGCACCACACGACAAAATTTCTATGTTCAGCAAAAAAGAGGCTGAGAAGATTATCCAAGATTGTTATAAAGCCCTGAGCGAATATGACGAGGTCCTAAGCCGTGCTGAGTCAGCGATAGGCGGGGCTAAGAAACTCCTGCCCGAGTTTGCCCCCTAACCTTCGGCCTAATTATTTTCCGTCGGGATTTTGAAAAGCCTGCCGGCGCGGTCGAATTTCGCGCCCTCTGTCTGCGCGCCTTCGAGGATCGTGCCGGTCATGGCGGCGCCCGTGAAATCCGCGTCGCGCAGGTCGGCATTCGATAAATTGGCATAGGACAAATCGGCGCCGATGAAAACGGCGCTTTTCAGTTGCGCGCCCGTCAGGTCGCTGTAGCGGAATTTCGCGCCGGTGAAATCGGAAGGGTTAAACCGCCTCACCTGCCCGCTCGCGCCGAACATCAGCGGGCTGCCGTTGACCTTGCGCAGCTTGGAATGAGAGAGATTGCTGTTTTTAAAGCTGGAGCCGCGAAGGTCGGCTTCTTCCAGGTCGCAATTGCGGAAATCGGACCCATCGAGCACAGCGCTCTGCAATTCGATCTTGTACAAATTCATGCCGAAGAATTTTGTGCCTTCGGCCTTGATCGCGGTCATTTTTTCCTGCTTGAGGGTTTTAAGCTGGCGCATGTCGACACCGCTGAGGTCGAGCTGCTTGCCGTTTTTGCCCGCCGATTCCACCCAGGCGCGGTGATCCTCGATCAGTTTCGGCAAGGGTTGTTCGAGCGCGGCGATGGAGGTGCCGATATTGTCGTCGGTGATCGCGCCCGCCATATCGACGTCCTTGGTATTGAAATTCTTCATCTCGATGCCGGTCATGATCGCGGATTTCAAATTCGCGCCGTTAAATTTTGCGCCGTCCACTTCCGCGTCCGACAAATCCGCGCCTTCGAGCTGGGCGCCGCGAAAGTCCGCGTTGGCGATATTGGCGCCCGCGAGAATGGCATCCGAGAAATCGGCACGCGTGGCCATGGACCCGGCCAGTTTCGCGCCGCTTAAATTCGCGCCGCGGAAATTCACCGCCTGGCCGCTGTCATATTGCGAACCATCCTCGGCGAGGCCGCCGACGCGGAGATCGGCTTTTTCAAGGTCCGCGCCCTCGAGATTGGCGTTCTCGATGCGGGCGCCGCGGAGATCAGCGCGGATGAAATTCGTGCGGTAGAGATTCGAACTGCTGAGGTCGCAGGCGTAAAGCGAGGATTCCTGGAAAACCGCGTCGGCGAGGTCCATCCCGACCATGACGCAGCCGATGAAACTGGCCTGGCGGAGGTTTTGCCCGCGCAGGGAAAGCTGGCTCATATCAGTGTTTTTGAGGGTGGCACGGCGGCCGCCGACCCTGCCTTCAAGAAAGCGGGCATGCAGACCAACCATTGCATCTAGTTGATCCTGCGTGATTTTTTCAGAGGAATGGGCGCTGGCGGCGGGGCTGTCCTGCATTGTCCGATTGTCCCACAGAAGATTTAAGAAAAGCTAAGCCTGCCATGGGGCCGCCGACAAGGGGGATTGTACATTT
Organism: Alphaproteobacteria bacterium; assembly: GCA_049652985.1. Classification (GTDB taxonomy): domain Bacteria; phylum Pseudomonadota; class Alphaproteobacteria; order Micavibrionales; family Micavibrionaceae; genus UBA7657. The sequence continues at coordinate 254,126 of JBASFK010000002.1, forward strand.
TTTCAGGGTCTAATCCCATAGACCCCGGCGTTATTGGCTTTGCTTTTCCGGCGGCGGGCTATAGATTTTCTCAAGAGGCTTAAATAATGCGGAAATTCACCATTTTGGTCATGGGCATAGCCCTGCTGGGCGGTTGCGGCATCAAGCCGTCGAATGTCGACCCGCCGGAGGGCGCGAACGAGGGTGATTTCCCGCGTGTGTACCCCGACACCAAAACCGATCCCGGCGCGGACGCCGTGAAAATCATCAGATAAATGGCCGGGTTTGTTGAAAAAAACCATACGCTGAGCGCCGGGGGGATCAACCTCGGGGATATCGCGCGCGAGCATGGCACACCCACCTATATATATTCGGCTGACCACATACGCGGGCAGTTCGCCGCGCTTAAAGACGCCATGGCGAAGGCGCTGCCGAAAAATAAACAGCCCCTGCTCTGCTATGCCTGCAAGGCGAACAGCAATGTCGCGGTTTTGAGCCTGCTGAACGGGATTGGCAGTGGCCTCGAGATTGTATCCGAGGGTGAATTGCGCCGCGGGCTGAAGGCCGGGTTCGATCCGCAGAAAATTGTTTCCACGGGCGTGGGTAAGCAGCGCGGTGAAATCGAAGCCTGTCTGAACGCGGGCATCCGGCAGTTTAATGTCGAATCCCTGCCCGAGCTGGAGTTCATCAACGTGATTGCGGGCGAGATGAAAAGACGCGCGCCGGTGGTGTTCCGTTTAAATCCGGACGTCAGCGGCGGCGGACATTCGAAAATTTCCACGGGCCGCAAGCGCGACAAGTTCGGCCTGTCGGCGGATGGCGTGTTCCGCGCCTATACGATGGCGAAGACGATGAAGAACGTCGAGCCGCTGGGCCTCTCGATTCATATCGGCTCGCAGGTTTTTGATGTGAAAGCATTTGAGAAAGCATTCGCGAAGCTTCCGGCCCTTGTCGCTGAATTGCGCAAGGAAGGTTTCACCGTTGCGCGGCTGGATATCGGCGGCGGATTTCCGATTCAATATAATGACGAGAAACTTCTGGATCTGGATGCCTATGCCGCGTGGGTGCGCGATATTATTTTGCCGCTGGAGACCGAGATCGTCATGGAGCCCGGGCGTTATCTTGTCGGCAATTCGGGCGCGCTGCTGACGAAAGTGCTTTACGTCAAGGAAACTCCGGACAGGAATTTTCTGGTGCTCGATGCGGCGATGAACGATTTGATCCGGCCGACATTATACGAAGCGTATCACGGGATTGAGCCCGTGCAGAACCGCAACGCACCCAAGAAAACATATGATGTCGTCGGGCCTGTGTGCGAAACCGGCGATACGTTTGCGACGGGACGCGAAATTCCGGAGCTTCATGCCGGGGATCTTGTTGTCATCCGATCAGCGGGTGCATACGGATTCAGCATGGCGTCGAATTACAACACGCGGCCCCTGCCCGCAGAAATCATGGCGGACGGCGATAGAAGCGCCGTCATCCGCCCGCGACAGAGTTATGATGATATAATTAATAAAGACATTATTCCTGACTGGTTGAAATAAGGCGTCATCGCGAGCCATCCGCAGGACGGCGCGGCGATCCAGTTTTAGGTATGTATGGATTGCTTCGTCGCTTCACTCCTCGCAATGACGGAATGAAAATAGAACATGTTTGATCCATTTGACTACAGAAACAAACACCTGGCGGCTCGGCTCGGGCGCACGCGCCTGTGGACGCTTGCCGCGCTGCTGGCGGAGCGACTGACGGCAACGTTATGGCGCGCGCTCACATGGGCAGGGTTGTTCGGTGGGCTGTGGCTGTTTCAAATTCCGAATTTGTTCGGCGCGGCGGGCGCGTTCACCGCGTTTTTTCTTTTCATCGCCGGGATTTTCTATTTCGCGTGGAAAGATTACCGGCATTTTCATTGGCCAGCACCCGGCGATATCGACCGGCGCATCGAACAGGCCAGTGCGCTTCGCCACCGCCCACTGGCGGCGATGCAGGATTCGCTCGCCAACCCGCAAAAATCCGAAACACGCAGATTGTGGGAAGAAGGCCGCATACGCCTGACTGCGCTGCTGCGGATTATCCGACCCGGAAGCCCGCGCGCGTTTCTTGCAACGCGCGATCCCTATGCCGCACGGCTTGGCATCCTGCTGTTTTTCGCGCTCGGGCTTTATGCCGCCGGGCCGGTATGGAAGGAGCGGCTGATCGACGGGCTGACACCGCTGCGTTTTGGCGACGGGGCCGAAAGCGCGGAGCGCCTGTCGCTGTGGGTGACGCCGCCGCAATATACGGGCCTTGCGCCCATTATCGTCAAAGGCAAAGGGAATGACGAGACGATTTCCATTCCCGCGGACAGCGCGCTGAAAATTCTAGTGCGCGGAGGGACCGGCGTGCCGCGACTCGATACGCCGGACAAAGACAGCGATGCCCGTTTTTCAGCCGCCGATGAAGGTAATTACATTTTGGAAACACCCGCGCCGACGCTTAACGGAAAGTTCCGTGTGAAACAGGGGTTATTCACGCGCGCCGCGTGGGCGTATGAAATCGTTCCCGACACGCCGCCGGAAATTACGATGAAAGGCGGTATTGAAATCACCCATGACGGACCGATGCGTTTTCCGCTCGAGGTCAAGGATGATTACGGCGTGAAAAATGTTGTGCTCAGCGCGGTTCTGAACCAGAGCATGAGCGGCAACCCGCTCGGCGCGCCGATTAATGAATCCCGAGCCGTGATGTCACCGGCGGGTGAGTCCATGGCGATCAGGCCGGTTTATGATCTGACCGCGCACCCGTGGGCAGGCCAGCCGGTTTCGATCACGATCAGCGCGGAGGACGGGCTCGGCCAGGGCACGCCGCTGGAGCCGATCACGATCACCCTGCCCGAGCGGCCCTTCATGCACCCGGTCGCCAAGCAGGTCATAGCGATCCGCAAAAAACTGATTCTGAATCCTGAAAAGGATTACCACGCGCTTGCTGGGGAAATAGAAAACATTATGATGCGACCGGGGCTTTATTTAGATGACAAGACAGTGTTTCTCGCGCTTCGGGCGGCGACGTCACGCCTGCTCTGGGCTGATCCGCCTATGCGCAGCGATGCTGAGGCTATCGTTGCCCTGCTGTGGGATACCGCGCTGCAGATCGAGGGCGGCGAGATCAGCATCGCGGCGCGGAACCTGCGCGACAAGCAGCGGGCGCTGGAAAACGCGCTCGAGAACCCGGATATTACGCAGCAGGAAATCCAGCAATTAATGGGCGAGCTGCGCTCGGCGATGATGGAATATTTCATGGAGCTTCAGCGCGAAATGCAAAAACGCATGGCGGAGGGCCAGCAATTTCCGAATATTCCGCCGGAAATGCTAGGGCGGACCATCGACCCCGAAGCGCTGAATGATTTTTTCGAGCAAATGGAAGCGCGTATAATGGCGGGCGATAAAAAAGCGGCGCAGGAGATGATGGGACAGCTCCAGAGGCTGCTCGACATGATGGACCCGTCGATGGCCGCGCCGATGCCCGAAGATATGCAGATGATGAGCGAGGGCATCAACGAATTGCAGCAGCTGATCGAGAAGCAGAAAGATTTACTGAACCAGACGCAGAGCCAATACCGTTCGCTGGGGCTGCTGGGCGGCGCCCAGGGTTTCGGCGATCTATTGCAGGACGATGAAAATTTTCCCGAAGGCTGGGGCATGGATGACATGCCGCCCGCACCGGAAGCGCCCGAAGCGCCACCTGCCATCGTGATGGATACGAGCAAGCACCGTGCCGAGCAGGAAGCGCTGCGCATCATGCTCGGCACGCTGATGCAAGAGGCCGGGGAAGTCCTGGATGAAATTCCCGAGAATATGGGATTGGCCGAGCAGGAAATGCGCGGGGCAAGCACGGCGCTGGGCGAGAACGACCCGGGCACTGCGATCCCGCACCAGGAAAAGACGCTGGAGCATTTACAGCAAGCACAGAAGCAACTCGGCGAACAGCTTATGGCACGGCTGCAGCAGATGACCGGCCTGTCGATGACGGGCGGCGGTATGAAATTCGACCCGCTGGGACGGCCCTATGGTGGCGACGGAGAAAGAAACGGGCTGTTCGGCTCACCGGTGAAAATTCCCGATGAGGCCGAGCGTAAAAAAGCGCAGGAGATTTTAAAAATGCTTCGTCGCCGCTCGGGTGAACTGGAACGGCCCGACGAAGAGCTTGATTATTACAAGAGACTGCTCAGGCAGTTTTAAGCGATTTCAAATTCCGGCACTTCGCAAAAAAGGCGCAGGCGGGATTGATCGAATATGCTTCCCTTGGTCGGTCTTCCATCGAGAGCGTGGTAATTTGTGGAATCATATTCGCAACATGCGCCGACCCGGTAAAGACCTTCTTTAATCTCTGCCTTCTTCATCAGTTTATTAATGAAAAGGTCATGCCAATCCTGAAAACTGGCTATACGCATGGTTTGATTCCCGGTCGTTTTTATAAGCCAGTCACGCATGGTTGCGAAATCACCATAATAGCCCTGAGAATCTCCCATATAAGCAACGCGTGCCGTCTGGGTCAGCAGCATCGTTCCCTTTTCTTTTTTCTGAACGAACAGCCAGCCTTCAAGATATTTTTTGTCACGGAGCAGTTCTTCCATTTTAAAAACATGGCCAAGCTCTACCGCGCGCGTGAACTCGCGGGTTACAGTTTTTGAAGGTTCTGCAATCGTTTCAGGAAGCAACAACATCATGAGTGAATGATAGCTACAGGAAGCTCGGGCGGTTCATACGTTGTGCGGACAGCAGGCTTTTGCTCTTGTTCAGGCGCAATCTGAAACTCAGGGACGCCGGGAGTTGCAGCTTCAGCCGCTTTTCTCATTTCATCCGAAATAATAAAATTCTGACCTGTTATGCCGATTTGATCGCTCATTGTTTTTTCCTTTTAAGTCTTAGTAATTGCTCTATTAAAACCTGGATGAGGTTATACATAAAGCTCCGCCCGCTTGTCAAATATGAAAGCGGCAAGATCAATAAATTCAGCGTTGGCCGGGAATAAAATGCAGGCTGACCGTGTGCGCGGTGCCGGGGGTGGCGATCAGGTAATCGGTGCTGAAGGACAAATCAGCCTGCGCGGCGATTTCCGGCGCGGGCGGGCGGATGACCCAGCGCTCCAGCACTTCGCCTTGTGCGCTCACCATCTGCGCCTCGATCATGGGCACAGACTCGCCCTTCTCCGAAGGGTTGACGATCTTGCCTGTGATGAGAATTTTTTCGCCGGCGGAATCGGACGCGGCCTGAACGGCCAGCGCATCGAAGGCCAGCCCCTGCCCCGGAACGGTGAATTCATGACCCAGCATGGCGTAGAAGGATTTGCTGAACGGCCAGTTCTTGATGATCGGTCCCTGCAACAGTAATAATCCGCCGAAAATGGCAAAGAATACCGCCGCCGCAGCGGCATAGCCCGCCGCGCGCGCACGCGGATCAGGCGGCAATTGTTCCTCTTCCTGCAGGGTCGGCAGGTTTGCGCCCTCGGGCAGTGGGCGGACGCCGTGGGGAATTTCGTCAAAGTCGCTGCGGGGCGTTTCTATTTCAGAGGTATCGGGAAGCTGGAACCAGACTTCCTTGCAGGACGAGCATTTAACGCGGCGGCCCTCCGGCGCAAGCGTGTGGGCTGGCAGCAGGTAACGTGTTGCACATTGCGGGCAGGTCAGTATCATAAAGGGCGCTGATCTCTTACGTTAATCCTGTTCTCTTTATTTATACGGGCTGCCGCCTGCAACGGCAAGGTAGGAACAAATGCCACGGTTCATGGCCTTATACATACTGTCGGTTCTCCCGGTCCTGATTGCAGGGCCGGCTCATGCTGCCGAATGCGCACCGAAAGACCGTGCCTGTATCGTGGATTCCCTGCGTGAGGCCGCAGGGCAGATCGAAACGCCCGCCTGGCGCGACCAGACTTACCGCGAACTGGCGAAAACGCTGGCTTTTGATGGTGACACTGACGGGGCGATTGTCCTGATCGAGAAGATCGAAAACCCGGACACCAAGGCGATGACGATTCGCGGCATCGGCATGGCGGCGGCGGACAACAAGTTGGGCCATGAGGAATACATTGCCGTTTTCCAGAAACTCCGGGCGGCGGCAGATAAAATCACCCATCCGCCTTCTTATGCAATTGCCCTGACTTATATCGCCATGTCGCAGGCCTTTGCTGGCGATAACGAGGGCGCATGGAAAACGGCGTCGGAGATGGAGAACGAGGCGCTGCGCCACAAGGCGTATGGCGAGACCGCCGAGATCCAGGCCGAGAAAGGCGATTACGCCGCCGCCAGCAAGAGCATTGAGTCCATCACTAGCCTCGCGTTCCGGAACAAGGCTTATGGCATCGTCAGCAAGATACTGGCCGATGGCGGCAAAATAGATGCGGCACTGAAAGCAGCGGAAGCTATTAGTAATCCATATAAAAAAGCTGAGGCGCTGCAATACGTATTAGACAAACAAAAGCCGCGCGAGATTCCTCATCTAAAAAGTAAAGAAACTGGTACAGATCCTTGATCAAGTTTGAGTTTGTAGGTTTACGTTATGGCGTCGGGCCGGAAGTTCTGAGTGATGTCAATTTCACCCTGGACCCGGGCTCGTTTCATTTCCTGACCGGGGCAAGCGGCGCGGGCAAGACTTCCCTGCTCTCGCTCATGTTTTTGGGGCGCAAACCCACGCGCGGGCTGATCAGCATGTTCGGCCAGAACATCAACGGGCTGGAGCGCCGCCAGCTTTCGGGCCTGCGCCAGCGGATCGGCGTCGTGTTCCAGGATTTCCGGCTGCTGCCGCATCTCTCGGCCTTCGACAACGTCGCGCTGCCTTTACGCATCATGGGCCGCCCGGAAAAAGAAACGCGGAATAATGTCGGTGAATTGCTGGAATGGGTGGGGCTCGGCGATTATAAAAACGCGCTGCCGCAGACATTGTCGGGCGGACAGCAGCAAAGAATAGCCATCGCGCGCGCGGTGATCGGGCGGCCGAAATTATTGCTCGCAGACGAACCGACCGGGAACCTCGATGATGAGATCGGTTTCAGGCTTATGAATTTGTTCGAGCAGCTCAACCGCATGGGCACGACCATCGTCATCGCCACGCACAACAACGCCATCATGGAAAAATTCGGCCACCCGCGCCTTATTCTTGAAACGGGCAGCATGCGGGTCGAGGAAACGCGCAGTTCGCTCCGCCGCAAGATTGAGGGGGTTTACTGATGAAATTCTCTCTAGGCGATTTTCTCCGGAAAGACAGGCGCCTCGGCGTTGCGATCGGGCGTGGACGCTATGATTTACCGCTCAATAAGGATGAAGGCACGAATTTTCTGCGGCTTTTGATTGCATTGATGAGTTTCCTTGCCGCGATGGCGCTGGCGGGTTCGTTCGCGCTGGATTCGATGACACAGCGTTGGTCGTCGGGCCTTGAGAACAAACTGACCATCGAAATTCCAGCGGAAAAGCAGGACGGCGAGCTTCGCAGCGCCGAGGAAGTCGCCTCACTGCTCAAACAGGTCGAGGCGGTTTTGAGAAACGAGCCTATCGTCAAAACGGTCGATGTGCTTGATGACAAGGATATACAGGAGCTGGTCGAGCCGTGGCTTGGTGCGGACGCACCGCTGCAGGATATTCCCCTGCCCGGCCTGGTTTCCGTGGAACTGAATTCGTCCGAGCCGGAAGCGATGGAGAAAATGACGCGGGATATAGCGGTGATCGATTCCGGCATCGTGATTGATACGCACGAGGCATGGCTGCAGAGCCTGCTGAAGATGATCGGCTCGCTGCGTTTCGCGGCGATGGCCGTCGTTCTGATTATTGCCGCGACAACGGTGACGGCAATTGCGGGCGCCATCCGTTCACGCATTGCGGTGCATAAGGCGGACGTCGAATTACTTCATCTCATGGGCGCGAACGACGAATACATCATCCGCCAGTTCCAGCGCCACGCCCTCACAATCGCGCTGCAGGGCAGCATGGCGGGCACGGTCGCGGCAGGGGCGGTTCTGCTTACCGTAAAACTTGCCTCCGGAGGCGCTATGGCCGAGGTTCTGCCGGTTTTCACGGCGCATATGGCGCACACAGTAGCCGTGGCTATCCTGCCCCTGATTGCCTGTGGAATCGCGGCCCTGACGGCGCGGTTTACAGTCTTGCGCTCCCTGTCCCTCATGCCGTAAAACTGCAGGGCTATGTGGCTCCTGAAAGCATTCCTGTTCCTGTTCGTCCTGATCCCGTGCGCATGGCTGTTCGGACTGGGGGTTTTCGCCGCCACCGTCGTCATGATGAAACCGCTGGATGTCACGGCACACAGCGACGCCATCATCGTTCTCACCGGCGGCAAGGACCGCATTGAAACGGGGCTGGAGCTTTTTTCCGAAGGGCTTGCGCCCGAGTTGTTGATCACCGGCGTGCATGACGAAGTGACGCAGGCGGAAATTACCGCGCGCTACACGGGCGCGAGACCCCTGCCCGCGTGCTGCATCGTCCTCGGTTACAAAGCAGGCAGCACCACCGAAAATGCCCTCGAGGCAAAAGAATGGGTCGCCGGGAAAAACATCAAAACCATACGCCTGGTGACGTCGAACTATCACATGCCGCGCGCGGTGGTGGAGTTCAGAGCGGCGCTGCCGGGCGTCAGGATCATCCCGCACCCGATCCAACAACCCGACATCATGCCGCCGGATGAGAAATTCTGGCACATGGTTTTCGAGGAATACCACAAAACCGTGTTCCGCTTTTTCGACATAATGATCCCGGACGCGGCAACATGAAACGTTCATGGCTGCGCTCGGCATTGTTCAATATCGCCTTCCTCGGCGTGACGGCGCTTATGTGCGTTGTGTACATACCGTTTTTGATCCTGCCGCGCCGGGTTTTCACCGGCATGGTGCGGCTGTGGATTTATGTCGTTACATTTTTCGAATACACGCTGCTCGGCCTGACCTACGAAGTGCGGGGCCGGGAACATCTGCCGAAAGACGGCGCGTTCATCGTCGCGGCGAAGCATCAGTCACCCTATGAGACAATCAAGCTGCGGATTCTATTGTCCGACCCGGCGATTATCCTGAAAAAGGAATTGCTCTCGATCCCGCTCTGGGGTTGGTACCTGAACAAATCGGGTGTCATTGCGATTGATCGCGGTACGCCTGAACGCGCGCTGAAATCCATCGAGCGCGGCGGCATCGAAATGGCGCAAGCCGGGCGGCCCATCGTGATCTTCGTGCAGGGCACGCGCGTGAAACCCGAGGAAACGCCGAGTGACAAGCCGTATAAATCCGGCATCGCGCGTATACAGGAGGCGACGAAACTTCCTATTGTTCCGATGGCGCTCAACAGCGGGCTGTTCTGGCCGCGCAGCGGCTGGCTGAAAAGCCCCGGCAGGGTCGTGTTCGAATTCTTCCCGCCGATCCCGCCCGGTAAGCACCGGAAGGAGCTGATGCGCGAGATGCAGGACAAAATCGAGGCGGAATCCAGCAAGCTGATGAATGAATCGCGCGCGGTGATGCTGAATGAAAAGCCCGCGCCTGTGAAAAAGACGATTGCGTGGGTTGTCGCGCTGACGCTGTTGTTTTCCGGTTATAGCTGGATGTGGTCGTTCACGTCCAAAAAAGCATTGGAGATGTATGTGGCGTTCCTCAAGGATGTCGTGGAGACGGAACGCATTCATGCCGAGCCTGTTATCAGCGGATACCCGGGGCCAGTCCGGATTACGGTTGCCGAGGATTTTGTGCGCACGACGGAAGGATCGCTGCGCATCGAAAACCTTGTGATGTCGTCATGGCCGCTGCCATTCTCAGCCGTGCATATCAAAACGGGAACGATAACCGTTCAATCGCATAAATGGTCGCAGCCTCTCGCTTTCGATTCTCTGGAGGGCTGGGTGAGCTATTACGCCAACACCATCAAAATCCATGACAGTTATCTCATCTGGCGGGATTTCGAAGGCAGCGCGGCGGGAACAATCGATTTAAAGCAGGAGCCGGTTCCGAAAGTGGAAATGAACGTTCTGCTAACCAATTTCGCGCCGTTCATCGGTCACCTTGCTGATCTGGGAATTCTGAAGAGCAACGAGGCACTGTTCATGAGCGCGGGTTTGGGATTAATGGCGGGCGGCAGCAACCAGGTCGGTGTGCCAATCACCCAGAACGGCCAGACGCTTTATGCGGGGCCTCTACCGGTGGCGTCCCTTCCGGTTGCACGCCCCCCGGCGCAACATAATTGGCCTGACCAAGATCAATGATCTGGCGACGTATATGTCGCGTATTGCTGAAAAATTCGTACAGGAATTTTCCGTCGCCCTTGCGGATGGCCTTTTGCATCGCTGTCAAATCTTCCGTGAAGCGCTGAAGAATCTCCAGCACCGCGGGCCTGTTATTCATAAAGACATCGCGCCACATGGTCGGATCGCTGGCGGCGATACGCGTAAAGTCGCGGAAACCCGAGGCTGAGAATTTTATAACTTCCGACTTGATATCATCCTCAAGCTGGTTCGCGGTGCCGACGATTGTGTAGGCGATCAAATGCGGCAGGTGCGAGGTGATGCCAAGAACCAGGTCGTGATGCTGCGGGTCCATGATCTCGATGCGGGATTTGCAGGCCTCCCATAGCGCCGTGACCTTCTCGACGGCGCGGATATCTGTTTCCGGCAGCGGCGTCAGGATGCACCAGCGGTTTTCGAACAATTCAGCGAATCCGTTTTCCGGGCCGGAATGTTCCGTTCCCGCGATGGGGTGGCCGGGCACAAGGTGAACGCTTTCGGGCATATGGGGTTTGAGCGCGTCGATCACGGCCTGCTTGACCGAGCCGACGTCGGTAACAACCGCGCCCGCTTTCAGCGCCGGGCCGATCTGTTCCGCCACATTGGCAACGGCCCCGACCGGAACGGCGATGACGACGATATCGGCGCCAAGGACGCTCCGGCGGATATCACTCGTGACTTCGTCGGCGATGCCGAGTTCGGTTACTTTTTTGCAAACTTCGAGATTGTTATCTGCGGCGGTGACTGTTTGCACGATGCCGGAATTGCGGAGCGCGCGCGCCATCGAGGAGCCGATCAGGCCAAGACCGATGATGGTGATTTTATCGAACGTCATGTGCCTGTTTTCTTCTCGGATTTGGATTCCGTTTTCGCGGCCTTGAAAACGGGCGGCACGGGATAGCCGCCGAGCGCAACGCAGCGCGCATTGTGGCCGCTGAATTTTTCAGCGACGCGCTCAAGCTGCGTGTCTTTTTCGCCGATGTAATCATTGACCTCGATGAAGTGAAGATTTTTTCCGCCCGGGCCGCCGCCGCTCATCGTATTGAGCGTCAGCAGTTCCAGGTCCGCGGATTTAAAAACTTCCTGGATTTTCGCGCGGCTGACGGTGGAGTCGATCTCCAGCGCGATAAAGCTGTGATCCTGGCCCGAGGGTGCAAAATCGGTTTTTGAAATAATGAGTGCTCGGTCACGGATGGCGCTGAGCTGTTTTTCGGTGGAGCCGTAGGGCAGCGCGCAGACGATGCGCATGCGGTCTTCCTTCTGATTGACTAAAAACTGCCACCAGGGCGCACGGTCGCCATCCTGCGGCCAGGGCACGACAGCGAAATTGGAATCATTCTCGCGGACGCTGGAAATCGCCATCAGGGCGTTCGTCGCGCGTACCATGGGCAGGACGGTGCCGAAATAATTTTTTGCCATGTCCCAGCAGAAACTATCGCTCTGGCCTGCGCTGACGGAAACCTTCAGGCCTGTCTGGAGAAGTGAAACCGCGCCGACCAGTTCGCGCCATATGCCGATGATCGCGGCCTCGGGCAGCGGACCACGGTGACGCGCGAGCAAACGGCGGATCATGATCGCCTCGCGCGCGGGCTGGACGACCGGGATATTGTTCTTTTTCTTTTCCTCGGTCACGCCGATGATCAGGTCGGCCCGCTCCATGAGCAGGTCGTGGATCTGGTTGTCCAGCGCGTCGATTGTTTTCCTGATTTCATCCAGTTTCTGTGACATGGGGTTGTTCTACAGGCGAATGTCCCTAAAATCAAATGGCTGCTTAAATGCCGCCCGGAACGGGTCTTGGTATGAATCCCTGACGGCGGACGGTGACTTTTGCCCCCTCGCCCGGCCCGGCCTTGGCATAGACCTGTTTGGTGGCCTCGACCATGTGGACGCCGCTGCCGAAAGGCAGGTATTTACGCCCGACCGTTTCGAAAAACCCGGCCGATTTCAAAAGCGGCGCGAATTTTACCGGCGGCATGAACAGCGCCTGCTCGGTGCGCTCATGGATAAAACGGTTGTCGCGCAGATAATGGATGATCTGCGACGCGCTATAGGGCGTGCCCTGGCCGAAGGGCGACCAGTCGGCGCGCGCCCAGAAACCCGAACGGTTCGGCACGACGACCAGCACCCGCCCGTTCGATTTCAGGATGCGCCAGATTTCCGCCAGTCCCTGCTGGAGATGTTCCGAGAATTCGATGTCGTGGATCAGGAGCACCCGGTCGACCGAAGAGGTTTCAAAAGGGAGCTCAGCTTCTTCGGCCAGGCAGACAAGATTGCACTCGTCGCCGGGATGATTGTACGGCCAGTGATGCGCGCCCTGCCCGGCGGGCATCGTCGCGAGAACGCGTTCACCGCTGTCCATGAACAGGCGCAGATACGGCGTTGCGTAACCGCAACCCAGAACGCGCATGCCCTGCGTTTCGGGCCAGAATTCGCGGATACGTTCCTGGAGCACGCGCCGGACCATACGCCCGACCTTGGTGTTGTAGAAAGCTTTGAGATCGTAAGCCGAGCGGTACATCAGATGACCTCCCGTAATGTGGCGATGAGCGGAATGTCCGCGGGCGGCATCGGGTAATCGCCCAGGTCATTGACCCGCACCCATTTCAGCGCGCTGTGTTCTTTGGCCCGCGGCACGTTCTTCCACGCACGGCAGACGAACAGCGGCATCAGCAGATGAAAATCGTCATAGCTGTGCGAGGCGAAGGCCACTGGCAGGAAACATGTCGGGCGGGTTTCAATGCCGAGCTCTTCCTCAAGTTCACGCATCAGGGCGAATTCGGGCGTCTCGCCATCAGCGACCTTGCCGCCGGGAAATTCCCACAGGCCGGCCATAGATTTGCCTTCGGGGCGCTGCGCGATCAGCACACGGTTTTGCGGATCGACCAGCGCGGCGGCGGCCACCAGCACGATCTTAAGGCCGTGAGGCGCTTCGGGTCTTGGTTTTGCAAGGGCGGCGGCGCAATCCATGGGCTTGTTCTAGCACGATAAAAAAAGCCGCAAAACTTAATTTGCGGCTTTTTGTGTTTTTAAGTCAGGCCCAGCTTACTCGGCGGGCCGCGCCGCGGGAGCTGCAGGAGCCGCCGCGGGTGCAGCCGGAACGACATCGCCGGACGAAGGCTCGATCGCGTTGCCATTGATATCGAAGCGCTCGATACCGGACGCGTTGCGCCATTCCTGGATCAGTTCGGCGAGGATCTGCTCGCGTACCTGGGCCTGGAGGGCAATCTTGGCTTCTTCATAGGTCGGCGGCTGGCGCTTGCGCTTGTCCTCGACTTTGATGATGTGATAGCCGAAATCGGTTTTCACCGGCTTCTTGCTATAGGTGCCGACGGCGGTCGCGAAAGCCGCGTCGCTGAAGGCCGGGATCATCTGGTCCTTGATGAAATAACCGACATCGCCGCCGCTCTTGGCCGTCGCATCGGTGGAGTTGGCTTTCGCCAGTTCCTCGAAGTTGCCGCCCTTGTCGAGTTGCTTGATCATATCCTTCGCCTTGGCTTCGTCTTTCACAAGAATATGGCGGGCCTTGATCTCGTCGACGTTCGGAAACTTCGCGACATATTCATCGTAGAGTTTCTTCGTGCGCTCATCAGTGAGACGCTTTTCGACCTGCTCCTCAAGATAAACGAAGCGGGTGATCTGCTCCCTGGCTTCCGCCATCTGGCGTTTCACTTTTTCGTTACTGTCGAGGTTCACGTTTTTGGTTTTATCGGCGATGATCTTGCCGTTGATGACCTGTTCGAGCGCCATCGGGTAAAGTTTCTCCAGAGGCAGCTGACGCGTTTGCGGCGGCTGGGTCTGGATGAAATTAAACACTTCGGCGCGGGTTACCTCGCCGCCCTTGAACTTGGCGACAACGGGGTTTCCTTCCTTGATGCCAGACTGGGACTCGGCGTCCGCTTGCTGGGTGTCGGTTGCGGCGGGCGCTTCGGCGGTCTGGGCTGCCGGAGCGGCGTCGGTCTTGCCGATCTTGCCGGAGAAATAAGCGAGGCCACCGATGGCGGCGACAACGACGACCGCCAGCACGATAAGTACCGTATTGCCGGCTTCGTTATGGAATGATCTGCGATTGAGCATGGCTTCTGGAATTCCTTATATCTGAAAAATAAGCGCTATCCCCCCAGGGACAACGTTTCTGGAGACTAGCGAAAGGGAAATGTGTTTTCAACTGGTACTTTAATCATAGATTGACGGCGATTTAACGGCAGCCTATATCAGAACCACTTGAATCACAGGGTTATCCGGAGAACTGATGCTTTTGAACCTCGCCACCCAGATTTTCGGCTCTTCCAATGGCCGGAAGCTGAAGATACTGGCCAAGCATGTCCCGCAGATCAATGCGCTCGAGCCGCGTTTTGAGGCCATGAATGATGCCGAGCTCCAGAGCCAAACTCTCCTTTTCCGTCAAAGACTTGCGAATGGCGAACCTCTCGACAGCCTGCTGCATGAGGCTTTTGCCGCCACCCGCGAGGCCGCCCGCAGGGCCCTCGGCCAGCGTCATTATGATGTCCAGCTTATCGGTGGACTGGTTTTGCATGAGGGCGATATCGCCGAGATGAAAACCGGCGAAGGTAAAACACTGGTCGCCACCCTGCCCGTTTACCTGAACGCCCTGACCGGCAAGGGCGTCCATGTCGTGACCGTCAACGACTACCTGGCCAAGCGCGACGCCGAATGGATGGGGCAGATTTACCGCTTCATGGGTTTGAATACCGGATGCATCGTTACGAACCTCTCGGACCAGCAACGCCGCGAGGCCTATGCCGCCGACGTCACCTACGGCACCAACAATGAACTCGGTTTCGATTATCTGCGCGACAATATGAAGTACAGCCTGAAGCAGATGGTTCAGAGGCCGTTCAATTTCGCGATCGTTGATGAAGTCGACTCGATCCTCATCGACGAGGCCCGTACGCCGCTGATCATTTCCGGCCCGTCGGAGCTTTCGACAGAACTTTATGTATCGGTGAACAAGCTGATCCCCTCGCTGGATGACGGCGACTATGAAATGGATGAAAAGCATAAAACCGTTGTCCTGACTGAGGACGGCCAGGAACATGCCGAACAGTTATTGCGTGACCACGGGCTGCTTAAAGAAGGCAGCATGTACGACATCCAGAACATCGCGCTCGTCCACCACATCAACCAGGCGCTGCGTGCGCACCGGATTTTCCACGCGGACACCGATTACATCGTCAAGGACGACCGCGTCATCCTGATCGACGAATTCACGGGCCGCATGATGGAAGGCCGCAGATTGTCCGAGGGCCTGCACCAGGCCATCGAAGCCAAGGAAGGCGTGAAGATCCAGACCGAGAACCAGACGCTGGCCTCAATCACGTTCCAGAATTATTTCCGCCTGTACCCGAAACTGGCGGGCATGACCGGCACCGCGCAGACTGAAGCAGCCGAGTTCCAGGAAATCTACAATCTCGGCGTGGTTGAAATGCCGACGAACGTTCCCATCGCGCGCCTTGATCATGACGACAAGATTTACAAATCGCTTAAGGAAAAAGACGGCGCCATTATCGACCTGATCCGTGATGCGCAGGACCGCCAGCAGCCCGTTCTCGTCGGCACCGTCTCGATTGATAAATCGGAAAAACTGGCCGAGGCCCTCAAGAAAGCGAAAATCAAGCACAGCGTCCTGAACGCCCGCTATCACGAACAGGAGGCCGCCATCATCGCGCAAGCCGGACGTCCGGGCGCGGTCACTATCGCCACCAACATGGCGGGCCGCGGAACCGACATTCAACTGGGCGGCAACGCCGACATGCGTATTACGCAGGAAATCGATCCGAACCTGCCGGAAGACGAGCGGAAAAAAGCCGCCGACCGTATCCGTTCCGAGGTCGCGCGCGACAAGCAGGTCGTGAAAGATGCCGGCGGTCTTTACGTCATCGGCACCGAGCGCCATGAATCACGGCGCATCGACAACCAGCTTCGCGGCCGTTCGGGACGCCAGGGCGATGCAGGCGCCACCATGTTCTTTCTCTCGGTCGAGGACGATTTGATGCGAATCTTCGCGGGCGACAAGCTCGAAGCCCTGCTCGGGAACAAGCGTATCGGCCTGCAGGAAGGCGAAGCGCTTGAGCACCCCTTGATTTCAAAAATGCTTCAGCGCGCGCAGGCCAAAGTCGAGGGCATGCATTTCGAGGTTCGCAAGAACCTGCTGAAGTTCGACAACGTCATGAACGACCAGCGTAAGGTCGTTTACGAGCAGCGCCGCGAAATCATGGAAGCCGACAGCATCGAGGAGCTCGTGCGCGACATGCGCCACCAGGTGATCGAGGACACGGTTCGCGCGACTATTCCGCACGGCGCACACGCCGAGCAATGGGATACCGGCACGCTGCACGCTGAATCCATGCGTCTTCTTGGCCTTGATATTCCCACCGTCGACTGGGCGAAGGAAGAAGGCATCGCCGACGAGGAGATGCAGGAGCGCATCATCAAGATTTCTGATGAAAAGATGGCGACGAAAATTGCAAATGCCGGACCGGATAACTGGCGGCGCATCGAAAAGGGAATCGTGCTCCAGATTTTTGATCAGCACTGGAAAGAACACCTGCTCAACCTCGACCATTTGAGACAGGGCATCAATCTGCGCGCCTTTGGCCAGCGGGATCCTTTGAACGAATACAAGACTGAAGCCTTCGGCATGTTCGAAACCATGCTCAACCAGATGCGCGAGGCAATCACCATGATGCTCTCGCTCGTCGAGGTGAATGTCGGCGAAGAACGCATTGGTTTGATCATGCCCGGCGCCGCCCCCCCTGTGAAAACGCAGGAAGGCCGCCAGGACCCTGCGCTGATGGGCAGCGGTCTTCACGCGAAGCAGTCGCCGCCCGCGCAGAAACGCGTCGAGCCATTCCCCCAGCAAAAGCGCAAATTCGACAAGGATAATCCCGAAACATGGGGCAAGGTCCAGCGCAACGCCGATTGCCCGTGCGGATCAGGCAAGAAATTCAAGCACTGTCACGGGAACATCGCCCAGAAGGCTTAAGACATGCCCTTCACCGAAAAATCTTTTCTCGGTATAAACTCGAAGGGCTATCACCGCATCGTCTATAACGACTGGGGTCCGGAAAATGCCGTGCCGATCATCTGCGTGCATGGCCTCACCGGCAATGGTCATGATTTCGACATTCTCGCGCAGGAGCTGATCAATGACGGGCGGCGGCTGATCTGCGTCGATCTGCCCGGCCGGGGGCGCAGTGATTTCCTGCCCGAGCCGTTCGATTATAATTACAGACAGTATTGCAGCGACCTGACCGCCCTGCTCGCGCATCTGGGCATCAACCAGCCGAACAGCGTCGACTGGATCGGGATTTCGCTTGGCGGTTTACTTGGAATTCGCATGGCGGGAATGAAGGACACACCCATCCGCCGCATGATTTTGAACGATGTGGGCCCGATCGTGCCGCAGGCCGCGCTCGATTTCATTCACATGGTTATTTCGCAGGAATATTCATTTCCGACTATCGCCGATTTAGAGAAGCGCATGCGCGAGACGCGCGGGCTGACATGGGGCCCGGTGACGGATGCGCAGTGGAAGCTGATGGCCGAGCATAATGCCCGCGCACTGGAGAACGGATTGATCACTTATTCATACGACCCGGATATTTCCGTTATTTTCGGGGAACAACCGACCGGCGAACAGGATTTGTGGCCGGCGTGGGATGCTGTAAAGTGCCCGGTCATGGTTATTCACGGGAAAAAATCAGTCGTCCTGACAAAGCCGATTATCAGTGAGATGCAGGCGCGCTTCAAAGGTGCCTCGCTGCAGGTCATTCAATACGCCGATTGCGGGCATGTGCCCTCACTGATGGCGCCACAACATGTAAAAGACATCCGGACATGGCTGAACGAAACGCAGATATAATTATTCATGGCGGCGGCATCGCCGGGCTGTGGACGCTCGCGCGATTAAAAAATCTCGGCTATGACACGCTGCTGGTCGAGCCAAACGCAATCGGCGGCGTGCAGACCATCGCCTCGCAGGGCATTATCCATTCCGGGCTGAAATATGCGCTTGGAGGCAAGCTCAACTCTCTCGCCCGCGAGATCAGCGCGATGCCTGAAATCTGGCGCGCGGCGCTGAACGGCGAAGGGCCGGTCGATCTTTCGAAAGCGCAGGTCGCGACGGAGACGCAATATCTGATGATCCCCAAGGGTATGCTGAGCGGGATCATGAAACTGGGCGCGAAAAGTTTTCTCGGCAGCGAGGTGGAAAAAATAAAATGGCCGCCGGAGATTTCAGCGTCCGGATTTGAAGGCACGCTGGTGGATATGAGCGAGCCAGTGCTGGACATTCCTTCCGTCGTGCGCGCACTGGCGGAGCCGTACATGGACTGCATCCGCAAATCGGCCGACGGCGTTGCGGCTAAGAAATATATCTACACCGCTGCGGAAGGAAACGATGAGTCGGGAATTGCGACGCAGCGTCGACCGCTGCTGATGGGGCTTTTGAAAAATGCGCCATTCGCGGTGTGGGCGCATTTCGTCGGCGCGTCCGACAAGCCCGTTGCGACGATCACGACGCATAAAACTGAAGACGGCGGTCTTGCATGGTATATCGGCGGCCAGGTAGCCGAACGGGAGAGAAACTCCAATCCGGACGAGGTCTATGACGCCATATTCGCCGCGCTGAAAAAATACATGCCGATGGCGGAAATCAAGGATGCCGAGCTGGCGGTGCTGCCGATCGACCGGGTGGAAGCGAAGCCCGGCGCTGGCGTGATGCCCGATGCGCCGGTCATTTATAACAAGGACGATCGCATTTACGCATGGCCGACGAAACTCACCTTCGCGCCGATGATGGCGGATAAAATCGCCGAAGAATTGACGGCGGATAAAATCCTGCCTTCGCACAATCACACGGACTGGTCATTCCTGCCGGAAGTTTCGTATGCTCAGCCCCCATGGGAAACAGCGCAATGGATAAAAGACAAATCGGACAAACGGGCGTAAGCCTCTCGCGGCTCGGCCTCGGCACCGTTAAATTCGGGCGGAATGCCGGGGTGAAATACCCGGCGGGTTTCGAGTTGCCCGACGATTACAGCCTGACGCGGCTTTTGAGCCAGGCGCAGGAGTTCGGGATCAACACGCTTGACACCGCGCCATCCTACGGCACCAGCGAGGAGCGGCTCGGCATGCTGCTGAAAGACAAGCGCAAAGACTGGACGATCATCGGCAAAGCCGGTGAAGAATTCGAAAACGGGAAATCACGTTATATTTTTACGCCCGGCCATTTCGTGGAAAGCCTGGAGAGAACCTTGAAACGCCTGCAGACGGATTATCTTGATGTTCTCCTGATTCATTCCGACGGGTCGGACATGAAAATTCTCGGCAATGATGCGCTCATCAACAAAATGCAGGAGTTTAAAAAATCCGGCATGGTGCGGGCCATCGGCGCGTCGACCAAAACCGTCGAGGGCGGCATAAAGGCGCTCGACCTTATGGATGTCGTCATGGCGACCTATACCGCCGATCAAACCGAGGAAAAAGCGGTGCTCGATCACGCCGCGCTGAACGGCAAGAGCATCATCCTGAAAAAAGCGCTTTCGAGCGGGCACAACACTGACGTTGGTGCTGCGATGGAATTTGCGTTCGCGCATCCGGGCGTCGATTCCGTCATCATTGGTACGATCAATCCCAATCATCTGAGAGAAAATGCCGAGGCCGTTACGCGGCTGACTTCTTCAGCTTCTTCGGCGGCGTGATGCGAAGCCGCGTGATGCGGTTGCGCTCGCGTTTCATGATTTCGAATTTCAGGCCGTGGAAATGAAATTTCTGGCCGATTTCGGGAATGGTTTCGGATTCATAAAGGACAAGCCCGGCGGCGGTGGAATAATACTGATCCGGCAACTGCCATTCGAATTCGCGGTTCAGTTCGCGCACCGTCACGCTACCGTCAACCAAATATGATCCGCCCTTGCCGCGTTTGACGCCGGGGACGTTCTCGTCCACTTCGTCGTCGATCTCGCCGACGATTTCTTCCAGAATATCCTCCAGCGTGACGATGCCCATGAACGTGCCGTATTCATCGACGACGATGGCAAAATGTTCCTTGCGTTCGCGGAAGGCCTGCAACTGGTCGTGCAGGCTGGTGGTATCGGGAATGAACCACGGCTCCAGCATGGCGGAATCCAGGTTTATCCCGGAAGCGTCGCCGTTGTTGTCGCTAAGTGCCTTCAGCAACAGCCGCGCCTGTATTATGCCGATAATATTGTCGGGCCGCTCGCGCCAGACCGGCAGGCGCGAATAGGCGTTTTCCAGCACTTCCGATACGATTTCCTGCGCCGGGCGGTCGCCGTCGATCATGAAAGCATTCTGACGGGGAACCATAATATCGGCGACGGTGGCCTCGAACAGGTCGAGAATGGAGCGGAGCATCACGCGTTGCTGCTGGGTTTCCTCGTTCGAATCACGGTGCATGTCGATGACGCCGCGCAGAAGCTCCATCTGCGAGCCCGCACTGGCCTTGGCGATGTCGATGCCAAATATTTTCAGCGCCATGCGTACGATCAGCGAAACAGCCTGCGTTACCGGGTAGAAAAGCCGGATGCAGAAATCGATGATATAGACGTAGCGCAGTGCGAATCTCTCGGCGTGGTGCACGGCATAGGTTTTCGGAAGCACCTCGGCAAACACCAAAATTAATATAGTCATCACCAGTGTCGCGTAGAAAATTCCCGCTTCACCGAACGCTTTGATGAGTAGGCCTGTCGCCAGCGCCGCGCCCAGCGTATTGACGAAATTGTTCCCGAGCAGCATGGCGCCGATCATGCGGTCTTTTTTCTTGCGGATTTTATTGACCAGGGCGGCGCGGGAGCTGCCGGCCTTGGCGCGGGCATGCATGCGCGCTTTCGAAGCCGCCGTCAGCGCCGTCTCGGACGCGGAGAAAAACGCGCCAAGGAGAATAAGAATAAAAATCCCTACGAGTGAGAGGAGAACGCCGATTTCCATCGTCCCTTGGCTCCACTTCCGTCCCGGCCGAGTGAATCGCCGATCACCTCGCGCACCAGGCTTTCCGACACGTCACTGGTGACGAATGCCTCGCCGATGCCGCGCGCCAGGACGAATTTCATTTTTCCGCGCGACGCTTTCTTGTCGTGGCCCATGATTTCGATCAGCTCGTCAACCCCTGCCTGTAAGCCGGGCTCGATATAGGACGCATGCGTCGGCAGACCGATATTCATGAGATGCTGCTCGACACGCTCGTAATCCTCGCGCTTGCAAATTCCCATGCGCGCGGACAGATCGAACGCCATGACCATGCCGATCGCCACCGCCTCGCCGTGCAACAGGCGTCCGTCATATTTTGCCGCCGTCTCCAGCGCATGGCCGAAAGTGTGGCCGAGATTGAGCAGCGCACGCACGCCCTTCTCCCTTTCGTCGGAGCGGACCACGGCGGCCTTGGCGCGCACGCTGGTTTCGATGGCATGCGCGAGCGCGGCATCTTCGAGATTGCAGACAGCGGGGCCATTTTGTTCGAGCCAGCTAAAAAATCCGGCGTCGCCGATCAGGCCGTATTTGGCAATTTCCGCATAGCCCGCGAGCAATTCGCGTTTTGGGAGAGTGCGCAATGTTTCAATGTCGGCGATCACGGCGCCGGGCTGGTAGAAACTTCCGACCAGGTTTTTTCCATGGCTGGTGTTGATGCCGGTCTTGCCGCCGACAGAACTATCGACCTGCGCGAGCAGCGTCGTCGGAACCTGGATATAACGCACGCCGCGCATGACGATGGAGGCGCAGAAGCCAGCGATATCGCCGATCACGCCGCCGCCGACGGCGAAAACAAGTGAATCCCGGGCGATGCCGCCCGCCAGCATCCAGTCGATTATTTTTTCCGTCTGCTCGAAGGACTTGGTTTTTTCGCCGCCCTCGAGGAAAAGGATTTCGGCTTTCGCCGCGCCATCCTGCAGCACCACGCCGCGGATCGATTCCGCGTAATTGCGTACATTCTCATCGGCGACGATATAAACAGAATTTCCCGCGATTTCGGCGGGCATGAAATCCGCCGCGCGGAACAAAAGTCCGGAGCCGATATAAATATCGTACGAAACGGCATCCAGACCGACAGTGACGATTTTCGTTTCCATGGCGCTCAGACCGTATCTTTTTTCACGTGCCGGTACAATGAATTTATAACCACATCCGCTGTTTCTGCAGCTTTTCCGCCGCCGCTTTCGACATGGATGTCGGCCATGGCATAAAACGGCCCGCGCGCCGCCATGAGTTCCGTCAGAATTTTTTCCGGGTCGCCTTTTTTCAGCAGCGGACGGTCATCCGATTTTTCAAGCCGCGTGAGAATATTACGAACCTCTAATTTCAGCCAGACGGACACGGCCTTCGTTTTGATCGCGGCGCGTGTTTCGGGATTCATGACCGCGCCGCCGCCGGTCGCGAGCACGCAAGGTCCTCCGGACAGGATTTCCAGTATCGTGTTCCGCTCTACATGGCGGAATTTTTCCTCGCCGTCGGTTTCAAAAATTTCAGAGACGCTCCGCCCGGCTTTCTCCTCGACGATGCGGTCGCTGTCCCGGAACTCAAGGCCGAGCCTGTCCGCCAGCCTCCGGCCCACGACCGTCTTGCCCACACCCATCATGCCGACCAGCACCACCGGCTGCCGTAAATGGTTGCGCAGGAATTCAGCCGCCCTGCCCGTATCGATATTCAAATTCGTTTCACTCGTCATTTCTCAAATTCTCAATTGAATTATAGCCGGGGTTTGTCTATGGTGACTGACCATAAAAACCTTAAAAACAGGGAAGATTATAGGACAGTGCGGCAGAAAATGAAAATCGGCAAACTTCTCCTCACTTTACTGGCCCTGATCCTTGTCGGCGGCTTCGTTGCCCTTATTGTTATTGACGTTCCCATCACTCAAACCGAAGTCTCGCGTGAAATCCCCCATGACAGCTTTACAAAGTAAGAACATGCGCGCGGCGCTGCTGGTTGCCACCGCCACTTTGCTCGCCCTGCCCGCCCATGCCGGCAAGACCGACATGCAGACGCTCAATGTCGCGCCGTCGAAAAAGGCAGAAAGCGCGCTCGTCAAAGCCGACTATAAAACGCTGGAGAATACCGGGCTCTATTCCGCTGCGGGCGAAGGCAGCCTCGGCAAGGATTTATGGAAGGACATTAAAAGGTCCATCCTGCTGGTCCTGCTGGAAGACATGCCCGTGCAATCGCGCGAGCCGGTCGTGCAGCGCCTGATCTTCGGCGCACTGCTGACACGCGCGGATTCCGGCATGATCGTGAATGATATTGCCCCTGAGCCGGGGCGCGACCTGCTGACGATCCGCCTCGAAAAGCTCATCCAGGCCGGTGCGTATAAACAGGCGCAGGACCTCTATTCCTCGCTGGACGAGGTTGAGCCATATCACGAGCACCTCGCGCGCGCCAGTATCCTCGCGATGCTGCTGAACGGCGAAAAATCCCTCGCCTGCGTCGAGGCTGAAACGGTGAAAGACAGTTTCGTGGAGTCGGAATTCATCAGGCAGATTCTTGCTTACTGTGATGTCACGATGTCGGAGAACCCGGCACCGGAATCGCAAGACATTATCGCCGCACTTAATTTACGCAACGCCGACCGCCTCACGCCTGGCGCCGCGCCGATCATTTACGACCTTAAAATGTTTGGCGCGCTGCCGCTGATTGAGCGCGCGTTTCTCGCGGGCGACAACAAAATCAGATTTGAAAATTCCGCCGCGCCGGATTTCACCGCAATTCCGCCGACCGATCTTCGCATCCTGCTCAACACCAATGATCTCAGCGCCGATAGCCGCTTCATGTTGACCGCCGCGACCGAAGACTGGGGCCTCGCGATTCCGGGCGAGTTGCTGAGCCTTTATAAAGCAGCGGTTGCACCCGCATCGGGACAGGATCCCGGCACGATGAGCGTGCCTGATTCAGCCAGTGGCTGGGAAAAACTCGGCTATTATTTCGTCATCGCCAGCAACGCACCCGATGATGCGGCGCAGTGGGATGCTATAAAAAAAGGCCTGACGGTAGGCAGGCCCTACGGAATCGCCGCGTTAAAACCTTACGCCGAAGTGATCTCCAAGGCGCAACCGGGAGATGCGCGCCAGGACGAACTTGAGACCGCAATCCGGGTCCTGAGCGCTGTCGGTGCCCCCATCCCGCCCCAATGGCGCAACCGCATTCTGGACATCAAACCTGCTGAGGAAAAAGATATATCAAATCAAAGGCTTGCAGCCCTGCAGGCAGCTGTGCGGATAGCCTCCAGCGATGGCAAAAAACCGGCTGAAATGACTGAAAAAGAGGCTGAAAAACTCTACCCCTTAAACTCTCGCAGTGGATATCTTTATAAAAGTATTATAGAAAATGTTGACAGCCCTGCCAACAATAGTGATAATGCAGTCAGAATTTATGAAAAAGACTACGGCTTGACTTTTAAGCAAGATTATGTAATGCCTTCTACCGTTGTGTGGAATCATTTGCTTGAAGCGAGCCAAAGTAAAAATACCGGTGAAACGGTGTTACTGAGTGCCTCGGTACTTCAAGCCGCTGAACTAGGGAAAATCTATCCCGGTTTGCTCAATGATGTACGCACAGGCTTGAATAACGTGGGGTTAACGGGTATTTCCTCCGACCTTGCCGCTTCGGCAGTTCTCGGAAGTATCCAAGCAAACTAAGGAGAATTAAAAATGGCACGTCCCGGCCGCCCGGCACTACCGAAACCGAACCTGCACCCGCTCGTGGATACGTTCCTCGACATGCTCACGACTGAGCGAGGCGCAGCGCTCAATACGCGCCATGCTTACTGGCGGGACCTGGCCGACGTCAGCCTGTATCTGCGCAGCAAGCGCAACAGCGATATCGACAAGGCAACCGCAGAAGACCTGAAGGCCTATCTGAAAGACCTCGGTGAAAAAGTTCACAGCAAAGGCATCAACAGATCCAAGATCGCCGTGCGCACCGTTGCACGCCGCCTCTCGGCTCTGCGCCAGTTCTACCGTTTTACGGTTTCGGAGAATGTTCGTAAGGACGACCCGACTTCCACGATCGAAAGCCCGAAACAGGGCCGCACATTGCCGAAAACGCTGAGCGAAGCCGACGTCAACACGCTGATCAAAACAGCATCGACCGGTGGCGGCGGCGAAAGCATCCGCCTCGTCTGTCTGCTTGAAATGCTCTACGCCACGGGCCTTCGCGTTTCTGAACTCGTCGGTCTGCCAATGTCGGCGCTTGGCCAGGGCCACCAGTTTTTGATGGTCAGCGGCAAAGCCGGACGCGAGCGCATGGTTCCGCTCTCTGATCCCGCTCAGAAGGCACTGAAAAAATATCTTGATCTGCGCAAGCAGTTCATCGGCTCCGACGAACAGAAAGCCCGCCAGGAAAAATGGGTTTTCCCGTCGCGCACGTCGGACAGCGGCCACCTGACACGCCAGCGCTTTGCACAGCTTCTGAAAGATCTCGCCCGCGCGGCAGGCCTCGAGGAAGGCAAAGTCAGCCCGCACATCCTGCGCCACGCGTTTGCTACGCACCTGCTTTCGAACGGCGCGGACCTCCGCTCGGTTCAGAAGATGCTGGGACACGCGGACATTGCAACGACGCAGATCTACACGCATATTGTCGGCGACAAGCTGAAGAAAACCGTGAAGGACAAGCACCCGCTGTCCAAGACCGGAACGGACAACTAACAGTCCATAATGCATTAATAATTCAGGCAGGTTCCATTTGTGTGGGCCTGCCTGTTTTGCTAAGGTCCCCCCATCATGAACCTCGAATTCGAAAAGCCCATCCTGGAGCTTGAAGGCAAAATCTCCGAGCTGCGCAACATGAGCAGCAGCGGCGGCGCCGTGAACATCGCCGAGGAAATCGGCCGGATGACGAGCAAGGCCGACAAACTTCTCCAGCAGACCTATTCCAAGCTTACGCCCGCACAGAAGGTCCAGGTCGCGCGCCACCCGGAGCGCCCGCATTTCCTCGACTACGTGCAGGGCATCATTACCGATTTCACGCCGCTCGCCGGCGACCGCAACTTTGCCGAGGATTACGCCTTGCTCGGCGGGCTTGGCCGTTTCAAGGGCCGCCCGGTCGTCGTCATGGGCCATGAAAAAGGCTTTGATACCGAAACGCGCATCAAACACAATTTCGGCATGACGCGTCCCGAAGGTTACCGCAAGGCGCAGCGCCTGATGAACATGGCGTCGCAGTTCCAGCTTCCCGTGATCACATTGGTCGATACCGCGGGCGCCTATCCCGGCAAAGGCGCGGAAGAGCGCGGCCAGTCGGAAGCCATCGCCAAATCTATCGAGACCTGTTTGCGCACCGATGTGCCGATTATCTCCGTCATCATCGGCGAAGGCGGCTCGGGCGGCGCGATTGCCATTGCTGTCGCCGACCGCGTTTATATGCTGGAGCACTCGATTTATTCGGTGATTTCGCCCGAAGGCTGCGCGTCCATCCTGTGGCGCAGTTCGGCGCACGCCGAGGAAGCGGCCACCGCCCTCAAGATCACGGCGCAGGATTTATATCAACTGAAACTCGTTGATGGCATCATCGCCGAGCCCATCGGCGGCGCACATCGTCACAAAAAAGAAACCATTACGAACGTTTCAAATCAGATCGAAAAAGCCTTGAGCGAACTCACGCCGTGGGATACCGAGCGCCTGGTGAAAGACCGCCGCAAGAAATTCCTGGCTTACAGCCGCAACCTGTAATCACTGCACCGTATTGTTCTTTTTATCCGGCTTCTGCGCCAGCGCCTCCACCGCCAGCCGCGCGCGCCGCTTCATGAATTCGAAATTGCCATGGCCCGCCTTGCGGTGCCCCTCTTCCGTCGCGGCGGCGCGGTAATAGAGCATCAGGAAAACCCTGATCGCCGCCGTCAGCGAGGTGCGCGAATTTTTGCGTACGCTTACCAGGCTGCAAATATCATGGATCGTGCATTTTTCCCGCAGGGCAATATCGCGGAGCGCCAGCCACATTTCAGGCTCGAGGCGCACGGTGATGTTCTTGCTGATGAGGGTGGTTTTATAATCCCCAAGGCCCTGGTCAATCGTCATGTCACGCATTTCGTGCTTCTCCTAAGAAAAATGAAACTCAACGGAAACGCAGAATTACGCAGGCTTACCTTTCGATTCTATACTGAATACAACTATATGGTGTAAACAATATTATTTACGCCCGTATTCAGGAATATCGTTGACTTGCTTTATTCTATTGATTTTAAACGGATTCTTATGAGATCTGGCCGGGCTTTCGATTGCCGGGGATGAATACATTCGTATTTTCTAATAACAACTATAGGTTATTATTCCTGCCGGAAACACCCGGCGGCTGTGAATTCCCGCGTGCGTAGCCTTCACAAGCCGCATGCGTTAACATATTTATATAGGGTTTTGTTCAAGGGAAAACGCTGTGCCACGCATATTTCTGAAACCTAATTCCGCCGAATTCGAGGATAAAAAGGCCCGGGGCAAGCCGAAGGCTTGCGATATGCCTGGCTGCCGGGAACACGGCGAATACCGCGCGCCGCGCGACCGCGCCCTCAGCGATTACTATCATTTCTGTCTCGATCATGTGCGTGAGTACAACAAAGCCTGGAATTTCTTCCAGGGCATGTCGGGCCATGAGGTCGAGGAACATATCGTCAGCAGCATGTACGGTGACCGCCCCACCCGTCGATACGATAACCCGGGCATGGGCGCTGAAAACCTGCGCCGCGCCGCGTGGCAGGCCTATCATTTCACCGAGGAGGAGCCCGCCAAGGACTATCATTTCACCAAGGAACAGAAAAACA
The DNA here is from genome assembly GCA_049652985.1 of Alphaproteobacteria bacterium. Lineage (GTDB taxonomy): Bacteria > Pseudomonadota > Alphaproteobacteria > Micavibrionales > Micavibrionaceae > UBA7657. The sequence continues at coordinate 282,119 of JBASFK010000002.1, forward strand.
CGCCGGAATTCGAGGCGATGATGATCATGGGCCTTGAGCCGCCCCTTTCGCTCGCAGGCATAAAGTCGCGCTACAAGGAACTGGTCAAGAAATACCACCCCGACGTCAACCGCGAGGACCCGCAAGCGGAAGAGCTTCTCAAATCGGTCAACATGGCCTATACAATCCTGAAGCTTAATTACGAGAAGTTCGAGGAATTGCCGAGTATTTAAATGGCCGAGAAAATCCAGAAAGATAAAGAGCCCATGACCATGTCGTTCGACGTCACGCAGCTGACGCCGACAACGGGCAAATACACCACCATCCCCGACACAAAATATAACGTGAAGAAAACGTTCGGCCTCGATGTCGACTGGGAAGTCCCCGGATTCAAGGACGATCACCCGAACGTCCCTGACATCGACAAGACGTACCAGTTCGATCACGATACGACGCTGGCGATTTTGGCGGGCTTCGCGCATAACCGCCGCGTGATGATCCAGGGTTATCACGGCACGGGAAAATCCACGCATATCGAACAGGTCGCGGCGCGGCTGAAATGGCCGTGCGTGCGGATCAACCTCGACTCTCACGTTTCACGCGTCGACCTTATCGGCAAGGACACGATTGTCCTGAAAGAAGGCAAGCAGATCACGCAGTGGAAAGAAGGCCTGCTTCCATGGGCAATCCAGCACCCCGTAGCGCTGGTGTTCGATGAATATGACGCGGGCCGCCCCGACGTTATGTTTGTTATCCAGCGGGTTCTTGAAGCCGAGGGGCGCCTGACCCTGCTCGACCAGAACACCATCATCCGTCCGCATCCTGCTTTCAGGTTGTTCTCGACGACCAACACCGTCGGCCTCGGTGACACCACGGGGCTTTATCACGGCACGCAGCAGATCAACCAGGGCCAGATGGACCGCTGGAATGTTGTGGTGACGCTGAACTACCTGCCGCACGATGACGAAGTGAATATTATGCTGGCGAAATTCCCCGATTTGAATACCAGCGAGGGAAAAGACGAGATCAATAAAATGGTGCGCGTCGCCGACATGACGCGCGAGGGGTTCGTCAACGGCGACCTTTCAACGCTTATGTCGCCGCGTACGGTACTGGCATGGATCGAGAATAACCAGATTTTTAAAAACCGCGAACTGGCGTTCCAGCTTTCATTCCTGAATAAATGCGACGAGACCGAACGCCCCATCATCGCGGAATATTACCAGCGCTGCTTCGATATCGAACTGCCTGCGAGCGCGATCAGGAATGTGGCGGTGAGTTAAGGGTTTGGCTCATACCCAATCGGATCGTCCGCACTGCCGTTATTACGCCTCAGGGCTTGCGTGATTCCGCCCATGATTGATTTTGATGCCCCAATGGCGAAATCCACGGCTGTCTCTGTTGTATTCTGTATTGTTTGCTGAACCTCGGGATCTTCGGCCTTTTTCTTCAGCCATTTTCCAGTCTCAGTAGCCATTTTCTCGCCCGTCTCGATCGTGTGGTGCGTGAATTTTTCCGGTATTGATTTTTCTTCGGGATTCTCCGCAAAGGTGCATTTTGTTATTCCACCACCTACTGCAGCTACGAGAAAAATAACGCCAACACCGCCTGCAACAACCTTACCAAAAGCCATCGCTAACTCTCTTTCTTATTTAATCAATATTTACCACCAACGCATTTTTTTCGCAAAATATGTCTAATTTGTGTGCTATATCAGTCCCATGAACAAAGCGGAAAACCCGGGCGGAATTGAGGAATTTAAAAGCGCCACGGCGGCGAGCATGCGCACGATCGCGGGCCTGCGCGAGCTTGATGTCACTTTTTCGAACGCCGAGCCGCCGATCGGCCGGGTTCCGCCGGGCGGCAAGCCGCGCCTGCCGCTGCCCGACCACAATATGAACCCGCAATCGCTGCGCCTTGTGCGTGGATGCGCGGATGCGCAGGCGCTGCATTACGCCTATCACGACGAGGCCATACACCGCCGCAACGCCCCGAAAACACGCGCCGCCATCGATGCTTTCAGCGCCATGGAACAGGCACGCGTCGAGGCTATCGGCCACGATGCCATGGCGGGCGTCGCGCATAATCTGAACGCCGTGTTGGAGGAAAAATGCAAACGGCTGGGCTTCGGCCTAGCCGCGGCGCGCGAGCAGATCCCGTTGAACGAGGCCTTGCATGTCATGACGCGCATCGCGCTCACCGGTGAGACCGTTCCTCCTTCCGCCGAGAACCTTGTGAAACTCTGGCAGCCGTGGCTGAAGGAAAAACTGGGCGCGGATTACGATTCATTTTTTAAAGCGCTGACAATTACGGATCAGGATGCGTTTGCGACTGCGTCGAAAAAACTGATCCGGGCGCTCGATGTCGATACCGGCGAGGGCAACCCGGGCGACGAAGAAGAATCGCAGAGCGAAGGCACCAGCCAGAAGGACGCGAAAGATGGCAAAGATTCAAAAGAAGCGCAGGAATCCATCAGCTCCAGCGACGACATCACCGAGGGCGAAGACGGCGAGCACGGCGCGGAAGGCATGGATGAATCCGCCGAGGAAGGCGGCGCGGGTGAAGCCGCCATGCCTGCGGGCGAGAACCGCCGCTTCCACGAGGATTACATCCCCGGGCCGGAAGGGCTCTATGCCGTCTACACCACCAGTTTCGACGAGGAAATCGACGCGAAGGAACTGGCGGACGAGGATGAACTGACGCGCCTGCGCCAGATGCTGGACCGGCAATTGGGGCATCATCAAACCGTGATCACCAAACTCGCGAACCGCCTGATGCGCAAACTTATGGCCAAACAGCGGCGCACGTGGCAGTTCGACATGGAAGAAGGAATTCTCGACGTCGCCCGCCTCGCCCGGGTCGTCGCCAATCCGAACGTGCCGCTGACCTTTAAGCAGGAAAAGGAAATGCCGTTCCGGGATACGGTGGTCACGTTATTGATCGACAATTCCGGCTCGATGCGCGGGCGCCCCATCGCCATCGCGGCGATGACGACGGATATTATCGCGCGGACGCTGGAGCGCTGCGGCCTGAAGGTCGAAATCCTTGGCTTCACCACGCGCCAGTGGAAGGGCGGCAAATCGCGCGATCTGTGGATGCAGTCGGGGCGCCCCGTGAACCCCGGGCGCCTGAATGATGTGCGCCATATCATTTACAAATCCGCCGATGCGCCCATGCGCCGGACGCGCCGGAATCTCGGCCTGATGTTGAAAGAGGGTCTGCTGAAGGAAAATATCGACGGCGAGGCGCTGGTCTGGGCGTATAACCGCCTCGCCGCGCGGCGCGAGGAACGCAAGATCATGATGGTGATTTCAGACGGCGCGCCGGTCGACGATTCCACCTTGTCGGTCAACCCGCCCAATTACCTCGAGCGTGACCTGCGGAACGTCATCCGCTGGATCGAGAACGATTCGAAGGTTGAACTGACGGCCATTGGCATCGGGCATGACGTAACGCGCTATTACCACAAGGCGCTGACGATCACGGATGCCGATGAACTGGCCAAGGCGCTGGCCGATCAGTTGGCTGATTTGTTTGACGAGGCTGGCTAGAAAACGCCCCGGAAATAGGCTAAAACTCCTTCATGAGTGAGAAAAAATCCATCTATAAACCCCGCCCGGTTTCAGGCTTTCCCGAATGGTTGCCCGAAGTGCGCCTCGTCGAGCAGCAATGGCTCGACCATATCCGCAAGGTTTTTGAATCGTACGGTTACTGCTCCATCGAGACGCCCGCCGTTGAGGAACTCAACGTCATACAGGCCAAGGGCGGCGACGGCGGGGCCGATGTCGATAAGGAAGTTTACGTTATCGAGCGCCTGCATAAGGAAGACGGCGACAAAGAAGCGCGGCTGGCGCTGCATTTCGACCAGACGGTTCCCCTCGCCCGCTACGTCGCCCAGCATTTCAATGAACTGGTTTTTCCGTTCAAGCGTTACCAGATGCAGAAAGTCTGGCGCGGTGAGAGGCCGCAGTCCGGGCGCTTCCGCGAATTCTACCAGTGCGATATCGACGTTATAAATCCGGAAAACCTGCCGCTGCATTTCGATGCGGAAATGCCGGCGATTATCTGGGAGATTCTCGCGGCATTGCCCGGGATGGAGAATGAGAAGATTCAGTTACGGATTAGCAATAGGAAAATACTTTTAGGATTCCTCGGAGATTGGGGAGCGCGCGACATCCCAGCTGTCCTAAGAATTCTTGATAAGGCTGAAAAGGTTGGAGAAGGACAAACTTTTAGTGATCTTGCAAAAGCTTGCTCGCACAGCCCTGGTGGTGAAGACGTGACGGCTGCAAACATTCTCATGGGTTTGGCGGGAATTAAAGCTTCAACAAGCCAAGATTTAAAAAATAAAATTCAAGAATTAAAAACAGGCCCAGGTGGGCAGGCCACCTATACCGAGGGCCTTGAAGAACTATGTTCTGTTCTCGATCAACTCTCCCATCTGCCTAAAGGCGCGGTCGTGGCCGACCTTTCCATCATTCGCGGTCTGGATTATTATACTGGCACAGTCTATGAGACGGTATTTGTTGATGATCCCGATTACGGCTCTATCTGTTCCGGTGGTCGTTATGACGACCTTGCGAGCAATTACATTAATAAGAAACTTCCCGGTGTTGGAATTTCGATTGGCTTTTCGAGATTGTTTGCGCGGCTGAAGGAACAGAATAAACTTCCCGTCGGCCCGGTTGCCGCGACGGATGTTCTGGTGACGTTGATTGATGAAAACGAGCGTGCTTTATCCGCCAAGAAGGCAAAAGAGCTCCGCGATGCCGGATTTAACGTCGAGATGTATCACAAGGCGAACAACCCCAAGAAGCAGTTCGAATATGCCGAGAAAAAGGGAATCCCGTTCGTGTTCGTACCAAAACAGGATGCGCCGGGCGCCTGGGAGGTCAAGAATATGAAGGAACGCAAGCAATTATCTGAGCAGGACTGGATCAAAGAGATGGAGAAGTGCTGTGCTTAAAAATATTGTCATGCCCGTGAAGGCGGGCATCCGGAGTCTTTTAGGCCAGGCCCCCGCCTTCGCGGGGGTGACATTATTGTTACTCACCTTTAATGCGATGGCCGAAGACAAAACCCCCTCCACCTACTCGCCGCCGACATGCGATTTTTCGGTGACGTTCCCGTCCAGTCCCTACACAACGCGCAAATGCGACGATGCGGACAATAAAAAATGCTACGACATGGTCAGCTACACCAAGGTCTATGACATGGAATCAACGGTCAATTTCCGCATCATCTGCAACCCGATCGATGAATCGGTCTATACGCAGTACAGCGCCGAAGTGATGGAAGCGACCCTGCGCGCCATGACGAACCGCAGCGTGGTAAAAACCTACGACACATCCTTCCGCACCGAGGACGGCTATAAACAGGCCGGGCTGGTGGGCGAAGGGCAATCGGGCACGCTCTCGACCATCTACATCGCCCAGCTCTGGATCGGCCACGCCTCGGCCCTGTCGGTCGAGGCCGAAATGATCGGCGGCGAGCATGACGACGCCGACAAGCTGCTGAGCGAGATATTAAAAAGCGTTCATTACCTGAGCGACGAGGAACGTAAGGCCAAACTGCCCGGAGGCGACAACGTCAAAAAGGACGAAGGCAAGACAGAAGAAGAAACTAAAAAAGAAGAAACCAAAGAAGAGCCGGCTGAAAAAACAGAAGACAAGCCCGAAGAGAAGAAAGAATAGCCATGCCGCACATGATTCTCGAATATTCGGACAATGTCATCGACCGGCCCGTGCCGGGGCTGCTGCTCGCGGGGCTGCACGACGCGCTGGTGGCTTCCGGCCCTTACGACATGACGCAAGTCAAAAGCCGCATCGTCGTGCACGAACAGCACCAGACATCAGACGGCAAGAACGACCAGGCGTTCGTTCATCTTCATGTCGCGATCATGCCGCGCGATGAAAAAATCATGAAAGAGACCAGCGAAAAACTCCTCGCCTACCTGCAGGAAAAATTCCCCAAGACGAAAAAGGATAAAAACTGTTCCTTCAGCGTCGAGATTCGTTTGCTGGATAAAAATACTTACGCGAAAGCGGCAAGCGGGACGCTTTAGGGAATCAATTCGCCGCCAGTTTTTTGATTCTCTCCACCATCGCGAAGAAGCCGTTGCGGCGGTTCGGCGAGAGATTCTGGTCCAGCCCGATTTTTTTAAACGCGCCCTCGACATCGACACTGGTTAATGCCGTGACCGGTTTATCCTGGTACGCAACCATCAGCAGCGCGATCAGGCCGCGCACGATATGGGCGTCGCTGTCGGCCTGGAAATGAAACACGCCGTTATTGACTTTCGCCACCATCCAAACGCGGCTGGTACAGCCCTGGACCAGATTTTCATCTGTTTTCAGGGTGTTATTCATTTCCGGTAATGTTCTGCCTAAATCGATCAGGTAGCGATAACGTTCCTCCCAGTCCGAAAAAAGGGAGAAATTTTCGACCATTTCCTGAAGTTCGGGGCTGCTGCTGCCTTGCGTCATAAGTTTTCTATAATGAATTAAGCTTCTTGTCACTTTAGATATATTATAATTGAGGTGAGGCGCAAGGATACATGTGGAAATCGGAGGACTTGTTTTTAAGACTGGAAAAGCCGATTTTAAAAGGATAGAGACTTGCGCCCGGCGGCAGCGCTTGGCAGATTGAACAATAAGAACATACAAAGGCGGGAAATTCTTCCATGAGTAAAGCAGCATCAGGCGAGACAAAAAATACTCTCTACTGTTCCTTCTGCGGCAAGAGCCAGCACGAAGTGCGCAAGCTCATCGCCGGCCCGAACGTATTCATCTGCAACGAATGCGTCGAGCTCTGCATGGACATCATCCGCGAGGAAGACAAGAGCCAGCTCGTTCGCCACGGCGACGGCGTCCCGACGCCCAGCGACATCAAAGTCGTTCTTGATGATTACGTCATCGGCCAGGAACGCGCGAAGCGCATTCTCTCGGTCGCGGTTCATAACCATTACAAACGCCTCGAACATGGCGGCAAAGGCGCGGAAGTCGAAATTGCGAAGTCGAACATTCTTCTCGTCGGTCCGACCGGTTCGGGTAAAACCCTACTGGCCCAGACCCTGGCGCGAATCCTCGACGTGCCCTTCACCATGGCCGACGCCACCACACTCACCGAAGCCGGTTATGTCGGGGAGGACGTGGAAAATATCGTCCTGAAACTGCTGCAGGCCTCCGATTACAATGTGGAGCGCGCGCAGAAAGGTATCGTCTATATCGACGAGATCGACAAAATCTCGCGTAAATCCGACAATCCTTCCATCACCCGCGACGTTTCGGGCGAAGGCGTGCAGCAGGCGCTGCTGAAACTCATGGAAGGCACGATCGCCTCGGTCCCGCCTCAGGGCGGCCGGAAGCATCCGCAACAGGAATTTTTGCAAGTCGACACCGCGAATATCCTGTTCATCTGCGGCGGCGCGTTTTCGGGTCTTGATAAAATCATCACAGCGCGCGGGCGCGGCACGAATATCGGCTTCGGCGCCGACGTCAAAAACATGGACGAGAAAAAACCCGGCGAAGCGTTCCAGAGCCTAGAGCCGGAAGATTTGCTGAAATACGGATTAATTCCCGAGTTCGTCGGTCGCCTGCCCGTCATCGCGACGCTGGAAGATCTTGACGAAGCCGCGCTGATCACGATTTTGACGCAGCCGAAAAACGCGCTGGTCAAGCAATACCAGAAACTGTTCGAGATGGAGGGCGCGGGCCTGAAATTCTCCGACGACGCGCTCAAGGCCGTCGCGCAGAAAGCTATCGAGCGCAAGACCGGCGCGCGCGGCCTTCGCTCCATCCTTGAAAACCTGCTGCTCGACACGATGTACGAACTGCCAGACAAGGAAGAAATCCAGGAAGTCGTGGTCAACGAAGACACCGTCCGCGAAAGCAAGCCGCCTGTCTACGTGATCGCCGACCCGAAGAAAAAGAAGAAAGACAAAAAAGACGACAAAGAAGCGGCGGCCAGTTAACCCCGCGCACCGTCCCGGCGAGAGCCGGGATTTTGCTAATGTAATCCAATTCCTTTCTCTGCGTGCCTGAATTTAAAGAAGGAGATCCAGATGTCGAAGCAAGCCAAGATCATGCCGGAGCGTAACAAGAAATACCGCCTGATCACGCGCAGCGACATGGACGGCCTGGTTTGCGGCGTGCTGCTCAAGGAACTCGGCCTGATCGAGGACGTCACCTTCGCCCACCCGAAAGACATGCAGGACGGCCTGATCGAGGTCGGCCCCGGCGACATCACTACGAACCTTCCCTATGTAAGCGGCGTTTACCTGGCTTTCGACCACCATGCCAGCGAGATGGATCGCGTCAAAGGCAAGCCCGACAACCATGTCATTGAACCCAACGCGCCTTCTGCAGCGCGCGTGGTCTATGATTATTTCGGTGGCGACGAGCGCTTTCCCGACATTACCCCCGACATGATGGACGCCGTCGATAAAGCCGATACCGCCAATTTCACAAAAGAAGAAATCCTCAACCCCGAAGGATGGGTGCTGCTGAGCTTCCTGATGGATGCGCGCACAGGTTTGGGGCGTTTCCGCGATTTTAATATCTCGAACTACCAGCTGATGATGAAGCTGATCGATTTTTGCACCAAACATAACTCGATCGGCGATATCCTCAAGCTGCCGGACGTGAAAGAGCGTGTCGATCTTTACTTCGACCACCAGATGAAATTCCGCGAGCAGATCCAGCGCTGCGCCACGGTTCATAAAAACCTGATCGTTCTCGACCTCCGCCAGGAAGAAACCATCTGGGCCGGCAACCGCTTCGTGATCTATGCCCTCTTCCCCCAGTGCAATATTTCCCTCCATGTCCTGTGGGGCAAGAACAAGCAGAACACTGTGTTCGCCATCGGCAAATCCATCCTGAACCGCACCTCCAAGACCCATATCGGCAAGCTCTGCCTTGAATATGGCGGCGGCGGGCACGAAGCGGCAGGCACCTGCCAGGTTGAAAACCTGCGCTCGGAAGAAATGCTGAACGAGTTGATTCAAAAAATCACGAAGTGATACCCGGCCCATGAAACCTGCCCCGCTTAAGCCCGGCGATACGATCGGCGTCATGGCGCCCTCCAGCACCGTAGAGCGCAAGGACATCGAAAAATCCGCCGCGCTGCTGGAGAAAAAAGGCTTCAAGGTTTTCGTTCACCCGCAAACCTATGAGCGCAATAACCAGTCCGCCGGCACGCATCTGCAAAAAACGCTTGCACTTCAGGGCCTGTGGCAGCGCGCTGATATTACCGCGATCTGGGCGGCGGGCGGCGGCAACCGCGCCATGCACATCCTCGACTCCATCAATTTTGAAGCGATGAAGCGCAAACCGAAAATCCTGATCGGTTTCAGCGACGTCACCGCCCTGCTCAACGCTGTCACCGCTCATACCGGGATTCCCACCGTGCATGGCCCGGTGTTCAAAAATCTTTCCGGGTATAAACAGCTCGACCAGCTGCTCGGCCTGCTGGCGGGAAAGAAAACCTCCTATCCCTGGGGCAAGATGAAAATCCTGAACCCCGGCAAAGCGAAGGGGCCGCTCATCGGCGGCAATTTAAGTATCTTCCAGTATCTTCCCCGCACCCTGCCCGGTGAATTCTGGAAGGGCTCGCTGTTGTTCCTCGAGGATTGCGGCGAGGAGCTGAGCCGCATCGACCGCATGCTGCTTCACCTGCGGCGCACGGGCGTATTAAACGACGCGGCGGGTATTATCATGGGCCAGTTCACCGACATGAAGGACACGGGCCGTCCGTTCGGCTTCAAGCTTGAGGAGATCATCCGCGAGCATACTGAAAGTTTCGACGGGCCTGTCGTGATGAACGCGCCATTCGGCCACGCAAAAGACCTTTATGCCTTCCCCATCGGAGTCGAAGCCGCCCTCGACACGAAGAAACAAAGTTTCAAGTTGGTTCAATCCTTCACGGCAACCAATTGATTCTATTTGTTAATTAAGATTTCTCTAATATAAAATTTGACTTATATGATACCGCCTGTGGTAAACTCCGACTAACCATAAAAAGACTTTTACAGGGTTGGTTTGCGTTGAAGCGCGAGAGTAAAAATTCCGGCTCCTTCGTGGCGTGTGGGACGGGCTTTAAATATTATTACGATTCTGATTTAAAGAGACTTGAAGTATCCCACGCCAAAAAGTGTTGCCCAGTTCTGTTCTTAGATCTCGACAAGGAATTGTCCGGCGATCCCGCACTCTTTGTGTCTACGCTGGACAAAACCTGCCAGATCCGGGCCCTCACCCTCACGAACAATGCCTCGCTCGATCTCTCCGACGTTTTCGATGACGGCAAACTGACAACCATGCTGTATGAAACCTCCCGGCTGGCCCGGTGCGGGTTCGATCTGATGCACGAGAATTTCGCCCGTTTTGAGCGTTATTTCTCCCAGGACAGCAAGATCTGTGACGTCAGGCTGGGCCGGGTCAAGACGTTCGAGGCCGGGTCATCGGCCTATGTGGCCCGGATGGAAACGGCCCATAAAAACCAGGTCAGCGTCGAATCGCACAACCTGCACGATCTTATGTCAAAATTCTCGCAGAAAATCATTCAAGACCTGATAACACGGGAGTTTCTTGCGCGTTTTGAAAGTCTTGCGCACACACTCTTGAAAACTTCTTCAAGTATTTCCATGTTGTCATTGATATTAAACAATAAATTCCTTCCATCGGGCAAATTACGGCAGGCACGGGAAGTTGACCTGAAAAATTCACAGCAAAATAATTGATGTAAATCAATATCTTATAAAGTATTTAAAACTAAATAGTTGAAAAATCCCGAAAATTTGGGTACCCTCTGACTCCTCTAAACCGAACCAATTAACGGTTGTCTAAGGGAATGCAGCGAACTACTTCGTTCGCGGCGGGTCTTTTGTGATTTTGCCTGCATTTTCCAGAAGAATTACTTGGTACCACGAAACCCGAACGAGGCAGCAACATGAAAAAAACAGCAATAAAAGCCAAAGAAAAAAAGAAGACCGCCGGCAACGACAACCAGGATTTCCTCAAGGGTGATTATGTGGTTTACCCCGCGCATGGCGTGGGCCAGATCGAGGGCGTCGAAACGGCGACCATCGGTGGTGCCGAAATTCGCCTCTACGCCATCGGCTTCGAGAAAGAGCGTATGCGCCTCAAGATTCCCGTTATCAAGGCTCGCACGTCCGGCCTTCGCAAGCTCAGCACCGGTTCGCGCCTTAAAGACGCGATGAAAACCCTGCAGGGCCGTGCCCGCGTGCGCCGCACGATGTGGAGCCGCCGCGCCCAGGAATACGAAATGAAGATCAATTCCGGCGACCCGGTTTCGATTGCCGAGGTTCTGCGCGACCTGAAACGCTCCAACGATGATGGTGAGCAGTCCTACAGCGAACGCCAGATTTACCAGTCAGCGCTTGAGCGCCTCGCCCGCGAGGTTGCCGCCGTGCAGAAAATCACGGAAATCAAGGCCGTCGCCAAACTGGAGACCATGCTCGGCACGCTGAAGAAAAAAGAGGCGGCCTAGGCCCCCTCCGTTTTTCAGCCAAACGAACTGATAAGATTTTAAAAGCCCCCGGGGGTGGGGGCTTTTTCTTTTCTGGAATTTTCCCTTCCTATGTTCCTGATTTTAATGTATCCTTTAAATGATTCTGGGAATTCTCCCGGATTTATCCACAGACCTGTCCCTCCTTTTATCCTTTCACGACCGTGCAACAGACTCCTGGCGATTCCCGATTTGCGAGCATAGGCGCCCCAAGGCGCATCTGGGCCGTTTCCGCCATTCACGGCGATACGGACCGCCTGACCGCCGTTCACGATGCCATATACGACCAGATACGCCCCGGCGACCGCCTCGTTTACCTAGGCAATTACACCGGCTACAGCACAGACGCCGCCGCCTGCGTCGATGAAATCCTGACTTTCCGCCGCATGATCCTCTCGATCGAGGGCATGATGTGCAGCGATATCGTCTATCTGAAAGGCCAGCAGGAGGAAATGTGGCAAAAGCTGCTGCAGCTCCAGTTCGCGCCTGACCCGTCCAATGTCCTGCTCTGGATGCTCGGTAACGGTTTATCCCCGACGCTGGAGAGCTATGGCCTCTCCGCCCATGACGGGATCGATGCCTGCCGTTCCGGCACCATGGGCCTGACGAAATGGATCGCGCAGATCCGCGATGCCGTGCGCCGCCGCCCGGGACATGAAACCTTCAGCGTTCACCATTCCCGCGCGGCCTTCACTAATGAAAGCTGCGATCACCCGATGTTGTTCGTGCATGCGGGGCTCAACACCAAAAAAGGCCTGAGCGAGCAAGGCGATCATTTCTGGTGGTCGGCTGCGAAATTCAATGAAATCAGCGACGCATACCTGCCTTTCAAAAAGGTCATACGCGGGTATGACCCCGCAAGGGGTGGCATGCATATGAACTGTGTGACCGCCACTATCGACGGCGGTTGCGGCTTCGGCGGCAATTTGGTTTGCGCCGGTTTTGCCGAAAACGGCGAAGTCATTGATATTATGGAATGTTAAAGCCGTAATAGCGAATTATTTCAAAAAATTTTGGTAACCGACCGATCCGTTCGACCGTTGGATGCGTATAGAGGATAAGAAACCTCGCAGAAAGCATCCCAAATGGCCCATATCGACGACCCGCACACCCAGAAAGCCAATCTCCATTATATCCGCGCTTCCATGAACGCGCCGATGCTGGAGAGAGAGCACGAGCTTACCCTCGCCCGCAAATGGAAGAACAAGCGGGATGAACGCGCCCTGCATGAGCTCGTCACATCCTATGCCCGCCTGGTGGTTTCCATCGCCAGCAGGTTCCGCAATTACGGCCTGCCGATGGGCGACCTGATCCAGGAAGGCAATGTCGGCCTGATGCAGGCGGCGGAGCGTTTCGATCCCGAGCGCGAAGTGCGTTTTTCAACTTACGCCTCGTGGTGGATCCGCGCCGCGATCCAGGATTATATCCTGCGCAACTGGTCGATCGTCCGCACCGGCACGACGGCCGCGCAGAAATCGCTGTTCTTCAATTTCCGCCGCCTGCGCGCGCGGATCGAGAACAAGACCGAGCGCGAAGGCCTCGACGATGCCGGCCGCAGGCAGATCGCCAAGGAACTCAATGTCAATGTCAGCGACGTCGAAAGCATGGAGGGACGGCTCGCTGGGAACGATCATTCACTCAACGCCACTGTCGGCGAAGATGGCGACAGCGAATGGCAGGATTTCCTGCAGGATGATAATCCGAACCCGGAGGAAATCGTCATTGGCATGAAAGACGCCAAGACGCGTTCGCTGTGGCTGAGGAAAGCCCTGAAAGGTTTGTCCGACCGTGAGCGCACGATCATCGAGGAGCGGCACCTGAATTACGAAACCGTGACGCTCGAGGATCTCGGCAAGACGCTCGGCATCAGCAAGGAGCGTGTCCGCCAGCTTGAGCAGCGCGCAATGGACAAGCTGCGCAGCTCGATGAGCGTCTACACTGATGACGGGCAAAGCTTGTTCGGTTAATTCCCAATGACCTTATACTTCTGACCGGCCTTGACGGCATCGCCGCTGCCGAGGCCGTTCAGCACGCGAAAGCGTTCTTCTTCCAATGCGCCTTCGGGCATGCGGGCGGCGAGTGAGGCGGCGGTGTCGCCGTTGCCCGCCGTCACGATATGCACGCGGTACGGACGCACGGACTGGCGCTCGGATTCGCCGAGCGGGCGGAAGCTGTAAGTCGAATTTTTCAACGCATCGACAAGCGATGAGCCTGCACCCTGCGGGATGGCGACCTGGAAGCGCGCCATCTTGTTGCCGAAGCGGATCGCAACTAGACGGATGGTCACGGGCGTGCCATTCAAATTGCCCGCGAAGGACGCGGTGGCCGCCGGCATATCGTTGATCTTGATATGTTCAGGCGTGCCCACGGTCTCGCCCTTCACCCATGTCTGGGTCAGGTAAATCATCGGGTCGGCGGAAACATTGGCGAGGTCGAAAATAATCGCCGCGCCCTGCTTCGATACCGCGACGACCTGGCTCGGCTGGTTTTGAATCGCAAAGCCTTCGGGTACGTCGAACGTGAAGCCGAGGCCCGGATGATAGAAGCTGTTGCCGCGCACGAAGCCCTGGCTCTCGCTGTCGCCGTAGGTCATGCCTTCCATCATCTGGAGGTGGCGGTCGTGATTGACCGCGCCGCCCGCCGGGTAACTGCGCGCCTGGGCCAGCGTGCTGCTGACGCGTTCGGCTGTTGCCGGGTGGGTGGAGAAATAGCTGGTGGAATCCGAGCCATCGCCGCCCTGCATGCGGCTTTCCAGCGCGGTGTCGTTCTGCAGCGATCCTAAAAAGGACGACATCGCAGAAGGATCATAGCCGCCGCGCGTCATATAACGCAGGCCGAGCGTATCGGCCTCGTTCTCCTGGCCGCGCGAATAAGAACTCAGGTAAAGATTCGAGCCGACGCCGAGCGCCTGCGAAACCCCGTCACTGCCGATGGCGGCACCGAGCACGGCCGCGCCGAGGGACGTCACCACGCCATGCGAATATCTTTCGGCCGAATGACGTGCTGTGATGTGGCCGGTTTCATGAGATAACACAGCGGCAAGTTCGGCCTCACTGTTGGCCAGCGCGAGTAATCCGCGTGAGACATATATATACCCACCCGGCAGCGCGAAGGCGTTCACGATGGGGCTGTCGATGACGTAAAATTTATACTGGACGTCGGTGCGCTCGGTGTCTTTCGTGATCTTGTTGCCGACCTCGTTCACATAGGCGGTCAGCGACGGCGAATTGTAAAAGCCGAACTGCTGTTCGACCTTCTGGTGTTCGGACGCGCCGACCGAGGATTCCTGCCCCGGGGACATCAATCCCGTAAACTGCCTTGCGCCCGTGGCCGGGTTGGTGCTGCAGGCCGCCAGCGAAATTATCGCCGCGCCCAAAAACGAGACCTTGCAAATGCGCATAAAAGCTGTCCAATCTGTCATCATCATGCTCCGAATACTAATTCTTTTTCTGATCGCGGCCAACGCTTTTATAAACAGTGCGCACGCTGAAAACGTTCCACGCCTGCCTGCGGGCGATTTTTCGGAATTGCGCAGGACCGGCATGACCAGCGTAACAGCCGTGATCGACCCGCAGACCGTCCAGCTTGAGGACGGCACCATCGTGCGCCTTGCAGGCCTCGACTTTCCCGATTTCAATCCCGATGAGCCCGGCGATTTTTCCATGACGGCGCTCCAGATCCTGCGCGACATGCTGGTGGGCAAGACGGTTATTCTTTACCAGACCGCCAATCCCGAAGAGGGCCGCGTCAACCGCATGGGCCAGAATATCGCGCAGCTTGAGCGCGAGTCCGACAAGGCGTGGGTCCAGGGCACATTATTATCACTCGGCCTCGCCCGCGCCCGCACCGCCCGGCGCAATCCGGAAATGGCGCAGGAGATGTACGATCTGGAACAAGCCGCGATGAAGGAAAAGGCAGGCATATGGGAAAAAACTGCGGGCGTCCTGACACCGGAAGAGACTGAAGCCTATGAAGGCAGCTTCCAGATCGTCGAGGGCCGCATCGAAAGCGTGGCGCTGAGGCAGAACCGCATCTACCTGAATTTCGGCAAGGACTGGAAAACCGATTTCACGGTTTCGATCGCGCCGGAGGACAAGCGCGCATTCTCGAAACAAAACCTCGACCCCCTGCAATGGAACGGAAAGCAGGTGCGCGTGCGCGGCTGGATAGAGAGCTATAACGGCCCCTATATACAGATCACCCACCCGGCGGCGATAGAAGTTAAAGTGGACGAAAAAGCCGCTGAAAACGCCGCTCAGCCGTCACAGTTGCCTTCCGGCGACCAACTGCCTAAGGTAAGAAAAGAGATTCATTAATTTCTTTACTATTTCAGGCTCATGGTCAGAAAAGCCCATACGGACAAAAAACACGACGACAACGGCGCACGGCGCGCGCCGCTGATGGACCTTTTCCCGGCGCTGGCGCCCTATTCCAGCGGGTTCCTGACGGTCGATGACATTCACAATATTTACTGGGAGCAAAGCGGCAACCCCGACGGCATTCCTATCGTTCTCCTGCATGGCGGGCCCGGCGCGGGCGCGACGCCAACCCATAGAAGATTTTTCGATCCCGATCATTATCGGATCATTATATTTGATCAGCGCGGCTGCGGCCGTTCGCACCCGCTCGGCAGTCTTGAGAAGAACACCACGCGGCACCTGCTCGGTGATATTGAATCGCTGCGCATTCATCTGGGCCTCGAGCGCTGGCATTTGTTCGGCGGATCGTGGGGCAGCACGCTGGCGCTGCTTTATGCGAATATATACCCGGAGCGATGCATCAGCCTGATCCTGCGCGGGATTTTCCTGTTCGAACAGAGCGAGGTCGACTGGTTCCTCTACGGCATCAGAACCGTTTTCCCCGAAGCGTGGGAGCAGTTTTCGAATTTCCTGCCCGAGAGCCAGCAGGGCAATTTGCTGGAGGGATATTACCGCCGGCTCACGGGCGACGACCCCGATCAGAAACTGCAGGCGGCGATACGCTGGAGCCTTTACGAAGGCGCGTGTTCGTCGCTGCTGCCGAACTATGAAACGATCACGACGGAAGAGCAAAAGCAAAACGCGCTCGCCCTCGCCCGCATCGAGGCGCATTACTTCCGCAACGAGGTTATCAGGCCGGACCGGAGCCTGCTCAAGACCATCGATAAAATCCGTTCCATTCCCTCGATTATCGTGCAGGGGCGTTACGACATTATCTGCCCCATCGCGACGGCGTACAAACTCCACCACGCGTGGCCGGAAGCCGATTACGTGGTTGTGCCGGACGCGGGCCATTCAGCGCTCGACCCGCCGATCCGCTCGCGGCTGGTCGAAGCCACGGAAAATTTTAAAACTATCAGGGCGTAATGATGAAGTTTAAAACCATCCGGGACATGGATCTCAATAACAAGCGCGTCCTGATGCGTGCGGATTTAAACGTACCCGCGCAGCACGGCAAGGTCACCGACACCGCACGTATCGACCGGCTGAAGCAGACCATCGATTACTTAAGAAAATCCGGCGCGCGGACGCTGATCCTGTCGCATTTCGGGCGACCGGATGGCGAGCATGACCCGCAAATGTCGCTGGCATTCCTGCTCCCGGCGCTGGAAAATTCATGGGGCACGAAGGTGAAATTCGCGCAGGACTGCATCGGCCCCAAGGCGGAATCCCTCGCTGCGCAATTGCAACCAGGCGAAATCGCCATTCTTGAAAATGTGCGCTTTCACAAGGGCGAGGAAGCGAATGACCCGGCCTTTTGTGCCGAGCTGGCGAAAAACGGCGACATCTATGTGAACGATGCGTTCTCGGTTTCGCACCGGGCGCATGCTTCAACCGAGGGCCTCGCGCACTTACTCCCCGCCGCTGCGGGATTCCTGATGGAAGAAGAACTGAACGCGCTAGATAGCGCGCTGGAGCATCCGAAAAAACCTGTCGCGGCCATCGCGGGCGGATCAAAAATATCGACGAAATTGAAAGTTTTAAAAAACCTCGTTGAACGCGTGGATTTTCTCATTCTCGGCGGCGGCATGGCCAACACATTCCTGCACGCGCAGGGTGCCGATGTCGGCATGTCGCTGTGTGAAAAAAACATGGCGGCGGAAGTGAAAAAAATTGTGGAGCACGCGACCTCGAAGGGCTGCAAGATTTTGCTGCCGGTCGATTCCGTAACGGTAACCTCCATCCAGCCCGGCGCGGATCATGAAATACACGACAGCTGGAAAATTCCGGCTGACCGCATGGCCATCGATGTCGGGCCGAAAACGATTCAATATATTCTGGATGAAACGAAAGATTGCAAAACTTTAGTCTGGAACGGGCCGATGGGCGTGTTTGAGATCAAGCCGTTCGATGCGGGCACGAGTGCCCTTGCTGTTGAAGTGGCCAAGCGTACGAAATCAAATGGATTAATCAGCGTTGCGGGCGGCGGCGATACGGTGGCGGCGCTGGAGAATGCAGGCGCGGCGGATGATTTCACCTATATCTCGACGGCCGGCGGTGCATTCCTGGAATGGCTTGAGGGACGGACCCTGCCCGGCATCGCAGCGCTCGCTCAAAAGACCAGATAATCAGTCCTGCAGCGAATTCAGTGAGTTTTCGAGAATGCCCTTGGCGACGTCGGACTGGATGCGATCGAAATAAGCGATCGCGCGGGTGATGTCTTTCAGATCAACCATCTTGCCGCTGTTGCGGATGCGGTTGCTGAGCAGGTACATCGAGATGAAATCCTGTTTTGCAATTGCCTTGGCGCGGCAGGCGACTGCTAGGCCCTGGCCGCTGGACTGGCGCAGGATTGAAATCACCGTATCGACAGGCAGGCCGGAAAATTTCGAATACATGGCGATGAAAGTCTGCATCTGGCCGCGCTTGAGCGTGGCGAGCATCATCTTGACGGTCAGGATGCCCTTTTCATGGTAACGCTCGACCGCTTTTACGGTGGAAGGCGTCGGGCCGAACTGGTCTTCCTCGGCGACATCGACGAATTCGAGGACGATCTCGTCGATGACATCGGTGATCTTGCCGGATTCAATTTCGTAATTGTCGGCAATGTAGCGTTTCAGTTCATAACCGACGAACTGGTAAAGCTTCGAGGCGATTTCGCTGCCGATATCATCGCGGCGGAGAAGCGGCATAGCGATATCCTCGCTGTTCTGCGCTAGCTCGGAGAGAACGCCGAGCGTATGTTCGGTCAGGCTTATATATGTGTTTTCCGCGAGAGTCATGGCGGTGGTGAAATCACGCGTATCGGCGAGGATATTCATGACATGGTCGCTGAGTTTCTTGCGGGCGGCGATCTCGCGCCAGTACTCGGCGCTTTTCGACTTGATGATATATATAAGGTCAAGCTCGCCCAGGACATTGCTGTTGCGCAGAACAGGCGCGGCGATTTCAATTTCATCGTGGGAAAGCTGAAGGATGAGACGCAAAGGCGCTTTTCCCAGCATCGAAAGGCGTTCTGCCAGGGCCTTACGCAGATCAGTCTCCGCCTGGCGCATCAGGGCGATCAATACATCGGCGATAAGCTCGCTTTCGCGCGGCGAAAGATCCATGCCGAGCAGGTCACTGACGACGGACATCAGCTCGGCCCGCGCGAGCGGCTTTTTATCCTTGGCGAGGCCATACAGCTTGTGGCTGTCATACAGCCGGACAAGCAGCGGTGTTACGCCGGATGATTTATCTAGAAAGCTGAGGTCCATGAAAAAGGTCATTTGGTTAAATCCCTGCGACCTTTATACTTGGCATATATTACAAAACGGTTAATTGCGTTTGATTTGATTTAAAAGCAATTTTGTTATACAAATGGGCCTCCTAAAGTTTTGTTAATCTTTTCGTAATAAACTGGCTGAGTAGCTTCTGAGTAAACAAAGAAGAACCTCTCGGGTGAAGCATGGCCGGACCCCTTAACGGTATTGGCGGACAACAACAAATTCCTCTCGCTACCCCCTTTCAACCGGGGCAGAACGGGTCGCAGGTGCGTCCGCAGGATAACCGCGAGCCCAAGGCGAATCAGGTCCAGCAGCCAGGCAGCCAGCTTGGCCAGGTGCAGGAGCCCGAGACCCGTAGCTCCAAAGACCTCCAGAGCCTCTTGAAAGAAGCAGAGGCCAGCGGCGAACGCGGCCGCGGCTCGGTCATCGACATCACCATATAGATAATTACTGGAACGCGACTTCGTTGAAGCTGCGCAGTTTGCGGCTGTGGAGTTTTTCGGGCTCCTGGTCACGGAGCAGCGTCATCGTCAGCAGGCCGATCTGCAGATGCTGTTTCACCCGCTCGCGGTAGAATGCGTCAGCCATGCCGGGAAGCTTGAGCTGGCCATGCAGCGGCTTATCAGACACGCACAGCAATGTCCCATACGGCACGCGGAACCTGAAGCCGTTGGCGGCGATTGTACCGGCCTCCATATCCATAGCGATGGCGCGGCTCTGGCTCAGGCGGCGGCTTTGCTTGAGCGATGAGCGAAGCTCCCAGTTCCGGTCGGCGGTGGTCGCGACCGTTCCGGTGCGCATCAGCTTTTTCAAATCGAAACCCTTGTGCCCCGTGACCTGTGATACGGCATGTTCGAGAGCCTGCTGGATTTCCGCGAGCGCGGGGATTGGGATATTCGGCGGCACTTCTTCGTCCAGGATGTTATCTTCGCGGAGATAGCCGTGCGCGAGAACGTAATCGCCCATGCGCTGTGAGTTTCTTAAGCCAGCGCAGTGGCCGAGCATCAGCCATGCATGCGGGCGCAGAACCGCGCAGTGGTCAGTAATGGTTTTGGCATTCGACGGGCCGACGCCGATATTGACGAGCGTGATCCCCTGCCCGCGCGACATTTTCAGGTGATAGGCGGGCATCTGCGGCAGGCGGATCGCCTGTGGCGCGGCCGGGGCAACGGGCGCATTGTAATCGTCAGCGTTCTTGTTGGGCGTGACGCGGTCGCCGGGTTCAACAAAGGCGCTGAAGATCGAGCGCTGTTTCTTCAGGTTCAAATCATCGGTCGGCGCCATCAGGCCGTGGCAAAGCCTTACGAATTCATCGATATAAAACTGGTAGTTCGTAAAAATAATGTAATTCTGGAAGTGATCGGCCGAGGTGCCGCAGTAATGCTTGAGCCGTTGCAGGCTGAGATCGACGCGCGGCGCGGTGAACAGCGCCAGCGGAGAAGGCTCGCCCGGCGGCGCAACATATGTGCCGTTGGCGATTTCATCATCCATGACGTCGAGATTGGGAATATCGAAGATTTCCGGCAACGTATAGAGCTGCTCCGCCGTCAGGCCGTTTTCAATGTGGAAATGTTCGCCGAGCGCGAAGTGAACCGGGATGGGCGTCGTGCTGACCCCGACTTCGATAGGCACGTCGTGGTTTGCGATCAGGAGGCGGAATTGCTCGAGGTAATAATCCCTGAATATATCGGGACGCGTGAGGGTGGCGGCAAAGGTGCCCGGGCGCGGCGCGAAGCCGTAGGCCAGACGCGTATCCACCCGGCGGGCATGCTTGGTCACGATCTTGACGTAAGGATAATACGCCGAGACATGGTCGTGCTCAGTTACCCTGTCAGCGACGAAATTCTTGAACTGCGCCTGCAGGTAGGCGAGGTTCGATTCATAAATTTCCGTGACGGCGTCCAGCGCCAGTTGCGGGTCTTTATAGCTCTTGGATTTGAATGTCTTGGGCGGCTTTGGCATCTTGGTCATCTTCGCCCATTTTTCTTTTGATTTCAACCGTCAGGCCGAAAGTCCCATCAATGAACGGGCGTAATCATGGGCGCTGAAAGGCTGCATGTCCCCGGCCTTTTCCCCGATTCCGATGGCATGGACCGGCACCCCAAACTGGTCGGCCAGCCCCACCAGCACGCCGCCCCGGGCCGAGCCGTCGAGTTTCGTGACGATCAGGCCCGTGACATTGACCATGCTTTTGAACGTTTCAAGCTGGGCGAAGGCGTTCTGGCCTGTGGTGGCGTCGAGCACCAATAATGTCGCATGTGGCAGGCTTTCATCCTGTTTTTTCAAAACGCGGACGATTTTTTCCAGTTCGGCCATCAGGTTCTGCTTGTTATGCAGGCGGCCCGCCGTATCGATCAGGAGGACGTCGATTTTTTCTTTTTTTGCTTTTTCGTAGGCTTCGAACGCGACCGAGGCCGCATCGGCGCCGACATCTTTCGCGTAAAAACCCGAGCCCGTGCGCGTTGCCCATTCCTTCAACTGCTCCACGGCCGCTGCGCGGAACGTATCGCCCGCCGCGACCATAATGTTGTGGCCGTCTTTTTTGAGCTGCTGGGCGAATTTGCCGATGGTCGTGGTTTTACCAACGCCGTTCACGCCGCAGACCAAGATGACAAACGGACCGTTCGCGGGTTTTTGAATCTCCAGCGGCAGGGCAACAGGTTCAAGAATACCCGCCATCGCATCGGCCAGCGCAATGCGGATTTCGCGCTCTGTCGCATCGCCTGTGAAGCGTTTTTGCGAGAATTCATCGATTACCTTCGCGGCGGTTTTGGGGCCGAGATCGGCGCCAATCAAAATTTCCTCGAGATCATCCAGCGATGTTTCATCAAGTTTCGATTTGGTGAGAAGGTCGGTAATTCCGCTCGTCAGTTTCGACGAGGATTTCGACAATCCTTCCGTCAGGCGCGAAAACCAGCCGCCCTCGTTGGTGTGATCGCTTAAATCGTCCCGTTCATGGGCATCGTCGGAGGGGGTGTGGGCCGGAACCGGGGTTATATCGAGATCATCAAGAACTTCGCTCTCGGATTGCTCGAAGCTGTGCTTCAGGTCGGCATCGATATCGGCATCATATTCAATCAGGGGCCCGATGGCGGCGTCATCATCGCGGTGAAAGATACGGTCGGCGCGCTCATTGCTGCCCTCGCTGCTGGATTTGCCCTTTTTGCGCCAGAAAACCATGTCAGAAATATAGTGAAATCAATGTGAAATAGCCACAGCCGTGAGCGCATTGCCCTGAACCGCCATGGTCCGGGCCGCCAGCAGTTCACCCGGTTCAGCCTGACCTTCCAGCCTGATCAGCGCGAAGTTCTCTGCACGGGCAAAATTATCCTTTTCCACAATAACGTGGACATCTTTATTAATGTTCTGGTTCAGGAATTTCTGAACCTGTTTCTCGCCAAGGCTACGGAGGCGGGCTGCGCGCTCCTTGCGCACGGCCTTGTCGACAGATGGCATACGGGCAGCGGGCGTCCCTTCCCGCTCCGAATAGGGAAAGACATGCAGGAAGGTCAGGCCGCATTCCTCGACGATGTCCAAACTGCGCCGGAACATTTCCTCGGTTTCGGTCGGGAAGCCAGCGATGATGTCGGCGCCAAAGCCGATATCCGGGCGATAGGCACGAGCACGCGCGGCCATCTGGATGACATCGTCCCGCAAATGGCGGCGCTTCATGCGCTTTAAAATCATGTCGTCGCCCGCCTGTAGGGAAAGGTGGAGATGCGGCATGAAGCGCGGCTCCTCGGCGATTAATCTCCACAGATCGTCATCGATCTCGACCGGGTCGAGCGAAGACAGACGAAGGCGCGGCAATTCGGGCACGAGCGCGAGAACGCGGCGGATCATCTGGCCTAATGTGGGCGAGCCGGGAAGATCGGGGCCGTACGACGTAATATCCACGCCGCTCATGACGATTTCCTTGTAGCCCGCCGTTACCAGAGCACGGACTTGGTCAACAATCACGCCGATTGGAACCGAGCGCGAATTGCCGCGCCCATAAGGAATGATACAGAAGGTGCAGCGGTGGTCGCACCCGTTCTGAACCTGTATGAATGCGCGGCTGCGGTCCTCGAACCCGGTGAGCAAATGCCCCGCCGTTTCCCTGACCGACATGATGTCATTGACGAGAACGCGCTCTTCGGATTCCAAGCCCCATGTCTCGGCCTTCAGTTTCAGGTCGTTGCCGATGACCTGGTTCACTTCGGCCATGTCGGAATACATTTTCGGATTCACCTGCGCGGAACATCCGGTGACGATAATTTTTGCATCCGGGTTTTCGCGGCGCGCGCGGCGGATGGATTGTCTTGCCTGACGCTCTGCTTCTTTCGTCACGGCGCATGTATTGAAGATAATGGCGTCCTGCAGTCCGGCCTTTTTGGCGTGGTTCTTCATCACCTCGGATTCATAGACATTGAGGCGGCAACCAAAGGTCACGACTTGCGGATCGTTCTTCATTGCGTGGTTCTAGATATCTTTCAAAGTTCCGTCAAATACATGCGCGGCGGCGCCTGTCATCAGGACATGATTATCGTCACGCCAGTGAATGCTGAGCGTGCCGCCATCCAGCACGATATCGGCTTTCCGGTCGGCCAGACCACGGCGCACGGCGGCGACCAGCGTGGCACAGGCGCCCGAGCCGCAGGCATGGGTTTCGCCAGCATTGCGCTCCCAGACACGCATTCTTAATTCTGCCGGGCTGCGCACCTCGACGAATTCGACATTGATCTTGTTCGGGAAAAGCTTATCGGATTCAAAACGCGGACCGATTTTCTGAACGTCCAGTTTTTCGACGTCATCGACGAAGAACACGGCATGCGGGTTGCCGACATTGACGCCGACGGGGTCTTTGACCGCGCCCTCACCTATGCCCAGATGCAGCGTGTCGGTTTCTTTTGAGAGCGGAATATCTTTCCAGCCGAATTTCGGCTCGCCCATGTCGGCGGTGATGCGGCCATCCGGCTCTTTCCAGCACGGCAGCGTACCTGCCACCGTTTCGATCACGACCATGTCGTCGCCGGTTTCACTCATTAAAAGAGAGGCAACGCAGCGTGTCGCATTGCCGCAGGCCTCAGCGCCGGAGCCGTCCTGGTTATAAATATCCATGAACAGCGCCGCCTCGGGGTTGCGCTTGGGGGCCAGAATAATGAGCTGGTCGCAGCCGATGCCGGTCTTGCGGTTGGCGATTTCAGCGATTTTGGCAGGCGCAGGTGCCGCCGTCCCGTCCCGGAGGTCGAGGATGACAAAGTCGTTACCGAGGCCGTGCATCTTTATAAAACGCATATTTTTCAATCTTTTAGGTTTCCACCGGGTAGGAATATAGGCCAAAAGCCCTGAAAAGGCTATAAAACCTTGACTTTAAACCCCTTACCCCCTAATTTCCGGCCATTCCACTGACCTTTTGACGTCAGTGTCTACGGATACACCGCGCCCGGCGATAACGCTCAGCGCGGCCAAATTGTTTTTTGGATTTTGGATGTTTGAATCTTTAAGTACGAAACTCGGGAATGTGTTCACCAAGCTGCGCGGCAAGGGCAGCCTGTCGGAGAACGATGTCATGGCGATCAGCCGTGAAATCCGCATCGCGCTGTTAGAAGCCGACGTTGCGCTTCCGGTCGTCAAGGATTTCATCGACAGTATCAAGAAAAAAGCCGTCGGGCAGGACGTCATCAAGGGCGTCAATCCCGGCCAGCAGATCGTCAAGATCGTGCATGACGAACTGGTCAGGATGCTGGGTTCGCAGAGCACTGAGCTGAAATTCGGCGCCGCGCCTACGGCTTACCTCATGGTTGGATTGCAGGGCTCCGGTAAAACGACGTCGACCGCGAAGATCGCGAAATTCCTGACCGATAAACAGAAGAAAAAAGTTCTGATGGCGTCGCTGGATATCTACCGTCCCGCCGCGCAGGAACAATTGCGCCAGCTTGGCGAGCAGACAGGCATCGCCACGCTGCCCATCATTGAAGGTCAGAAGCCCTTGGACATTGCCAAGCGCGCGATGGATACGGGCCGCAAGGAAGGTTTTGATATCGTCATGCTCGACACGGCGGGCCGCCTGTCGATCGACGAAGAGCTGATGAAGGAAATCGAGGCTATTCAAAAAGCCACGAACCCGGTTGAAGTTCTGCTCGTGGCCGATGCCATGACCGGACAGGATGCCGTCAACACCGCGAAAAATTTCGACACCCGCGTGGCGCTCACCGGAATAATGTTAACCCGCGTTGACGGCGATGCGCGTGGCGGCGCGGCGATGTCGATGAAAGCCATCACCGGCAAGCCGATCAAGCTGCTCGGCGTCGGTGAAAAGATCGACGCGCTGGAGCAATTCCACCCCGACCGGATCGCAGGCCGCATCCTCGGCATGGGCGACATCGTCTCGCTCGTTGAGAAAACCATAGAAACCGTTGACCGCGAAGATGCGGCGAAGATGGCCGAGAAATTCCAGAAGGGTAAATTCGATTTCAACGACCTGCTCAGCCAGATGCAGCAGATGAAGAAAATGGGCGGCATGGGCGCGATGATGAAGCTGCTGCCCGGCCTCGGCAACATGGCCTCGCAGCTTGAAAATGCCGGGATGGATGAAGGTTTCATCAAGCGCCAGGAAGCGATTATTTTTTCGATGACGCCCGCCGAGCGCGCGAAACCAGAACTGCTCAACGCCAAGCGCCGCATCCGCATTGCCAACGGTTCGGGCACGTCTGTGCAGGAGATCAACAAGATCACCAAGCAGCTTGAACAGATGCAAAAAATGATGCGCCAGGTGAAGAAAATGGGCACCGGCAAGATGATGGGCATGATGAACAAGATGATGGGCGGCAAGATGGACGACCTCGAATTGATGGCGCAATCGATGAATCCTGATGCGCTGGCCGAAGATATGGCGGGCATGGAGCCCGGCGAGCTCGGCCCCAATCCCTTTGCACCCGGCGGCGCGATGAGCAACGCGGGCGACCTGAGTTCCCTCCTCGGAGGAAAGAAGAAGTAGTTTTTGGTTTTTTAATTTTGTTTTTAACTTTCAACACCTAAAGGAGACTAACATGGCAGTAGTAATCAGAATGTCCCGGGGCGGACGTCGTAATTTGCCCTTCTACCGTATCGTGATTGCGGATTCCCGCTTTCCCCGCGACGGCCGTTACATTGAGCGCGTTGGCACGTACAACCCGCTGCTGGAAACCGGTAATGAAAACCGCGTGACCCTCGTGAAGGACCGTATCGAGCACTGGCTGAAGCTGGGCGCGAAACCGTCCGAGCGCGTTTCGATGTTCCTCGGCCAGGCCGGCATGATCGACATGCCGAAGCAATCCGTCCGCCCGGAGAAATCCGCGCCCGGCGAGAAAGCAAAAGCCCGCCTCGAGGAAAAAGCCGCGAAGAAAGCCGCCGCTGAAGAGGCCGCAAAAGCGCCTAAGGAAGCGCCCGCTCCTGAAGCTGCACCTGCCGAAGCTCCGGCAGAAGCCGCTGCACCGGAAGCCGCTAACGAAGCTGCTCCTCCCGCTGAAGAAGCGGCCGCAGGTTAATTCCTGCGCGTATCATGAAGCGCGTTTGCCTCGGCAAAATCACGTCCGCGCACGGCGTCAAAGGGCTGGTGAAAATCCTGCCCTTTGGCGAAGCCCCCCTCTTGATCGAAGAGCTTTCCCCGGTTTATACGGGCGAAAGTTCTTCGGATCAGATTTCCATCCAGATGAAAAATTCCGCCGGGAATAAATACTGGCTGGCCGCTGTCGATGGCATTGTTGAGCGCGATGGCGCCGAAGCGATGCGCGGCACCGAAATATGGGTTGAGCGCGATGCGCTGCCCAAGATCAAAGAGAAGAATACGTTCTATCACACCGACCTGATCGGCCTCTCTGTCACCGAGGACGGCAAGGAGATCGGCACAATCGTCAACGTGCAGAATTACGGCGCGGGTGATTTGCTGGAGATCAAAACCGGCGGCTCGACCTTCCTGCTGCCCTTCAACAAGGAAACCTGCCCGGAAATTAATGTGAAAGAAGGCTTTGTACGCGCAATCAATGCCGCTGCCTTCATGGATTTATCATGACCTGGCGTGTGAATATTCTTACGTTATTTCCGGAAATGTTTCCCGGCATGCTTGGGCAATCGCTGAGCGGCAAGGCGCTGGAAAAAGGATTGTGGTCTTACCACGCAATTAATATCCGCGATTTCGCGCAGGACAAACACAAAACCGTGGACGACACGCCTTTCGGCGGCGGTGCGGGCATGGTCATGCGCGCAGACATCATTGAATCCGCCCTGCTCTCGATCAAGGACCCGGGCCGTAGAATCTATTTATCCCCGCGCGGACGTCCCCTGACTCAGAAACTGGCGGAGGAACTGAAAGACCAGCATCTCACACTGCTCTGCGGTCGCTATGAAGGCGTCGATCAACGCGTGCTGGACGCGCATCAATTCGAAGAGGTCAGCGTCGGCGATTTCGTTCTCTCGGGCGGCGAGCCGGCGGCGCTTATATTGATGGATGCGTGTATTCGCCTGCTGCCCGGCGTCATGGGAAACAATGAAACCGCGGGCGAGGAAAGTTTTTCAAACAATTTTCTGGAATATCCGCATTACACGCGCCCCGCCGAATGGACGGATTCACATGGAAAAACCCATATCGTTCCTGAAGTGCTCACCTCGGGCAATCACGGGAAGGTAAAAGAATGGCGGCGCTCCGAGTCTGAAAAACTGACTCAAGAACGCCGCCCTGATCTGCTCAAGAAATAATTACTTCAAAACCGCTCTCGCTGAAACCGTCAGCGTGATTTCTGAATCGCCGGGGCTGGCCACGGGCGCGGAATAACCCGCACCCTTGTCCATGGCCATTTCGGCACGCGCCATCATCGGCATCGGGTAGTTCGGATAGGCTGTATCCACGCTCACCTCAACCAGTTCGGCTTCTTTCTTGCCGAGCGCCTTGGCCGCGCGTTCCGCCTTCTCACGCAGTTTTACGAGCGCGGATTCCATCAGGCCGTCGCGGATGATTTCAAATGCTTCCGGTGAAAGCGTGTAGGACAGGTTATTAGTCTGCATACCCATGGCTTGCAATTCGCCAAGCAGCTTCAGCAGGTCGGCAGAATTCTTGCTCTTCATGTTCAGGCCCTGGCTGCCGCGCCAGACGACGGGTTTTTTCTCGTGGTTCTCGATGCGCTGTTCCGGGTCGGGATGCGGCTGCTGGTTGGGATCGTATGGGTAAACATAATAATGGTCGGTCGAAACCTGGACATCCTTGTACTTCTTCGATGCCTCGAGCGCCTTGGCGATGAGGGTGTTGATCTTGTTCTGAAGGGCGGCTGAATCCGTCCCTTCCGTTTCATAGCGCAGGGAAGCTATCAGGAGGTCCTGCTGGACGGCCTGGCGTTCGCTGGCAGAGATGTTCAGGACAGTCTGGCCGGACTTGACCAGGCTGGCCTCTTGGGCCATGGCGGGGGCCATGGCTGGGACTGCAAAACCGGCTACAAGTACGCTTAAAATCAGGAAAAACCGCATAAAATCCTCCGTTTGGCTTTATAAGAGTTGGTCTGGTCTATCATATATAGGGTTAGACGACCAGAACCCCTCATTCCTTGGGTCGTTTTGGGGGAATTTTTGAGGTTTTTTTCTTTGCTTTTGGGTCTTTCCCGCTGTATAAGACCCCCAGCTTTTATAGCTTTTAACCCATAAAACGATAAGCGGTCCGCGCCTTTTAAGGTATTCGGGGCCGGATAAAGGGAAGAAGACGATGAACGTATTAGAAAAATTTGAAGCCAAGCAGCTTCAGAAAATCCGGGGCGACAAGAAGATCCCTGAATTCAGCCCCGGCGATACCGTCAAGGTTAACGTCAAGGTCAAGGAAGGCACGCGCGAGCGTATCCAGGCCTATGAAGGCATCTGCATCGGCCGCGCCGGCGCAGGCCTCAACGAGAATTTTACTGTCCGCAAAATCAGCTACGGCGAAGGCGTGGAGCGTGTGTTCCCCCTCTTCAGCCCGCGTATCGACAGCATCGAACTCCTGCGTAAGGGTTCTATCCGCCGCGCGAAACTCTATTACCTGCGCGACCTTTCGGGTAAATCGGCACGGATCACCGAGCGCACCACCGGTCACGGTTTCGACGAGGAAAGCCTGGCGGCGGAATCTGCCCTGAAGGCCGAACAGAAAGCCAACAAGGCGAAAAAAGAAAAGCCCGTCGACGGCCCGAAAAAAGAGAAGAAGGCCAAGAAATAAGCCGAAAGATACAAAGAATAAAAAACGGGCCCTTCAGTGGCCCGTTTGCTTTTGAGGCATCCGCTTCCTGACTAGTTTTTAACCACCAGCGGAGTCCTGAGATTGATCGCGCCTGAGTAGTAATGCGGGGCTGTAAGAACGACTTCGGACGTCGCGGCAAAGACCTTGCATAAATCGCCCTCCACCGTCCCGATCAGGTGCAGTCCTTCGTTTAAAACAGCATACAGACTGGAATCGCCACGGTTATAGATGATAGCGTCAGAACGCACGTAGGCAGGGTCGGAAAACGTAATGCAGACCAGCCCGTGATCAAGGCTGTACTGTGCCGGAACGCCCTTGGTGATATGATGAAACATGGTTTTGACCCCTTTATATGGCCTGCTGCATTGCGAAATTCAGTCTATTTCAAATAGATTGCGGCTTTATTAATGCCGGGGCGACATGGAAAATATTGATTTATAAAGACAATTTATGGTTTATTTCAGCCTATGAAACCGCGCACGTTATTTGAGAAAATCTGGGATGATCACGTCGTTCACCGCACGGATGACGGCACCTGCCTGCTTTATATCGACCGCCATCTGGTGCACGAGGTGACGTCGCCGCAGGCGTTCGAAGGTCTGCGTTTGGCTGGCCGCAAGGTGCGCCGCCCGGAAGCAACGCTGGCCGTGGCCGATCACAACGTGCCGACCTATGACCGCTCCCTTCCGATCAAGGAAGAGGAAAGCCGCATCCAGATCGAGACGCTTTCCAAAAACTGCGCGGAGTTCGGCATTCAATTATTCGACATGAAGGACAAACGCCAGGGCATCGTTCATATCATCGGACCCGAACAAGGATTCACGCAGCCCGGCATGACGATCGTCTGCGGCGATTCCCATACCTCGACGCACGGCGCGTTCGGCGCATTGGCGTTCGGCATCGGTACGTCCGAAGTCGAGCATGTTCTTGCGACGCAGACGCTGATTCAAAAACCGGCCAAGACGATGCGCATCACGGTGGATGGAAAACTTTCGCCCGGGGTCACCGCAAAAGACATGATTTTGGCAATCATCGGCAAGATCGGCACTGCGGGCGGCAGCGGTTACGTGATCGAGTATGCGGGCGAAGCGGTACGGAGCCTGTCGATGGCCGGACGCATGACGATGTGCAATATGTCGATTGAGGGCGGCGCGCGCGCCGGCATGATCGCGCCCGATGAAACGACATTCAAATATATCAAGGGCCGCCCGATGGCGCCGAAGAACGACAACTGGGACAAGGCTGTCGAATACTGGCGCACGCTGAAATCGGATGACAGCGCGAAATACGACGTCGAGGTGACACTGAAGGCCGAAGAGATTCCGCCGCTCGTTACGTGGGGCACAACGCCGGAAGATGTCGTGCCGATTACAGGCGCGGTCCCCTCGCCCGCGGATTTCAAAAACCCGGGCAAAAAAGCGTCGGTCGAGCGCATGCTCGATTATATGGGCCTTAAGCCCGGCACCAAGATGCAGGATATTACGCTCGATAAAATTTTCATCGGTTCATGCACGAATGCCCGCATCGAGGATTTGCGCGAGGTTGCGAAAATCGTCAACGGCAAGAAAGTCGCCGCCAATATCAGGCACGCAATGATTGTTCCCGGTTCCGGCCTTGTCAAAGTTCAGGCCGAGGAAGAAGGTCTCGATAAAATCTTCATTGCTTCCGGTTTCGACTGGCGCGAACCCGGCTGCTCGATGTGCCTCGGCATGAATTCCGACCAGCTTTCGCCCGGCGAGCGCTGCGCCTCGACCTCCAACCGCAATTTCGAAGGCCGGCAGGGCCGCGGCGGGCGTACGCACCTTATGTCGCCGGCCATGGCGGCAGCGGCGGCCATCAAGGGTAAGCTTACCGATGTGAGGGATTTATGATGTCTGACTGGCCTGATGGCTATAATTTTGACACTGACGAGTTGTGTCAGAGCGTTTTCTTGCCTTTCATTCTTGGTGAGATGAAGAAGCTCAAGGCTTACGACGCGTTGAGGCCAGCGGGTATCAAGTATATTTTCCATGAGCATGCCGAACGCGTTGCGCGTGACGTCGAAAAAACCTGCCTGCATATGAGGCTTAGCGAAATCGTGGCCCGCAATATGTACTGGGCATCGCTGCCGCATGATATCGGCAAGCGCTTGTTGCTTCCGAATGTCTGGGATCATGAAGAAAAACCCGACCCTGACGGTGAATTATACCGCCAGCGCAGGACACATACGGACCTGGGCGCGGACGAGATCGTCGAGAAGGAACACGGCGATGTTAAGCACCTGTTCAAAGACCTGATGATTGATATCATGCGCAATCACCATGAACGCGTGGACGGCAAAGGTTATCGAGGACTGACAGCCGAACAGCTTTCCATGCCCGTGCGCCTGGCCGCCATCGTCGAGGCTTTCGATGGCTTGCGCATTCGCCGCCCTCATTTTGAACCTGACCGGGATACTTCAATTCCCGGTGTTCTAAAACGCATGCGTGAGGAAAAAGCCGGGCAGTTCGATGTGGAATTGTTCGAAGCATTTGCCGAAGTGAAGATGAATGAGTTCAATGTGCTGGAAGGACCAGCCCCATGAAACCGTTTCGCAAGCTCTCCGCGATTGCCGCGCCGCTGCCGATGATCAATGTCGATACCGATGTGATCATCCCGAAGCAATTCCTGCGCACGATCAAGCGCAGCGGGCTGGGCAAATCGGCGTTTTTCGATATCCGCTACAATGAAGACGGCAGCGAAAAACCTGATTTCGTGCTGAACCGTAAGCCCTATCGCAACGCCGAAATTTTAATCACTGGCGCGAATTTCGGTTGCGGATCATCCCGCGAACATGCGCCGTGGGCCCTGCTCGATTTCGGCATACGCTGCGTAATCGCCTCGAGCTATTCCGATATTTTCTACAGTAATTGTTTCAAGAACGGCATTTTGCCCGTGATCCTGCCGCAGGCGCAGATCGATGAACTGATGAAAGAAGCACAGGATAATCCCGATGCCCCTATCGAGGTTGATCTTGAAAAACAGGTCGTCACGCGCGGCAATAAATTCTCATTCCCGTTTGAAGTGGACAGCTTCCGCAAGCATTGCCTGCTCAACGGTCTCGATGAAATCGGCCTGACGATGGAAAAAGAAGCGCATATCGCCTCGTTTGAAAAAAATGAAAAGTCAAAACGGCCGTGGATATAAGAAGGAAAACGTAATGAGCAAAATCCTGACATTATTGCCCGGCGACGGCATCGGCCCTGAAGTGATGACGGAAACACGCAAGATCATCGCCTGGGCTAATGAGCGCGGCGTGGACATCAAAACACAGGACGGTTTGATCGGCGGCTGTTCGTACGATGCGTCCGGCACGCCGCTGAGTGATGAAACGCTGCGCCTGTGCCGCGAGTCCGATGCGATCCTGATGGGCGCTGTGGGCGGGCCAAAATGGAACAATGTCGATTACAAGGTGCGGCCCGAGGCGGGGCTTTTGCGCCTCAGGAAAGAACTCGATCTGTTCGCTAACCTCCGGCCCGCGATTGTTTTTGATGCGCTGATCGACGCTTCGACGCTGAAGCCGGAAATCGTCAAGGGGCTCGATATATTGATCGTCCGTGAGCTTACGGGCGGCGTTTATTTCGGCGAGCCGCGCGGCATTGAAACGCTCCCGAACGGCGAGCGCCGGGGTTTCAACACCCAGACTTATACGACGTCGGAAATCAAACGTATTGGCCGCGTGGCTTTTGAGCTCGCCCGCAAGCGCCGCCGCAAAGTGACGTCGTGCGAAAAAGCCAATGTCATGGAATCCGGTAAGTTATGGCGTGAGGAAATCACCGTCCTGCACGCCGAATACAAAGACGTGCAGCTCGAGCATATGTACGCAGACAACTGCGCGATGCAGCTCCTGCGTAATCCGTCGCAATTCGATGTGATCGTGACCGACAATTTGTTCGGTGATATTTTATCGGATGAAGCCGCGATGCTGACGGGTTCGCTCGGCATGCTCCCTTCCGCCTCGCTTGGCGCGCCCGGCACGCCGGGCCTGTATGAGCCTATTCATGGCTCCGCCCCTGATATCGCAGGACAAAGCAAGGCCAACCCGCTGGCGACAATCCTGAGCTTTTCCATGTGCCTGCGTTATTCATTGAATCAGCAAGAGCTGGCCGATGCCATCGAGAGCGCCGTCCGCGCCGTTCTCGACAAGGGCATCCGCACCGCCGACATCATGGCGAAGGGCTGCCGCGAGGTTTCGACGACCCAAATGGGTGATGCGCTGGCGGCAGAGCTTAAAACCGCGCGCGCCAAAGCAGCTTAAGGAAACAACCTCTGTCTTTCCCGCGAAAGCGGGAATCTAACAAAGGTCCCCGCTTTCGCGGGGAAAGCACGTAATGAAAAACAAAAAAGGGCCCCCGCAGGGGCCCTTTCGTTATCCGGTTAGCTCGGATAATTAATTAGTTCTGGAAGCGAATGTACAGGTCGCAGACTTCGCCAGCCGTGTTTTGGGCGTAAAGGCCCGCAGCAGAACATGCACCGCCATCGTTTGCAACGACAGAACCCACATCGGCACGACCATCATCCAGTTTAGTGTCGATACGTGCGCCTTCGTTCGGCGTCAGCGTGGCCGCACCGGCGCCTGCGTTCCAGACACTAACAAGAGCTAAATAATGTCCTGGAGGAGATCCGGCTGAGACGCCCAGTAAACCAGTGTTGTCATAGCCAGCATGAAAGCCACCGGCAATTTTAGCTTCGGGATAAATATCGCCCCATTCGCCAGGCGCCGCAGGGTTGCTGATTCCTCCAAGCAAGTCTGCTGCGGAAAGCATGCGGAAAATATGCAAACCTTCGCCAGCTGGAACTGCGCCCGGGAGAACGTTCAGACGTCCGTCGCCGTTGCCGTTGTCACAGTTTGTACAGCTACCAGCAGGCAAACGGGTAGCAAAAGCCGCCATATCGCCGGGCATAGCGTCATACTTGTCGCGGAATGTGGTGGTCGCAGCGTCGATCGCCTTAACCTGCGATACCGTTGCGCCGACCTGTGCGTTGGCGATCAATTCCTGGCCTTTCAGGATACCGCCGATCAGCAGACCGATGATAATCATCACGATCGCAAGTTCGACGAGGGTAAAGCCCCGTTCCGACCTGCGGTTTTCGAATTGCATAGTTTCCATACTCTGGTTCTCCTTGAGGTTGCGAAAAATTAAGAATTGTTAAGGAAGGGATAGTTGGGGATAAAAGTTACTCTCAAACCTGTAAAATTATACACAGGTTACCCTTCCTGACCTAGCCCCTATTGTTTTATTTTTGACTGATTCTCTAAATAAAACCTTAAAAAACAGCCTCTTATATAGGCAGTTTGACAAGATGATATCCCATAAAGACAAGATCGAAGGGTTAAGCCGCTATATCCTGCCGGAACTGGCCCGGGGTAACCCCCGTAAGCTCCTTGAACACCCTATTGAAGGTTGCAAGGGAGTTGAACCCCACCTCCCCGGCCACCGTCCGGACGCTGGCATCGGTCTCCAGCAGCATCCTTTTGGCGTCGCTGATGCGGTGCTCGTTCATGAGCTGGGGGAAGGTTTTACCGAAATGCAGGTTTATGACCCGCGACAGGCTGGCTTCCGATACCCCGCATTCCCGGGCTAGGTCGGCGCGGGAATAGGCCGGCTCGTGATAGACCTTTTCAAGGCTCATCAGTCCTTCGATTCGGAGGGCGATTTCAATTTCCCCGGGCGAAAGCGTGTCAGAGCCGGCATCCGAAAGCCGTACCGCCTGCGGGTATATCCGGAACAGGCTGGTGCCGGCGAGATAGACGAAGCCGAGCCCCAGGACGGTACGCGCCAGTTGCACCTCCTCCGCATAACCGGAAAAGCTAAGACCAAACAGCATGACGCCAAGGAAGAAAATATTGGTGAATATAAGCGCCAGAATCAGCCAGTAACGTTCCTTGCCGGTTTTTTCAGCGGTTATGGACGCAAGAATATCCCGCTGCAGCCAGACCGCCAGAAGGCTGATACAGCCAGCGATCACGCCGGACAAGATCAACCCCGCCTCTATTTCCTGCATCAACGCCGTCGAGGCATGCGCCGCCATAAAGGCGGTGGGAACGAGGCCAAGAACCCAGAAATGCCTGGAGGCCGGGGTACGGCTGATCTGTGCGATCTGGATGATCAGTAAAACGCTGAACGGCGGACCCAAAAACCACGCTGCCCATTGCAGGTAGAAATAATGCGAAAAGCTTCCGCCCAGTTCGCGCTCGGCGGCGTCGAGAAAAAACGCGAGAGCCAGAACCGAAAAATACACGATCGGCAGACCTGCCCGCGACAGCCGCCCGGCGCGCATGGCCATGTAAACAAGAATGTAAACGCACTGCGTGACGCCGATCAGCGAGAGAATTTCCGGAACGGTAAATTGGATTTGCCCCATCATTGATCCTGACACAGCGGGTCTTGTTCAGCTTTCCCGGGATCGAGAATACGCTTGCAGATATAATACACCATCGCGTTGACTTCCTCGCGCGGGAGCTTGTTTTTGCCGCTCCGGAGCATTTCGACCATTATATCATAGGCCGCCTGCTTGTCGCCCCCGGCGTTGAGCACGAAAGCCGGCATCTGTTTGGTCCATGCAGGAAGATCAGGCCGGGGAATGGCCGCGAGTTCCCGCGCCCAGAGATAGGCCTTGTCCATGTCCTTAAGCTTGTAGCGCGCAAGGTACACCGCCTGCGCCAGCCAGCGCCATTTTTCCCCTTCGGTACTGTTGCCCACCTGGTGCAGATATTCCGCGAGCGGCGCGATCTTTGCCGGATCGTCGACGGAACTGAAATAAAAGCCCGCCAGCATGGGCACAAAGTCTGAACGCGGATCGAGCCCGTGAGCAAGATTGAACCACGCGGCAAGATGATTGTAATCATATTCCTTGAATGCGGTGGAGCGGCCGCCCGTATCGCCGAGATTTTGCAGCATCACACCCGTCATGCGATAGGCGAATTGCGGGTCGCCCAACGTAAAAATTTCTGCGCCCTTCCCGTTCGGCGCGGGCGGCACATTCATCCAGCGCGCATGCGCCGTACGGACCTGCAGCCATGCGGCAACGTGCAATGCCATTACCAGAAGGAAAAATATATAAAGGATGCGGCGGCGCGCCGGGGACATCAGAACTGCCTTCGGACGAGATCGATCAGGGCGGCTGTCGTGACCAGCACAGCGAACGCCGCCGCCTGGACCAGCACGAAAAAGCCGCCGCCTTCATAACCGTAGATCAGCCACGAAGGCTGCGCCGCCAGGTCGAGCCGCGGCATCACCGCCGAGATGGCCTGCATCGTGTATTCCATGACCTGATAGATAAATCTGGGCTGCCCGAAAGCATCGACGATGCCGAGCAGCTGACCCATGAGCCGAGCCAGGATGTAAAATCCGGTCGCCGCCATTGCCGCCGTCGCGGCGCTGGAGAGAATCATCGAGAAAAACAGGGCCGTATTGACCATGATCACGTTTTCGGCGGCGATGCTGAGCAGCCACCAGGCGTGCCCGATACCAAACAAATGCGGGGCGATGAGATAAAGGCAGAGTCCCTGCGCGGCGCTCATGCCCAGTGCCAGCAGCGAAAGGCCGACGGCATAAGACAGTAAAAACTCCACGCGGCTGACGGGGCGCGAGAGAATGAATTCCACGTCCCGCGCCTCGAACGAGCGGCGTATAAAGAAAACAGTAAACAGGACAAGCCCGAGCACGCCGGCAAAGCGCAGGCCCGCGGCGGCAAAGACGACAGAAAATTGTTGCTTTTCAATCAGGGCAGCGGAGCCGAGAAAAATGGAAATGCTGGCGCCGACGACAATCGTGATCCCCAGCGCCATAACGAGCCTGTCCCTGAAGGCCGCAGTCAGGACGTAGCGGACGAGAGGCCAGCGCATTCGCGAACCTTAGAGTTTAAAGGGGCGGCGGTCTCCGGAGAACGCGCGGTAGATGTCGCGGTCCGTATCGTGGATCGACTGGTCGGGCGACGGCAAAATTGTCGCCTTGAGGAAGATCACCAATTCCTGCTTGTGGATGATGTCGTTATGCTGGCGGAACAAGGAGCCAACGATTGGGACTTCGCTCATGACCGGGACGCCGGTCTGCGTGCCCTCGATGCGGTCCTGCAGCAGGCCACCGAGAACGACAGCCTGGCCGGAGCGAACCTGGATGACCGAATCGATTTCCTGGACGTTCAGTTCAGGCACCTCGGAGATAACGTTCTCGTTGGTGATCGGCGGGATCGCCGAAGCCTTGACGAACTCAACCGCCGGGTCGCGCTTCAGGGCGGTGATGCGCGTAATTGTCGGGCGCAGCGCCATGGAGATGGTGCCATTGTCGAGATTGATCGAGGGCTGGACGTTAACAAGCACGCCTTCCGGCACGTTGCGGATGTCGCTGTCGATATCGACCTGCGAAACGCCTTCGTCCGTCGTAACGTCGATATCGATTTCGAAGAATACGCGGTTGTCGGCGACGTTCAGAACCGCCGACTGGTTGTTCAGGACCGTCAGGCGTGGGCTGGCCAGGGCGCGTACCGTGCCGAAGCCGGAAATCGCCTTGATCAGGG
The DNA here is from genome assembly GCA_049652985.1 of Alphaproteobacteria bacterium. Lineage (GTDB taxonomy): Bacteria > Pseudomonadota > Alphaproteobacteria > Micavibrionales > Micavibrionaceae > UBA7657. Next base: position 320,056 of record JBASFK010000002.1, read on the forward strand.
CCTGGAAGTCCCCGCCGTCACTGCCGACGACCAGGTTCGAGCTGGTGGAGCCGGTAATAGTGCTGCTCAGCGATGGGCCGGTGTTAGGGCCCAGGCCTGCCAGAGTCGCGGCGCCGGTGGATGTCAGGTAGTTCAGATTCAGGTCGCCAAGGTCAAGTGCGCGCCAGTCGATGCCGGTCGCATGCTCGTCGTCGAGCACAACCTCGAGAATTTTCGCCTCGATCAAAACCTGCGCGGTAACAGCGCGGCGCACCAGCTTGAGGTATTCATCGACTTCTTTCTGGGCGCGTTGCGGGGCATAGACATTCAAAAGCCCGGCCTGCTTGTTCAGTGTGAAGGTCGGAACGAGGACATTATCCTCAGGCTGGCTGCCGTTGTTGGATGCTGCCTCCTCTTCCTCGGTCGGCAGGGACTGAACATTCAGCACGGCCTGCGGAGCCTGCGCCTGAACATTGACGCCTTCCGTGCTCGTTACAGGATTGCCCTGCGCGTCGGTGGCGGCAACAGGTTGCACGTTTGGATTCTGTTCAGTCGCGGTGATACGCGGATCGCGCTGCGTGCGCAGAACCGCGCCCTCCGCGGAGCCAAGAATCTGCTGGATGTTGACTTCAAGTTCACCCCAGAAATTCGCTTCGCTCGTCGCTGTCGTTTCGAAGCTCGAGCCTGTATCGGCGCCATCACCCGAGACAACGCCGATATCGTTACGAACGTTGCTCGTGTTGGAGCGGATATAGCTTAAATAATCGATCTTGTAGACCTTGTTGTACGGCGTATCGAGCTCGACGCGCAGCACATCGTTTTCAAATTTGAACCGCAGGCCGGCAATGTCGGCGATACGCTCCACCACATCGTCGAATGGCCGCTCGCGCGCGGTAAAGATGATCGATCCCTTGATGCGCGGATCAAGCTCGAGGTCGTAATCGGCCTGCTGCGCCAGTTCAAACAGAACGTCGCGGATTGGCACGGACTGGTTGACCGAAATCGAAACCAGCGGCATCGCCTTCATATTGGAATCGCTGGCCGAAATATAGGGCTGCAGGCTGGGAACGGTGTCGGCAGCAGCGGCATCGCCCATGTCATCCTCGACATCGGGAAGGCGCGGCGCCAGAGCATCGCGGAAATCCTGGGTTTCCATGTCCGCAGCGCGATCGGCTTTAAGCTGATTCCGTGCCATATCGCAACTCGCGGTCGAAAGCCCGACCAAAAGCATAAACGGCAAAACCAAAGCAAATCTTTGATTTTTAAGATTTTTTGTCTGCGTCATGAGAAGGAACCCACCGAGATGAAATAAAAGAAAAAGACAGAAAGCGCCGACAGCGACGCCTTAAATATTAGAACATATCGTCCATGGCCACACAATAGCCATAGTTAGGCATGCCCACATCCATAAACATTAATCCTTAAAGGATATAACGGACGTATCGAGGGATTTCAGGATTTCGCGGCTGCCGGTCTTTTTCGAGGAAAGCTTGAGCTGCTGCAGCTTTACCTTGATGTCGGCCTGCTTGTCGGCGTTCGAAAGCGCGACGTCTTCGGTGATCAGGCCCTCTTGATAAAGCTGGAGCAAGGACTGGTCGAAGCTGCACATGCCGAGAGTGGCGTTCTGCTCCATGACATCCTTAATTTTGGTGATTTCGCCTTTGAGAATGAGGTCGCGCACGAGGCCCTGGTTCAGCATGACCTCGATGGCCGGCACCATGCCGCCGTCGATGCCGGGCAGAAGCCGCTGGGAAACAATCGCCTTGAGGTTCACCGACAGGTTAAGGCGTATCTGGGAGGCGTAATCCTCGGGGAAGAAATTCACGATGCGCTCGATCGCCTGGTAGGAGTTGCTCGTATGGATGGTGGCGAGGCACAGATGCCCTGTCTCGGCCGAAGTCAGGGCCTGCTCCATCACTTCCCTGTCCCTGATCTCGCCAACTAGGATGACGTCCGGGCGTTGGCGCAGGGCGTTTTTCAGGGCGATGCCGTAAGATTCCGTATCGACGCCTACCTCGCGCTGGGTGACCACCGATTTTTTGTGCTCATGGTAATATTCGATGGGGTCTTCGATGGTGATGATGTGCCCCTCTTCCAGCGCGTTTCGGTAATCGACCATGGCGGCAAGCGTTGTTGATTTGCCCGAACCGGTCATACCGGTCAGGAGCACGAGACCGCGCTTCTCCATCGAGAGTTTTTCAAGAATTTTCGGAAGGCGCAGGTCGGCGAAGCTCGGGATTTTCGAGATGATGCGGCGAATGACCATTGCGGGAAACTGCCTCTGGCGCAGCGCGTTCAGGCGGAAGCGCCCGTAGCGTCCCATATCCAGCGATGTGTTCAATTCCATGTGGCTTTCGTAATCGCGCTTCTGGCGCGCCGTCAGCACGGTGTTCAGAATGTTATTGATATCGTCATGCGTCAGCGGTTTTTTATCCAGATGCACAAACCCTTTTTCCGTCCTGAGCGTCGGCGCATGGTTGACGGTCAGGTACAGATCACTGGCCTTGTGATCGTTCATGGAGTTTAGATAATTGAATATGACGGGGACGTTCAAAATGAATACCCTTCAGAGGAGCCTTCGGCTTTTTTCTTGCCCTCGCCGCTTTCGGAACCGGAAAGGGGCACATCGCCCAGCCTGCCGCCGCCGAGCGATGCATCGGCATAATCCTCGTCGTGATCTTCGTCGCCGCCGCCGACGCGGAGCAGCGCCTCGCGGGCTTCGTCCTTGTCGATGATACTGGCCTCGAGCAGACCACCCACGGCGTCCTCCATTGTGACCATGCCGTAACGCGAGCCGGTCTGCATCATGGAGTAAATTTGCGGGATCTGGTTTTCGCGGATCAGGTTCCGGATGGCGTTGGTGCCAACAAGAATTTCGAATGCGCCCACACGGCCCGTGCCGTCAGCACGGCGAAGCAGCGTCTGTGCCACAACGCCCTGCAGCGAGGACGCCAGCATGGCGCGGACCATTTCTTTGTCGCCCGTCGGAAACACGTCGATGATACGGTCGATAGTTTTCGCGGCGGATGAAGAGTGCAGTGTCGCGAACACAAGGTGGCCGGTTTCGGCGGCGGTGAGCGCGAGCGAAATCGTTTCGTAATCGCGCATCTCGCCGACGAGAATAACGTCAGGGTCTTCGCGCAGCGATGATTTCAACGCGCGCGAGAACGAATTGGTATCCGTCCCCACTTCACGGTGGTTGATCAGCGCTTTTTTAGAACTGTGGAAGAATTCGACCGGGTCTTCGATCGTCAGGATGTGTTTCGGGTGATGTAGATTGATATGGTTGACCATTGAGGCCAGCGTTGTCGACTTACCCGAACCTGTCGGGCCGGTGACGAGGATGATTCCTTTTTCCAGGTCGGCGAAGCGGCGTATGACGGGCGGGAGATCGAGCTCCGCCATCGTTGGCACTTCGGTCGGAATTGTTCTGAACACGGCGCAAGAGCCGAGGCGGCTGGTGAATCCGTTGACGCGGAAACGCGCCTTTTCCCCGAGAGCGATCGCGAAGTCGAGTTCCATGTCCTTTTCGTAAACGGCGCGCTGATCCTCGGTCATGACTGAATAGAGCATCGTGCGAATGTCGTCGCTGGAGAGCGCGTTGGCCTTCACCCGCTTCAGGATGCCGTGCACCCGGATAACCGGCGGGCTGCCCGAGCTGAGATGCAGGTCGGATGCCTTGTTTTGCATTGTAAACGCCAGAAGCTGTGTCAGGTCCAAGGTCGGTCTCCTCAAGATTGGCACGGCCGGACAAATGGCCGTATTACAGTTTTATCGTAACTTTATGAACGGAAAGTAAAATTTTACGCTTTTTTCATTTTAAATGAATTCCTTAGAAAAGAGAACCGTCCGTCAAAACCAGCAGAAAAAGGGCTGCAATCAGCGCCGGGCCGAAGGGAAACTGGCCTCCTTTCCCATAATCTCTAAAGGCAGCGGCGAACAATACCCCGAGAAAGCCCGAGAGGCCGAAGAACCAGCCTAATTTCGATAATCCAAGCCAGACCCCTGCCACGGCGAAGAACTTCACGTCCCCCATCCCAAGGGATTCCTTTTTTAGGATTTTCTCCATCACGAAGCCGAGCAACCAGGAGATGGCCGCAAAAATGGTGATGTCGATGCAGAAACTGATCAGCATCTCCATGTCAGGGGCGTCCTGCAACACCACGGCCTTGAAGATCATGCGCGCGACGCCGATCAAAGCCACGATGATCAAAAGCCCGTCGGGCAAAATCATGTGCCGGAGGTCGATGACGAGCAGCGCGGCGAGAAAGGGAATGGCGGCGATGATGAAGGCGGTGTCCGGCGACCAGCCCTTGACCCAGTAAGTCACAAGGCACGCGAGCAGCACGCCGAGCTCCATCAGCGGATATCCCATGCTGATGCCCTTGCGGCAGTAACGGCATTTCCCTCCGGCCATGATCCACGATGCGACAGGAACGAGATCGGCGGCGGCGAGCGTATGGTTGCAATGCGGGCATGCGGAGCGCGATGCGCCGAACGGTTTGCGCAACGGAATGCGGTGCGCGAGCGCGGTGGCAAAGCTGCCGAGGGCGAGGCCTACAACCACCAAGATGATATTAATCAGGAAAGGCGGGATGTCCGCGCCCATGCGGGCCTCTAGCGCAGCCGTGCCAGGCGTTCAAACACGGCGTCGCGCGGAATGGACCTGCTGCCGCCATAGATACTGTCGACCTCGAGCGCCTGCTCGTAGAACTGAACGGCTGAGTCCTTCTTGCCGGAGAGATCGGCAACGACGGCCATGTTGTACATGTGGCTTGCGTTGTTGGGCTCCAGGCTTGCCGCCATGCCCAGATATTTCAACGCCTCGTCGAACTGACCCATATTGGCCTGAAGCACGGCCATCTGGCCGACGACGGCGACATTCTGCGGTTCTTTCTCACGAAGCTCGCTCAGGCGCTGCAGCGCGACGGCGGGGTATTGCTGGCCCATCAGGCCGAGCATATTGATCTGCGCCTGTACATTTTCCGGGCGAAGGTCGAGCAATTCTTCATAGGCGTTGATCGCCTCGTCATACATGCCGAGATGCTGAAGCGCGACAGCACGGCCCAATACGATACTCGGGTCGCGGCTGTTTTTCGCATACAGCGCATTGTAAATCTCGAGCGCGGAATCATAGCGCCCAAGCGTAATGGCGCGCTCGGCAGAGACAAGCTGCGCCTGGCGGCTGCCCGGGCCATGGTCTTTTGTGACGACGATCAGCTTGGATGCGGGCTGCAGCGCGGGATTGACCTTGCGCGGCGCGTTGGCGCCCATCTCGCCGGTCGGCACCAGCGTATCGGCGTCGAAAAACAGGTTCTCATCTGCCGATTTATCAGCCGGCAGTGCGGGAATGACATTGACGTCGGTCGAGGCGGTTGCAGATGCATCCGGCTCGGGTATCAGGCCGGAATCCGCCGGGGGCGCGGCGCCGTCGACGACTTCGGGCGCAGCCTGGGGAACGGCGGGATCTGCGGGCGGCGCGCCGCCCTGGTTAATATCCTCGAGTAAATTCTGCATAGCGTCTTCCGCGGCGGCGGCGGCTTCGGGGCTTGTCTCGACCGGCGCGGTCAGCGCGGCCGGATCGGTGGATACGGGTTCATCGGGAACGCCATCCATGAGCGGCGGCGCGCCTTCATCGGCGGGCAGCAGGATATCGTCCTGCTGCGCCATGGCGGGCGAAACGGCCACAATGGCGCATGCCCCCAGCAGGAGGATTGCACGCCCGGATACCGTGAAAAGAGAGTTCGGAAGGATACGCATTTTTTGCCTTATCGTTGCAGGGGCGAGGTTTTCAGAAAGGGCCCCCTTCGACCCATGATTCAAATTTATCATGCAGCGGCCTTTTTCTCAATGGATTGTAAGAAGGCCCTCTCAAGGTTATCAACCTGGGTGGTTTTCTTGAGTTCGGCCGGTGTCCCGGTGAAATGGATGGCACCCTCGTGCAATACGGCCACCCGGTCGCAAATCTCGTCCATATCCACAAGTATATGTGATGTCAGGAATATCGTCCGTCCCTGCCCCCGGCATTCGACCAGCATATCCTTCACCAGCGTCCGCGCCAGCGGGTCGAGGCCGCTCATGGGCTCGTCCAGGATCATGAGGTTGCAGCCCGTGAGGACCGTGCCGATCAGCCCAAGCTTCTGGCGCATGCCCTTGGAATAGGTCTGGACCCGGCGGCTAAGGGCGGCAGGGTCAAGAGCGAGGCGCCTGGCGTAATCGATGACGGTTTGTTTATCGAAGGGCCGCTTGTACAGGGCCAGGGAGAATTTCACGAACTCCATGCCGCTCAGGAACCACGGGGGCTCGAAACGCTCGGGCAGGAAAACCAGTGAGTTGCGCCCGGCCTTGGATTGCGGCGGACTGCCGAACACGGAAATGTCTCCGCCGCTAACGTCGCGAAGGCCGAGGATGCATTTGATGAGGCTGGTTTTGCCCGCGCCGTTCAGGCCGATCAGGCCGAAGCTCTCGCCCGCGCGCAGGCGCAGTGAAACATTGCGCACCGCAGAGAGCTTGCCATAGGTCACGCTGACATTGTTCAGAGCCAGTATGTCTTCAGCCATAATGCGGTCCCTAATCAGCCGGGCAGGAAAATCCGGGTGTCGATATTGAAGCGTTGGTGGGGCCGTAGGCGGATCGGGAATATCTGGTTCGTGTAATCGTCGAACCATTTCATTTCGATATGCTCCTTGAACACCTTCAGGTCCGTGACCTCGTGCGGGATGGCGTCAGGCGTCACGCGCTTGCCGTTCAGCCATATCGTCCAGTCGCCATGCTTGACGAACACAATGCCGCCGAGCGTGATGTCGCGTTCCTCGGGCGGCGGTTTTGCAGCCTGCCCTCCTTCGCCGATATTTCGCCATTCTTCTTCGGTGACTTCGCGCGTCTCGCCGACGGATTTTTTCGCATCGACAATCGCCGTATGCTCCCAATACGTGAACAGGAGCGATGGCATCTGGTTCGGGTCGATCGCCTGCTCCCCTGTCTCGGGTGTTGCGGCAGCGGCTTCGGTCGGCGCGGCGGCAGGATCTGCCGGAATATTTTCAAGAGGAGGCGTCTCACCCGTTACGGCGGGCGATGAAATTCCCATCGGCACGGGCTCTAGGGATTCCGGGGCATCCTGCGCCATCCCATACCCGGCGGCGAACAACAGGGCGCCGCCCAAAACCGTGATCAGCAATCTGGAGCGCAACCGTGTCATTGCGGGGCTCCTTCCTGCTGCACCGGCGCGCCGATGATATCTTTCTGCGGGATCATGGTGCGCCATCTGGCTTCTATGTCTGCGGTGACGAGCTGGGGCTTGCCGCCGGTGGCAATAGCGCGCAGGACCGTGTTGTTGATGCTGGTTTTACGTTCGAGCATGATTTTATCGATCGTCACATGGCCGGGGAAAAATCTTTCAACCAGGTAGAGATAACGGAACACGTCGACATCATCGACGGCCGAGATTTGAATCTTCACAGGGCTGACGAGGATTTTATGATCGGCCTTCTGTGCTTCCTCGTTGTCCTCGATGGAGCCCGGCTGGACGCTTGCAACGGCGGAAACAACACCGGCTTCCTGCTGGATTTTCTGGAGCAGTTTTTCCGCCTCGCGGCGGCCCTGGGCGCCGAAGAAACCGCGCTCCTTCAATTGCTCGAATTGCGTCTGCTGGATGGCAAGCTGGTCGAATTCAACCTGCATGCGGCCGATATCGGACTGCACCGTGGAAATCTGCCCGAGCGCAGAGGAAAGCTCCTTCTGCTTCTTGATCTTTTCAGGAACAAGATACAGATAGACCGAAGCCGCCAGCAGCCCGTTAAGCACCAGCAGGGCCAAAATCGTCAGGATGCGCTTTGCGCCAAGAACACGGATCATTGCGACACCTCCGCAGCCGTATCAACCGGCGGCCCTTTGATCATGATCTCGGCGACGAAGTCCTGGCTCACGTCTTTTTTCTCCAGGTCGCCCGTCTCGACGACGATCTCCTCGACATACTCATAGTCCTTCAGGAATTTCGTAACCTCGACCGTGTGGCCGAGGAGCAAACTTTGTAAACGCCCGCGCAGATCGCCGACTTCCTGGTTGCCCTTGTCGATATTCGCGGTGCTCGGATACGTCATCTGCAGCGTGACATCGAACAGCGGCGGCGAAGTCTGCGGCGTAGCCGCATCGATCAGCGTGTTCACCAGATTATCGGCGGGCCTTTGCACGATGACCCGGTCAAAGCGCAGGTCCCTGCCCAAAGCCTTGCCGATATTCTGGAACAGGCCAAGCGGCTTGATATTGCCGTCCTCCAGCGCGTCATGAACGGCAATGGAGCTTTGAACAAGGCGAACGTCGAAGCCGAGCTCTTCCTTGCGCTGCACTTCTTTCTGATATTGAACACTGAGCTGCGACAGGCGGCCTTTCGCTTCATCGAGATCGCCGGACAATGTGCTCATTGATGCAAGCTGGCTCAGGGTCTGATAGCCGAGGAAAGCGAGTCCGAGCAAAAGCACGACAGATGCCGCCATCGCGGTCTGGCGCGGCTTCGAGACATTGTCTATCTGCGCGGCGCGCATCGGCAGGATGAATTTGGTCTTGCGCCCAACCCACGCTGCGTGCAGCGGGTCGGCATAACGGAAATCTTCCTGCGGGCCGATCGGGACATTGAGAAGGCGCGCTGCCTCGGCCGATGTCAGCGCCGTATATTTGCACGGCTCCTCGATCTTGGCCTCGATCGCCTCGCCGGCGCTCTCGTTGGCCATGACGATGACATGAAGGCCGTCTTCATTCTGGAACCCGAAGCGCGACAGGTAGCTCATGGTCGCCTTGAATTCCTGGTGAACCTCGTTCGCCCAGGCCTCGGTATCGTTGTCACTCTCGATGATCGGCGTCATACGCGTCAGGGCCAACTCGCCGTTCTTTGTCACGATCTGGCGGAGCGAACCATTCTTGTGTTGACCGATGAACAGAACCCAGCGGCATTTCGGCTCGCCTTTTTTCGTGAGCTTCAGCGACAGGTTCTTGACCATGTCCGAGGATTCGACCGGCAACAGGCAGAAGCCGGAAACCGGGACCAGCGAACGGCTGGTCGCGCCGATTGTCAGCGCAAGTTGCTTGGTGTCGGGAACGGCGGCGAAGATATAAATATCAGCGGCGACTTTATTCTCACCCTTGGGCGCCTTTTCCTTCAGCGGGTAAGCAGCCTTGACGGGGTAACTCGGGAAAGCGACGTTGATCTTGCGCTTCAGCATCCCGGCCTTGTCGAGCATGCCGACCCCGGACTTAAGAACCTTTTCCTTGCGGTAATGCTGCTCGACCATGTCGTTGAGGATCAGCACCGGCTTGCCGCCGCAGTCGCGCTTCAGGATGCCGGCGACGTTCTGTTCGAAATTCTCCGCTTCCCACGGCACCGTCTCGACCAGGCGGACGCCGCGCGCGCCCGTGGCATAGATATATGCAGCTTCGTCCGTGACGAGCATCACCGTGCGGTTGGGAGCGAGAAAAGAAAGTGTCATGACCGGTTACACCTAGAAATCAATGTTTTCGAAGCTGCCGTAAATCGGGCCGAACACCCCGGCAGCAATCCATAGTATCATACCTCCGAGCAGTCCGGTAAGGGCCGGCTCGATCATGGCGATCAACCCTTCCACGGCTTCCTCGACGTCCTTGGTATAAAATTCCGAAACCTGTTCCAGGACGACCGTCAGGTTGCCCGATTCCTCGCCGATTTTCAGCATCCGGACAACCATGCTCGGGAATTCGCCGGAATAATTAAATGCCTCGGAGAGCGGGCTGCCGGCCTGGACATAGCGCTCGACCAGTTCCAGCGCCTCGATCAGGACACGGTTATTGACCGTCTGCCGCGCGGATTTGAGCGCGTTCACCACATCAATGCCGCTGGCGAACAGGGCGCCGAATGTCTGGGCGTAACGCGCGATCGATATCTTGCGGATCAAAACGCCAAATATCGGGCTTTTGAGGAACATGGCGTCGACACGGTAGGCGAATGACTCGGATACACGGCATAGGGTTTTTAGAATGATAAACAGGATAACCGGAGCCCCTAGCACCGCCCACCAGTAAGCCCTGAAGAAATCCGACGTATTAATCAGCCATACCGTATAGAAAGGCAACTCCTGGTCCAGGTTGCGGATAAAGCCGACAATCTGAGGCACCACATAACCCATCATCACGACAATCGTGACGAAAACCACCGCCGTGACGATCATGGGATAGCGCGTGGCCTTGCGGACCTTGCCCTGCATGGCATCGACCCATTTAAGATATTTTACAAGCTGCAGATATACGGAGGTCAGGTCGCCCGTGTCCTCGCCGGCCTTGATCAGCGAAAGATACAGGTTCGTGAAAACCTTCGGATGCTTGGCCATGGCTTCCGATAGCGACGAGCCGTCGGAAACGTCGCGGTAAATCTCGCTCATCATGTCGCGCATGCGGGTGTTGTCGGTCGTGTCGCGAATATCGGCCAGGGCGTCGAGCAACGGCACACCGGCGCTCTGCATCTGTTCCATGTGCACGAAAAACTGGATCAGGTCGCGGATCTTCACGCGCTTCATCGTGCCGCTGAAGGACAGGCTGCTTTTCTGGTTCAGGGATTTGCAATCGACAAGCTCAAGCCCGGCGGACTGAAGCTGATTGTATAAATCAGATTCACTCGCGGCGGATATCACGCCCCGAATGGGTCTGCCGTTTTCGTTTACAGCTCTGTATTTATAACGTTCCATGATTTCTGATCAGAAAGACAGGCGGCGGAAGCGATTATTTATGAATATCGACAACCTTGGAGAGCGCCTGAAGATCGGTGATTCCCTCAAGCACCTTCAGGATGCCATCGTCTTTCATGCTTTTAAAGCCTTTTTTCACAGCCTGCGCTTTAAGATCGGCTTTTGATTCGCCGCGGGCCAGCAACAGGTCGAGATCGTCATCGAACAAAAGGATTTCCGCAACCGCGATACGTCCTTTATATCCCTGCCCTGCGCACAGGTCGCATCCGCCCTGCCTTGCCTTATATATTTGCGGCGGATTGGCCGGGTCGACGCCCAAAATCGCGCATTCATCATTGTCCGGGTGATATGCCGTCTTGCAGTGCGGGCATAAAATCCGGGTTAAACGCTGGGCGAAAACGGAAATGATCGCGCCGGCCAGCATTCCCGGCTTCATGCCGAGATCCAGAAGACGCGGAATGGCGCCGAAGGAATCGTTGGTGTGAAGGGTCGTATAAACCTGGTGGCCCGTCATCGCGGCCTTGAGGGCCATTTCGGCCGTGGTCTGGTCGCGGATTTCGCCGATGAAGATAATATCCGGGTCCTGGCGGAGCATGGCCTTGATGCCTTCCGCAAATTCCAGCACCCCTTCCCGCACGTGAGTTTGGCGGATCATGCCAAGGGAATATTCGACCGGATCTTCCAGCGTCTGGATGTTGACGTCGACCGTGTTGATTTCGTTGAGCATCGAATAGAGCGACGTCGTTTTACCGGAACCTGTCGGGCCGGTGACGATGATGATGCCTTCGGGTTTTTCCTGCGAGCGCTTGATCAGTTTCATGTTGTGCTCGCTGAAACCCAACTTGCCGAGCGGCATGATGTTGGAGCTTTTATCAAGAACGCGGAGAACGATATTCTCGCCGTGAACTGTGGGCAGCGAAGACACGCGAAAATCAGCGGCGCGGCCGCCGACATCAAGCCCGAAGCGTCCATCCTGCGCGCTCATCTTGTCGGCGATATTCATCTGCGACATGATTTTGATGCGCTGGGAGATTCCATTCCAGTACTGTTTGTGAAGAATCTGGGCCGTAAACAATTCGCCGTCGAGGCGATAGCGCAGGCGGACGAAATTCTCTTCCGGTTCGAAGTGAAGGTCGCTTGCGCCCATTTTGACGGCTTCATAAACCAGCGCGTTGACGAGGCGCACGATCGGGTGTGAATAGACCTCGTTTTCATTCAGGCTGGCGACATCCTTGTCGTCTTTATATTCTTCCAGCTCTTTAAGAATTGCATTGACCGAGCTGGCATAGCCGTAAGCGGCATCGATCGCCTCGCCCAATACTTTAGCAGTCGTGACCAACGGTTTGATCTGCGCGCCCTTGGGCAAAAACCTGCGCAGCGTATCCAGCGCGACGACATCGTACGGGTCGGCCATCGCAACACGCACATCGTTGCCGCTGACGGAAATAGGAAGCATGCTGTATTTGAGCGCTATCTTTTTTTCCAACAGCGCCAGCGCATCGCCGTCGACAATGGTGTGCTTGGGATCGAACAGTTCAAAGCCCGACGATTCAGCAAGAAAACGCGTCAGCACATCTTCGTTGATGAAGCCAAGCTCCACCAGGATTTCGCCGAGCATCTTGCCGCTGATTTTCTTTTCCTGGAGCGCGACATTCAGTTGCGCCAGGGTAATGAGGCCCTGCGCCACCATGCGGTCGCCCATGCGGCCCTTCTTGCGAATCTCGCTGTCGGATTCTTCGGCCTTCTGCAGGCCGGTCGAATAGGTTTTCAGAGCCTTGTTGTGTTCCCCGGGCTGGCGGTATTGAACAGGCAGATTAGCTTCGGCGCCCTGCACCGCTTCGGAATTCGTGCTTTTAGTCGTGGAAGAATCGGCGGACGGTTTCGCAGCAGCAGGCTTCTTGCGCTTGCTGTCCGGGTCCATGAGCTCCATCTCCAGACTTTCAATAGTCAGGTTGAGCTTGCTCTTTTTCGTGTCTTTATTGTCCGGCGTCATAGGGAATAAATCAGAATGAATCCAAAATTACGTTCTTAAAGCCTAATCAAAAATAGTTAACAAATTGAATATGTTAGGTTTACATAACGACACTTTGTTCCTACCTCAATACTATCTTTTAAGCTTATGGAATAAAAGAGAATAAGCCGGTTGTAACAATGCAATAATTACACCAACAAAAAAGAGCGCCCGTTAAGGCGCTCTTTTCATTAAACTATTGTTCTGCGGGCTATTCAGCCGCGACAGCAATCTTGCTGTCCTGGCGGGGCCAGCTCGTGAATTTCATCACGGACTCCGGAACGCCGCATACCGTGGTGCACAGGCGCGCCGTGACCAGGTATGGGTCGGCGTTTGCACCAGGGCGGCGATCTTCGAAATAGCCATAACCCTTCAGCGCGACCGGCTTGGGAATGCGGATCGAACAGCCGCGGTCGGCATCGCCGACACGGAAGGTGTTGATGTCGCAGGTCTCATGCTTACCGGTCAGGCGTTCATGGTTGTTCGCACCGTACACTTTAATGTGTTCGGCATGCTTTTTTGCCAGGGCATCCGTGGCGGCCTTGATCGCTGCCTTGCCCTTTGCAGGGTCGCGGGTGTCCTTCGTTGAGAAGTTCGTGTGCATGCCGGTTCCATTCCAGTCGCCTTTGACAGGTTTAACATCGAAGGAAACGGTGACGCCGAAATCTTCGCCGACGCGGCACAGCAGCCAGCGTGTCAGCCAGGTTTCATCGCACATCTTGAGCGCGCCTGCGTCTTCCTTGTTGTCGCCACGGTAGCCGATCTGGAATTCCCACTGGCCAGGCATGACTTCCGCGTTGATGCCGTAGAACAGCATGCCTGTCTGGAGACATAGCTTGGCGTGTTTCTCGACAACGTCACGGCCGAACACTTCGTCCGCGCCAACACCGCAGTAAAATGGACCTTGCGGGCGGGGGAAGCCGTGTTCCGGCCAGCCGAGGGGCTGACGACCTCTGAAGAAAGTGTATTCCTGCTCGAAGCCGCACCATGGGTCCTGCTTCGCGGCGCCTGCATCGAGAACAGCGCGGAGCTGCGCGCGTGAGTTCGATTCATGCGGCGTACCATCGGGCGTGAAAACCTCGCACATCACGAGCCAGTTGCCCTGCCCGCGGACCGGGTCGGGAATGAAGTGCGCGGGTTTCAAAATACAATCCGAATCATGGCCGGTTGCCTGTTCGGTCGATGAACCGTCGAAACTCCACTCGGGAAAATCCTCGATTTTCGGGTTATTTCCTACTTTTACGGCTTTCGCTTTCGAGCGCATATAGCGGGTAGGCGTGGCCCCATCCAGCCAGATATATTCTGCTAGTCCAAACGACATTCCTGTCCTCCAAAAAAGGTTAGGTGTGAATTTGTGATAATACGAGCACGCTAATACTTTCAGCGGCTTTTGCAAGGATAAAAACACTTGGTATTTCTGTTATGCGTGGAATGCAATTGACGGTAGTGGCGCGCTCGAAGGGATTCGAACCCCTAACCTTCTGATCCGTAGTCAGATGCTCTATCCGTTGAGCTACGAGCGCATTTCAATGAAGGGCTTTTTACGCGAAAGGTTTTGCGAATGCAAGCAATCCGTAAGGCCCTTGTCCGGCCTCAAACTTTTGAAGATTCACACAAATCTATGCACAACCCTGTTCAGGGCGCTTGACTCCACCTGTTTCAGAGGCGATGCTGGCAGGGGTTGACTTTTATTGCGAGTAGCTTTCAAATCTCCTGCATTATATAAAACCATTACGTATTGAATTTTTAGGATGTCCAGAAACATGACCTTCCGGAACGTTTTTGCCCTGACGCTGGGCCTTGTGGCCTGCTCGGGTCTGACGGCCCCTGTTGCGTTCGCGCAGCAGCCTGTGTCCAGGCCGATTGAGATCAACGCCTACCCGATGAGCGATGAACTCAAGTCCCAGATTTACAGCAAGCCGGCGCAGATGAATGACATCACCGCCGACCAGGTGCGCGGCAAAACCTATTTCGAGCCGACACAAACCATCGTCACCCAGAAGGTCAACGGCCTCACCGCCGATCTCGACACGCTCCAGAGCAAGGTCGCGACGCTGTCTGCCAACCTCAACGCGCTTCAGCGCGAGGGCGAAGGCAAAGCCGCCGAATATTACGCCGCTGTCGCCACCATCAATACGCAACTGCAGGCCGGCACGACGCCGGGCAACCCGCGCCTCCTGAAGCGCGTGAGCCTCGCCGAAGCCAGCCTTGAAAATCTCGGCTCGTCCGTCGCGACGCTGAACCAGCTCGCCGGCGAAGCCGCGACCACGTCGTCCGAAGCGTCATACCTGCTCGAAGCTGTCCGCGCCGCTTACGGCCTGTCGGGTGCGATCGAAGAAGACCACGTCCGTCTCGCCGAACTGGAAGACGGTATCAACAACACCATCGTCATTATCGAACGCCTGCTTAACAACGTGAATGACGACATCACGCGCACGACGACTTACCTGAGCTCCGAGCGTAACAATTTGCGCACGCTGGCTCTCGCTGTTTCCAACGGCGACCTGTATGGCAAGTCGCTCTCTAACCGTCCGTTCTCGTCGGTTGCGACCGCGTTCCCCGCTTCGGCTGATGCCTCGATGCCTGTCACCGCCGGCTCGCCCGGTATGGTCAACGGCAGCTATGGCCGCCAGGCAGCGCCGCTTTCCGGTCCGCGCCCGCTCGTCAAAATCAAGTTCGACCGCGCCGATGTCAATTACGAAGAGCCGGTTTATGTCGCCGTCAACGAAGCCCTGCAGCGCTACCCCGATGCGCGCTTTGATCTCGTCGCCGTTCATCCTTCCAACGGCAATGCCGCCGAAGTCGCGATTGAGAGCACCAAGGCACGCCGCAACGCCGAGAAGGTCCTGCGCACCCTCACACAGATGGGCCTGCCCCTTGACCGGATTGACCTGTCGCACAGGCAGAGCCCCGATGCGGCTTCAAACGAAGTCCACCTCTTCATTCGTTGAGTTTGCTTCTTTTTCCCTGTCCTTCTATAGAAAGGGCTGCGGCTGTCCCCGTAGCTCAGCTGGATAGAGCACAGGTTTCCTAAACCTGGGGCCGGAGGTTCAAATCCTCTCGGGGACGCCATTTATTAGCCATTTATCCTTGATTTATGCCTTTAAAAGCTTACGATGCCCCGCAACGGAATAATATATGCAAAACAGTACACCCGATAACGAAGAACAAACCGGCGCCGATCAGCAAGTGATCGTACGCCTTGCCCGCGACGAGCGTGAAATCGAGGAAGCGCAGCGCCTCCGTTACCGTGTTTTTTATGAAGAACTGGCGGCAACAGCGGACAAGGAAATGGCGCTGGTGCGTCTCGACCGCGACGACTTCGACAAATATGCAGATCACCTTGTAGTCACCGACGAGCGCCGCCCGGCTGGCGACCAGATCGTCGGCACATACCGTCTGCTCCGCCGCGAGCTTGCGATGAAATTCGGTGGCTTCTACAGCAGCACTGAGTTCGACATTTCACCGCTCCTGAATTCCGGCCACTCACTGCTCGAGCTTGGACGCTCCTGCGTCATGCCGGAATACCGCACGCGCCCCGTTTTGCAACTGCTGTGGCAAGGCATCGCCGATTACATGACCGATCACAAAATTGACCTACTCTTCGGCTGCGCCAGCCTGCACGGCACTGACATCAAGAATATCTCGACGCCGCTGTCATACCTGCATCACTACCACCTCGCGCCTGAATATCTGCGCCCGCGTGCGCTCAAGGGCCGCTACATCAACATGAACATTATCCCGAAAGAAGATATCGACCGCAAACGCGCCTTCGCGAAGCTGCCGCCGCTGATCAAGGGATATTTACGTGTCGGCGCGACCATTGGCGATGGCGCCGTGATCGACGAACAATTCAACACCACCGACGTCTGCATCCTGATGCAGACCAGCATGGTCAGCAGCCGCTACCGCAAACATTACGAACGCAAAATTCAAAAATCCCTTTCCGGCGAGAGTAACGTCGAGCAGTTTTCGCCTCTCCCCAAAGAGCGCGATCCGGATGAACTCATTTAAAGCCTGGCTTAAAGTGGCCGCATTCATGGTGTGGTCGCTTCTGCTCGCGCCAGTGCAGATGATCGTGCTCGCTTTCCACAAAGGCAAATACGCCTACACCATTCCATTCCTGTGGGAAAACGGCGTGCGCGCGATCTTTCAAATCCGCTACAGCGTTGAAGGCATTCCGCTGCGCGGGCACCAGGTTTTTTACATGTCGAACCATCTTTCCTATCTCGATGTACCCCTGCTCGGCAGCATTTTGCCGGCGTCTTTTCTCGCCAAGAGCGAAGTCGAGAACTGGCCCGTGTTCGGTTTTCTCTCGAAGCTCCAGCAGACGGAATTCATCGAGCGCAAGCGCACTGCCATCGCCAGTGAAACCGGCAAGCTTGCCGAAAAAATCGCGAACGGCCGCAGCCTGATCCTGTTCCCCGAGGGCACATCTACCAGCGGCTATGAAGTCGAGCCGTTCAAATCCAGCCTCTTCACGCTTGCACTGGGTTCCGGCAACGAGGATATTTTCCTCCAGCCCGTCACGATCAGTCTTTTGAAAGTCGGCGGCAAAGTACCCGCGACAAAAGACGAGCGCGACCTTTACGCCTGGCCGCGCGACCTCGACATGGAATTGCCGCGGCACCTGTTCCGTTTTGCGAAAACATCCGGCGCGGATTTGCGCGTCACCTTTCACCAGCCCGTCCGCGCCCGCGAGTTTACCGACAGAAAAGTGCTTGCCAAAACCTGTCATGACAGCGTAAGCAAGGGGCTGAAAGCCGCCCTGGCGGCCTAGATAAAGGGAGACGACCATGGCCAATTTCACACCACAAGAAATCACCCGCCTGCAGGCCTATATGCAGACGACCTTCAACAATCCCAATATCTATCTTAAGCCGCGCAAGACCGGCGATTCCGTCGAGGTCGACATCAACGGCGAATTCATCGGCACCATCTACAAGGACGAAGAAGACGGCGAAACGTCCTACGATTTCAACATGGCGATTCTCGATATCGACCTGCCGGGGTCCAAGGCCGCCTGATTTCACTCAGAAAAGCCTTATTTTCCAAACTCTTTGCCAGCACTGGCTGTAATTTGCTAAAATTACAGGAACGGTCGGTTTGACCTTCGACGGGGCGTTCTTTGAGGATTTTCGCGTTTTTATTCCTGTTTTCGGGGATTTTCGCGGCCTTTGCGGCTGCTGTCCCGGCGCGTGCGGCCGAGCAGCTGCCCTTTGGCGCCGCGATCGGGGGGTCGTCAGGCCGGGCGCTTGACCTCTACCTCCAGTCCTCCACAGGCCGGGCGCGTGGCGACCTGCTGGTGGCACCCGCCGATCTGAACGAAGACGGGCTCAGCGAATTCATCGTCCGTGACAAGGATTGCGCCCCCGCATGCCGCTTTACGATCCTTGCCGAGAATGATGAAAAGGTCACATCCCTTGGCATCATCGAGGCGCGCGTTCTTGCCATGGGGGACCGGCATTCGAACGGCGTGCGCACGCTGCTGGCCTATAAAAGCGCCGCCAACGATTACGACTACACGGTTTATGTGTGGGAACCCTCCTCCGGGCAGTATATGATGGCAGGGCAAAAATGACCGCCGCGCCCCGCCATAAATTCCGGTTTTCGTTCTGGCTGAAAATTCTTCCTGCCATTCTCTGTCTTGCCGCCGGCGCGAACACGGCGCGCGCTGAATGCCTGCCGGGCGTGCCCTGCATCGTCGGCGCCACGCCGAACCACCCGCTTATTTACGGCGATGGTCCAACCTCACCAGGCGCACCCAACCAGAATAAAGCCACCGGCGGCGGAACGTGTTTGCCGGGTTCGCCCGCGTCCGGCTGCACCTGCGATGCCGATTTCATGAACCAGATTTACGCGCGCGCATGGCTGGAGGGACAACGCGATGTCATCAAGTCGGAAGTCCTGATCCGCAAACCGGATTCCATCCTCGAATATACCTGCTTCAACCAGTTCAACGATCTTGCCGTCACGCGCGCGGCCCCTTTGTTTTCAGAAACGGAGCGCTGGACTGGCGGCGGCCTGTTCGGTAGCCTCGGCAGCAACGAAATCAGCACGAAAACATTCGCCCTCATAAGCCCGCCGCAGAACCCGGTCGAAGCTATCTTGAAATCATTGTTGCTTGTCGGTGACAGTGGCGGCGGTTTCGGCGGTGGCGGTCCGGTCGGCGGTGGTGGTGGCGGCGGAAGCGGTGGAGGAGGAGGCCTTGGGGGGGGCTTGGGCGGTGGAGGTGGCATGCCTGCTATACCCGGCATACCTGGCCTACCCGGTATACCCAGCATTCCTGGTATACCCGGCGGATTTGGCAGCCAACCTGACGTGGCAGCCATCATCAACGATATCATCGCGGCGTTGACCGGCCCGAACGGTTTTGTTGGCCTGACCGGTCCCATCACTCCCGGCAATGCTCCCGGCAGCGTTCTGTGCATACCGCATAGCGTCCCCATGACCAGCAACTGGCTCGTAGGCTGGATCAACTTCATTCCAATCCCGTGCATAGGCATCGACGTGTATATCGGACCGGATAAACTCAGCACATCCCTGGAAGTGCTCGTGCGCGAGAGTCTTAATCAATATATCGGCCAGAATTTCAGCCACCGCTTCCTGGGCGGCGCTGCGACGACGCTCGATTACATCGAGATCAGCGGCGCGGGCGGCTATAATTGCAGCTTTATGGACCAGGTTTATTACCTTTCGAAATGCACCGATATTGTCACCGACGACCGCTTCTGGAGGTTTACTGATCTGGTCACCGTCGACCCGCGCGTTCTGCCCACCATGTGCACGGACGGCACCAAGATCACGCAGGAAATGATCGACCTTGCAGAGAACAAGGATTACCTCTACGTCAATTTCGACCGTGTGTACCACAGCTTCGAACTCCGCGAGCAGCAAGGCGGGGTAATCGGATGCACCCCGCCCGTTCCAACAGGGGTTATCGTCGCGGTTAAAAGCTTCGCCATGGACATGCTGGGCAACGTCACCGTCATCAGTACTGAGGAAATGCCCGACATGGTCTGCCCCGCGCCAGACTGCCATTACAACGGAGATATATGCGAACCTTAAAAGCCATTTGCGCCAAGGCCCTGTTTTCCTGTAAAATTTTACTTAGGGGCTGGATTTCATTGGTTTCAGCAGGAATGGGCATGATTTTTCGCGGTTCTAGAAAAGCTGTTTACGTCGCTTTGGCGGCGCTGGCCCTATGCATCTCCATCGCATCGTCCGGTATGGCGGCTTCCTTCCTTCCCATTGCCGACAGCCCCTGTGATCCTGAATATTATGATTCCCTGCGTTCCCGCGCCTGGCTGGAGGCCCAGCGGGAAATCACGCAGAACCAGAACCTCATCGTCAAGCCGGACAGCGTTCTTGAATATACCTGCTTCGACCAGTTCGCGAACATCCTGGCCGGGGAAGCCATCAACATGTTCAGTGAAACGCCGCGCTGGGGGGTCGTTCTGCCTTTCAACAGCATGGACATAGCGCTGCGAAACCTGGTCGGTGGCGCGCTCGATTCTTATATCGCGGTGAATTTCCCGCACACATTTCGCGGCGGTCGCTCTGTCGATCTCGACTACGTACCGGGCTCGATCAGCGGCATGCCGGGCTCGGCCTATGACTGCACCATGATGCGCGACGTCTGGTATGAATCGAAATGCACCGACTTTATCGAAGACGATGAAAATGACGGCTTTTTCACCTTTGAAAACTATCGCGACACGGACGACAAACGCGTCCGGCCCGACCCGTGTCCCGGCATTCCGGGACGCTGGGAAGATGAGATAAACCTGGCCACCGTCAACCCCTTCACGCCGTGGGAAGAGGACAACCAGCCCACGTTCTTCGGGCTGCTGGAAGGCTGCAGTAACAACACCTTTCAGCTTGAAACCGGCGTGATCGTCACCCGCTCGAAACAGGAGCCGCTCCGGTACCGGGAAAGGGTCTGCGTGCCTGCAGGCTGCCGCTACGTCCCCAGCGGCTTTAACAACGGAAGCTGCCAGTAGTAACCGGCTAAAGACCCCCTCCCCCCCTTAGTCATTGCCAAATCGCGTCATATGGCCTTATATCTACTGCTGAAAACAAGGCTTTAGAGACATTCCGGCATATGATGCTTCAGCTTTATAAATCGGTATCCGGGGCGAGCGGACCCCTGTTTCGCGCCCTTCTGTCTGCCCGGGCGCGTGATGGCAAGGAAGCCCCTGCCCATATGGGCGAGCGGCTGGGCAAGGCCAGCCTTGAGCGTCCTGCGGCCCCAGTGGTCTGGATTCATGCCGCCAGCGTCGGGGAATCGCAATCCGCCCTCATCCTGGTCGAACGGCTTATAGCCCTGATCCCGGCCGCGCGCATCCTGATGACCACCGGCACGGTTTCCTCGGCGGGCATGATACGCAAAAAACTCCCCGAAGGCGCCATCCACCAGTTTTATCCCGTCGATCACCCGGCATGGGTCAAAGAATTCCTCGATCACTGGCGGCCCGATCTCGTGCTCTGGATGGAATCCGAACTCTGGCCGAACATGCTCACCGACATCGCGCGGCGCGGCATCCCCGCCATTCTCGTGAACGCGCGGCTGTCGGAAAAATCTTTCGCCCGCTGGTCGTGGATCCGGGGCACGGCAAAAGAAATCCTCGGCGCGTTCTCGTTAATCCTGTCCCAGAGCGAAAAAGAGGCGGAGCGTTTTCGTGCGCTCAGGGCAAAGAATGTCCACGCGACGGGCAACATAAAATACAGCGCGCGGCCGCTGCCCTTTGATGATAACGACCTCAAAACAATCACCGGCGCTATCGGCCAACGGCCGGTCTGGCTTTACGCCAGCTCGCACAAGGGCGAAGAGGCGCTCGCCTGCCGCGTCCATCAAAAACTGAAAGCACAGTTCCCCGAACTCCTGACGATCATCGTGCCCCGCCACCCGGAGCGCCGCGATGAAATCGCCGAAACCTGTCGGCAGGCGGGCCTTTCATTTCTCCTGCGCGGCGCGGCAAAAACGCCACCCGCTTATGAAACCGACATATATATAGCCGACACGTTCGGCGAGCTTGGCCTGTTCTATCGCCTTGCGCCGCTGGCCTGCATCGGTCGCTCATTCAGCGACGACGGCGGCGGCGGCCACAACCCGATCGAGGCGGCCCAGCTCAACTGCGCCGTTCTTTACGGCCCGCATGTGCAGTTCCAGCAAACTTTATTCGAGGATCTCAGTAATTCAGGCGGTGCGCTTGGGGTCACGGACGAGCGCGAGCTTGGCAATATTATAAGCAGCCTGCTGTCCGACCCGCAGAAAATGACAGCGATGCAGCAGCGCGGCCTTGAGTTTGCCCGCTCGCAATCGAAAATCGTGGACGCGACAATTGAGCTCATCTCTCCCTACCTCGATTTTTCCAGTGATAAAATGCGGGGGCGCGCATGCCGCTGAAGACGCCCTCCTTCTGGTACCGCAGCGGCGGCACTCCTTCTCTCAGAGAAAAAATTCTCTCTCCCTTTTCATTCCTCTACCGTATCGGCTATGAAATCCACCAGCATTCCATCACGCCTGAAACGCTCGATATTCCCGTGATCTGCATCGGCAATATCAACGCGGGCGGCACCGGCAAAACGCCCGCTGCCATAGCGCTCATGGACGTCATCCGCAAAAACAATCTTGCCGCCAAGCCCTTCTTCCTCCTGCGCGGTTATGGCGGCGGCGAGCGCGGGCCGCTGCTCGTCGATACGAGCAAACATAATTCATGGAGCACCGGCGACGAGGCTTTGATCCTGGCGTCCCGTGCGCCCACTGTCATTGCCGTTGACAGGGTGAAGGGCGCGCAGCTGGCCGAGCGGCATCACGCGGATATGGTGCTGATGGATGACGGGCTGCAAAATCCCGGCATTCACAAAAATATCAAGGTCGTCGTCATCAACGGCGATATGGGTTTCGGCAATGGCCGGATGCTTCCGGCTGGCCCGCTGCGTGAACCATTGCACAAGGGTCTTGCCCGCGCCGACCTGTTCATCCTGATCGGCGAGGACAAGCGCGGCGTCGCGGCGTCGCTGCCCGCAGACAAACCGCTTGTCCGGGCGCATATGGAACCCGATCTTCCCGCGCCACTGCCAAAAGATAAAAAATACATCGCCTTCGCGGGGCTGGGATACCCGGAGAAATTCTTCGCGTTCGCGCGTGACAAGCTTGGTCTCGACATCGTCAAGACCATCAGCTTTCCTGATCATTATCCCTACAGCGAGGCCGATATCGCCAATCTCCGCGCCCGCGCACTGGAGTGGAACGCTGAACTCCTGACCACGAAAAAGGATCTTCTGCGCCTGCCTGCAGCCGAAAGAGAAACGATTCATACAGCCGATGTAAGGCTGGCATGGGAAGACGAAGCCGCGCTGGCGGATTTCCTGAAAACCAGGCTCTCTCAATGAAACGGCTGCGCTATCTCCTCGAAGCCATCGTTCTTTATAGCTTTTATGGCCTGTGCTCGCTCCTCCCCCCGGTTACGGCGTCGAATTTCGGCGGGTTCATAGGCCGCACGGTGGGCCCTCGCCTTGCCGCCTCGCGCAAGGCGCACAGGAATCTCGACGCGGCGATTCCCGGCATCTCTGCTGTTGAAAAACAAAAAATCATAACGCAGATGTGGGACAATCTCGGCCGCGTCATGGCGGAATACCCGCATCTTGAAGCTATCGCCAGGACCCGCGTCACGATCGTCAATGAAGAGATCATCAAAAAAATCGTAGATGCAGCGCAAGGGGCCGTTTTCGTCGCCGCGCACCAGGGGAACTGGGAAGTGGATATGACGACCCTGCATGTGCGCTTCAACGTCATTCCCAGCCTGACCTACCGTGCGCCTAACAACCCGATGACCGACCGGCTTCTTGAACGCGCGCGCACGCTCGGCGGGCGGATCAAGGCCATTCCAAAAGCGAGGTCGAGCGGCCGCGACCTGATGAACGTGATGCGGCACAAGGAATATCTCGGCATCCTGATCGATCAGAAATACCACGAAGGCATCGCGGTGAATTTCTTCGGTCGACCGGCGATGACCAACCCGGTCGCCGTCATGCTATGCCAGAAATACAATACATCGCTCATCCCCGTGCAGAACCGCCGCACCGGGCCCGCGCAGTTCGAAGTCACAGCCTACCCGCCTGTCGCGCTGTTCGGCGATAACGGCGAAGCCCTGCCGGTTGAAACCGTGCTGGCGACCATCAACGGTATGATCGAGGAATGGATCAGGCAGGAGCCTGGCCAGTGGCTATGGCTCCACCGCCGCTGGGATATGCAGAAATAACTAATTGATCGTCTTGCCCGCGCCGCCGGGATCACCGCCCATATGCAGCAGCAGGAAATCCGAATGTTCGGGCTGCGGGAAGGCATGGTTGCCATCGGAGATTTCTTTTTCCGCCAGCGCGAAAATCCGGGCCATGTTCGCCGCGAAAAGGCGCTGGCCGGCGTCTGAGAGCATCTGGCGCTGGCAAATATCGTTCAGGAAATCGACGACATCCTGAGGATAGGCACGCGCCTCGCCCATTTCCCTTTTATAAGTGCTCGTTTCATAAGTCGTCAGCGTGTAATCCAGGCCTGCCGAGGTTCCCATGTCGGCCTCGTGCAGGATCATGCACATCATGGCGAGGTGCGGGTTTGTTTCCAGCGCTTCCAGTTCCGGGTCGAGATTGAGCGGGCCCATTTTTTTCTTATGGCCGAGGAAATGATAACGATAGGCGGCTTTCATCTGGTTCAGCGGGTTGGCCGGGTCGCCGAGAGGCGTGACGTCAGTGCACAAAAGCATGACTTTCAGATTGTCGAGATCACTTTCACCCATACGGCATACTTCAAGATAAGGCCGTGCCAGGTCGAAAGCGCGGCGCTCCAGCCTTCCCTGCTCGAACAAGCCCTTGATGGTGTTGCCCTTGCCGTCATGGCCGAGATCGTGAATACAGGCGCCGAGAATAAGCATACCGATCGTGGAGCCGTCGAGGGCTTGGTCCGTTCCTTCATAAATGCTGTTATGCATGGCGATCAGTCGCATCATCTGCAGCAGCACTTTTTTGTAATGGAGGTTGTTGTGATAAGGCAGGTTGTTTTCAACTTCGCCAAGAACGCTTCCCGCCAGCACGGCATGCAAAATTTCCTGCGGCAGGTTTATTCCAAAATTCCTGATTGCAAAAATGCTCATGGCGGCGAGACTGGGCGTGCGCTCCGCGAGTTGCCAGCGGCGGAGCAGCGCGACGCTCTGCTGCGTCAGGCCCTCACCCCCGGTGCCGGATGCAAAGATGAACCCTGCCTCCTGTTCAAGGGCATGGATATCCCCGGGCAGCATCTGGGCGGTTTTTTTGGCGGTCTGGTAAACAGCGTCGCGCGTGGCCCAGGACGTATTGGGCCGGACGGCATTGATGACGGGGATCATGGCCTGCAGGGCGGCGCCCCAGTCCCGGTTTGTATAATTTTTAAGTTCAACCATAGGGCTTACCGCTTATATACCCATCAATCTTAATAACGGACCCCCCGCCATGACAAGCGGGAAGCACTCTAAAGTCGAAAAATTACTGGATTTATGGGGTCTTATTCGCTTGGCTTGGCCCCTTGAATTGCTTTATATAAAGATGATTTTATATCGAAAAGGTTAATGGATCCCTTTATGTCCCGGAACTGGTCACCATCGTCTTGGCGCACGAAGCCTGTACTGCAAATACCCGTTTATGACGATCAGGCAGCCCTGAAACGTGTCGAGGCCGAACTTACGAAGATGCCGCCGCTGGTTTTCGCGGGTGAGGCACGTAATCTCCAGGCCCGGCTGGCCAAGGTCGCCGAGGGGCAGGCTTTTGTGTTGCAGGGCGGCGATTGTGCCGAAAGCTTCAGCGAGTTCGGCGCCAATAAAATCCGCGACACGTTCCGCGTCATTCTGCAGATGTCCGTCGTCCTCACCTATGCCGGCTCGCTCCCGGTTATCAAGCTTGGCCGCATCGCCGGGCAGTTCGCCAAGCCGCGATCGAGCGACAGCGAAACGCAGGGCGGCGTCACCCTGCCCGCCTACCGTGGCGATAATATCAATGGTTTCGAATTCACCAAGGAAGCGCGCAGGTATGATCCCGAGCGCATGATCAAATCCTATAACCAGTCGGCGGCGACGCTGAACCTCCTCCGCGCTTTTGCGGATGGCGGTTATGCGGACCTCCACCGTGTCCATGGCTGGAACCTCGAATTCGTCAAGGACAGCCCCCTCATCAAAAGATATGAGGAGATGGCGGGCCGGATCAGTGAGGCTTTGGGCTTCATGGGTGCCTGCGGGATCAACAGCGAAACCGTTCCGGCGATTAAACAGACTGAGTTCTACACCTCCCACGAAGCTTTACTCCTCAATTACGAGGAAGCGATGACGCGCGTCGACAGCACATCGGGCCAATGGTATGACACCTCCGCGCACTTCCTGTGGATCGGCGCACGCACGCATCAGTTAGACAACGCGCAGGTCGAATTCATGCGCGGAATTAAAAATCCAATCGGTCTGAAATGTTCGCCCGACATGAAAACGGACGAGCTACTGAAACTCATTGATGCGCTTAACCCGGCCAACATCCCGGGACGCCTGACCTTGATCGCTCGCATGGGCCATGACAAGGTCGCTGAAAAACTGCCGCCGCTCCTGCGCGCCGTAAAGAAGGAAGGCCGTTCCGTCGTCTGGTCCTGCGACCCGATGCACGGCAACACGATCAAATCGACGACAGGTTACAAAACCCGCCGCTTCGAGCATATTTTGTCCGAAGTCAAAACCTTCTTCCAGGTGCACAAGGCAGAAGGCACGCATCCCGGCGGTGTGCATTTCGAAATGACAGGGCAGAACGTTACCGAATGTGTCGGCGGGGCCGAGAAAATCACGGACGAGGATTTATCAAGCCGCTACCACACGGCCTGCGACCCGCGCCTCAATGCCAACCAGGCTCTGGAACTCGCGTTCCTTCTCGCGGATGAACTTAAAGGGCTGCGTCAGGGCGGCTATCTTCCTTCGGCGGCTGCAGCGGCGGAATAATGACCTCTAAACTCCATATTTCCCTCGCCCAGATGAACCCCATCGTGGGTGACCTCGACTATAATTTTAAAAAAATCTGCGACATCTGGGCTTCGGTTCCACAAAACACGGATCTTGTTGTGTTTCCGGAGATGGCTGTATGCGGCTACCCGCCCGAGGACCTGGTCCTCAACCAATCTTTTCTCGATGAAGTAAAGAAATCCATCGATAGCCTCGCGGCGTTCAGCAAAGGCAAGGCCGGGGCGATTATCCCTTCGCCCTGGGTTATAGACGGGAAAATCTATAACGCGATGCACCTGATCGAGAACGGCAGAATCACAGCGACGCAGGCCAAGCATCATTTACCCAATTACGGCGTGTTCGATGAGCAACGTGTCTTTACCCCGGGGCCCCTGCCCGGCCCCATAAAATTCCGGGGCTTTTTGCTTGGCCTGATGCTGTGCGAGGACATGTGGTATCCGAAAGTTGCAAAACACCTGAAAAAAAGCGGGGCGGAAATTCTTGTTGTGCCCAACGCCAGCCCTTACGAAATCGGCAAGGAAGCCACGCGCCACAAGCTTGCGGCTGACCGCGCCGAAGAAACGGGCCTGCCACTGATTTACGTGCACCAGGTGGGCGGCCAGGATGAATTGATTTTCGACGGTGGTTCATTCGTCATGAACGAAAAAGGCCATATTCTGCTGGAAGGCGACCAGTTCACCGAGCAGACCTACCATGTATTGCTTGAGAAAAACGACAAGGGCGTTATTTTCGGCGGCGTTGAAAACCGCGCTGCGCCTTTCGCGCCGCAGGAAGAGATTTACCAGGCCCTGATGCTGGGCCTTCGCGATTACGTCGGCAAAAATAATTTTCCCGGCGTCCTGATCGGCCTGTCAGGCGGCATCGACAGCGCATTGTCCGCTGCGATTGCCGTCGATGCGCTGGGGCCGGAGCGCGTGCACGGCGTCATGATGCCCTCGATTTACACCTCGAGCGTCAGCATAGAAGACGCGCAGGCGCTTGCCAAAAATCTCGGCATAAAAATAAAGGAAATATCGATTGAAAAATCCGTCGATGCTTTGCAAACTGTCCTGAGCCCTTATATTATTGACGCGCCTCCGACCACCTTTGAAAATATCCAGCCGCGCGCGCGCGGAATCATCCTCATGGCGTTGTCGAATGCATCGGGCAATATGGTTCTGTCCACCGGCAATAAATCGGAAATGGCGGTTGGTTACGCCACGCTGTACGGCGATATGTGCGGCGGGTTTAACGTCCTGAAAGACGTTTACAAGACACAGGTGTACGAGCTTTCGAACTGGCGCAACAGGCACAAGCCGCGCGGTGCATTCGGACTGGCTGGCGCGGTCATCCCGCAGAATTCGATCACCCGCGCGCCCACGGCGGAACTGCGCGAGAACCAGAAAGACCAGGACACCCTGCCGCCCTATGAAACGCTGGATGCTATTTTAAAACTGCTGGTCGAGGAAGAACTGAGCGTCAGTGAAATCGTCCTGCTCGGCCATGACCGCGCCACTATCCTGAATATCTGGGGCATGGTCGACCGCGCCGAGTATAAGCGCCGCCAGGCTTCGCCCGGCATCAAGATCACCCGCCGCGCCTTTGGCCGCGACCGCCGTTACCCGATCACGAACCATTTCGCGAAAATCGTTGAAAAAGGCTGATCTTACCGCTATTTAAAGACCTCAAAGGAGTTTCATGACCGTTCGCGTTCGTTTCGCCCCCTCGCCCACCGGGATGCTGCATGTCGGCAATGCCCGCACAGCGCTGATTACGTGGCTGTTTGCCCGCCACCATGGCGGTCATTTCCTGCTCCGCATCGACGACACCGATTTCGAGCGCTCGAAGGTTGAATATGAACAGGCGATCGAGGAGAGCCTGATCTGGCTCGGCCTGCCCTGGGATGAAAAGACCAACCAGAAACTCAGGCTCGAGCGTTACAAAGACCACATCCAGAAGCTGAAAGATTCCGGGCGGCTCTATCCCTGCTATGAAACGGCGGAAGAGCTGGCACTGAAGCGAAAATCGCAGCTCGGGCGCGGCCTGCCGCCGATCTACGACCGCGGCGCGCTCAGCCTCACCGACGAACAGAAAAAACAATATGAAGCCGAGGGACGCAAACCGCACTGGCGCTTCAAGCTCGAGCATAAATCCATCGAGTGGAATGATCTGATTCGCGGCGCCGTGAAATTCGACGGTGCGCAATTGTCAGACACAGTTGCGATTAGAGAAGACGGCAGCCCGCTCTATCACCTTTGCTCCGTCATCGACGATGTCGATTTCAAGATCACGCATGTCGTGCGCGGCGAGGATCATGTCTCGAACACCGCGACGCATATCCAGATGTTCGAGGCACTCGGCGCGAAACCTCCGGAATTCGTTCACCTGCCGCTCATTTCTGACACCGAGGGCGGCAAGCTTTCGAAGCGCCTTGGCTCGCTGAGCATGAAGGAAATCAAGGAAAATGAAGGGCTGGAGCCGATGGCGGTCAACAGCCTGCTGGCGCGTCTCGGCACGTCGGATCCGATCGAAGCGTTTATGGAACTGAAACCGCTGATCGGGAATTTCGATTTCTCGAAATTTTCACGCGGCACGCCGAAATTCGATCCCGACGAGTTGCTCCGCCTCAACTCGAAAATCATTCACCAGACGAAATTTTCCGATGTCAATGTGCGCCTCGCCAATATGGGGCTTGCGGGTCTCGATGAAGCTTTCTGGCTGGCGGTGCGCGCGAACCTGCAGAAGATCGACGATATCAGGGAATGGTGGCATGTCGCCAAGGGCCCGGTGCAGCCGAAAATCGAGGAGCCTGATTTCATCGCCGACGCGGCGACACTTCTGCCGCCGCCGCCATGGAACAATGAAACCTGGAATGTCTGGGTCAACGCCGTGAAAGATAAAACCGGCCGCAAGGGCAAACAATTGTTCATGCCGCTGCGCCAGGCGATCACGGGCATGGATCATGGGCCGGAACTGGCCGGGCTGCTCCCCCTCATCGGGCCGGAAGTGGTGAAACAAAGACTGCAATCGAAGAAGGCGGCGTAGCTATCGCTTCGGGACGGCCTTGCGCAACAGGATGAGGAAGCTCTCGAGCTTTTTCATGTCGAGAATGCTGGCTTCGGGCCAGAGAAGTTTAATCGTGTTGCGAAACGTCTGGCGGCTCTCGCCGAATAAATGGTCGCACAGCAAAACTTTACGCTTCGCGCTCAGCACCGCGAATTCCTCGATGATGCTGAACGGCTTGCTGGCTTGCTGAAGAAGATCGCTACCGTCCCTTGCCATGGCTTTACCCCTAACCCTTATCTCAATAGATTGTTGCTTAACTTATACCCTGTTTTGGGGTTATACGTAACTAAATTGGATATTGTTATTTAAATACAATAGCTTAACTTATTAATATTATGTAAATTATTTGAGCATATATCTGGATGCAAACATGATTCAAAACGCCCCTTCCGTGATTCTTGTCCAGCCCCAGATGGGCGAGAATATCGGCGCCGCTGCACGCGCAATGCTGAATTTCGGCCTCACAGACCTGCGCATCGTCGCGCCCCGTGACGGCTGGCCGAACCAGGCGGCAATCGATATGTCCGCCGGTGCGCTCGATATAATCGGGGCGCAGGTTTTTGAATCGCTGGCGGACGCCGTGAAGGATATTCATTTTCTGTTCGCCACCACCGCGCGCCCACGCGACATGGTGAAGCCGGTTTACACCCCTTCCTCCGCCATTGATGAGACACTCAAACGGCAAAACCAGAAAACCGGTTTCGTGTTCGGGCCGGAGCGCTCCGGGCTTGAGAATGACGACGTCGCATTGTGCCACGCGATTGTCAGCATGAAAACCAATCCGGATTTTTCATCGATCAATATCGCGGCGGCGGTTTTGCTCGTGGCCTATGAATGGATGGCGCGGCAGTCTGAAAGCACTGTCGTCACCCC
Organism: Alphaproteobacteria bacterium; assembly: GCA_049652985.1. Classification (GTDB taxonomy): domain Bacteria; phylum Pseudomonadota; class Alphaproteobacteria; order Micavibrionales; family Micavibrionaceae; genus UBA7657. Next base: position 350,694 of record JBASFK010000002.1, read on the forward strand.
GACCAATGCCAGCTTCCCGGCCGAGCATGCTAAACTTGAGGAACTCCTCGTGCGACTCGAGGACGACCTCGATATAGCCGGGTTTTTCCGCGCGCCGGACCAGAAACCCACCATGGTCCGCAATATCCGCAACCTCTTCACCCGTACCGGCATGACCGACCAGGAAGTCCGCACCTTTCACGGCATGCTGTCGTCGCTGACACGCGGGCAATAAAAAAGCCGCCCATTTCGGGGCGGCTTTTTCGAAACTTATTCTTATTAGCGCGAATAGAATTCGACGACCAGGTGCGGTTCCATCTGGACTGCATAAGGCACTTCGTCCAGTTTCGGGACGCGCATGAGGGTCGCCTTGAACGCGGCGACATCGACAGACACGTATTCAGGAATTTCACGCTCGGCGAGTTGCACGGCAGCAATAACCATCGGCAGCTGGCGCGATTTTTCTTTCACCTCGACAACATCGCCTTCTTTAACAAGGTAAGACGGAATGTTGACGCGCTTGCCGTTGACGGTGACGTGGCCGTGATTGATGAACTGGCGGGCCGCGAAAACGGTAGGTACGAACTTGGCGCGGTAAACAACCGCATCCAGGCGGCGCTCGAGCAGGCTGATCAGGTTCTGACCGGTGTCGCCTTTCATGCGCGATGCTTCATGGTAGTAACCACGGAACTGGCGCTCGCCGATGTTGCCGTAATAGCCGCGCAGTTTTTGTTTCGCGCGAAGCTGAATGCCGTAATCCGTCGGCTTGGCGCGGCGCGCGCCGTGCATGCCGGGACCGGTCTGGCGGGTGTTGACGGGGGATTTCGGACGGCCCCAGAGGTTTTCACCCAGGCGGCGGTCGATCTTGTGTTTGGACTTTAAACGCTTACCACTCATTTTATTTTCTCCATTTTTGTCCCGGCTGACCATCAGGTTTGAAGGGCGGCCAATCCGCCATCAATGGGAGGTGCTATAAACCTCCTCTTTCCCGGGAATGCGGGGAATATAAGGATTTAAGGGAAAATGTCAACAAAACCCCGTCATCCCGGCGAAAGCCGGGATCAGGGATATTCCGGGTTCAGGGCGATAACCGAGAGCCTCTTGGCGCTGGAATAATCCATTGTAAACAGTATCTTATAGGGCTTGATGTCCTCGTCCCGGCGGTAGCGGACCACGGCCAGCCCGCCCGGGTGTTTCATGAACCATTCGTGCAGGCTGTCCATATCCGGCAGGCCATGGACGGGCTTTTCCCGGCGGGCGAGAAACCCGACCTCGCCATGGTAATTCCGAACATAGGCCCAGTCCCGGTCAGGATATGCAGCGACGATTTTGGAGATATTGGTCAGGTCGTAACGCGGGAGCATGGTGAATGATGCCACGCCCTGACCAATGACCATCAGGGCAACCGCCGCCAGCGCCACGCGCTTGATTGTCTGCATCTGCACAGCTTGGAGCACCTGCGCGACGAAGATCGATACAAACGGCAGGAGCGGAACCAGATAATGCGCCTGCTTGCCACTCATCAGCGAAAAAATGAGAAAGGGTATTAAAATCGTAATCCCGCAGAAGCGCTCGACGCTATCGCCCTTTAACGTAAATTTCGCGGTTTTAAGTTTCTTTAAGAAGGTTGGAAAAAATACCCACGGCAAAAACAGCGCGAAATAATACGGGATATAAAAATAGATCGGTCGTGAATGAGCGCCACCGAAGTTGCCTGTCATGCGACCGCGCGTCTGCTCGATCACCAGCCAGTGGAAAAACTCCGCATCCGTGCCGTGGAACACGTGCGCCAGCCAGACAGCAACAGGCCCGAGGCCGACGATGAACATAGCAAGCAATCCAAGATAATATCTTTTCTTGTTGATCGTGCCGTCGTACCAGAGCGGCGCGAGGATCCACGCTAGCATTGTGAACAGCAGGACCACAGGCCCCTTAGCAAGAACGCCGAAGCCCAGCGCGAGGCCTGCCGGAATCGTCCAGCGTCTTTTGCCCGTTGTCAAAAACTTGGCTACGAACACCCATGCGAGCAACACGCAGAAGGTCAGCAGGAAATCGAACATCACCACCGTTCCCAGTAACAGGAACGGTGCGCTCGCGACCATGATCCACGGCGCGCGGCGGGCAAGCTCTTCCCGCTCAGGGAACAAGATGCGGCAAAGCTTCGACGTCAGGAGAATAGCGCCCGCGCTAATGAGCGAAATGATCAAGACCGCCGCCCAGCGATGCGCGCCGAAAATCTCCCACGAAAGATTGATCAGCCAGAATAACAGCGGAGGTTTGTGGTGGTACGGCGCGAAATTCAGCGTCGGCAGGAAGTAATTATGACTGAGGAACATTTCCCACGCGGCGGTGAGATAACGCGTCTCGTCGATGGGAATGGCCGGGCGGAATATGATTGCCGCCAGCGCCAGCACGGCACAAAGAATGAGAATCTGAATCGAGTCTTTTTCAAACGCCTTCACTAGGCGGCCTGCTCGGGGTTAGTTTTTTCGGCAATGGCGTTTTTACGGATGAGATAAAGATTACGAACATAAATAAACAGTCCGATGCTCTGGCCGGCGATGAAAACCGGGTCGGCGCGGTAAATCGCGTAAGAGAGAATGATCAGCGCGCCCGCGATGCTGAAATACCAGAACGCGACGGGGATGACGCTTTTCTGCGCCTTCTCGGAGGCCAGCCACTGCACAAAGAAGCGCATGAAGAACATGGCCTGGCCGAAGAATCCGATCCCGATCCATATCTTCTCGACAGTATCAGCGCTTAAGCTCACGAACATTCTCCCTGGCCGTAGTGACTTCGCTTACATTAATGTCTGGCCTTGCCCTTTTCAACAGCCACCGCACGCCGAACAAATCATGCACCCCCACCCACAGCCGGTCGAAGAAGCCATACTTTGATACGCCCCGCGCACGGGGGCGGTGCGAGACATCAATGTGCAGAACCTCGATATAGTGCCCTTTCATCAGGGCGGGCAGATAACGGTGCATATGGTTGAAATAAGGCAGGGCCACGTAATCCTCGCGGCGGAACAGCTTCAGACTGCAGCCGGTGTCGCGCGTGCCGTCCTTCAGGAAATAAGAGCGGATGGCATTGGCCGCGCGCGAGGACAGGCGGCGAACCAAATTGTCGTTTCTCTTGATGCGCTGGCCCGCGACCATGATGCGCGGGTTCTTGGCCGATTGGCTTTGATAAAGTTCGAACAGTAGCGGGATATCAGCCGGGTCGTTCTGGCCGTCGCCGTCCAGCGTGACGATCAGTTGCCCGGTGGCGTGGCTGATTCCGGTCCACAGCCCGCGCGACTGGCCCGAGCGCGCCGAATGACGCAGGACGCGCAACGATGAAAACGCAGCCGCGAGTTCAGCGAGATGCTCATGCGATCCGTCGTCGCTGCCGTCATCCACGTAGATCACTTCCGTAACGGGCACTATTTTCGCGACGGCGGCGATCTCCTCCAGCAGCGGCCGGATATTCTCTTTTTCGTTATAAACGGGGACGACGACGCTGAGCATGGTCTCTCGCTTTTGAAGGTGGTGGGCCCGCCAGGACTTGAACCTGGGACCAATCCGTTATGAGCGGACTGCTCTAACCAACTGAGCTACAGGCCCTTCGCGCTGATTTTACTCCGCGGATTTCTTTTTATCGGCGGCGGGCGGCTTTTTTTCCGCCTTCGAACGCTCCAGCCACGCATTGATTTCTTTCACGTGCGGCTTAACCGCGTCCCGGTTTTTCTGGGGGGCGCTGGTGAAAATTTCCATCATGTTTATGCTTTGCTGAAGCTGGGCCTTCGTCGCCGGATCCATTTTCGCCTTGGTTTCCGCCGGGATGTCCTGGAGCTGTTTCAGCGCGCCGGGATTTTCCGCGTCGATCTTGATCGCCATATAGGCCAGCATGACGCTGTCGCCGGCTTTCGCCCATTCTTCCTGCGATTTGAAACCGTGCTTGCTGACGATTTCGCCCAGGTTCTTGTAATCTGAGGGCAGCTTGTCTTTCATGATCTCCGTACCCTTCAGATAAGGGGCATAGGATTTGTCGCCGGGCGCGGGCTGCAGCGCATCGTTCAGTATCTTATCCTTGCCCTCTTCGTGGAGCCTGTTGGAAAAAACCTCGACGTCGGACAACGCCTTGACGAATTTGGTCGCATCGTCGCTGCTCAGCGTTTCGGCGCGGGCCTGGCCGGCAAGAGCAATCACGGCGAAAATGCCGATCAGAAAAAATCTAAAAAGCTGTTTCATTTAATACGTCCTTTTTTGCGGAATATTGCGGGGCATCATACATATTACGCCGCCCGCCCGATACTCCTTATTCTCATAAGGAATATTTTCGGCGCACGGATATATTACGTAAATTTCCGGCTTATGCAAGGCGGAAAAGCCACCTATGTATCCAGGAAACTCCTGAGTTTCCGGCTGCGGCTCGGGTGCTTCAATTTCCGCAGCGCCTTCGCCTCGATCTGGCGGATACGTTCGCGGGTAACATTGAACTGCTGGCCGACTTCTTCCAGCGTGTGGTCGGTGTTCATGCCAATGCCAAAACGCATACGCAATACGCGCTCTTCCCTCGGCGTGAGTGATGCCAGCACGCGGGTCGTGGTTTCGCGCAGGTTCGAGTGAATGGCGCTGTCGATGGGTTGCAGCGCGTTCTTGTCCTCGATGAAATCGCCCAGCGATGAATCCTCTTCATCTCCGATAGGCGTCTCCAGAGAAACCGGCTCCTTCGCGATTTTCAAAACCTTGCGCACCTTGTCGAGCGGCATGTGCAGGCGCACGGCCAGCTCTTCCGGCGTCGGCTCACGGCCAATCTCGTGCATCATCTGTCTTGAGGTGCGGACCAGCTTGTTGATCGTCTCGATCATGTGGACCGGGATGCGGATCGTTCTTGCCTGGTCGGCGATTGAACGCGTGATCGCCTGGCGGATCCACCACGTCGCATAAGTCGAGAATTTATAGCCGCGGCGATATTCGAATTTGTCGACCGCTTTCATCAGGCCGATATTGCCCTCCTGAATCAGGTCGAGGAACTGCAGGCCGCGGTTGGTGTATTTTTTTGCGATGGAAATCACGAGACGCAAGTTGGCCTCGACCATTTCCTTCTTGGCGCGCCCGGCTTCGCGTTCGCCCTTTTGCACCGTGGTGACGATGCGGCGGAATTCCTTGATCGGCAGCATCGCCTCTTCGGAGATCGTACCAATCTGGTCGCGGATCGCTTTCACTTCATCTTTGTGCTTGTCGGCAAACTTGGCCCAGCCCCTGCCCTTCAGCACCTTTACCTTTGTCAGCCAGCGTGGGTCGAGTTCGGCGTCGTAATAACGCTCCAGGAATTCCTCGCGCTTGACGCCGGAGCCTGTCGCAAGGCGCAGCATCTTGCCTTCCAGCGCAACGAGTTCGCGGTTCATCGTGTAAAGGCGATCGATCAACTGTTCGATACGCGGGTTGGAAAGACGGACCTCGTTCATCAGGTCGATCATTTCCTCTTTTACTTTTTGATATTTCTTGTTGCTGGATTCGTCGGGCTTCTTGCCCTTGTTCAGCAATTCCAGGCGCTCTTCCTGAACTTTGCGCATTTTTTTGTAGGTTTTTTGAATCTTGCCGAAAGTCTCGTAGACCTGCGGCGCGAGCTGTTCTTCCATCGCCGATAGCGACAGCGAATTTTCATCGTCTTCGTCGGACTCTCCGCCTTCGCCGCCTTCAGGCGCGCCCGGCTCGCCGGGAGGTTTCGGCGCAGGCTTGGCGCCTGCGTGCGGAACGGGTGGAAGCGCAGCCGCCGCGGCCGCTGCGGCAATGCCTTCCGGGCCGCCACTGTAGGTCGCGTCGAGGTCGATCACCTCGCGAAGTAAAATATCGCCCTTCTGGAGCGCCGTGTACCAAGCGATCATCGATTCAATCGCAAGCGGGGATTCGCAGATGCCGCCGATCATCAGTTCACGACCGGCTTCAATTCGTTTTGCAATCGCGATTTCGCCTTCGCGGCTGAGCAGTTCCACCGCGCCCATTTCGCGCAGGTACATACGAACCGGGTCGTCGGTACGGCCCGTGTCGTCGTCGGCGATGTTACCGCCGGCTTCGTAATCGCCGTCCTTGTCCTTGTCTTTTTCGTCGGCCTCTTTTTCCTCGACGTCATCTTCGCTTTCGACGAGTTGCACGCCGATATCGGAAAAAGTCGCCATCGCATCTTCGATTTGCTCCGAGGAGAATTCAGCAGCGGGCAGTGCCTTGTTGATTTCGTCATAGGTCAGAAATCCGGCGGCCTTGCCTTTTTTGACCAGTTTTTTGACGACGGTTTCCAGCGAGCCGCCAGCGGTTTTTGTTTCCGCCGTCTCTTCCTGGTCCTCTTTTTCAGTCACTGCAAGATTTTTGGTCTTTTTAGACGCCATTAGCACTCCAACCCGATTCGTTGATTTAATCCCAATTTGTTTGAAATTCAAAGCCTTAAGATGATTGTTCCCCAACCTATCAGCGGCCTTCGCCGGCTTTCAGACCCACCAGGGTCCTCAGCCTTTCCTCGTCGTCTTCACTGGACGCCTGGAAGGCCTGCTTCCAGCCGCTTTGCATCTCCTGCTTCATGACGTCGCCTTCGTAATCCCGGTACAACGCCATCCATGTCTGGGCCACCGATCCGTGATTGGCGCGGGGCCCCGCGAAAGTCGCGAGACGATAGACAGATTCGCTCAGGATGTCACTCAATTCTTTAGTAAATCCCTGTACTTCCAAATGGTTCTTCAGGGCTTCCCGGTCAAGGTCGGGATTGTCCGAAAATGCCGTCAGAAGCGCCTGGCGGACCCGGTCGCAGCCCGCGTTCTTAAAATCGAACTGGCTAAGCGCCCCCTCGACGGTTTCGAAGATATGCGGGTGGTTGATTACGGCGGCCAGCAGGCTGCGCTCGTCCTTGCTCCTGACGCCGCCGGGCGCCTGCGGCCTCATGCCGGGGCGGACGGGTTTGCTGAAATCGCGCGGGCCCGCAGAACGCGAGCGGTTGAAAAATACCTCGCCAACTTTGCGGCGCAGATGTTCCTGGTAGTGGCGCTGCACTTCGCCGTCAGCAATTGTCCTGATGGAATTCTCCAGAGTCTTCACAAGGCCCGCGCGACTTTCGGGCGATTCAAAAGTTCTGCCGCCCGTGTGCGCGAGCCAGAGAAAATCGAAAAGTGAAATCGCCGAATCTAAAATATTTTGAAATGCTTTCGCGCCACCGCCCTTGATCAGGCTGTCCGGGTCCTCGCCTTCCGGCAAAAACGCGAAGCGCGCGGAGTGATAGGGTTTCAGCAGCGGCAAAATTCTGTCGCACGCGCGCACGGCGGCGCTGCGCCCGGCATTGTCGCCGTCGAAACACAGAACGGGAATTTTTTCTTCGGCGACGATCATCGACCAGAGCATGACGATCTGATCTTCGGTGAGGGCGGTGCCCATCGGCGCGACGGCACCGCGGAAGCCCGCCTGGTGGCAGGCAATAACATCCATGTATCCTTCGGTGACAAGGATTTCTGCGTTATCGCGCGCGGCCTGCCTTGCATAACTCTGGCCGTAAAGCGTGCGGGATTTATCGAACAGCGGCGTGTCGGACGAGTTGATATATTTCGGCGGTTTGAAATCACCGCGGTCGGGTTCTCGCATGTGGTCGGGCAAAATCCGTCCGCCGAACGCGACGATGCGGCCCCTTCTGTCTCCAACCGGGAACATCACCCGCTCGCGGAAAAAGGCGTAGGGCTCGCCGTCTTTTTTCTTCAGCAGCCCGGCTTCCAGCATTTGTGCATCGGTAAATTTTTCGGACGCCAGAAATTTCCTGAGCACCTGACGATCCGCCGGCGCGTAACCAATACGGAAAGACTGAATCGTTTCCTTGCCGAGGCCCCTGCCCGTCAGGTAATTCAGGATTTCTTTATTGGCCGGAGCGAAGAGTTGCTCCTCCATCCATTTCGTTGCGGCTTCCATCAGCGTGTGAATGTCGCGGGCTTTTTCGGCTTTCTCGATTTCCTGCGGGCTGGGTTTGGGAACCTGCAATCCCGCCTGCGCCGCCAAACTTTCAACCGCGTCGATGAAGGACAGGTTTTCGTAGCGCATCACGAATCCGATAACGTCGCCGTGGGCACCGCAACCGAAACAATGGAAAAACTGTTTATCGTCGTTGACGGTGAAGGACGGGCTTTTTTCCTTATGGAACGGGCAGCAGCCCTTGAATTCGCGGCCCGCGCGGATCAGCCGGACCCGCTTGCCGATGACATCGGAAAGCGACAGCCGGGAGCGGATATCGTCAAGGAATCGCGGGGGAATCGTCATAAGCCCATACATAGCATGCCATCCGACTTGCGGAAAATGTTTCACGTGGAACATTTAGGGAACGCTAATAAACTTGCCAAATGCACAAAAAAAGCATATATATCTATTAATAAGTCATTAAGAAACGGACAAACGGCGAAAAAACATGCCTAAGATCTTCAGCCCAAACACAAAATTCAAGGTTATCGTGTATGGCGAACACTGCACGGAGACATCCTGGCAGGACATGATGCAGGCCTGTTTCGGTTATATGAGGAAAATTATTAAATCGTCCTGACTTCCCTCAGCGGCGATTTTGCTTTAAAGACAGCCAGAAAATATTGACCGGATTTGGCATAATAGTTGCAACGTTTACTCTCGCGGTACCGGTTTAGAGAGTTAAAAACAATGACAAACGCATACGATAACAACATGAACACGATGAAGGACGACGAGCGCTGCTTCAAGCCCGTCACCCTCAGGTCCATCCTCTGCTTCATGAGAGAGCTGTTCAGATAGAGTTCACTAAGTGACCGAATAAAAGACCGCCCTCACCTAGGCGGTTTTTTATTGACTCCGGCTTAAGTTTATAGGAATATATTCATATATCGACGCCCGCTTACGGCCCCAAAGGCCGCCGGCGGGCTTTTTATTTGGGAGACGGCGATGAAGTTGAAAGTCCGGTTCTATTTTTCCCCGTCCGCGGATACGGATGAACAGGATGCACGCGATATCGCCCGCGCCCTCACGGCCCTCGGCTACTGGCAGCCCGACCCGCGAACGGGAATTGCCCCGTTCGATCCGGACTATGAATTTTTCAATGCGATTAAAAGATTCCAGAATGAGCACGGGTTATCTCCGGACGGCGTGCTGCGCCCCGGCGGCAAAACGGAAGGCGCGATTAACGACGCGCTGCGCGAGAACGACCGGAGCGAGCGGTATTATGTGTGGCGCACGGTACGCGACGATCATGTGCGCCCTGCCCACGCCGCGCGCGAGGGACAGGTCTTCCGCTGGGGCGAGGATTTATTTGGCGGCCCGCCCGGCGAGGATTTTAATTGCCGCTGCTGGGCCGAGCCGCTTTATGTGGGTTATAAGCCGCCGCCGATTCCAAAAAAACCAGAAGTGGTTGCGGGACAACCGCAGGAAGAAAATTTATATCCTGATGCGATTAAATCAACGATGGGGCCTGTCGAAATTATTGCAGGAGGAGTAATATTGCGATCAGGTGCATTTCATATTTATCGAGCAATTCAGGTTATCGAAACAAAACGACGCCGTGCAATTGAAAATTTGGAGCATAGGAAAATAGAGCCCCGCTGGGAAGTTAATCCGCCTCGGAATCAACTACAAAAGAAGTACGAACACGCCGAAGATTTTGGAATTAACGGCAACGCAAATAACAAAACTTTAGAGGAATTTAAAAAGGCAATTCAAAGGCATGCTGATGATCCTGAAACGCAAATAATTAAAGGCACATATCACAAACAAAAAGTGACGCATTATTACAATGCAAAGACAAAATTAAATGTTATCCGGGGTAAATCAGGTGATTTTAAAACAGGATTTAAATTAGACAAAAGACAAATCGATCATATTGAAATGTATGGGAGCTTAGGAGGTGGAAAATGATATGGAGAAAAAAACCATTCGATTATAAAAAACTAATACAATCTTTCGTTAACCACCAGATTTCTGCAAACGACTTCAGGAAAATTTATTTTAAAGAATTTAAAAATGAAAATGGCTATTTAAGCAATAATCTATTTTTGCATCTTGATTGGCTTTTTGCCGAGATTGACGCATATACAGATTTACCTTTTGAAGAAGGAGATGATCCCACAGATCATCTGACTGAAGAACAATTAAGGGCCAGCGCTGAAAAAGTTTTGCGTGATATTGGGGAAATCAAGTAGGTGTGCTGGAACGATTACGTGATTAATTCGGGCATGGCCCCACCAGGAAGCGCGGACTGCCCGGATTTGCCGACGCCCCTGTCGTCCTGCAGGCGGGCATTTATGATGCGCGCCTTTTCTTCCTGTGAAGATGCGGCCCGCACATAAGGGCTCCAGAAAAATACGCCTGTCTGCCGAACCTTGAAATGGCCGCGCACAAGGGCCGCCGCCATGGATTCGGACGCTTCGCCAGCCGACATCGCGGGATTTTGTTTCAAGAGCCGGGCGATATCGAAGTGAATGGCATGTATTGAAAGAAGATCTGTCCGGTGGCCCTGCTTTCTTCTTTTGGCGTTGAGCTTGCCCAGATCATTTTCGTGTTGGACGCGGATGATGTTGGACCTGCTGTTCAGCAGCAACAGAACGCTGAGCGCATCACGGCATGCCTTCTCCATACCACTCTGACTTTGTCTCTTATAATCTTTTTCAGTTGCGGGCGTATGAGCAAAGTTAAAGCCATCCCTCGATATTAAAAAATGTTGCGCATAACGCTCATATAAGGGGGCGTTAAAGCCTGTGTAAGATTCCACAAATTTCAAAGAAATTTTTTCGCCGGGCATTTCCTGGAGAAGCCAGCCTTCCTTGTCTTTCCATCCGCGAGCCGTGTATTCAATCCAGGTTTTGGGAAAAGGAAGCCGGGCGTAGTTGAATGCGCGCAGAAGCGTTGATGTGGAGGTGTTGGACATTTTTGCAACCGCATCGGCAACGTCATGATTAATTGCAAAACGCATCGAGGAAGGCAGATCGGCGGCGATGTCGGCAATATCTCTATAAAAACTGTAAAATTTAGAGACTAACTCAGAATATTTTTCCGGCCCCATTTCTTCTTTTTCGTGTTTGCCTGCCATCCATGACATAACGTGATCAACGATACTTTCACGCACCGCGTCAGGCTCTACGCTCAAACAATAAGACGTTTTGATAATCGATTGGGCCAGCGACCGGTCCATGTTTAAACTCCCATTAAACAGGACAGGTTTTATACGCGCTTTGTTTTTATGTCAACTGTGTGGTTAAAAAGCAAAACTGGATTGCTTCGGCCTCCGGCCTCGCAATGACGAGGGTAATTTACCCCAATTTCTGCTTCACCACTGCCCCTGCCTTGCCCATGTCGAGCTGGCCTGCGTACTGGGATTTCAGCGCACCCATGACCTTGCCCATGTCTTTCTGGCTGGCGGCGCCGGTTTCCTTGATGAGCTTGTCGATCACGGCGGCAACTTCGGCATCGCTCATCTGCTTGGGCAGATATTTTTCGATGATGGCGATTTCGGCGGCTTCCTTGTCGGCGAGGTCGTCGCGCTTGTTGTCGCGGAAAATTTTCAGGCTTTCCTGGCGCTGCTTGATCATGCCCTGGAGCATGGAGAGGATGTCGGACTCGGTGACCTCTTTGCCTGAGGGGCGCGCCTCGATGTCTTTTTGCTTGAGCGCGGCGTTGATCAGGCGCAGCGTGCCGACGGCTATCTGGTCCCCGCCTTTCATGGCGGTCTTGAGGTCGTCGTTGAATTCTGTGCGTTTGCTCACGATTTTTCTTTCCTTTTAGGGTGAAAGTGATTATTAAATCTTTTTCTAGCGGCATCAAGCTAGAAAGACCAGCAACAATGACAAGTTTAAAGGCCTCAAAACAACCCCGAAACGCGACCGGGGTGATTATTCTGGCTGACGGAAAAGTCATATGGGGCAAGGGTTTCGGGGCCCCGGCGAAGGCTGTGGGCGAGATTTGTTTCAACACCTCGATCACCGGATATCAAGAGATTCTCACCGACCCGAGCTATGCCGGCCAGATCATCAATTTTACATTCCCCCATATCGGCAATGTCGGCACGAACGACGAGGATATCGAGACGGTAAACCCGGCCAGCCGGGGTTTGATCGTGCGCGAGGATATCACCAACCCCTCGAGCTGGCGCTCGCAGAAGCATTTCGATGCGTGGCTGAAGGGCTGGAACATGCCGGGGATCTGCGATGTGGATACGCGGGCGCTGACGAGATTGATCCGGGATGACGGCGCGCCTGTGGGCGTGATCTGTCACGCGCCGGACGGAAAGTTTGATCTCAAGGCCCTGCATGACGAGGCGAAGAGCTGGCCGGGGCTGGAGGGGATGGATTTGGCCAAGGATGTTTCCTGCACGCAGATGTATAAATGGGATGAGGCGCAATGGGTCCTCGGCCAGGGCTACCAGAAGCAGGACAAGCCGCAATGCAAGGTCGTGGCGGTCGATTACGGGGCGAAGCGGAATATCCTGAGGTGCCTGGCGGCGGCGGGCTGTGAGGTGGTTGTAGTGCCCGGGAATTCGAGCGCCGAGGATGTCATGGGTCACAAGCCGGACGGGGTGTTCCTGTCGAACGGGCCGGGCGACCCGGCGGCGACGGGGAAATACGCGGTGCCGATGATCAAGGCGCTGCTGGAGAAGAATATACCGATCTTCGGGATTTGTCTGGGCCACCAGATGCTGGCGCTGGCGCTAGGCGGTAAAACCAACAAGATGAATCTGGGTCACCGCGGCGCGAACCAGCCGGTGAAAGATTTAATCACCGGCAAGGTGGAAATAACGTCGCAGAACCATGGCTTCCACGTGATTTCTGAGTCGCTGCCTCAAGGTGTGGAAGAGACGCATGTGAGCCTGTTCGATGGTTCAAACGAAGGTTTAAGAGTTAAAGGCAAGCCGGTGTTTTCAGTGCAATATCACCCTGAAGCGTCACCCGGCCCGCAGGACAGTCATTACCTGTTCGAGCGTTTCGTGGATAATATAAAGAAATCTAAAAAGGTTGGGGCGGCATGACGGAAAACCTGCTGAAAGGGTTCAAGGAATTCTGCGCGGACGCTTACGACAGCGAGTCCGATGTCATGGGGCGCCTCGTGGAAGAAGGGCAGCGCCCGGAATATTTTATCATCTCGTGCATCGACTCCCGCTCGAACCCCGGCACGATCTTCCGCCCTGCCCCGGGCACGTTCATAGCTTATAAAGCGATGGGCGCCATCGTCAGGCCCTATCAGCAGGGAACGGCGCTGGCGGCGGCGCTGCAATTCGCCATTCACCACATCAATGTGCGCAAGATCATCCTGCTCGGCCATACACGTTGCGGCGCGATTAATGCGCTGGTCGACAAGGTCGATGATCCGGACATCGCGGGATTCATCGACGTGGCGCAGACCGCTTTCACGCGGGCCAAGGCGCAATGCGGCCCCAACCCCGAGCGCGAAGAACTGCTGCACAGAATAGAGGAACAGCTTGTGATACTCAGCGTGGAAAACCTTGAAACCTACCCGAGCGTGGCACCGCTGCTGGAATCCGGAGAACTTGAAATCGTGCCGTGGCTGTTCGAGCTGGAAACGGGAACGCTCAAGGAATTCGACGGCGAAGCCGGGGCATTCGCGCCCATCCCGGGACAGGCGGAACATAAATTATACAGGCGCAAAGCTGCAAGGAACTGAGGACCAATGCCAAAGCGTACCGACATAAAATCAATTGCCATCATCGGGGCCGGGCCCATCATCATCGGCCAGGCGTGCGAATTCGATTATTCGGGAACGCAGGCCTGCAAGGCGCTGCGCGAGGAAGGCTACCGCATCGTCCTCATCAATTCGAACCCGGCGACGATCATGACCGACCCGGAAATGGCGGATGCAACATATATCGAGCCGATCACACCGGGCGTGGTGGCAAAAATCCTGGAACAGGAGCGCCCGGATGCGCTACTGCCGACCATGGGCGGGCAGACGGCGCTAAATACCGCGCTGGCGCTGGCGGAGGATGGAACGCTGGAGCGGCTCGGCATCGAATTGATCGGCGCAAACCGCGAAGCCATCGAAATGGCCGAGGACCGGAATAAATTCAAAGAATGCATGAACCGTCTCGGTCTTGAGTCCGCCAAGAGCAAAACCATTCACTCAATTGAAGAGGCCGAAGTGGCGCTGGAGTATGTGGGACTGCCCGCGATTATCCGCCCCTCTTTCACGCTGGGCGGCACGGGCGGCGGCATTGCCTATAACCTCGAAGAATATGAAGAGATCGTCTATAGCGGGCTTGATGCCTCGCCGACGACGGAAGTGCTGATCGAGGAATCGCTTTTGGGGTGGAAAGAATTCGAGATGGAAGTCGTTCGCGACAAGAACGACAATTGCATCATCGTCTGCTCAATTGAAAACGTCGACCCGATGGGCGTGCATACGGGGGATTCCATCACGGTCGCGCCGGCGATGACGTTGACGGATAAAGAATACCAGATCATGCGAAACGCCTCGATTGCGGTGCTGCGCGGGATCGGCGTCGAGACCGGCGGATCGAACGTGCAGTTCGCGGTTAACCCGGAGAACGGTCGGATGATTGTCATTGAAATGAACCCGCGCGTGTCGCGGAGCTCGGCGCTGGCATCGAAAGCCACAGGATTCCCGATTGCTAAGATCGCGGCGAAGCTGGCGGTCGGTTACACGCTGGATGAACTGAAGAATGACATCACGGGCGGGCGCACACCGGCATCGTTCGAGCCGACAATCGATTATGTTGTCACCAAAGTGCCGCGTTTCGCGTTCGAGAAATTCAAGGGCGCGAAGCCGCTGCTGAATACGTCGATGAAATCGGTGGGCGAAGTGATGGCCATCGGCAGGAGCTTTGAAGAGTCGCTGCAGAAATCGATGCGCTCGCTGGAAAAAGGATTGTCGGGCATGGACCCGATGCCGATCCCGGGAGATGCATCGAGCCCGGAATCCTTCCAGGATGAAATCATGGCCGCAGTCGCACAGCCGACGCCGCAGCGCATTCTTTATATCGCCGAGGCGATGCGCCACGGCATTTCGCTGGAAAGAATCCAGGATACGTGCAAATACGACAAGTGGTTTTTAGAGCGCATCAAGAATATCGTCGATGCGGAAAAACAAATTACGTTGAAAGGCCTGCCGACCGACCGCGAAGGCTGGGTGAAGATCAAGAAGCTTGGGTTCTCGGACCAGCAGCTCGCGCGGTTGATGAATGTGGGCGAGGCGCAGGTGCGCAAAGCGCGCACGACGCACAAAGTGCACCCTGTATACAAGCGCGTGGATACGTGCGCGGCGGAGATTCCCTCCTCCACGCCTTATATGTATAGCTGCTATGAGGGCGACGGGATCAACGAGCCCGAAAGCGAGATTGAGCCATCGGACAAAGAGAAAATCATTATTCTCGGCGGCGGTCCGAACAGGATCGGCCAGGGCATCGAGTTCGATTATTGCTGCGTGCATGCGTCCTATGCTTTGAGAGAAGCGGGATATGAAACGATCATGGTCAACTGCAACCCGGAGACGGTTTCGACGGATTACGATACGTCGGACCGACTGTATTTCGAGCCGTTGACGGAAGAAGATGTGGTCGAGTTGATCAGGGCCGAACAGGAAAGCGGCAACGTCAAGGGCGTGATCGTGCAGCTCGGCGGGCAGACGCCGCTGAAGCTGGCGCATCCACTGCTGAAGGCAGGGATTCCCATTCTCGGCACCAACCCGGACATGATCGACCTTGCCGAGGACCGCGAGCGGTTCCAGAAGCTGATTAAAAAACTGAAACTGCGCCAGCCGCCGAACGGCCTCGCGCGCTCGGCCAAGGAAGCCGAGGAAATGTCGGAGGATATCGGATTCCCCCTGGTGATCCGCCCGTCTTATGTTCTCGGCGGCCAGGGGATGCAGATCGTTCATAACAAGACCGAGCTGAAGCAATATATCAAAACAGCGGTGCGGGTTTCGGGCGACAACCCGGTGCTGCTCGACCGTTATCTCAAAAGCGCGATTGAAGTCGATGTGGATGCGCTGGCCGATGGCAAGGACGTCTATGTCGCGGGAATCATGGAGCATATTGAGGAAGCCGGCATTCACTCGGGTGATTCCGCCTGCGTGCTGCCGCCGCATTCGCTCCCCGCCGAGACGGTGAAGGAGATCGAGGAGCAAACGATTATCCTGGCGAAGGCGCTGAAGGTTAAAGGCCTGATGAACGTGCAGTTCGCCGTGCGCCGGAACGAAGAGACGAATAATCTCGACGTTTATATCCTGGAAGTGAACCCGCGCGCGTCGAGAACGGCACCGTTCGTGGCGAAGGCGACGGGCGTTCCGATCGCGAAGCTCGCCGCGCGCATCATGGCGGGTGAAAAGCTGGAGGACTTCAAAGGGATTCTGAAAGGCATGAGCCCAAACCACCACGCCGTGAAGGCGCCGGTGTTCCCGTTCAACCGTTTCCCTGGCGTCGAACCCCTGCTCGGCCCGGAAATGAAATCGACCGGCGAAGTGATGGGGCTGGACCGAGACGTTTCACACGCGCTGGCGAAGGCGTTCCTCGCAGCGGGCACGCGCCTGCCGGTATCGGGCACCGTGTTCCTGTCGGTGAAGGACGCGGACAAGGAAACGCTGCTGCCGATCGCGAAGGAGCTGGAGGCGACAGGGTTCAGCCTGGTGGCGACCGGCGGCACAGCGCGTTTCCTGAAAGAAAAAGGCCTGAAGGTGAAGCGCATTAACAAGGTGATGGAAGGCCAGCCGCACATTGGCGACGCGATCATCAACGGCGAAATCTCGCTGATGATCAATACGACGGCGAAATCGTCGCAGGCTGTTGCCGACGGAACGTCGATCCGCCGTCTCGCGCTGATGAACAAAATCCCCTACTACACGCTACTGACGGCCGCCAACGCCGCGGTGCAGGCGATCCAGGCGGTGAAGGCCAAAGAGATCACGGTGGCGCCGCTGCAGAGCTATTTCGACGGGGCTAAACCGGCGGAAAAACCCACGGAAAAGCCCGAAAAGCGCCGCAAAGCTGGCTGATTGACGAAAATCACCCCCGTGTTATCCTATTGCTGTCCCCGCGAAAGCGGGGATCTTATTGAGTAAAGGTTCCCGCTTTCGCGGGAAAGACAGGATTGGTACAGCGTGGAAAAAATCCCGATGACGCCGCAGGGCCTTAAGGACCTGGAAGCGGAACTCAAGAACCTGAAATCGGTCGAACGCCCGGCGATCATCGAGGCGATCGCGACGGCGCGTGCGCATGGCGATTTATCCGAGAACGCGGAATACCACGCCGCGAAGGAGCAGCAGAGTTTCATTGAGGGCCGGATCAAGGAGCTGGAGGCCGTCACCAGCAAGGCGCAGATCATCGACCCGGCGACAATGTCGGGCAGCGTCGTAAAGTTCGGTGCGTCGGTGAAAATCATCGACGAGCAAACGGACACGGAAGAGACCTATATGATTGTCGGCGAGTATGAAGCGAACGCCGAGAAGAAACGCATTTCCATCACCGCGCCCATCGCGCGGGCGCTGATCGGGAAATCGGTCGGCGATTCCGTCGAGGTGCGCGCGCCGGGCGGCAAAAAATCTTATGAAATCGTGGAAGTGAAATACAAGTAGCCGGTTATTCGTCGATCGGGACGCCGGGATCTTCCTTGATGGAGCGAATCGCGAGCGATGATTTCACCGAGGTGACGTTCGCGAATTTCGTCAGTTCGTTGGTGAGGAAATTCTGATAGCTGTCCCAGTCGCGGGCAACGATGCGGAGGATAAAATCGACCTCGCCGGCCAGCATGTAGCATTCGCGCACCATGGGCCATTCCCGGATCTGCTTCTCGAATTTCGTGAGTTCGTTTTCAGCGTGGCTGGTGAGCTTGACCATGGCGAACACGCTGACGGTGTAGCCAAGGGAGGTAGGGCTGACATGGGCATGGTAGCTCTTGATATAGCCCGCCTCTTCCAGTGCACGCACACGGCGAAGGCACGGGGGCGCTGATATCCCTACGTTTTTGGCCAGCTCCACGTTGGTCATACGACCGTTACCCTGCAGATCGCGAAGGATTTTTTTATCGATTTTGTCTAGTTTGGAACGGCGCATGGATAATGACTGCCCTTAAATAAAGGATTTTAGAATTAACACCGGGTTTGATATAAAGTTGCGCGAAGGATCATGCAAGGCTTTTCTTTTTTAAAAAACAGGAAACTTATATCTTGACAGCCGATGGTTGAAAGACGACTCGAAAAATGAAGTGCTGGATCATTACAGAAGGACTGGCGGGAACGGAAAACCAGTGCATCGGCGTGGCCGAAGCACTGGGCGTGGAGGCCGAAATTAAACGGGTGGCCCTGCGCCAGCCGTGGAAAAGTCTTTCGCCGTGGCTGGGGTTTGAGTCGGCGCAAACTTTCGAGCCCGCCCCATCGCCGCCGTGGCCGGACCTGCTGATCGCCAGCGGACGCAAGAGCATCGCCGCGTCGCGCTATATCCGAAAAGCCAGCAAGGGAAAAACATTCACGGTGCAAATTCAGGACCCGCGTATTTCGCCCGTGCATTTCGACCTGGTGGCGGTGCCGGAGCACGACCCGTCGCGCGGGAGCAATGTGATTGTGACGGCGGCAAGCCCCAACAGAATCACAACGGAGAAACTAGTGGCGGCGCGGGAGAAATTCGCGGAATTTGAAAAACTGACGGGCCCGCGCGTGGCGGTGCTGGTGGGCGGCGACAGTAAATCGCACAAGATGACGCGGGAAATTACGATGCGGCTTGCGGAACAATTAAAAAAACTGGATGCGGGACTGATGGTGACAACATCGCGGAGGACTGGTGAAGAGAATACGAGGATTTTGAAGGATGCTTTGAGCGGCCCCAACATTTTTATCTGGGACGGATCGGGCGAGAACCCCTATTTCGGGATGCTGGCATGGGCGGATTTTATTCTGGTGACAAAAGACAGCGCCTCGATGCTCTCCGACGCCGCGACGACAGGAAAACCAGTTTACGTGATCCCGCTCGAGGGCGGATCAAAGCGGCTGGATAAACTGCATGAGAATCTTCGTGAAAAAGGAATCACCCGGCCCTTCGACGGCAGATTAGAAAACTGGAGCTATGAAAGGCTGCAGGATTCGCAGAAAATAGCCCGGGAAATAAGGGCAAGGCTGGCTGGACATATGGCCGGGCAAGTGTAAGTTACTACAGGGGTATCTCTCTATGAGCACACAGCATTCCAAAGTTTTGATTATCGGCTCGGGCCCGGCCGGGTATACGGCTGCGATTTACGCCGCGCGCGCCAATCTCAAGCCGATTCTCGTTACGGGCCATGAGCCCGGCGGGCAGTTGATGGTGACGACGGATGTCGAGAATTATCCCGGATTTAAAGACGTGATCCAGGGCCCGTGGCTGATGGAGCAGATGCGCGGACAGGCGGAGCATGTCGGCACGCAGCTGGTCACCGATTACATTACTGATGTCGATCTGAGCTGCCGCCCTTTCCGCGCGACCGGCGACAGCGGCACGGTTTACACGGGCGATACGCTGATTATCGCGACAGGCGCGAAGGCGCGCTGGCTGGGCCTGCCGAGCGAGGAGAAATTCCGCGGCAAGGGCGTTTCGGCGTGCGCGACGTGTGACGGATTCTTTTTCAAAGGCAAGGAAGTGGCGATTGTCGGCGGCGGCAACACGGCGGCCGAGGAAGCAATTTTTCTTACAAATTTCTGCAGCAAGGTGACGCTTATTCACCGGCGCGATTCACTGAAAGCGGAAAAAATCCTGCAGGACCGTTTGTTTAAAAATCCGAAACTCAATGTCATCTGGGATACGGTGATTGAAGAAGTGGTTGGCGATGCGACCGGCATGACCGGACTGAAGCTGAAAAATATCAAGACCGACAAGCAAAGCGATTTCACCGCGCATGGATTGTTCGTCGCGATTGGCCACGACCCGGCGACTGACTTGTTCAAGGGCAAGCTGAAGATGGATGCCAACGGCTATATCATCAAGACGCCGGATTCGACGGCGACCGAGATTCCGGGCGTGTTCGCGGCGGGCGATGTGGCAGACCATGTCTACCGGCAGGCGGTGACGGCAGCGGGTATGGGCTGCATGGCGGCGCTGGAGGCTGATCGTTATCTTGCGGGATTGGGAGCCTTAGAAAGTGCCCTAAATCCGCATAAAAAACAAGCCGAAGCGGCTGAATAAATAACTATATTTCCCCCGTAATTACGCTATATTTCCGGCCATGGATTGGGACAAACTCCGGATATTTCACGCTGTTGCGGAATCGGGAAGCCTGACGGGCGCCGGGAAAGCGCTATCCTTAAGCCAGCCCGCCGTATCGCGGCAGATTGCTACGCTCGAGGAAACTCTCGGCGTCGGACTGTTCCGGCGACATGCGCGCGGGCTTGTGCTCACCGAGCAAGGCGAAATCCTTTATGAGACGACGAAGGATATTTTTCACCGGCTTTCCGTTGTCAAAGGGCAGCTTGGCGATACGCGCAAGCGCCTGGAAGGACCGCTGACGATCACGGTTTCGGAATTCATAGCCTCGACATGGCTGGCGCCCCGGCTCGTGCAGTTCCGCGAGGCCTATCCCGATATCCAGCTGACGATCCTGGTCGACGATAAAATTCTCAAAATCAATCTCAAGGAAGCGGACGCAGCGCTGCGCCTCAGCAAGCCGACAGAGTCTGATCTTGTGCACAGGCATCTCGCATCGATTCACTTTCATATCGGCGGGTCGAAATCGTATTTCGAGAAATATGGCCACCCGAAAACCGTGAGCGAGCTGAAAAATCACCGGCTGATCGGCGTGCCGGAAAATATCACCTGGCCGTTCGGTAATCCGAACTGGCTGTTCGAAGTCGCGGGCGTGAACCAGCGCAGCAACAACCTGATGATGACCAATTCCATGCAGGCGATTCACCAGGCGGTCAAAACCGGCGCGGGGCTGGCGGTGCTGCCCGACTATCTGATCGCGGGCGACCCGGGTCTGGAGGCCGTGCTGCCCAAGCTGGAGCGCCCGCCGGTGGATCTCTATTTCATCTATGCCGAGGAGCGACGTCATTCGCGCCGGCTTACCGCTTTCAGGGATTTCCTGCTGGAGAACATCCAGGGCACGCATTTCGCCTCGGGCTTCTGATTTTTAAATATCTGATTATCAACAGATTTTTTCATACATATGCATAAAACGCATGACTGGCATTGCAAATTGGCCGTAGAGCTTTATAGCTGGAAAAGTATATAAAATCACTCATCGACGCCACACATTGCGTCGAGAGGATCCGCAAGGGTCCTTACGTCTCCCAGACGTGAAACCTCCCTGTTCAACTCGCCGGACCTTTATGGTCCGGTTTTTTTTTGCTATATCTGTTAAATGATTGCTCCCACTGTTCCGGGAACCCCCGGGCCTTCCAAGACAACGATTGCGCTTTTCAATTACGGCGGCGGCATGCGCGGGCTGATCCCGGCACATTTCATGGCGCGGATCGAACAGGTCACCGGCCTGCACATGACCGACATGGTCGATATTTTCACGGGCCCGTCGACGGGTGCGATTTTGAACGCGGCGCTGAACATGCCCTCGCCCAACGATCCGACGCGGCCGAAATACAAAGCTGCGCAGATGGTGCAGTTCTACGAGCGCGAGGGGCTGAAGATTTTTCCGCCGGACAGGTTCCGCGAGTTCCGCGCCTTCGTGCATGATTTCAACAACCGCACGATGAAGATCGGGCAGATGAAAAAATTGTTCCGGCAGGGTCATTATCATCCGGGGCATTTGCAGAAATCGCTGCGCGCGATGTACGGTGACGCGAAACTGACGGACACGCTAAAAAGCCTGATCATCCCGGTTTACAATCTTGACGGCGACGGGCTGCAGGCGGTCGAAGAAGTTGGCGAAACCGGCAACGCGCCCGTGCACACGCAGAATAACTTCGTCGATCAGGGCGGATACGCGGTGTGGCTCAAGAATATCAAGACCGGCATGGCGTTATACCCGACGCCGGATGTTTCGCTTTATGACGCGATTCTCGCGAGCTGCGCCGCGCCGACCTATTTCCCCTGCCACAATTTCACGGTCGTGTACGGCAAGAACCGGCGCAAGACGATTGAGTATGCCGGGATCGACGGCAGCATTTTCGACAACCCGTGCATCAGCTATCACGGCGCGATCCGTCAGCACGTGCCGCCGGATTCAAAACTGGTGATGATTATCCTCGGGACCGGGCACACGCTGCGCTCGTTCAAGAAGGATGACTGGAACAGTTTCGGCGGGCTTGGTGTCGTCGACCCGACCAACGACCTGCCGCTGATTAATATTCTCTTCCACGCGTCGGAGACGGCGCTGATCGAGAGTTTTGCGCAGGAAATGAAGGGAAATATCTATACCTTCAATAAATCGCTGATCCCGGAGATCAATAACCCGAAAAGCCCCAGCACGCAGATCGACGATGCGCGGCCCGAGAACCTGAAAAAGCTGAAAAATTTCTTCGAGGAGACGCTTGAGGAAAACAGGAACAGCTTCGACGAGATTTGCCATATCCTCGTCAGCAACCGTGATCAGAACGTAACCGAGAAAAGAACACTGCTGAAAGACATGCGCAGGTTTTTCAGTTTCGGGAAAATAAGGGCCTAGGCCGCTTTCGCCTTGCCCTGCAGCGCCGCGCAGGCGCGCTGGATACGCTTGCAAGCATCTTCAAGAACTTTATCCGACGTCGCGTATGAAATGCGGAAGAACGGCGAAAGACCGAACGCCGCGCCGTGCACGCAGGCCACGCCTTCGGATTCCAGCAGGTAATTGGCGAAATCCTCGTCGGTCTGGATGGTTTTTCCTTCCGGCGTTGTCTTGCCGATGACGCCCGCGCAGGATGGATAAACGTAGAATGCGCCTTCGGGCGTGCGGCAGGAGATTCCTTCCACCTCGTTCAGCATTTTCACGACGAGATCGCGGCGGCGACGGAAACTTTCATTACGCTCTTTCAAGAAAGACTGGTCGCCGTTCAGTGCGGCGACGGAGGCTTCCTGCGAGATCGATGATGGGTTCGACGTGCTCTGGCTCTGGATGATGCTGATGGCCTTGACCAGTTCTTTCGGCCCGGCGCCGAAACCGATGCGCCAGCCGGTCATGGAATAGGATTTGGACACACCATTGACGGTGAAGGTGCGGTCGAACAGGCCGGGCTCCACTTCGGCAGGCGTGCAGAATTTGAAGCCGTCATAAACGATATGCTCGTAAATGTCGTCGGTCATGACATAGACATGTTTGTGGCGCAGCAGGACATCCGTGAGCGCCTTCATCTCGGCGCGCGTATAGGCCGCGCCGGACGGATTGGACGGTGAATTCAGGATGATCCATTTCGTTTTCTTCGTGATCGCGTTTTCAAGATCGGCAGGCTGAAGCTTGAAGCCGTTTTCCTCGGTGCAATCGATAAAAACCGGCGTGCCTTCCGCCAGCAGGACCATATCCGGGTATGACACCCAGTACGGCGCGGGGATGATGACTTCATCACCCGGGTTGAGCGAGGCCATGAGCGCGTTATAGAGCACCTGCTTGCCGCCGGTGCCGACGGTGATGTTTTCGCGTTTGTATTCGAGATTATTGTCGCGTTTAAATTTGCCGATGATGGCGTCTTTCAGTTCGGGCGTGCCGTCAACCGCGGTGTATTTGGTTTTGTTCGCCTTAATGGCAGCAAAGGCCGCTTCCTTGATGAAATCTGGGGTCGGGAAATCGGGCTCGCCCGCCGAGAGGCCGATAATATCCTTGCCGGCGGCCTTGAGTTCGGCAGCCTTGTTGGTGGCGGCCAGCGTGGGCGAAGGCTTGATACGGCCAAGACGGTCAGCGACGAGGGACATTGCTCAACACTCCATAAAACGACCGCAGCATATGGCAACAAATCCCGTGAATCAAGCGAGCTGTAAGAGCCTTTAAACAGCGTCCGGGCGCACGAAAGATTTGATATTGGTCAAATCGGGTTTTGTATCGAACGTAATTTCATTTTTATCGAAGAAATTTTTGAGCGGTTTGAGCAGCGGGTTTTGCAGCGCGGTTTGAATATAGGCTTGCGTGCGCGGGATATATTGCAGATAGCCGGTTTTGTGATCCTTGGCGGCCATTTTTATAAACTGGCCGACGACGCGGCAATGGAACTGGGTGGCGAGGACGCGGTAGGCGGGATCGCGGGGCGCATATTTCTCCTGGATGGCGAGCGGGACGTCGGTGCGGACGTCTTCCAGCAGGTTGCCGAGGTCGTAAAGCGCGGGGCCCTTCATCGCACCCTGAAAATCGAGAATACCGCAACGTTTCAGACCTTTTTCACCGGGCAGGAACATCAGGTTTTCGACATGGAAATCGGCGTGGATGAATTTTTCCGGCGATGGGGGGATGTTTTTTTCGATTTCGGCCCATGCATTTAAATATTCTTCAGCCAAACCGTCAGGATTTTTTGCGTGTTTGACGGTCGGCGCGTACCAATCGATGACGCGGCGGTGACCCTTGTGCACGTTGCTGTCGTAATAGCCCGGCAATGCGGGCAATGAACCTGCCGCGCGGAGATGATTCAGGACATCGGCGGCGAGTGCGTAGAGTTCGCCGGGGTTTTCTTTTGCGAGCGCCTTTTTGAATGTGAGGTCGCCGAAATCCTCGATGATGAGATAGTTTTTTTCTTTTTCGTAGATTTCCGGTGCACTCAGGCCGGCTTCGTTCAGCCACCCGGCGATGCGGATATAGTCGTCCAAATTATGATCACCGCGCGAACAGTCCATGAGGATGGCGGTGCGACCGTTTTTTTCGATGCGGGAATAGCTGCGCGTGGAAGCATCCTGCCCCACCGGGGATAAAATCGTCCAACCCTTGGGAGAAACGGCAGGCTTCACTTCTTTACTTGTCTTTTTTGGATTTGGAACGGGTGTTGGCCAGTTTTTTGATGGCCTCGATGTGATCCTGCGACGCGCTTTTGCGGCGGGCGGGCTGATCCTCGAAGCCGAAGACGGTGGCGTGATCGTCGACGACGGCCTTGAGCAATTCCATGCCGAATTTTTCCTGGGAATTTTTGCCCTTGATCTTGCGGGCGAGCGGCTCCAGCGATTTCGCTTTTTCGCTGCGGCCCGAAGCGACGCGCTCAACGTTGTAGGCGACGATGCTTTTCAGGTTTGGGCCGACCAGCGCGCGCATGAGCCGTTCATCTTCCAGCGCCCATTCGAGAACCTGCTTGGTGGCCTTGACGTTATTGCCCTTGGACATTTTAAGCGCATCCCGGATGTAGCGTTCGGCGTATTCGGACATGGGGCGGCTCCTTGTTTATGATCCTTATAATGGCATAGTTTTATTCTCCTGTCATCCTGAGCGAAGCGCCATTTGGCGCGTAGTCGAAGGATCTTAGATTTAAGACAATAGGAAATATTTAAGATCCTTCGGCTTCGGGCTTCGCCCTACGCTCAGGATGACAATTGAGAAAGTTCTTTCATCAGGGATTGCACGCCTTTGACACGCTCGGAAGGGCTGTCCCACTGGCGAATGGCGACGAGTTTCTGATCCTGCGGGCGGAGTTTTACGCCGCCCCGTTTTTCGGCAATCCATTTAAACAGCGCGTCGATATTCGGCGGGCGGTCCTTGTGGAAACCGATGACGGCGCCCTTGGGCCCTGCTTCGACCTGACCTATCCCGGCCTTGTAGCAAAGCTGTTTGATGGCGACAATGTCGAGAAGGTTTTCGACTTCTTTGGGCAGCTTGCCGAAGCGGTCGATCAATTCGGCGGCGAAGGATTCAATATCGTCGCCGGTCTCTAAATCGGAGAGGCGGCGGTAAAGACTCATGCGCACGCCGAGATCCTCGACGTATTTTTCAGGGATAAGAACGGAGGTGCCGATATTGATCTGCGGTGACCATTTGGCTTCGGGCGCTTCGGTGAAATTGACACCTTCGCGGGCGGCGGCGACGGCTTCCTCTAACATTTGTTGATACAGCTCGACGCCGATTTCGCGGATATGGCCGGATTGCTGGTCGCCCAGTAAATTTCCGGCGCCGCGAATATCCATGTCGTGGCTGGCGAGTTGAAACCCTGCCCCCAGCGTATCAAGAGTCTCCATGACCTCGAGGCGTTTCATGGCGTTCGGATTTAAAACCTGGCCGGGCGGCCAGGTGAGATAGGCGTAGGCGCGGACTTTCGAGCGGCCGATGCGACCACGGATCTGGTAGAGCTGCGCGAGGCCAAACATGTCGGCGCGGTGGATGATCATGGTGTTGGCGGTCGGGATATCGATGCCGCTCTCGATGATATTGGTGGCGAGGAGGATGTCGTACTGGCCGTCATAGAAGGCGCTCATGCGGTCTTCGAGTTCTGTGGGCGTCATCTGGCCGTGAGCGGAGATGATTTTTACTTCGGGGACGAGGTCTTTCAGGGCGCGCTGAAGGTCGTCCATGTCCTTGACGCGCGGACAGACATAAAAAGTTTGTCCGCCGCGGTAATGTTCGCGCAAGATTGCTTCGCGGATGACGAGCGGATCGTAAGGCAGAATGAAAGTACGGATGGCAAGGCGGTCGACGGGCGGCGTGGCGATGAGGCTCATGTCCTTGACGCCGGAGAGCGACATTTGCAGCGTGCGGGGGATCGGCGTGGCCGTGAGCGTGAGGACGTGGACGTCGTTCTTGATTTCCTTCAGCCATTCTTTCTGTTTGACGCCGAAGCGTTGTTCTTCATCGACGATGAGTAGGCCGAGATTGGAGAATTTTACGCTTTCGCTGAAGAGTGCGTGGGTGCCGATGACAATGGGGACGCTGCCGTCCTTCAGGCCGGCCTTGATTTTTTCGGCGTCTCGGGCGGCGACCATGCGGGATAACTGCTCGACACGGATGCCGGTTCCAGCAAAGCGTTTCGTGAAATTCTGGAAGTGCTGGCGGGCGAGCAAAGTGGTGGGAACAACAACAGCGACCTGCGCACCGTCTTTTGCCGCGACATAGGCGGCGCGGAGCGCGACCTCGGTTTTGCCGAAGCCGACATCGCCGCAGATTAGGCGGTCCATCGGGTGTTCGCTGGCGAGGTCAGCGATGACGTCGTTAATGGCGCGTTCCTGGTCCTCGGTTTCCTGGTACGGGAATTTGGCGGCGAATTCGTTGTAAATGCTATTATCGATATCGAGTTTTTCGGCTTTGCGAAGCTGGCGAGCGGCGGCGATTTTGAGTAACTGATCGGCCATGATCATCAGGTCTTTTTTAACTTTTGATTTACGGGCCTGCCAGCCCGCGCCGCCGAGTTTATCGAGTTGAACATTGCCTTCGCTGCTGCCGAAGCGAGAGAGGACTTCCATGTTTTCGACGGGAACGAACAGGCGGTCGCCGCCCGCATATTCGATCTTGAGGCAATCATGCAACGTGCCCGCGGCCTCGACCGTTTCCAGCGCGACGAACTGACCGATGCCGTGATCGACGTGGACGACGAGGTCGCCTTCATTCAGGGAAGAGACTTCGGTGAGGAAATTATCCGCCTTGCGGCGTTTTTTGGATTTGCGCGCGAGGCGGTCACCGAGAATGTCCTGCTCGGTAATGACGGCGAGATCGTCGGCGACGAATCCATGTTCCAGCGCCAGAACGCCGATAGAGACGCCGTCTATTTTTTTCAGCGATTCAAATTCGGCGGCATTGATACCCGCATGCTGCATGAGGCCCTTCAGGCGCTCTTTCGAGCCCTCGGAATAGGCGGCGATGAAAATTTTCCTGTTCAGTGAAAGAATATGTTTTTTCAGTTCGCCGAAGACGTCGCCATCTGGCAGCGCGCGGATATCGGCGAAATCACGGCCTTTCCTGGCTTCGCCGGAAGATTGATCACCGGGTGAGCCGAAGGGAGAGAGCGAAACGGATTTAGCCGTGCGTTCGCGCCATTCCCTGTCCTCTATATAGAGGCGTTCGACGGGCAGCGGGTGATAGATGGTGCCGGAGAGGCTGACGTCGCTTTTTTTGGCTTTTTTGGTGGAGTCGGTTTCAAGTGTTTTGCGGGCCTGGAAGAAATCGCGGATATGTTTGATGCGTTCATCGTGCGCGTCGGCGGCGTGATAATCGAAGCTGACGGAAGCCCCGGGCGCGTAATCGAACAGTGTGTCCACCCCGCCGTGAAAGAGAGAAAGCCAGTGATCCATGCCGCTGTAGCGGCGGCCTTCGGATACGGCCTCGTAAAGCGGGTCGTCTTTCTGCACGGCGCCGAAGATTTCGCGGTAGCCGGCGCGGAAACGGGCGATAGAGTCTTCGTCGAGAAAAAATTCGGTGGCAGGCTGGAGCGTAAGCGATTTGATTTTTTCAAGCGTACGTTGCGTCGCCGGGTCGAACGTGCGGAGCGATTCAATTTCATCGCCAAAAAGGTCCATGCGCACGGGGTTGTCCTGCCCCGGCGGAAACAAATCGATGATGCCGCCGCGGATGGCGTATTCGCCTGCCTCGCGCACGGTTTCGGTACGAGAGTACCCGCCGCCCGACAGGAATTTCTGGAGGTTCGCAATATCGAGCTTGCCACCCAGCGTGGCGATGAGGGCGGCGTTTTCGAGGCTTTTCTTTGGCATCACGCGCTGGATAGCGGCGTTGACGGTAGTGATGAGAATGCGGGGGTAGCGCTCCGGCTCGCGGTCCCAGGCCAATAACTTCGTCAGGGCTGCGACCCGGCGGGCAACGATATCGCCATTAGGGGAAACCCGGTCGTAAGGAAGGCAGTCCCATGCAGGGAAAAGGATGACCCGCACATCGGGTGCGAAAAAGGCCAGCAATTCGGCAAGGGTAGCGGCGCGGATATCGTCCAGGGCGATATGGAGCAGGACCTTGTCCGCAGGCATCAGGGCCCGGGCTTTTTCAGCCAGAATCCGGGCGTCGTGACCCTCGGGCGCGCCATGGATAACGGCGTCCTTGCGGGGGGTGCTGGGCTGGGGCGCGGCGGTCGGCAAAGGGGCGGTTTTCCTTGTTAAATGGGCCTTAAATCAGTGTTTGTCTTGAGAAGCGTTTTTATATATATATTTCCCTCTGTTGCAAAGGGCGACAAATAAGGGACATAAGCCAGATGGGCGCCAATCCTGCGATTTCAAACCGCGAAATAAACAGTGAAAAGAAACGGCTTCTCGAGGAGGCCGTGGTTCATGATTTCAAGCCGATCAGCAAGCGCGGGTTTTTAGAGCGGTTGTTCGCTTTTGCGTTCCGTGGTTTCGTGTACCCGCAAATCTGGGAAGACCCGGAAGTGGACCTCCCTGCCTTGAAGATCGATGCCGACAGCCGCATCATGACGATCGCGTCCGGCGGCTGCAACGTGATGAATTACCTCACCGAGGGACCGCGCCGCGTGAAGGCGGTGGATTTAAACCCCGCGCACGTCGCACTGACGCGCCTGAAGATCACGGCGCTGAAGCACCTGCCGGATTACGAAAGCTTCTTCAAATTCTTCGGCCATGCCGACACGAAAGAAAATATTCACAACTACGAACAATATATTGCGCCCAACCTCGACCCGTTCTCGAAGAAGTACTGGGAGAGCTATTCGCTCCTGGATGGCCGCCGCATCAATTATTTCACCAAGAATTTATACCAGTTCGGTTTGCTGGGGCGCTCAATCAGCTTCGTGCATATTTTAGCGCGCATTTACGGCAAGGACCCGCGCGAGATCCTGAAGGCCCGCACGATGGAAGAACAACGCGAGATTTTCAACAAAACGCTCGGCCCGCTGTTCGACAAGCCGCTTGTGAAGAAACTTTTCAGCTGGCCGGTTTCGCTTTACGGCCTCGGCATTCCGCCCTCGCAATTCGACGAACTGCAGAAGGTCGCGGATAACGGCGATATGGCGCAGCTTCTGAAAGCGCGGCTGGAACGCCTTGCCTGCGACTTCCCGATCCAGGATAATTATTTCGCCTGGCAGGCTTTCGGACGCGGTTACGACCGCGAGAACAAGCGCGCCATCCCGCGTTACCTGACCGAAGAGAATTACAACAAGATCAAAAATTACGCCGACCGGGTCGAGGTTTATCACACGTCGATGACCGGATTCCTGGAATCGCAACCCGCCGCGAGCCTGGATTGCTATGTGTTCCTCGATGCGCAGGACTGGATGAACAAGGACCAGCTCAACGACCTCTGGAACGGCGTGATGCGCACGGCCCGCCCCGGCGCGCGCGTGATCTTCCGCACGGCCGGTGAGGACAGCCCTTTGACCAATGCCCTGCCCGCCGAGATGCTCGGCAAATGGGCGTACGATCCCGAAGCATCGAAAGAGGCCGTCAAACACGACCGGTCATCGATTTACGGTGGATTCCATGTCTATACCCTCAAGAGCGGCCCGGAAAAGCCCCGCGCCTGAAGCTCCCGAAGCTGATGCCAAAGCGGCGATGGACCAGATGTACCGCTGGACGCGGCATATCTATGACGCCTCGCGCAAATATTACCTGCTCGGTCGGGACGTATTAATACGGGAAATCAAGCCAGCGCCCGGTGAAGTGGTGTGCGAGGCGGGCTGCGGCACGGCGCGGAACCTTCGCAAGCTTGCGCCGCGCTATCCAGAGGCGCGTTTCGTGGGGCTGGATGCTTCAGATGAAATGTTAAAGACGGCGCGCAATATCCTGAAACAGCGTGGTCTTTCGGATAAGGTTCAAGTGGAGCAAGGTTTTGCCCAGTCATTCGACCCGGTGACGCTGTTTGGCCTCTCGAAGCCATTAGACAAGATCGTGTTCTCTTATGCCCTGTCGATTATCCCGCCATGGCGGGAATCTTTAGACCACGCGCTGGCCCTGCTCCGGGGCAGTGGGGAAATCCATATCGTCGATTTCGGGGGGCAGGACGGATTGCCGGGCCCTTTCCGGGCTTTCCTGTTCTGGTGGTTGAAGAAGTTTCACGTATTCCACAAGCCGGAAATCCTGAATTACCTGCGCCGTCTCGAGGCCGAGAAGCGCGGCACGCTTGCCTATACCCCGCTCTATAAGGGGTATGCGTATTACGCGGTGTTCCGGAAGAATTAAGGGCGGTGGGTTTTCAGCCGCGCGAACAGGCCATCGGCCAAATTCGCCGGGACGGGCTCCACGCCCGTGATCCAGTTATAAAGGTCGGGGTCCTGGAGCTGAAGCAAGGCATCGAATTCGTCCAGTTCATTTTCTGAAAAACCCGGTACGTTTTTATCGGCGAACGAGCCTAATATAAGATCCATTTCACGCGTGCCGCGGTGCCATGAACGGTAAATCAGCCGTTTGCGGCGGATTTCGATATCTTCTATAGTGCCTGCAGACCCCATAAAAAGGACCTTAGCGCTATGAAAGCTTTTCTGAAAGACAATATCGCCCTTGTCGCCGCCATCGCCCTTCCCGCCCTGCTCGCGGTTGTTTTTGCGATTTCGGCCCTGGCTGTCAGGGTCAGCGTCGAAGACCCCAGCAATGATTTCTTCATCGTTACCGATTATTACGAGAACGGCTCGCGCTTCCAGTTCGATGTCAATAATGAGCGCCTGAACATCAACTACCGCGCCGCCGAAAAAGACGCGAGTTACAGCTCGAAACCCCGCCTGTGGCGCGTCAACGCGCCGGAGATGACCGTGCAGGAAATTTCGCTGAACACACCCGCTGGCGACGGCTCAAAGACTATAGATATTCCCGGCGTTACCGACATTAAAGTTATTAATGTTAGCCCCGGCCCCGACGGTTATTCTTTCGTCGATTCCTACCGTTCCGGTGGCAACATCATGACCGAAGTGTTTTCGATGGACGGCCCGCGCGGCGACCGCTCGGGCATCGCGAAGAACGGCCGCCTCGTTCATTTCAAAATTCCAGACGGCAATAATTTCAATTACTACAACACGCGCTTTCTCGGGTGGGTAGCCGAATGACGGTTTTTTCCGCCGCACAAAAGGACGGGCTTGAACAGATCCTGCGCCTGATGGATGCGCATAATTTGTCCGGCGCGGACGTCAAAAAAGCGGCGGCGGAACATAAGAAGGCCCAGAAATCGGGCGGCAAGGACATTTCAAAAGGCGAAATGATCATGCGCCTCTTCGCCTATATGGGTGGCGCGCTTATTTTCGCGGGGCTGTCGGTGTTCATCGAAACGATCTGGGACGATATAGGTTCGCTCCCCCGCGTCATTATCACGCTGGGCACGGGGTTTACCGCCTATATCTGCGGTGTCGTATTCGCGCTTGATAAAAGATTTGAAAAAGCCGCAATGCCCGCCTTCATCCTCGCTTTTATCATGCAGCCGATGGGCCTGTTTGTCCTGCTCGATGAATATTTTCCGGGCGATAACGCCGCGCTCGGCGGCATGGTGGTGTTCGCACCGCTGGCGATTCAGCAATTCCTGACTTTCATTAAATTCCGCTTTTCATCGCTGCTCCTGTACAGCCTGCTTTACCTGCTCGGCTTCGCGTTCAGCTTTGTCGAGTATTTCGACCTCAACCGGGGCGCGTCGTCACTCGTGCTCGGCACATTCCTGCTGCTGACCACGATCAACATGCAGCTCAAGGAGAGGTTCAAGGAACTTACGCCGCTGCTGTTTATCATCGCGACGATCCTGTTTTTCTCGGGCGTTTATTATTATGTTGGTCGGACCGTATTCGATTCCATCGCTTTATCGCTGATCCTCTCGCTGCTCGGTTTCTCGGTGCTGAAGGAATCCAAGACGCTCTATGTGCTGTGCATGATTTACATGACGGGTTATTTCTGCGGCGGGCCGGGCGGCGGCTGGGGGAATTTCGACTGGCATTTCTACAACCAGGTCACGGCGATTTTTACAGGCACGAGCCTTGTTCTTGCGGGGCAATGGCTGCGCCGTTCGAATTATATCTCGCTGCACCCGCTCTGGATGTTCCTCGGCACGGGTTTCGCGCTTGGCGGCCTATATAGCCTTTTCCCCGCCGCGCTGCAACCCGTGGCCATCGCTTTTGCGGGCGTTGCCATTTACGGGGCGCTGCTGCTTAAATCCCGCGCGGTTCTTGCCGCCGCCGTGTTGTCGATGATCGGCTTTATCGTCGCTTACAGCGCCGAGCATTTTGCCAACACAATCGGCTGGCCGATCCTTTTGATCGCGCTTGGCATTGTTATCCTCGGTGCGGGCTTTGCATTTGCGCGTCTTGCCGGGCGCATCAAGGCGAGCGCGTAATGTCCAGCGAGCGTAAAACTGAATCGGTGCGGCCCGCGAGCCGGCCCTTTGCACTCGACCCGTTGTTCCGGGCGCTGACCGCGCTGCCGGGCGTGGGCCCGAAGAATGGAAAGCTACTGGAGAAACTCGTTGCGGGTCCGAAGATTCTTGATGTTCTCTGGCACAGGCCGATCGCGTTTGTCGACCGGCGATTTTCCCCGAAAGTTAAAGATGCGCCGGACGGCAAGGTGGTGACGCTGGCGCTGCGCGTCGGCAAACATTTTCCGAATGCGCGGAAAGGTTTGCCTTATAAAGTGTGGTGCAGTGACGATACCGGCGCGATCAATCTTGTTTTCTTTCATGCGCACAAGGACTGGCTGGAGAAGCAGTTGCCGGTCGATAGCGATGTAATTGTTTCCGGCCGCGTGGAATATTTCCAGGGGAACCCGCAGATCGTGCATCCGGATGCCATAGGAAAACCCGAAGACCGCGCGAGCATCGAGACGGTCGAGCCGGTTTATCCTCTGACGCAAGGCATTACCAATAAATTAGTGCGCAAGGCGGTTGGCGCGGCGCTTGGCTTTGTCCCGGAATTGCCGGAGTGGCTGGATGAGGCGCATAAAAAGCGCGGGCAGTGGCCGGCGTGGAGTGAGGCTGTGCGCGCCGTGCATAACCCGGCGGATGAGCGTGGATTATTGCCCGAGGACAAGGCGCGGGAGCGGCTGGCCTATGATGAATTTCTGGCCAACCAGTTGACGATTGCGCTGGTGCGCGGCCGTCAGAAGAAATCGAGCGGGCGTGTATTTAAGCGAACGGGCGAGTTGCGAAAGCGGATTATTCCCGCCCTGCCCTTTGAACTGACGGGCGCGCAGAAAAGGTCGATTGCCGAGATTGATAAAGATATGGCGGAGGCCTCGCGCATGATGCGGCTGCTGCAGGGCGATGTCGGCAGCGGGAAGACAATTGTCGCAGCGCTGTCGATGATGAATGCGGTGGAGAACGGCGCGCAGGCGGCATTCCTTGCGCCGACGGAGATATTGGCACGGCAGCACGGCGATACGCTGCGGCCATGGCTGGATGCGGCGGGTTTGAAATATGTGGTGTTTACCGGGCGGGATAAGGGTAAGGCGCGCGATGCGTTACTTGGGCAGATCGCCAGCGGCGAAGCCCAAATTATCATCGGCACGCATGCGATTTTCCAGGAAGGCGTTGAATTCAACGATCTTGGTTTTGCCGTGATCGACGAACAGCACAGGTTTGGCGTGCATCAAAGACTGCAATTATCCGCGAAAGGTAAAGGCACCGACATCCTCGTGATGACCGCGACGCCGATTCCGCGCACGCTTACCTTGACCGCGTATGGCGATATGGAAGTGTCGCGTCTCGATGAGAAACCGCCGGGACGTAAGCCCGTGGATACGCGGCTGCTGGATTCCAGCCATATGGATGAGATGGTCGAGGGCATCGCGCGGCAAATCAAGACCGGCGCGCGAGCTTACTGGGTCTGCCCGCTGGTGGAGGAATCGGAACTGATTGATCTTGCGGCGGCGGAAGAGCGTTACGATGTGCTGCATGCGCGGTTCGGCGATAAGGTCGGATTAGTGCATGGCCGCATGAAGCCGACGGAAAAAGATTCTGTGATGTATAAATTCAGCAAGGGTGAGATTGATATTCTTGTCGCGACGACAGTGATCGAGGTCGGCGTCAACGTGCCGGAAGCGACGATCATGGTGATCGAGCATGCGGAGCGGTTTGGATTGTCGCAGCTTCATCAATTGCGGGGGCGCGTGGGTCGCGGCGGCGATAAATCATACTGTTTCCTGCTCTATTACGGGCCACTGGGCGAGACGGCGAAGGAGCGGCTTTCGATCATGCGCCAGACCGAAGACGGATTTTTGATTTCGGAGAAGGATTTAGAGTTGCGCGGCGCGGGCGATTTGCTGGGCGTGCGCCAGAGCGGTATGCCGACTTTCAGGCTGGCGGAACTGCCCGCGCATAATGAATTGCTGGCGGCGGCGCATGACGATGCCAAATATATCCTCGGCAAGGACCCGGATTTGAAAACCGCGCGCGGCGAGGCGTTGCGCACCCTGCTCTATCTGTTCGAGCGCGACCAGGCGATCCAGTATTTAAGGTCAGGCTGATTTTTTTGTATTGAGAGTTTTGCGAAGCTCTTGGACTTCCTGCACCAGGGAGTCCAGTGTCGCGGTAAGCGTTTCCATTTCATCACGGCTGGGCAAGCCATAAGCGCGGTTGATGTCGTCGCCGCCGATAATACGCGCCGGGATGCCGAGAGCGGTTTTATGTGCAGGAACGTCGGACGTCACCACGGAATTCGCACCGACCTTAGCCCCCTCACCTATTGTAACGTCTCCAAGAACCTGCGCGCCCGCGCCGATCATGGCGCCGTTTTCAATCGTCGGGTGGCGCCTGGCGCTGGGGCTGGTATCGCGCCGCTGCACACCGCCGAGCGTGACGCCGTGATAGATGGTGACATTGTCCTTGATGACGGCGGTCTGGCCGATGACGACGCCGGTGCCGTGATCGATGAACAGGTTTTTGCCGATTTTGGCCTCGGGGTGTATCTCGATGCCGGTGAGGATGCGGGAAATGTTCGCAAGAAAGCGCGCGATCGCCCGCAGATTCATATTCCAGATCGCGTGGTTCAGCCGGTGCAGGACCACGGCATGAAAACCGTTATAGGCGAGAACTACTTCAAAGAATGTGGGCTTTGCGGGATCGCGCTGACGTATGCTGTCGATCAGTTCCATGTCATGCCGCCTTGTTGTTTTCAACCGCGTCCTGCGGCTGCGCGGGCATGATCATGCCGCAGGAGATAACCATTTTAATTCCTTCGTCGACGCTCATCTTGAGGGAGATCATATCCTTGCGCGGAACAAACAGCAAAAAGCCGTTGACCGGGCTCGGGGCCGTGGGAACGAAAACGGTAACGAGGTCGTGATTCAAATCGCCCTGGATTTCACCCTCGGGTATGCCGGTCACGAAGCCGAGCGTCCATGTGCCCTTGCGGGGGTATTCGATCAGGACCACCTCACGGAAGGCCTTGGCCTGCGAGCCCATGAGGGTTTCGATCACCTGCTTGATGGCATTGTAAAAGGTACGGATAATCGGCATCCGGCCCATGACGTATTCGGACATCTGGATGAACAGCTGGCCGAGCACGTTGGTCGCCAGCCAGCCGACGCCAATGAAAAATAAAACAGTGATGACAAGACCACTGCCGGGGAAAACGCTCTGGCCATAGGCGGGCTGCAAATTGTGCGGCAGGATATTCGTGAGCTGGCGATCCATGAACACGATGAATATGTATGTCACGTAAAGCGTGATGGCGATCGGCGCGGTGACGAGAACGCCGGTCAGGAAAAATTTCCGCAGACGCCGAAAGGCAATTTTCGAACGGATCGAAACCTGTCTTTTTACCTTGTCATTGATGGTGGGTTTTTCCTGCATGATGCTTTCAAAGCTTAACTCGCTTCGCTATGCGAAGAGTGGTGACCGCGGTGGGATTCGAACCCACGACCCCATGATTAAAAGTCATGTGCTCTACCGGCTGAGCTACGCGGTCTTTTTCAGGACTGACGCACATTATGGATTTAAACCCTGCCCGTCAAGCTTCCAGACCGTTATTTCTTGTACTTTTTCCTCAGTTTTTCAGCCACTTGCGGGGTGACGAATTCGTTGACGTCGCCACCGAGGCTGCAGATTTCCTTTACAAAGGAGGCCGAGACGAATTGCCATTTGTCGGCGGCCATCAGGAAAACAGTCTCGATCCCCGGGTCCAGGCGGGCGTTCATGCCGGTGAGCTGGAATTCATACTCGAAGTCGGAAACGGCGCGCAAACCCCTGAAAATGCAGGTCGCGTCCATTTTACGGGCGAAATGAACCAGCAGGTCGCTGAAGGGCTGGACCTCGATCTCGCAGCCCTTCTCATGCATGTTGGCAATGTCGTCGCGCAGCATCTCAAGACGCTCGTTGATGGTAAATAACGGCCCCTTGCGCTTGTTGTCGGCGATGCCGATGACGAGGTGATCGACAAGGTGACTGGCGCGCCGGATCAGGTGCAGGTGCCCCTTGGTGACGGGGTCGAAGGTGCCGGGATAGACGCCTGTGCGATTCTTGCTTTTGGTCATGGTGCTGATCCGTTGTTGGGTAAAGGGCGGCATACGATTCCGACGCCGAAGCTGAGATAAGGCGGCAACGCGGCGAAGGGAATTCCTTCGGCTTTTTCAACGTAGAAATATTTGCGCAGTGTTTTGATGAGGCGGCGGTAACTAAAACCTTTGTGCTCGCGGCGCTCGACCTTTTCGACCAGCCCCAAAGCCTGGAACAGGAATTCGCGCAGCGAATACGGGTCGCTACCGCCGATGAAGGCGAGTTTGAGAAGATGCTTGGCGGCGAAAACCGGGCCGATCTCGTTGGGAACGCTGACGAGGAATGCGCCGCCCGGATTCAGGCTGGCGGCGACGGTTTCGAGATAAGGATCGAGATCCTGCGGCGGGATGTGCTCCAGCGTTTCCAGCGCGATGGCGAGGTCGAATTTTTCCCCTGCGAGGTTCATCTGGTCGGCCTGGCGGCATTGGCGGAATTCGAGATGCGACTGTCCGGCCCAGCGTTGCGCGGCCAGCTGCAGACCATTTTCCCAGCCCGCGTCGAAACCGATATAACGCGCAGGCATGCGCGGCAGAAAACTTACGGCGCGACCGTCATAGCAGCCAAGCTCGATGACGCTTTGAGGCGCGAGAGCGAGACGATCAAGCGTGCCGCGCAGCCAGTCGAAGCGCGCGGTGTGCAGGCGGCCGCGCAAATTGCCCGAGAAAAGGCGCTCGTTGTAACCGGGCCGGGATTTGGCCAGAGATTCCGCCATGTGAAATCAGATCCTTGTTTCCGGGGCCTAGTTTTTATTTTCCTTGGCACCGGGCCCGGCGAGTTTCCTGAAGAAGTCGCGGCCGGGCATTTCAACGAAATAATAGGTAAAAACGGAAGCCGCCACAACCAGGAAAAGGTAAATGATTACAATGAGATCACCTACCCAGAGATTATCACCCCAGACAATTCGACCGCCCATGTCGCTTTCAGGCCCGGGCAGGATTTTCAGCAAAACGAGAAAACCGAACACGGCAAAGGCCTGGAGCATGTACACCGAATAGGACACCGCGCCGACCAGCAGGAACGGTTTACGTGAAAGGAAGCGGGAAATAATGCCTGCCTCGAAGGCGAAAATAAAAATAACCGCAGCGAAAAGAACCGGCAGCGCCATGATCCATTCGCCCCTGCCCTTTGATACCGCGAGGATCATGGTCACGACCAGAAAGACCTCAAGCGCGCTGAACAGGATATTGCGCCGGCGGGCGAGCGGCGTGACGGTGCTTTCAAGGCGGCTGTAAAAACCCCAGAGCAGCCCGCCAATGGCAAAGCTGTAGATGCAGCGCAGGAACCCGTAATCATATGTGCCGTTCAGATAGATTTCATTGCTTTGCAGGTAATACCCGCCGGCGGCGGCGATCAGGACCAGCACCGGACCGATGCGGTTTTTAAACAACAGGATCAAAAGGCCGAACAGCGCGTAAGTGTAAAACTCGGCGCTGATTGTCCAGCCCGGGCGGTTAAAGCTCAACCGGTCGTCGATGCCAAGGCCATGAGCGAGGAAAAGCTGCGACCAGAAATACGGCATTTCTTCGGCGCCGCTGAACGGGGCAGCGGGCATCATTCCGGGGAGGTAGAGATCGGCGAGACAATAAGCCGCCACCAGCATCAGCAGGACAAAATGCAGCGGGTACAACCGTCCGAAGCGCAGCAGCATGAACTTCCAGAAGCTGTAGCCCTGTTTCAGCCTGTCTTCGTAATTGGCGAAGATCACGAAACCGCTGAGGACGAAAAAGAAATCAACGAAGAGAAAGGAATTATGAACGAAACCCAGATAATAAAGATGGCTGTAGATGAAATTGCGGAAATGAAACAGTGCGACGAAGCAGGCCGCCAGCCCGCGCCAGGAATCAAGAACGCGGAAGCGGTGCTGCTCGAATTTTATCATTGAGAGGTTTATTCTTCAGCGTCTTCTATCACGGCTTCAGGCAGCGCGTCGCCTTCGCCGTCATCTTCTTCCTGGATCAGCCAGGCGACGGAGACGACTTCTTCATCGGGCGCAACTTTGAAGATGGTAACGCCCTGCGCGCTGCGGCCCGTGATACGGACGGTTTCGACCGGCGTGCGGATGAGCTGGCCCTTGTCGGAGACGAGCATGATCTGGTGGCTGTCGGTGACGGGGAATGTCGCCACGACCTCGCCGCCGTTTTTCGACGTCAGGGCCATGTTGGTGACGCCCTGGCCGCCGCGGCCCGACAAACGGTATTCATATGAAGAGGTGCGCTTGCCGAAACCCTTGTTGCTGACGGTAAGGAGAAACTGCTCCTTCGATTTCATTTCCTGGAAGCGATCGGGCGAGAGCTGGAGACTGGTTTCCTCGATCTCGACGCCTTCCGCCGCGCCAGAGGCTTTCAGATATGCATTGCGTTCATCAGGCGTGACGCCCAGATGCTTGAGGACGGACATGGATATGACCTCGTCGCCCTTGCTGGCGAGCTTGACGCCGCGCACGCCGGTCGATGTTCTCCCTGCGAACACGCGAATATCGGTGACGGGGAAGCGGATCGCCTTGCCGAGTTTCGTGGCGAGGAGAATGTCTTCCTCCTCATGGCAGATTTTGACGGAAACGAGCTTTTCATCGCCTTCGAGTTTCATGGCGATCAGGCCGTTGGCGCGGATGCTCTTGAAATCGGTGAGTTTGTTGCGACGGACGGAGCCGTGGCTGGTTGCGAGCATGATGTCGAGCTTGTCCCAGTGCTCTTCATTCTCAGGCAGACGCAGGTAGACATTGACGTTTTCGCCCTGCCCCAGCGGCAGCATGTTCACAAGCGCCTTGCCGCGCGATTGCGGCGTGCCCAGCGGGACTTGGTAAACCTTCATCCGGTGGACGAGGCCCTTGGAGGTGAAGAACAGGATCGGCGTGTGGGTCGAAGCCACGAACAGGTCGGAGACGAAATCCTCGTCCTTCGTGGCCATGCCGGCGCGGCCCTTGCCGCCGCGGCGCTGGGCGCGGTAGGTGTCGAGTGGCACGCGCTTGATATAGCCGCCGTGCGTAATGGTGACGACCATGTCCTCGCGCTGGATGAGAGATTCAATGTCGGCTTCAAATTCGGCATCAACCAGCTCGGTGCGGCGCGGCGTGCCGAATTTCTCTTTGATTTCTTTCAGTTCATTGACGAGAACG
Organism: Alphaproteobacteria bacterium; assembly: GCA_049652985.1. Lineage (GTDB taxonomy): Bacteria > Pseudomonadota > Alphaproteobacteria > Micavibrionales > Micavibrionaceae > UBA7657. The sequence continues at coordinate 390,965 of JBASFK010000002.1, forward strand.
TCGAGGAGTTTCTCGCGGCTGGCGAGCGTGATCAAAAATTCCGCGATACGGTCAGTGATTTCTTTCAGTTCGCCACCGATCTTATCGCGCTCGAGACCTGTCAGGCGGTGAAGGCGGAGGTCGAGGATGGCTTTGGCCTGCGCCTCGGACATTTTGTAATTACCCTTGTCGTCGATGCCGTATTCAGGGTCATCGATCAGCGCGATCAGCGGCGCGATGTCTTTCGCCGGCCAGGATTTCGTGGTCAATTGCTCACGCGCGACCTGAGGATCCTTGGCGCTGCGGATCAGGGCGATAATCTCGTCGATATTGGCGACGGCGACGGCAAGACCAGCCAAGATATGCGCGCGGTCGCGGGCCTTGCCGAGTTCGAAAATGGTGCGGCGGGTGATGACTTCCTCGCGGAATTTCACGAAGGCGCGGATCATGTCCTTGATCAGCATGGTTTGCGGCTTGCCGCCCGAGAGCGCGACCATGTTGCAGGCGAAATTTGTCTGCAGGGCCGTATGCTTGAAAAGCTGGTTCAGCACGACGTCGGCATTGGCGTTTTGTTTAAGCTCGATAACAACGCGGACACCGTCGCGGTCGGATTCATCGCGGATCTCGGAGATGTCCTCGACGATTTTCTCGCGCGCAACCTCGCCGAGACGCTCAAGCAGCTTGCCCTTGTTCACCTGGTAGGGGATTTCATGAACGATGATTGCCTCACGCTTGCCCATTTCTTCAAAGGAAGTCTTGGCGCGCATGGTGACGGAACCGTTGCCGGTATGATAGGCGCTGCGGATGCCGTTACGGCCCAAAATCTGGGCGCCGGTCGGGAAATCCGGACCGGGGATGATGTTGTTGATTTCCTCGGTTGAAAGATCGGGGTTGGCGACCATGGCAATGCAGGCATCCACCACTTCGCCGAGATTATGGGGCGGAATGTTCGTAGCCATACCGACGGCGATGCCGCCGGCGCCGTTGACGAGCAAATTCGGAATGCGCGTGGGCAGAACAGTGGGTTCGCGCTCGGTTTCGTCGTAGTTCGGTTTGAAATCGACGGTGTCCTTGTCGATTTCCTCGAGGAAAGCTTCGCCGGCCTTGCCGAGGCGGGCCTCGGTATATCGGTCAGCCGCGGGCGGGTCGCCATCGAGCGAGCCGAAGTTGCCCTGGCCGTCGATAAGCGGCAGGCGCAGGGAGAAGTCCTGTGCCATGCGGACGAGCGATTCATAAATCGCGAGGTTGCCGTGCGGGTGATATTTACCCATGACGTCCCCGACGATACGGGCGCATTTACGATAGGCCTTGTCGGAAGTGAAACCGCCCTCCTTCATACCGAACAGGATGCGGCGGTGAACAGGCTTCAGGCCGTCGCGGACATCGGGCAGCGCGCGGCTGACGATCACGCTCATCGCGTAATCGAGATAGGATTGCTTCATCTCGTCTTCGAGGGCGATTGTCGGCGTCAGGTCGGCGGGCTGGGCTGTGTCGGCGGTCATACTCTTACTATCCTAAAGAAAATTATTGTGCGGGAGGCGTCGTCGCAGCCCCGCCTGGCGCAGGAGCCGTGCCCCCACCGCCCGTGCGGGCGCGCATCATAGCTTGGTCGAGCATGCGCGTGATCTCGGGGTAAATCCTGGCGGCATAAAACTGGTACTTGGTGGCCGCGCTTTTGGCCTCGGGCTTGCTGTAATAATCGATCAGGGCCTGAAGCTCGGCGGCGGTATAGATATCCGCCATTGCGTCGACCGAGATTTTTTCAATCGCCTGGTAGTTCAGGATATTGCGCATGTTCGCGCGGAAGACTTCGCGTTCGTTCGCAGCCTGCTGATTTGCGGCTTCATCGATCGCCATATTGATCTGCTCACGAACGGTAACGGGCATCAGATCGTGCCATTTTTTTGATAACGCGATGCGCTTGTCGAGGTCGGCCGGGTCTTGCTTCGGCGCTTCGGCGGCGAGCGTCCCGGCGGATTTTTCACCGGAATTTTCAGCGGCGGCGAAGGCCGGGCCTGATAAAATAACGGCCAGAAGCAGAAACGACAGAATTTTCATGGTGCACAACCTCGGTTTTTAAAAACTAGAACGGAATTTCGTCTTCGAAATCGTCGGCACGACCGCCGCCCGCCGCCGCAGCTTTGGCAGTCTGGGGAGCACCGTAATCGTTGGCGCCGCTGTCCTTGAACGACGAGCCGCCGCCCTTGGAATCCAGCATGGTCAGCTCGCCGCGATACGGGCGGAGGACAACTTCGGTTGAGTATTTCTCGGCGCCGTCCTTGTCGGTCCATTTGCGGGTTTCAAGCTGGCCTTCGATATAAACTTTGGCGCCTTTTTTAAGATAGTTTTCGGCGACGGTAACCAAATTCTGGTTAAAAATGACGACGCGGTGCCATTCCGTGCGCTCCTTGCGCTCGCCGGTGGCCTTGTCTTTCCAGCTTTCGGATGTGGCGATGGAGAGATTACAGACCTTGTCGCCCGATTGCATCGAACGCGATTCCGGGTCCTTGCCCAGATTGCCGACCAGAATGACCTTGTTTACGCTGCCTGCCATAGTGACTTCCTTTTTCCAATGATTCTGCGGATTATAGCCGGGTTTAATGGACGTTGTATAGCGAATAGGATACGGTTTTCACCATGAAAAACCTGCGGAAATAAGCCGTTAAACGGCCAAGAATTCGTGAAAAAATTTGCGGGTTTATCGCCTAGGGACCGACCGGGCCGTCCAGGAAATGGTCGGGCCGCTCAAGTATTCTAACAGTCGCCAAGGCTTCCATGGCTTGCGGATCTTCGGGTTGAGTTTCGAACTTATCCAGCAGTACTTTTGCCCTTACAAATTCCAGGATGCGCTCTCCGCGCGTCATTGCTTTAATTTTCGGGACAAGAGTTTGTTCTAAATCTTCGGTGTCGATATTCATTTTTAGCTCATTACTGATGCGTTTTTTCCAATGCCCGGACGGTACATTATTCCCCGCAGCCCCGGCAATATAAATATTATGGAATAAATTATGCGGTAATACAGCCCAGGAGCGCTGATTTTCTGGACTTTTCAGGGGTCCGCGCCATATAAAATCTCCATGCTTAAAACCATATCTGTGCGCGGGGCGCGGGAACACAATCTCAAGGACATCAACGTCGATATCCCCCGGGATACCTTGACCGTCATCACCGGGCTTTCGGGCTCGGGGAAGTCCTCGCTCGCCTTCGATACGATCTATGCCGAAGGCCAGCGCCGGTATGTCGAAAGCCTGTCGGCCTATGCCCGCCAGTTCCTGGAGCTGATGCAGAAACCGGACGTGGATTCCATCGAGGGGCTTTCGCCCGCCATTTCCATCGAACAGAAGACCACCAGCCGTAACCCGCGCTCGACGGTTGGGACGGTGACAGAGATATACGATTATATGAGACTGCTCTGGGCGCGGGTGGGTATTCCCTATTCGCCTGCCACGGGCCTGCCCATTGAAAGCCAGTCGGCCAGCGAAATCGTCCAGCGCATATTGAAGATGGGCGACGGGGCAAAGCTTTATATCCTCGCGCCCATCGTGCGGGGCCGGAAAGGCGAATACAGGAAAGAGTTCAAGGAACTCCGTGCCAAGGGTTTCCAGCGCGTGAAGGTGGATGGGAAGCTTTACGAGATCGACGAGGTTCCGGAGCTTAATAAAAAACTGAAGCATAATATTGAGGTCGTCGTCGACCGTCTCGTGATCAGGGGTGATCTCGGGAACAGGCTGGCGGATTCGGTTGAGACGGCGCTGCGGCTGACTGAAGGTCTTATTATTGTCGAGAATGCGGATACGAAAGAGCAGTCCTTGTTCTCTGAAAAATTCGCCTGCCCGGTTTCGGGATTTACCATTCCTGAGATCGAGCCGCGACTGTTCTCGTTCAACTCGCCGCACGGCGCGTGCCCGAACTGCGATGGCCTCGGCGTTAAACTCTATGTTGATCCTGAACTCGTGGTCCCTGACAAAACAAAATCGATTGAGGACGGCGCGGTCGAGCCATGGTCGGGCGGCTTTGCGCCATTTTATTTACAGGCCATGGAAGCCGTTGCGCGGCATTACGGTTTCAAGACCACAGTGCCGTGGGTAAAACTCAAGAAAGAACACCAGGACTATATATTGTATGGCAGCGGTGATGACGACATCAAAACCGTCTATCACAGCAAAACGGGCAATGACTGGAAGAGTAAGAAGCCGTTCGAAGGAGTCATTCCCAATGTCGAGCGGCGCCTAAAAGACACGGACAGCAATTCTCAGCAGGAAAAGCTGGCGCAATACCAGGCAAGCGCGCCGTGCGAGGAGTGTCACGGGAAACGCCTGAAGCCGGAAGCGCTGGCAGTGAAGATCGCGGGACTGCATATCAGCGACGCCGGAGAATTCAGCATCGAGGAAGCGCATGCGTGGTTCTCGGGACTTAACAAAAAACTCAAGAAGCAACATGCGGAAATCGCATCACGTATATTGAAAGAAATCAATGAAAGGCTGACGTTCCTGATGAATGTCGGGTTGGATTATCTGTCACTGGGCCGCGCATCGGCTACGTTATCGGGCGGCGAAAGCCAGCGCATTCGCCTGGCCTCGCAGATTGGTTCGGGTCTGACGGGCGTTTTGTATGTTCTGGATGAGCCGTCGATCGGGTTGCACCAGCGGGATAATAACCGCCTGCTGGAAACGCTGAAGCGGCTGCGTGATCTTGGGAATACAGTTCTCGTGGTTGAACATGACGAAGACGCGATCCGTATGGCCGATCATATTATCGATATGGGGCCCGGCGCGGGAACGCATGGCGGCAATGTGGTTGCGAGCGGATCGCTGAAAGATATTCTCAAGAGTCGCAAGAGCCTGACGGCGCAATATCTTAACGGCGAGAAGGAAGTTCCGGTTCCGCACAGCCGCCGACCCGGCAAGGTGAAACAGGCCATCGAGATTATCGGCGCGTCCGGAAATAATCTGCAAAACGTGAATGCAAAAATTCCGCTCGGCACTTTTACATGCGTCACGGGCGTATCGGGGAGCGGCAAATCATCGCTGACGATCGACACGCTGTTTCGCGCGGCGAGCAAGATTTTGATGGGATCACATGAACAGCCCCTGCCCTACAGGCAGATCAAGGGTTTTGAATTCGTCGACAAGGTGATCGATATCGACCAGTCGCCCATCGGCCGCACGCCGCGTTCGAACCCGGCGACATATACCGGCGCGTTCACGCCGATCAGGGAATGGTTCGCGGGGCTGCCGGAAGCAAAGGCGCGCGGTTACGGGCCGGGGCGTTTTTCATTCAACGTCAAGGGCGGACGCTGCGAGGAATGCCAGGGCGACGGCGTGATCATGATCGAGATGCACTTCCTGCCCGATGTTTATGTTACATGCGAGTCCTGCGACGGCAAGCGCTATAACCGCGAAACGCTGGAGATCAAATACAAGGATAAATCCATCGCGGACGTTCTCGATATGACTGTCGAGGAAGCGGCGGCGTTTTTTAAAGCGGTGCCGAGCATCCGCGACAAGATGGAAACGCTGAAGGATGTCGGGCTTGGCTATATCCATGTCGGGCAGCAGGCAACGACGTTATCCGGCGGCGAGGCCCAGCGCGTGAAGCTGTCGAAAGAGCTTTCAAAACGCTCGACCGGCAAGACGCTTTATATCCTGGATGAGCCGACAACCGGTCTGCATTTTGAAGACGTCAGAAAATTACTCGAGGTTCTTCATCGTTTGGTAGAACAAGGCAATACTGTTGTCGTCATCGAGCACAACCTCGATGTCATCAAGACCGCCGATTTTGTGATCGATATCGGGCCGGAAGGCGGCCACAAGGGCGGTAAAATCCTCGCCTCCGGCACGCCTGAGTCGCTCTGCAAGGTCAAAGAGAGCTATACCGGCAAGCACCTTAAACCCCTGTTAGATGCCCGCCACAGGGCCCGTCCCCAAGCCGCTGAATAGACTGGAAAAATGGCGGAAATCCGCTGTTTTTAGGGGTCTATTTTCCAGAATAATTTTGACGTAACGGGCATTTTCATGATACATACATGCACGCTTAAATCACGGAGAGATTAAGATATGAGCACTGAAAAAAGGCTTACTGGACCTGAAGATAATTCCACCGGGAATAGCGGTCAGAGTTTTAATCCCGGCGATAGAGTTATGTACCATATTTCCGGCAGCAATATTTTTGTGAATGCGCCTGGCAACGGCAATACCATCAATATAGGCATTCCTGGCGGCGATAAGGCTGAGGAAACAACAAGCCAAAGCCAGCCCCGTTCCGAACAAACTGTTCATCGGGCGGCAAATGAAGGCGAGACTGTAGAAGGGGAGATCATTCATCCTTCCACCGAGGCCGAAACAGGAGCTGAGCACGCGGGTACCGATCCTGAAGCCGGAGCACAGACACAGGACCCCGGAACCGGGCATCAAGAAACTGAAGCTGGAGCCGACGAAGAAATGACAACTGGAGAGCCGGAAGCAACCACGGAGCCCACCGCCGCAGCAGCGGCGCAATCTTCCCCGCGCTTTTCGTCCGGATGGAAAAAGGTCGCCGCTTGCACCGGCGTAGGCGCGTCAGTATTGGCGCTCTATATGATGCTCAAGAGCGGCGACACACCCCCGCCCGCCAACAAAGCGATCCCGGAAAAAACAGCGGTGACGACAACGGTCAATACCGATCCCGTCAAAGCCCCCCCGGCAGAAGAGCTGCCGACGGCGCCGCTTGTAGCTTATGTCAGTCTCGCGCCGCCTACCCCGAAAAATACTTTGCCAACCGACCCGGCAAAGTTGCTCGAACGCGTTATGCTGAAGTACGTCTTCACCCGAGCGGGCAAAGACGATACCGCCATCGACGCCTCCGCCGAGACATGCGCCGAGCCGTGGATTTTCAAGGACAGCCGCGGCAATGAAATGCTCTGCGTGCCGCTTCAATATCTTGTGTCGCTTGAGACGCCGCAAAATCGCAAGGATTTTCTCGATGGCGCAGCCTCTTTCAAGGGGAAGAAGGGAAGCGTGCCCACGCAGGGAAGATTCCATGATGGCTCGCAGATTCTGGTGTCAAGAGACCAGCTTTACGATCAGGATTTCGCGGCGGTGATTGAAGAAACCCTGCCGGAGATGCGGGAGGACGCCGAATACCACCGGGAGTACGCTAAGTTCACCGGTAACAAGCGAAACGCGACTTACATCCTGTACAGCAAAGAAGAAACGGGCGGATATGGCTACCAGGTTTACCCGGGCATATATACGCTGGATGAAGCGGCCGAGGGAATCCCGGAGCGGCATATATAGAGACATACTATGCTGACCAATAACGAAAAGCGTTTAAAAGACCTCTACGAGCGCCAGACCAGAGAAGGCGCTAGCGGCTGGTTCGAAATGAAGCTCCGTAGTGTTTTCCGGGGCGCGGCTGCCGTTGCAATTGTAGGCGCAATTGGAAGTGTTGCTGTTTGTTCTCTCACCGACGAAAAAAGCGGTTATGTAGCAAGCACACCCAATTCTAAAACGAACAAAATTGATTCATCAATTCCCGAGCGATTGAGAATAGCGATGATGCGAGGAGATACATCCGTAATAAATTATCCAAACGGTAATAAGTGGGAGGGTGAAGTACATCTTTCCTGGCTAGATAATAATCCTGATGGCTACGGCAAATATACCTGGAAGGATGGTAGTTACTTTATAGGTAGCTTTCATAAGGACTTACCCGGTGAGTACATTCCAGGCAAAAGTTTTGGCTTTATGCAGTTCCGTAATGGCATTCAATATTTGGGCGAATTTTATTCATATGAGCGTCATGGTTACGGAATGATGGCATGGCCCGATGGCAAGCGTTTCACAGGCATTTTTCAGGGAGGTAAACCGGTTGAAGGGAATTATTCTAACGATGGACTTATTATAGACAGTCACACTCGTTTCTCTTATGAGCTTGAACAAAAGCTCAAGTTTGAACTGTATAAACAGAAAGGCAGTTTTAAAGCTATAAAATATCCTAATGCTACATGGGAAGGAGAGGTTAATAATGAACACCCGTGGGGTTTTGGAAGATGGATCGATAACACAAGCATTGTTTATGTAGAGTTTTTCAACGTAACGCCAGCGATAAAATGTCATGAGTATTCAAACGGGCAAACGTACATCGGAGAGTCAAGTTGGTACCCCAATCAAAAGCCGACTGATGAATTCCTTGCACCTGATGGCTATGGTCTTTTAAAAGATGCCAACCAAAATATTTTTTATGCAGGCAAATTTGCTCATGGCATGATTGCGGAAGAATTTGAAAGGCAATGGGCGCAACAAAAGTTAAATTCTTCCCGTTCGTCAGCTTCGAATTTAGAACAGGCATCGCCAAGATAGAGAAATAATAATGTTATATTTCAATTACTTATGCAGATTTTTTGTTTTTATCTGATTCTTGTGATATTGTCTTTTTCATATTTAATTAAGGACGATAGCGGAGCCAAGAGGCCCCGCTTTTTTTAGAAACACTTATATATAGAACACGGAGAGTAGATTATGGCAGCAGAGGCAGCGGCAAACGCAGCAAAAAGCGTTGGTAATGCAGGAATGAGTTTTTTAAGAGGCGCATGGAATGTTGCTACAAGTTCCAAAACATGGGCTGTAGTCGGCCTCAGTACAATCCTGCTTATAGCCGCAGCGCCAGCAACAACCGGAGCAGCCATAGCGGCGATAGCACCGACAGGGACCGGCGCAGCAGGGGCCGGGGCGGTAGCAGCTAAAACAACTATGACTGATGTTCTTGGGAATGGGGCGGCTGTTGTTAAATCAGCGTTTAACGGCGGCGCGAATTTACTTCAAGCAAGCGGAAGCGCCTTACAAACAGGTGCAACCGGCATGGGCGATGCGGCCCAAAAAATAGGCGAGATGATGTCCGGAATGTCAGGACCAAAGGTATAGCACCTTCTCTCAAAGAAATTCTTAGAAGCCCTTCGGGGCTTCTTTTGTTTTGGGGCGTTGACTTGGGGCCCGAAATCCGCGAAAACGGATTTTATGATGCGTAACGCGCTCCATGTTTTTCTTGCCCTCGCTTTTATCCTTTCCGGTATATCGCCGGCCTGCGCGTTTATCTCGGGCAAATCCCCGTCTCTTGAAATCGAAATCTGCACGGCTGACGGGCTGAAGACCATCACCCTGCCCTTTGACGCGCCCGCCGAACATAACGATCACGCCAGGAAGAAAAAAGACTGCGCGTTCTGCTTCGCGCAAACGCACCTGAAATCGGCGAAGGCGGATGCCGTCCTGATCTCGTACGTTCCCAGAATTTTCGATGAGCAAAGCGTTTCATCGTTACCTGCGCAGGTTCACCGTTTCGAACTTGCCGCCCTCGCGCCCCGCGCACCCCCGCTCCAGCCCTGATCAATTTTGTCGTTTTCAATTCCGCAGCGGAAACCCCGCGCGGAATAATTTTCGCATTTGATTTGAGGCATTATGAATTTCGGGAAACTGCACCACTGGGCGATGATGGCCGCCATGATTTTGATGGGTGGCGGCGCGGCACTGGCCATGTACGGCGCAAAGACAAATTTTCTCCATATCGGACTGGGGTATGTGAAGCATATTTTCGTCGGCGGGTTCGAGGCCATCGGCCCGGGGCTGAAGGCGATAGGCGTCGCGACGGGGAATTTGTTGTCGATGGTGGGCATCGATCCCGGTGGCCTGCTTGATATCGACCCGGGGACGATGGCGGAAGCGGGCAAGGGTTACATGTCGCACGGGCTGAGCGCGCCGCTCAAGACGAGCGCGCTCGATACGCTGCATATGGGTGATCAGTTTGCATCAGCCGCGTGCGCCCCGGGACCGGGGCAGGAATTCGGCCTTGCCGCGCATTATGGTGGTGCAATTATGGATGCGTGCGCGCCATCCATGGGATACACATAAAATAATAATTTACGCTCTTTATTTTTTTGCGTGACTGCGTTAAACCATGTGCAACTAAAACATTCAAACTTTTTGGAGATTTTATATTATGAACAAGACCATGATTTTCACCGCCGCGCTCCTGATCGCCGCTGGTTTTTACGCGCCCGCCTCCGCCGGCGGATGCTGCGACGGCGTTCCCGCCCCGGCAAAGCGCTTCCTGATCCTCTCGTCCGGAGAACAGACCCCGGCAGCAGAAGAGGCCGAAGCCGCCGCCGACCAGCAAGCCGCGCCTGAAGCGATCGCACCTGCATCGGGCGAGGGACAAGCCGCACCCGCAGCGACGCCAGCAGCAGCCACACCGGCAACCGAGGGCGAAACGCCTGCCGCTATTACGGACGAAGCACAGCAACCGGAATAATATTTCCGCAGATATTTATGAAAGGGCCGCCCCGCAACGGGCGGCCTTTTTGCTGTGTGCCCCGCGCGGCTTGATAAGAGCGGTTCAAGTGCGCTATAAAAAAGGCCGTGCCCCTGTGGTGGAATGGTAGACGCGCTCGACTCAAAATCGAGTGCCGCAAGGCGTGTTGGTTCGAGTCCGACCAGGGGCACCATTCATATAAAAGATCATGGCCAAAAAAGGCTCAAAAACCAAAAAAAGTTTTCTGCGACGGAACCGCGACCTGCTGATTGTTTTCGCGATTTTTATCCCGTTTTACTACGGCAATATCCTGACCCAGCCCAGGAGTCCTTTCGAGCCGAGGAGAGATTCTTTCGCGCCTTATGAACGGCATACGCATTTCACCTGGCGGTTTCCGTTTGTGACTTCCTATTTCCTGATGCTGCCGGAGAATTACAGCCCGCAGAAACACGCCTACCCGACACTGATGATGCTGCACGGCGCGAGCCGGCATATGTATGGCGGCAAAGTGCTGGGGCGCCCGCAGATGCGGAATTACTTTCCCTTTATCGTTATCATCCCGATCGCGCCGTTCGGATTTGCATGGGCTATGCCGCAAAAACAATTACTGAGGCCCGAAGGCCTGCCGATTGCGATGGGTATCCTGCGCAGCGTGCAGAAAATTACAGCGTCGATAAGAACAAAATCTATATCACCGGCTATTCCATGGGCGGCTTTGGCGTTTACGGCGCAGTCTCGCGTTATCACGGCGTATTTGCCGCTGCCGTGCCGACAGATTCCGTGTGGGACCCCGCCCGCTCGGTTGAGATGGATAATATTCCGATGTGGGTATTCCAATGGAAAACATGACCAACAAATGCCTGTAGAGACGGCCCGAAGCCTGGCAACCACGTTAAAGCAACAAGGCCGCGACGTTCATTACACCGAATTCCCGAAATATGGTCACGGGGCATGGATACCGGCCTATGAGAATCCGAAGCTGTGGACGTGGCTGATCAGCCAGTCAAAAGCGCCCAGCCAGCAAGCCGTCCAATAAACAGCGCTCTTACGTATTGTCTCGCATTATGCGCAGATTGGGCCTATAACAGGGCAACAGAAAGGATCATTATCCGTATTTTATTGGCTCTTGTCCTGATCGCGGCTTTCACCGGCCCGGTCGCCGCCGCCCTGCCCGACAAAAAAATGAATTTTTTGATTCGCTTTTTTGACATGAACGAAGCGGCGTTCGCCTATCATCGCCACTGTGTAGGCCCCAAGCCAGTGATCGACCGGTCATTCGTGAAAACCATGAAACTGGTTGCCGATGAATTACTCGCCAAAGCGATAGTCGATAACCCGCAAGCGAAGCCCGAGGAAATAAAATCGACAATCATGGAGAGGCGTTACGACCTCCAATACAAACTCGACACGGCAAGCATGCAGGATGGCTGCAATTCACGCGACGCCCTGATCGCAAAAGCGCATTATGAGGAATTCAGCCGCTTCGACGTAAACCAGATCAATCTATTTATCGAAGAACAGACTTCGAATTAGAAATGTTCCATTTATTTTCTGAAAGAAACGTAACGGCTGAGGTCAGCGCCTTCGTCGCGGTGCTCGCCGCCTTTGGTCGCAGCAAACCACGAGGCAACAGCGGACACGAGCGAGACTGCCGCCGTTGAAAAGCCGGATACGACCGCGGCGCTTTCATTCAGTTCCATGATTTCGGCCGCGCGGCTTACTTCCGCTGCGCCATCCGGGGTCAGGGTAGCGAGCGCGACGAGCAGTGCCGCACCGATAGCAGTTAAAACAGTGGCGAAAGCCCAGACAGAAAGTCCGTGGACGCCGTCGCGCATTTCACGCTCGTGCGCGCTCGATCCCGCAACAGGCGTGCGCATCCTGCCGGCGATGTAGCCGCCAATCAGCGAGGCAAGAATCTGAACCCAAAGGCCCCAGAGACAGATGGTGATGATCTGGCCGAAGGCCGTCTCCGGGTTCCATTCCGCATCAGGCGCGAGAGCAAGGCCGAGCATGCTGCCGAAATGAAGGAGGATGATTGTAATGGCCAGAGCAACGGCGGTGCCGATAATAATCGCAGGCAGATCAACGTATGATGTTTTTTCCATTTTTTGTATCCTAGGGCCGGAGGCCGACAAGCGACAAAATTGCCATAACGACAACGACGAGGCCGACAAGGTAAATAATCTGGTTCATGAAATCTCTCCTATGCTGTTATAAAAATGCTCGGCAAGGGAATAAGTTCCTTTAAAAAGCGGCGCGGCTTGCCCTATCATGGTTTTGGATTTAAATTAGGCGTAAGAAAAAATGATCTCATGCATCCGCAATATTTTGCTTTTTGTGATGGCCGTAATTCTTTGCGACCATGGCCTCGCAGCAGAACAATCCCCCCCGCGGTATAAAGCGGTCGCCTTTGATTATTTCGTCATTTTTAATCCCAATTCAGTGATCGACGATGTCGAGGAAACCTTTCCAGGCAAAGGCACTGAATTCACAAAAATGTGGCGCACCAAGCAATTCGAATACGGGTTCCTGCGTTCCATTGCCGGCCGTCATGAAGATTTTTTCAAGGTCACGGAAGATGCGCTGGTTTATACCGCCCAGGCCATGGACCTCGATCTTACGCCTGAAAAACGTCAAAAACTTTTGAATGCTTATCTTACACTGGAACCGTGGCCTGATGCCGAGGCTGGTTTACGCAAGCTGAAAGAGTCCGGCGTGAAAATTATCACTATCGCGAATTTCAGCGAAAAAATGCTCCGGGCTAATGCCGACAACGCCGGCATCACTGACTTATTCGATGAACTCCTCAGCACTGAGGTCAATGGTACGTACAAACCTGACCCGAATGCCTATGAACTTGGGATGAAACGTCTCGGCTTCAATAAAGAGGAAATCGTGTTTGCCGCGTTCGGCGGCTGGGATTCTTACGGAGCCAAAAACTTTGGATACCCAACTTTCTGGGTCAACCGTTTTAATCTTCCTGAAGAACAATTGGGTCTTAAACCTGATGGCACATCAAACAATTTCGAAGGTCTTTTGAATTTCGTTTTGGGCAAACCATGATCGCCTGCATTCGTCATACCGCATCCTGCAACCTCACCGTTTTCGGCGGGGTTTTCGCTGCGAGTGCGGGCGCGCTTTTTTTCGCGTTGTATTCGCAATTCGCGCTCGGGCTTGATCCTTGCGTGCTGTGCCTGTACCAGCGGATTCCGTTTTTCACGGCGGCGGGACTTTCGCTTATTGGCCTGCTGCTGCATGACAATGCAAAGATTACGCGTGCGCTGCTGGCGTTATGCGCCCTGCTCTTCCTGATCAATGCCGGGATTGCGTTCTATCACACGGGCGTCGAGCAGAGCTGGTGGGCGTCGGCGGTGGAAGGCTGCGTGGTGCCGGATTTCAACGCCGACCCGACGTTGCTGCAGAAAATACTGACCGCCCCGGCGGCGATCTGTTCGGACGTCGCGTGGCGCGACCCGGTGTTCGGGCTGACTATGGCGAATTTGAATATCGTGTTTTGCCTGGGGTTATTCCTGGCATGCGCGCTGGCGCTGGCCTGCCGGGCATGCCCCGGCGAGACCAATAATGCTACGCCACACCAAAAGCCGTCAGAAGGGCCATAAAGCCCAGAATCAGACCGCTGTGGAAGATGAAAAAGCCGACCGACTGCTTGAGGGTGCGCTTTTTACCGAAATCGAAAAGATCGTCGAACATAACCGTACTCCTGCCCTGAAAACGTTGGAAACATTAGCTTTCTAGCCCTCGAATCACGTCCAAGTCAACAGTTTTCGTAAGATTTTAAGCTTTTCTTAAAGAATGGGGTGCAGACTGATCTCAAAAGATAAAAAGACTGCGGTAATAGAAGGTGTGCAATGTCCATTACCAATAAAGATAAATTCGCAAATGCCGCGCAGGAAATTGCGCTCGGCGAGCCCCTCGCATTAATTGAAATTGAGACCCCGGAAATAAATGTCTGCCGTTTTAAAAATGGCCTGACGATCCGGCGCGGCGAGGAAGAAGAAATCAAGATCGATATGATTGCCTGCCTCATCGGTGCGGGCGACAAAACATCCCCCCTGCGCACGACGAATTCACGCGGCGAGAATGATGCATTTGAAAATGAAGTCATAGGTGCGCATCGTTACGGCAAAAGTTCCGGCACATCTCAATTCGCGGCTTATGCGACAGAGGGTAAAACACTTGTCCGTATCGACAATAACCAATTCATATTGATTAAAGACCTTAATAATGGATCGTATGGCGTCGCCATGATGAAAGATAACATGCTCAGCTCCGGCGAGATTCAATTACCTGGCACTGCCCCAAAACCTGTCCAGAGCTTCGACCGCGACTTTTCGCCGCTGCTCCCGACACACAGCATTTAAAAAGTTTTTCATTGTCTCCAGACAAGTAAAAAGCCCGGCATCGCTGCCGGGCTTTTAAGTTCTAGCGCTATCCCTCGGAAGAACGTCTCTACGACAGTCCGGGAACGGACGCTTTGTTCGCTTACTTACCTAACGTGGTCAGGTACGATACTACTACCATACCAAGCATCACGTTTACGGTGTAGGCAAGATAGATGCCTACCAGTGCGATGATAACCGACATCAGGTCGCTCGTCAGTTTTTTACCTGACAAAATCATGGATGATAAAATCATCACCCATCCTGTGCCGATCAGTGTATGGATTTCACCGCCGTCAAAGAAACTACCTACTGTGCCATCAATAACGCCAAGCGTTACTAAATAATGGCCCAAAAAGGTAGAAAGACCAACCAACAGAATGGTGTGGAATAAAAAGAAACCAACCGCTCCGGTGATCGACCGTGTGTGTGCCAGATTTGTAATATGATTAAACATATTTACCCTCCTTCTCTATGCACGTTTCCCGCGCGCGCCACCATGGCGTTCGCGAAACCTTATGAATCCAGTTCAGTATCCCAGTACAAGTAGTCTCCCCAGCTTTGGTGTAAGAAGTTCGGGGGAAACTTCCGTCCCTGTTCCTGGAGCTCGTAAATCGTAGGCTGACGAGGCTCCTGGTACGGATACATATCAACTTCGACAGGCAGCCAGTTACCCTTTTTCGTGTTGCAGCACTGGCACGCCGTAACGATGTTATTCCATGTCGAACGGCCACCTCTTGATCTTGGCACTACGTGATCAAACGTCAGGTCGTTCGTCTTGTGCGTCTGCCCGCAGTACTGGCACATCCAGTGGTCGCGCAGAAACACATTAAATCTTGTAAACGCCGGCTTGCGGGCCATTGGTATGTATTCTTTTAAGGCCAACACGCTCGGGAGCTTCATTTCCAGGCCGGGCGACCGCACGATACGCTCATACTCCGAAATCACCGTCACGCTCTCCCTGAAAATCGCCTTTACGGCTTCCTGCCAGGGCCAGACGGACAGCGGGTAATAACTCAGGGGCCGGTAATCCGCGTTCAGTATCAAAGCCGGGCACCTGTCCAGCGGCGTAATCGTATCAACAGTGGTCAAACCCATAAGGTCTTGCTCCTCGTCTGGATAATCCTGCCATAAAACCCCGGGACGGAGCGGTGCAGGCGGAGGCCGGCTTGAAGGAAGAGACGTTAAAAAAGCCTCGCGATTCCATAATTTAATTATAGCATAAACCCCCTGCAAATGTATGGTTTGACAGAGAAATCTATACTGCATCCCAGTATATTCTGGCATTGCAGCAATGCATATCAGGACGAAAATCCCAATCATATGTTCGGGTTAGTTGGCAATGCAGCGCAATAAAATTACCGGTAATATTATTGTTGTGCGGTGCGCAAAAACGGCGGGATTCTGCGGTTTTCAGGTTAGCTTTGGCGAAGCAGTTTCGGCAGGTTTTTCGGGTTCATTTTCAGCCAGTCCCCGCTCGAAATAGGCTTTGAATTTCCGATCATTAAAGGTCAATGCCGTATCGCCCACCGCCAGCCAGGAAAAACCGACCGCGGTGCCGACGCCATCCCCTTCCGCGATTTTCTGAGCGATATAAATCAGGCGCGGCGGGCTCTTGATGAGCGTCCCGGCGATGAACGGGCGCTTGTTTAGGTATTCGCCAAGACCCGGAATTTTAGCGATGCCTTTTTCGACGATGAAATTATACGGCGCAAGAATGATGTTGCCCGCATGCAGTGAAAATTTCGTGGTGAGGGAAATTGGTTCGTGCGCGGCGGTTTTCGCGGCAACATGTTCCTTGATCACTCTTAATCCTCCGCGCGCGGTTTCAAGCGATGCAATCGCGACCGGAACACCGGATACAGGATAGCCAGCGCTGCTCAGCAACCCGCCGCCAAGCGCCAGGCCGAGCCCGCCCCATAAAAGGCGCGTCGGCCGCTTGTTGAAATCGAAATGATAAATAGCGCCCGAACCTATGAGGAATGAGAGTGCCGCGTAGCCTTCATCGTTTAAGCCGTATTGAGATACACCAGACAGGCGGTAAGTGTTCAGCGCTAAAATAACATTCGCGGGCTGATAACCAAAAAACTGAAATTTGTTGTGATGCCTGACGAAGGCGCGGGAAATAAAACGGCCCGGCGCAGTTTTAAAAGCAGCGGCTTCGAACGCGCGTTTGCATGGCCGGGCAACGGCGCTGGCAAAATCTGAAAGTAAAGTACGCAGTGACATGAAGACCCTGTTGAACAGAGTCCTGTTTAGACCAATATTATGGAATACGTCAAGTCAGGATGCCTTGCAGGAATTTAGAGCCGTTTTCGATGCCGTTTTCATTGATGCTGTGGGCGAGGCCCTGCTCGATTTCGCCTGAAACGGTGAAGCCTGATTTCTCGAGCTTCTCGCGGGCGTGGTGATATGCGGAGACCGGCACGACCTCGTCAGCATCGCCGTGGATCAGGTGGACCGGGGACCTGCTGATATCTTTCGGCACCTCCTCCTCCCAGATCAGCGCACCGGAATAGCCGAGGATGCCTGCGATTTTCTGCTTGTAGCGCGGGCCGGCATAAAGGCTGGTCATCGTGCCTTGGGAAAAGCCGATCAGGGCAAGTTTGTCAGCCGTAAGGTTAAAGCGCTTTAACTGCGCGTCCATGAAATCATGGACCAGCGGCGCGACGGCCTTCAGCCCTTCGAGGCGGCCTTCAAACGTGCGCGTATAAAGCGGGAACCACTGCCACGCATCGATGCCGGGCGGGGCCTGATCGTAAGGGTACGGCGCGTCCGGAGATATAAACACGGCATCGGGCACGGCCCCGGCGAAATAAGGCGCCAGCGAAATCAGGTCGCGGCCATTGGAGCCGACACCGTGCAGGAGGATGACCAATTGCTTCGGCGCACCGCCGGATTTAGGTTTATACTCATAAAGGTTTTCGATCATAGACAGTGACCTAGCATGCTTTCTTAATCCACGCAAAGAGGGCTTTCATTTTGTAGCTAATCACCCTAGAATGTCTCAAATAGAGACATTTATATGAAATATGATTTGCTTCATATACAGGGAAAACCCTTCGTTCTGATCCCGCTGCACGATTATCGGGCCATGACCGGATCGAGCAACGACAGCAAGCTTCCTGAAGAAATTCTTGATCAACTGGCGGCCAAGAAGGCCAGCGCTGTGAAGATCATCCGCAAGCATCGCGGCATGACGCAGGAAGAGCTTGCCGGTAAGGCGGGTATTTCCCGTCCCTATCTCACCGAGATTGAAACCAAGCGCAAGGACGGCTCGGTCCGGGCGATCAAGGCCCTTGCAGAAATACTCGAAGTCGAAGTCGGGCTTCTGACCTAACAAGCATATTTTATACCTTTTGGTTTATTTTCTATAGCATATTGCACTATGAAAAATGAGTGGCTATAGTCCTTGAAATTGATTCAAAAAATTCAAGGAGTGCTCTATGCCTTTGTATGCAGTTTACCAGCTTGAACAAGACGGCGACTTACTCGCAATGCCCTATCAAAACTTAAGCGAGGGACAGGTCGGTAAAACTTTGAGCGAAAAACACAATGTCGCTGCGTGCAGCGTGAAGTGGTTTGGTACCTTTGCCCATACCGATCAAGAGGCAATCCAGAAAGCCGTCGAAAGCGGTTTTAAATTTGTTCCAGCGGAAGAAATATTTGAAATGCACCGCACGCTCGACAGGCTCGAGGGAGCTCAAAGGCAAATGCATTTGCATACGCCCCGCTTCTAGATTTTCCGGTCGTGTTTCAGGGCTGGAATCAGCCCGCGCACTTTCGCCACATCCTTTATATTGATATCGGCCATGATGATGCCGGGCTCGCGGCCCGCTTCGGCCAGCACCTCGCCCCACGGGCCGACAATCATCGAATGACCCCAGGTCTTGCGGCCGTTTTCGTGCTCGCCTGCCTGAGCGGGCGCAATGATGAAACTCCCGGTTTCGATGGCGCGGGCGCGGAGCAGGATTTCCCAATGCGCGCGGCCCGTCGGCACGGTGAAGGCGGAAGGAACGGTGATGATCGATGCGCCGTCCTGCGCCAGTCTGCGGTATAAATAGGCGAAGCGGACATCGTAGCAGATCGTCAGCCCGACCTTGCCGAACTGGGTTTCTGCCAGCGCGGCTTGGGTGCCGGATTTGATAATGTCGCTTTCGCGGTAATGCTCGCCGCCCGGCAGGTCGATATCGAACAGGTGAATTTTATCGTACTGCGCGGCGATTTTTCCGTCCGGCGAAAACAGCATGCTCCGGTTGGAGAGTTTATCGGGCGCGGTTTTAATGGCGAACGATCCCGCGAGCAGCCAGATATTGAGTTCTTTCGCGAGGCCGGAGAACAACGGGATGCCGGGATGGGTTTCGGGCGGAGGCGCGGTTTTGAGTTTCTCGGCGGGGGGCTGGCGGATCTGGTCAGTGTTTTCCGGCGTGGCAATGAAATGCGCACCCTGCTGCGCGGCCTGGCGGATATACATTTCAGCCGTTTCAAGGTTCCCGGCTATGTCGGGGCCGCTGGTCATCTGGATGCAGGCGGCGCGTAATTTATCGGTCATTTTTCCCCGTGGTTTTATTCCCGAAACGATGTAGTTTAACAACATTATGAAACAAATGAAGGCTGATATTGTTATTTCCGGCGGGGGTATCGCGGGGCTTAGCCTCGGGATATTGCTCTCCGGCGCCGGCCTGGACGTGCATTTGATCGACGCAGCGCCGCCCGCGCCTGCAAAGGACCTGTCCGGGCGCACGGTCGCCTTGATGGAGAATTCGCTGAATATCATCCGGGCGGCTGGCGTGTGGGACGATGTTTCGAGCCATGCCGCGCCGCTCGCAGTGATGCGGATTATCGACGAAAGCACAGCCGAAGCCGAATTTCACGCGGAAGATATCGGGCTTAAGCAATTCGGGTTCAATATTCCGAACGCGCCGTTGCGCGACGCGCTCTATATGGCCGCGAAAAAATCGAACAACCTGACGCTGCACATGCCTGACGCGTTGGAGGCCTATGAGGCCGGCGATAATGTTACGGCGAGGCTTAAAAGCGGCAAAGAAATTACCGCGCGGCTGATTATCGGTGCGGACGGGCGCAATTCGATGGTGCGACGGATCAGCGGGATCGAATGCATTGAGAATGATGACGGGCAAAGCGCGATAACGTGCCTGATTGCGCATTCGCGTTCGCATAACAATACGGCGACGGAATTTCACAGGCCCGGCGGCCCCCTCGCCCTTGTGCCGATGCCGGGAAATATTTCCAGCGTGGTATGGATAGAGCCGACGGAGCGCGCCAACGAATTCATGCGCCTGAAAAAAAATGAATTCACGCAGGCATTGCAGGAGCGGACGCGCGATATTCTCGGCGCCATTCAACTCGAGAGCAACCCGGAATGCTGGCCGCTCAAAACGCTGAAGGCGAAAACATTGGCCGCGCCGCGCGCTGTGCTGATGGCCGAAGCCGCACATGTGATTTCACCGATCACGGCGCAGGGGCTGAATTTAAGTTTGCGCGATGTCGCGGCGCTGGCGGAGACGCTGGTTGATGCGGCGCGTGCGGGCCTTGATATCGGCGCGCGTTCCGTTCTTGAGAAATACGAGCGCCGCAGGAGGCTGGATATCAGCACGCGCGTGTTCGGCGTCGGCGGCATGAATAAAATCGTCAGCACGGATATGGCGGCGATAAAGGGCCTGCGCCGTGCCGGGCTGAAAACCGTGGATGCGATTGTGCCTATCAAGAAGATCGCGATGCGGATTGGATTAGCGCCGGAGATCGACAGCGGGCGGCTGGCGCGGGGCGAAGCGCTTTAGAAATATCCTTCGCGCACAACGCGGGCGAGCGTCAGGACATGAACTTTTTTTGCGCCCGTTTTCATTAAAATTTTGGCGCATTCGCGCACCGTCGCGCCGGTGGTGTAGACGTCATCGACCAGCAGAACAGTTTTTCCCTGTATCGTTTCCGCGTGGCCAGGGCCAAGCGCGAAGGCGCGGCGCACATTGCGGAAGCGTTGTTTAGCGTTCAGATGGCCCTGGCTGGGCGTGGCCCGCGTGCGGCGCATAAGGTCGGGAATGACCGGCCTGCCCGTTTCCCGTGCCAGAGCATTCGCCATGAGCGCGGCCTGGTTATAACGGCGCGATACCAGCCGCCAGAAATGCAGCGGCACAGGCGCGATGATGTCGGCCTCTTTCAGTATGTCGACCCCTGCCCGTTTCAGCCATGGGACAAAAGCCTTCACGGCGTGGGTTTTGTCGGCATGCTTGAAGCCGAGGATCATGTCGCGGCTGGTGTCGCCGTATTTCAGTGCGGCGCGCGCGCTTTCATAAGGCGGGCGGTTGGCGAGGCACGAGGCACATTGCGAGGATTTATCGACCTCGAATTCAAACGGAAAGCCGCAGATGGCGCAGAACGGCTCGGCGATGAAATCGAGGTCAGCCCAGACTAGCGGCGCGATCATGCCCTGGCGTTCGACCATTTCGCCGCTAACGATGCAGCGCGGCGGTAAAACGGCATCCACAGCTAGGTTCAAAACGCCGGAAACCCTTGTCCGCAGTGTTTGCATTAAGGAAAGCCTTTTCTGTATGATGCCCTGCGCGCTTAGAATATAAGCTTACAAAGCATTGTAAACACTAATTTTATTAGCCGGTTTATGGCCACTCAGAACGATGAAATCACGGGCCTGCAGGAGTCGTATCTCGAACGAAGGGATATGCTGCTGAAGAATGTCGAGCCCGCAATCATCCGCCGGGCATGGTTCGCACTCTCGCACCTGTTACTGGATGAGGGCGCGCGGGTGATCGATATGGGTTGCGATGACGGCGCGATGACCTTTGCGATGGCGGCGATGGCGCCTAAAATAAAATTCACCGGCCTCGACAAAAGCAAGCGGCAGATCAGCAAGGCGCGCGAGAAATATTCGCTTTATAACCTTGATTTCATCATCGGCGACGTGACCAGTGAAATTTTCGAAGAGGAATCAGTCGACGCGGTTATAAACTCCTATGTCCTGCACGAGGTTTATTCGGGCCTTCGCTATAACGAGCGCATTGTCGGCGACACGCTGCGCAAACATTTCAGGATACTGAAAAAAGGCGGCGTGATGTTCACCCGCGATTTTACCCGGCCGCCGCCGGGTGAATATGTGTTGATAGAAATGCCGGATACGCCAAGCGCGGGTGACGCGCTGGCGGATTTGTCGGAGCCCGACCTGCTGCTCTGGTATTCCGAACATGCGCGGCCACGATCAGACCCCGGCACGGGGGGCTTTTTCCTCGAGGAGCTGCCGCCACGCTTCCCGCGTACGCGCCTTTTCCGCCTGCCGCATAAATGGGCTTATGAATTCATCATGCGCAAGGACAACCGCGCGCACTGGGAGCTTGGGCTGCCGCTGGAGTATACATTCTTTACCGAACGGGATTTCATCAAGGAGTTCAGCGCCCTCGGCGCACGGGTGCAATATGCCGGACCGCACTGGGAAGAAGAAATCATCGATAAAAATTTCGAAGGAAAATTCAAGCTCTATGCCGATGACGGCACACCGCTCGGCCACCCGCCGACAAGCTTCGTCGCCGTCGCCTATAAAATGCAGGAGCGCAAAAGCCTGTATATTGAGGAGCGCCGCCCTTCCACACCAGAGAGCAGCAGGCTGAAGATCAGCGCCGTGCGGAATGAAAAGACCGGAAAAATAACAGATATCGTCAGCCGTGGATTCGGTGCGGCTGAAATCATCCCGTACCGCGTGGACGAGGAAGGCCGCCTGAAAATTTTCCTGCATGACGGGATCGCGCGGCCGCTCGCCAACGCCGTGCCGCGCAACGGAACGATTCTCGACGGGCGGAGCTGGTCGGGCCATATGATCGAGCCGGTCGCGGTCGACGGCAAAATCCTGGATGAGCTTGGAACGCCGGACGTCAAAACCTCTGCGCGTTTTTCGCGGGATTATCTTGGCCTCATCCCGCGCGAGAGCTCGCCGCTGGAAAACGGGCCGGATTATTATCCTTCGCCGGAATATATCGATGAGCGCGTGCGGACCTATTATTTAAACGTGGAGCCGCCGAAATCGTCGTCCGTGCCGAGGAATTTTATCGGCCACGCAGATCGTTTTCATGCCAAGGGACTCTTGCGCGAAATGGATGCGCAGCAGGTATTGAATGCCATTTCCATCGGCATGATCCCGAACGGGCGGCTGGAGCTGCAGATCCTCTCGCTATTCGAGCATTTGAATCTGAAAGCCGAAAACTGGAGCAGCAAGAATGTGCCGTTCCAGGTGGGCAATATCACAAAACAAAAAAGCCTGCATAAGCTGATGAAACAATATCAGCAGGAAACCAAGCAGAAACGGTTCCGAGATGTGAAAGGCACGGCAGGACAACTTCGCGCGGTTCACTCCACGTTCGTCGAAGAAGGCCAGATGCGCGGAGCGGTCACGGGATTATCGGCGCAGGACGCAGATTTCGTGGTCTTCGACGACCAGACGATCAACACGGCTGTCGTTCTGCCTCTAGCGAAAGACCTCAAGAACGACGTTCATGCCGGGTTTTTCCTCGACACCATGCCGGTGCCGCAACTGCATCAACCGGGCAGCCTGACGATGTCGGCGCCCAGTTTCAACTTACCGCGCAACGTCACGAACATGCAGCAGGCGAAAAAATTTATTGCCGAGCAGTTCGGCGTGTTTCCGCAGATGGTGTTCAAGATTGGCGAGAGTTATTACAACCATATCGGCGTGACGCCGCAGCGCATCCATCCTTTCGGCGTTGCCGTGCCTCCGGATTTCTTCGGCGAGCGCAAGATGGAAACCATGCCGCTGTATCAGGTTATGCTGATCCGCCAGAAATGGAACGAGATGAATGTCAATCTAGATTTCCGGCTTGTCTCGGCGCGCGCATACAAAATGCTGGGGCAGGACGCGGTGCTGGATGCCAAGCTGCGCGCGAAGCCTATCCTTAACGAGCGTTTTGGCCAGCGCCCGGAATGGTCGATGCCTGCTTCGTTTCATCACGCCCCGGCCATTGAGCGCCCCCCCGCCCCGGCGGCGGCTGTATTGCAAGCCCAGAAACCGCAACCGTTTCACGCCGCCATCATGACGGAGCCGCCCGCGCCGGAACCCGAAATCACGGTCACGCCGCTGCGTGAGCCTGTCGTGCCGATGAAGGAATCAATACCCGAGCCGCAGCCCACGAATGTTTCCCCGGCGGATTCTGCCGATGAATTTGAACAGGAGCTGGATGAATTCCTCGCGGATCAATCCCTGCTGCCTGAAAGACCACGCAACGATCCCACGCTGGAAAAAAACTGATGTCGAATAACGGCATTGCGATTTTCGACCGCACACGGGTCCGTCACAACCGGGACCGTTATCTTGATGAGCATGGATTTCTTGCGGACTGGGCGGGAAACCAGATTTCCGACAGATTGCTGGACGTGAAAAAAACTTTCGATCTGGGCTTGGAAATAGGGCTACGCACAGAGAAAAAACACCCTGCCGGCAAGGTCAAAACGATGATCGGCATGGATATATCGGAAAAGCTTGCACAAAAAGCGCCCCGTCCCGTGATTTGCGCCGACGAAGAATGGCTGCCATTTAAAGATGCATCGCTTGACCTGATTATCAATACGCTTGGGCTGCACAGCACGAATGATCTGCCGGGCGCTCTTATTCAAATCCGCCGCGCATTAAAGCCCGATGGATTATTCCTGGCGGCGCTGTTCGGCGGCGAAAGCCTGATGGAGCTTCGGCATTCGCTTATGGCTGCCGAGATTGAAATCAAGGGCGGTGCGAGCCCCCGCGTTTTTCCTTTCGCCGACAAGCCGCAGATGGGATCGCTGATGCAGCGCGCGGGATTCGCGCTTCCAGTCGTCGATTCCGAAATCGTGACCGTTACATATCCGGACATGTTCGCGCTGCTGAAAGATTTGCGCTTTATGGGCGAAGGGAATGCCATTCTCGCGCGGGATAAAAAATTTGTGGGGCGGGAATTATTCACGAAGGCGGCTGAATCTTACTGGAAAAATTTTGCGGAAAGCGACGGGCGCATACGCGCTTCGTTCGAGGTTATTTTCCTGATCGGCTGGGCGCCGCATGCGTCACAGCAAAAGCCGCTTCAGCCCGGCAGCGCCAAAACGCGCCTTGCGGACGCGCTGGATACCATTGAAATAAAGACGAAAATGCAGGATTAGCCGTTGCCGGGTCCGCTGCCTTCACCGCCGCGGCGCTGAATGCGGCGTTTCATCGTGCCGCCCGAGCGTTGCTGGCTGTGGCCCTGGGCCGTGTTGTAGTTATGATCGTTGTCTGATTCAAAACGCTGGCCTTCGAATTCAGCGTCATTGCCGCTGCGGTGTTTGGCGTCGCGGTGCGGCGGAATGGGAATGGGTTTTTGCGCCATTTCGTTGCGCTCGCTCACGGCGAGTTCGATTTCGAGGCGGGAAGCAACCTTGCGAAGTTCGTGGATGGCATCCTGAAGCGATTCACGGACCGGGCCGTTTTTCTGATCCTTGCGCCATGTCTCGTAAGTTTTGAAGCAATTTTCCGATGTCTCGCGCAGGCGCGTTTCAATCTCATCCATCCCCGTTACTCCTTCCCAGAATTAAACCTAGATTTACGACTTTAATGACCCGCGGACCAAAGCGCAAGTTTCTATTCGCCCTCATTAATCTCCCGGGCCGAAGATGGTATTTAACTGCTGGCTGACGCGGATAAAGGTGGTGCGTTTCGACAGTTCCTTGAGCTTGCGCGCGCCGACATAGGTGCATGCCGAGCGCAGGCCGCCGAGGATATCCTGCAGCGACGATTCAACGCTGCCGCGATACGGAACCTTGACGGTTTTCCCTTCACTGGCCCGGTATTCTGCAACGCCGCCTTTGTGTTTTTTCATCGCGGTGTCGCTGCTCATGCCATAGAAGGCGACGTATTTCTTGCCGCCCTCGGTGACGATTTTCTGTTCCGCCTGGTCATGGCCGGCGAACATGCCGCCCAGCATCACGAAATCTGCGCCGCCGGCGAAAGCCTTGACCACGTCGCCGGGAACCGTGCAGCCGCCGTCGCCGCAGATCATTCCGCCAAGGCCGTGCGCAGCATCGGCGCATTCGATGATTGCTGATAATTGCGGGTAGCCAACGCCGGTCATCTTGCGGGTGGTGCAGACGCTGCCGGGGCCGATACCGACCTTGACGACGTCGACGCCCGACAGGACCAGTTCCTCGACCATTTCGCCGGTGACGACATTCCCAGCCATAATGGCGATATTTTCAGGAAGATGATCGCGGACGCGCTTGACGAAGTCGATGAATTGCTGGCTGTAACCGTTCGCGACATCGATGCAGATTTTCTCGATGCCCTTGC
The DNA here is from genome assembly GCA_049652985.1 of Alphaproteobacteria bacterium. Classification (GTDB taxonomy): domain Bacteria; phylum Pseudomonadota; class Alphaproteobacteria; order Micavibrionales; family Micavibrionaceae; genus UBA7657. The sequence goes on from JBASFK010000002.1 coordinate 416,954, forward strand.
CCTCTTTCTGGGTTTTCGTTTTCAGGAAGGCTTTCAGCTTGTCCTGGTCGTCCTGCGTGATGCCGATGCTGTACCAGACCGATTTGCCGCCATGCGTGCCGAAAAATTTCTCAAGTTCGGCGAGCTTGTAATGTTTATGCAGCGCGACTGTCAGGCCGTTGCCGTCCTCGATGAATGCCCTGGCCATGTCGAAGGTGCCGACGCCGTCCATGTTGGCGCCAATGATGGGAACGCCCTTGAACAGCTTGCCGGTCCATTTGAATTTGTATTCGCGCACGATATCGACGTCCTTGCGGCTGGCGAGGGTCGAGCGCTTCGGGCGCAGGAGCACGTCTTTGAAATCGAGTTTTGTCTCTTCTTCTATGCGCATATCTTAATTTTCCATCCGTGAAACATATTTCTGCTCGAATTTCGAGGCCAGTCCTTTAAACCTGTAATCCAGCTTGGCGCCTATAAATATCGCCACGATAATCAGCAGCGCAACCGGCAGCGACTGGAAAACCAAACTTAGCAGGAGCCCACCGATCACGCCATACAAGCCCAAAACAAAAAGATAGGCGAATATATATAGTCCCTTTTCCAATCTCTTTTTCGCGCTCTTGTTTTTAATCTCTGTCATGTCTTAAACAGGCCTGACGCAGCATTCATGACCGCCTTTTTCTTGGCGATATTCTCTTCAACACGTTTGATTTCGGCTTTCATGTCCTCGATATATTGCTCCAGTTCAGCAATGGACATGTCGGTGAGGTTTTTAAGCTTTGCCGGTTGTTTCTGCGGCAGCATATCTTCTTCAAGCATAACTTATGTATTCTCCCTGAAAACACTCAAAAAAGGGTAAATCCAGCCGGTTTTAAAAGCAATTGGCCCTTTTTAGCGATTTTACTGGCTTTTAGGGGCTCTACCCACTATATAAGGGCTATTCCCAATAAACATGGTTTTTATACCGTTGATCCATAAGGGAGATGGATCGGGCGCAAAAGCTATGCGCTTTACTCAAGGAGAACAATAAAATGGCAAGCGCCGCAAAGAAATCAAAACATTCACTCCTGATGCCGAAGGCCACCGCCGTCTGGCTGATCGAGAACACCGCCCTCACCTTCCGCCAGATCGCGGATTTTTCCAACCTGACCGAGATCGAGATCGAGGCGCTGGCGAACGAGGATATCGGTCGCGGCCTGGTAGGCCGTAACCCGATCGAGAACAACGAGATCACCAAGGAAGAACTCGCGCGTTGCGAAGCCGATCCCAAAGCGAGCCTGAAGGTCGCCAAGACAGACCTGCCGCAGGTCAAGATGCGTGCAAAAGGCCCCCGTTATACGCCCGTATCCAAGCGCGCGGACAAACCGGATGCGATTGCCTATATCCTCAAGCAGAACCCGGAAATCAGCGATGCGCAGATCTGCAAGCTGGTCGGCACGACGAAGCCCACCATCCAGATGCTACGTGACCGCACGCATCCGAACGCTTCCAATATCCGTCCACGTCACCCGGCGGATGCGGGCCTGTGCACCTACCAGGAATACGAGAAGGCCGTGAACAAGGGCTTGAAGGCCGCCGGCAAAGACCCGGAGAAGGTAAAGGCCGAGCGCGCAGCAGCGCTGGATACGCCGTCGCAGCAGCAAGCCGCGCCGCAGGACGTTACCGGCACAGCGGGTTTCGATTTCTCGAACTTCCTGCCGAAGAAGGACCAGACGAAGGTTCCGCTCGACGACGACGGCACGCAGTAAGCGTAACAATCAGAATGCAAAAAAGGCCGGGTCTGATCCGGCCTTTTTTTAACGCAATGATTTCAGAGAGGCTACGCTGTGCGAATGCCCTCGATTTCCTCTTTCAGCATCAGTTTTTGCTTTTTAAGCTGTTTGAGATAGAAATCCGTCGTGGAGGGCATGCCCTGCATTTCTTCGATCCGGGTTTTTAAAATTGCGTGTTTGTGACGCAAGGCTTCAATCCGGGAGGCTGAGTTGGAGGATATTGCAGATGTTCCACGGTCGGTCATAGGCGTTCTCCTGTTTCTTCTGGCGGGTCTAAATTTTCGAATCTGAGTGTACGACTCGTTCAAAATCCCTACAAATTCCTCTTAAACCACAAATTCCGCATACAAGGATTCATCCTTGAATCAAAGGCAGTTACGTCGTGACTCTGATGTTGCGGAGCGCGGTTTTACGAAACGGAATTGGAAGGCGATTTTTGCTGAGCCGATTCGTGCACATTCTTTCATTATATTCAGAGGGTTCTTAAAGAATGGTTAACGGAATCTTAAGATTCAGCGTGTTCTCAGAGGTCGAATTTGACCCCCTGGGCTAGGGGCAGGCTGGAGGAGTAATTCACCGTCTGGGTCTGGCGACGCATATAGGCGCGCCAGGAATCGGAGCCGCTTTCGCGCCCGCCGCCGGTTTCCTTCTCACCACCGAACGCGCCGCCGATTTCGGCGCCGCTGGTGCCGATATTCACGTTGGCGATTCCGCAATCGCTGCCGGTCGCCGATAAAAACCGCTCGGCCTCGCGCACGTTGTTGCTGAAGATAGAGGAGGAAAGCCCCTGCGGCACATCGTTGTGCATCCCGATGACTTTTTCTAGATCGGAATATCTAAAGACGTATAGAATCGGCGCGAAGGTTTCATGTTTAACGATTTCGCTCTGCTTCGGCATTTCGACGATGCAGGGCTCGACGTAATAGCCTTTCGTTCCAACACGTTTTCCCCCGACGAGGATTTTACCGCCCTGCTCCTGCCCTTTTTTCAGGGCGTTTTGCATCTGGTCGAATGCAGCTTTGTCGATGAGGGGCCCGACAAGCGTGTTTTTATCGAGCGGGTCGCCGACACGGATTTGTTTATAGGCTTTCGCAAGAACCGGCACGAGTTTTTTGTAAACATCTTCATGTACGAACAAGCGGCGCAAGGATGTGCAGCGCTGGCCGCAGGTTCCGGCCGCACCGAATAAAATCGAGCGCACGGCCATGTCGAGATCGGCGGACGGCGCCACGATCATGCCGTTATTGCCGCCAAGCTCCAGCAGCGAACGACCCAGACGCGCGGCGACCATTTCGCCCACCGCCCTGCCCATGCGGACGCTGCCGGTCGCGCTGACGAGCGGAAAGGCCGGATTTTTCGATAGAGCCTCACCGACATCGCGCCCGCCGATGACGATCTGCGACAGGCCGGCGGGAATTTCATGGCCGGCCTTGCGGAATTTCGCAACGGCTTTGTCGAAAAGCTTCTGGCAGGCCAATGCCGTTAAAGGCGTTTTCTCGGATGGTTTCCAGACGACGGAATCGCCGCAGACGAGCGCAAGCGCGGCGTTCCATGCCCACACGGCCACAGGAAAATTAAAGGCCGTGATGATGGCGACGGGGCCGAGCGGGTGCCATAGCTCGCGCATATGGTGGCCGGGGCGCTCGGAGGCGATGGTCAGGCCATATAGCTGCCTTGAAAGACCAACGGCGTAGTCGCAGATGTCGATCATTTCCTGCACTTCGCCGCGTCCTTCGGAAATTATTTTTCCGCATTCGAGGGTGACGAGTTGCGCCAAATCTTCTTTCGAGTTTCTCAGTTCCTCGCCCAGCAGGCGGACAAATTCGCCGCGCACCGGCGCGGGAACGGCGCGCCATCCAGCGAAGGATTTTTGCGACAGGGAAGCGGCCTTACGCACATCGGCGATTGAATGCTGTTCGAGGGAGGCGAGTTTCGCGCCGTCGATGGGCGAGAAGACATCGAGGTCGCCCTTACTGCTTTTCAGATCAAATTTTTTAAGAATTTTTTGATAATCCGACATGACGCATTCTTACATAAAATCGAGTTAATGTCATCCTGAGCGAAGCGCCAAGCTTTTATAAAGATTGGCGGGCAGTCGAAGGATCTTAGATATATCCCATAGATTTAAGATCCTTCGACTTCGTCCGAAAGCTGACGCTTTCGGAACTACGCTCAGGATGACATCTAAAAAGACTTCTTCGCCACCAGATAGGCTTTTTCCTCCGGTGTACTTTCCCGGCCCAGCGCGGCGTTACGTTCCGGGTAGCGGCCATATTTTTCGATCACGGCATAGCGCTGCTGGGCGACAAAATAGGCCACGGGATTGTCGTCCTGCATCGATTTGAAGAGATCGAGATTCTTTTTCTGATCGGACAGGCGCTCGCTGTGCTCGAAGGGAATATAGAGAAAGAAGCGCTTTTCGGGGGCGAGAAGCTGGTCGAAGCCCTTGGAGATTGCCTGTTTCGCGACGAGCAATGCGCGTTCATCGGTTTCGAATTCTATCGCGCTGCCACGAAACATACGGCGCGGGAACTGGTCGAGCAGCAGGCAAAGCGCAAGGCATCCGTCGGCATCGATGTTCCAGCCATTGCAAAGCCCGTCTTTGGCCATGTCGTAAGTCATGCCGAAGCGTTCCTTGATGATGACGTCGAATTCATCACTGCGCTGGAACCACAGGCGGGGTTCGGTTTCCTCGAACCAGAAATGGACGATTTCCTGCCGGGTGTCGCGCAAGAGGTCAGGGTTCCTTCAGGAATTCGGCCAGCTTGCGCTCGGCGCGCTGCGCCATGAACGACAGGGCGATGGCTGGAACGAAGGGAAACAGGAGGAAAGCGATGCTCACAGGGTCGCGCAAAAGGCCGACCAGCCCCTCATCGCCCTTCGATTGTTCAAAAAATCCGTAGCAGAAAAGCACGGCACCAAGGCAAGCGAAAACAAGCGCGAGAAAGCGGTATAGCTTGGATTTAATCAGATATTCCCTGGCGCGTTCCTTATTCATGCCGCACCTCCCGTGCAGATTGGCTCAGTGTAGTTTAGCCCAAATCCTACGCTTGACGGCGTACATAATTCCCACAAATACGGCGAGGAAAATCAGGACCTTGATACCCGTACGCTTGCGCTCTTCCATGTATGGATCGGCGGCCCAGGCGAGAAATTCAACCACGTCGCGCGCATACTGGTCGACAGTCTGGGGTGCGTCGTCCTCATAAGCCACCTGGCCGTCCTGCAGCGGCGGCGCCATCGAGATCAGACTCTGCATCTGGTTGTTCCAGTACTGATTGGGGCCCGGCGTGACGCCTTCGGGCGGTGAGGCGAAGCTGGTCAGTACGCCGTGAACATGGTTGGGGCCGTGGTGGCGGGCCTTTATAATCAACGAGAGATCAGGCGGCAGCGCGCCGTTGTTCACCGACTTGGCCGCGTTATCATTGGGGTATGGCGATACGAAATGGTCGCTCGGCAGCGCCGGGCGCTCGAACATTTCACCTTCGTCGTTCGGACCGTCGGTGACGTTGTACTGCGAGGCGATATTCTTCACCTGGCCTTCGTCATAGCCAAGCGCTTCAAGGTTCCGGTAATAAACGCGGCTCAGCGAGTGGCACGCCGCGCAGACCTCGCGGTAAACTTTCAGGCCGCGCTGGAGCGCCGCGCGGTCATAGCTGCCGAACATGCCGGAGAAATGCCAGTCGTTATGACCGTGGCTGGACGCGGCGGCGTGATGATCGGGCGCATGGGCTTCTTCAGCGACGGTGCCTTCCGGCGGGATTTCGGCGGCGGCCTCGAGATCGGCGGGCAGCGGAATATGTTCCTCATCGGCGGCGAAAACCGCTGCGGAAGACAGGGCCAGTACGGCGATCAGCAGGTAGTGGCGGATGTTCATCGTCTTTTCTCCGGCGGCGCGGTGGGTTCCGGGCTTTCAATGACAGGGATATAAATGCCGGGCGGCAGGTCGCGGCCCTTCTCGTATTTATTCAGGAACGGCAGGATTACCAGGAAGAAGCCGAAATAGTAACCGGTTGCCGCAAGACCAAGCAGGATAAGCGGAATTGGACCGACCATGGCATCCGCCGGCTGTGAGCCTACATAGCCAAGGAATATAAAGATCAGAAGCCAGATCAGAAGCGCCGGGCGGTAAAGCGGGCGAAAGCGGGCACTGCGGATCGGGTGAGAGTCCAGCCAAGGCAGGATGAATAAAAGGGCGATCGAGCCGAACATCACCAGCACGCCGCCGAGTTTCGCGTCCATGAAGAACAGGTCGCCGAACGGCAGCGGGATGATCTTGCCGCCCGAGGCCTTATCCATCTGGCAAAGGTAACCCAGCAGGAACAGGACGCCACCGACAACCAGCAGAGGCACCAGGCGCTTGCGACACTGCGCAATAATATCAACATGAGTGATCGGACACGTAAACTTGTTTAAATAGAGCGGCAGCGCGGCCAGCGCCAGAGCGCCGAGTCCCATCAGGATGTACGGGTTGATGCCGAACGTGATCGCGCGAAGCATGGCGTAGAACGGCAGGAAGTACCATTCCGGGACGATGTGCGGCGGCGTCACCATGGGGTTGGCCGGGGTGTAATTGTCCGGGTGGCCAAGCGCATCAGGCATGAAGAACACGAAGTAGCAGAAGATCAACAGATAGACGAGCGTGCCGAATGTATCCTTGATCGTATAGTAAGGATGGAACGGGATTGCATCCTGCGGACCCTTGGTGTCGATGCCGAGCGGGTTGTTCGAGCCCACGACATGCAGCGCCCAGATATGCAGGAACACAACGGCAAAGATGATGAAGGGCAGCAGGTAGTGCAGCGCGAAGAAACGGTTCAGCGTCGGGTTATCGACCGAGAAGCCGCCCCAGAGCAGCGTGACGATGCTTTCGCCCACTACCGGAATGGCGGAAAACAAATTCGTGATAACGGTCGCGCCCCAATAGGACATCTGGCCCCACGGCAAAACGTAGCCCATGAACGCGGTCGCCATCATCAGCAGGAAAATCAGCACGCCGAGAATCCAGAGGAGTTCACGGGGTTTCTTGTATGACCCGTAATACATGCCGCGGAAAATATGGATGTAGACCGCGATGAAGAAGAACGATGCGCCGTTCATGTGCAGGTAGCGGAGCAGCCAGCCGGAATTGACGTCGCGCATGATGCGCTCGACGCTGTTGAAGGCCATGGAGGTGTGCGGCGTGTAGTGCATCGCCAGCACGATGCCGGTGACGATCATCAGCACCAGCATGATCATGGCGATGGCGCCGAAATTCCAGAAATAATTGAAGTTACGCGGTGTCGGGAATACGCCGTATTCCTTCTGCATCATCGTGAATAACGGCAGGCGCGAGTCAATCCACTCGACAACCGGATTTTCAAAGGGTGTTCTTGGCCCGCTTCCCATTCTTTTTCCCCTTAACCGATTTTTATGCGCGCATCAGTCAGGAACTGATACTCGGGCACATGAAGGTTTTTCGGCGCCGGGCCCTTGCGGATACGTCCGGACGTGTCGTAGTGCGAGCCGTGGCACGGGCAGAACCAGCCGCCGTAATCGCCGCGCGGCTCGCCGGTCTTCTGGCCGATGGGCACACAGCCAAGATGCGTGCAGATGCCGACGAGGACCAGCCATTCAGGCTTCTGGACGCGCTTGTCGTCCGGTTGCTTGTCGATGAGCGAAGCAACATCCACTTCGCGGGCCTTTTGAATTTCTTCTTCGGTGCGGTGACGGATGAAAACCGGCTTGCCGCGCCAGACAACGGTGATCGACTGGCCGAGCTGGACGGGCGCAAGGTCAACTTCAATAGTGGAAAGCGCCAGCGTGTCCGCCGCAGGGTTCATGGAATTGACCAGCGGCCAAGCAAAAACGCCCGCCCCGACTGCGCCAAATGCCGCTGCTGTTAACTGGAGAAAATCGCGCCGCGTTTCGCCGTCCTGGGAATGGCCGTCAGCGGCTTTGGAGTTAGATGCCATATTGTTACTGAACCGGTTTGTTAATTCGTGACATGTTTAATACTTCTCTCTTTATAATCAATCAAGGGTCAAGTATCTACTATCCATGCGAAATTTTGTTGTTTTCCACACAGCATGAAAAAAGCGGGCATAGCCATGTACCAGCCCGATATCCCGCAAAATGTCGGAGCCATGATGCGGCTCGCGGCCTGCACCGGGGTTGAGCTGCATATTATCGAGCCCTGCGGCTTTCCCTGGGACGAGCGGAAAATCAGGCGTTCCGGGCTGGATTATGTCGATGCCATGGATTATATGCGCCATGAATCCTGGGCGAAGTTCCTTGAAAATACGGTCGGGCGGCGGCTGGTGCTGCTGACCACGAAGGCGGCGGAACCCTATTACAACTTTGAATTTCAGGGCGGCGATATATTGCTGGCGGGCCGCGAAAGCGCCGGGGTGCCGGATGAGGTCCACGATGCCGCCCATGCCCGCCTGACAATTCCCATGGCCGGGTCGGCGCGATCCTTGAACGTGGTCAATGCAACTTCTATGGTGCTGGGAGAAGCGATAAGGCAGATCAATGGCGGCTGAAGCTATTCATAACGACAGGCAGAAACAGGCGGTAGTGTGGTTCCGCACGCTGCGCGATCAAATCTGCGCGGAGTTTGAGCGGATCGAAAAGGAATTCGGCGGGAAGCCGGGCCGTTTCGAGCGCAAGAACTGGGAGCGCGACGGCGACTCTAAAAACTGCGGGGGCGGTGAAATGTCGCTGATGCGCGGGAATGTATTCGAGAAGGTCGGGGTGAATATCTCCGAGGTCTGGGGCGCATTCCCCGAGGATTTCCGGGCGCAGATCCCGGGCGCGGCCGAAAATGGCGGGCAATTCTGGGCGGCGGGCATTTCGCTGGTGGCGCACATGCAATCCCCCCTCGTCCCGGCGGTGCATATGAATACGCGGATGATCGTGACATCCAAAAGCTGGTTCGGCGGCGGGATGGATTTGACGCCGATGATCCCGAACGAGAAAGACGCGCGGGATTTCCACGCGGCGCTGGAAGCCTGCTGCGACCGGCACAATCCCGGCTATTACAAACAGTACAAAGAATGGGCCGACCGTTATTTTTTCCTGCCGCACAGGAACGAGCCGCGCGGCGTCGGCGGGATTTTCTACGACAATCTTGCTAGTGGGAGTTGGGACGCCGATTTAGCCTTCACGGAGGATATGGGTAAGACTTTCCTTGGCATCTATCCCGAAATCGTCCGCCGGAACATGAAACTGCCGTGGACGGAGGAGCAGCGCGAGGCGCAACTGGTCAAGCGCGGGCGCTATGTGGAGTTTAATCTTCTCTACGACCGGGGGACGACTTTCGGGCTTAAAACCGGGGGAAATACCGAGGCTATCCTAATGTCGCTGCCGCCGAGCGTGAAATGGTAATAAAATTACTGTTTATATGGTGTTTTGATGCAAAAAATTTCCTTGCCTTTCGTCACTAAAAAAAGCATATTTCGCTATAAATAAAATAGAAATGGAAAAATTAAGATGGAAAATTTACCTCTATCTCAGTCTTTTGAACAGTCTATTTCCCTAGGAGCAGGCGGTAAAATTGCGGATTCGCCTGAACCAGGTGGAGGCGGCATTGTCCCAAAGGCGAAACCCCAGCTTACAGATTTTGAGCGGGCTGAAATTCACAGAGTTTTTGGTTAACCAAGCCGCGCAAGGCAGGGTTTTTTATCCGGTTTGAATTCCTGATCGATCCACCAGTCTTCCAGTTTCAAAAGGGCCGCGCCGAGCGCAGGCCCTTTTTCAATGCCCGCTTTCATCAGGTCGTTACCATCGACCGGAAAGGTCGGAATGTCCCATTTCTGAATGATTTCGAGGGCCTTGTTGATATACCCGTTCATGACGCGGTCCTGCGCGACCTCGATGATCAGCGCCTGCGCCGCCGAGGTGCGGCCATGCTTATAAACGGCGACCTTCACGGCGTGGTCCTTGCCCAGATCAGGCAGTTTCAGGATTTCAGAAATAGCTTCAATATCCCTTTTGAACACCTTGGGAATCAATAACAATCTTTCCATACGCTTTATATTTTCATGGCTCAGGCCGGACAGCACGAAAAGGCGCGGCGAAAGAAATGCGATGCCAAAGCGGTTCTGGAATTCACACAGATGTTTGAGCAGTTCCGGCTTGTATTCCGGAAATAAAAATTCGGTCAGGACTTTGTTATCAAACATTATGGACAGGATATCCACAGGATTATCCACAGACATGATCTTGAAAAATTCCTGGGTGATGCGCTCGCGTGAAAGATTAGGAATTTGGGCAGCAGCAGCCGCGCAGGCCTTCAGCCCGGCGGCATCCGGCGCACCGCTCCCATATTGTGCATGAAAGCGGAAAAAGCGCAGCGCGCGGAGGTAATCCTCTTTGATCCGCGTGGCCGGGTCGCCGACGAAGCGCACCTTGCGGGCCGCAAGGTCCTTCAGCCCCTCGCCCGTGGGATCGTAGATATTGCCCTTGGCATCTGCCAGCAGCGTGTTGATGGTGAAATCGCGGCGCTGCGCGTCTTCGCGCCAGTCTTCCGTAAAACTGACCACCGCGCGGCGGCCATCGGTTTCGATATCCTTACGGAGCGTTGTTATTTCATAAGGCTTTTTATCGACGACAGCCGTAACCGTGCCGTGATCAATTCCGGTCGGCACGACCTTGATACCCGCGGCGGTCAGTTTCTCGCTTGCCTCCTGCGGCGTCCAGATAGTGGCGATATCAATATCGCCGACTTCTTCCTCCAGCAGCATATTCCGCACGCAGCCGCCAACGAACAGCGCCTTGCCCTCGCCCAATGCGTTCATGACTTTGGACGTTTCACGTGAAACCATCCAGCCCTGCGGTTCGACCTGTTTTGCCTTGTCGTTTTCCAGCGTTATATCCTTTAAAAAGTTACAGATACGGCTAGTATAGCCAATCGCACCCCCGAAGTAAGGAGTCAAAATCGCGTGACCGACAGAGCGTTCCAGGAAGCCCACCAGAAACTGGCCAAGGCCCGCGCCGAAATCGGCAAGGTGATTTTCGGCCAGAATTCCGTGATCGACCAGACCCTGGTGACGCTGGTGTCCGGCGGGCACCTCCTTTTGATCGGTGTTCCGGGGTTGGCGAAAACGCTGCTGGTCGATACGACGGCTAAAGTTTTGGGCCTCTCGGCTGCGCGGGTACAGTGCACGCCCGACCTGATGCCGGCCGATATTCTTGGCTCCGAAGTGCTCGAGGAAGATGCGGACGGCAAAAGAAGTTTCCGTTTCATCAAGGGGCCGATCTTCACGCAGCTCCTGATGGCGGATGAAATCAACCGCGCGTCGCCGCGCACCCAATCGGCGCTACTGCAGGCGATGCAGGAAAAAGAAGTCACCATTAGCGGCAAGGCCTATGATGTGCCGGAGCCGTTCCATGTTCTCGCCACGCAAAACCCGATCGAGCAGGAAGGAACCTATCCCCTGCCCGAGGCGCAGCTGGACCGTTTCCTGATGCAGGTCGATGTCGATTACCCGGCGCGTGACGCCGAGCGCGACATGCTGATGGCAACCACGACGAATAATGTACGGAAGGCTTCGGCTGCGCTGAAACCGGAAGAGCTGATGGAGATTCAGTCATTAGTCAGGGATATGCCCATCGGCGACAAGATTGTCGATGCAATTCTGACGCTGGTACGGCGCGGTCGTCCCGGTTCGGGGGCATCGGATATCGTGAAGGATTACGTGGCATGGGCGCCTGGTCCGCGCGCATCGCAGGCGCTGATGCTGGCGGTGCGTGCACGTGCGCTGATCGACGGAAGGGAAACTCCGTCTGTGGATGATGTGATTGATCTCGCAGAGCCAGTGCTGAAACACCGCATGGCACTGAATTACAAAGCGCGCGGCAGCGGCATCACGCTGCAGGACGTCATCCGGAGCCTTTCGGAAAGCCTTTAAATGGATTTGTTCCGCACGACAAAAACCCGGGACGCACTGCCGCTGCGCCAGCGGGCGGAAGATGAAGCTGCGCATTTGTCGTTCCTGATGGCCGAAGCCGACAAAGCAGTAACGAGCATTCTTCACGGCGAGCACCGCCAGAGAAAATCAGGCGGCGGCGAGCGTTTCTGGCAGTTCCGCGAATATCACCCCGGCGACCGGCCGCAGGATATCGACTGGCGCCAGAGCGGCAAGACCGACCGCGTATTCATCCGGCAGAAAGAATGGCAGACGAACCAGAGCGCCTATTTGTGGTGCAGCCGCGCTGAAAGCATGGGTTTTAGTTCGAGCGATGGTTTGCCCAGCAAGGGCGACGCCGCGAAAATTATCACGTTGGCGATTGGTTTGTTACTGACGCATGGCGGAGAAGAGATTGGATTGTTGGGCAGCCCGCGCAAGGGGCGTTCGCAGGCGATGCTGCAGACGATTGCGGATTCTTTTCTCGATAAAGATCAGGAGCGCGAGCTGTTGCCGGAGTCCGAAGCGCCTGCAAACAGCGCGCTCTTCCTCGCGGGGGATTTTCTTGAGCCTATCGAAGAGATTGAATCTCGATTTAAAAACCTGGCGGCGCAGAGCGACAGCGGTGTTGTGATTCAAATCCTCGACCCGGCGGAAATCGAGCTTCCCTATGACGGACGTGTTATTTTCGAAGCACCAACGGACAAGCAAAGGGAACTGGTGAATAATGTTTCCTCGATCCGCGGCGAATATAACCGCCGCATCACGGCGCATGTTGAATCCGTCCGGCGCATCTGCGGCGCGTGCGAGTGGCATTACGTCCTGCATAACACAGAGCGCGAGATCAAGGACACGCTGCTCGACGTCTGGACGGCGCTAACGATCCACAGCAAGCGCGCGGGGACGCTTCGTCGATGAGCGGGCTTCTCGGCAATCTGATTTTTCTCAATCCCCTCATTCTCTGGGGGCTGGCGGTGCTGCCCGCGCTGTGGTTTCTGCTGCGCATCACGCCGCCAGCGCCAAAGCTGATTGTTCTGCCGACGACGCGTTTTCTCGCGGGGCTCATTCCTGAAAAGCAAACCTCCAGCCATACGCCGTGGTGGATCTTGCTGCTGCGGATGATGATCGCGGCGCTGGTGATCGTGGCACTGGCGCGGCCCGTCTATAACCCGGCACAAGGACTGGCAGGCAGCGGGCCGGTTAGAATCGTGATTGATAATGGCTGGGCCGCCGCGCCGGTGTGGGACACGGAAATCCGCGCGGCGCTGGACCTGACCGCGCAGGCCGGGCGTGAAAACCGCGAGATTTATATTTTAACAACCGCGCCGATGCAGGATGGTAAACCGCTTGCGCAGGGCCCGCTCGCCGCCGGGCAGGCGGAAGCGATTTTGAAAGGTCTTGAGCCACAGCCATGGCCCGCCGATTACAAGGCAGCGGCCGCGATGATCGACGACAAGGCCGTGGAAAGTTTCTGGTTCTCGCATGGCATAGATGAAGGCGGGCTGAAGGATATGGCTTCGGCGCTGAAGGTGAAGGGCAATCTCGGTTATATTTCACCCGCACCGGAGAATTTGCCGCTGCTGCTGACGCGCGGCGATAAAGAGAGCGCGTTTGAAGTGTCAATTGCCGCGCCGGAGACTATTTCCCCGAGCCGCCCGGCGACAATTCAGATTTTGTCTTCCGACGGCGCGGTACTGGATCAGAAAAGCATCACGCTCGACCCTACCGCCCTGCCCGCGAAAATAAAATTCGACATTCCTGAAGCCGCGCGCGGTGACGCCGGGAGCTTTCGAATCGGCGGTGCTTCCGGTGCGGGCGGCATTATACTGTTAGACGAAAATTCCAAAAAACGCGTGGCGGGGCTTGTGGGGCCGAGCGATGACGAGGATACAAAACCCTTCATCGAAGCGCGCTTTTATCTCAAGCGCGCGATCGAGCCGTTCGCCGAGCTATTCCAGGACGGCATTCCGGAGATTTTGAAACACAATCCGGCGGTCATCATCCTGCCCGACATTGCGACCATGGCGACCGACGACCTCAACAAGCTCGAGGACTGGGTGAAAGACGGCGGGCTCCTTCTTCGTTTCGGCGGACCGGTGATGGCCAAGAACCAGGGCGAAGCGTTCCTGACGCCTGTGCCGCTGCGCCTTGGCGGACGCTCGATGGATGGATCGCTGACATGGGAGAAACCGGCGAAGCTCCAGCCCTTCAGCGATGCCAGCCCGTTTTACGGCATCGAGATTCACGAGGACATCCCGGTGCGCCAGCAGATCCTCGCACAGCCGACGGAAGATATCGACGCGCGGACATGGGCACGTCTTGAGGACGGAACGCCTTTGATCACCGCCGCGCCGCACGGCAAGGGTTTGCTGGTCATGATTCACACGACGGCGGCGCCGGACTGGTCGGACCTGCCTTTGTCAGGTGTGTTCGTGGAAATTCTCCAGCGCATCATCGGCATGTCTGACAACCCGCAGGGCGCGCTTGAAAATGCGGACGGGCTGTTACAGCCTTTGTTGATATTCGACGGATACGGAACGCTGAAACAACCCGCGCCGACAATTGCGCCGATTCCCGCTCCGGAATTTTCGAAAATAAACCTCGGGCCGGATCACCCGCCCGGTATTTACGGCCATGACAGTTTCCGGCGCGCACTGAATATCGGCGACCGGATCAAGGACATAAAGGCCGCCGAACTGCCGCCGGGGGTGACGGTACGCAACTATGGCGCGGATTATGAGCGCGACATGATGCCGTTCCTGCTTTATGCCGCGCTGATGCTGGCGCTCGCGGACTGGATATTGATGACGGTGCTTATGTCGGGATTCAGGGCGATTACAAAATTCGCATCCGTCGCGCTTATTCTTTTCGCTTTCCCGGCGCACGCGCAAACTGAAAGCGACATAAAATATGCCGACGGGTTTTACCTGGCTTTTATAAAATCCGGGGACATTGCGCTCGATGCCGCGAGTGAAACCGGGCTTGAAAATCTTGGAAATATTTTGCGTGCAAGAACATCGATTGAACCGGACGGTGTCGCGGCGCTGGACCCGGAATATGACGAGCTGGTTTTTTTCCCGCTGATTTACTGGCCGGTCAGCACAGCGCAGCCGCCGCTTTCGGACAAGGCGATCAAGGCGCTTCAAAATTACCTTGATCATGGCGGAACGATATTGTTCGACACGCGCGACCGCAGCTACGGCGCAGGCATGCTGGACGGATCGGCGAACGCCAATGCCCTGCGGATTCTGACCGCGTCGCTGAATATCCCGCCGCTGGAGCCGATGGCGAAGGATCACGTGCTGAACCGCTCGTTCTACCTGCTGAGCCCGGAACGTAGCGGCTACGATCCCGGCACGATCTGGGCCGAAACCAATGTCAGCGGACGCGACGGGGTTTCTTCGGTACTTATAGGCTCGCACGACTGGGCCTCGGCCTGGAGCGGCACGGGCGGCGGAGGCGGCATCACGGCGGGCCGCATGCAGGACATGGAATACCGCTTCGGCGTCAACCTGGTGATGTATGCCCTGACCGGCAATTACAAAGCCGACCAGGTGCATATTCCCCACATTCTCCAACGCCTGGGGGAATGACATGGACAAGATGGCTATCACAATTCACTTTTCGCCGCTGCTGCCGATGTTCTGGCTCGGTCTTGCGATCGGCATTGCCGTCATGGCGCTGGCGTTCGCAATATGGAAGAACCGCGGCAGTATTCTACTTCGCTGTATTCTCACGGCCGCGTTCATCGTGGCGCTTTTGAATCCTTCTTTTATCGAGGAGCAGCGCTCACCGGTTCCGGATGTTATTTTTGCGGTGGTTGATAACAGCCCGAGCCAGGATATGGGCGCGCGCAAAAAACGCACGCAGGAAGCGCTCGAATATTTGCGGGCCGAGTTCAAGGACAACAAGAGTGTCGAATTGCGCGTGGCGGAATCGGCGTCCGGCACGGCAACAGGGCGCGAAACGCGGCTATTCGAGGCTCTGGCCAAGGCTGCATCCGACGTGCCTGCCGGGCGGCGCGGCGGCGCGGTGTTCCTGACCGATGGACAGATTCACGATATTCCAAAGAATCCGACGGCGGCCACTGAATACGGCCCCTTAAGCACATGGCTGAGCGGCGAGAAGAATGAAAAAGACCGCAGGCTGGTGATCGTGCAGGCGCCAGCTTACGGCATCGTCGGCCAGGACGTGCAGATGAAATACAAGGTCGAGGACACGCCCAATATCAGGAATGATATGGCGACGGTGACGATTAACCGCTTCGGCGAACCGCCGGAGACTGTGGTGGTCGAGCCCGGCGAAGAGCAAACGGTGGAGCTGAAGGTCGAGCACCCGGGCCAGAATGTTTTTGAACTCAGTGTCGGCAGCGTCGAGGGCGAACTGACGCCGCTCAACAACCGCGCGGCCTTGATCGTGAACGGTGTGCGGGACCGTTTAAAGGTTCTTCTCGTCTCCGGCCAGCCGCATGCGGGCGGGCGGACGTGGCGCGACCTGCTGACATCGGACCCGGGCGTCGACCTCGTTCACTTTACGATTTTGCGCGACCCGGAAAAATTGGACCTGACGCCGCAGAACGAATTGTCGCTGATTGCCTTCCCGTTCCAGGAATTGTTCGAGACGAAGCTTTACGATTTCGACCTGATTATTTTTGATCAATATAAACTGAACCGCATCCTGCCCGATTATTACTTCGATAATATCGTCAAGTATGTCGAACAAGGCGGCGCACTGCTGGAGGCAAGCGGCCCCTCCTTCGCGACCGAGGATTCCGTTTATTACACCGACCTTGCCAATATCCTGCCCGGCGCGCCGACCGGCGAGATTATCCGCAAGGCCTTCAAGCCGGAACTGACGGAAGAAGGATTTCGCCACCCGGTCACAAGCTACCTTGAGGGACCGCGTTCCGACCCGCTCCACCCCGGCTGGTCGGAGTGGCTCCGGCAGGTTGTGATTACAAAACGCAGCGGCGATATATTGATGAAGGGCGCCGACGGCCTGCCCCTGCTCATCCTTGACCGCGTCGGCAAAGGCCGCGTCGCGCAACTGGCGAGCGATCATATCTGGTTGTGGTCACGTGGGTATGGTCCCGGCGGGCCGCACGCGGAATTGCTCCGCCGCATCGTCCACTGGTCGATGAAGGAGCCGGAGCTTGATGAAAAGGCGCTCACCGCCGAGGCGCATGGCGACCTGATCACGGTGCGCAGCCGCAATTACCATGAAAACGGTCTGCCGGTGCAGATGATAAAACCCGACGGTACGACAGAGGAAATCACGGTTAAGCCTGTGCCGGAGGGAATTTTGCGCACCGAGGTGAAAGCGGAGTTACTGGGTATTTACAGCTTCGAGGATGTGGAAGGGCAAAAGGCCTATGCCGTTTCGGGCGATTTAAATCCGCCGGAGCTGAGCGGTGTGCGCACGACCGAGGAGTTGATGAAACCGCTGGCGAAGGCTACAGGCGGCGGGATGCTGTGGATGGCGGAAGCGCCGCAGCCGGATATACGTTTCTACAGCGGCAGCCGGATGCCGGGCGGGAGCGACAACATCGTGTTCCGGCAGAACAATGCCTATGACGTCAAGGGGGTCGAGGAAAAACCCGTGCTGCCGCCGGCTTTCCTCGCGCTGGCTTTGCTGGTTCTGGCGACGTTCGTGTGGTGGCGCGAAGGACGCGCGGGCTAGTTGCTGGCGCGGCTATAAATCCCGTTCATCGCAACGTGGATTTCAGCGGCCGGGTTTTTCTGAACGCCCTTCAGCCGCAACCGGTAAACATAGACAGATTCCATTACGCGCTGGACGTAGTTGCGGGTTTCGTAGATTGGCATCATCTCGATCCAGTCGACGAGATCGACATGACCGCTGCGCGGGTCACCGAAATTCTTGATCCAGCCGTCCACGCGGCCCGGCCCGGCATTATAAGCCGCTATCGCGAGCGGATATGAACCTTTGTAACGCACCAGCAATTCGTTCAGGTAAGCGTTGCCAAGACGGATATTGTAATCCGCGTTCGTAAGCCGACTGGGGTTGTAGGGCACGCCGAGTTTTTTGGCCACGCCCTTGGCGGTTGCGGGCATGAGCTGCATCAGGCCGGTTGCGCCTACAGGGCTTTGCGCGCCTGCATCGAACATGCTCTCCTGCCTGATAAGCGCATGAACAAGCGCCCATTCAGACGTTACGCTGTGCAAGCGATCGGTGATGACAGGATAGGACTGTGCTGTCAGGAACAGGCCCTTGTTCGTCGCTTCCTTGGCAATTTTAACGGCATCGTAATATTGTTTCATGTCGGACGCCAGTTCAGCCGCAAAGCGGTAGGCCTTTGGCGTTCCTTGCGTCTCGGCGAACTGTTCAAGGAAACGGCTGGATTCCTTTTTCATACCGGCGGCGTGGAAAAGCTGCGCGGCGCGGACCATGTCGTTGCGGTTCATCTGCGCGAGGTCACCCGGCGAAAGCTGCGGCGCCGAGGCATTCGGCAGGGCGTTACCGAGCCCGAGCTCGGCGCCCGCAAGCTGGCCGTAAAATACCGTCTGGTATTTGCCCGCTTCCTTGAACCACGCGTCGGCAACCTTGGTTTGTTTCATCGCCTGCGCCGTGCGGCCCATCCAGTAGGCACCGCGCGCCTTGCTCACGGGCGTTGACACATTTTTATAAAGGGCTTCGAAATGCTTTGCCGCTATGGCGGGGGAATTTTTGTAGCGGAGCGCCAGCCACCCGGCCATCCATTCGGCCTCAGCGAAAGGAAAGCCATCGGCCTGGCCGTGTTTCGCGGCGAGCAGGTAGGCGCTGTCGTACATTTTGCGCTCCAGCAGGCGGCGGATAATAATGTGGCGCTCTTTCCACCAGTCGCCGGGATTTTGAACCTGCGAGGGCGGCGGCGGGTTATTCAGGATTTCCATCGCCTCGACATCGAGGTTGTTTTTCCGGCGCCAGCGCACGCGCTCATACAGGAAGCCGGGGTCGCTCTGGAGCTTTTGCGGCACCTTGACGATCAACGCGTTGATGCCAGGTTTGTCGCCTGCCAATGCAATACGCGCTTCGGTCAGTTCGGGATAACCATGGCCGAGAACCTGCGCGATTGCCCGCGCATTCGTGTACTGGCTGGAGAATAGCAACGTATCAAGGCGTTTCCTGTGCGCGTTCATGTCGATCAGGCCGCCATATTTATAATATATGAGCCTCTGATCTTCGCGCGTGGTCAGTTTCGAGGCCCACCATTCGGTGATGACTTTTTTCGCCTCGGCATTTTTACCGGTGCCAACAAGCGCGCCGAGATAACGGTCCAGACCTGATGCCGTCAGCGGCGGGTAATCTGAAAACCATGCATTCACCTCGGCGTTGCTCAGGCGCAAAGGCATGCCCCTCTCGGCTTTTTCACGCAAGGTATCCATGCGGGACCAGTCGGCATTGTTCCTGATGAATTGCGCGAGGCGGGTATAATCGGCCTCGGCATCCTCTTCGCGGAAATACATCCAGGTATAAAGCTTGTGCGCCAGGGGGTCTTTCGTCTGCTGGACCAATTTACGCGCCAGGGACCATTGCTTCTGCTGCATGGCCTGGAGCGCACGCACCAGCCCGGCATCATCGGCCCTGGACGTCGCCGGACCGGAGAGCAGAAAAACCGCCATCAGCGCCAGAACAAGGCTTTTCTTGCAAGGACGCAGGCGCGCGGCTAGACTGGCAACGGTCCGCAAAGCATTGCGGCCAAAGGATTTTAGCTTGGATTTAAAGGAAAGTTTCACATGTTCAAAGGCTCTATCCCGGCGCTGATTACGCCCTTCCGGAACGGCGAGATCGACTGGCCGGCCTTCAACAATTTTGTCGAATGGCAGGTCGAGCAAGGATCTCACGGGGTTGTGCCCTGCGGCACCACAGGCGAGTCCCCTACGCTTTCGCATGATGAACATAACGCCATTGTCGAGAGGTGCGTGGCCGTGGTCAAGAAGAGAGTTCCGGTCATAGCCGGAACGGGCTCGAATTCCACAAAAGAAGCGATCGACCTGACCCAGCACGCCAAGGATGCGGGCGCGGACGCCGCCCTGATTGTGACGCCTTATTATAACAAGCCGACACAGGAAGGCATGTACCAGCATTTCAAGGCGATTCATGACGCGGTGGCACTGCCGATCATAATTTATAACATCCCGGGGCGGTGCGTGATCGACATGTCGGTGGAGACGATGGCGCGGCTGGCGAAATTGCCGAATATCGTGGGCGTGAAAGATGCGGCAGGCGACCTCGCCCGCCCGGCCATTACCCGTTCCATCATCGGCGAAAAATTCTGCCAGTTGTCGGGCGATGATATCACAGCCGCGGCGTTCCTGGCGCAGGGCGGCGTGGGCTGCATATCGGTGGTGGCAAACGTGGCCCCGGCGCAATGCGCGGCGATGCAGAATGCATGGGTTAAAAAGGACCTGGGGACGTTCGAAAAAATGCGCGATGCCCTCGCCCCGCTCGGCAAGCATTTGTTTAACGAGCCTAACCCGACGCTGATTAAATACGCGGTCAGCCGCATCGGCATGTGCACGGAAGAGCTGCGCCTGCCGCTGGTTCCGGCCACTGAAAATGCGCGCAGGCTGGTGGATGAAGCGCTGGCGCATGCGGGCATAAAGGCGCAGGCAGCAGGCAAGCCGCTTGCCAAGGCAAGCGCCTAATTATTTATGGCCAGCAAGAAAAAAGACAAAAAATCAGGATTGCTTTCGACGAACGTGACGGTGGCCGAAAACCGCCGCGCGCGGTACGAATACACGCTCGAGGATAAATTCGAGGCGGGCATGATGCTGACCGGCAGCGAGGTTAAATCGCTGCGCACCGGGCAATGTTCGATCAATGAAGCCTATGTCGGGCCGCGCAACAGCGAATTGTGGCTGTTCAACGCCAATATCGCCGAATACAAGCAAGCGCATGCCGACCGCCAGCATGAGCCAAAGAGAATGCGCAAATTGCTGCTAAACAAGCGCGAGATGAACAAGCTCCTCGGCTCGGTGACGCGGGACGGCTATACGATTGTCCCTTTGCGGCTGTTTTTTAACGGGCGGGGACTGGCGAAGCTTGAAATCGCGCTCGGCAAAGGCAAGAAGCTCCACGACAAGCGCGAGACGGAGAAAAAGCGCGACTGGAGCCGCCAGAAATCGAAATTATTGCGGACGAAGGACTAGCCGTTTTCATCGTCGTCGAGCACCACGCCAGGCTTTTTCGTATCCAGCCAGCCGAGATTCCAGAAATAAATCAGCATCCCGACAAAAATGACCAGCATGACAGCCATAACAATGGGGTAACCGTACGGTTCGTTCAATTCGGGCATGTTGGCGGGGAAATCGGTATTAAAATTCATGCCGTAAACGCCGACGATGAAGGTGAGCGGCATGAAGATGGTGGTAATGACTGTCAGAACCTTGATGACTTCGTTCATGCGCGTGCTGATGGACGAAAAATACAGGTCGGACAGCGACGACAGCCGATCGCGGTAGTTTTCAATGATGTCGAGTATCTGGATAACGTGATCGTGGCAGTCGCGCAGAAACAGCAACGTTTCCTTGCGGACATGCTTGGTATCGGCGGTGATGCGATTAAGGGCCTCGCGAATGGGCCAGACGCAAAGGCGCAACGCGTGCAATTCGCGGCGGATCCTGTGGACATGGGCCATGGCGGATTCAGCCGGGTTTTCAAGAATGGCCTCCTCGAGATCGTCGAGACGATCGCCGTACTCCTCGAGCACCGGGAAATATCCATCGATAATGGCGTCGATCAGCGCATAGGCCATATAATCGGCGTGCGCCATGCGGAGACGGCGGCCGCCTTTTCTCAGGCGCTCGCGCACCGCGTTGAATACGTCGCCGACATCTTCCTGGAAGGTGACGACGAAATTTTTGCCCCAGAACATGGAGATTTGTTCGAGCAAAGGAGCGTTTTCACCTCTCGTGACCATGCGGAGCGTCGCGAACATATGGCTGTCATATTCCTCGACCTTGGCGCGCTGTGGAATATGGAGTACGTCCTCGAGCGCGAGGGCATGGAGGCTGAACATCTCGCCGAGATCGCTGATGACCCTGGCATCGGCAAGGCCGTCGACATTGACCCAGATCATCGGCCATTTCTGGCGGTAGATTTCGATATCGGCGACAGTGGTTACTTTCAGCTCCTCGAGGCCGTCGACATCATAGGCGAACACGGTGATGACAGGCTGCACGGCGCCCTTCGGGGCCTGCAACGTTCCCGGTGCAAGCCCCGCTTTATCACGCGCTTTGTAGAGCAGACGTGCCTTCAATCCCTATCCTTCACTTTTTTCATCAGGTAATGCAGATTTTTTCCGCGATTTTGTAGCGGGCGGTGTGTCGTTGGCGGGGTCGGGCCCGTCTTCGGCTTCCGCGATTTCAGCAGCGTCCGCGCCGGCCAGCATCGCATTGGCGACAAGCCCGGCATTTTGCCTGATCTGCGCCTCGAGCTTCGCCGCGATCTGCGGATTTTCTTTCATAAAGATTTTCGCGTTCTCGCGTCCCTGGCCGATGCGGTCGCCGTCATACGAGAACCACGCGCCGGATTTTTCGACGAGGTTGCCGTTGACGCCGAGATCGATCAACTCCCCGGTCTTGGAGATGCCTTCGCCATACATGATGTCGAATTCGACCTGGCGAAATGGCGGCGCCATTTTATTTTTGACGACCTTCACCCGCGTCTGGTTACCGACGACGATTTCGCGGTCCTTGATGGAGCCGATGCGGCGGATATCAAGGCGGACGGACGCGTAAAATTTCAGCGCGTTGCCGCCGGTGGTGGTTTCGGGCGAGCCGAACATGACACCGATCTTCATGCGGATCTGGTTAATGAAAATAACAATTGTGCGCGAGCGGGAAATGGAGCCTGTCAATTTGCGAAGCGCCTGGGACATCAGGCGTGCCTGCAGACCCACATGCGTATCGCCCATTTCGCCTTCGAGTTCCGCGCGTGGCACGAGAGCAGCGACGGAGTCGACAACCAGAACGTCGATGGCGCCGGAGCGCACGAGCGTGTCGGCGATTTCGAGCGCCTGCTCGCCCGCATCGGGCTGCGAGATTAAAAGTTCATCGAGATTGACGCCGAGTTTCTTGGCATAGGACGGGTCGAGCGCGTGCTCGGCATCGATGATGGCGCAGGTACCGCCGCCTTTTTGCGCCTCGGCGATAACCTGCAATGCCAATGTGGTTTTCCCGGAGCTTTCGGGCCCGTAAATTTCGGTAACGCGTCCGCGCGGAAGGCCGCCGATGCCAAGGCCGATATCAAGGCCGAGAGAGCCCGTCGATACAACCTCGACCTGCGGCTGGTTCTGCTCGCCCGAGAGCTTCATGATCGAGCCCTTGCCGAAGGCACGCTCGATCTGCGTCAGCGCGGCTTCCATCGCTTTCTGCTTCTCGGATGATTGCTTCATGGAATCGCCTAAATTTCTTTCGACAGTCTTGAGAGCGGTAACGGACATAGTGTTCTCCTTGTTTTCGCACGATTCGTACCGTGCGGGGTTGAAAATATTCGGGGTGACTCAGAGGTTATTCGATGACTCAAATGTACTCTATTTGTTCCTGTTGTCAAACAAAAAGAGAACATTTAATAAAATCCATATTTTATTGGCTTATTTAACTGCCGAGAACGTCTTTTACTTTGGCGGCGAGCTGCTTGAGCGTGAAAGGTTTGGGCAGGAAAAACGTGTTTGCGCCCATGTAGTCCTTGAGTTTGTCCTCGGTGTAACCGGAGATGAAAATAATCCGGAGATCCGGGTTGTTCTGGCGCATGCGCTGGGCGAGCGTCGGGCCGTCCATCACCGGCATGACAACGTCGGTGACAAGCAGATCGAGATGCTTGTTCTCCTGTTTTTCCATGAGCGAGAGTGCGCTCTCGCCGCTCTCGGCTGTCAGCACCTGGTAGCCCTTGTTGGTCAGTGCGCGCTGGCTGAAGGTGCGCACGGCGTCCTCGTCCTCCACCAGCAAGATGCGCTCGGTGCCGGTAAGGTCCTTGGACGCATCCTCCTCGGGGCTCGGCGCGGGCTGGGCTTCAGCCTCCTCCGCCTCGCCTGCGCGCGGGAGATAAATAAAGAAGGTGGTTCCGCCTTTGACGCGGCTGTTCACGTCGAGAAAACCACCCGTCTGCTTGATGATGCCGTAAACGGTGGCGAGACCAAGACCGGTGCCGTGGCCGACTTCCTTGGTGGTGAAGAACGGCTCGAAAATCCGCGCGAGATTTTCCACCGGGATGCCGCAGCCCGTATCCGTGACCTTTATAAGTGTCCAGTGGCCAGTGGGAAGCTCCTCGGAAATTAATTCCACCGGCGTGCGCGTGGTGAAGTTTTCCGTTTCGATAAGAAGCTTGCCGCCGCCCTCCATCGCGTCACGTGCGTTAACAGCGAGATTGATCAGCACCTGCTCCATCTGGCCTTCATCGACCTTGACGAGACCAAGCTCGTGACCGTGGACAAGGTCCAGTTCGATGCCAGCGCCGATCAGGCGGCGCAGCAGGTGCGAAACCTCGGTAAGAATGTCCGTAATATCCTGCACGCGCGGGCGCAATGTCTGTTGACGTGAAAAAGCGAGCAACTGGCGCACGAGATTCGCCGCGCGGTTGGAGTTTTGCTTAATCTGCATGATGTCGGCGAAGGACGGATCGCCGGGCTTGTGGCGGAGCAACAGAAGATCGCAAAAGCCGATGATGGCGGTGAGCAGGTTGTTGAAGTCGTGCGCGATACCGCCCGCGAGCTGACCAATCGCCTGCATTTTCTGCGACTGGACGAACTGCGCTTCCAGCGATTTTCTCTCGGTGACGTCGATGAAGTGCAGGACGAAGCTGCTCTCCCGGAATTTCCGGGCGTGCATCTGGGTCATGACCTTCGTCTTGCCGCCAGAGAGGGAAACCTCGATCGGCGCGCGCATCGGCCGCCCCTGCTCGATCTGCTCAAGAGTGGATTTGAAAGTCTCGTGATCGTCGTCGCTGATGAATTTCCTGAAGGCCGCGCCCTCGATTTCATCAACGGAAACGTCCAGCATGTCGGCGAATGCCTGGTTACAATCGGCGACGGTTCCCTTGCCGTCGACCTGCACGATGCCGAGCGGCGCCTCTTCGAAAAATCTCTGGAAGCGGTCCTCGGAGGCTTTCAGGGCCTTGCGCATTTCACGTTCGGCAGTGAGATCGTGAACGACGGCGCGGGTTCTGACGCGGCCATCCGATTCACGCACGACGACTTGGTTGATGGAAGCGAGGAACGTCCGGCCCCCCGGCCCTTTCATGCGCACCTCGACAACCTGGCGCGTGCGCCCGTCATCGACAATATCATAGGCATTGCCCTTGGCCGGCGGATCGGAGAGATAAGTATGCAGCACGCCGCGCTCCAGCAGGTCGCCCAGATCCTCACCGAGCCAGCGCGCGAACGTCGCGTTCGCGAATACGAAGCGCCCTGCCTCATCGACCGAGAAAAATCCCACGGGGGCATTGTCGGTAAAGTCGATGAGTTTTTCGCGTTCCTCACGGATGGCGCGGTCGACGCTGTGTTTCTGAGTGACGTCGTCGACACGCCAGTGCACATAGCCCGCATAACCCGCCAGCGGCTGGGCTGTCACCGCAAGCCAGCGTTCGCGATCCTCATATTTCGAAAAAAGCTCCAGCGAATCCGTCAGGCCGCGATGCGCCTGGTCGGCGAGCAACCTGAAATGCGAGGCACCCTCCTCATTGTTCTGGAACAATTTGGTCAGGGTCGGCAGGCTCGGCGCGCCCACGCCGCGGCAGAGTCTTTCGAATTTGTTGTTGTAGTAAACCGTGTTCTCGGCGCTGTCGGTGATCAGGCGCGCGCCGCGGCTTCCTTCGAGCACTTCGCGGACCAGTTCCAGTTTTTCGCGCCCGGTGCGAATGGCCCGGTAGGCGCGCATAATCATGATCCCGACGAACAGTGAGAAAATGAATGCAACCCCGGCGATGAACCGGGTGGTTTCACCGGCGGGCGAAAATACCGCGATCGAAAGGAAAATAGCCGAAAACATACCAAGCAGGAGAATGGCACTCATGCCCTGGTAATCGCGGCCTGCTCTTTTTACGGGGCTGGACTGAGCGGTTTTATGGTGCCTGGCGATGAATTCCGCATTGTCGATATCCATCCCTTAAAAATGCCATAAAAAGCAGGAAGTTAACAGAGCCATCGGGGAATTGGTTAACGGACGCGCCCGCGCAGCTTGAATACAAAGGAAATGACTTCGGCGACGGCCTTATAGTGCTCGGAGGGGATGGTTTCGTCGATATCGACGGTGTCGTAAAGCACCCGCGCCAAAGGCGGGCTTTCATAGAGCACGATATTATGTTCTTTCGCCACTTCGCGGATACGCAAGGCCACATTATCGATGCCCTTGGCGATGCACACGGGCGCTTCCATCGTGTCGGGTTTGTATTCCAGCGCGATGGAATAGTGCGTCGGGTTGGTGATGACGACATCGGCGCGCGGCACAGCCTGGATCATACGCTGGCGCGCCTTCTCGGTGCGGAGTTGACGCAGGCGCGCCTTGATGTGCGGGTCGCCTTCGGCCTGCTTGTATTCGTCCTTCAGTTCCTGCTTGGTCATGCGCATTTTCTTGTAATGCTCATAACGCTGATACAGCAGGTCGATGACAGCGATCACCAGCAGGACGACAAGGATGCCGACCATCAGCCGCACGACCAGCGATTTCATTTCATCCATCAGCAGCGGGATTGGTTGCCCGACCATGTGATCGAGCTGGCCGAAATACGGGTAGAGAATGACTGTGCCGACAATGCTGATGACAATGATTTTCAGAAGTCCTTTTACGAACTCCATGATCGAGCGCATGGAAAACAGGCGCTGAAATCCTTTCATCGGCGAAATCTTGCTGAAATCCGGCTTGATGATCTCGGGCGCGAAAAGCGGGCCGACCTGGACAAATGGCGCGAGAAATGCGGCCAGCATCAGGAACGCGAAAGGCAGCCCGAGTATAAGAAGAACTTTTTTCAGCCCTTCACCTAATGCGATATGCAGGCCGCCGGGCGCTGAAGGGATATCATGCGCGTTCTCGATGTAAGTCTGCATCAATAATGTCAGGTCCTTGAACACGGGACCTGAAAAAGCGGTGATCAAAATGGTCGCCGCGAGCAACATGACCCAGTTGTTGATCTCGCGCGAGAGCGCTACCTGACCTTTTTTTCGCGCCTCCTCCAGTTTCTTGGGAGTGGGTTCCTCGGTCTTCTGCGTATCGTCGGCCTGTTCGCCGTCCTCGGCCATGGCGCTACCCCGCCGCTTTCAGGAAGAAGATCATGCCTTCCTCGAACTGGCCCGCCCAGTAAATGAAAATCGCCGACATCGTCAGCATCAAAGTTATCACTGAGAGCAATATTTGCAGCGGAATCGCCAGCAGGAACACCTGGATCTGCGGCATCAGGCGCGAGAGAACGCCCATACCGACATATATAAGCATCGTCAGCACGATGAACGGCGCGCCGATCTTCACGCCGATAGAAAAACTGGCCGATACAGTGCGCGCGAGAAGCTCGGCCATGCTGCCGGTATCGGGAATCGCACCGACCGGGAATAAGGTGTAACTCTCCAGCAGACCGGCGATCAGCAGATGGTGAAGGTCGGTCGCGAAAAGGATCAGTACGCCAGTGACGGATAAAAATGCGCCAACCAGCGATCCCTGCATCGCCAGAGAGGGGTTGAAGACCTGCGCGTTGCCAAGGCCGGACGAGGTGGAGATGACCATTCCCGCCGTATCCAGCGCGGTCATGAATATTCGGGCGACGGTGCCGAAAAACAGGCCGATGACGAATTCCGTGATAATCAGCATCAACAGCATGAACGTTCCCGGCACCTGCGCGGGCATGTATTTCATCGTTACAGGAAACAATACGAAGCTCAGCGCCAGCGCGATCAGCAGGCGGAGGCGCTCGGGCACGAACGAATCGCCAAGGCCCGGCATGATCATCACCGCCGTGCCCATGCGCACAAATGTCAGGATAAAGGCAAGGACGCCGGCTGCGAGAAACTGCTCCAGGATGCCGCTCAACGCAGGCATGACCTATCCCAATCCGATCATGCGGTCGGCCAGTGAATGCATGAAATCCGTCAGGACCGTCATCATCCATGGCAGGAAAACGAACATGGCGAGGAAAATGGCGAGAATTTTCGGAACGAAGACCAGCGTGATTTCCTGAATCTGCGTGAGCGCCTGCACCAGCGCGATCGAAACACCAACGACCAGGCCGATCAGCAGGATCGGCGCGCCGATCTGGATGGAGATCAGCAGAGCCTCGCGCGTGACATCGAGAATCTCGGTTTCAGTCATAATAAAAAGAATAGAGGAAAAAACGCCCTGACGCTAGATCGGCATTCTCATGATTTCCTGGTAGGCGGAAATCAGGCGGTCGCGCAGGGCAACCACGGTTTGAAGGGTCACTTCGGCGGAAGTTATGGCCTGGACCACGTCGGTCAAATCGGCCTCACCGGTCACGGCCTGGGCCGAGGTTGTTTCGCCGGATTTCATCGTCTCCAGCGCATCGGTGGCCTTGCCCTCCAGGAACTGGGAGAAGGAAACGCCGTCATTGCCGCTCGCGCCGGATTTGTTCACCAGTCCCTGCGTGTTGCCGTAGGCGCTGGCCGCTATGCTTGGGTCGATCATCTTGCTGATAGGCATGTATGGCTCCTGTTATCTATTATAGGCCTAAGCGCGCAATAAATCTATCGTGCGCATGACCATGTTCCGCGCCTGTTCGATCATACCGAGATTGGCCTCGTAGGACCTCTGGGCTTCGCGCACATCCATAGCTTCGATCAGGGAATTGACGTTGGGCATTTTTACCATGCCTTTATCGTCAGCGGCCGGATGATCGGGGATATATTTCATCGGAAACGGTGTTTTCTTATCCGTGCTGATTTTATCGACGCTGACGAGGTCGACGCCCATTTTCTTGTCCATCTCGTTCCTGAACGTGATGATCTGGCGGTGATACGGCTCGGAACCGGGCGTCAGGCCGGTCGTGTCGGCGTTGGCGATGTTCTCGGTGATAACGCGCAGGCGCGCGCCTTGGACTTTCATGCCCATCGCCGAGATCGTCATTGAATTCATAATGTCATTGCTCATGATTTATCTCCTTATGCAGCGCCAAGCGCCAGTTTGATGAGCCGCACGTTTTTCTGGTAAAGCGACGTCATCAGGTTGTAATCCATAACCATCTGGCCGGATTTGATCATCTGCTCTTCCATGATGACCGCATTGCCGTCGGGTGCGACTTCGTAAACTTTCTTCTGCTTGCCCTCTTTCGCGGCGGCAACTCCATTCCCCGCCCCGACATGCATCGGGTTGGTGGAAACCATCTGGATGCCTTTCGATTCCGTGACACCCTTCAGCACGGTGCTGAAATCCACAGGTTTTAAATCCTGCGGACGATAGTTCGGCGTATCGGCATTGGCGACGTTCTGCGAAATGATGCGCTGGCGCTGGCTCAAATAGTCCATTTTCGCGCCGAGAGCTTTTAAAAGACCTATGTTTTGTGTAGTCATAGCTAGAACCCTTAGTTTTTTGTTCCCTGCAGGGAATATTTGCAGAAAGCGTGCCAATGACGGACCAGTATGACGACGGTCGGAAAATCACCCCCAGGGATATCCTAAGCCGTTTAAATATAAGGAAAATTCCGCGGCGAAAGGTGGCCGTGGCCATCGAGGACGGGTCCGATGACGGGGGGGTGCCGGTCATTACGGCAGCCGGGCGGGGAAAATTTGCCGAGACGATCCTGCAGCTTGCCTATGACAATGGAATCGACGTCCGGGAGGATAGCGCCCTGGCCGAAATGCTGGCCAAAGTCGAACTGGACAGCCCTATCCCTTCCGAGGCGTTTATGGCGGTGGCCGAAATCCTGTCTTATGTCTACCGGGCGAACGGCGAGCCCAACCCTTTCGATGCAGTAATGGGACGTGCTAAGGATAAACGACAGGACACATGAACGCGCAGCCGCCCCTTGAACAAAGGTTTGAAGACCTGATCGCCCGCATCGACGAAGCGACACGCCAGGTGGATTCAGGGATGCTGGCCGATTTCAATTCACTTAACAAAGAGATTATGGACGTATTCACTTCCACACAGGCCGCCGGTTCCGAAACCGCGCAGGCGATGCAGCGTCAGATGGGCAAGGTGATCGTGAAGCTGGACGAACTGGCGGCCAGCATCACCGCGTATAAAAGCACCCTGAAGGAGAACAAAGAATGACCGACTGGCATGATCTGCCGCAGATCGTGCGGCTGCTGGCGGCGCTGGCGTTCGTGATCGCGCTGATGGGCGGGCTTTCGGTTCTTCTGAAAAAGATCGGCCTGCCCGGCACACCAAGCACGCCCGGGCATAAGCGCCGGATGAAGATCATCGAATCGCTGCCGCTGGATGGCCGCCGCCGCGCGGTTCTAATCCAGTGCGATGACAAACAGCATCTTGTCATTTTAGGCGCGAGCGGCGAAACTGTGGTCAAGACAGACATCGAACCGGTAATGATTGATGAAAAAGCAGTTCTTTAGATTCGTTTTGGCATTGCTGCCGCTGATCGCGCTTTTACCGGGCGCGGCGTGGGCGCAGAGCGTCAATCTCGATCTCGGCGCGGATGGCGATGGCACCGTAACGGGCCGCGTCGTTCAGCTTGTCATCCTGCTCACCGTTCTTTCGCTGGCGCCGTCGATCCTGATCATGATGACGTCATTCACGCGCATCATCGTCGTGCTGTCTTTCCTGCGTACGGCTATTGGTATCCAGCAGACGCCGCCGAACACCGTCATGATTTCGCTCGCGCTGTTTCTCACGTTCTTCATCATGGCGCCAACGCTTGAATCCGCCTACAAAACCGCGCTCGTCCCGTTGATGAACGAGGAAATCGACGAGGTGCAGGCGTTCCAGCGCGGCATCGAGCCGTTCAAGATGTTCATGCTCAAACATGTGCGCGAAAAAGATCTTAATCTTTTCATCGGCCTGACCGAAACGCCAGAGCCCGCCGACCCGATGGCGCTGCCGATTCAAATCATCATTCCCGCTTTCATGATTTCGGAATTGCGGCGGGCGTTTGAAATCGGCTTTATGCTGTTCCTGCCGTTCCTGATCATCGATCTCGTGACGGCGTCAATCCTGATGTCGATGGGTATGATGATGCTCCCGCCAGTGACGATTTCACTGCCGTTCAAGATTATTTTCTTCGTGCTGGTGGATGGCTGGTACCTGATTACCGGCTCGCTGATCCAGAGCTTTGACTCGATACCACCGGTAACTCCCTGATCAATTTGAAGCGGGCGGTGCTGCAGGTGCAGCCGCAG
The DNA here is from genome assembly GCA_049652985.1 of Alphaproteobacteria bacterium. Taxonomy (GTDB): domain Bacteria; phylum Pseudomonadota; class Alphaproteobacteria; order Micavibrionales; family Micavibrionaceae; genus UBA7657. Next base: position 447,886 of record JBASFK010000002.1, read on the forward strand.
GGGCCGGTGTGGCGGCAGGCGCTGCTGGGGGGGATGCAGCCGGAGCCGGCGGCGCTGACGTCGCCTTGTAATTATCCAGGAACTGTTTGAACAGATCGACTTCCGAGACAACAGACATCAGCGTGTTGCGGTCGGCCAGCGCCCCGCTCTGCCGCGTGCGGGTGATAACCTCGAAGACACGCGCCTTGTCGGTCTGGGCCATGGAATCCGAATATTTCTCGCGCATATTCGCGAGGCCGATGCGGTCGCTGGCGAGGTTAAGCGCCACGGCGCGCTGCATCAGGAGCGCGGTGTGCTCGGGCGAGAGCGGACGCGTCAGCGAAATTTCCTCGTCGTTCACGACATCGCCCAGCGCCTCGGCGGCATCGTCCCAGTAACCTGCACGCCATGCGATATCCGCGCGCAGCTTGTTGACGTTCTTGGAGCGCGGCAATTCATGCAGCAGAGCCAATGCCTGGTCGGGGCGTTTTTCCTGCGACAGCGCCCGTGCGCGCAGCAACGAAATTTCCTGATAGCGTTCCGGCGTGCGCTGATCCTCGGGCAGCGCGTCCAGCGCCTCTTTTGCCTTGCCAAGCGCACTCAGGGCATTGACCGGTCTGCCGTCCAGAAGCTCGATCGCGGCCAGTTTCGTGCCGACCCTGTAGACCTCGACGCCCTGCTTGCGGGACATGACGCCCTGAAGCAGCGTCACGGCACGGTCGAGTAATTCCTTGCTCACGAGGTGATCGGCGAGTTTTTCGGCAATGACGTCGCCCTTATCCCCGCCCGGGCTCAGCGCCGAGAATTCATCGTAAAGCGCGGCCGCGTCCGGCCCTGAAATTTTATGCAGCGCATCGCCCGTGAAAAGTTTTTCAAACGTCTCGATCATCTCGGCGAGGATGCGCTCGCCGAGGTCGGTACCTTCCGAGAACGTCGCGGCGTCGCGCATGATATTCAGGCCCTTGATGTAATCGCCGGTATCAAAATACACTTTGCCTAGCCAGTAATTGATCAGGGCCTCAAGCCCGTCACCGCGCCACGCGTAACGCAGGCGCTCCAGGCTGCTGATGGCTTCCTTGGCCGTGATTTGCTTGTTCTCGTATTTCAGGCGCGTGATAGAGAGACCGCTTTTGGCGCGGTACATCGGGTCCTTGCCGGTGGTGAGAGTCGTCCAGATCGTGATCGCCTCGGCGGGTTTTTTGTGCTGGCGGGCGGCCTCGCCTTTCAGGTAAGTCAACGCGGCTTCCTGCTGGAATACCAGGTCGCCGCCGTGATCCTCGACCAGTTTCAGGATTTTCTCTCCCTCCTCCAGCTTGCCCGAGCGCAGGGCAATCTCGGACAGTACAAGCCCGAGCCGAGTGATCAGGATTTCAGGATAGTAAGCGAGGATTTCAATATCATGAGGCAAAATTTCGCCTGCCTGCTGCCAGTCCTCAAGATCGGCCAGCACAAAAGCCTTCCAGTAGCCGATCTCGGGGTAAGTCTCGAGACCCTTATCGTTCAAATTTTCAAATGCGACGTCGCTGACCTGCCCGAGCGCGTGCGTCGCGCCGTTGAGGGCGATAAATTCCGGGTTGGTTTCGATCTCCGGCAATTCGTCGGCGGCGAAATCGAGAAAGCCCGTGGCCTCGGCCCACAAGCCGTTCGCGAGATGCATGCGTGCGAGCGAGATCAGCCCTTCGACCTGGCCGCTTTTCGGTTTACCGGCGAGCGTCGAGAGGACGAGGTTGCGGTTATGCTCCAGAACCTGCAGGCCGCCCATCTGCCACGTGTTGAAATCGAAAATGCGTTTCTCGGGCGCTTTGGCCGGTGCGCTTTTTTTCGTCTGCGCCTGCCGGAACGACAAGGCGGTAGCGATGTTCTTTTCCGGCATCAGGTGCAGGCCGCCGGGGCGCGTGACAACCACGCTCTGGCGCACGATCTCGACGGTCAGATCGTCAACCTTCGGCAGAATGGTCAGGCCGACCGGCGTGTAGATCGTTTCGAATTCGACAAAATTCAGCGGCAGGCCCGAAAGAAATTTCGACGAATTCACCGTCACGACTTTCAGCGTGCGGCCTGTGACAGGATCGGGCACATCGAGGACGCGGCCCGGCTCCTGCATATCCCATGTCAATTGTCCGCCGCCCGGCTCATCGCCGTTATCGTCGCTGCGTTTCGGCGCGATGCTTTGAAGGTGAATGTCGTGCGGCGCGGCAATGACGCGCCAGAGCAGCCCGCCCGCCTGGCCCTGCACTGCCTTCGCCCCCAGCGTAGGAAACGTAAAGGCCTTGCCGCCGGTGATCAGTACGGTTCCGGGCGGCATCATCTGTTTTGCGGCGGGACCGGTAACGTTCGGGCTCAGCATTAAATCTTCCTGGTCGGAGATCATCCATATTTTTCCGCCACGCTCATACACCGCGAGACCGGTCGATTTGGTCGCTGTCAGCATGATGATGTTGGGTTTCGCCGTCACGGGTACCACGGGCGTTCCGGTTTTTATATCCGTCGCAGGCTCCTGCTGCAGTTTTTTAAGATCCTCCGCGTTCGGCGGGGCGGAAGGCTGGCTCTTTGGCAGCGCGGGTTTGACCGGCACCATGGCCGCAGGAGGTTCGGGTTGTTTTTCGGGGATTGTCTGCTTGGCGACGTCAGCGACAGGCGCGGCGGCAACTTTCGCTTCCGGTTTTTTCGGTTCAGGTTTTTTTTCTTCAATCTTTTTTTCGGCCTGTTTTTCCGGCTTAGGTGCGCCGGGCGGATCGTAGATATCCACCACCACACGATTGCCTGCGGAGAAATTCCGCGTCGTCGATCCTTTCACCAGCGTGATGGACACACGCAGCGGCGAGGTCGAAACAATTTTTACGGCCGTCACGTTTTTCGGCGGATCGGCCTTGTAGGCGCTGTCGTCCAGCGCGGCGGGCGCGGAGAAAGAAATCACAAGCTCGCCGGGCGTGTTGTCGCTGGCAGAATAGACCGGGCTTTTGCCCGTATCGAACACGAGCCGCGCATAACCGTCATGCTCGCCCGCGCGCAAACGCACCGTGTCCTGCGCGTGAGCGCCCGGCACGGAAGCAAAAATGAGGAAAAGACTAAATAAAACAACGCGAAGCATACTTAAAAAGCGTGCCACAGGAGCGGTCAAAGGACAAGGGAACAGGACATGCCCGCCCTTCTTATCCAGAGAGCGAATCTACAGTGATTTAAGCTTAATTTGCAGGCAGCGTGGGTAATTGCCTCTGCTCGGCCAACATGATGGTCATGGTCTTGGCCCGCTCGGGGTTCATGGCGGCCATGATCGGCGAAAGTTTGCGCTCGGACATCCGGGACATAACCTGCATCAGCACGTCGATATCCAGCGTATCGAAAATGCGCGCGGCATCCGGCGGTTTCATGCCCTCGTAAATCTTGACTAGGCTGACAATGCGGGCCTGCTCCTCATCAGATTGTTTCTGCAGGAGTTTTTCAATCTCGCCCCGGAGCTGGGACAGCTCGTTGTATTTGCGGTCGATTTCCTGCTCGGCGGCGCGCAGGAGCGCTTCACGCGCGACCATATCCGACTCACGCTTGTCGAGTTCTTCGCGGCGCTTGGCGAGATTGTCGTATAGCTCGGTGCGCACGTTTGAAAATTCAGTGTCGGAATCGCCCGCATCGTGCCATTCCTCGGCTTCCTCGGTCGCGGGCGGCTTGTCTTCGGCCGTGAGAGGCTTGGCTTCGCCTTCGGCTGCGTGATCTTCAGCGGGTTTCTCTTCGGTCTTCGTTCCTTCCGCGGGCGCGGTTTTTTCCTCGGGGATTTCGCTGACGGTCGGCTCTTCCTTTGGTTTTTCGGCAGGCGGGTGCGCTTCCCCGGCGGCGGCCAGAGCCTCGCCTGAAAGTTTGGAAATACCCATCGCGACCTCGGCGAAGCGGACCGAAAAGGCCAGCATCGCCACGAAAACGAGCAACGGCAGTATCTTGAGGTTACTGAAATTCATGGTTTAGAACGCTCCCCGGCTCGTGGGCTTCTTGGTTTTACGCAGGGCGGCGAACAATTCCTTCTCCGCCTGGCTTTGCAGGTGCTCGGGGATTTCACCCTCGTCATCGTTGGCGCCGGGCGTCTCATCGCTGTAATCGCGGTCATGGATGAAAAAAGCGGGTTTGTCGGTGACGGCGGGCTTGCGATGGGGCGCAGAGGGGAAATTTTTCGGCTGTTCAATATTTTGCGGCGCGGGGCTGCTGTTTCCGGTGAGCTTTTCAAGGCGGGTGGCAATGTTATTACTGGATTCATTTATCATCTGAAGTTCTTCGGCCATCGCCCTGGAATCATTTATAGTTTTCTGTAATTCACGCCCGGATCTGTCGCCCGCGATTTTCAGGCCATCAATCGCCCGCAGCGCCTCGTCGATATTCTTGGAAAGGCGGTCGATAAGCCTGTTCATATCCTGCCTGTGGCCGCGGAAGTCGCTCATGCTCCGGGAGAGCTTGAAGCAGTAGAAAATCGCAAAGCCGAGTGCGATCAGCACCGCGATATCCAGAATGATACTCAGAACCTGGCCTGTCATTACTCGTCCTTCTAGTCGTCTTTCTTCTCAGGCGGTATGTATGTGTCGATCTTGACGGCGATATTACCCTGTTTCTGGCCGACCGGGCCAATAAACATGGGGAAGCTGCCGCAGCGTAATTCCAATACGTCCTCGGTGGTGGTGTTCAGCATGACCCGGCTGCCGATCTTCCAGCGGAGCATGTCGCCCAGCGGAATGAAAACCTCGCCGAGGATCGCCTGCAATTGTATGTCGGTTTTGTACAATTCCTGCGTCAGGTGGCTTTCCCAGATGGAGTCGCGGCCGAATTTTTCACCCATGAACATCTGCAGGAGCAGTTCGCGGATCGGCTCGAGCGTCGCGTAGGGAATGAGAATTTCAACACGCCCGCCGCGGTCGCCCATATCAACGCGCAGCCTTGCGAGAACGCAGGCGTTACCGGATTGCGTGATCGTCGCGAAGCGCGGGTTGGTTTCCATACGGTCCAGCGTAAAGCTGACCGGCGAGAGCGGATCGAATGCGGAGGATAAATCTGAAAGCGAAACCTGCACCATCTTCTCGACAAGTTTAGTTTCGATGGTTGTGTAAGGGCGACCCTCGACTCGGATCGCGGGCGTTCCCTTACGGCCGCCGAGCAGAACGTCGACGATGGAATAGATGAGCGCGCTGTCGGTGACGAGCAAACCATTGTTGTCCCATTCTTCGGCCTTGAACACCGAGAGCATGGCGGGCAGCGGGATGGAATTCATGTAATCGCCGAAGCGCACCGTGGAAACCTGGTCGAGTGAAACTTCGACGTTGTCGGTAGTAAGGTTCCGGAGCGAAGTCGACATCAGACGCACGAGACGGTCGAAGACAATATCGAGCATCGGCAGGCGCTCGTAATTGACCATCGCCGAATTGATAAGCGCCATGACGCCGGAGGTCTGGCCCGTGCCGGGATCCTCATCGAAGCCGAGGAGGCTGTCGATCTCCTCCTGGTTTAAAATCCGGGTTCCGCCCTCCTCGTCCGTCGCGCCGTCGAACGCAGGCACGGCGTCCGCCGGCGGGGGTGCGGCGCCTTCGGCAGCCGGAGGCTGCTGTGTTGGGTCCTGCGTTGGTGTTTCGCTGCTCATCGATCTGTCTTATTTAGATAATTCTATCGGGCACATACGCAAGTTCCGTGCCGTTTTTCCTTATTATAGCACTACTGAATAAGAATTTCCTGAAACAGGACATCCTTGACCTCGGCAGGCGCGGCGGCCTGGTTGACCCGCCAGAGCAACTCCATCTGTAGCCGGTAAATACCCCCCGAGCCGCGCAGGTCCCGCACCCGCAATTCGCGCAGATATGTCTGGAACTGGTCGATAACCTTGGGAATAATCGCCTCGACGGCGGGTTTATCGGCGCCATCCTCAAGCTCCAGTTGCACGGTAAGGCGCAAGTAGCGCGGCGTGCCGTCGTCGCTGTTCAAATTCACGATCATCGTCGGTATGGGAACGAAGGAATCCGAAGCGCCGCCAGCGGCCTCACCATGCCCGCCTTTTGCAGCTTCGCCGTGTTCTGCAGCAGCCGCGGCAGCTTTTTCACATTCGTGATCGCCTTCGGCGCATTCGACAGGTTTTTCCTTGCCCAGCAGGCTGTCCAGCATGCCGGTGAAATAAAGCCCTGCGCCAACCGCGATTAACAGAACAACGACGGCGCCGATGATAATGAAAAGTTTCTTTTTACCGCCGCCACCTTCGGCTGCGGCAGCTTCGCCACCCTCGCCTTCGGCGGGTGCGCCCTCGGCCCCTTCGGCAGCGCCTTTGGCCTTGGCTTCGCCTTCGGGGGCTTCTTTGTCTTCAGCTTCTTCTTTTTTTGCTTTGGCCATGGAGTAATTGCCTTCGATGATGCGTTCAGCGACGTGCTAATGCCCAGATTATAGGACAAACCGCCCCTGCCGTCTAACGGCGGCGACGTTATCCACAACAGATAACGGAAAAAATTGCCGTATTCCCTTTGAAATCAAGAGGTCAAATCTTCCATTTCCAGAATTTCGCTGCGGAGGCCCGCGCAGCTAAGCGGCTGTTTTGCATTGTTTTTCTCTATTGGCACAACATGTGCAGATTTATGCCCCAATCCGTGCGCAAAGAACGCGGCAACGAGTGGGTAAAAGGACACTACGATGGAAAACAGTATCTATATCGGCCTGTCGCGCCAGGTTGTTCTCCGGAACAACCTCGATATCATCGCCAACAACGTGGCGAACGTGAACACGCCCGGCTACCGCGCACAAAATCTTTTGTTCGCGGAGCATATCTCGGACCCGCGCGGCGGGGACGATGAACTGTCCATGGTCTACGACAAGGGCGAATATAAAAACACCCAGCCCGGCCCCGTGCATGTCACCGGCAACTCGCTCGATGTTTCGGTCGAGGGCCCTGGCTTTCTCGGCGTCGTCGGATCGGACGGCAAGGTTTATTACAGCCGCGCAGGAAATTTCATGTTGAACGCCGATGGCGGGCTGATGACGCAGGCCGGACACCCGGTCGCCGATGCCGGCGGATCGCCGATCACCATCCCGACCAATTCCACCGAAATCCAGATCGACGACAAGGGCATTATCTCGAACCAGGAAGGCCAGGTCGGCCAGCTTATGGTTGTCGAATTCGACAACGCGCAGAATTTAAGACCATACGGCGAGAACATGTACGCCACCGACGAACCTAGCAAGCCTGCTGAAAACACCGTGGTCAAGCAGGGCCAGCTCGAGGGATCGAACGTTCTTGCCGTGCTGGAAATGACGCGCATGATCGAAACGCTGCGCAGCTTCCAGTCGATGCAACAGATTTTACAAACCGAAAACGAAAGAATGCGGACGGCGATTCAACGCCTGACGCGCCAGGGCTAATTAAGAATAACCATTAGATTTTTTTAGGAGAAAGACCATGATGAGATCACTTGATATCGGCGCCACCGGGATGCTCGCACAGCAGACGAACGTGGATGTCATCTCGAACAACATCGCCAACATGACGACGGCGGGTTACAAGCGCCGCCGCGCATCGTTCCAGGATTTGATTTATCAAAACATCGACCGTCCCGGCTCGACTTCCTCCGACGCGGGCACGACGGTCCCGACCGGTATCCAGCTCGGTCTCGGCGTGCGCACCGGCGCGGTTTACCGCGAACACGGCCAGGGCGCGATCCGCATTACCGAGAACCCGCTCGACCTCGCGATCACAGGCGAAGGATTTTTCCAGGTGGCGCTGCCGAGCGGCGAAATCGCTTATTCACGCGATGGCACGATGCAGGTGAATGAAAACGGCGAGATGGTCACCGCGCAGGGTTTCCTGATCGATCCGGGCATCACCATCCCCGCCGATGCCATCAATATCGACATCAACGAGGAAGGCGAAGTCATCGTACAGGTCTCGGGACAAACCACGCCGCAGAATGTCGGCCAGATACAGCTTGCGAATTTCGTGAACCCGGCCGGTTTAGACGCCATCGGCGACAACCTCTATTTAGAGACCGACGCGTCGGGCTCGCCAACCACCGGCAACCCCGGTCAGGACGAGTTCGGCAGCATCCGCCAGGGCGCGATCGAATCCTCCAACGTCAACGTCGTTGAAGAAATTACTATGCTGATTACCGCGCAGCGGGCTTACGAGATGAATTCGACCGTCATTTCAACCAGCGACGAGATGCTGCAGACGGTTTCACAGCTTAGATAACGGGAGAAGGGTAAATGGTTAGGAAAACTGTTCTTTCGATTTTGATGATACTGACGACGCTGGCAGGTGTGCTTGTTCTCCCGCACACTGCCCGCGCCATCAGCCTGAAGCAAAACAGCGTCGTCACCGGCGACACCATCAGACTCGACGATGTTTTCCAGGGCCTGTCCGGCAACCAGGACAAGGTTCTCGGCCTCGCGCCGCAGCCCGGTCAGGAAATGGTGCTGAATGCCCGTACCCTGCTCCGTATCGCGGTGGCGCTTGATCTTCCATGGCGCCCGGTCAATTCCGGCGATCATATCGTGCTGACCCGCGCCGCTTCCATAGTTGACCGCGCCATGATCGAGGATGCACTTCGCGCCACGCTCGCGAACGAAGGCGTTTCCGGCAAATACAAAATTATCATGCCTGATTCTTCCGCACGCATTGTGCTGTCGCCCGATGTTGCGCCGAATGTCGAAATCGCGGATTTCACCATGAAGCCCGAAACTGGCTGGTTCGAAGCCACCCTCGCCGCTCCTTCCGCCGCGAACCCGGTCAGCCGCGTCAAGATCAACGGCACCGTGCAGAAGCTGGTCGATGTTCCGGTCCTTCGCGCCCCGCTCAAGGCCGGCGATATTATCGGCGAGCGCGATATCAATTATATCGAGGTGAGCGAGAAAGATGTTCGCCAGGACATGATCCTGAAAAAGGAAGACATTATCGGCATGACGCCGCGGCGCATGACCGGCCCGGACAAAATCCTGAAAGCCGTCGATTTTGAATCGCCGCAGATCATTACGCGCGGCGACGTTGTTACCATGCTGTTTCAGCAAGGCGGCCTGATCCTGACCGCCAGCGGCAAGGCGATGGAGCACGGCGCGAAAGGCGACGTCATACGCGTCGTCAACAACAGCAGCAAAAAGACAATCGAAGGCCTGGTGACTGGTGACAGAGAAGTCACCATCACAAGTTTTTAGGCACAAGTTTTTAACGAAGGAAAGCGGGTAGCTTATGAAACATAAATTCAGGAATACGGGGCTGGTTCTTCTGGCCTGCACTTCCCTCACCGCCTGCGGCGCAAGTGACCGCATAGCCAATATCGGCAAAGCGCCGGAGATGGCCAGCATCGTCAACCCAACGACGCAGGAAGGTTACACGCCTGTCAGCCTGCCAATGCCCGCGCCCCGCAATATTCACCAGGAGCGCAACTCGCTCTGGGCTTCGGACCGCGTCACGTTTTTTAAAGACCAGCGCGCCGCCGATGTCGGCGACATTATTACCGTGCTCATTGATATTAATGACGAAGCGAAACTCGACAACGAAACCGAGCGCACGCGCAGCAGCTCGGAAGCTGCGAGCCTCGATGCGCTCATCGGTCTTGAAGCCAGTTTAGACCGCCCCTTCCCGCAGGCCATCGACAATACCAACCTCGTCGAGGGCGGCGCGGATTCATCTTCCACCGGTGCGGGCAGAATCGACCGTAAGGAAGAAGTCGAACTGCAGCTCGCGGCACTTGTGACGCAGATTTTGCCGAACGGCAACATGGTGATCTCGGGCAAGCAGGAAGTGCGCGTCAATTTTGAAAAGCGCATTCTCTCGATCGAAGGCGTGATCCGCCCGCAGGACATCACGATCAACAACACGATTTCATATCAACAGATTGCCGAAGCGCGGATCGGTTACGGCGGTCAGGGCCATATCACTGACGTCCAGCAGCCGCGTTACGGACAACAGCTTTACGACGTTATCTTCCCGTTCTAGGAGATCACCCGTCTCCGGTTCCCCAACTCCGCGGTAACGCGGTTGCGTGAAGCGGCGTCGTAAATTACCCACCCCAACTACACCGGCCCTGATAGAAAATCATGGGCCGGTTTTTTTATGATCTGTCCGGAGATTAATCGTCGCGTTGCGTGCGTTCCATGCGCTCGTGGCGTTCCTGCGCCTCGAGGCTGAGCGTCGCGATCGGGCGCGCCTTCAGGCGGCCGACGGAGATAGGCTCGCCGGTCTCTTCGCAGTAGCCGTACTCGCCCTGGTTGATGCGCTCGATCGCCTGGTTGATCTTCGCGATCAGTTTGCGTTCGCGGTCGCGCGTGCGCAACTCCAGCGCGTGATCGGTTTCAGCCGATGCGCGGTCGGCGATGTCGGGCTTTTGCAGCTCGGTGCCCTGCAGCGTGATTTCAATCGTCTCCCTGGATTCTTTCAGCAGTTCGCTGCGCCAGGCGATCAGCTGGCCGCGGAAATACTCCAGCATAATCGGGTTCATAAACCCCTTTTTATCCTTTTCCGGATCATATCCGGTCGGCACGACGACGTTATTGGTGGCAGTATTGGAACTTGCAGTCACAAGAATCTCCCCTTTATGTCTTATGTTCTGACGGAACTAGCGAATATAATCGCGGACAGGCTGGAAAACAACTAAAAAGCCCCATCTTTTGCGTCCAGCGCCATACGCATCTTGGCCAGCTCTACCTGGGCGCGAAGGTCCACCTCGTCCATGATGGCGGTCAGGGCCGGGTCGTTGATCTTCTCCCGGTGAGAGGCAATAACATCAGCAATATCAATCATATGGCCAAGAGTGATACCGCCTGTCAGCATAGCGGTCCGCAGCCTGTCGAGCTCGCCCAGGATAACCCCGGCGCGCTGTTTCATGCGCTTGCGGGAAGACTGGGCGGCGGGGTCTTCCGCGCCCTGAAGCGCCAGGAGGGAATCCACCGTGCCAATGGATTGCGTGGTTTTCACCGATTCCGCAGAGGACGCGCCCGACGTCATGAAATCGCCGAAATGGCTATCGCTGTCGGCGGTTTTTCCTGACTTTTTCGTGTTCGACGCGCCTTGCGCCTGGCCGGGTCCCTGGACTTTCATGATGTATCCTTTCCCCGATTATAGCCCAAAATCCTTACCGGAAATCTAAAAAATTTTCACCGCCGAAAGCATGGCTCCAACGCCGAAAATCGCTATTAAAACGCCCGTAAAGATATTCAGTTTATGAATACCCTTGTCGCTGATCTTTATATGGAAGAAAGAAACCGAGAACGTCAGCATGTACCACCAGAACATCGAACCGCAGAGCACGCCGGAGATCAGCGGAATGGCCTTTTGGATATCGCCGTCCGTGTGAATGCCGAAACCGGCGAAAACGGCGATGAAGGCAAAGATCGTTGCGGGGTTGGAGACGGTCAAAAAGAAAGACGTGATGAAGTCATGAAGTAAATCCTTATCAATTTTCTTCAATGCTTCAGGGTCTTTGACTGGCGCTTTTTTTGTAATGATCGAAGCGCCGAGCAAAATCAGGACAATGCCGCCGAAGAAACGAATTTCGGCGAAATGAGCCTTCAGGAAATCCATGACGAATATGAGACTGAAAGCGCCCACGGCGCCCCAGAAGGCGTCGGCAAAACCGGCGCCGCTGCCGACCGCGAAGCCTGCCTTGCGGCCGTGAATGAGGGTTGTCTTGATGCATAAAAGCGCGACAGGACCGACGGGCGCCGCAATACCCAGCCCCGTCAGAAAACCTTTCAGAAAGAAATCGAGTGTGAAGAATTCCGGCATTTGGCCGCTACTATATAGATAGATAACGCGCGCGGGAAAGAATTGCCGATTGAAGGCCTTACACGCTTTTTTTATGAACATTCCTGCCGCCGGTTTATCCCCAGCCTGCCCATAATTCCTTGAAAATAATGATTTTTCCTTTCCTGTGCCGCTGGCACGGATTTCGCATGGAAACAGGGGAAGCCGCGACCTGTTTCAGGCCCCGGCAATGGATAAGGACAACGAAATGGTCCGCGGAATATATGCAGGGTTCAGGATTGTGGTGGCTCTCGGCGTGGCTGGTGGGCTGCTTTTTGCCGTCCCGGCCCAGGCAAAAACCTCCAGAATTAAAGACATTGTCAATATCGAGGGCGTGCGCGACAACCAGCTCGTCGGCTACGGCCTCGTCGTCGGCCTGAACGGCACGGGCGACTCACTTAACAGCGCACCCTTCACGAAACAATCCCTCATCGCGATGCTTGAGCGTTTAGGGGTCAGCGTCCGCGACCAGAACCTCAACACCGGCAACGTCGCCGCCGTTATGGTCACAGCCACGCTGCCGCCCTTCACCAACCAGGGCTCAACCATCGACGTCAATATTTCATCGCTCGGCAACGCCAGCAGCCTGCAGGGCGGTACGCTTTTGGTCACACCCCTTCTCGCCGCAGACGGCCTGGCTTATGCAGTGGCGCAGGGCGAAGTCAGCGTCTCCGGTTTCAACGCAGGTGGCGAAGCCACCGAAGTTACGCAGAACATCCCGACCGCAGGCCGCATCGCCAGCGGCGGTATCGTCGAACGAGAGATCGGCTTCAAGCTGGAAGAGCTGCAGGAAATTCGCCTGGCGCTGAAAAATCCGGACTTCACCACCGCGCGCCGCATCGCGCAGGCGATCAACGGCTTTACGTCCTATACTGTCGCGAAAGCCGACAATTCCGCGAGCGTGACTTTGATGCGTCCGTCCGGTTATGACGGCACGATTGTCGACCTCATCACCGACATCGAACAACTGCCCGTGCAGCCCGACCAGCCCGCGCGCGTCGTGATCAGTGAAAGATCAGGCGTCATCGTGATGGGTGCGGACGTTCGCATCAGCAACGTCGCTATCGCGCAGGGAAATTTAACGATCAAAGTTACAGAGACGCCGCAGGTGTCTCAGCCCAATCCCTTCTCCGAGCTTGGCGAGACAGTCGTCGTTCCGCGCACGGATCTCGAAATCAACCAAAACCCCGACGCGAAACTCGCCATGCTTGAAACCGGCGTAACGCTGCAGGATCTCGTCACCGGACTTAACCGCCTCGGCATGCAGCCCCGCGACATTATCACCATCCTCCAGGCCGTGAAGGCAGCTGGCGCGCTGCAGGCCGAGATCGAGGTGATGTAATGACGCAAGCCCTCAGCCCATCAGCCTCAACAGTTCTCATGAACGCCACGCAGGGCGATATCGATCACGCGACGCAAAAGGCGAAAACAGCGCTTCAGGATGCGAACCGCCTGGCAAAGGCCGGTGAAGCAGCAAAAGAATTCGAAGCGGTTTTTATCGCTGAAATGATGAAGCCGATGTTCGAGAGCATTCCCACCGAGGGCATGTTCGGCGGCGGGAAAGGCGAGGAAGTATTTCGCGGCATGCTGCTGCAGGAATACGGGAAGCTCATGGCGGAGACAAGCAGCTTCGGCCTGACCGACCAAGTTAAACAACAAATCATCTTAATGCAGGAGCAGGCGGATAATAATGGAACGTAGAACACAAACTGACAGGCGCACGGACCTCCCCCTGAACGCGACCGCCGCGATCCAGAGGCTTATCCAGGTCTCGCAGAAGCTTGTCGATCTCAGCGAGCGCGAAACGCAGGCCCTGCTCCAGCGCGACATGCTGACTTTCGCCATCCTGCAGGATGAAAAAGAATCCATCGCGAACCAGTACACGAAGGCATCGGAAGAATTTCGCTCGCGTCTTGAGGATTTCAGAAACGTCGAAAAGCCGCTACTGGGCCGTCTCGAGGCCATTCAGAAAAACCTGGCTGAGAAAACGCAGGGCAACAACGTCATCGTCGCGCAGATCAAGCAGCGCGCCGAGACAGGAACGCAGAAAACGCTGCTGATGGCCCAGGAATACGGCCAGCAGAAGCGCGTGCGCATGAACGACAACAAAGCGAAAGGTGCAGAATGACCACGCCGCAAACCCATAAAGACGATGTTATGAGGCTGCCGAAGGATCCCAACGCCGCGATGCAGGAAATGATGAAAACCATCGATCATCTGCGCAGCGTCTACCGCCGCGAGACGGAAGTCCTCGAGGCTGCAGATACCCGCGCCTTCCTCGAAATGCAGGTTGAAAAACTGAAAGCCGCGCGCGCTTACCAGGATGGTATTGGCCAGATACTCGAGCGTAAGGATGAAATGAAGAAGAGCAATCCCCTGCTCCGCCGCCGCCTTGAAGACATGCAGAAGGATTTCGCCGACCTGACGGCCAAGAATATGGACGCGCTGAAACGCATGGGCCGCGTGGCCGAGCGCCTCGGCAACAGCGTCCGCGTCGCAGCCAAGGATGCCGCCGTGCGCGACCGGGCCTTCAGCTACGGCGAAACGGGCACCCTGAAATCGAGCGAGAAGAAATCCGTCTCTATGGGAGTCAGCGAAACTGCGTAACCAGGAAAAGATGTAAATGGATATAAGTACTTTTTTCACTCTGCAGGCTCCGATAACGGGGCAAAAAACATCCGGCGGTAACACGTCCGGAAGTTCCGTGCTTGCGCCCGGCTCCCTCAACTTTCTCGATTTCATACTCGCTCATTTGTCGCAGGAAAAATCCGAACTTACACAGCCGCAGGAACACCAGCTTCTTTCGTCCGACAACCCGGCTCTCGATTCCGACATCAATATCGCGGAACTGATCGCAGCAAACCCTGAAATCCGCGAGGAAATCGAATCCTGGGGGCTCGATCCGAACATGCAGCTTTCACAGGCGCTCGCATTGAACCAGGCCGCGCTGGACGAAGCACTCGCGCCCGTTACTGACGGCATTATCACCACCGCAAATGTCGAGGCCGGTTCGCCCCGTCTGATGCAGGCGCTGCTCGTCGATACGAATTCAACTTCACCGAATTTCGAAAACAGCCCACTAAAACAAAAACTGCAAGCCATCCTCGCGAAGCTTAACGCGCTGGAAGCGCAGCCTGAGACCGGCGGCCTGATCCTCGCGAACATGACGCCGGAACAGATCGGCGACCTCAAGGCTAAAATCGAAGTGCTGCTGAATGAAAATGCAGACACGGCGATGACCGAGGAGCAGAAAAGAAAGGCGCTCGACGGTATTTATCTCGGCCTGATCAAGCTGCTTGCGCCCACCGAGCAATCCCGCGTCGCAACGCTGCAGGCTGCTATCACGAAGCAACAGAACGAGCAGAACGCAAAGATCAATGATTTCGTTCGCCCCGCCCAAAAAAATGCGGGCACGGCGGCAAGCAGCCCATGGGAAGGCGAAGCTTCCACCCCCAATACGGCATCAGCTTCCATGGACAAATTCGCCAACATCCTGAAAGATTTCTCCGGCAAAAAAACAGGCACCGAACTGAATGTGAAAACGCCTGCCGTAAAACCCGATCTAAGCATGCTGCAGGGCTGGCCGTTCAGCATCAGCGGCTCGATCTTCGCCCCCGTACAACTTCCCTATGACGAATATGCCGCGCACGCGCCCAGCCTCGGCATCACCAGCCTCGGCACACTGACCAACCTCGTGACCCAGGCGCACGCCGCGTCGCAGCCGCACCCGGCCATGCAGACCATCGCCGCGACCATATCCAAAGGCGCCGCAACCGGCGAAACAAAAAACATTACATTACAACTGGAACCACCTGAGCTTGGACGCGTCGAAATCCGCATGAGCTTCGGCAAGGACAAAACAATGAAGGCCGTCGTCGTCGCCGAAAAAGCGGAAACGCACGTAATGCTCCAGCGCGACTCTCATTTGTTAGAGCGCGCGCTGTTCGATTCCGGGCTCGATGCTTCGGGTTCGGAACTCAGCTTCGAACTGGCGGACAACGGCTATCAATTTAACGGCGACGGTGATGGCTCACACGGCGGCCGCGGCGGCGGGCCTGATAACGCGCCGGACGAAATTATTGAAACAACCATGACGTGGCGCGTCGACCCGGAAACGGGCCACATGCGCTACAGCATCCTGGCATAAAGGAGAACGACAATGGCCATCAACCCGGTATCGATCAACACGGCTCTCGATCAGCAGACGAAAACCGACGCCGCGACATCACAGCTCGCGACAGACTTCAACGACTTCCTGATCCTGCTGACGGTACAACTCCAGAACCAGGACCCGCTCTCGCCGATGGACACCACGGAATTCACGAACCAGCTCGTGGCTTTTGCCGGCGTCGAACAACAGATCAACACGAACCAGAAGCTCGACAGTATGGTCGCGCTTGGCCTTGGCAGTGCACTTGGTGCGGCACAAAGCTATGTTGGCAAAGAAATCAGCTATGTCAGTTCGGAATTCAACCACACCGGCACGCCGTCAAAGATCAAATATTCGCTCGCGGCGGAAGCCGTCACGTCGAAGATCAGTATTTATGACGAGGCCGGCAAGGTCGTTTACTCGACCGAGGCAGGAAAAACCGCCGGCATTCACAATTTCATCTGGGATGGCTCGCTCTCATCGGGCGGCAAGGCCGAGTCAGGCACATACGAAGTCAAGATCGACGCGCTCGACATCAACGGCGAAGCCGTGCAGGCGACATCAGTTGTCACCGGCGTCGTGCGCGGCACCGAGACACAGAACGGCCAGATATTCGTTCTTGTCGGCGACCGCGCTGTGGCACTTCAGAACGTCCTTAACACCGGCTCACCGGGCATGAACAGCAACAACGACGGCCTGACGATGGCGCTTGATTATGTCGGCCTCGACGTCACCTTCGGTGACGATAAGATCACCTATGGCGGCTCAGGCCCCGTGAACATCAATTATTCGCTCAATAATACAGCAGTCCAGTCGCAGGTCATCGTCAAGGACAGCGCGGGCAACACCGTTTACACCGGCAGCGCATCGAAGGCCAAAGGCAACCATACGCTCGCATGGAATGGCCGTTTCTCGGATGGAACGCAGGCGCCCGCGGGCGAATACACCATCACTATCGATGCCATCGACGCAGCAGACAAGCGCGTCGCCACGCAGGTCATCGGCGCAGGCCGCGTCACAGGCGTCGAAACCAGCAACGGCGACATTTATCTCGTGGTCGGCGGAAAAAGCATTCCGCTCATCGATATTCTCAGCGCCAACGTGCCGGAGACAGCATGATTTTTTTTAACACCAACCAGTTTTTTAATTTTAAACGTAAAGGAGACTAACCATGGGACTTTTTGGATCACTTTTTACCGGCGTTTCTGCGCTCTTCGCGCAGTCGCAAAATACGGCGATCATTTCCAACAACATCGCCAACGTAAACACTACGGGCTTTAAACGCTCCGAGGCCGCCTTCAACAGCCTCGTGACGACTGAAAGCCGCCTGGCGCGCTATTCGCCCGGTACGGTTTCGATCAACCGCCTGCAGCGCGTCGACGCCCAGGGCTCGATCCAGCAGACCTCGTCCGGCACCGACGGCTCGATCGCCGGTAACGGTTTCTTCCCGGTCAAACGCTCGACCGACTTCGGCCAGCCTTTCCTGTACACCCGCGCCGGGCAGTTCAGCGAAGACGCGGAAGGCTTACTCAGAAACGCATCCGGCTTCGTGCTGTATGCATGGCCGATTGACGCCGACGGCAACCTGCCCGCCAACCAGGGGGACCTTACGTCGCTCGTTCAGGCTGACGTTGCTTTCCTCGGCGGACTGACCCGCCCGACGACATCGGCGGAGCTGGCGATCAACCTTAACGCCAACCAGGAACGCACGACCTATGCCGACCTCGGCCCCGCACCCGCACCGCAGGGCGTTCTTGCTAACGGCGCCGCGCACTTCACACGCGGCCTGACGGTGTTCGACTCTCTCGGCGGCGGCCAGACCCTGACCCTAGAGTTCCACCACATCTACCCGCCGACAGTCGCGTCGATTTCCAACACGGGCGTCATTCTCAGCCGTGATACGGACCTGGCGCTCGTTCCCGGGGTCGCAGATGACGATGTTTTCCAGCTCGAAGTCGTTGGCGGCACAGGCCCCTTCAACTTTGAATACGATAACGACTCCTCTGGCCCAACCGTTGTCGGCAACATTACCTTCCAGACAGTTGGCGAATTGATCGACGCTATTAACCTGCAATTCCCGGGAGAAATCGAAGCCCGTATCAACCCGGACGGCGACCTCGTTATTGAATCCGTCAACCGCGCGTCCACGATCGGCATCACCAACGTAACCGGTACGCCGCTGACGGACCTGGGTATGAGCGCGATCGGCGCGGCCCTGGTCGCACCGAACCTGCCGCCCGGCAACACCGACAGCGTCCTGTCGAACAGCGAAGACATCTTCCCTGACTTCCAGGACCTGACGACAGCCAACACGCAGGGCTGGTGGCAGATCGTGGTTCGTCACCCGAACGGCAGCGAAATCACCCGCGGCCTCGTCAACTACAACGGCGACGGCTCACTTAACGCGACACCGGATGGCGATGGCAACATCGACATCCAGACGCCGGACATCAACTGGGGCAACGGTTCCGATCCGCAGACGATCGGCATCGATGTCTCGCGCTTCAGCCAGTTCTCAGGCAACTTCGACGTCATCTTCTCCGATCAGAACGGCGCCGAGCTTGGTCTTCGTACCGGCATCGAACTGACCCGCGAAGGCATTGTCGTCGCGCGTTTCTCGAACGGCGCCTCGGCGGACCTCTATCAAATTCCGCTGGTCACTTTCGCCAATGAAAACGGCCTCAGCGAAGTTTCAGGAACGGCCTACTCCGAATCCGAAGAGTCGGGCGAAGAAAACCTGCGCGAAGCCGGTGCCGGCGGCGCGGGCTTCGTCGAACCCTCGACATTGGAAGCTTCCAACGTCGACCTCGCGGACGAATTCGCAAGGCTGATCATCTCGCAGCGCGCATTCGGCGCCGCCACGAAAGTGATCACCACGGTCGACCAGATGACGGAAGACCTGCTGCGTCTCCGTTAATAGACGCACTTAATTAGCCTCATCCTTGTGCAACAGGAAGTAACAAGGATGAGGTCACAGGAATAAGAATTCGGGGCCCAGGGTCCCGGGGTATGCTACCCAGCATTCCCTAACCCCCCGGGAGTTTCGGGCTCCGAGTACGACGCTGCGGGAAGACCGGATCCAGAAGGGGTTCGAACGGCCCCCAGCCGGGCGCACCGGGCAAAAGCCCAGCCATCGCCACCCCGATGGATGAACCCAACCGCACGGTGCGCCCCCCTTTTTTTTCCTCCATATATAAGCCGGGAACCCGGCCCAAATCATCCACAGGTCTTATGGCAAAAACGCCGAGAGGCCTTGCCCTGTCCCTTCTGAATGCCCAGAATATGGGGGTTAGAAGTGAAAAATAGGGTATTAACACTCCCTTCATTTTTATGGTATATTCTAATAAAATACGGCTGAAGTATTCAGTCTATGCAGGACGCATAAGTTTAACCTAGGAAAGGAAATTACTATGGCTTCCACAGACGTCGTACTATCCGCAGCATTGCGGAATAACCTTCTCTCCCTTCAAAGCACACAGAGATTGATCGACTCGGTCCAGCTTCGTCTGGCAACCGGTCTTAAGATCAACTCGGCCCTTGACGGCGCGCAGAAGTTCTTCACCTCGCAATCCTTGTCTAACCGCGCAAGCGACCTTGGCCGCCTTCTGGATGGCATCAATCTCTCGATCCGCACGATCGAGGAGGCCAACACGGGCGTGACGGCTGTTTCAGCTCTTGTCGAACAGGCTCAGGCCATTGCTGAAGACGCCAAATCCGCGACTCTTGCGGCTTCCGGCTTTGCCCAGATCAAGAGCAGCAAAAATCTTAACACTACCGGTGCTTTGGTTGCCGCATCCGGCGGTACGATCGTTGTGGGTGACGACATCACCATCAGTGTTGTGCGCGCCAACGGTTTGGTTGTAACATCCGCTGCGAACGTTGTAAACTTTGCGGCAGCGGATACCATTTATAACGTTGCCGGCTATATCAATGCGGACGCCGCAATCAACCCTTACGTCCAGGCAACCGTTGATGCCAACGGCAGGCTGACGCTTACCGCTAAAGAAGTCGGAGCTTCAATCCGTATTCAAGACGGAACAACCACTCTGGGCGCGGATGGTTATGCGTTCCTCGGTCTTGAACACTTTGTTGGTACAGAAGAAACCGTTGCAGGCACTCGTCAAGGTGGCACAGCTATTGCTGGACGCACTCTTTATTCCCAGCTAACCAACGGAGTGGCGACTAACGGCCTGTACAACTCCAGCGACACGCTTGGCGCACAGGCCGGCTTTCTGGACAACGCCGGCGCCGACAGCATTCAGGTTATTCTGGATATTGACGGTGTATCAACGGTCACATCTGCAGCTCTTCTGGATACCAACACCATCCAGGACCTGATCGACGACATTAACAACAACGCTACGGTGAATACCAAAGTCGTGGCGTCATTCAATAGAACCACGGGCCGCATTGAATTGGAATTTACCGACTCGGTTGGTTACGTTGATCTGCAATTCCAAGCCAACGCCGCATCCACGATTGACTTCGGCTTCAGCGGATCGCCGAGCGTTATCGCGGCAGCCGTGATCCCGACGGACGTTGTCCTCGGCGCTGCAGGGAACGACATCAGCGAACGGTTCAGCTTCTCCGGGTCGAACGCCGACGTCACGCAGTTCCAGGATGACTTCAACACCATCCGCGGACAGATCGATAGCCTGGTTGAGGACGCAAACATACGCGGCGTCAACCTGCTGCAGGGCGATACGCTGACGACCTTCTTCAATGAAGATCGCACCAATACCCTGGCCACTGTCGGCTCCGACCTTTCTGCTGCCGGCCTGGGAATCAAAGTTGCTAACTTCAGCAATACTGCAAATGTTCAGTTGTCTATCGATGCAACCCTTACGGCTCTCGATGCGGTCCGTAACTTCGGCACGACAATTGCCAACAGCCTGTCGATCATCCAGACTCGCCGTGACTTCACGGAGAGCACGATCTCGACACTGAAAGCCGGTGCGGGCGACCTCGTCAACGCCGACCAGAATGAAGAAGGCGCAAACCTTCTGGCTCTGCAGACCAGACAGCAGTTAGGCGTCACCGCCTTGTCGCTGGCCGCGCAGTCGCAACAGTCGGTCCTCAGACTCTTCTAATTATAAAGAACACCTCCGAAAGGCCGGGAAAGAAATTCCCGGCCTTTTTCTTTTCCAGTTTCGTCATCCCCGGCAGCGAGCGGCACGCGAGCGTGAACGGGGATCCAGTATAAATTTGCGCGAAGCACCTTCAATAATATTGCCGGATCCCCGCCTTCGCGGGGATGACAGCACATAAAATTTCATCTTTTTTTAGGCTTTATGTGGGTATACTATAAGAAGCGGCAGAAGCTGCCTTCAGAGAGGAAGAAATCCTATGGGCCTTATAATCGATCTCAAACCAGGCGAAAAGATATTAATCGGCGAGGCCGTCATCACCAATGACAGCCAGCGCGCCCGGCTGCACATCGCCGGTGAGGCGCCGATCATCCGCGAAAAAGACGTGATGCAGGAAGACATGGCCGACACGCCCTGCAGAAGAATTTATTTCCTGATCCAGTGCATGTATCTCGCGCGCGATCCCGCTCTTTATCACAAGAAATATTTCGGCATGGTCGAGGAGATTCAACACGCTTCGCCGAGCGCGTCATTCTTCTTCATGCAGATCAACGACCACATCATTAACGGCACCTATTACAGGGCGCTAAAAGTCGCCAAGGAACTGATTGAACACGAACGCGAACTGGTAGAAAATGTCCTCAAAAAAACCAACAAATAATCCTTACGCTGCGGCGGCCGGCGCCTACGGGGCGCACGCCCAGAAGCACGCGCCCGACCAGCGCGAGACCGAGGCGCGCGTGCTGCTCAAGGCCGCGCAGATGTTCAAGGATTTGCAGAGCGACTGGGAGAACTCCAATCTCGAGGTCATCGAGGCGACGCTGAAATACAACCGCAATGTCTGGCTAATGTTTTACGATGCAGCCGTGGATAACCCCGAGGGCAACCGCCCGAGGGACCTGCGCTCGAATATCGTCAACCTGGCGAATTTCATCTTCAAGCGCGAGATCGACATCATGTCGGACCCGAAGAAGGAAAAGCTCGACGTCTTGATCAATATCAACCGCGAAATCGCTGCCGGGCTGATGACTAAGCCGCCTGCGCCGGTAGAAGATATTCAAAAGAAATAATTAAACACGGAGAACACAGATGTCACGGAGTTTAAAATAAATCCTTCTCCGTGCACTCCGCGACCTCCGTGTTAAAAATAAAAAAGGACGTCAGATGACGTCCTTTTTGTTCTAGATCCCTAAATCTTACGCCGTAACGATGACGTTGCCGCTTGTAGGCGGCGCGCTGACGGCGGCGGCCTGCGCGGCTGTGCTTGCCAGTGCCGTTGCTGCGACCTGCGCCTGCGCATTCACTTGCGGCGCGGGTGTTTCAACTTTCGGAGCCTCGGCCTGCTGTTGCTGCTGCGGAGCGGGGGCATCCGGAACATCGGGCTGCGTCTGCGCGGCCTGGCGCTGAGCGATGCGGCTGCGTATTGCCATTGTCTGCTCAGACGGAAATTGTTTGAGGACATCGCCGGTGTCGCTGTCGCGAATTTGCAGAACGGCCTTGTCGTAATTTACATCGACATAAATGAAGGGGCTGACATAGGGTGCCTGGATAACTTCCTGCACGCGCTCGGGATTGGCGGCTAACGAACGCGCCGCACTCGCCTGCTCCGCGGAACCGCGGAGGAGCGAAGCATTGGCAACAACTGCGTTCACAGCTTCAATCATAAAATTCCTAACTTTGTCCGGATTGCTGTGTGCTGGTTCGATTACTTGAAAAACTGGCACTCAGAATCTAGACATACTACCCTACTATCATCTTAACCCGGGGGAGTGCAAAAGTCAAGAAATTCAATAAATAAAGGGGTAAAATAGGGGTCCCACCTTCGAATCGCGCGACTTTCCTCAACTTGCCGATGCCCGGTTTTTAATTAAGAATAAACATGATTTTATTACAATAAAAACAAAGAATATCTGACTTTTTCTGTAGAAAATACGTAATAAACAGGTATTTTTATCAATCCCGGTTTTTGAATGCTTACGTAACCACTTGAAATGCAAAGAAATATGTAAAAATATTCAAAAACGGCTTATCCACAGCAGACATGGAAAATAGTTAAAAAACATACTATAATGGTTTTGAGATGAGGGAATTATTCACTTTTCCCTATTCTTTCTCGCAAGCGTAACTGGCACAAAACTCGCATAAATAACCAAATAAACCCGCTATTTAACGGCTGCCTGTCTTTTGGGCCCGGTCGGCGGACATAACAAAGGCAGGATCGGTTGAGCAATTTTGTAGATACTATGAGGCAACTGGGACCCTCGCGCCTCGGTGTCATGGGCGCGATACTGGTCGGCCTGTTGCTGTTTTTTGTTTTCGTGTCGCTGCGGGTTTCGACCCCCGACATGCAAGTCCTCTATTCCGATCTTTCGACAACAGATTCCAGCGCCATGGTCGGCAAGCTTCAGTCCGGCTCCATTCCTTTCGATGTTTCCGCCGACGGCACACGCATCATGGTGCCGGAGAAGGAAATCGGTCGCGCACGCATCCTGCTGGCCGAAGCGGGCCTCCCGAATGGCGGCTCGATGGGCTACGAGATTTTCGACAAGGATTCCGGTTTCGGAACCACCAACTTCGTCCAGAACATCAACCAGGTCCGCGCGCTCGAGGGTGAGCTTGCCCGCACGATCAGCTCGCTCCAGGGCGTGCATACCGCGCGCGTGCATATCGTCCTGCCGCAGCGGGAATTGTTCAGCCGTGAATCCCGCCCCTCCAGCGCCAGCGTATTTCTTGGCTTGCGCGGCACCGGCGGCGTCGAAAGATCACAGATTTCCGCCATCCAGTCGCTTGTCGCCTCAGCCGTTCCGGGGCTGAAGGCTTCCAATGTTTCGATCATCGACAATACCGGCACCCTGCTCGCGCGCGGCGGCGAAGAGGAAGTCAACCTCATGACGATGAAAACCGAGGAAATGCGCCGCAATTACGAAGCCAACATGACCCAGAAGGTCGAAGACCAGGTCAGCCGCATCGTCGGCTACGGTAACGTGCGCGCCACGGTCACTGCCGAGATCAATTTCGACCGCATCAGCACGAACGAGGAATTGTTCGATCCCGAACAGCAGGTCGTGCGCTCGTCGCAGACCACGTCCGAGAGTAGCACCGAACAGGAAGGCGGCAGCGAGGATGTCAGCGTCGAGAACAACCTGCCCGGCGCCAGCAGCGACCTGCTCGGCGGCGGCCCTTCGAACGAAAGCAACCGCACAGAAGAAGTCACGAATTACGAAATCGGCAAGACCATCCGCAGCACGGTGCGCGAGGTCGGTGAGATCAAGAAACTCTCCATCGCCGTTCTTGTCGATGGCCGTTACAAGCCGGTAGAAGCGCCCGCCGCCGCTGAAGGCGAAGAGGCCGAAGAGAAAAAAGAAGACAAAGACGCCAAGCCCGAGATGGTGTACGAGCCGCGCAGCGAGGATGAAATCAAGCAGATTACCGCCCTGGTCAAAAGCTCCGTCGGCTTCGACGAGGAACGCGGTGATACAATAGAAGTTGTAAACATGCAGTTCGCCAGCGTCGACACGGAAGCGGGCGATTATACTGACGACCGCATGCTTTTTGGTTTTGACAAGAACAAGCTGCTCGATGTCGCCGAGATCGTCACCGTTGCGATCATGATCATCCTGGTCGTCATGCTGGTGCTTCAGCCGATGGTGAACCGCCTGCTGGTTTCCGATGCGCCTGAAATCGACAACAGTATCGAGGCGGATCTTCTCGGCGTGCGTCCGATGAACCCGGCCCTCACCGGCCCGACTCCCGATCATGAATTCATGGCCGGCGGAGGCAAGGATGCCGAGGAAAGTCTGATCAACATGCAGGGCGTCGAGGGAAAAGTGAAAGCCTCCTCGGTCAAGAAGGTCGAGGAAATCGTGCAAAACTATCCCAATGAAACCGTGGCGGTCCTGCGCAGCTGGATGACCCAGGAACCGGGAGCATAACGAGCCATGGCATTACGCGCTCGCGAGGATTACCGCACACTTACCGGCCCCGAAAAGGCCGCGATCCTGATGTTGTCGCTTGGGGAGGAACAGGCCGCCAAAATTTTCGAGCATATGGATGATGACGAGATCATGGAAATTTCACAGATCATGGCGACTCTCGGCAAAGTCTCTCCATCCGTCGTCGAACGCCTGTTCGTCGATTTCGCCGAGCAAATGTCTTCCACGAACGCCCTTGTCGGCACGCAGGATTCAACCGAGCGCCTCCTCAACAAGGCCGGCATCTCGAGAGACCGCATCGACAACATCATGGAAGAAATCCGCGGCCCTGCGGGGCGTAACATGTGGGAGAAACTCGGCAACGTGAACGAGGAAATTCTCTCCACGTTTCTGCAGAAAGAATACCCGCAGACCGTCGCCGTCGTGCTGTCCAAGGTTTCCAGCGACCACGCCGCGCGCGTGCTGGCGATGCTGCCGGAGAATTTCGCGCTGGAGGTCATTCACCGCATGCTCCGCATGGAAGCCGTGCAGAAAGAAATTCTGGAAGAAGTCGAAAAGACGCTTCGCACCGAATTCATGACCAACCTCGCGAAAACCCAGCGCCGCGACAGTTACGAGATGATCGCCGAAATTTTCAACCACATGGACCGCAACGTCGAAGGCCGCTTTATGGAGCAGCTCGAAAAGAACACGCCCGACGCTGCCGAGAAGATCCGCTCGCTCATGTTCACCTTCGAAGACCTTGGAAAACTGGAGACCAGCGCTATTCAAACGCTCATCCGCGCCGTGGACAAGGACAAGCTTCCGATCGCGCTCAAGGGCGCCGCCGAAACGTTGCGCGAGCTGTTCTTCACCAACATGTCGGAACGCGCGGCGAAAATCCTGCGCGAAGATATGGGCGCCATGGGCCCCGTCCGCCTCAAGGACGTAGAGGAAGCGCAGCAATATATCGTCAATGTCGCGAAAGACCTCGAGGCCCGCGGCGAAATCATCATCTCCACCGGCACCGAAGAAGACCAGATGATCTACTAATGAGAGTTATTGGTAAAGGTTGATGACAGGCAAAGCCCTACACGAAAAAGGCGAGAAGTATTTCTTCAGCGAAAATATTTTCGACGATGGCTATACGGATGCGCCCCCGCCCCCGTCATTCAGCGAGCATGAGCTTGCCGATGCGAAGCAAAAATCAACGGCGGAAGGCCGCCAGCAGGGCCTGAAGGAAGCCGAAGGCTCGCAGCTCAGGATCACGGCGCAAATTCTTGACCAACTCCGCAAACAACTCGCCGAGCTTTCCGCCGCCGAAGCGCAGCGCGAAAAAATTTTCGAGCAGGAAACACTGGCGCTCTGTCTTTCGATTTTCGAGCGGATGTTCCCGGTCTATAACAAGGCTGCCGGCTTTGAGGAACTGAAACAGGCCATTTCCGAGATCATCAAGAAACAGGAAGGCCAGAATCATGTCGCGGTGACTGTGACCCCTGACATGGTCGCCCCGATCGAAACGCACCTTAATTCCCTGAAGGAATCGGGCCTGGACCTGAAATTTGCAGTCAAAGGCGACGAAACACTGGCTCCCGGCGCCTGCCGTCTCGCCTGGAGCGAAGGCGGGGCGCTCCGCAACCCGCAGATGCTTGCGGATGAAATCAGGACTTCCATAGAGCAGGTCCTTGCGAAAAAAGGCTTAAAAGGCCATGATAAGAGTGAAACCGGGTCTTCCCGGGCTGGAGAAGGCGCATGAGCACAGAAGATGATAAGGCCAAAAAAGGCATGAATCTCGGCGAAATCGATGACGATGCGCGCCTGAAAACCGATACCAACGATTTTGAAATCGGCGAGCCGATGGCCAGCGACGTCAACGCGATTTACGACATCCCGGTCCAGATATCGGCCGTGCTTGGCAAATCGACTATGCAGGTCAGCCAGCTTCTGAAGCTTGGCCGGGGCGCGGTGGTCGAACTTGACCGCAAGGTCGGCGAAGCGATCGATATTTATGTCAATAACCGCCTCGTCGCCCGGGGCGAGGTCGTCGTCGTCGAAGACAAGCTCGGCATCACCATGACCGAAATCGTCAAATCCGACCGGGCCTAAATTCCATACCTACTCATTGATTTTCCTGCGAAGTCCCGCTTCAGGAACTTTTTCCTTGCGCGCCTGTTGGCATGGGCGTAACAGGGTTTTGTCGTTAAGACAGCATGTTACGGGAATTTTAACAGGAGACATACCATGAAAAAGCTAGCACTTATCGCCGGCGCAGCCGTCCTTGTGCTCCCCGCAATTGCGGAAGCAAAAGGTGATCGCGACCACAGCGAAACCTACACCTATAAGAGAGTCGATCAATCGCAACCCACTTCGTCCGACCAGGGCGCTTACCGCATCGAGATGCAGACCGAGGAAGATTTCCGCAGTCACGCATCCAACCGCGTCAGCACCTTTTCGACTTTCGAGGGCGAGAAGCTGATTATCGACGGCCAAGCCGTTTATAAAGTCGCCGCCAACGGTGACCGCTTCTATGCGCCGAACGGTTCCTACATGACCCGCGAGAATTATAACATCGTGGTTCAGGATGGTCTGCTTGACCGCATCGAGGAGCCTGCAACGATTGTAAGAGTCGATTAAGAGGCTTTTGAGCCCTTATTCGGCTGTTACACAAAAAGCCTGCCCTTCAGGGGGCAGGCTTTTTCTATATTAAATCTTTATCCCGTTTGATTGTCGGCTAAAGCACTGGTATATCAATATTATGCGTTTAATGATCATTGGCCGTCTCGAAGGCTATATATCGCAGGCAGGAAAAATCGCTCTTCAGAAGGGCGCGAAAGTCGTCCACTGCGAGGATACCGACCAGGCTATCGGCGCGTTGCTGAACGGCAAGGGCGCGGACCTGGTGATGGTCGACGTCAAACAGAAGATCGGCGAATTCGTCGAGCGCCTCAAGACCGAGCGCATCCATATCCCCGTCATCGCCTGCGGCATCGACAACGATGCGCGCGCCGCCGTGAAGGCCATCCAGCAGGGCGCGAAGGAATACATCCCCCTGCCCCCCGATGCCGAACTGATCGGCGCGCTGCTCGCCGCCATCACCGAGGACAACAACACCATGATCGCGGGCGACGCGGCGATGAAAGACGTCGTAAAGCTGGCCGACAAGATCGCGCCGAGCGAGGCCAGCGTCCTTATCACTGGCGAATCCGGCACGGGCAAAGAAGTCATGTCGCAATATATTCACCGCAAGTCGAAACGCGGGAACGGGCCGTTCATCGCTGTGAACTGCGCGGCGATCCCTGAAAACCTGCTGGAATCCGAGCTTTTCGGCCATGAAAAAGGCGCGTTCACCGGTGCGACCGCGCGGCGCATCGGCAAGTTTGAAGAGGCGGACGGCGGCACGCTGCTGCTCGACGAAGTCAGCGAAATGGCCCACAACCTCCAGGCAAAACTCCTCCGCGTCCTGCAGGAGCGAGAAATCACCCGCGTCGGCTCGAACGATGCCGTCAAGGTCAATGTCCGCATCATCGCGACGTCGAACCGCGACCTTGAGGCCTTCGTGAAATCCGGCGGCTTCCGCGAGGATCTTTATTTCCGCCTCAATGTCGTGAATATCCGCCTGCCGAGCTTGCGTGAACGCCCCGCCGACCTGCCTGCTCTGGCGCAATTTTTTGCCGACAAATACGCCGACGCGAACGCCGTGGGCCGCAAGAAAATCTCGGCCGCCGCGACGCAGAAAATGAAATCATACGGCTGGCGCGGCAATATCCGCGAGCTTGAAAACACCATGCACCGCGCCATTCTTGTTTCCACAGAGGATGAAATCGAAGCGGACGCCATTCACATCGATACGCCGGGGCATCTTTCGGTCGTGCCTTCTGCCACAGAAAAAGCGGGCGAAGCAAAACCCGTGCAGAATACCGGCGCGGTGGAATCCCTCATCGGCCGTTCCGTCGCCGCGGTCGAGCGCGACCTGATCATCAACACGCTTGAGCATTGCCTTGGTAACCGCACGCACGCGGCCAATATTCTGGGCATTTCCATCCGCACCCTTCGGAACAAACTCAATCAATATAAAGACGAAGGCGCTAAAATCCCCGCTTCGGCCAGCGGGGATTAATTTTATTGGTTCGGCGAACAATAAAAAACCGGGCCTTGGCCCGGCTTTTTTCAATGACTTTGATTCTTATTTTAGACCCGAAGGTTCAGGCGCATCACATCTTTTGGCACCACCAGCTTTTCCGGCAGATTGAACAACTTCCAAAATACCTTTGTCAGACATGGTAACGTAGTCAATGCCTTCTCTCCTGGTAACTTTTGCAAAGACATCAGTCTTGGTGCCACCATTGGCTTCTACAAATTTGTCAAACGCCTGTGCGGATTCAGTCGTTTTACGCCCGTCATTGGCGACATAACGGCCCTCGTTGTCACGGCAACCTGCTTCGTTTAGTGCCCTTTGCACTTTCGCAATGTATTTTGCAGTCTCCGGGTTAAAACCTTTTTGAATAGATGCTGCCGAATTATTTACGCCCTCTACAGTGTTACGCGCCATCTGGCCCGCCACCTCACAACCGGCGACGCTCGCTAGTAACGCCAAACCACCTACTGCAGAAAAAAACTCCTTACGCATATAAACTCTCCTAAAAAAAATTATTTAAAATACAGAGACGGTTATATGACAAAAAAAAGGGCCTCGCAAGGCCCGGCCTTTTATTATGGCTATTTGCATGTTGAGCAGAGGCCGGATAGAATAGTTTCCGGTCCTTTACCGCCTGTTTTTCTTACTGGATTCCTTATTTTCCATGGCCGACGCACCCGGTGCCAGATTGCCCGCCACGACAACAACGCCCGCCTTTGGCGCGGGCGGCGGCATGAGCATGTCTGCCTCGATGGCCCCGTTCTTCCGCTCGGACGTTTTGTTCGCGATGGCGATCGTCATGATCATCCTGTTCATGCTGATCCCGGTGCCGACATTCCTGCTGGATTTCGGTCTGTCGATTTCCGTCGCGTTCTCGGTGATGATCCTGATGACGGTGCTGTTCATCCAGCACCCGCTCGATTTCTCCACCTTCCCGACCGTGCTGCTCGTTGCCACGTCGCTGCGATTATCTCTGAACGTCGCTTCGGTCCGCCTCATTCTTGAAAACGGCCATGAAGGGCCGGACGCCGCCGGTCACGTCATCGAGGCGTTCGGCACATTCATTGTCGGCGGCGAATATGTGATCGGCACCATCGTTTTCGCCATCCTCGTGATCGTCAACTTCGTCGTTATTACGAAAGGCTCTGGCCGTATCGCGGAAGTCGCGGCGCGATTCACTTTGGACGCCATGCCCGGCAAGCAGATGGCCATCGACGCCGACCTTTCGGCGGGCCTGATCACCGAAGATGAAGCCAAAATGCGCCGTAAAAAACTGGAGCAGGAAAGCACCTTCTACGGCGCGATGGATGGCGCGGCGAAATTCGTGCGGGGCGATGCCATCGCGGGCCTGCTGATCGTATTCGTCAATATCATCGGCGGCATCGTCATCGGCGTGGTTTCGCGCGACATGTCCCTCGCCGACGCGGCGAAAAATTACACGCTGCTCACCATCGGCGACGGCCTGGTGACGCAAATTCCCGCGCTGATCGTTTCGGTTTCGTCGGGTCTTCTGGTTTCGAAAGCGGGCATCGAAGGCTCCGCCGATGCGGCGTTGTTCCACCAGTTCGGCAAATATCCGCGCGCGCTGGCGATGTCATCGGGCCTGATGGTGGCGCTCGGCCTTGTCCCGGCAATTCCGGCGGCGCCGTTCCTGACGCTTGGCGCTGTCCTCGGCGGCCTCGCCTACATGTCGTTCCAGCGCGAGAAAATCGCCGAACAGAAAATTATCGAGGCGAAAACCATCAAGCCCTCAAGCATCAAACCGGCGGAGGAGCCGATCTCCAAGGCGCTCGCCATGGATACGATCCGCCTCGAATTGGGTTACGGCCTCCTCCCGCTCGTGCAAGGCGAAGGCGGCAACAAGCTCACCGACCAGATCAAGGGCCTGCGCCGCCAGTTGGCCGAGGATATGGGCTATGTCCTTCCGGCCGTGCGCATCCAGGACAATCTCCAGCTCCCGGCCAGCACCTATACTGTGCGTATCAAGGAAATTGAATCCGGGCGCGGCGAAGTTCGCCCCGGCATGCTGATGTGCATGGATCCCGCGGGCTCGCCGATTTCCCTGCCCGGCGAGAGCACGACCGAGCCGACCTTTGGTTTACCGGCGATGTGGATCGACGAGAGATACCGCGAAGAAGCGCACTTCAAGGGCTACACTGTTGTCGATGCGCCGACCGTCATCACCACGCACCTGACGGAAATCATCAAAGACAATATGCCTGACCTGCTGAATTACGCCGAGACGCAGAAGCTGCTCAACGAGCTTGGTCAGGAATATCAAAAGCTCGTCGCCGATGTCGTGCCCGGCCAGGTTTCAGTCGGCGGCCTGCAGCGCGTGTTGCAGCGCCTTCTCTCCGAGCGCGTGTCGGTGCGCGATATGCCCGCAATTCTTGAAGGCATCGCCGAGGCCGCCGCCTATACCAAGAACACCGCGCATATCACCGAGCATGTGCGCTCGCGCCTTGCGCGGCAGCTTTGCGATTCCGCGACCAACAATAACGGCGTCGTGCCGCTCGTCACCATGTCGCCGGAATGGGAGCAGGCCTTCGCGGAGTCACTGGTCGGCGCGGGCGAAGACAAGCAACTCGCCATGCCGCCGTCGCGCCTGCAGGAATTCATCGGCGCGATCCGCACGGCGTATGAGCGTTTCTCGATGGAGGGTGAAATTCCCGTGCTCCTCACCTCGCCCGCCATCCGCCCCTATGTGCGCAGCGTGATCGAGCGCTTTCGACCGCAAACCGTGGTGATGTCGCAGAACGAGATTCACCCGAAGGCGCGGATCAGGACGCTGGGGCAAATCTGATTATTATCCCTTTGTTCCCGCACAGGTTTAATAAAACCGGCTCTTTCTACCTATGACCTTCCCATAAAATAATTGACATAGTTATCGCCACTGGGCTACCAAAGCTGATCAGGCGTTTCACTGCGGAGATAATAAAATGAGCCTTACAAAAAGATTCGTTATAACGAACAGCAAAGCGACCGATGAGCTTAAAGACCCGGCGAAAAACACGGCCCTGCCTTACATTGTTACACAGCGGAATTTGACGGGGGAGATGCGTGATCTTCTTAAGAAAAATAAATCCGGAGACTCTTTTGCCTGGCTGGTAAAACCCGGCGATTATGTCGCTGCGGGTACGCCGATAGCAATATACGAACTCAAGGCTCCGTCTGTCAGGTTGCTTAAAGTCCCAATTTCACTTTCGAGTTTGCTTACGCCCTGCATCCTTATGCCTCAGCCAGGCATCATCACTGCAATAACTGAAGTAGAAGATATCTTCAGTTCAGAAATTTTATTCTCCTTCACCCCCGTGGTTCCCACAGAAAAGGCAGGCAACTACAAAGGCGCCCCTCTTTCAATGGTTCAGGAAGTGCTTGGAGACAGGAGCCATCCCCGGCGCGTTTACGGGAATGTATTCCAGGCCATAAATGTTCTTAAAACGCGTGAAGACAAAACTGTAACCCCGAGTCAGGTAGACCGGTACATCGAGAGCAAGCATCGCGAGATGATGCCAATCGTTGCGCCTGTCGTGCCTGCAAATACGGCCGGTTTATTGCCAGAGCCATAGCAAATATTCGTAAGGGGAGCGGCTCAAGGCCTTTTCGTCCCTTTCCCATAAAAATTGACATAACCATCTCTTATGCGCTATCAGTACGCTGATAAGATTTACTGCGTGGAGGCAAAAATGGAACAGGCATCCTCTAAATTTAAGACAATAGGCGGCAATGAAATAATTGTCGTCACATCAGCAGGAATAACAACTTACGAAGTTCAGCCTAAAAGCTTTCTCGAACTTCTTGAAAATTGCTCTTTTAAAGACAAATTTAATTATATCGTCAAAGATATTCTCCCCATTTCCCGCGAAACGACCATAGACCTTCATTTCTGCAACGTGTGGTGTAACGGTGCCTGCATTGTCCAAACGGGATACAGTACACTAAGCTACTACCCATATGGAGACGTGGAACTTTTTGCGAAAGAAGTTGAAAGAGTCAGAGACCGTGCGCCTGCATAATGCTGTTTTAATTTACTGAGTGGAGATTGAGTGATGGGAATTATTTTTACACCTTATATTGGTTTTGGTTTGGGGAGTTCTATCCGCCAACTTACTTATGAGTTTAATAACGCGCGGATGCTTCATATCAAGGGCCCCCTTTCAAAAATCATTGAGACAATTCCTCTTGAAGGCGCGCACCCTGACGTGCAGCCAATCAAACCCCATGAATACGAAAATTTTGTAATTTGCATACCGGAAATCTCAAAAACATTAGACCGCGCTTTATATGCAATTCATCCAAAGCCAGTAGGAAGAGTTTATCCAGTTAAACCTGTAGGCGAACACGTGAAAAAAGGAGATGGAATAGCTGTCCATACTTCCTTCATCGTCTCTCCCGTAGAAGGAAAAATTGCCTATATGGGCTACCAAAATGATAATGGTTGTGACTGGCCACAAGGCGCTGACTGGCCCAGGTCTCGCGAATGGGCAGACCCTAAAGACCCGGTTGAAATCAGCTTTACAACTAAATCAAAAATACAACCCTTAAAGGGAAGCTTTGTCGCTGCAAATTATATCGCGGATAGCTACCAACATGCCATTAATCTGATTGAGAAAAATGTATTTAATGATCCTCCAAAACGATTCCGGACTGCTATGCTACCTGACTGGCAAAATGAAGTCGCGCAAGCACTCATCATACTTAAGAACGCTAAAGCGAGAATTGAGCACTTATCTGATCCGACCACGAACCCTAACGTTGGAATGTAGGACGCTCACCTCCCTGTTATTATAATAAAATTGCGCTGGAAACGGGTTTCCGGAAAATCTATAATCTAATCTGATTCGAGTAAGCAAGTTTCTCCCATGCGGCTGAAATCCTTCTATGCCAAGACAATGACAGAGGCGATGCAGATGATCCGTGATACGCTCGGTGAAGATGCTATCATAGTGGCGACCCGCGAGGAAAAAGGCGGCAAGGCCGTGCATGTTACCGCGGCCATCGACCCCCCCTCCTACGGCACACCCGCCTTCGAAATCAACAAGTCGGGCCCGGCCGAGGGCGAGGACTGGCTGCAATATGACGAGGAAGAAGAACAATCCCTCATCGCCGAGGAGCTGACGGAAGTCCTGCTCCGCCATTCCGTGCCCGAAGATGTCATGGACCAGATCCTGTCCTGCGCGACCGTGGTCGGGCTGGAGCAGCCCTCCATCGCCCTCATCGCCGCCATCGAACATTTGTTCAATTTCCGCCCGCTGCCGCACAAGGCGCATAAAAAGCCGATCATGATGCTGGGCCCGCCGGGTTCGGGCAAAACCTTGGCCGTCGCGAAGGCCGCCGCGCGGGGCGTGATGAATGGCCTCCGCGTCGGGGTGATTTCCACGGATACGGTCCGGGCCGGCGGGGTCGAGCAACTCGCCGCCTTCACCAAGTTGCTCCGCATCGAGCTTAAAAAGGCCGGAAACCCGCAGGAGCTTTCCGAGATGCTGCGTGGCCTGCAGGGCTATGACCAGGTTTTCATCGATACGGCCGGGGTCAACCCGTTCGACCAGAATGACGTAAAATCCGCCGCCCGCTTTGTCGGTGCCGCCGAAATCGACAGTTATTTCGTCCTGCCCGCTGGGACGGACGCCGACGAATCCGGCGAAATGGCGCGGGTTTTTGGGGCCATTGGTGTGAACGGCCTGATCGCCACCCGCATTGATATCGCCCGCCGCCTGGGGGGCATTTTATCCGCCGCGCACCATGGCGGCATGGCCCTTGCAGATGCCAGCAACACGCCGAAGGTGGCTGATGGGCTCTTTGGCCTCGACCCGCGCTCCCTGTCGGCCCTTTTGATGCCGGGTGCATACACGGAAGGCAAAAAAGAGTATAAGAAGACAGGAAGCAGGCAATGACGACCGAAACACAGGAAATGCTCGACCCGCAGATCGGCGGCCCGTCCTTCAGACGCGGCAAGAACATTCTCGCGGTCGCCAGCGGTAAGGGCGGCGTCGGCAAGACCTGGTTTTCCATCACGCTCGCCCATGCCATGGCGAAGATGGGCAAAAAAGTCCTGTTGTTCGATGGCGATTTAGGTTTGGCAAATGTGGACGTCCAGCTCGGCCTGATGCCGAAGCGCGACCTTAACGACGTTATCCGCGGCCGCCTTTCCATCGATAAAGTGATCCAGCCTTTTGAAGAAGGCGGGTTTGATATTATCGCCGGGCGTTCGGGCCAGGCTTCGCTCTCCGCCCTGCCCTCGCAGCGCCTGACGATGCTCCGCGACCAGTTGATCGATGTTTCCGAACAATACGACGTTGTGATTGCCGACCTCGGCGCGGGCGTTGACCGCACGGTGCGCATGCTTTCCGCTTCGGCGACGCGCACGGTTTTGATCACCACGGATGAGCCGACCTCGCTCACCGATGCCTACGCTTTCATCAAGCTCGGCAACGCGGCGGGCATGTCGAAAACCGTTTCTATCGTCGTCAACATGGCACCGAGCGCCTCCGAAGGCGAGAAAACCTACAAAACCCTGCTGAAAGCCTGCGAGAATTTCCTGCGCCTGACGCCGCCGATGGCCGGCATTATACGTGTCGACAGCAAGGTCAAGGATTGCATCCGCAGCCAGACGCCAATCCTGATCCGCTCGCCCAATTCCGACGCCGCCGAAGATGTCGAACGGGTCGCCCGCGTGCTCTGGAAAACGCTTGAAGAGAGCCGCCGCGCCACCGCTTAACAGCGCCATTCTTCTCCTGTAAACTGGAGGTATGACCTCCGGCCCGACAAAAATTCCGCCCCAGCAGATCCCGGGCCAAGCACCGCCCGCGAAACCGCCGGGCGACCCGAACGTGTTGCTGGAAAAACTCCCGGCTGAACTCTCCGACGTTAAAAGAACCATCGAGATCAAGGGCCGCGTCATACGCGATCACGGCGACGGGCGTCTCGATATCCGCACCGAACAGGGCGACGTGACGGTCAAGGCCGATCCGCGACCGCTGAATGTCAGGCAGGGCGACGAGGTCGAGATTCAGATTCCACCCGGTCGCCCACCGCAGAATGCAAGAGTAACGGCGGAGGCGCAAACGCCCGCGCCGCCGCGCACCACCCAGACGCCTGTCGATGTCGAGGTTCGCCCGCCGCCTGCGCAACCTGTGCAAAGGCCCGAAAGCCCGCCGCCCGCGGCGCTTTCCGAGGGGCAGGTCGTAAGACTTCAGCCGCTCACCCCCGAGGAGGCACAACAATATATTCCTGTGCCTATCGAAACGATTGCCGCGCTCGCGCCCGAGATCATCGCCGCGCAAACGGAAATCATCACGCAGGAAGCGCAGGAATTCATCGCGAACGAACTGGCCAAAATCACCGGGCAGGTTGCCCAGCCCGCACAGGCGACCGTTATTCCTGTCGCCACACCCGCCACCGCTGCGCCGCCGGTTACTGTTTCTTCTCCTGCGCAAACAATAACGACACAAGGCCAGCCTGCTACTGAAGTCCTGCTTGTTAAACCGCCGCTCGTTCCTGTTATTCCCGGCGATATTCCGTCCGCGCAGGCCGCAATACCGTCGCTACTTTCCACGCTTCCGCCAGCGCCCGCATTTCCCGTGCCGCAGGCGCCGATCACCTTTTCACCGGAGAATACATTTCCGCTGCAAACTCCCGCCGCACAGATTTTCCGCGCGCAGGTCGCCGTCATCAACGATGCGCCCTCGCCCGCTATCCTAACGCCGAAAATTCCGCCTGCCCCTGTCATGACGCACGAGATACTGGCGCAAACCTTTGAAAAACCGCTTCTCCTGCAAAACCACAAGGCCGGGGAAATTCCC
Source organism: Alphaproteobacteria bacterium (assembly GCA_049652985.1). GTDB lineage: Bacteria > Pseudomonadota > Alphaproteobacteria > Micavibrionales > Micavibrionaceae > UBA7657. The sequence goes on from JBASFK010000002.1 coordinate 484,693, forward strand.
GGAATCGTTGCGGGTCTTACGCCGCAGAAACTTCCCGTCATCGCGCTGTTCAATCCGGCGACGAACAGTGAAATGTTTTTTATCATGCATGTCCCGGGCGGCAGCGTTCTGCCCGGCACTGAAATCGCGCTGCTGCCGCAGCAGCCTTTGCAAACTTCCATGCCCATCACGGCGACGGTGACGCTCGCGCCGATGCCGTCTTATTTTCTGACGCCGGAACCATGGCCCTTGATGGATGAAATTTATCAAACTCTCGCGCAAATCATGCCACGCGCGGCGCAGGCCATGAGCAATATGACGCCCTCGCCGCAGAACCCGGCCCAGCTTGGCCCGGCGGCGCTGTTTTTCATCGCGGCGGTGCGCGGCGGCGACCTCACGCAATGGCTGGGCGGAAACGGCGTTGATGCGCTGCGGCGCGGCGGCAAGGCCGGGCTTTTAGGGCGTCTCGGGCAGGAAGGCTCCGCGCTCAACCGCCTCGCATCCGAGCCGGTCGCGAATGACTGGCGCGCGATGTCGCTGCCGATGCTGTTCGACAACCAGATGCACAAGATCGCGCTCTATTACAAAAACGATTCCGAAAACCCGCAGAAAGATCAAAAGGGAAAACAGACGCGCTTTATTTTTGATCTTAGTTTAGACGCGCTCGGCAAGGTGCAGCTTGATGGATTATTCCGCGCGAAACGCCTCGACCTCATCGTCCGGACGCTCACGCCCTTCAGCCTTCCGATGCAGCAGGACATGCGCCGCATTTATTCCGGCGCGCTCGGCGAAACTAGCATCACGGGTGAATTGTCCTTCCAGAACAGCCCCGCGCAATGGGTGACGATCACGCCTGAAGCCAAATCAAATCTCGGGATTTCGGCCTAGAGAGCCAGATGTTCAATGCCGCATTGCTCGGCGGCATTGAGAAGCGGGTTATGAATGTCCTTTGAACTATGGCGCTTCGCGCTGGCAGAATGGTACATCCTGCCAGCGAGCTCCCGTTCATCGGGCTTAAGTTTATGCTTCTTTTCGTTATAATTAAAAGCGGCGGAGGAGAAATCTTTCGCTATGTCAAAACGCATGGCCGCAGTCGCAAAGGAAGACAAGTTTAAATATAAAACCGGGTTCTTCGGGTCTTCCAGCAAAACTCCGGCAAGACGCTCAAAAATCATGCGCTGCGTCCTAGGATAGTGCCTAAACAAAGATCCCAGATCTGAAAATTTCTGCCTGTCGGAAGGATGCTGTTCAACAGCATCTATTGCTTCTTGCACTTGCTTGCAAACTATTGCCATCAGGGGCCGCTCCTTGGAGAAAGAGTTTTTACATAAGAATAAGCCCGTTGTCAAATCTGATTATTCTTCCGCTATGCGGCGCCTGTAGCCCTCGATAGCACTTTCATCCAGCAGTTCCGCCTGCTTCTTTTCAATCGCGCGGTATTCCGCCTCTTCGCGGCGCTCCTGCGTGATCTCGATTTTCTTGAATTCGGCGAAGGCCTCGCGCATGTCCTCGCGGGCAATTTCGATGCGTGTCTCAAGCTTTTTCATGGACTCATCAATGTCCCCGACGCGCTCTTTCACGGCCACGGCGAAATTCGAAAACGCCGTGATCATGTCTATAGAGTTCATCGCATCCAGCGCCTTGCGCTCTTCCTGCATCTGGCGCAGGAGGCTTTCCTTCTGGTTCTGCAATTCATCTGCGTGGCGATATAGCTCCGCCAGGAATTTCTGTTTCTGCTCGACCGTGTGCCTGCGCACGCGAATGAGGGGATTAAGATCAGCCATACGGCACGCCTAAAATCTGCGCGAGGCGGGTAAAGGATTCTTCGACGGACGATGAATCATCCTTGTCCTGCCGTAAAAATTCCTCAAGCTGCGGATAGAGAACAAGCGCCTCGTCCACCGCCTTGTCGCTGCCTTTCCTGTACGCGCCGAGGCGGATCAGCTCGGCCATGTCCTCATACACCGTGATCACCTGCTTGGCGCGGCGGATGATGGCGTTCTGCTCCGGCGTCAGCACGCCCGGCATCGCGCGCGAGATGGATTTCAGCACGTTGATCGCCGGGTATCTGCCACGGTCGGCGATTTCACGCTCCATGACCACGTGGCCGTCGACAATCCCGCGCACGGCGTCCGAAACCGGCTCGTTGTGATCGTCGCCTTCGACAAGAACGGAGAATAATCCCGTGATCGAGCCCTGTCCCGGCGCGCCGGGGCCCGCGCGCTCCAGCAACCGCGACAATTCACCAAATGTCGTGGGCGGATAACCTTTCGATGTGGGCGGCTCGCCGGCTGACAACCCTATCTCGCGCTGCGCCATTGCGAAACGCGTGACGGAGTCGATCAGGCACAGAACCTGCCGGCCCTGGTCGCGCATATATTCCGCAACGGCCAGCGTCACATACGCTGCCTGCCTGCGCATCAAGGCGGGCTCATCGCCGGTAGCGACGATGACGACGGAACGCGCCAAACCTTCCGGCCCAAGATCGTCCTCAAGAAATTCCTGCACCTCGCGGCCGCGTTCACCGACCAGCCCGATCACCGAAACGTCGGCGCTGGTGTAGCGCGCCATCATCGAAAGCAGAACCGATTTCCCGACGCCGGAGCCGGAGAAAATGCCCATCCGTTGCCCACGCGCCATTGAAACAAACGTATTCATCGTCCGCACGCCGAGGTCCAGTTGCCCGCCAAGCCTCTGGCGCGAATGCGGCAGCGGGGGTTTGTTCTTCAGCGGAATGGGGTGACCGCCCTGCACCAGCGGCCCTAATCCATCAATCGGCTGCGCCATGCCGTTGATGACGCGGCCCAGCCATTTTTCATGCGGCAGGACGACGGGCGCCTGTTCCTGAATCACCGCGCGGCAGCCGAGGCCCACGCCTTCCAGAGTACCGAAGGGCATCAGCAACGCGTGCCCGTCGCGAAAGCCTACAACCTCGCAGGGCACATCAGGCTTGTCGTGCGGGCGGAGGCGTACCATCGAGCCGATCGAAAGCCCGGTACCGAAACCCGCAATCTCCACCAATAACCCGAGAATTTTTGTCACGCGGCCATAGACTTCCTCGCGCTGGAGCACGGAAATCGAGGCGATGGCTTGTTCAGCGAGGCGGTCCATATGGGTGTTATTCGATATAGGTTTATAAGCCTCTCAATAATACCACAAAATCGAGGAATTCATGGACAAAACGCGGAACTTTTGGAGCGCCTGGGCGTTGTTATTATCTTACCTTAGTAAACGATAAAAAAGGAGACTACCATGAAACGGCTATTAGCCCTGACGCTGCTTACGACAGCGATTTCAGTTCCTGCCTTTGCAGAAACTTCCTTGAATACAGGCTCAAGCACCGGTCTTGGCATCGGCGTCAATACCGGCGTAGCAGATACCAGTGTCGGCGCGGATGTCGATGCAGGCGCTTCCGTGAGCGGCTCCAGCAGTTCAGACACGAACAGCTCCAGCCAGGCTGAACAGGACAGCAATGCTACGTCCGACAGCAGCACCTCCAACAGCAGCAGCATCTCGAACGAAAGCACGGCCAGAACCGAAACTTCTGCAACCGGCCAGGCCATCGCGGGCGACAATCTTGCCCGTAACGACGTTGTGATGATCCAGCAGGCGCTGCGCCAGGAAGGCTTTTATAACGGCACAGCAGACGGCGTCTGGGGTCCCCGCACCGCCAGCGCCCTGATGCAGTTCCAGCAACAAAACAAGCTGGGCGCCACAGGCCACCTGAACACCAACACGCTGGACCGCCTCGGCATTGAGCTCGGCGCTTCCGGCTCGGCCAGTTCCTCGACCGGCGCTGACGTGAATTCGAACAACCGTTCGACGATCGATAGCTCCGAGGGCGTAGGCTCTTCGGCCAACCCCGGCAGCGGCAGCACCTACTAACCAGCCGCTTTCAGCAATAATCTAACAAAAACGGGCCTGAAAAGGCCCGTTTTTATTGCATTGCCATGAAAATTTTAAAAGAATTTGTTAACTTTTGTTAAATTTGTTAAAATTAACATTAATGAATATTAACAAGAATCAGAACATCAAGTTCAATTTCATATTGTGGGGCAATACATCATGCGCGTTCTTTTAGTCGAAGACGATACATCCACCGCTAAAAGCATCGAGTTGATGCTCAAATCCGAAGGCTATATCGTCGATCTCGCCGACCTTGGCGAAGACGGCCTCGAAATCGGCAAAATTTATGACTACGACATCATCATCCTCGACCTGATGCTCCCCGACATGGACGGCTATGACGTTCTCAAGGCGCTGCGCGACGCCAAGGTTGAAACCCCCATTCTCATTCTCTCGGGCCTCACCGAGCTTGATAACAAGATCAAGGGCCTCGGTTACGGCGCCGACGACTACCTGACCAAGCCATTCGACAAGCGCGAGCTGATCGCCCGCATCCAGGCGATTGTCCGTCGGAGCCAGGGCCATTCGCAGAGCGTCATCGCAACTGGCAAGGTCACGGTGAACCTCGACACCCGCACCGTGGAAGTAAGCGGCAAGCCGCTGCACCTCACCGGCAAGGAATACGGGATCATCGAGCTGCTCTCCTTGAGAAAAGGCTCGACGCTGACCAAGGAAATGTTCCTGAACCACCTTTATGGCGGCATGGACGAGCCCGAAGTCAAAATCATCGACGTCTTCATCTGCAAACTGCGGAAGAAGCTGGCCGATGCCGCGGGCGGCGATAACTATATCGAAACCGTCTGGGGCCGCGGCTATGTCCTGCGCGACCCGGAAGCGGACAAAGAAAAGAAGAAAAAAGCCGCGAACGCCTGATTACCGGCTTTGCTCCTTACAAAGAAAAATGTTTATGAAACGGTCAGAAGCCTCACGGTCATTCTGACCGTTACTTTTATCGCTACGTTCGCGGCACGATTACACTGGATATTCGACCTCTTCAGCCACTTTCCCGTCTATCATGTGATAGGCGGCATCGCACTTGCGCCAGCGCTATTTTATTTCAAGAAAAACAAATGGGCTTTATGCACTTTACTAGTCGCAGTCCTGAGCATGGTAAAAATTTGTAACTACTTCTACACGCACGGCACTCCTGTACTATCTGAAAAATCGGGAGGAGAGGCTTTGACGGTGGTGCAATACAACCGCCTCGCTATCCCAAGAAACCACGATAATTTTAAACAATGGATCACGGATAACGAAGCCAAGTTCGACGTCATTGTTTTACAGGAAGCGAACAGCGGCCTCGCCAATGCGGCGTCAGAACTGGGCCACCTCTACCCGTTCCAAATTCAGGAGCCGCGCCTTCATGCTTTCGGAATGGTGATCCTCAGCAAATACCCGATCAGTGACGTGGAAAAAATTAAAACCGCCGGTAGCTTTGCCGCAAAATTCACTATCGACTACAACAAAATCCCTGTCCGGATTTATGCGCTACACGCGCAGGTGCCAATTTTGGATATAAGAAATATCGAACTGGAAATGGTGACAGGTTTGATCGCGCAGGATAAATCCGAAAATATTATTTTCATGGGTGACTGGAACATCACGCCTTACTCGCCGCACTTTGACGACATATTAAAAACCACCGGGCTTCAAGATAACTACATCGGATACTGGCCGCCTTCGACATGGCCGTCGTTCATACCGATCAACTTTCTGAGGCTGCCAATCGATCACATATTGTACAAAGGCAATCTGCATCTTTTAGAAAAAGAAATCGGCCCGGCCATGGGCTCAGATCATCATGCCGTCATCGCGACATTCCGCGTGCCCGGATAAATATGTTAATAATATAAGGCTATTTGCCCGCTAACCATTTATGATACAAAACTTTTATGATGAACCTCCCCAACATCCTCACCATTTCGCGCATCCTGATCCTGCCGGTGATCATTGCCCTTTTCCTCATGGAAGGACGGCTCGGTGCCACGGCCATGTGGTGGGCGTTCGGGCTTTATGCCGTCGCCTGCATCACCGACTTCCTTGACGGCTGGATCGCCAGAAAACTGAACCAGACCACGGCCTTCGGCACTTTTCTTGATCCTATTTCTGATAAGATTTTCGTGGGCGCCTTGTTCATCGTTTTCGCCGGGGTCGGGCGTATTTACGGAATCTGGATGATCCCCGCTATCGTCATCTTCGCGCGGGAGTTCCTAGTCTCGGGCCTGCGCGAATATCTGGGCCAGAAAAGCATCGCCCTGCCCGTCACGAAGCTGGCAAAATGGAAAACCACGTCGCAGATGGTCGCCACGGGCATATTGATTATCGGGCCTTATGTCCCTTACGGCCTAAGCGTCGGCCACTGGGCCCTGACCCTCGCTGCCCTCATCACCGTCATTACAGGGTGGGGATATATGAAGGCCGGGCTGGACCATATGAGGAAAATGACCTAAAAACAGGGTCATGCCCGGTTTTTATCACCTCTTCCGACCGCTTATTTTCAAGGCCGACCCCGAGACGGCGCATCATCTCACCCTGAAAGCCATGAAATCCGGCCTGCTGCCGCCCTGCTGCTCGGTCAGTGACCCGGCGCTGGAGGTCAAACTCTGGGGCCTGAAATTCCCGAACCCGGTCGGCCTCTCGGCAGGCTTCGACAAAAACGCCGAGGTCATCGGCCCGGCCTTCAAAACGGGTTTTGGTTTCGTCGAAGCGGGAACCGTGACGCCCAAGCCGCAGCCCGGCAACCCGCGCCCGCGCGTTTTCCGCGACGAGAAATCCGAATCCGTCATCAATCGTTTGGGTTTTCCCAGCGAAGGGATGAATGTTTTCAAATCGAACCTCGAGAGTTTTCTCGACAGCAAACACCGCCCGCCCGGCGTGCTTGGCGTCAATATCGGCATGAATAAAAACCAGAGTGAACCGGCGAAGGATTACACCGCCCTCATCAACATGCTCGGCCCGATGGCGGATTACATCACGATCAACATTTCCTCGCCCAACACGCCCGGCCTGCGCGATTTGCAGCAGCGCGGGCCGCTCATGGATTTACTCGGTGCGGTTATGGCGGAGCGGAAAAAATCCTGCGGCGATCATCCGCCGCCGCTGCTCGTCAAGCTTGCGCCCGATCTCACCGAAGAGCAGCAGGAAGAAATCGCGAAAACGATTTTAGATTCCGGGATCGACGGTCTTATTCTCTCCAACACCACGCTTGATCGTCCCGAATCCCTTTCGGGCGACTTCGCCGCCGAAAAGGGCGGTCTCAGCGGACGACCCCTCACCGCCAAATCCACCGCGGTCATAGGTAATTTCTACAAGCTCACGGGCGGAAAACTGCCGATCATCGGCGTCGGCGGAATATCAAGCGGATCAGATGCTTACGAGAAAATACGGGCGGGCGCGTCGCTGGTGCAGCTTTACACGTCGCTTGTGTTCCAGGGCCCTGCCGTGGCAAATTCCATAAATCAGGAATTACTGGCGCTGCTGAAAAAAGACGGGTTCAAAAACGTTTCCGAAGCAATCGGAACTGCGCATAAAAATAAAAACAGGGGATCTAAAATCGTCGATGGCGCCCAGTAAAAAGAAAAGCGGGCAGAAAAAATCAGGCAGGCTGGGCGATGCCGGGCTGGTGCTGCTGGCCTGCGTTTCGGTGGCGTGCCTCGCGTTCGTTTCGTTCGAAGCCGCGATCCTCGGCGCCGGGTTTGTCATCGCCGTAGGTTTTGTCATCTCGGATATCCGCCGCCGCCGTTTCTGGGAGAACGGGCTTACTTTTCGCATGAAGGGCCTGTCGGACAATATCTCGACACTCACGCAAAAAATTATGGGCACGCGTCAGGACATTCTCAATATCCGCCAGGAACTCGCCGACGTAAACCGCCGCGTCAACGCGCAGGACGTACTCATAGAAAAAACGCAGGCCGCGCCCGGCGCACGGCCTGCGCCGCAAAAAGCTCTGATCGATGAGGCCCTGCCCCGCGCGCTGGGCCGCAAGCCCGCCCCTGCTCCTGCGGGCCTCCGCGCCACACGTCCCGGCCAGCGCGTGGCCCCACCCATGGCCGACCCGCAGCCGCGCATCGCCAATGACGCGGAATATGATGATCTCAGCGACATGGTCGTGCGCGAACTGGTGGGGCATGCCGTGCGCGCCCGCGCGATCGATATTTTCGTCCAGCCGATCGTGCGCCTGCCGCAGCGCCGCGTTCGTTTCTACGAAGTGTTCGCCCGTGTCCGCGCACGGCCCGGCATGTACCTGCCCGCGCGCCGCTACATGCACCTTGCCGAGGAAAGCGCGCTGGCGAACGAGATTGACAGCCTGCTGCTGGCCGAATGCCTGAAAACCATTCAATCTTCTGCGCATGTCGAACGCGCCGCGCCGCTGTTTGTGAACGTATCGCAGTCAACGCTGCGTAACACGGCGTACCTGAAAAAACTCCTCGGCTTTCTCGCTGAGAACCGCCACCTCGCGCCGCGCCTGGTGTTTGAGATTGCGCATCACCAGTTCCGAGCGCTCGATTCCGCCTCGCGCGAGATACTGCGCGGGCTTGGCAGACTGGGCTGTTCGGTTTCGTTCGATCATGTCGGCGTGCTGGATTTTGAAGTCGCCGACCTGCAGAAATACCATGTCCGCTTCGTCAAGGTTTCGGCGCGTACGCTGCTGCCCTATACCCGGAGCGACAAGGCCCGCGCGGAACTTCTGCGCCGGAAACGCGCGCTCGAAGGTAATGGGATTAGTCTTATTGTTGAAAAAGTCGAAACTGAGAACGATCTTATCGAATTGCTGGATTTCGATATATCCTACGGCCAGGGGCATTTGTTCGGCCGCCCCGATCTCGAGGCTGCATACCGCAAGCGCCGCGCTGCGTAAGAATTATATAAAGGTGTCACCCCCGCGAAGGCGGGGGTCCGGCAAAAATGGAAAAGCAGTATTACGTTTATATTCTTGCAAAAGCCCGAAACAGCACGTTTTACGTTGGAATGACATCTGATTTAGCCAAGCGCATATGGGAACATAAAATCGAGACAGCGGATGGTTTTACAAAGAAATACAACATTAAAAACCTGGTTTATTTTGAAACGTTTAATGATCCTGAAAACGCAATAAAGCGTGAAAAGCGCTTGAAAAAATGGAACAGGACTTGGAAGATGCGTCTCGTAGAAGAAAAGAACCCTGACTGGAAAGATTTGTACGATGAAATTTGCAGTTAATCTACGCTGTCATCCCCGCGAAGGCGGGGACCCGGCAAAAAAAACCGGATGCCCGCCCAAGGCGGGCATGACAACATTGTTGTTTTTTCTGCCTTTGTTCTTTGCCGCCCCCGCCCTCGCGCAGGAGCCCGTCACGCCCGTCGCCGCGCTGACGCTGCACGGCACGCCGAAATACGGCCCCGGTTTCACACATATGGATTACACGAACCCGGACGCGCCCAAGGGCGGCACGCTGCGGCTGCACGCCATCGGCACGTTCGACTCGCTGAACCCCTTCATCGTCAAGGGCACGCCGGGCGCGGGCTTGCTCTTCCTCGGCCAGAGCATGCTTTACGATTCACTGATGGACCAGTCCACCGACGAGCCGTTCTCGATGTACTGCCTGCTGTGCGAGACGGTTGAGCTGCCGAAGGACAACAAATCCATCACCTTCAACCTGCGCAAGGAAGCGAAATGGCATGACGGCGTTTCCGTCACCGCCGACGATGTCGTCTGGAGCTTCAATACGCTGATGGAAAAAGGCACGCCGTTTTTCAAGGCCTATTACGGCGACGTGAAAGAAGTCATCGCCGAGACACCCACGCGCGTCACGTTCCAATTCAATCATGGCGACAATGGCGAACTGCCGCTGATCCTCAGCCAGATCACCATTCTGCCGAAACATTACTGGACGGCGGAGGGACGCGATTTCGGTGTCAGCTCGCTCGTGCCCCCGCTCGGCTCGGGCCCGTACAAAATCGGCAATGTCGCAGCCGGGCGCTCGCTCGAATATATCCGCGTGCCCGATTACTGGGGCAAGGACCTGCCGCTCAACAAGGGCAAGTTCAATTTCGATCGTGTTACATATGATTACTACCGCGACAGCGACGTCGCGCTCGAGGCTTTTTTAGCGGGCGAATATGACGTGCGCGATGAAAATACCGCGAAACTCTGGGCCGAGAGCTATAACGTGCCGCAGGTAAAAGACGGCCGCATTATCAAGGCGGAAATCCCGCACAAGCGCCCCGCCGGAATCCAGGGCTACATCTACAACTTGCGCCGCTCGGTGTTCCAGGACGCCAAAGTGCGCGAGGCACTCGCCTACGCGTTCGATTTCGAATGGTCGAACAAGCAGTTCGCGTTCGGATCATACAAACGCTCGCGCAGCTATTTCTCGAACTCGGAACTGGCCTCGACCGGCCTGCCGCAGGGGCGCGAGCTTGAAATCCTCGAAAAATACCGCGGAAAAATTCCCGATGAAGTTTTCACGGCTGAATACAACCCGCCGAAATCGGACGGCTCGGGCAATAACCGCGCCGGCCTCGCTAAAGCCAAGGAAATTCTCGATGCCGCAGGCTGGGTCATGGGCCCGGACGGCGTGCGCGCGAAAAATGGTGTGAAGCTGCAATTTGAAATCATCGATTCAAACCCGCAGTTCGAGCGCTGGACCCTGCCTTTCATCCAGAACATGCAAAAACTCGGCGTGAAAGCGACGTTCCGCGTCGTCGATACCGCGCAATATCAGAACCGCATGAACGAATTCGATTACGACATGACGGTGCTGCCCATCGGCCAGTCGGATTCACCGGGCAACGAGCAGCGCGATTTCTGGTCCTCTTCCAAGGCAGACATGCCCGGCTCGCGCAATTACATGGGCGTGAAAAACCCGGTCATCGATGAAATCGTCGAGGACCTCATCAAGGCGAAATCACGTGAGGACCTCGTCGCTTACACCCACGCGCTCGACCGCGTACTGCAATGGAATTACTACGTCATCCCGCACTGGCACATCGATTACTGGCGCCTCGTGTGGTGGAGCAAGCTTGAGCGGCCTGCGAAGCTCTCGAACCTGACGCCGGGCATTACCGATACGTGGTGGGCGAAACCGCAATGAAGACAGCGATAGTCATCCCCGCCCGTTACGGCTCCACGCGCTTTCCCGGAAAACCCCTGGCGCTGATCAACGGGCGGAGCATGCTTTCACTGGTCGTCGATGTTGCGAAAACCGCCGCGAAGAATTTCAAGGACGTTTCCGTGTTCGTGACCACCGAGGACCAGCGCATCGCGGATCACTGCGCCGAAATAGGCGCCGAATGTATAATGACTTCAGTTGATTGTGCTACAGGCTCAGATCGTGTTCTCGAGGCCATAAAAAAATTGAAACAAAAATTTGATTTTATTATTAATTTACAAGGCGACGCGCCGTTCACGCCTCCGGAAATCATAACGCCTCTTATAGCGCTATTTCTGAACAATCCAAAATTAGAGGTCATAACCCCTGCACATCAATTGCGCTGGGAAGACTTAGACGCATTAAGAGAGCGAAAAAAAGAGACTCCACTCAGCGGCACTACTTGTATCCGGGGTACGGACGGATTTGCATTATGGTTCTCAAAAAACATTATCCCTTCTATTCGAGATGAAAAAAAATTGCGCGCAACAGATGAGAAATCTCCTGTTTGGCTACACATGGGAATCTATGGATACAAGCCAGAAACGTTGGAAAAATTTACTAATTTAAAACAAGGACGCTTTGAAGTTTATGAAGGCCTGGAACAATTAAGATTCCTTGAAAATAAGATTCCTGTATATGTCGCAGACGTTCATGCTCCATTAGCAAAAATTCACTCCGGCATCGACTCGCCCGAAGACCTCGAGCGCGTTCAGAAATCATGACCACGCTCATCATCGCCCGCCATGGAAACACATTCGAAGCGGGCGAGACGCCACGTCGCGTCGGGGCACGCACCGACATCCCGCTGACCGAAGCAGGCCGCGAGCAGGCCCGGGCCATCGGGCGCTACCTGAAAGAACACAGGCTCATCCCCGATGTCATTTATTCCTCTGCGCTGCAGCGTGCACAGGAAACCGCGAAAATCGCGGTGAAGGAATCCGGCGTGTCCAATCCCGTTTTCACGTTAGACATCTTCAACGAGATCGATTACGGACCCGACGAAAACAAAACCGAGCAGGACGTCATTGCCCGCATCGGCGCCGCGGCGATCGAAAACTGGGACAGGTACGGCACGATGCCGCCGGGCTGGAACGCCGACACATCCGAAATCATTTCAAACTGGAAAAATTTCGCCGAAACAGCCCGTGCCCATGACGACAATGAAACCATCCTCGTCGTCACCTCGAACGGCATCGCCCGCTTCGCGCCGCATATCACGGGCGACTTTGAATCCTTTTGCAAAAACCACGGGCTGAAGCTCTCCACCGGCTCTCTCGCGATCTTCGAATATAAAAACGGCTGGGTCTTAAAAGGCTGGAATATCAAGCCTTAATCCGGTAAAAGAGACTCATGGCCTCTTATATTTTCCGCCGCCTGCTGCTTATGCTCCCGACCCTGTTCGGCATCCTGCTGATCAGCTTCATTATCATCCAGTTCGTGCCCGGCGGGCCGGTCGAGCGCATGATCGCGCAGCTGCAGGGCCATGGCGGCGACGCCACCTCGCGCTTTACGGGCGGGGCAGGCGATATGGCCTCCGGCTCGATGCAGAGCGCCATCGGCCAGTCCTCGAAATACCGCGGCGCGCAAGGCCTCGATCCTGAATTCATCAAGGAGCTGGAGGCGCTCTACGGCTTCGACAAACCCGCGCATGAGCGTTTCCTGATCATGCTGAAGAATTACGCGCGGTTCGACCTCGGCGAGAGTTACTACCGTGACACCAGCGTCATCGGCCTCGTGCTTGAGAAAATGCCGGTTTCGATTTCTCTAGGCCTGTGGTCAACGCTCATCATCTACCTCGTTTCCATCCCGCTCGGCATTAAAAAAGCCGTGCGCGACGGCACCGCGTTCGATTTCTGGACCTCGGCGGCGATTTTCTTCGGCTACGCCATTCCCGCCTTCATGTTCGCGATTCTTTTGATTGTTCTGTTCGCGGGCGGGCGCTATTTCGACATCTTCCCATTGCGCGGCCTTATATCGGATAATTGGCGCGAGATGAGCTGGCCGCAGCTCGCTCTCGATTACGCCTGGCACATGGTGCTGCCGGTTCTCGCCATGGTCATTCACGGTTTTGCCAGCCTTACCCTGCTCACGAAAAATTCCTTCATGGATGAAATCAACAAGCAATATGTCCTGACCGCGCGCGCCAAGGGCCTGTCGGAGAAGCAGGTGCTCTACGGCCACATCTTCAGGAACGCGATGCTGATCGTGATCGCTGGCTTCCCCGCCGCATTCATCCACATCTTCTTCACAGGCGCGCTGCTGATCGAGGTGATTTTCTCGCTGGATGGTTTGGGACTGCTCGGCTATGAGAGCATCATGAACCGCGATTACCCGGTCGTGCTCGGCACGCTTTATATATTCGCGCTGATCGGCCTGCTGATGACGCTGGTGCGCGACGTCGTCTATGTCCTCGTCGATCCGCGCATTGATTTCGAAGCGCGGGCGGTATGACCCTCTCCCCCCTCACCCGCCGCCGCATTGCCCAGTTCCGCGCCAATCACCGCGGCTACTGGAGCCTGTGGTTTTTCATGGTGCTGTTTATCATTGCACTCAGCGCGAATCTCGTTGCCAACGACAAGCCCATCGTCATCAGCTATGACGGCGGCATTTATTTCCCGGTGCTGAAGGCCTACCCCGAAACAATTTTCGGCGGCGAGTTCGAGACCGAGGCCGATTACCGCGACCAGTTCGTCGCCGACCTCATCAACGCCAAAGGCTGGATGCTCTGGCCGCCGATCCGCTATTCCTATGACACCATCAATTACAACCTCACACGCCCCGCGCCTTCGCCGCCGACGCGCGACAATATCTTCGGCACAGACGACCAGGGGCGCGACGTCGCCGCGCGCGTGATTTACGGATTCCGGATTTCTGTCCTGTTCGGCCTCACCCTCACACTCGTCAGCTCCATCATCGGCGTCGCGGCGGGCGCGGTGCAGGGCTATTACGGCGGCGCGCTTGACCTCTCCATGCAGCGCGTGATCGAGGTCTGGGGCTCGATGCCCTCGCTTTATATCCTCATCATCTTCTCGGCGATGTTCGTGCCGGGCTTTTGGACTCTGCTCCTGATCCTCCTCCTGTTCTCGTGGGTAAGCCTCGTGGACGTTGTGCGCGCCGAATTCCTCCGCGCCCGGAATTTCGATTATGTGCGGGCGGCAAACGCCCTCGGCGTGCCGAACGGCGTCATCATCCGCCGCCACGTCCTGCCCAACGCCATGGTGGCGACGCTGACCTTCATGCCGTTCATCCTCACGGGCTCGATCACCGCCCTTACCTCGCTCGATTTCCTCGGGCTTGGCCTGCCGCCGGGCTCGCCGTCTCTGGGGGAGCTTCTGGCGCAGGGTAAAAACAACCTGCAGGCGCCATGGCTCGGCATCGCCGCCTTCGCCTCGCTGGCGCTGATGCTCACGCTCCTTACCTTCATCGGCGAGGCCGTGCGCGACGCCTTCGATCCCCGCAAAACGAATCTCTAGACAAAAAGTTTGACAAAACCGGCCCTTTGCCGCTTTATGGCCCTATGACAAACACAGGCATCGCAACCACCAGCCGCCGACGTACCCGCTAGACCTTCAAAGCGGGCGTTTTTCCTTGTCATTTTTCAGCCAGTAAAAATAGTTCGTTTTGAAACCCCTGCAGGGTCTATTTTGCCTTGCAAGCCGTTGAAAACCATTGCATGAATCAGTTTTTGAGAATGACGAAATGAAAAAAGTAGAACTCGATAAAATCAGCTCGGTGACCAGGAACCTGAACCTTGGCTATCACGAGGACGTCACCCGCCGGGTCAGCACCGAAATGGGCACGGTCCTGGCCGCCCAGGTGCTGCAGGACAAGTCGATCTATAACGAGCTCGAGCTGCCCACGGGCCGCCTGTCGAAGCTGAAAAAAGACGACATCATCGCCGTGGCGCTGGGCGAGCGCGCCGCGCTGAAAGGTTTCGCCGGTCACCTGCCCAAAAGCCTCAAGGCCGACGACGTCATCCACCTTCTCAATCTCGGCGGCGTGGCGGGCGTGTGTACCTCCGCCAACGTGCATGAAGTGGGCGAGCCTTTAAGAATTCGTGTTCTCGGCGGCATCGCGCGCGAAGGGAAACTTCTCAATATCGGCCACGCGAAAAAATTCGAGCCTGCGAACGACCTGACCAACGATATTCCCCTGATCATCACCACCGGTTCCTCAATGGATTCCGGCAAGACGACTGTCGCCTCCGAAGTCATCAAGACCCTGCACCGCATCGGCATGCGGCTGGCGGGCGCGAAGGTCACGGGTGTCGGCGCCATGCGCGACCTGTACAAGATGGAGGATTACGGCGTTTACGAATCCGTCTCCTTCGTCGATTGCGGCATCCCCTCCACCGCCAACGTGTCCGACGACATGATGGTGAAAGTCGCCAAAGGCGCGCTCAATTATTTCACCGCCTCGCAACCTGACGCGATCATCGTCGAATTCGGCGACGGCATATTGGGCCGTTACGGCGTCATGCCGATCCTGAAAGACCCGCAGATCCAGAAAAACGTGCGCCTGCATATCGGCTGCGCGCGCGACCCCGTCGGCGCGATCAAGCTGGCCGAAGACTGCGCGAAAATTGGCCTGCCGCTCGACATCATCTCCGGCCCTGTCACTGACAACGAAGTCGGCAAGGAAATCATCAAGGAGGCCACGGGCCTCATGACCTACAACGCGTTCAGCCCGCGCAACGACTGGCTGGACCTCGTCATCGCGCGGTGGGCGGTATGATCAAGGCGTCGATTATAGGCATAACGGGTTATACGGGGCTGGAGTTGCTCCGACTTTTGCTCGCGCACCCGGAAGTCGAGATCAAATATCTCACCTCCCGCCAGCACAGAAGCGAGCCGATCGGGAATATCTACCCGCACCTCGCGCATCTGAACCTGAAAATCACTAACGCCGCGCAGGATATCGTTGCGAAGAACAGCGACGTGGTTTTTCTTTGCCTGCCGCACAAAACCGCACAGGACGTTGTCGCCGAACTGCATGGAAAGACAAAACTTATAGACCTCTCCGCCGATTTCCGGCTGGACGACGCCGCAACCTACAAAAAATATTACGAGGAGCACAAATATCCCGCCCTCCTCAAAAAAGTCGTCTACGGCGCGCCGGAAGTAGGCTACACCGCCTCGATCAAGAAAGCCTCGACGGTCGCGAATCCCGGCTGCTTCGCCTTCCTCGGCCAGCTCCTGCTCTATCCTTTCAAGGACAACATCAAACAGGCCGATATTTTCGCGGTCACGGGCTCGAGCGGCGCTGGAAAATCGCCGGGCGAGGGCACGCACCACCCCGTGCGCAACCACAACATGAAAAGCTACAACATCAACAAGCATCGCCATATCCCGGAAATCACCCGGAGCGCGGGCATCACGGAAAAGCAGCTTAATTTCGTGCCGACCTCCGGCCCGTTCACACGTGGCATCTTCGCGCAGGCTTTCGTGACGCTGAAGAAAAAAACCGACATCGCGACTGCCGTGAAAAAGGCCTACGGCAAGGCGCCATTTGTCCGCATTCAGAATGAAGTCGCGCTGGCCAATATCGTCGGCTCGAATTTCGTCGATCTCAGCTTCACCGAGGGCACCGACGGTAAAATTCTCGTGCAGGGCGCGCTCGATAACATCGTCAAAGGCGCGGGCGGCAGCGCCGTCCAGAATATGAATTTAATGTTTGGCTTGAAAGAGACGGAAGGGCTGATCAATCTCGCCCCCCTCTACCCGTAAGGAAAAGACAATGGCACGGAAAAAACCTAATTTCTTCATCGACGCTTTCTACGAAAGCAAGTTCAAGGACAGCCTGTTCGTCGTGAAGGCCGGCGGCAAGATCGTCGAGGACCGCAAAATTCTCGACAATTTGATCTCGAACATTCGTGATCTTTCACTGCACGGGATTAAAATCCTGCTGATCTACGGTCACGGTCGCGCCGTCGATGAAAAGCTCGAACAACGCAAAATTCCCGTCAACAAGGTTGAAGGCCGCCGCGTCACCGACGCCGCGACGCTGGAAGTCATCCAGGAAGTCGTCGGCGGCACGCTCTCGCTCAACATCGCCAGCTCCATGGCCAAGCATAATGTTGAAGGCATTTCGCTGAACGCCATTCCGCATGACTGGATGAAAATCGAATCCCGCGCGAAAAAGCCGATCGATTACGGTTTCGTCGGCGACGTCAAATCCGTCGAGAGCCGCCCAGTCGCCCGTATGTTCCGCGTCGCCAATTTTGTCGCCTGCTCCTGCGTCGGCATCACACCCGAAGGCCAGGTCCTGAACATCAATGCCGACACAATCGCGACGCAGCTTGCCATCGGGGCAAAGGCGCATAAATTGATATTCCTGTCCGACGTCGACGGCGTGCAGATCGAGGGCAAAAACGCCGATGTCATCACCGCGCAGGAAATCCCCGGCCTGATCAAAAACGGCATCGCCACCGGCGGCATGAAGGTCAAGCTTGAGAACTGCCTCGCGGCGCTCGAGGGCGGCGTGCGGCGCATTCATCTCATCAACGGCCTGCGCGAGGACGCGCTGAAGAAGGAAATTTATGAATCGGTCGGCCCCGGCACCATGCTGTTCCACGAATCCGAGCGCGCATCGTACGCCAACGAGGTCGAGGCGCAGAAAGTAATCGAGAGACAAGGGAAGAGAGTATGACCCAGAGCGCAAAAGACATCATCGCCGAAAGCGAAATACTGCTTATCAGTACATACACCGCGCAGCCGGTGGTCATGAGTCATGGCGAAGGCATCTATGCGTGGGACACCGACGGCAAGAAATATATCGATTTTGCCGCCGGAATCGCCGTTGCTTCTTTAGGGCATGCACCGAAAGCTGTTCTCAAAACCATCAATGAACAAGCCGCGAAAATGATGACCTGCCAGGCTTCCTACGCCACCCTGCCGAAGCTTGAGGCCTCGCGCCTGCTGGTCAATAACAGCTGCTTTGATGAAGTGTTCTGGTGCAACAGCGGCACCGAGGCGGTCGAGGCCGCGCTGAAACTCACGCGTAAATGGGCCTACGATAATAAATCGAAAGAGTGCAACGAATTCATATCGTTCAGAAAAAGTTTCCATGGCCGCACCTACGGTTCCGCCAGCGTCATGGAAAAGCGCCACAGCCAGCCGTTTTTTGCGCCCTATCTGCCCGGCGTGCATTTCGCCGAATTCAACGATCTTGAATCGGTTAAAGCGCTTGTCTCCGATAAAATCTGCGCGATCATCGTCGAGCCCGTACAGGGCGAAGGCGGCATCAAGGTCGCGGACAAGGAATTCATGCAGGGTTTGCGTGATCTTTGCGACAAGAACAATATCGCGTTGATCTTTGACGAGGTACAGGCCGGCATGGGCCGCATCGGTCACCTTTTCGCCTATGAATATTTCGGCGTCGAGCCCGATGTCGGAACTTACGCCAAGGGCCTCGGCTCGGGCTTTCCCGTCGGCTGCATGATGGCGAAGAAAAAATTCGGCTCGGCTATTGTTGTTGGCACGCACGGCACCACTTACGGCGGCAACCCGCTCGCCACCGCTGTCGCTGCGACAGTCGTGAAAGAAATGCTCAAACCCGGCTTTTTCGAATCCGTCCGCAAGACCGGGCAATATTTCATGGAGGGGCTGAAAAAACTCCAGCGCGATTCCAATAAAATCACCGACATACGCGGTGCGGGCCTGCTGCTCGGCGTCGATACGACCATCGACATTAAAAAGCTCATCCGCGGTGCGCAGGATAACGGCCTGCTCACGACGCAGGCAGGCGACGCTACGCTTCGCATCACCCCGCCTTTGATCGTCACAGAAAAGCAGGCGCAGGACGCGATTGATGTTCTTGCAAAAACGCTGAAGGAACTCGATTAATGGCTGCTGCTCCCCGCCACTTCATCGACCTGTCCGAAATTCCCGGCGATACGCTGCGCGGGATACTGAAGAACGCGCACGCCCTGAAGAAACAGAAATTCTCGCCGCCGCAGATTTTCGCGGGCCTGTCGCTCGCCATGGTCTTTGATAAACGTTCCACGCGCACGCGCATGAGTTTTGAAGTGGCGATGAAGCAGCTCGGCGGGCACACGTTAGTGATGAACGCCGAGGAAATGCAGATCACCGGTGCGGAATCGCTGGAAGATACGTCGAAGGTTCTCTCGCGTTTCGTCGACGGCGCGATGTTCCGCATCTCGAGTCATGAAAGATTGCTGGAGATTGCGAAATACGCCTCCGTGCCGATCATAAACGGCCTGACCGATCATTCGCACCCGTGCCAGATCATGGCCGATTTGATGACCATCGAGGAAAAGCTCGGCGCTGTCACCGGCAAAAAAATCGCGTGGTTCGGCGACTATAATAACGTCGCGCGCACCTTTGCGCAGGCCGCCCCGATATGGGACTTCCAGCTTATCGTCTCCTGCCCCGAGGATCTCAAACCCAAAACCGCCCTCAAAAACGTCGCTTATATTGAAGACGCGTTGCAGGCCGCTAAAGATGCCGATGTGATTGTCACCGACACATGGGTCTCGATGGGCCAGGAAGGCAAAGCCATTGATAAATTCTTCCCGTGGCAGGTCAACAAAACACTGATGGCCGCCGCCAAGCCCGGCGCGATTTTCATGCACTGCATGCCGATCCACCACAACGAGGAAGTCACCGACGAGGTGCTGGCAACGCCCGCTTCCGTGATCTATGACGAGGCCGAAAACCGCCTGCACGCGCAGAAAGCGATTTTGGCTTGGTGTTTGGAAAATTCCGGCGTAAAAGTCTAGAAATTCAAAGAGGAAACTAAAATGGCTAAAGAAAAAGTAGTACTGGCATATTCCGGCGGTCTCGACACGAGCGTTATTCTCAAATGGCTGCTCGAGGAAGGCTATGACGTCATCGCCTATATCGCCGATGTCGGCCAGGAAGAGGATTTCAAAGCCGCCAAGGAAAAAGCGCTGAAGGTCGGCGCGTCAAAAGTTTACATCGAGGACCTCAAGGAAGAATTCGTCACCGATTTCATCTTCCCCGCCTTCAAGGCCAACGCGGTTTATGAAAGCCGTTACCTGCTCGGCACCTCCATCGCGCGGCCCATCATCGCCAAGCGCCAGATCGAAATCGCCGAAAAAGAAAACGCGCAATATGTCGCGCACGGCGCCACCGGCAAGGGCAACGACCAGGTGCGTTTCGAGCTCGGCTATTATTCGCTGAAGCCCGACATCAAGGTCATCGCGCCGTGGAAAATGCCGGAATTTTTATCCCGCTTCCGCGGCCGCACCGACATGATCCATTATTCCGAGCAGCACGGGATTCCCATCAAGGCCTCGCGCGCCAAGCCTTATTCCGAGGACGACAATCTCCTCCATATCTCGCACGAGGCGGGAATTCTTGAAGACCCGGGCGCGCCCTGCGCCGAAGAAGTCTATTCGCGCACGGCCTCGCTCAAGGATGCGCCCGACACACCGGAAATCATCACGCTCACGTTCAAGGACGGTATCCCGGTGAAGGTCGAGAACAAAACCGCCGGTAAAAGCGAAACCAAACCCCTGCCGTTGTTCATGTATCTGAACGAGCTCGGCACGAAACACGGCATCGGCCGCCTCGATATGGTCGAGAACCGTTTCGTCGGCATCAAGTCGCGCGGCGTGTACGAGACGCCCGGCGGCACGATTTTGCTGAACGCGCACCGCGACCTCGAGCCGCTCGTCATGGACCGCGAAGTGATGCGCATCCGCGACGGCCTGTCCATGAAAGTGGCGGAGCTGATCTATAACGGCTTCTGGTTCTCGCCGGAATTCGAATTCCTGATGACGTGCATCGACGCGTCGCAGGAAGGCGTTGACGGCTCGGTCGACGTACAGCTCTTTAAGGGCCACGCCTATCCCATATCGCGCACGTCATCCGTCGCGCTCTATGACCCCAAGCAATCCTCGATGGACGAAGCCGGCGGCTATGACCAGCAGGACGCGCAGGGTTTCATCCGCATCAACGCCGTGCGCCTGAAAAACCACACGCACCGCAAGCGCAAGGGCGGGAAGAAGGCAAGCAAGGCGGCTTGATAGGATATTTTCATGCTTTTTGACATTGGGCTAACTCCACGTGACATTGTAGCTTTGGGCGCAGCCTTTTTACTATTCTTACATCCCTTGCCGCTGCCTTCGGTTACCAACTTGCATTAGATAATTTTGGAATTAACAGACAATCTGATTTATCTATTATTCCAATAAGAAGAGAGTTTTCGGAAGCTATTGTTACAAAAAACGGTAAAGAATATAATTCTCTTTCAATATCATTAACTTTTAGAATTGAAAACTATTCAAAGACTGCTGTTGCCATTGAAAAGATGAATTTTCCTCTGAGAATGCACGCAATCGGAGCATTAGGCTTAGAAAAATTTGCGTCAAGAATCCAATTCGACAGCCAAGGATTTTTCTCAGCAGATCCACAACATGCTCATATCGCTGTTTTAAAACCCGGAGAGGTAAGATTTCTTAAAGTTTATACTTCATACGATGAAAAAAACTTTAAACCCGTTTCATTTCTAAAACTCCTCAATAAAACTTTTATTGTCGCGCGATATTCTGGTGAAAAAATCGCACGAGGAAAAAAATATCGTCTTACTTCTAATCCGAATCTTTCTATTCAAGAACAAGAAGAATTGCGTAAAGGCGGGTATTATAAAACCCCCTTAAACATCAAAATTGAAAGAGCACTACGCAAACACCTGACCCGAAAGCATTCAGGGGAGGGTGTAAGTATTGGCGGAATTCGCTCAAGAAACCCTTGACATATTAGGAATTTAGTCCTATACTACCGGGATGATTCTTTCCTTCAAAATCCCCACCCATCCGTCATTGCGAGCGACCCCGGACTTGATCCGGGGAAGCGCGGCAATCCAGAAGCCAAAGGCTGGATTGCTTCCCCCGCTTTCGCGAGGGCAGGCTTGCATACGCTCCTCGCAATGACGCCACCCCCACCCCCCTGAAAATGTACGGAGTGAAACCAAAAAACCCATCAAAATCATGGGCCTACTCTCCCGACCCCCCGTTCAGAAATCTTGGATTTGGCCCCCAACCCGTGTAGTGTGAATTCCCATGAGCAAGAAGACGAAAAACAGCAACCAGATGTGGGGCGGGCGGTTCGAGGACGCGCCCTCCGACATCATGCAGCAGATCAATGTCAGCATCGGCGTCGACAAGCGCCTGTGGCGGCAGGATATTGCCGGGTCGAAGGCGCATGCCGAGATGCTGGGCCGCCAGGGCATCATCCCGAAATCCGACGCCGAGAAAATTATTTCCGGCCTCGGCAAGATCGAGAAAGAAATCGAGAGCGGAAAATTTCCTTTCAGGGAAGAATACGAGGACATTCACATGAATGTCGAGGCGCGGCTGCGCGAGCTTATCGGCGACGCGGCCGGGCGCCTCCATACCGCGCGTTCGCGCAACGACCAGGTCGCGACGGATTTCCGGCTTTGGACGCGGGATGCCTGCGCGGATCTGATTTCAAAAATCGAGTCGCTGCAGGCTACGCTGAAAAAACTCACGAAGAAGCACAAGGGCGACATCATGCCCGGCTTCACGCATCTGCAGGCGGCGCAGCCGGTGACGCTTGGTTTGCATCTCGACGCCTACAATCAAATGCTGTCACGGGACAAAACACGGCTGCAGGATTGCGCCAAGCGGCTCAACGAAATGCCGCTCGGCTCCGGCGCGCTGGCGGGCACGCCGTACAAGATCGACCGGGCCTACACCGCGAAGAAGCTTGGCTTTGCGCGGCCCATGCCGAACAGTATGGACGCTGTTTCGGCGCGGGATTTCGCCAATGAATTTTTATTCGCCTGCGCGCAGACGGGTTTGCATTTGTCGCGTCTCGCCGAGGAAATTATTCTCTGGGCGACGCCGCAATTCGATTTCATTTCGCTCAGCGACAAATGGAGCACCGGCTCCTCGATCATGCCGCAGAAGAAAAATCCAGATGCCGCCGAACTCGTGCGCGGCAAGACCGGGCGGCTTAACGGAAATCTCGCGGCGCTGATGACGACGATGAAGGGCCTGCCCCTCGCCTACAACAAGGACATGCAGGAAGACAAAGAACCGGTTTTCGATTCGTATGACTCTCTTGTGCTGTGCCTGGAGGCGACGAACGGGATGCTGTCCACCGCGACGTTCAAAACCAAATCGATGCTGGCCGCCGCGCAAAAGGGCCACATCACCGCGACGCGGCTCGCCGACTGGCTGGTGATGGAGCTGGGCCTGCCTTTCCGGGATGCCCACCACGTGGCGGGCAAAATCGTAAAACTGGCCGAAACGAAAAAATGCCGGCTCGATGAGCTCAGCCTGAAGGACCTTCAGGGCGCGGAGAAGAAGATTACTAAAGCTGTTTATGCGGTGTTGAAGCTGTAGACAGTGCGTAATAATTCTGCGCGATCTGCTGCGCCTTTTCCACCTCAGGAGTTTCGCGGCGGGCATCATCGAAACGTCTTTCCATCTCGTCCATCACTGCCCTTACTCTGACGCATACACCTGTTTCTGTATTGCACAACGACGAGAAATTTTCTCCAGAATCTGCAGGCACAATCTCAAATTTGCGTGGGTTGAATCCCTGGAGCTGACCATCCGGCATTAACACGCTTGCAAAACCCAGCGCGGCGATCGTACGTTTGATAGTTGCGTCCTTGTGGATCCAGTCCTGACAGCTTCGCAATATGTCCAACGGTAGTTCCCTGTACTTACCGCCATTTAAACGTTGATTGGTTCTCAACGTACATTCTCCAGAATCATCTACATAAACGGAGATAACATCTTCGACGTTAAGCCTGTAGACTATCAGCGCAGCCATCATAAGCCTGCGATCATCCGCAAGGGATTCCGCATCTATTTCCCCCTGCGTAGCGGTAAAAAATTTGTGTGCACGGCTGGCGAGATTTCCAGGAGTTTCCAAGATTGCCCTGATCATTGCGGCGTCGCCTCCATTTGATTGGCTGGTGAAGGCGGGACGGGATTGCTCACCTGAGATTCTTTTTTAACGTAGGGAAACGGCGAATCCTCGTTAATATGGATGATGATAACTTTTTCGGAATTCTGGGATCGGTTGATCAGATCACAGATAGGCTGATCCAGTGCACTGGGAGAAACAGAGCCCTCGACTATCGCATATTTTTTCGGATTATAACCGTAGGGAACCACGGGATCGCTCGCAAGGGCGACAAGATTAAACTTCAATTTTTTCATCAGGGCACGGAATTTATCTGCGCCTTTGATATCGCTTGGAAAGCTCGCAATAACCCGTAATTGAAAGCAGTTTTTAGGACGAATATCTGTCTGCAGGATCAGGAAGTCCTCACCCGTAGTGCTGGATTCGGGATGAATGTGATTAATGTTTTCCAGCTTCAATGTTCGAACGTCAATGAAGTTGTGATGTGCATTTTTCAAAAGCGTTTTGAAGTAGCGCTCTTCCGGAGACAGGTTCTGTGACCCGGAGTCGCTCCGGAACCATTCGGACATCAGGTTTAAGATGGCATTGAAATTTGGATAGCGATTTTTCATTATGACAATATATTCATGCCGGGCAGAATTTGCAACAAAAAGCCTGTAGGCGGCCCGTAAAATATACAATAAAATGTCTTTATGAATCAGCAACTTCTGAAAATTTCCGGGCTTTCTGTCGATTTCAGCACGTCCGAAGGGGCGTTCCGCGCCGTCGACAATGCCTCGTTCAACATCGAAAAAGGCCAGACCGTGGCACTGGTCGGCGAGTCCGGCTCGGGCAAATCGGTGACCGCGCTCTCGGTCATGCAGCTTCTGCCCTACCCGCGCGCATCGCACCCGGCAGGATCGATCCAGTTCAACGGCGAGGAACTGGTCGGCAAAAAAGATTCCTTCATGCGCAAAATTCGCGGCGAGCAAATTGGCATGATCTTCCAGGAACCGCAGAGCGCGCTCAACCCGCTGCACACGATTGAAAAACAAATCGGCGAAGTTCTGTATCTGCACCAGAACATGAAACGCCGCGAAGCCGACAAAAGAATTCTGGAGTTGCTTGATCTCGTTGGCCTGTCGGGCATGAAGAACCGCCTCGATGCCTATCCGCACGAGCTTTCCGGTGGGCAAAGACAAAGAGTGATGATCGCGATGGCGCTTGCGAACAACCCGGAACTGCTGATCGCGGACGAGCCGACGACGGCGCTCGACGTCACGGTGCAGGCGCAAATTCTCGAACTTCTGAACGACCTCAAGAAACGCCTGAACATGGCGCTGCTGCTGATCACGCATGATTTATCCATCGTCGAAAAGATGGCCGATTATGTCTGCGTGATGCAGAAGGGAAAAATCGTCGAACAGAAGGAGACGAAGGCGCTGTTCGCCAATCCAGAACATGCCTACACAAAAATGCTGCTCTCGGCGCAGCCGAAAGGCGCTGCCATTAAAATAAAGGCCAATGCGCCGGTTGTCCTGAAGGGCAGCCACGTCAAAATCCATTTCCCGCTCAGGAAAAATTTCTTCGGCCAGGCGACCGAATGGGTCAAAGCCGTCGATGACGTTTCCATCACTGTAAAACAGGGGCAGACGGTCGGCGTCGTCGGCGAATCCGGCTCGGGCAAGACGACGCTCGGGCTCGGGCTGCTGCGCCTTCTGAACGCACAGGGTGAAGTTATTTTCGACGGCCGCGATATTTCACGCTTCGGACGCAAACAGATGAAACCGTTGCGCGAAGATATGCAGATCGTTTTCCAGGACCCGTTCGGCTCGCTCTCCCCGCGCATGTCGATCGGGCAGATCATCGGCGAAGGGTTGCTGGTGCACCGTGAAAAACTTTCCGCCACCGAGCGCGAGGAACTGGTGATCGGCGCACTGGAATCGGTGCACATGGACCCGGCGACGCGCCACCGCTACCCGCATGAATTCTCCGGCGGCCAGCGCCAGCGTGTCGCCATCGCCCGCACAATGGTTCTCAACCCGAAATTCGTCGTGCTGGACGAGCCTACCTCTGCGCTCGATGTTTCGGTGCAGGCACAAATCGTCGACCTGCTCCGCGAACTGCAGGAGAAGCACAACCTTGCTTATATGTTCATCAGCCACGATTTAAGGGTTGTGCGGGCGATGGCGCATGATTTAATCGTGATGAAGAACGGCGTGGTCGTGGAATCCGGCCCGGCGGCGGAGATTTTTGCCGCGCCGAAAGACCCCTATACCCGCGCCCTGCTCGAGGCGGCACTCAACCTTAGGGCGGTCAAAGCCGCCTAAGATTATTTTCCCTAAAGATTTCATTGACCTATTATCCATGGTGTTTTAAGCATATATCTTCGCTTACGTAAAACGAGGGAAAGTCTAAATGACACTATACGCGCCAAGTCCGTCATCAGAGCGACACAGACTCCACCAGACCTTCGAGCACGTCAATTCCGGCGGCCCCGTCAGCCCGGAAGACGTCAAAAGGTTGATCAGCGCATTTTCACGACAGAAAAATTTCAACGCAGACGTGCTTGTGCTTGTAAAAAAGTTGTCTGAAAAAAAATCTGAAAAGGAACAATTCAGGGCGTATCTGCATTTTGCTTCCAGCGTCGGCCTTTGGTCACAAAAGGAGGAAGAGTCAAACGATGCAGATTTGTCGTTTGAAGAATTCCTGGAAAACGCCTCTTCCCTTATTGGCAAACTTCCCGGCCCTAAGCGTCATGATGCATGGATGGAGGCTTGGGGTGAGTACGCAGAAAACAAGAACCATGAAAATCCGAAACTGGCAGAAACAACCAGCAAATTTCTGAAGGAAATCGTCAACAGCATCAAATTTCTGGAATCTGAAAAAAGTTACGTGGCAGCGGCCGGCCTTCTGAACAATATCCACGAAATGAAGGATGGAGCTGACAGACTGGAAATTGAAGAGCAAGCCTATGCGATCGCTTTAAAATCGATTGCCGGCGAAGAAGCTTATGACAGAGCCGTGGATATATTTCATGATTTGCGGGCCTATCACACGCTGCGTCCGCGGGACGACAAGGATCAGTTTGAGAAATCCAAAGGTAAATTTCAGGATCTCATGCAGGATACGCTGCAAAAGGCCAAGGATGCCGCTGGGCAATTGAGCGGTAACCAGCGTTTTGAACGGCTGATGAGTATCTATAAAAAAACCCGTCGTGATTTCCGTCATGACGATAAATACATTGAGTTCAGAAAAACCGTGCTTGAAGACGCGGCGCGCGCGCTTGATGAACTGCCAGAGGATCAGCAGGAAAAAGCAGCGCTCCGGATTTATGAGCAAACCAATGATTACGCCGCGCTGGAGACGAGCAACCTCCGATGGGCTGCGCATATTAGAAAATTTGTGGACGATAAACAGGCAGCTCTTCCGGTGAGCGAGCCTTTCAATCACGAAAGATCCGACGAATCTCTCAACCTGAGAGATGTTGTAAGGTTCATTGATTTGCTCACGGCAGAGAAAAATTTCAGCACAGATTTATTCGCGCTTGTAAAAAAGCTGCCTAAAAACGAACAATTCAAAGCTTATGTGCATTATGTCGCCAGCATCGGTCTGCGACCGAAGGGTCTGTCATCAACCAGCATGGCGGTGCCCTTTGATGAATTCCTGGAGAATGTCTCGCCGCTCATAGACATGCTCGAAATTGATGAGCGCCACGACGCATGGTGGGCGGCCTGGGACGAATACACAAAAGACAAAAACCATGAAAATCTGCAATCGGCAGACACGACCACCTTTTTCCTAAAAAATATACTCAGCAGCATTGATTGCCTAGAAGAAACAAAGCGTTATAACGCGGCGGTCAGCCTCCTGAACAAGATCCATGAACTGACAGACAAGGGCGACAGGTTAGGCCTTGAAGAGCAGGTTTATGAGACTGCTTTGAAAAATATCAAGGCTGAAGAAGAAACTTATGACAGAGCCATCGAAATCTATCACGATTTACGGGCATATCATACGTTGCGCCCGCAGGATGACAGAGCCGCATTCGAACACAATGAAATCAAATTCCAGATCCATATGCAGAACGCGTTGACAAAGGCTATGGAGGCCGTCGAGCAACTGGATCCCGGCCAGCGCTTTGAACGGCTGATGAGTATTTATAAAAAAACCCGCCGTGATTTCAGTCATGATGATAAATATAATGAGTTCAGAAAAACCGTACTCGAGAAGGCGGCACGCGTCATCGATTTGTTACCTGAAAATCAACAACAGGATGCAGCGTTCCGGATTTACGAGCAAACCGATCATGACGGGGCGCTTGAGGCCGGCAACCCCCGATGGGCTGCAAATATTCAAAAATTGTTGAGCGATAAATGGGAAGCTCTCAAACCGGTGCTTGGTATTGACCCCGCTCCTGCTCTGACGGGTTAGACGGCTAAAACGCTGGAAAAAGGTACAATTAAGGGTATTTCGACAGTTTTTCCTTGCCTTCCCATGCCCGAGAGGCTACGAAAGACGGGCTTTTAAACCCTGAAAGGAGTTGATCCCCTGTGGTCACAGTAAACGTAAGAGATAACAACGTCGATCAGGCCCTGCGCGCACTTAAGAAAAAGATGCAGCGCGAAGGCCTTTTCCGCGAGATGAAGCTTCGTAAAAGTTATGAAAAACCCTCCGAGCGTAAGGCCCGTGAGAAGTCTGAAGCGGTACGCCGCTGGCGCAAGCTTGAGCGCAAGAAAAAAGAGCGCGACGGCTTCTAGCCCTAAATTTTCCGCAAGGATTGTAAAAAACCGCCCGTATAAACTATAGGCGGTTTTTTTTGCAGCCCGAATTCTGCTAAACTGGAGAAACGGCGCTATAATCGAGGTAACAATGCTCCCCGGAATGAAACGTCCCCTGCTCGGCCTTTTAGCCATTTCCCTGCTTGCCATCCCGGCGGTTGCCATGGCCAAGGATTGGCTGATATTCCAGTCACCCTCGGGCGTTTACGAGGCCCGCTTCCCGGAAGGGTTTAAAAGCAGCTCGGCGAGATTCCTGATCAATGATAACCGCGCCGTCCACGCCGAGGAAACGACCGCGATCGTCGACCAGCGCCCTTACAAGAACACGCTGAAAAGCTACATCATCAAGTTTGACCAGACTTTCGGGCCGGAGCTGAACGCCAACAATGTAAGCCAGCTGCTAAGCGAAGAGTTCCGCAATTACATCGATTTCTACGAACCGATGGGCGGCGTGCTGGTGAACCAGAATATGGAAGGCTATAACGGCCATTGGGGCGGGGAGATCCAGATCAGCTATAAGGATCCGGAGTACGGCGAACAAAGCCTGCGGGCACGAATTTTATACGGCAATGACACGAGGCTGCAGCAGATCGTCATCGGAACCAAGGACCTGATGGATTCCTATGCGACGCGGGATTTCATGCAGTCGCTGATCTTCGATCCCGGCGTTTCCATCGTGAAGGGCCTAGTGCGGGAACAATGGCTGACGATGGAATCGCCCACGGGCATGTTCACCATGCTTTATCCCGGCGAAAAAGCGCCCCCTTATTTCACGGCCCCGCCAATATCAAACTGGGACAAAAAAACGGAAGTCGTGGTCGCGGTTTACCACGATCCCGTCCGCAATGAAAATGTGTACTTCAAGGTCTACGGTTACCAGTTCGACAATGATCTTGATTTTGCGGCGGTACAGGAGATCCTGACCAAGCGCCACATCAACAAGTACCGCCAGGCGACCAAGGGAATCCGCTTTAACAAGGGGATCAGCAGCGGCAATGAGAAAAAAGGAATGCTGAAATTCCCGTTCATGGAAACGACTTTTCCGATCAATCCGCCCAAGGATCATCCTTACATCTCGACCGTGCGGCTGCGCTCGTTTTTCTCGGGCAAAAACCTGATGGTGATGGAAACGATGACCTCGGACCCGCTCTTCGCATCGACGCTTGTCGATAACCTGATGGGGTTTGTGAACTTCCAGCCGGACAAGATACACGAGGCGACAAAGCCCTCAACACCGGTTGCCAACGTGCCTGCACCGCTCGATACCACGCCGGCGCCGGAATTTCCGTCGGTGCCTACAAAGCTGAAGCCCGGCCAGAAACAGGCAGAGCCGCGCGCAATTCCGAACCTGACGCCTACAGCACCGCCGCCTGACGCTCCAGCCAAACCCTGACCGGCTCATCCAGGCGCGGACCGATCAGCTTCAGAACCTGCGCGTGATAGGCATTGATCCAATCCAGTTCGTCGGGCGTCAGCATTTCCTTTATGATGAGCGCGCGGTCGATGGGCACAAAGCTCAGCGTTTCAAATCCGAGCAGCATGTCACCATCCGCTGTTTTCCCCTGATCTGTGATCAGCACGAGATTTTCTATGCGAATACCGTACTCGCCTTCCTTGTAATAGCCGGGCTCGTTCGAGAGGAACATACCCTCCTTCAGCGGCTCGGTGCCGCGCAGGGAAAGGCTCGCGGATTCTTCATGCACCGAAAGGAAACAGCCGACGCCGTGGCCGGTGCCATGCGAATAATCGAGGCCGGAATCCCATAGCGGTGCACGCGCCAGAGCGTCGATCTGCGCACCGGTTGTCCCTTGCGGAAATTTGGCTTTCGCCACCGCGATATGCCCCTTCAGAACCAGCGTGAAGCTGGTTTTCATTTCCTCGGTCGGCGAACCTATTGCGACTGTGCGGGTAATATCGGTCGTGCCGTCATTATACTGGCCGCCGCTGTCGAGCAGCAGCAGGCCGGGAGGATTGATCTTAGTGTTGGTTTTTTCATCGGCGCGGTAATGCACGATCGCGCCATTGGCGGCCCAACCGGAAATCGTCGAAAAGCTCGGGCCGCGATAGGAATTATTTTTTCGCCTGAACTCCTCCAGTTTTGAAACAATCTCAAGCTCGTCTTTTTCTTTGTTGGTCTGAAGCCAGTGCAGAAATGCCGTGAGCGCCGCGCCGTCGCGGATATGGGCCGCGCGGAGAGCCTTTGTTTCTGCGGGATTTTTGATGGCTTTGGGATCGATGCAGGGGTCCTTGAAATCAATGGCCTTATCGCCGAGCGTAATTTTGAACCAGACCGGTGAGCGCGTAAAGTCGAGGCCTATCTTGCCTTTCAGCGCCTTGATACGTTTTTCAATCTCTCCGGGATCGGCGACCTCGACATCGTTGCCGATATTTTTTTTCACGTCCGGCGTAATTTTTTCGGCATGGACAAACCATTCGACCTTGCCGTTCGCATGCAGAATACCGAAGGATAAAACAACCGGCGTGTATTCAACGTCGGCCCCGCGCACATTCAGAAGCCACATCAGGGAATCGGGCACTGTGATGACACAGGCTGCGAGGTTTTTTTCCTTCAGGGTTTTGCAAATCGAGGTGCGTTTTTCCTTTGATGAGACACCGGCGAATTCTTCCGGGAAGATCTCGGTTTTCTCCCGTGGGAAAGCGGGCTGGTCCGTCCACAAATCATCAACCGGGTTGCCATCGGTCGCGGTGAATTTGATATTCTTTTCCGCGAAGGTTTTTTCAAATGTCTCGACCTGCTTTGCGGTCAGCAGCCACGGGTCGTAGCCAATCACATCGCCATTACCTGCGTTTTCCGCCAGCCATTTCGAGGCCGTGGTTTTCGGATTGTTCAGGAATTCATAGATTTTTTTATCGGCCTGCTGCGCAAGCTGGATCGTGTAGCGCCCGTCGGTGATGATCGCGGCCTTACCCTGCAGGACCAGCGCCGTGCCTGCCGAGCCGGTGAAGCCGGTCAGCCATTCCAGCCGCTCGGCATAGGCGGCCACGAATTCGCCCTGGTATTCGCTGATGCGCGGCACGATGAAGCCGGCAAGACCCCGTTTTTTAAGCGTAGCGCGCAGGGCAGAGAGTTTTTCAGCCGCCTTTTTCATGCCCGAATCTTAGCCGCAAAACCCTTTATTGTCATTACGCGCACGGCTAAACTGGGATACTTATAACAAGGAGCGCCATGCCATATCTTATTCTCGCCATCGGCCTGATCATCGGCATTTATGCCCTGTACCGCTTTTTCCTGACCGCCGAGGTGAAGCAGATCAAGGCGCTTGGCCTCGCGGTTTTCACGGGCATCATCGCACTCGCCATTCTTATTCTCGCCCTGACTGGTAAGTTTCCGGCGGCGCTGGCCCTCGTCATGGCCCTGTTCCCGCTTTTTATCGCCTACCGCCGGGGCAAAAAGATCAGCGACGGGCCGCCCGCTTCCTCCAGCGGCACTATGACCCAAAAGGAAGCTTTCGAGGTTCTGGGTCTGGAACCCGGCGCAACAAAGGACCAGATCACCGAGGCCTATAAGAAACTCATGATGAAGGTCCACCCGGATATTGAAGGTTCCGACTGGATGGCTGCCAAGCTCAACCAGGCCCGCGATACCCTGCTGAAATAGGGTCTGACTTGCCAAAAACCCTTAAAAATGCGAGACATACGGGCTATGGCTTACAAACCAGTTAAAAAAGCTATCTTCCCTGTTGCCGGGCTCGGCACGCGCTTTCTCCCGGCGACGAAAGTCATGCCGAAGGAGATGCTGCCGATTAATGACCGGCCCCTGATCCAGCATGTTTTCGAGGAAGCCCGCGAAGCCGGAATCGAAGAATTTATATTTATCACAGGCCGTTACAAGGAAATGCTAGAGCAGCACTTTGATTTCCAGCCGGAGCTGGAAGACGTGCTCGAAGGCCGCAATAAACAAGACATGCTTGAAAAGGTGCGGGATTCAGAAATCCCAGCCGGGCGCCTGTTCCTGACACGCCAGCCCAAACCGCTCGGCCTCGGCCACGCCGTCTGGTGCGCCAAGAAACTGGTGAGTAACGAGCCCTTTGCCGTCCTCCTGCCCGACGACATCGTGCGCCACCCGACCGGCTGCCTGAAACAGATGGTTGAGGCTTATGAACAGCATGGCGGGAACATTGTGGCGGTCCGGGACGTTCCTAAAGCGGACACATCCAAATACGGGATACTCGATATTGCCTCCGACGACGGAAAGAACGTGAAAGTGAAGGGTCTTGTTGAAAAACCGGCGCCCGAAAAAGCGCCTTCGACGCTTTCAATCATCGGGCGTTATATCCTGCAGCCGGAAGTGTTTGATCATCTTTCCGCTTTTGAAACCGGCGCTGGCGGCGAGATCCAGCTTACGGACGCGATGGCGAAACTGATCGGGAAGCAGCCGTTCCACGGCCTGCGCTTCGAGGGTCAGCATTATGACTGCGGCTCGCGTCTCGGCTTCATCGAGGCCAACATCGCTTATATGATTAATGACAAAGGTATAGGCGCGCAGGTTAGAAAAATAGTTCAGGCTTATGCTGCAGAAAAAAAGTAACCCGGCCCCGATGCCAGCCCCCGCTCACACATTCGATCCAAGCATTCTCCGCGAGTACGATATTCGCGGCGAGGTCGACAAGACGCTTTCGGCCGAGGACGCCTATGCTCTGGGACGCGCTTTCGGCACATTCGTGCACCGTAAGGGCGGCAAGACCGTTTCAGTCGGTTATGACGGCCGCCTGAGCTCGCCCGAGTTCGCTGGTGAGGTTGCGAGGGGCTTGTCGGAGACCGGGCTGGACGTCACCACGATCGGTCTTGGGCCGACCCCGATGCTCTGGTTCGCGGTAAAGCACCTCAAGACCGATGCGGGCATCATGGTGACAGGCTCGCATAACCCGGCCTCGTTCAACGGTTTCAAGATGACACTGCAGAAAGAGCCGGTTTATGGAGCAGTTATTCAGTCAATTGGCGACATTGCCGCTAAAGGCGACTTTTATAATGCCCAAAACGCAGGAAAAATCACACCGGTTTCGATCCAGGCCGATTATATCGCCCGCCTGCTTCAGGACCTGACGGCGGAGAAGCCCCTGAATATTGCTTGGGATAACGGAAATGGTGCCAGCGGTGACGCTTTAAGCGATCTTGTCGCTAAAATACCCGGGAAACATGTGGTTTTGTTCCAGGAAATTGACGGCACCTTCCCGAACCATCATCCAGACCCCACCGTCGACAAGAACATGGCCGATCTCCAGAAGGCGGTTCGCGAGAATAATTGCGATCTGGGCATTGCTTTTGACGGCGATGGCGATAGAATTGGCGTCATTGACGAAAATGGCGACATTTTACGCTGCGATACCCTCCTCGCCCTTTATGCCGCTGAGATTATCGCCGAACAACCCGGCGCGCCGATCATTGGCGACGTGAAATGCAGCCAGGTCATGTTCGATGAAATAAAGCGGCTCGGCGGCACGCCCATTATGTGGAAAACGGGTCACTCGCTGGTGAAAGCCAAGATGGCAGAAACCAAGGCCCCGCTTGCCGGAGAGCTGTCGGGGCATATCTTTTTTTCCGATAAATATTACGGATTCGATGATGCGCTGTATTGCGCCGTGCGCCTGATCAATATCGTATCACGCGCCGGAAAGCTCTCCGGCCTGACCCGCCATCTGCCCAAAACTCACAGCACGCCCGAAATCAGGGTCGATGTGCCCGAGGCTCAGAAATTCAAAATCGTGCCGAAGATCATCGAAGCCATGAAGGGCAATAAAAATGTCGAAATAAGCGACATTGACGGCATTCGCGTGAAAAACAAGGACGGCTGGTGGCTGGTGCGGCCATCGAACACCCAGAGCTGCCTGTCTATCCGGGCGGAGGGCAACAGTCCACAAGCGCTGGCAGCGCTCAAAGCCATGGCGGTGGAAGAGCTGGAAAAACTTGGCTACTCTCTCAGCTTCGAACAATAAAAAGAAGGAAACAACCTGTGAGTGCCAAACCCATCGATGCCTCGATGCTCGAAGTTCTTGCCTCCAAAATCTGCCATGACCTTATCAGCCCGATCGGCGCGGTGAATAACGGCGTGGAACTGATCGAGGATATGGGCCCGGATGCGGGACCCGAAGCCACCGCCCTGATCGCGTTCAGCGCGCAGCAGGCCTCGGCAAAACTGCAGGCGTTCCGCATGGCTTACGGCATAGGCGGCGCAGATTCCAACATCAAACCTGAGGACGTGCATAAGGCGATCGAACTGCTGATCATTCAGGACGGTAAAATCAGGCAGGACTGGAACCCCGGCGCAGGCATTGGCGGCGCGGAACGCCCGAAAGGATTCTGCAAGATACTAATCTGCGCGATCATGCTTGGTATTGAATGCCTGCCGAAAGGCGGCGTGATTTCCGTCGTGCCCGGCAGCGGCGCTGAAACCGCTGTGGTTGCAAAGGGTGAAAATGCTTCCTTACGTGGACAAACGGAAGAAGCCCTCGCCCTTAAGCTCGATGCCCAGAGTTTAGACCCGAAATACGTGCACGCCATGATGACCGGACTTCTCGCTGAACGCCACGGCCTCAGCGTTAGCGCCAAAGACAGCGGTCAGGGCTATGTCAGCATTACGATTAAGGCGTAAATAGCGCTCAAGCACGCAGGGGATTCTTTCCGCCGGTCAAATCGTGTACAATCGTGCGGTGAAAAAGGCTCATTCGAAAACATGTCTTATGGTTGACGACAGCCGGGTCGTACGCAAAGTCGCGCGGCGTATTACGGAAGATTTGGGCTTTGAATGCACGGAAGCCGAAGACGGCCAGAAGGCCTATGAATTCTGCAAGCAATCCATGCCCGATGCCATCCTGCTGGACTGGAAGATGCCGGTCATGGACGGGATGGAATTCCTGACAAAACTCCGCGAGATGAAAAACGGCGATCACCCCATAGTCATTTTCTGTACCATCGAAAACAAGGCGAAAAGCCTTCAGAAGGCGCTGGATGCCGGCGCCGACGAATATATCGTCAAACCTTTTGACAGCGAAATTATCGAGGCCAAGTTCACCATGGCCGGGCTGATCGAGGAGAAATAAGTGCGCGTTACGGATTTCGAAATCTACCGCGGAATGTTCAGGGAAAAATCGGGCCTTGCGCTTGAGCCGGATCAGTCCTCGCTGCTGGATTCCCGCCTGACGCCTGTGGCCAGGAAATGGGGCTATTCCTCGCTCGACGCCTTGACTGCGTCGCTGCACGGCCTACCCGATGAAAAGCTGGTTCTTGATGTCGTTGATGCGATCATGCCGGGAGATACCTCATTTTTTCGCGACACGTGGCCGTTTCATACGTTCAGTAAGGAGATACTTGATTTCCTCCGCGGGGCGCGGGCAAAACAGAAAAAAATAAAAATATGGTGCGCGGGTGCAGCCACCGGCCAGGAGCCTTATTCCACTTGTTTCGCTTTCAAAGAACACGGTACGGATTTCGGAGGCTGGAAGTTCGAGGTTTTGGCCACCGATATTTCCCGCGGCGCACTCAAGCTTGCGGAAGCGGGCCTCTATACACAATCCGAAACCCAGCGCGGGTTGCCTGCGCGCATGTTGCTGAAATATTTTAAACAGAATGATGAAGGACACTGGCAGGTCAACAGCGACATCCGCAAGATGATCCGGTTCCAGTCGTTTAACCTGCTCGACAATATGGCGGCGCTGGGGAAGTTCGACGTTATTTTCTGCCGTAACGTGCTCAGCAACTTTGAAGGCGCGGCCCGGGAAAAGACCCTTGAGAAACTTTCCCGACAGCTTGAAAAAGACGGCTTTCTTGTGCTGGGCCGGGGAGAAAAGGCGGATGAAGGCCTGTGGCGGACGGTTCATGAGGGACGCAGCATCTATGCCCTGAAGGATGGCCCTATAAAGGCCTGACAGGCTAAGGCCTCATCATCAGTTCCGGGCCTGCTTGCCAAAGACGCGGTTTAGCCTTACAAAAACCTTCACGACATTCATTGTTGAGAACTTATGTTGAGGACTGCGAAAGCCATGCCCGATTCCCACGCCGTAAAGATCAAAAGAGCCCTGATTTCCGTCTCGGACAAGAACGGGATCGAGGATTTTGCAAGGGCGCTCAGCAATCACGGCGTGGACATTCTCTCGACCGGCGGCACGGCGGCGCTGCTGTCCAAGGCCGGAATTAAAGTCACCGAGGTTTCCGACCATACGGGTTTTCCCGAGATCATGGACGGGCGCGTCAAGACGCTGCACCCGAAAATCCATGGCGGCATTCTTGCACGCCGCGATGAACCCTCGCATATAGAGGCGATGAAAAAACAAGGCATTGAAGATATCGACATGGTTGTCATCAATCTTTACCCATTCATGAAAACCGTGCAGGGCGGCGCGGGTTTCGCCGAATGCATCGAGAATATCGATATCGGCGGCCCGGCGATGATCCGTGCGGCGGCGAAGAACCACGATTTCGTTGCAATCATCACCAGCGCGGAGGATTACGCCAAAGTCCTGGACGACATGAAGGCGAATAAGGGCTGCGTGTCGTATGAACTGCGCAAACAACTCGCGGCGAATGCCTATGCCCACACGGCGGCTTATGATTCCGAGATTTCGAACTGGTTCGCGGGGCAAAGCAATGATTACCCGAAGAATTTCAGCGTGGCAGGTACGCTCAAGCAGGTTCTGCGCTACGGCGAAAATCCGCATCAAACGGCGGCGCTTTATACCGACGGCAACAAGCGTCCCGGCGCGGCGCTGGCGACGTTCCTGCAGGGTAAGGAGCTTTCCTATAACAACCTGAACGACACCAACGCGGCGTTTGAACTGGTTTCTGAATTTTCCGAGCCTGCCGTGGCCATTATCAAGCACGCGAACCCGTGCGGCGTGGCGTCGGAGGTGGATATGCTGAGCGCCTATAAATCGGCCCTGCTCTGCGACCCGGTCAGCGCGTTCGGCGGGATTATCGCTTTAAATCGCCCGCTCGATAAAGCCACGGCTGAAGAGATTACAAAGATTTTCGTCGAAGTGATTATCGCGCCGAGCGTCGAGCCCGCGGCGCTCGAAATCCTGAAGAAGAAAGATAAGATCCGCGTGCTTGCCACCGGTGAAATACCGAAGCGCGAGCTGCTTCCCCGCATCATCACGCGCATTGCAGGTGGTTTTCTGCTGCAGGATGCCGACGGCGCGCATATCACGAAGAAAGATTTAAAGGTCGTGACGAAGCGTGCGCCCAGCGAAGAGGAGCTCAGCGATATGCTATTTGCCTTTACGGTCGCCAAGCATGTGAAATCGAACGCCATCGTTTATGCACGCAACGGCGCCACGGTCGGAATCGGCGCCGGACAGATGAGCCGCGTCGATTCATCGCGCATCGCCGCGTGGAAAGCCGGTGAAGCGGCCAAGGGCGCAGGTCTGAAAGATTCTCTAGCCAAAGGCTCAGTCGTCGCCTCCGACGCGTTCTTTCCATTCGCGGACGGATTGATCTCCGCCGCTGAAGCGGGCGTTACCGCCGTCATCCAGCCCGGCGGTTCGATCCGCGATAACGAGGTTATCGCCGCCGCGGACGAGCGCGGCCTTGCCATGGTTTTCACCGGTATCCGCCATTTCCGCCACTAGCTTAATTGAATCAGCCACTTCGCCGGAAACTCGCAGCCAGCGCGGGTTTCATTAACGTTTTGTTAACTTCTGGGGCAAGAAAAATTTGCAGAACACACCAAAAATAGGTATCATGTGATTAACGTATAAAAAGACTATAAAACTATCAGCGGTTTAAATAGAGGGTATGCAGATTTGAAAACCATCGGTTTTTTTCCCGAAAATAAAAAGGTTTCAAGCACATATCCTTCGGCAGGCACGTAAAGCTCCCGGGCTTTTCGCGTTTGCATTTGAAAGGTGTGTTTGGAAATGCTTGGACTTCTTAAATGGGCATTAATGGGTGCAGGCGCTCTATGGGGCGCCAAATCCGTCAATGATGTTACAGGCGGCAAAGCCGGAGAGTTTGCCAAGAAAGCCGGTAAAGGTCTTGCCGGCCTTGCCTTTGATGATAGCTCCAAGCCGGAAACTCAGCCCGACGCTCAACCCGGAGCCGACGATGACGGTCTTCTTGATAATATTGGCCAGCTTCTCAGCGACAACAAGGGAGGAATTGGCCTTCTCATGGGCGCAGCAGCACTCTGGTGGAAGGGGCCGCAGGCAACCCAGGACCTTGCCTTCTGGCTTATGGTGGCGTCCGTCGGTTATCTCGCTTATCAAAACTGGGGCAAAATGAGCTTCAATACTGCAGCCGGCGCCAACGAGAAAGTAAAACCTGAAACAAAAGTAAGCCTGAGCCTGGGACAGCCGGAGGAGCCGACAGCGGCACTGTCATAAAAATATATGCGTATGAATTAAAAAATTAAAAGACCGAGAACAAGAGCCGCAAACGAAATCAATGAGCGGCCCCCATAAAAGGTCAAAAAATAACAAGCGGTTTGTGTAATAGAGAGTGTAAAAATGGCCGATCAAGGCACTAAAGAACCTTCAACTGTTCAGGAAGATCTTCCCCCGGCGAAGTTCTGGGCGCAGCGCGGCCTGAAAGCTTATGACCATACAATATTTGAAGGTCCGGGAGTTGGCCCAGACAGCTTAAAAGCCAGCAAGTCGTTCCAGCATGCCGCGAAACTCTTCTATGAAATGAGGAATGGTGAAACCTGGGAACAGAAATGCGCGCGGGAGGGATTAAACCCTGATTCCGCGACAACTAAAGACAAGCTCGGCGAATACGGCATCGATTCGATGCGCTGGTTTCAAAACAATATCGGAAGCACAGCTGTTGTCGCCTCAGATATCTCAAAAGGGACCAACGAACAAAAAATTGCCGCGCTTTACCTGATCCAATCCTATGCTCATTCGAAAGTTTCAGCCGGAGGCGTGGTCGACGCCCTTTGGCAGAACGCAATTGATCCCACGAATGCTCTTAGCATCGGTGTCGGTATTTTCAGCGGCGGCACAGGCACGGCAGCCGCACAAGCCGCACGCCTGGGAGCACAACGGACGCTTATCAGCACAATTAAATCTGCTGTCGGCCACGCGATTCAAAAACAATATGGCCGCCTTGTTACAGAAGCGGTAATCGGTGCCACTGGCAACGTTGTGCAAGATTCGATCGAACAAAGCGCCAAAATGGAGGACATAAAGGTCGATGGATCTATTGTCCGGCTTCAGAACACTTATAATACGGGCGAAACACTTTTCACAGGAGGCGTCGGTTTAGGCGTCGGTTTTGGTCTCGGCCTCGGCGGTCATGCGCTTGGCGCGGCTGGCCGGTGGGGCTCTGATAAATTAGGCTGGACCGGAAAACCGGTTACTCCAAGCCCAAGTTCAGGGCCTCATAATGATGTTGTATTAGAACCTTATCAATCGATCATCCATACGATTGCCCGTCGCAATCCTTTTCAATGGGTGAATGAAAGAGTTGCCGGTTTTACGCATCCTGACGGCGCCAGCAAAGCATGGAGAAACATTCCCACGCGCGACCTGTTCGCCCATAAATTCATTAATCCGATCATCAATCATGTGGATGATAAAGTAAGCGCCGCAGGCTTGATCGACCCGATCCTGAAGATGAGAAGGGATCTGGAACAGTTAAGACTTGAAATGGCGAGCGCAGGCGATGCACAAAAGCAGGGCCAGATTTCGCAACAGGCCGAAACGCTTTTAAAAGATTTTTCCAGGGATAATAAAGCGAAATTTTTAACCCTTAAAAACAGCCTCACAGATTTAAAAACCAGGCTAAACAGCCCGGATCTGAAACTTGGAGGCCCCGGAACAGGAATGGCCGGACTCGACGGCAGTGAGGTGGAAGCTTTAAAAAAATGGCTCAGGCATATCAATCGCCTTTGCGACGCAGCGCAGGATGAACAGAGCTTGATAAAATTATTTAATGACAACCGTAAAATATTCAACGATGCAAATAAATCCACCGAAGGCGTAACGGGCGCTTTCCAGCATTATTTAGCACTGGGGGCGGACGCCCAACTGCGCACCCAAACACGTGATCTTATGAGGCTTTCTCCAGATCTTCTCCATTTGAATCCTTTTCGAACGAGAATGGGATATTTCGCCCGAAAATTGGAAAAACTTGATGAGAAGCTTGAGAAAAATGAAATCACGAAGCAACAGTATGACATAGAAAAAAAAGCTATTCCCTTAAACACATTCCGAAGCCAGATACAAGATGGAGACGATGGCTCCCTTGTCGGAGGCCTGTTTCATCGTCATAAGCCTTATTACGAGAATATCCTCCGCCTGCAGCGCGAAATCAAAGACGGGTACTACAACGACCAGATTCGAACACAGAGCATGATTAACAACAGGGACTTAAACCGCCCTGACAACATGGAAAACTATGGAATTGTTATAACGCGCTCCTTCGAAGAACTCAAAGACGATCCTAAAAAGCTTTCAGACAAACTTATCGGTCTTGCGTTCCAATCTTATGACGTGGGCAGGGAAGGAGATTTCCTGAACGCTCTACGCCGCCTCGGGATGCAGCAGGGCCGCGCCGGCGCTACCTACACCATACCTAAAGAATTTGCAGATGATCTTCTGCTTAAAGGCAGGATGGCACGCAATCTTGATAAGGATGCCCATATAAAAGCTTTTGTCGACGCGGCAAAACAGCTTGCAAACACTGAACACTCTCCCCAGCTTTACGGCTCACGCGATCTTGAGAAAATGCTGGAAAAATTCACGCGCTTGGCTTTCGACGCCAGGGTTGCTCCTGGTACAAATGTTATCGGCATACCGGGCAGAATTTATCTTTTAAACTGGCCTCTTAGCGCGACATGGAATTACGGTATTACAACCCTTACAGGCGGCCGCGTCATTCCCAACGTCGATGGGCAGGGGAAAATTCTTCCGAATAAACCGCCTACCAAGGCTCACTGGGATTTTTGGAACGCTGCACCCCAGGAAGCTACTGGCACGCAAAGGCTTTGGCATGAGTTGACGGCACGCAACTTCGCGCTGACATGGCTGGCCACGCCCGTAACGCTGCCACTAAGAGTGGCGGGCCAGGTCAAAGATCACCTTATTCCCGTCTGGCATCATACATGGAGAGGCTTTGCTCTGGCCGGCGCTTTAGGAGGAACATTAACCGCCGGGCAAATGGCTTATGAATGGCAATTTGACGACAGTCTAAAATACCACCCTGGAAAAGCACTGCTCAGGGGAGAAGTGCACGCTCTTGATGCGGTTTTCGGCACGCCGATCCGCGCCAGCGCCTGGGCAGGAGAAAAAATATTTAACACGGCACTGAACACACAATGGGGCCTTATCGGCCTTGGAGCTGGCCTGCGTAAATTTGATCATAGTAAAACTTTTGGGGAAAACCTGAGCCCAACATTGGTGGATTCCAGCATCGTAGCCGACCATGTATGGACACCTATTCCCACCGGCTGGCTTGAGCATACAGTTGCTCCTGCTGCAGCCTCGGCAGCAGAACCAACTCCTGCGCCTATTCCGGCAGAGCCGAAATTGGATGAGAAAGATCAGAAAAAAGCTGACGCACCAAACACCGATAGTCAGAAAACCGGCGAAAAAAAACCCGCGGACCTAGTGGAAAAAGAAAAAGTTCGTGGCCAGCTCCGCGCTTTCGGCATGGACACCGTCAATCTCGCGAGCCTTATCGCAGCGAACGGTTATGAGGCGGACGAAAACAAGAAAAAAGACGCCCAGAAAGAAATCGACAAGCTGATTGAGCGGCAAAAAACGCTGGAGACCAAGACGCTCGATCTCGGCCCGTATGCGCTCAGCATCTACAACGATGCCGGCAGCACACTCGCCTACCTGAAAGACGGCGGCATACCGGATGAAGTCAAGACGTTCGAGGAAATCGAAGCCGCAAGGCAGGCCGCAAAAGCCCACCAGGTCATGCTCTGGCACAACGGCGTTCTTGATCTCAATCATCAAGTTTCCGATCACGGCTGGGACGACAAACGTAAAAAATTCGCTGAAGCGCTAGACAAGATGAGGGCTAACCTCTCCAAGGATGTATTGTTCCTCGGCGAAGATATACAGAAAGCCTATGCACAAGCCGATACATGGGAAACCGCCCTGCTGGCCGCCTCCAGGATCAACGCGAAAACCAGGAAAGCCATCGCCGAGCCTGCCAGGCTCTCGGACCAATTCAACGGCACACAGAAAGATGGCGCGCGGCCAGCGACGGATGGAAAACTCGAAACGCCTGATACGGGCCTTCAAGACACTTTAGGCCAGCAACTGGGCCTGTCGGATAATACCGGCGTAGACTCCCAGAGCCCAGACCGTGAAACCGGCGCAACGCGCGATAAAAAGGGCGGCAGCACTAAAGGCGCGGATAAGAACACGGATACGAGCGCAGATGGTATGGGCGGCGGCACTGGCTCCTCGACGAAACGCGGACGCCGCAGCGACAAAGAAAAAGGATTGCTAGAGCACGGACGCGATATGAAAGACGCTTTCCTGGACGGTGTGGGTGTATCGGGCGATGACCCTGTCACGCGTGTCGTCGATTCAGGCCTCGGCATGCTGGGCGCTGGTATTTCTACCGGCGCTGGCTTCCTGAAGGATACATTTTACTACCTTAAGGGCAAAAAAGACGGCAGCGGCCGCGCACTCATACGCGAGGGCGGCGCCGCAGTCAGCTCCTTCCTGGCGATGGCGCTTTTCATCGGTCCGACCATGGACAAGATGGGCATGGGCAACTCGCTCTTCAAAATCGCGGCGCTGGTGATCACGTTCATGATTGCCCGCAAAGCGTTCGATATGGGCATGGGCCCGGTCAGCGTCCAGGGCACCGACAGAAATGCACCGCATAAAGAAATTTCATCGACCGGTGGCCTTATACAACCCGCGAATGGCGGCGCGATTCAAAAAATAGTTCCTGTGATCAATGTCGTGGACTTGAATAAAGAGGTCGACGGTATCGAGAGACTGACCGTCAACATGGTAGGCGATAAAGCCGTCATGCAGATCAAAGGGGACAACGGTGCGCGCTATGTGGCGATCGGCACCGCCGACGGGGAAACCGTCATTCAAAGCACCGCAAAAGGCAAGTTCATTCACCTCCCGAGTGCCTTCCTGGGACAAGCGGACAACAGCAAGATCAACAATATCCCCCAAGCCGTCAAACATGGCGACGCCGCCGGGGATTCCCTCACTGTCCATATAGGCGAGAAAGATTACCTGTTCGTCCCCGACACAGGCCCCGAATTGAGGCCGAACTAGGATGGAAAAGATTGGAATATCCAGCAAAACTAGAGCTTTATCCGTCGAAAGGCGGGTGGTATGATGTGCCCTAGGGAAACCATACATGGCGTCCCGTCCGAAGCTGTTCTGGCGCATTCCATCATGTCCTCCGACGACGCAGGCAAAAAAGGTTCGATCAAGAAAGACTGGGACCCGGGCAAAGGCGCGGGAAGCCCCGCCAAGGGCGTTCTCTTTCTGCCCGAGGAAATGGATATTTACTGCAACAAGGTCACGCGCGAAGTTTTCATTTTTCACGGCAAGGTCGTGGACTACGACAAGCTCGATTACCTGGAATATGATCCGGTCGATTACAGCGTCGATGTGGTCATGAAGGATGGCAAGCGCATGGACCTCGGTGTAAAGATTCAATGGCTGGTGCGCCCCTATTTTACCAAGGCGCCGGAAATCATGATCGTGCAGACGAAGGACGGAGAATCCGTCAACGGAACGAATGTTCCTCTAAAACACAAAGAAAAAAAATAGAGCTGCGAAAATATAAATTTTGCGAGAGATAAAAACGGTGTGTTACGATATTTATAAGGCGGGTAAAAAAGAGGGTAACGGTCACGTTACAACAGTGTTATGCTGGAACCCATGACGGAAGCCTATACCCCTCATATTGAACGCCCGCCGGTCGGCAACCTGACGGATTTCGTCGTCAACGACGGCAATAAAAAACACCTCGATATCGAGGTGGCGATTAAAGAGGGTGCGCATGTCATCGTTTTTCACAGCCACC
Source organism: Alphaproteobacteria bacterium (assembly GCA_049652985.1). Taxonomy (GTDB): domain Bacteria; phylum Pseudomonadota; class Alphaproteobacteria; order Micavibrionales; family Micavibrionaceae; genus UBA7657. Next base: position 529,329 of record JBASFK010000002.1, read on the forward strand.
CTTTTAAAAAAGAAGTTTCGTGGTTTGAATTTGATTTGAGGACCAACAAGCTGGATTTTGTGATTGATAATGGTGACGTGCGCGATATCGGTTTACCCCTGAGCAAGGCGGTAGCCGTGCATATGCAGAACGCCCACCAGATTTTGATGGTTTTAATGGATCCTGAGACGGGAGAAGCAAGCAACGGGAATTATGTCCCGCTCATTATCCACCAGAGCTAAAGAAACCGGGTTAACCGGACATTAGTAACTAAGCGGTAGTATATTTAACATAAAAAGACTATTATAAAATGAGGAGTGTGAATATGAAAGAATTATCCCTTACGACCATAGCGAACCAGTGCTTCGGGGTGCCCTTTGCAGGCGGTTCCACGGTACTCAAAGCGAGCTTTGGCGGCCCGGAAATCGGTGGTCTGGACAGCACGATGGATCCGTCAATAAGCGGCCCCAAGTCACCCGGCGTTTAATCCCCTTACCCACACCAGACGCGGGTGATGATCCCTTCCGCGTCCGTCTCGAAATTCATGCGGCTTGGGCTAAAATCCTGGGTCGCCATCGCGCCGGGGGGCATGATCCTGTATGGACGCTTCAGCGTTTCCGCAAACTGATCCACCCATCCACCGGCCTTCTTTCCAATCACTTCACTGAAATCGCAGGACGGCTTCTCAGGTTCAGGTACGGCTTGAGCCGCGCGCTGCGGCACCTGCTGGCCTTCGGGAACGGCATATTCAACCGCCTCCGGCCTAGTCTGCTGCTCTCCGGCACTCGACTTCGTCAGGGCGACGTAAAAACACAACACCACTGGCAAGCCCAGCAGGAAAAACCACAGGATGGGGCTGCGCATCATCTGGTTATCCTTGTTCAGGATATCCTCGATCGTTTTTTCCTTTTTGGGGGGCTTTTGCGCGGGGGGTTTGTCGGCCATGGGGCGGTCCTTTCGGGGCTTGAAATCTGTCTGAAATATCTATCAGAAGCTTGTATTTGGCGCAACTTCCCCCTATTCATAAGCCCCAATGACAAAGCCGCTGGAACATATTCGGAACTTCGCCATCATCGCCCATATCGATCATGGCAAAAGCACCCTCGCCGACCGCCTGATTCAGACCTGCGGCGGGCTGGAAGCGCGCGAGATGACCGAGCAGGTCCTCGACAATATGGACATCGAGAAAGAGCGCGGGATTACGATTAAAGCCCAGACCGTGCGCCTCGCCTACAAAGCCAAGGACGGCATCGAATATCAATTGAACCTGATGGACACGCCGGGCCACGTGGATTTTTCCTACGAGGTTTCGCGCTCGCTTGCTTCGTGTGAAGGCTCCCTCCTCGTCGTCGATGCGTCGCAGGGCGTCGAGGCGCAGACGCTCGCCAATGTTTACCAGGCCATCGACAACAACCACGAGATCATCACCGTCATCAATAAAATCGACCTGCCCGCCGCCGACCCGGAAAAAGTCGCGCGTGAAGTGGAGGACGTCATCGGCCTGCCCGCCACCACCGAGGGCGTGCATTGCTCAGGAAAATCCGGCATCGGCATTGATAACCTACTCGAGGCCATCGTCACGAAACTGCCATCGCCGAAGGGCGAATATAATGCGCCGACCAAGGCGCTGCTGGTGGATAGCTGGTATGACGCGTACTTAGGCGTCGTCGTTCTCGTGCGCGTCATCGACGGCACACTCAAGAAGGGCCAGAAAATCAAGTTCATGAAGGCGGGCACGACGCGCGAAGTTGACCGCGTCGGTATGTTCACGCCGAAGCGCGTTTTATTGGATGAGCTCGGCCCCGGCGAAATGGGTTTCATCACCGCGCAGATCAAGGACATTTCCGAGACGAAAGTCGGCGACACGATCACCGACGATAAAAAACCCTGCGCCGAGGAGCTGCCCGGGTTCAAGCCCTCGATCCCGATGGTGTTTTGCTCCCTCTTCCCGGCGGATGCGAGCGACTTTGAAAAGCTGAAAGATTCCCTCGGTAAGCTGGCGCTGAATGACTCCTCGCTCCATTACGAAATGGAATCCTCGCAGGCGCTTGGCCTCGGTTTCCGCTGCGGCTTTCTCGGCCTGCTGCACATGGAAATCATCCAGGAGCGGCTGCAGCGCGAATTCGACCTCGACCTCATCCCCACCGCGCCGAGCGTCGTTTATAAAGTCCACAAGAATGACGGCACGACCATCGACCTTTATAACCCGTCCGACCTGCCCGATGTCGTGCATATCAAATCGACCGAGGAGCCGTGGATCAAGGCCACCATCCTCACGCCCGATGAATATCTCGGCGGGCTCCTGAAGCTCTGCCAGGACCGGCGCGGCGTTCAACAAGAATTAACGTATGCCGGTGCGCGCGCGATGCTTGTTTACAGGCTTCCTTTGAATGAAGTGGTGTTCGATTTCTACGACCGCCTCAAATCCATCTCGCAGGGCTATGCGTCATTCGATTATGAACTGGACGGCTACACCGAGGGCGACTTGGTAAAACTTGATATTAAAGTCAACGACGAGCCCGTTGACGCGCTGACCATGATCGTCCACCGTTCGAACGCCGAGACGCGCGGGCGCGGCATGTGCGAGCGGCTGAAGGACCTCATCCCGAGGCAAATGTTCAAGATCGCCGTGCAGGCGGCCATCGGCGGAAAAATCATTGCCCGTGAGGATATTTCAGCGCTGCGCAAGGACGTCACCGCCAAATGTTACGGCGGCGACATCACGCGGAAAAAGAAACTGCTCGAAAAGCAGAAAAAAGGCAAAAAGAAGATGCGCCAGTACGGCAGCGTCGAAATCCCGCAATCGGCCTTTATTAACGCCCTCAAAATGGGCGACGACAAGAAATAGCGACCCTGCTATCATTGTCCCACTAAGGTTTAAAAGGGAATCAGAATGAGTAAGGAAACTCAGGCATTAGATCGCTGGGAAGGGCAAAAGCTCCGCGCTGCAAAAGAAGAATTTCTTCGTGAGAAATTGTACTCTGTTCATTTATATCTATCAAAAACTTTACTAACTCTTTCCTCCACAACCCTTGTATTTAGCGTCGGGTTTAAAGCTTATATTAAAGAGGATTTTTTATATCATCTATCGCTATTGGTTATAGGCTGGGGCTTTCTTTTACTTTGCATTATTTTGCAAATGTTCATGATAGGAGCAGCTCTTAAATATTATTATGGATGCTATAACAATCAACTTTTAGGCCAAGTTCAACATACCGAAGAAATCTTAAAATGGGAAAACCAAGTACCTTTCTACAATCGACTCTCTTTTGCGGCATGGTTAATAGGTGTTTGTTTAATCCTGACATTTGTATACATAAATTTAATTCTATAACGATTGAAATATTTTAGCTGGTTAACAAAGGAATAAATATATGACCACCGAGAAAAAAGACATACCAAACGTCATCATGCTGCCGCCGATCCTGATTTTCTTTCACGTGATCGCGGGGATTACGCTCGACTGGGCGTTCCCGGTGAATTTCGGCCATGCGTGGGGATGGCTCGGGCTTATCCTGCTGCTCAGTTGCTTTGGCATCATCGCGTGGGCGAAGAAGCTGTTTGACCGTGCGGGCACGCCCGTGCCGCCGAACCAGCCGGCGACCGCGATCGTCATCACGGGGCCGTATTATTACAGCCGCAACCCGATGTATGTCGCGTTCATGGTCGGTTATGTGGGCCTGTCGCTGCTGGCCGATGCGCCGGCGATGCTACTGCTCGGCTTCGTGCTGTTTTATTTCCTCGACCAGCGCGTCATCGCGCCCGAGGAAAAATACCTCAGCGAAAAATTCGGCACGGTCTATACCGATTACAAGGATGAAGTCAGGCGCTGGGTTTAATTAATCCGCCTGCTGACTTTGCACATCGGCATCGCCGGGGAGGCGGTCGAGGAGGCCGATGGCGCGACCGACATGCGCGAGGGTGGGGAAATGCTGCTGTGCGGCATCGCGCGGAATGCGCCCAGCGCCTCTTCCGAGGCATCATTTTCAATCGCGTATTCCACGATCTCGGCGCGGGTGGCCGGGAAATCCATGCCGTCAATCAATTCAAGATAGTTGATCGCCATAGCGCGCCTTTGTGTTGAACGAATATCTTTTAATTATACGCCCGTTGCGCATTCGCGGCAAGCGTCTCCTGCGGAAAGCGCCTGAGAGAACTGCACAAAATTTTTCGAAAATATTCTGGAACTTCCGGGCGCGCTGCGCGTTGGATTTATGTTAGATAATATGATTTATTCTCACGAATAAATTGTTTATCTCACGGCTCCCGCGTCCTCACGGATTGCGGGAGCTTTTTATTGCCGGTCTTTACAGATTATTTTACAACCGCACAGGCGATGCGGCCACCCGCGTTGCCGGAAGGCTGGGTTCTATAATCGTCAGTTTTTTCATGGATCATGAGCGCGGCGCCGTCATCCGCGACCAGTTCATCCAGTTCGGCCTCTTCATTAAACACTTCAGCATTCAGCGTGCCATCGGGCAGGATCGTCAGGTTCGGCATGTCACCCTCATGCGGGCCTTCCTCGGCATGGTAGCCGTGCTGGTCGCTCTCGGGATTATAATGCGCGCCGGCTGAATCAAATTTCGCAGCCGGGTCGCAGACGCCGTGTTCATGGATATGAAAAGCGTGCTCGCCGGGCGGCAGGTTTTGCAGATCGAGCCTGAACAGCACGCCGTTGGGCGTGCCGGTGATCATCGCGGTGCCGGTTTCAAGCCCTTCGGTATTTTTGAAGGTGACGGTTTTTTCCGTGGCGGCGGGCTTGTCCACCGGCGGGGCCTCGCCCGCGCGGGCGCAACCGGGCGCGGAACTGACCAAAAACAATAAAGCGGCGAACAGGATTTTCATGTGGCCTCCATCATCGACCCAACGGCGCGCGAACGCAAACGGTTCCTTATTGCACGGGTGGCAGGCCGATCATGCCGTCCGCGGCGAGGCGCTCGGTCACTTCGCGGCCGAAATTGCCGCCGACCTCTTCAAAGCTCATGCCCGTGGGCCCGCGCGTGGTGAAATCCCCGGCCCATGCCTTTCTGTAATGCGGCAGCGTGAAGAGAACGGCCTCATAGCGCGCTTCGGGTTCCTCCAGGATCATCGGCGGATCGTCATAAAAGAACGGGTCGTGATGATGGCGGTCAGGGCGCCAGCCCCGGTGATGCCATGAACCATGGCGGTAGCGGCTGCCCGGCACGTAATTGCGGACGATTTGTTTTTCGCGCGGGTGGATTTCAAGAACGGCAGCGGCGCCGGTATTCATGATTTTGCGTTTACGCGCCTGCTCGCCCGTATTGCGTGTCAGCGGCAAGACATCGATCGAGGCCGTCGCGGGAACGCCGATGCGCTGCGCTTCCATGACAGCGCTTCTTTCAATCGCCTCGCGCTCGGCCAGCGAACTCACACGGGCGTCGATCACCAACGAGGAAAACGCCACGTCCCGGTAGGCCGGGTCGATAAAGCCCGTGCCGCGCGTGGCCGTCACTTGTGCGCAGGCGGCCAGGAAAAGCACCGGGATCATTAAAAACGCTGTTTTCATCTTATTGGCCATGGCTATAAAACTGGGATGAACGGTTCCTGTAGTCAATACGCGGGCAGTATGCTATTTCATGCGCCATGAAGACTTTGGGCCAAGTGATTGAGAATGCATCGGAACGCTTCGACGAGGCAGGCCTCGTATTCGGCCATGGCACCGATAATGCGTTCGACGAGGCCGCCTTTATCGCCATGGAGGCGCTCGGCCTGCCGGCGGACGCCGTGCTGGAGGAAATATGGCCGCGCGATCTGACGAAAACTGAAGAAGATAAAATCGAAGCCCTTGTGAATACACGGATTCAAAAACGCATCCCCGCGCCGTACCTGTTCAATAAAACTTACCTGCAGGGCATTCCTTTTTACGTCGATGAGCGTGTGATCGTTCCCCGGTCATTCATCGCGGAGCTGATCAACCACGAGGATGGATTTTCACCGCCCGGTTTTCCGCGCGAAATTAAAAACGTGCTTGATCTGTGCACGGGCTCCGGGTGCCTCGCCATTCTCGCCGCGCATGTCTATCCGGAGGCGCATATCGACGCGGTGGAACTGTCTCCTGGTGCCTTCGCGGTTGCGCAGCGCAACGTAAAGGAGCACGGACTGGAGGACTGCATCACGCTTTATAACGGCGATTTGTTTGAGCCGCTGAAGGGAAAAAAATACGACCTCATCATCACCAACCCGCCTTATGTCGACCAGGCGGGGATGGACGATCTGCCGCCGGAGCATAAGTTCGAGCCGGAAATGGCGCTCGGCCTTTGCGGCGCGGACGGGCTGGATATCGTGCGTAAAATCATGGAACAGGCTCCCGCCCACCTGAGCGAAAATGGCGGGCTGCTTTGTGAAATCGGGCGCGGCAGGGAAAATGTTGAAAAGGCTTGGCCCGCGCTGTCCTTCCTCTGGCTGGAGACTGAAAACAGCGAAGGCGAAGTTTACTGGCTGACGCGGAAACAGCTCAAATTAAAACGGCGGCCCCGTTCCCGGAACCGCCGTTTAAATTAAAGGAAAAATGTCCTATTTCAGAACAGATTCTTTCAGATCCTTCGCAACGCGGAAGGCGACTTTTTTCTTCGCCGGGATCTGGATGGTTTCGCCGGTCGCGGGGTTACGGCCCTGGCGCGCTTTGGTCTGCTTCACCTGGAGGATGCCGAGACCCGGAATACGGATGCGGTTGCCTTTCTTCAGGTTCTTGCCAAAGAGAACGATCATGTCGTCCATAACTTCCTGAACCTGCTTCTTCGACAAGCCATGCTTGTCAGCGAGGTCGGCAGAGATTTGCTTAAGGGTAATGGTGGGTTGTGTTGCCATGGTGAGCACCTTTCCTTCGTTGTGAAAAATCCTGTAATGGCGGTATTACAGCCGAAAGAAAGGGGCTTGTAAATGCATAAAATAAGGGTTTTTCACGCTTTTCCGCCCAAAAATGGGGGTTTTCCGCCCTTTTGGGGAAGGTTTTCCAAAACCGTGAAACTTTCGGGCCTCTTGCCCGTTGGTCCCTAGGTACAACCCCGAACCGGAGCAAAGCCATGAAAATGAAAAATCTTGAAGACCTGTTTCAGGATGAACTCTTTGACATGCACTATGCCGAAGACTCTTTGATCAAAGCGCTCGAAAAAATGGCAGAGAAAGCATCGAACCCAAAACTGGCCCAGGGCTTCCGCGACCACAAGGAAGAAACCGAGGGACACAAGCGCCGCATTGAGAAAATTTATGAACTTCTTGATATCAAGCCGAAAAAAGAAGTTTGCGAAGCCATCAAAGGTTTGATCAAGGAAGCGGAAGACCTGATCGGACATACCGAAGAAGGTCCGGTAAGAGATGCAGCGCTGATAACAGCCGCACAGAAAGTTGAGCATTACGAAATTGCATCGTATGGTTCGCTCGTTGCTCTTGCCAATTCCCTGGGTCACATGGAAGCGGCCTCGATCCTCAGTGAAACACTGGAAGAAGAGCGCAGCGCTGATCGTAAGTTAAGCGATCTTGCAGAAGGCGGTATTAATCAGGAAGCAATGCAGCAAGCGGCTTAGTTACAAATTTCTAAAGTTCTACCCTGCCCCCCAAAACCGGCCTGCTCTTTTAGAGTGGGCCGGTTCTTTTTTGCCACAAAAAAGCGCTCCTGCCGGGGGGACGGCAAGAGCGCCAGAGAGGGGAAGCCGTGGTTGAAGCGTGACGGCTTCCCGGGGAAACTTAATTTCTAGTCGCGGTCGTGCCTGCCGCCATGGCGACGGTCATGATCGCCGTGTCCGCGTCCACGTCCGCGGTCATTGTCTCGCCAGTCGCGCCTGTCGCGATCCCAGTCGCGGCGGCGATTGTCGTCGTCAAAGACGAAGCTGAGCGATAGTCCCGGGCTGCTGTAAAAACGCGAGTGATTGTACCCGTGATGCTTACGCGGGTAATAGGTCACGGGCCGGTAGGATGGTCCGTAGTTGTAATAAACCGGCCGCTCGTCGGAAACCAGGACGACATTCCTGCTGCGCAGGTCGTCGAACGGGTCGACGGTGCCGCGTGTGGATACAATCATCCATGAACCGTCAGGTTGCATACATGCCGTGCCGTAGCCGGATTCGATATGGCCGCCGACGCGGATGGATTTCTGGTATTCCCGGCAATATTCGCCGGCCTCTGCGGCCTGCGCAAACAGCAGCGGCGCCAGGAAAAACCCTGCAAGGGTGAGTTTTTTAAGTGTCATGGCATAATCTCCTCTTAGATACTTAGTGCGAAACGCAGTTTTTTCTCGTTCTGCAATTTGTACGGCGACCCGGATTTAACCCTTCGTTTATTTTTCGGGAATTCGATTTATATAAATGACTATGCAAAAGTCGCTTTACACAATCGGCTATGAGGGCACAAACACGGACGATTTCGTGACTACTCTGGAAAATGCGGGCGTGAATGTCGTGGTGGACGTGCGGTTTCACCCGTTTTCCCGGCGCGGCGGCTTTTCAAAAAGCCCGCTGGCGGCGGTTTTGCGCGAGCACGGCATCGACTATCTCCACCTGCGCGAGCTTGGCAATCCACGGCACAACCAGCCGCCCGGCCCCGGCGGATTCGAAGCCGCGTTCGAGGCGCATATGCAGACGCAGACCGCGCAGGGCGGCGTTGCCAAAGCCGCCGAAATCGCTGAGAAATCACCTTCATGCCTGCTGTGTTATGAGCGCGAGCCCGGGAGCTGCCACCGCAATATCGTCGCCCGGCATGTCGCGGAGCGCACGGGTCAGAGCATTCATCATCTCCGGGTTGAAAAAGGCGGCGCGGTACAAACAGAACTGGGATTATAAATCAGTCGCGATCCCTGGAGATCAGGTAGCCCGCCCCGTAGCCTGAATAATAGGGGACTTTGTCCGGGTCATCCTCGTGATCGCGGATGTTCCGGTGATGGCGGTAATAATTCCGGTAGTAATCCTCGCGCCAGTCGTCGCGGTCTTTCTTCTTGCGCACGATCTTGATGCGGTCGGCGCGCAGGAAAATTTCGCGCATCTTTTCCGAATCCGAATTGATGATGTATTTGGTCTTGCCGGTATGGATGATGATGGGCGGCTTTTTCTCTTCGGCCATGGCCGGAGGGGCCGTCAGAACAGCCATAAAAACCACTAAAAACGCCAGTTTCCGGAGCATCATGGTCATTCCCTATTATATACGACCTGGCGCGGGAAATCATGTTTTCAAGAGGGCAAGAAAACTTACTGCGCCGCAGCGGCGGCGGCTTTTTCCTTCTTCTTCGCGATTTCGCGCTCATTCGAACTAAGGAACATCTTGCGCAGGCGCAGGGATTTCGGCGTCACTTCAACGAGTTCATCGTCGTTGATATAGGACATCATTTCCTCGAGCGTCATCTTGCGCGGCGGCACCAGGATGACGGCTTCGTCGGCGCCGCTGGCGCGGACGTTCGTCAGCTTCTTGCCTTTCAGCACGTTAATCTCGAGGTCATTGTCGCGGCTGTGTTCGCCGACAACCATGCCCTGGTAAACTTTTTCGCCGTGGCCGATGAACATGAAACCGCGGTCCTGCAGGTTGAAGATCGCGTAGGCAACGGCTTCGCCGAGGTCGGTCGAGATCAGCGCGCCGTTGCGGCGGCCTTCGATATCGCCCTTGTAAGGACCATAGTGAGAAAAGAGTCTGTTCATCAATCCCGTGCCGCGTGTGTCGGTCAGGAATTGCGAGCGGTAACCGATCAACCCGCGTGAGGGCGCGAGGAATTTAATGCGCGTCTTGCCGTGGCCGGAGGGGCGCATATCGGTCATTTCAGCCTTGCGCTGGTTCATTTTATTGACGACGACGCTTGTAAACGCATCATCGACATCGATGATCACTTCTTCATACGGCTCGAGCATCTGGCCGTTTTCGTCTTTTTTCATGACGACGCGCGGGCGCGAAACGGAGAGCTCGAACCCTTCACGGCGCATGGTTTCGATCAGGACGCCGAGCTGAAGCTCGCCGCGTCCTGCCAGTTCATACGCATCGCGTCCTGCATTCTCGCTGACCTTAATCGCGACGTTGGTTTCAGCTTCAGACAACAGGCGGTCGCGGATCATGGTGGAGGTTAGTTTTTTGCCCTCGGTGCCCGCGAGCGGCGACGTATTAACTGTGATCGTCACGGCGATTGTCGGGGGGTCGATGGGTTGCGATTTGATCGGCGTCGAAACGGTCGTATCGCAGATCGTATCGGCGACGGAGGTTTTTTCCATCCCGGCAATGCAGATGATATCGCCCGCATAAGCCACATCGACCGGCTTGCGCTCGATGCCGTGGAACGCGAGCAGTTTCGTCAGGCGGAACGATTCAACGCGCTTGCCGTCGAGGCCGATCGCGTGAACGGGCATGTTGACGCGCGCTTCGCCGCTGTAGATTTTTCCCGTCAGGACGCGGCCCAGATACGGGTCGGCTTCCAGCAACGTGGAAAGCATGGCGAACGGCGCCTTTTCATCAACTTTCGGCGCGGGAACATGACGCAGGACCAAATCCAGCAGCGGGTGCAGATTTTCGCGCGGCGCAGTGAGGCTGTCCGCACACCAGCCCTCACGGCCTGATGCATAAAGAATGGGGAAATCGAGTTGTTCTTCATTCGCGTCCAACGACACGAACAAGTCGAATACTTCGTTAAGGACATCATCCGGGCGCGCGTCGCCGCGGTCGATCTTGTTGATCATGACGATGGGGCGGATGCCGAGCGCCAGCGCTTTGGAAAGAACGAATTTTGTCTGCGGCAACGGGCCTTCAGCGGCGTCGCATAGCAGGATAACGCCGTCGCACATGCTGAGAATACGTTCAACCTCGCCGCCGAAATCGGCGTGGCCCGGTGTGTCGACGATATTAATGCGCGCGCCGTCCCAGTTCACGGACGTGCATTTCGCGAGAATGGTGATGCCGCGCTCTTTTTCAAGATCGCCGGAATCCATGACGCATGTATCGACCTGCTGGTTCTCACGGAACGAGCCGGATTGTTTGAGGATCGAATCCAGCAGCGTGGTTTTGCCGTGGTCGACGTGCGCGATAATCGCGATGTTGCGAATGGTAGGCCGGGTCATATGAACACTCTCTAATACGTTCTTTTTTGCAAGCCGGGGCTTTGTACAGGAAAAGCCTGAAAAATGGTAGCTTTTTATAGCGTCTTTTGCCGACCCTCCCCATCTGCTAAAATGATGTTATGGCCGATAAAAAAGACGAATATGCCGTTCCGCCCTCCCAGATCACCGACCTGGACGCCATCCAGCGGGTGGATGAAAGCCGCTTTACGGCCACCATGGACGAGGTTGTGAAGGAATCGGAGGATATGCGCCTGCGCTATATGCAGCGGCACGGCAGACGGGCCTTCCTGACCATGAGCTTTGGCATGGCGCTGGCCCTGGGCGGGGCAGCCGCCTTCGGCTGGTTCTTTTTCGTGGAGTTCAACCTGGCGCGGGCAGCCCTGTGCATGATCCCGGCCCTGCTGGTGCCTATTTTCATGCATTCCTGGAGCGAGGCGCCGATCAAGCATTATGTCCGCGACTATAAGAAGATATTCATGCCGAAAATGGCGGCGGCACTCGGCGGCTTCAAGTTTTATCCGGCGCGCGGCATTCCCCGCGAGATCATCGGCAAGACCGGCGTCGTCCCGGCGCATAACCGTTACGATGCCGAAGACTGCTTCATGGGCACTTATAAAGGCGCGAAAGTGATCTTCAGCGAGGCGCGGCTGCACAAGGGCCGCGACGTTACATTCGAGGGCCTGTTCGTATTGCTGGAGACAGCGCACAAGGTTTTCGAAGGGCACACCATCATCACCGCCGACCGCGCGATGGCCAAACGCTCAGCCAGCACGCGCTGGGCCAAGCTGCCGCAGGTCAACGTCAAAGCCGAAAATCCCGAGGCGGACCGCTTTGTCGTTTTCTCCGACAAGCCCGACGATGCCGCGCTGCTGGCGGGTGAAAAGCTGCTGAAAGAACTTGCCGACGCCGCCGACATATTCGGCAAGGCCGAACTCACGGCAGCTTTTTTCCGCGGGAAATATATTTTCATGATGATCCCGCACAAGGGCAACATGTTCGAGCCTTCGGGGATGTTCGTGCCGGTTTCGACGAAGCAGCATGCCCTGCACTGCAAGCGCGAGATCGAGCGCATCATGGAGATCGTCGATATCTTTGACCTCTATAAGGCCAGCCCTTCGGCGCTTTAGATTTGCACGCGCAGGATGAGCATGCCTTCAACAATGATGACGGATTTTTTTGCACTCTTAGGTAGTGGAATGCCGCAGCCCCGGCAGTAAAGCATGAGCGCCGCCGCGATGAAGTCGCGGGTGTATTCGGCCTGCTCGGCGCTTTTATCCAGCGGGTTTTCGAAATCGAGGAATATTCCCCCGGCCTCGCCCGCGCCCTCGCTGATTTTCACGATATGGCCGGGTATGGGCTTTTTCATCTGCTTCTGTGTGCATAGCGCAAAGACGGCTTTGTAAACCTCTTCATTTTCAAAACTGATGCGGCGGTCTTCGCGTGGCATGACGACTCTGTTCTCCGACATAAAAGTTAGATTGAAAACAAGGGCCTGTCACCCCCTGCCCGCCATTTATCCCTAATAGATAAAATTTTATACAAATACTATCCAAGTAAATAATCCATTAGTTAAAATCCAATCTATAGTTAAATTGATATTTACTTTGCCCGTCTAGGATAACCCTCAAGTAGAGGGACAAGATGGGCAAGATCCCACAAATAAAAAAACTAGAGGGTGCATTACACGGTCTGGAGAGAGAGCTGGAGCAACTGGCTCCTCGTCCAGACCACTATTTTACCCCAGCCTGCGGCCTGACGGCCGGTTTCAATCATCAAAGCGTAACGCTGCAGGCGTGCCTCAGGGACATGCCGCGCCGTACCGGACTGGAGCGCCGCCTGGCAGCCGGACGGCGCGCACTGGCCGCCCTGCGCGCCGCCGCATGGGCAGAAACGCCTGCCCTGGCTGCCTGAACCTCTCACAAGCCTCTGGCCTGCCCTGTAAACTCCCGGTAGTATCGTTTTCTGACCAACGGGCGGGCTTCTCATGAAAGAACTGGTTACCGAGCTCCTGCGTGAAAAATTCGTGATCCACGACCTTGCCGCCGGCCTGAAAAGCGGCCAAGGCCCGACGATCGCCCTGTCCAACCGCATGGTCGTCGCCCTTAAAAACGAGAAAGGCGAGACCCAGGAAACCCTGATCGTGCGCGCCCAGAACATGCATTCCTGCATCCGCATGGCGGCACGGATGGTGCAGTCCTTCATCAGCGGCGGCCCCCTGCTCGACCGCCCCAGCCCTTATGACTGGCAGGCGGCGTGGGACCTTGCCTCCGGGGAATATGAACAGAATTATAATCCACAACGCTGGGTGGCAATCTATCACGGCGGCAAGGTGGTCTTTGAAAAAGGCGACCGCCACCCGATGCTCGATATCATCGAAAAATGCTCCGAGATGACCAAAGGAAAATATGAAGATTCAATTCAGCATGCCGAGGAGATTATCCGCAAGCAGGGCCGCGTCCTGCGCCTCGAATATGACGGCAACGTCGCGCTGGTGATCAACCTTGAGAAAAAACAGGGGCGCTGCGGCGTCATCCTGCGCAGCGCGGACAAGACCAGGACTTTCAATTTCTCCGTTGCGGCCAAAGGCGGCATGCATCTGAATTTTGCGCAAATTCTCGGCTCGGGCGCGGCGTTCCTGGAGGGGATACAGCTTGCCTTTTCAGTCGGCATGAACGGGGAAAAGATCAAGCGCGGCATCATCGCCCGTCATTCGCCCGAGGAAAAACAGACACGGGAATCCGAAATCCGGCTGGGACGGCTTAATTCCGAGATCGCCAATCTTGAGACGACTTTCGACGTGCGCTACCGACCGGAGAAGCCCGAATTCCCGAAAGTTCTCGCCGAAGCCGAAGAACTGGCGCGAAAAGTCCTGCCTGCGCCGGGGAAAAAGCCCTAGGCCGCTTTCGTCATGCTCCGCAGGACGTAGTGCAGGATGCCGCCGTTCTTGTAGTATTCGATTTCATCCAGCGTATCGATGCGGCACATCGCGGTGATCTGTTCTGTTTTGCCACCAGCACGATGAACAGTCACAACCACATCCTGGCGAGGCTTGAGGCCCTTCTCGATGCCGGCGATGTCATAAGTTTCCGTGCCGTCGAGCTTCAGCGTCTGGCGTGTCATGCCATCCTTGAACTGCAGCGGCAGAATGCCCATGCCCACGAGGTTCGAGCGATGAATACGCTCGAAGCTTTCCGCGATTACAGCCTTCACGCCGAGCAAATTCGTGCCCTTCGCGGCCCAGTCGCGGGATGAACCCGTGCCGTATTCCTTACCGGCGACGACGATGAGGGGCGTGCCCTCTTTCTGATATTTCATCGAGGCGTCATAGATCGGCAGCTGTTCGCCGCTCGGGATATGTTTGGTAAATCCGCCTTCGGTGCCGGGAACCATTTCGTTCTTGATGCGGATATTGGCGAAGGTGCCGCGCATCATGATTTCGTGGTTGCCGCGTCTTGCGCCGTAGGAGTTGAAATCCGCGGGCGTGACAGCATGACCGACAAGATATTTTCCGGCGGGCGAGTCTTTCTTGATCGAGCCCGCGGGCGAGATGTGGTCGGTCGTGACGGAGTCGGCGAGGATCGCCAGCGCATATGCGCCCTTGATGTCTTTCACGTCACGCGGCTTGTGCTGCATGCCCGAGAAATAAGGCGGGTTTTTGACGTAGGTGGAATTGTCCTGCCAGCCGTAAGTTTCGCCGCCGGCGGCGCCACCGATTTTCTGCCATTCGGGCGGGCCTTTGAATACGTCGGCATATCTTGATTTGAACATTTGCGGTGTCAGGCAGACCGCGATTGTGTCCGCGATTTCCTTGTTCGATGGCCAGATGTCCTTCAGGAAGACATCCTTGCCGTCTTTGCTTTTGCCGATTGGATCTTTATAGAGATCAATTTTGAGTGAACCAGCGATAGCGTAAGCGACTACCAGTGGCGGCGAAGCAAGATAGTTCGACTTCACGTGCGGGTTGATACGGCCTTCAAAGTTTCTGTTTCCAGACAAAACGCCTGCAACATTGAGGTCGCCGGTTTCTACGGCTTTCGCCAGGTGATCGGGAAGCGGACCGGAGTTGCCGATGCAGGTCGTGCAGCCATAGCCGACGAGGTTGAATCCCATCGCGTCGAGATCGGCGGAGAGATTGGCCTTGTCGAGATATTCCGTAACAACCTGTGAGCCCGGCGCCAGCGAGGTTTTCACCCACGGTTTGACGGACAGGCCAAGCGCACGCGCTTTGCGGGCAACCAAACCTGCGGCCACCATAACCGACGGGTTCGACGTGTTCGTGCAGCTTGTAATCGCGGCAATCACCACGTCGCCGTGACTGAGCTTGTAATCATGGCCTTCGACCTGAATGCTTTTGGCATCCGGCGTAACGTCCGTGAAAGATTTAACGGCTGTGGAAAGCGGAACGCGGTCCTGCGGACGCTTCGGACCAGCCATGCAAGGCTCGACCGTGCTGATATCCAGCGATAGCGTGTCGGTGAAAACAGGATCGGGTGAATTCGCATCGCGCCACATGCCTTGTTCTTTGGCATAGGCTTCAACCAGTTTTACGCGATGCGGGTCGCGTCCGGTGAATTCGAGATAGCGGATGGTTTCGGCATCGATCGGGAAGAAGCCGCAGGTCGCGCCATATTCCGGCGCCATGTTGGCGATCGTCGCGCGGTCGGCAAGAGTCATGTTCTCAAGGCCGGGGCCGAAAAATTCGACGAATTTATTGACCACGCCTTTTTTGCGGAGCATTTCGGTGACGACGAGAACGAGGTCGGTCGCCGTCGTGCCTTCCTTCATCTTGCCCATCAGCTTGAAGCCGATGACTTCGGGGATGAGCATGGAAACGGGTTGTCCCAGCATCGCGGCTTCGGCTTCGATACCGCCGACGCCCCAGCCGAGAACGGCCAGGCCATTGACCATCGTCGTGTGCGAGTCCGTGCCGACCAGCGTGTCGGGATACGCAACCTGGCGGCCTTTTTTGTTTTCATCTTCGAGAACCCAGATGGTCTGGGCGAGATATTCGAGGTTCACCTGGTGGCAGATGCCTGTGCCGGGCGGAACGACGCGGAAATTTTTAAACGCTTTCTGACCCCAGCGCAGGAACGCATAGCGTTCATGGTTGCGCTCGAACTCGATTTCGACGTTCTGCTGGAATGCCTTATTGGTGCCGAACTCATCGACCATGACCGAGTGGTCAATCACGAGGTCAACGGGAACCAGCGGGTTGATCTTTTGCGGGTCGCCGCCGAGAGCGGCCATCGCTTCACGCATTGCGGCGAGGTCAACCACGGCGGGAACGCCGGTGAAGTCCTGCATCAGCACCCGGGCCGGGCGGTAAGCGATCTCGCGGTCGGATCTTTTATTGTCGAGCCATGATTTCAGCGCCTTGATGTCGTCGGTGTTGACGGTGCGGCCATCCTCGAAGCGCAGGAGGTTCTCAAGCAGAACTTTCAGCGTATAAGGCAACCGGCTGATATCGCCGATTTTTTCGGCTGCGGCCTTGAGGCTGAAATAATCATATTCCTTGCCGTCTACTTTGAGAGATTTGCGGGTGCCGAGGGAGTCATGGCCTGTGCGAGTCATAGTGCAAATCCTTTGAATATGTCTTTGAGACGATAGGAAGAACACGCAGGAATTCTACGTGTGGATTTTACACTAAGGGGAGAGGGTTAAAAAGGGATTAATAATCAGGTCCCGACAACAGGCGCATGCGAAACTCCGGGTTATTGCGCGCCATTACAGCATCAGTATCGGGTTGCAAAAACGGATCAGAGCCTGAAACACCCGCATAAAACATCGCTTTATTGAAATATCGCTTCATTTCGTGACGGTCACTTTCGAGAACCGCGAGAAAGAAATGAGCCGGCGCATATGTTTCCCGCTCGTCGGCGACTTTTTTGAAGGTATTTCTGGCCTGTGGTATCTGTCCCAATTCCATCTGGCACACACCAAGACCCGTAGCGATACCGGGATCAAACGGGTCCTTTTTTAGAGCTATCTCGTACAGGCTTTGGGCAACATTAGGTTTATCCAGTTCCAGCATTACGCTTGCGACCCTGACAATAGCCGAAACATTTTGCCCAAAAACCGCCGCAGCCTCGTTAAAATATCCCAAAGCATGCTCCAGATGACCTTCTGCCGCCGCGGTTTCACCCTCCATGATCAGGATTTCAGATTGAAATTCGGCTGCCTGTTCTGGCTCTGAAGAGATTTTTTCCTGTAATGTCTTCATGAATTGCTCATGAAGCCATTTCTGGTCCTTGTCCTTGAGCTGTTTCCGCCTGTGAGGGAAATTGTCAAAAAGCCCATAGAGATGCTGGTATTTCATGGAGTCTCCCTCAGCCGTTTTTTATATTAGGGCATGTTAAAAAACTGCATATAATATGTCAATTTAAAAGACGGGAGAAGTGTTAACGAGGGGATTTTTGGCTATAAACCATTTAAAATCAATTGTTTATAAAATACCTCAAAAACAGCATTTTATACTCACTTTTTCGCCACAATTGGAAACCATACTGGTCATACAGGCAAAAGATACGGATTTCATAGTTCCCCTCTGTTGCCGGTTAGCTCACAAGTATTCGAAGCCGCTGCTCCCTACCAGAGCAGCGGTTTTAATTTCAGCGGTATTTTCTGGATTTTGATTCCGACGTCGCCCAGCCGGGCAGCTTCGCGCGCGACGCCTCGCAGAGCCTGCTGGTACGTTCATACTCCTCGAGGCTGTCTACCCCGCGCTGCAACTCCATGCGCTCAAGCTGCATCTTGTCGTGTTCGAACTGGATGACCTGGGCGACAACCTTGGTCATGCGTTCGTTCATGCCCTTTACATGCTCCGGCGGAACGGGCGGTGTGCGAAAGCCGCGCTCGGCAATGGCGTCATAGACTTTCTGGCCGATGATTTTTGCGTATTTATTCACGATCTGGCGATCGACATTCACATGCTTCATTTCATGATCGAGCGTGGCAGCCCTGAGGCATGAGTCGTTATATATCTCTTTGCCGATCACGATCGTCGGCGATATCTCGAGACGGATATCAATCGTATCGTACCAGAGGCAATAACCGCCCGTGCGCGCTTCACGCTGGCGCGCCACTTTCACCTGGGGCTTAACCCCGACCGTGGCCTTCATGTAGCCATGAAGGGAAGTCACGCCTGAAAATCCATAAGGGTTGATCGTATCTATTTCGGTCTGCTGAAGCTGCGCCAGGGTCTTGGAATGATCGTACCGGACCTTTTCGGTGGCGGGGACGACATTGATCTGGGCGGGCTTGACCAGGGGGCACGGGTTAGTGTCCTGCCCGTTCTGGGCCAGCGCCGCGCCGGGCAACGCCGCCGCCAGCACCGCAACCACGCCTGCGATCGTAATATTAAAGCCGCGCATATACCCTCTAAATCTCCCCACTCTTGTTATTTTACACCAAAAAAACGTAAGGAAATATAAGGATTATGGCGGCGGCGGCTTTGCGCCGGGAGGCAGTTGTGCTAAACAGGCTTCAGGGACAACGCAAAGGAAAACACCATGGGAATCATCTATACCCTTATCATCCTGTTCTACCAGATTTACGTCGGCATTATCCTTCTGCAGGTCGCGGTGAGCTGGCTGATCAATTTCGAAGTCATAAACGCTTCGAACGAGCGCGCGCAGAACCTGGTCCAGCTTCTGAAAAAACTCACCGATCCCATCTACAAGCCGATTCAGAAATATGTTCCCCCGATTGGCGGGATCGACATCACACCCCTTATCGTCATCGTTCTGCTGACAGTGCTCAAGAGCCTCCTTATCAGCCTTATCTACAGGCTGTGACCTCCGGCGCTGACATTATAGACGGCAAAGCGATTGCCGCGTCCTTGCGCGCGGAAATCGCCGGGCGGGTTTCCGGGATGAAAACAAAGCCCGGCCTTGCCGTCATACTTGTCGGCGACAATCCTGCCTCGCATGTCTATGTGAAGAACAAGATCAAGGCGTGCGAGGAAGCAGGCATCGTAAACTTCGAGCATAAAATGGACGCCAATGTGTCCTCTTCAAAAATCCGTGACACGATCAGGCAGCTGAACGCCGATCCGAAAGTCCATGGCATTTTGATGCAGCTTCCCCTGCCCGCTCCTCTTGCGGACGAGGAAGATGAACTGGTGCAGATGATAGCGCCGGAAAAAGACGTGGACGGCCTTACCATTTCAAACGTGGGCAAGCTCGTGGCCGGGCTGCCGGGAATTGTGCCCTGCACGCCGCAGGGCGCGCTGATGCTCATTAAAAGCGTCACGAAAGACCTTACAGGTCTGAATGCCGTGGTGATCGGCCGCTCGCTGCTGTTCGGAAAGCCGATGGCGCAATTGCTGCTGACGGAGAACTGCACGGTGACCCATGCGCATTCAAAGACCAGGAACCTTGATGAAATCTGCCGCCGCGCCGATATCCTTGTCGCCGCCGTCGGGCGGCCCGGCATGGTGAAGGGCGACTGGATAAAACCGGGCGCCATCGTCATCGATGTCGGCATCAACCGGCTGGATACGGGGAAACTTATGGGCGACGTGGATTACAATGCGGCGCTGAATGTGGCCGGGGCGATTACGCCGGTGCCGGGCGGTGTCGGGCCGATGACGATTGCCTGCCTGCTGCTGAACACGCTCACAGCAGCGGAAAAATCCTAATACACCATCCCTGCGAAGGGAACATATTCATTGATATAAGTGCGGGCCTGGATGGCCGCCGTGAATTTCGCCGCGAAGACGTCGCGATCCTTGTTGCTCTTGAACATGAATTTTTCGCCGTCGAAGCTATACAGGCCCTGCTTCTCCAAAAGAAACTCCAGCAATTCCTTGTTCTTTTGAATCCATGTGTGGCATTCCGACAGGAACGCCAGCGCGCTTCCGGAATTATATTTAAAGCTGGTGCGGGTATTGGTGGGCGAGTTTTTCTCCTCGATTATCTTCGCAATTTCGCCGCTCTCGCGCATCATCTCCTGGCGCCAGTACTGAAGAATGATCTCCGCTTTCCTGATATTCGAAAGCTCTTCTTTTATTTTCGCTTCGTTGTTGAAAACCTGCGGACCCGAAACATGTGCCATATAGCGGCGCAGTTCGTAGCCGTAATGATCGTATTCGGGTGAGATATCGACCTTGATGCCGTGCAGGAGACGCTCGACACGCTCATTCAGGCTGACCGGCGGATCCTGTTTCAAAAATTTCACAGGAGAAAGATAGGGCTCGGCCGGCGGCGTATATTTAAGTATCTGGGGATTGCCCTGATCGCGGAGTAACATGCCCGCATCGGCGCCGCCGGTTTTCTGCTCGGCCATGGCCGGCTGAGAAGCCAGAGCGACAAGAAAAATAACCAGCAATAAGCGTTTCATGAGTCCATTATAACGCAGATGCGGCTGCGTCATCCATATATTAGCTATTCACCCTGGGCCACGGTGAAGCCGGGCACATCATTGAATTTATTGAGCATAATAGCATTTGTAAAATTCATGTCGGCCTTGTTAAGGCGGTCGATGAGCGCGATGACCTGCGACGTTCTGACCGTCGATCCGTCCTTGCCTTTGAATCGCAACCGCCAGTTGTCGGAGCAGAATGTTTCCGGGTTGCCGTCCGGCCAGACTTTCGTACCACGGTTTGAAATCATCGCGAGGTCAAGATTGTCGGTGATGCAGGGCATGATTTTTTCGACGAGTTTTTCCACCGTGTTGCCCCAGTTGAGGCCAATGTCGACTCCGACACGGTCAATTTTATCATCTTTGTACGCTTTCAGCGGCGGCATGGTCATGCCGCCCGCGTTGGCGCCGCTGTAATCGACAGGCTTCATGCGTTCGGGCTTTTGGCCGAGGCGCGCGAGAACGGCCTTGCAGAAACCGTCAGTGCCGACTTTTTCCTTGGACGTCTTGGTGCGGAAAATATCGCCGGTATGGATTCCATCCTCGATCGTTTTCAGCCATGCGTTGTGAATGTTGGTGGCGACATCGCCCTGGCCGATATGGACCAGCATCATGACCGCGCCGAGCAGCAGGCCGGAAGGGTTCGCAAGGCCCTTGCCCGCGATATCAGGCGCCGAGCCGTGCACGGCCTCGAACATGGCAAAGCTCTCGCCGATATTGGATGAGCCGCCAAGACCGACCGAGCCCGTCACTTCCGCCGCGACGTCGGAGAGAATGTCGCCATACAGGTTTGGCAGAACGATGACGTCGAATATATGCGGCGCGCTGGCGACCTTCGCCGTGCCGATATCGATGATCATGTGGTCCTGCGTGATGTCGGGATATTCCTTGCCGATCTCGTCGAAAATTTTGTGAAACAGGCCGTCGGACAATTTCATGATGTTGTCCTTGGTCATGCAGGTGACTTTTTTGCGGCCATTGGCTTTGGCGTATTCGAAAGCATATCTGACGATGCGCTCAGTACCGGGGCGGGAAATCAGCTTGATCGAGGCCATAACCTCCTGTGACTCGCGGTATTCGATGCCGCCGTATAAATCTTCCTCGTTCTCGCGGATGATCATTATGTCCATGTTGGGGTGGTTCGTCTCAACATAGGGTGCGTAGGAAACGCATGGGCGGACGTTGGCATATAATGAAAGCGATTTACGGATGGTGACATTGAGGGATTTGAACCCGCCGCCCTGGGGCGTGGTGATCGGGGCTTTCAGGAATACGCGGGTGCGGCGAAGAGATTCCCACGCGGAGTCCTCGATCCCGTTTTTAACGCCGCGGTTATAGACGCCCATGCCGATCTCGATGGTTTCGATATCGAGCTTGGCGCCCGCCTCCTTCAGAATCTGGAGCGTCGCGGCCATGATTTCCGGGCCGATGCCGTCGCCGTGCGCAACTGTGATAGGAACTGATTTGGATGATTTACCGAACATGGGGGACCCCGCTTTTGACGGGTGATTCTACCACAGGGGAGTCCGGGTTTACAGGGGGGTTATGGCTTGTTCCAGCCGATCACTTCCGGCCCGGGCGCCTTTTTCTTTTCCTCGCTGCGCTTGTACACGTGCGTGGATTTGGTCGAGGCTGTGCCCTTGCCGATTTTTTGAAATACAGCGGACGAGCCGTTGACGTTGCCGGAGACGCGGACAGTGCTGCGTAATTTTAAGCCTTGCCGCTGGTAGGCTTCATGCACTTCGCGTTCGAACTGCTTGATGAACGCCTGGTCAAAAGATGTGGACATATCAAACTCCTTCTCGGGGGTTTAAGGTTTCTGTTGAAATGCCGGGGAGTGGTTGTCGGGGACGAAAGTCCGCAGGCCGAAACATCCGGAGAAGCGCGTGCGAGGCCATACGATTTGTTCGTATGGTTTTCTTTTATCGCTGCTGAAGGAAAAAACGCCGTTGTGTATCTGACCGTTCAAGCGGTCGAAAAGTTACAATTCTGGCGTTGATAGAAGCATACCAGGAAATAATTCCTATCATGTCAAGGGAAATCTTCCGTTTTTTATCCTTGAAAGATATGTATGCAAAAACCCATATTTTTCTTAGTCTAAAAAACTCACTTGTGTTAACATAACCTAAAATTAGCGAGTAATTGGCAAGGGGACCATGCGCGTTATGTTCGAATCACTTCTTTCCAAGCTCAAGGGCGAATCCGGCTCCGCGCAGGACAATGCCAAGCGCCGCAATTTCGAGCGCCGCGATGCCGACCATTGCGTGGGCGTCATCGACGGCAAGACTTACCCGATCGAAAACTGGTCGCCCGGCGGTGTTTTGATTTACGGTGACAGCCGCCCTTTCGGCCTGAACGATGAAGTTTCCGTCACTCTCAAATTCCGCCTGCGCAACGAAGTCATTGATGTCCCGCACAAAGCAAAAGTCGTGCGCAAAAGCTATGATAAAGTTGCTTTCAAGTTTTCGCCACTGACGCAGCAGATCAAAAAATCGTTTCAGACTGTCGTCGATGATTATCTCGCGGGCGAGTTCGCGGATTCGCAGCTCGCATAAAAAAAGCCCTCCATCGGAGGGCTTTTAAATTTATGATTATTGCTTCCCGTACATTTTCTGAAAGCCGTCTGTGACTTTCGCCACGAAAGACGGGTCCTTGTCCCTCCAATAGCGCGGGTCGCGCACCATGGCCTGCAGGTCCCTTTCATCCACCGCCGCGATACTGCCGCCGCGCTTGAGGCCCGGCTCGTCGGATTTCATCATCCTGTAGAGCGCAAGAACGCCGTCGTAGCTGCTGGAGAGATTCGCAAGCACGTCGGGCTTGACGCTCTGACGCCCGAAAGCGAGCAGCTGGCGCGATACTTCCTGCCATTTCTCCACGCCGCCGAAATGATTGACCAGGCGCTCGACCTCGCGGTCGGCCTGGAGTTCCGCGAATATATCGGCGACCATGGGCATCATTTTTTCGGCTGCGAGATTGTAGGCCTCCTGCGCCTGATCGTGCGTGAATCCTTTCGCATGCATGCGGGCGTTCACATCAGGATCAGGCTCGAAAAGTCCATGCGAGCAATCAATGCAATATTCCTCCGGCGATTTCGGCGCGGAAGGGCTTTGGGAGAGTTTTTTCTCCAGCTCTTTATAAGAACGCAGCAATGCATCAGCCTTCAGGCCGCCGGTTTCCGGGTCCTTGAACTTGTCGGGTATGTCGTTGGTTAAAAGATTCTCAGTCATGTTTCAGTCTCCTTACTGTTAAAAATTTTAGGGTTTCCGGCCGCGATCGATCAGCCGCAGAATGGTTGCGACCAGCGAGCGCTGCCCTTCGCTGTAGCGAATCTGTTCATCGGGCGTCGCGGCGCCGAGCGCGCGCTGGAACGTTATGGCCTGCAAATAGCCAAGCACCCTGCGGCCGTCTTCCGTCGTGAACAAGCGCGCGAAGCATTTTTCGATTTCGCGTAGTTCTATCTTTGCCGGTTCTGGCTGCGAATAAACCAGCCCGCTTTTGGGCAGCGGCAACGGATCGCGTACGAATAAGGGTCTAAACATTTATTTCTCCTTCTTTGCGGATTAAATCACGGGGCACTGTCAAAGCGGCGCCGAGGAAACGCGCGGCCTGCGCGAGGTCGACAACGGCAAGCGCTTCCGGGCCCATGGCTGCTACCGAATTGAGCCACGACAATGTGTTCTGCACGTTACGCTGACCTTGTGCCCTCGCGAGGGGCGAGCGGTAATCAATGGCGATCATGCGTCCGCCCAGCGCGATATCGGGCACTTCGCCGCGGCGGCGCAGGATCGAATACGCGCGCTTGATCAGCGGCGTGAGTAATTCCGTCTGCAGACGGCCATAGGTCGCGCCGAGCAGCATCGTCATTTCGGAGGATCGCTCCATCACTTCCGTCGCGGTCATGCGCGGCCCCATGACAGGCGCAAGCCTGTCCGCCAGCAGCGCATGACGTATGCGCGCCTGGAGATTTTCGAGCATAAGCTGCGACACATCAAAGCGCCCCGGCATATCGAGCGGCTGCAGTCCGGCCGAGCCGACCGCCTTCGGGATGATAGCGCCCGGCACCAGTTCGATATTGGCGGGGTTAAGCACGCCGTCATCATCCGCCTGCCAGATTCCGGTCACGGCGATGGACGCGTTTTTAAGAATCAGCTCGACCACCTTGTTCGTGGTCTTGATATCGGGCAGCGCCTTCATCACCGGCGAGCGGCCATAAATCTCTCCCGGCGATTTCAGCCAGCGGAACGAGATGAACGGCGATTCCGAAAATTTTCCTTCCGCCAGCAGAATGGGCTGCGCCGGGTTTTCGACGAGGCAGGCCTTGTAGGCGTAGACCAGCCCGTTCGGCATAACGGCTTCGAGAATCTTGAAACGAAGCTGCGTGTCCTTCGCGGATTTTTTGATAATATCCGCAGGGATGGACGCAGACGGGTAACGCTCCTGCATCTGCGCGGCGCCAAGCTCAAGCACGCGGTAAGCGCCGTCCAGGAAACCGCTCTCGCCCTCCTCCAGCACGATGCCGCTGAGCGGCACGGCGGAAAAACGAAAGGCAGAAAAGCTGCCCGGATCAGATTCCTCGAAGGAAAGACTGGCCGTTCCGCCGACAACGAGATCGAGATAGCATTGATGAATCTCGACGGAAAAATTCGAACGGTCGAAATGGTCCTGCATCGCCCGCGCGGCCTTTTCGAGAACCGGCGAAAATTTTTCCGCTTCTTCGGGCGAAAGCTCGGAGCCGGGCCTGAGGCCGAACCATTGCGACCATGCGGGCGTCAGGTTGCCCAGAAGGCTGGCCGCCAGTTGATCCGCCGCATCCATGGCGGTTGCGTCGAATATCTTGTCAGTGCGGCGCGCGCCGGGGATTTGGTCATACAGAAATCCTGCGCGCTGCGGCAGGGCATAGTCGTAGCATTCCTGCCACAGCGATTCCCAGTTCCCGCGTGATTTCCGGGCGGATTCAAAACGCTCCAGCGTTTGTTCGAGCTTTTGTTCCATTCTTATTCTCCCAGCAATGTTTTGCGCTTGCGGTTTCCGGTCGCCGCTTCCAGCAGACCGCGGAAACCAGTCTGTATGGTTCCGAAAATGCCGCGGTCGCGATTCAGCAGGTTATGGTTTCTGGACGCCTCGGCGATCTGCGATGGGCTTTGCGGGGCTGGGCCCCCGGCAGCGCTGACGAGCGCGTCTTCCGCCGCGCGTATTTCCTTGGCTTTCTGGACTATTGTGCCTGCCATGTGAGTTCTCCTTCATAGGGGCTGGATTTGGATAAATGTTTGTAAAGCTGCCATGGCGTTATGATGGAACGCGCGTGCAGGCCGATGACTCTCTTGACCGCCTCGACGCATGTATGCGGCATCCACGGCGCTTCCTTGCGGCTGCGCACGACGCGCGCCTTCACGACCGTGTGCCCGTGATCCTTCAGCCAGAGCGGCAGATCGAAAACCGCGGGCAGATTCTGAACCTGAATGTCGGTGTAATTCGACAGCGGCTCGAAGCATATCCAGTGCCGACCGTCATTCAGCAGCGCGTAGCAATGCCGAAAGCCGGGCCGCAACACGCGCAGCCATGGCATCTCCTCGCATTGTCCGCTGAATACGACCCATGCATCGGGCACGTTCATGTCGCCGGGCGTCGTTCTCATTCCGCGGCCGCTCCTTCCATGAATAAATCGAAACTGTCGTTGAACGGTAATTTCTGCTGCGGCGTGACGATGCCCTTGCTGACGAATGCACCTTCCATCCGTGTCATGGCCTCGCTCCATATCTTGTGCGCGCGCATCTCGCGGACGCGGCGGTTGTCGGGCGGCATGCGGCGGCGGCCGTAATAGCGAAGCACCAGCAGGTGATCCCGCATCAGGCGGCGCTGGCGGTATAGCCGGTCGACGATTCGCAAGATGTCCACAGGTTCGCAGGGGCGCGGCATCGTTCCCTGCCCGGCTACAAAGCGGGCGCCGTCATTGCGGGCCTGCTGGGCGTTGATAAACCAGAACCAGGCTTCTTCTGCGCTGGAAAATGGAACGATTTCCGCTGCCGGGTGTTTTTTGGATGTGTATCTGGAATTAGAGAGTATGGCCTTTTAATCTTTTTGTTCACTTTATGTTCTCGTTTATGATATAAATTTTCTTGGGAGTCAACAGAAAAATAGGAATTTATTCTTATTTATTTTTTTGAAGGATGATGGGACTGTAATCCTATGTTTTCGCACAAAGATATCTGGCGGGGAATCGACCGCCTCGCCTCAAGCTTCGGATACTCCGCATCGGGCCTCGCCAAAAAAGCGGGCCTGGATCCGACCTCGTTCAACAAGAGCAAGCGACTCAGCCCGGATGGAAAACCGCGCTGGCCCTCCACTGAGAGTCTTTCAAAAATCCTGTCGGTGACAGGCGCGACCATGACTGATTTCATCAGCCTCATCGGCGCGGAAAACGACAATGAAATCAGCACGGCGCGCACGGTGCCGATGATCGGTTTCGCGCAGGCCGGCAAGGACGGTTATTTCGACGAAGACGGCTACCCCGCCGGCGAAGGCTGGGACGAGGTCGCCTTTCCCGGCGCCGAGCACCAGAACAGCAAACATATTTTCGCGCTGCAGGTCAGCGGCGATTCCATGTCGCCGCTTTACCGGAGCGGCGACATTCTCGTGGTCTCGCCGCAGGAGAGAATCAGGAAGGGCGACCGCATCATCGTCAAAACCCGCTCGGGCGAGGTCATGGCCAAGGAAGTGCTGCGCCAGAGCGGCGGCAAAATCGGGCTCAAATCCCTCAACCCGGCTTTCGAGGACCGCTCCTTCAGCCTGGACGAAATCGGCTGGATGGCCCGGATATTGTGGGTCAGCCAGTAACCATGGGCCCCCGGGCAGTTATAATTTGCAAAACCCTTTCAAAACAGGCACTAATAACCGCATTTCCCGCCTCAAGAGCTTGTAATGACGGATAAAAAGAAAATCGCCCGCGAAACGGCAAAAATTCTCCTCGGGACAAAATCCGTTCTATTGAACGCCCGCGAACCGTTCACCTATACATCAGGCCGCAAAGGCCCCTGCTACGCAGATTGCCGCCGCCTGATTTCATTTCCGGCCGAGCGCGAAACGCTCATGACCTTCGCCGCTGAAATCCTGGAGCAGGAAATCGGCGCGGGCAACATCGATTACATCGCGGGCGGCGAGACGGCGGGCATTCCCTATGCCGCGTTCATCTCGCAGAAAATGAACAAGCCCATGCTCTATATCCGCAAAAAACCCAAAGGCTTTGGCCGCATGGCCCAGATCGAGGGACATATCGAGGGTGAAAATAAAAAAATGGTTCTTATAGAGGACGTCCAGAATTTCGGCACCAGCGTCAAAATCTTCATCGACGCCCTGCGCGGCGCCAATGCCGTGATCGAACACCTGCTTGTCCTTTTCAGCCACGGCCATGAAAGCAGCGCCCGCAATATGCAGGAAATGGGCGTAAAACTGCATACACTCTGCACCTGGCGCGATGTTCTGGACGCGGCCCGCGAAGGCGGCTATTTTGATAGCGAGACTCTGGCCTCGGTCGAATCCTTCCTGGACGATCCCGAGGGCTGGGATAAATCCATAACCGCTTCCTCGCCATGAAAATCGCTTTCCACAGTTCGAAAAAACCACGCGCGCAGAAAGCCCTTGAAGAGCTCAAGGGTCGCTACGGCCAGAACGATCCCGACAATGCCGACGCCATTGTCGTCATCGGCGGCGACGGCACCATGCTCCGCGCGCTGCATACCTTCGTCGAACACAATGCGCCCATGTTCGGCGTCAATCTCGGCACGCTCGGCTTCCTGCTGAACCGCTACAACACCGACGATATGGCCGAACGCATCCAGAAAGCCACGAAGTTCGTCATTCACCCGCTGCAGATGGACGCCATCGACAAGGAAGGGAAACCTCATTCCGAAGTCGCGTTCAACGAAGTTTCCCTGCTGCGCGAGAGCCATAACTCGGCGAAAATCAGGATTCACATCGACGACAAGGTCAGGGTTCCCGAGCTTGTCTGCGACGGCGTCATGGTTTCGACCCCGGTCGGCAGCACCGCCTATAACTCGTCCGCGGGCGGGCCGATCCTGCCGCTCGACGCCAATGTCCTGCCGCTGACGCCGATCAGCCCGTTCAGGCCGCGGCGCTGGAGCGGCGCGCTCATTCACAATAAACACGAGATTCGCTTCGAGATTCTGAAGCCAGTCGAGCGCATGGTTTCAGCGACAGCCGATTCAAAAGAAGTCCGCGATGTCCGCGAAGTTGTCGTGCGCGAGGCGCGCCACATTTCCAAGACGTTGCTGTTCGACCCGGATTATTCGCTGGAAGAGCGCATATCGCGTGAGCAATTCGCGAACGAAGATAAAAGTTAGTGCTTCCTCGGTTTTGACGGCTTGACTTCACGAAGCTGGCGTTCGCGGGCGAGATCGTTTTCGATGATACCAAGCTTTTCCGCCGCTTTCTCGTCAAGGCCGCCCGCTTTCATAATGCCGCCCGCCGGGATGAGTCCCAGTTTTTCCGCTATGTACTGATATCCTTCCACGAGATCGCCGAGATCGAAACGGAAGCGGTCCTTGTCGAGCTTCTCGCCGGTCTTTGCGTCCCAGAGGCGGCAATTGTCCGGCGAAATTTCGTCAGCGAGAATAATATAAAGCTCGCCGTGATCGCCCCAGATACGGCCGAATTCGAGTTTGAAATCGACAAGCTTGAGGCCGATGCCTGCAAAAAGCCCGTTCAGGTAATCGTTGATACGCCAGGACATCGCCACCATTTCGTCCAGCTCGTACGGGTCGGCCCATCCGAACGTGACGATATGATCCTCGCTCACCATCGGGTCGCCGAGCGCATCTTTCTTGTAATAAAATTCAACCAACGGGCGTCCGAGGAATGTTCCCTCTTTGATGCCGAGGCGTTTCACCAACGAGCCGGCCGCGATATTACGCACCACCAGTTCGATGGGAATGATTTCGACCTTGCGGACAAGCTGCTCGCGCATATTGATCGAGCGGATGAAGTGCGTGGGAATTCCAATCGATTCAAGCTTGGTCATCAGGTGCGCGGAAATGCGGTTGTTGAGCACGCCCTTGCCCGCGATCACAGCATGTTTTGCGCCGTTGCCCGCCGTGGCATCATCCTTGAAATACTGGATGACAGTATTGGGGTCCGGGCCCTCATATAATGTCTTGGCCTTACCCTCGTAAATTACCCTGCGTCGCGACATGGAAAACATCCCCGGTACTCCTTATATCCCCTGTATAGCATTGCATTTTACATGATTCCAATGCTACAAATCGTGCACTTTGCACTTTTGTATGGAAAAACCACTAACGCGAGGCGAAAACGTCGAAAATGAAGGACCGTGAAAACGCATTTGAGAATAAATTTGCCCATGACGAGCAACTGAGTTTCAGGATTGAGGCCCGTTGCTGCAAACTTTTCGGTCTTTGGGTGGCCGGGAAAATGGGCCTTTCAGGGGCAGAAATCCCGAATTACGCCGGCGAAGTCGTTGCGGCCAATCTTCAGGAGGCCGGTTTTGGTGATGTTTTGCGAAAAGTAAGCGCCGACCTGAAGGCTAAGAATATTGAATTTTCCAGCCATTTGCTTGAAGCGGAACTGGAAAAAGCCCATGAAGAAGCCAGGGACCAGATTCTCAACGAAACTGAGTAAAGCGGTCTCAGAATATAAAAAAGCCCCGGTTATGCCGGGGCTTTTTGATTCTGTCCTGTTCAACCCGCCAATCTGGTTCCGTTTGCGGCGAAAATCACTTTTCGCGAAAACATGCGTTGGCCATGGTCTTTGTAAAAATGGAAGCCTGATTCTTAGCGCATGGGCAGCAGCTTGCCAAGCGGAAAGTTACCGGGGATGCCCTTTCATTGTAATTTTATAATAAAAATCCAGATGGATCAGACTTATTTATTCGCGAATGGCGATTCCGGGCCGCTTGTTTTTGACGGAAAACAGCCCCAGACTGGACGGACAAACAGCCAGGAAAGGTCCCGATGGACGCCGCGACCCTTCAGTCTCTTATCCTGAACGCACTGCCGGGCGCGCAGGTCAGCGTCGAGGATTTGCGCGGCGACGGCGCGCACTACACGGCAACGGTCATTTCCACCGCTTTCATCGGCAAGACCCGCGTAGAGCAGCACCGCCTCGTTCATGCCGCGATCAAAGGCCATACGAATGACAAGGTCGCCATCGCGATCCAGACCGTCGCCGCGGAGAAGTGACATGATGCGCAGCGCCATGTTCGAACGCATCGAGCGAGAAATCTACTCCCATAACGTCGTGCTTTACATGAAAGGCACCGCCGCTTTCCCGCAATGCGGGTTTTCGGCGTTCGTGGTGCAGGTTTTGTCGCAGGCGGGCGTGCAATTCCGCGATATCGACATCATGGGCGACAGCGAACTTCGCCAGGGCCTGAAGGATTTCGCCGACTGGCCGGGTTTCCCGCAGCTTTACATCAAGGGCGAGTTTATCGGCGGCGCGGATATCGTGCGTGAAATGGCCGGGACCGGTGAATTACAGGCGCTGCTTGAGGATCGCGGCGTTCTCTAGATGCGCGTGACCTTGCTGTCACGGTAGAGATTGCACGATAAAATCAGTCCGAAGCCGATCATCGCCGCAAGCATTGCCGTGCCGCCGTAAGAAACCAATGGAAGCGGCGCACCAACGACCGGGATCAGGCCCATCACCATCGAGATATTGATGAAAATATAAATCGAGAAATTAAAAATCAGCCCGAACGCGAGGTAACGCCCGAAATTGTGGCGTGCACGGAGCGCAATCCAAAGCCCGTACCAGATAATCAACCCGAACAGCATGAGCATGACAAGACCGCCTGCCAGCCCCCACTCCTCGGCCCACAACGTGAAGATGAAATCCGTCTGTTTCTCGGGCAGGAAATTCAGGTGGCTTTGAGAGCCTTCAAGGAAGCCTTTGCCCTTCAGCCCACCCGAGCCCAGCGCGATTTTCGACTGTGTGATGTGATAGCCGGCGCCCAGAGGATCGCTCTCCGGGTTCAGGAAGGTCAGCACGCGCTGGCGCTGGTAATCGTGCATGAAGTGCCAGCCGATGGGGATCGCGGCGGCGATGGCAACCGCGCCGCCAATGAATATCCAGAGCGGTGCACCGACAACAAATATCATCGCTGCGCCCACGAAACTCGTCATCAACGCGGTGCCAAGATCAGGCTGCAGCATCACAAGGCCGACGGGCGCCGCGATCAGCAATGCCGGCAGCGCAAGGAACGTAAGCCGTTTCATATCCTCGGGCGTGGCGGCGTGAAAATAACGGGCCAGCGTCAGGACCAGCGCCACTTTCATCAATTCGGAAGGCTGCAATTTCATGAAACCGAGATTGATCCATCTTTGCGCACCCATCCCGATATGACCCATGACCTCGACATAGACGAGCAGGACAAAACCTATTGCGTACAGCCACCAGGCGAATTTATACCACCAGCGCACATCGATAAGCGCCAGCACCAGCATGACAAAAAAAATCACCGAGAAACGTTTCATCTGGTTTTCGGCCCACGGTTCGAAATTCCCGCCCGCGGCTGAATAAAGGGCCGTAAAACCGATCGAGGCCACGGCAACAATCAGCGCGATAAATATCCAGTCGAGGTTTTTCAGCTTGTGAAAAATTCCCTGTTCCGACTGCAATATGATCGACTTTGGCATTATGTTTTTCCTATATCGGTTCTTTTGTCTTCTTTTGCACGGTGGCCTGGCTGCTCTGGACAGCCATCGGCGTCGCGGCGGGGTTGCGCTTCTGAACTTCCACCAGCAAATCCTTGGCAATCGGCGCCGCCGTGAGCGCGCCGCCGACTCCGTGCTCGACGACAACCGCGCAGGCATAAACAGGCTTGTTCAGCGGCGCATAGCCGACAAATAACGCGTGGTGACGCTCGCGCCATGCAAGGTCCTCGTTCTTAACGCCCGCCGCGCGCTGCTGCATCGTGATCCTTCGCACCTGCGCGGTTCCGGTCTTGCCGCCAAAGGCGAATTCAGGGGGGTCCTTCACCCGCGAGCCGTACGCCGTGCCGCGCTCATGGTTCACCACCTTGTCCATGCCGCTCATCATCATTTTCAGGTGCGCATCGGGGATATTCATCTTCGGCCATTTCGGAACCACGGCGGGGTTTTCGCCAACATAGCCCGTGATCTGCGGTTTCACCTCGTAGCCGCCATTGACAAGCCGTGCCGTCATGACGGCCAATTGAAGAGGTGTCGCCAGGAAATATCCCTGTCCAATGGCGTTAACGATGGTTTCACCCGGCTGCCAGGATTCATTGAACTGGGCCTTTTTCCATTCACGCGTCGGCACAAGGCCGGGTCTTTCTTCCGCCAGGTCGAAGCCGAATTTCTGGCCGAACCCGAACTGCCGCGCCATGTCCGAAATCGCGTCGATGCCCATCTCGTTCGCCATCTGGTAGAAAAATACGTCGCACGATTTCTGCAACGCGTCGCCCAGATTGACATAGCCGTGCCCGCCCTTTTTCCAGCAGTGAAAGCGCCCCTTGCCGAGAATGTAATGACCCGGGCAAAACACGGTGCGGTTCGCAGTGATCTTGCCCGCTTTCAGACCGGCAAGGGCCGTGATCATCTTGAAGGTCGAGCCCGGCGGATATTGGCCGGCTATAGTCTTGTTCGTGAGCGGGTAGCCTGGATTGGCCAGCAATTCCTCCCACAGCGCCGCTGAAATCCCCCGTGAAAACACGTTCGGATCGAAGGCCGGGTAAGACGCCAGTGCATAAACCTCGCCGTTATGGACGTTAATAACTGCGGCCGACGCGCTTTGCTGCTCAGAAATGCGCTTCTGCGCGAAACGCTGCAACTCGCCGTCGATGGTCAGCATCACGCGCTCGCCGGGGACCGGGTCGCTGCGGCGCAGTTCGCGGACCTCGCGCCCGACGACATTCACCTCGACATCGGACGATCCCGCCTTGCCGCGCATCGCGAGGTCATGCGTTTTTTCGATTGCGCTCTTGCCGATCTTGAAACCGGGTACGGTCAGCAGCGGGTCTTCCGTCAAATCTTGCTGGCTGACCGCGCCGACATAACCGATGAGATGCGCCGTCGCCTCGCCGAGCGGGTAGCCACGGATTTCACCCACGTTCGTCGAAAGCCCCGGCAGATCGGGCAGGTTGACCTCCACCTTCGCGACCTCTTCCCAGTTTAAATCATCCTTGATTTCGAGGGGCACGAATTTCGGGCTTTTCTTGGCCTGCTTCAGCACGGCCTTGATGCTGTTCTCGTCCACATCGATATATTTCTGCAGCGCGCGCAGGGATTTTTCCAGGTTCTCAGCCTGCTCGGGGATAATCAGCACGCGGAAATTCTGGTTGTTAACCGCCAGCGGCACGCCGAACCTGTCGACAATCTGCCCGCGCGTGGGCGGGAGTATTTTCGTGTTGATGCGGTTTTTATCCGACAATGTCCGGTAGCGCTGGCCCTGTACGATCTGGAGCCATGCGAGCCGCCCGCCGAGAATAGCCAGCAGCGCACCCTGGCCTGCGCCAATGAAAAAGGCGCGCCGGGTAAAATTCAAATTGTCGACTGTGCGTTTCATGAAATTCTTTTACCTGCTTTTGGCCTTCATCATATAACCCGTGCGCGGCTCGGGCAGGATTTTATGGGTGATATGCAGCAGCATCGAAATCACCGGGAACAGCGCGACACCAAGCAGGACCGAAAAACAAAGCGGGCGAAGCGGCGGCCACATACCGTTCAGAAAACCGAAGATAAACCACTGCGCCAGCCCGGCGACGGTGCTGACGATCACGAACCCGATCCATGTCATCAGGAAGGATTGCCCCATCAGGTAGCGGCGCTGATCACTCACGATCCAGTGCACGACAACGAACACCAGCGCACTGATGCCAACAACTGGATAGTAGATGATGAAATCGACGAGAATGCCCGCTGTAAAAACCAGCCAGGCGGGAATCAATGTCGGTCGGTAGATCGCCCAGTAATAAATCGCCATGAGCAGCAGCGGCGCCTTGACCGAACCTGCGACCGGGAACGTGAACGATACGATGCTGAACACCAGCAGCACCGCCATCAGGCTGTACGGCACGATGAACCTGATGCCCGCTTCCGCGCGCTCCGACCCTGTGGAGAAATATCCCATGGGGTTAATCTATCCGAAAACAAGACAGGGGGTCGAGCCTGAACATTACTTTATTGTCATCCTGAGCGCAGTCCCGGTGCGCCAGCAACGGGACGAAGTCGAAGGATCTTAAATCTATCGGATAAACAAAAGATCCTTCGGCTACGGCCAACCCTTTTCAAGGCTTGGCCTCCGCTCAGGATGACAGTTGAAGAGTAATTTAATCCAGTTCCGAGGCGGGATTTCCGCTCTGCAGATTCGGGTCTTCGTTGCGGTCGACGATACGCACATGGACCAGCCGGTCGAAATTGGCAAAAAGCTGGATCTTATAGACCCCGTCCTCGCCGATCGAGACCCGGCCGACGGGCAGACCGTGCGGGAAAACGCCGCCATAGCCCGACGTTATGATACGCGCGCCGTTCTTGATCTCGCTGTCCGGCGGCAGGTGCAGCAGGATGGGCATGGTCGTGTTCTGTCCCGCGAGAATTGCATGCTGGCGGGTGTCTTCAACTAATATAGGCACGCGGCTGTTGATGTCGGTCACCAGCAGGACGCGCGAAACGCTGCGGCCCGCTTCCACGATACGGCCAACCAGCCCTTCGCCCGACAGCACGGCCTGGCCTTTTGCGGCGCCATCCTTTGCGCCGGCTTCGACCAGCAAGGTTTTGACGAATGTTGTCCCGGCATCGGCCAGAATTCTCGCGGTGATGAAACGGTTCTCGGGCTCGATCTTCACATGCAGCAGGTCGCGCAGCGATTTGTTCTCGGCCTCAAGCTGCAGCGCGGTCTGGTACCATTCGCGCAGCCTTACGTTTTCCTGTTCCAGTTTCACGTTCTGCGCCTGCAACTCCGCGAGACCGGAAACGTCACGCACGAACAATACCATCGACTGCATCGGCCGCGTCACCGCGCCAAGCATCGGCCCCAGGCCGTCGGCCACGCTCGTACGCACCGCGCTCACGCCCTGCGGATTCACGGCTGAGAAAATCAGCGTGCCGACAGCGGCGAGAACAAAAATAAAAGAAACGAAACTACCGCCCGCCAGAGGGATGGGCGATATGCGCGAGAGGCTCTTTGACCAGGTACGGCGTTTCAACAGAAAATCCCACAAATTGCTGAAAATCTTCTTATATTTTACGACTAAAGAAGATCAGGAGTGAACGCAAGGTCCAGCCTTTATTTTACCGCAATTTATTGCGTAAAACAACGAAAAGGCCGGGTTTTCCCTTAGATTAGCGTGAGTTTTAGTAAGTGCCGATCAGGACGTTCCTGAGGGCTTTACGCTCTTCCAGCGCATGGCCGGTACCCAGCGCCACGCAGGTCAGCGGGTCGTCGGCAAGGGCCACGGCCAGTCCCGTGGCATGGCGCAGCACGAAATCGAGGTTGGTCAGGAGCGCACCGCCGCCCGTCAGGACAATGCCTTTATCGACAATATCCGCCGCCAGTTCCGGCGCGGTGTGTTCGAGGGCGACTTTCACGCCCTCAACGATCTGGCCGACCGGTTCAGCCAGCGCTTCTGCCATCTGACGTTCGGTCACGACGATTTCCTTAGGCACGCCGTTCATCAGGTCGCGGCCACGGATTTCCATAGTCCGTCCCTCGCCTTCTGCGGGCGGGCAGGCAGAGCCGATTTCTTTTTTGATACGCTCGGCGGAGCTCTCGCCGATCAGCAAGTTATGAACGCGGCGGATGTAGGCGATGATCGCTTCGTCCATTTTGTCGCCGCCGACGCGGACGCTGCGCGCGTAAACGATTCCGCCGAGCGAGATAACGGCAACTTCCGTCGTGCCGCCGCCGATATCGACGACCATCGAGCCGGTGGGTTCAGTCACGGGAAGGCCGGCGCCGATCGCGGCGGCCATGGGTTCTTCGATCAAATAAACTTCGGATGCGCCCGCGCTTTCGGCGGATTCCTGAATCGCGCGGCGCTCGACGGCTGTCGATCCCGAAGGAACGCAGATCACCATTTTCGGAGAAACGAATGAGCGGCGGTTGTGAACTTTGCGGATGAAATGCTTGATCATCGCTTCGGTGACTTCGAAATCGGCAATAACGCCGTCGCGCAAGGGGCGCGTTGCGACGATTGAACCCGGCGTACGGCCCAGCATCTGTTTCGCTTCGTTACCGACAGCGAGAATCTGTTTGCGGCCGCCGACCATCGAGATCGCGACAACAGACGGCTCGTTCAGCACGATTCCACGGTCTTTCACGTACACAAGAGTGTTCGCGGTGCCGAGGTCGATGGCCATATCGGCCGACATAAATCCAAAAAGCTTGGAAAACATGTGCAGACATTCTCATACCCGTCTTGGCCGCGCAAGCAGGATTCTGCTTATTTATAGCGGTTTTTGACCGGTCGCAGGGTTAAGGCAAGGACATGCTAGAAATTCATCAGGTGATTGTCCTGATCATAGCATGGATGACATGAAGAAAGCGTAAGGATAATAAATGACGGCCAGGCGTCGATTAACCCTGGCGTGCCTTGCAGCGCGGCTTCATTTTATTGATGACGTAAACCCTGCCCTTGCGGCGCACGACGCGGCAATTGCGGTCTCTTTTCTTGAGCGTTTTCAGCGAGTTTACGACTTTCATGTTATAGCCCTGCAAATGGTGTAAAAAAGCTTGCGGACATTAACGTTTCGGGTTCAAGTTTGTCAAGCATATCTCTAAGTTGATCATTGATTTCAGTGTAGAAGCTGCCCATTATTAACCAATTCCTAATATATTGTTTGTCATAATCTTATGAAACATTTAATAAGCACGGGGATCTACACTAAATAATGGCTTCTGGAATCCAGACAAAAAAGACCTTCAAAGGTGGTGAAGTCATCATGCGCCAGGGCGACCCTGGCGAGAGCGCCTATATTATTGAGAGCGGCCGCGTTGAGATCCTGGTCCAGAACCCCGGCGGTAAAATCCAGAACGTGGGCACGCGCGGCGCCGGCACAATGATCGGTGAAATGGCGCTGGTCGATAACGCCCCCCGCACCGCCACCGTCAAGGCCGTCGAGAATTGCGTCCTGCTTGAAATAACCAAGGAAGATTTTTCCAACCGCCTGCAGAAGGCCGACCCGATCCTGCGCATGACGTCGCAGGTTATCCTCGCCCGCTACCGCGACACACTGACACGCGCCGACATCAGCCGCGAAAGCACAGGCTGGCCGCCCGTGGAGGCGCAGGAGCTTACCTATGCCGGGCAGACGGACGCCGTTGAAAGCGTCAAGATCGCCAACGAATTCCAGACGGCGCTGGAGAAAAAACAACTCACGCTGCATTACCAGCCGATCATCAATCTTCAGAAAGGCAAAGTCGTTGGCTTCGAGGCGCTGATGCGCTGGACCCATCCTGAGCGCGGGCCTATTTCACCGGGGCTTTTCATCCCTGTCGCCGAACAATCGGGCCTGATCGTCGAGGCCAGCCGCTGGGCGCTGCACGAGGCGTGCTCGGCCCTGATGCGCATCGAAAGCCGCGCGGGTTTCTCCAACGAGCTCTCGATGAGCGTCAATTTCTCGAGCACCGACTTCGCTTCCGAGGATTTCATCGACACCATCTACACGACGATCAGCGAAACCGACGTCAACCCGAGCCTCGTTCATCTTGAGATCACCGAGCGCCTCCTGATGGGCCAGCCGGACAACGCCAAGGACACGCTCATGATGTGCCGCAAGGCGGGTATCGGCATTTCAATCGACGATTTCGGGACGGGCTATTCCTCGCTCAGCTACCTGCATTATTTCCCCATCGATACGCTGAAAATCGACCAGAGCTTCATCCGTGACATGCAGAAAAACGAGAGCAGCATGGAGCTTATTAAATCGATCATCGGGCTCGGCAAGAACATGAAAATGAACGTCATCGCCGAAGGCGTCGAGAAGCCGGAAGAAGCCAAAATCCTGCACGACCTCGGTTGCGACATGGCGCAGGGCTATCATTTCGCGAGGCCGATGAGCGAAGCGGATGTCAGCAAGTTCGTCAACGAACACGGTCGTAAAATAAAAATCTGATTATTTGTTTTTCGCGACGTAAACGCCGTCCCACGACGCGGGCGGATTATCGGCCAGTTCCCTGATTCGCTCTTTATACACACCGTACATCGCCGCGAGATCGAAATCCTGCATGCCATCGCATTCTTTCAGGACTTTCAGCGCGGCGGCGAAATCACCAGACTGGTACGACGTGATCATTTTTTCATGGGCGGTTTTGAGTTCGATGAATTTATTCTCCGCGGCGAGTTTTTCATCACCCAGCAATGCGAAAATCCTGACCGGACGCGCCCTGCCCTTGACCTGCACCAAATCCAGCTCCAGCAAGGCGAAATCCTTTACCTGCTCCCTCGTGTTTTCGCCGATGATCGCGCCAACATGATAGGTCTTGGTCTGTCCTTCCAGCCTCGATGCCAGGTTCACCGTGTCACCCAGCACCGAATAGGCGAAGCGCTGCCTCGATCCCATGTTGCCGACGGCGCAGATCCCGGTATTGATGCCGATGCCTATTTTCAGCAGCGCGGGTTCCGTGCCTTTCGCCCGCGCCCGCTGCGCTATAGCCGCATTGACCGGCTCCAGTGCGGTCTGCATGCCAAGCGCCGTCTTGCAGGCGTGGCGCGCGTGATCCTGGTCATCCAGCGGCGCGTTCCAGAACGCCATCATCGCGTCGCCGATATATTTGTCGATGGTGCCGCGGTTCTGCATCACGAGGTCGGACATCGGCGTGAGGAAATCGTTCATGAGCTGGATCAGTTCTTCCGGCTTCATGCCTTCCGAAATCGTCGTGAATTTCCGGACGTCGGTAAACATCACGGTTAACTCGCGGTTTTCCCCGCCGAGGCGCAGTTTGTCGGGATTTGCCGTCAATTCCTTCATAAAATCGGGCGAGATATAAAGCCCGAAAGCCTGCCGCACGGCGCGGCGTTCTTTCTCGGTCCTCAGATAGGTAAGAATGGTCGAGAGCATAAAAATCGCCAGCACGCAGAAAGATGGATACGTAATATCGATCAACAGGCCATAGGCGCTGAAGACGTAGGAGCCGGCAAATATCGCGCCAGTGATGACGAGGGTAACCACCAGCGCCTGCATGGCGGCACCGATGAACGGCGAAAACGCGATGATGAACAGGCCGACCAGTAAAATAGATATAGCCTCGGCGCCTTCCGCCTCGATCGGGCGGCTCAGGAATTCGCCCTGCAAAATCTGGTCTATGATGTTCAGATGCACTTCCGCGCCGGGAATGAACGTATCGAGCGGCGTCGAGCGTATATCTTTCAGCCCGACGGCGCTGGTGCCGATCAGGACGACTTTGTCCTTTATCATGTCTGCCGGGTATGTGCCTTCAAGAATGGAATGCGCCGGGACATACCAATCCCGGCTTGATTTGGCGAAATAAACCAGGAATTCGCCGCGCGCGTTGGTCGGTATGCTTCTTTTATCCTTGCCGATTTCTATGCTTTCAACGCCGAAGCGGTTGGGGTCGAGCCTTGCATAACGCTCATCCGCCAGCTTCACCGTGCCGCCGCGCTCACCCTCGTAAACCCTGACCGCCTCCAGCGCGAGAGACGGGTAAATGCTGACGATATTGGAATCGGGGCGTTTATGCGCCACCAGCATCGGCACGCGGCGGATGATCCCGTCCGTATCCGTCGAAACGAAAAAGCTGCCGCTGCCGGCCGCGTCCTTGCTGATCTGCCTCAGGTTGATGGTCGCTCCCGCGAGGCTCGGCACATAATTCTCGATATTTTTTCCCCGGAAAATTCCTTTCTGCACGGGAACGGCTTGTGTCTTTTCATTGGTGAAGGAAAAGCCCGTTACGACATTGCCCGCGTTTTTAATCGCCTCGCCCAACAATGCGTCGTTATCCGGCAGGGCCTGAATCTTTTCCGTGAGATCGGCGAATTCAGGACGCTCGCCAAGCGTCTGCGCTATAAATAACGGCGAGCTCCTGTCGGGTTCCGAAAAAACGATATCGAAGACGATGACTTTCGCGCCCATTTCATTGAGCTTGACCACGAGGTCGGCCATAACGTCGCGCGGCCACGGCATCTGGCCGATTTTTTTCAGCGAGGCCTCGTCGATATCCACGATCAGCGCTGCGCCGGACGACAGGCGCGGCTTCATCAGGTTGTAATTATCGAACGTGAAAT
Source organism: Alphaproteobacteria bacterium (assembly GCA_049652985.1). Classification (GTDB taxonomy): domain Bacteria; phylum Pseudomonadota; class Alphaproteobacteria; order Micavibrionales; family Micavibrionaceae; genus UBA7657. The sequence continues at coordinate 569,943 of JBASFK010000002.1, forward strand.
TCCGTATCTGCTCACGCCAGCGCGTGTCCGAAAAATTGAACGCGATGGAGACGCATAACAACCCGAGCAACAGGAAACTCTGGAACAAACCGTTCGTCAGGATGCTGCGCATCCGCGCCTACCTTTCCGTAAAGGCCTTGTCGCGGGCCCTCAGTACGGGTTTCAGCAAATATTCGAGGATCGTGCGCTTGCCTGTCACTACGTCCGCCTGCGCGACCATGCCGGGCGTGATTGGTAATGGATGTTCGGCCGTGCCGAGGTAATTTTTGTCCGTCCGGACCTCGATTTCAAAAAAGACATCGCCCTTCTGGTCCGTAACGCTGTTCGCGCCGATACGCACCAGCTTGCCATCCAGCGCGCCGTATTTCTGCGAGTCATACGCCGTGACTTTCACCTTCACGTCCTGTCCCGGGCGGATGAACGCGATTTCATCAGGCGGCACGCGCGCGACGATTTTCAGTTCGTCATCCACGGGCACGATCTCCAGCAGTTTCATCGCGGGCTGGATCACGCCGCCGATGGTCTTGACGGCAATGCTATTGACGATGCCGTCCACCGGCGAGCGCAGCTCAGCCCTGTAAACCCGGTCGCCCATGGTCTTCAGATTTTCCTGCAGGCGCGAAAGCTCGGTTTCCACCGCGTTCATTTCGCCCAGTGCCTGCGAGCGGAATTTATCGGCCTGATTTTCCTTTTCCTTCCGCGCCGCGCCAAGCTCGGCTTCAAGTCCCTTCTGGCGCTGGCTCTCGGCGTTCATCTGCCCGCCTATGTCGCCGACCTCGCGCTCCAGCCTCATCTGCTCCAGCTTCGGCACCGCGCGCTTGGAAACCATATCCCGGGTGATCTCCAGTTCCTTCTGCAGGTGCCTGCGGCTTTCCGAGAGGCGCCCCACCTGCGCCTTCACCTCCGATAATTCAGCCGAGGCCTTGTTGATGCGGTCCTCGAGAATACCGTAGGAATTTTTCAATTCCTGCTGGCGCGACTGGTAAAGAGCTTTTTCATTCGCCGCGATCTGCGGATTTTGCCCGGCAATTTCCGGCGGCACAATGAATTCCGTTCCTTGCGCCTCCGCCTCAAGCCTTGCCTTCTTCGCGCTGAGACCGAGGAACTGCGCTTCGGTGCCGCGCTCTTCGGATGAAAACTGCACGTCGCTGATGCGTAAAAGAACCTCGCCCTTTTTCACCTGCTGGCCTTCTTTCACCAATAATTCACCGAGGATGCCGCCCTCAAGGCTCTGCACGACCTGCACTTCCTGCGAGGGCACGACCTGCCCCTCCCCGTGCGTGATTTCCTCGATCTGCGAAACGCCCGCCCAGACCAGCAGGAAAACCACCAGCCCCATGATCGTAAACAGCATCGCCATAATGGGCGCGGCGGGGCGCATATGTGTCGCGGCTTCCAGCTCGGCCATGAAATCCGTGTCGCGGATATTGTTCGTCACCTGGGCACCTCGACCTTCCCAGCCTGCAGGGCTTCGAGCACGCGGTCGCGCGGCCCGTCCATCATGAGACGGCCCTGATCCAGCAGGATCAATCGATCCACCAGCGGCAGCATCGATTGCTTGTGCGTGATCAAAATCAGCGTGCGGCCATCGATCTGGCCCTGGATATAATTCTTGAAGGCTTCCTCGGCCTGCACGTCCATCGCGTTCGTCGGCTCGTCGCAGACCATGATCTTGGGATGCAGCAGCATCGCCCGCGCCAGCGCCACGGCCTGCCGCTGCCCGCCTGACAATCCCTGCCCCGCCTCGCCCACCGGCGCGTCATACCCCATCGGGTGACGCGAGATGAATTCATGAACGCCGGAAATCTTCGCGGCTTCGAGTATCGCCTCTTCGGTCGCATGCGGGACGCTGGCGGTGATGTTGTCGCGCACAGTCCCGCTGAACAGCACCACGTCCTGCGCGATATAGGCAATTCTTCTTCTTAAATCCGCCGGGTCGATCTGGCGGTAATCGGTATCGTCGGCGCAAATTGTGCCTTCGTCCGGCTCGTACAAATTCATCATCAGCCTTGCGACGGTGCTTTTGCCCGAACCGATACGCCCGACAATACCCACCTTCTCACCCGCATTGATCGAGAAAGAAACGTTATCGAGAACTTTTCTTTTCACCTGCGGATAGGAGAATGACACTTTCTCGAACGATATTTTCCCTTTCAGGTCGGGGCGGTGCAGGAAACGCTTTTCGCGCGGGCGCTCGACCGGCTGGGCCATGATCGTATCCAGCGTCTTAAGCGCGCCGCCCGCCTGGTGATAACGCGTCATCAAATTGGCAATGCCGCCGATCGGCGCGAGCGCCCGACCGCCGAGAATAACCGTCGCGATCAGCGCACCGATGCTGAGGTCGCCGTCCTGCACCATGTACATGCCGGCCAGCACGATGACGACCGAGGCGATCATCTGGATCAGCGCGGCGATATTGACGCCGAGCCCCGACCAGAAGCGCGAATCCTGCCCGTGCAGGGCGTTCTGCCCGGCATATTCGGTGTAGCGCGCCCGGAAACGCCCGTCGGCACCCGTAGCCTTCACCGTCTCCAGCCCCTGGATTGTTTCCACCAGCAGCCCGTGCCTGTTCTCGGCGCTGCGGATCGCCTTGCGGACATGCGATTTCAGTTTAATCTGGATCGCGAGGCCGACAGCCACCACCGCCATCATCAGCGCGATCAATATAAACACCAAATTACCGCCGAGATGATAAACCACGAACAGGAAGAAAATCGAAAACGGCAAATCGACCAGAACCGTCACGCTCGCCGACGTGAAGAAATCGCGCACGGAGTCAAACTCGCGCAGCATGTTGGCAAAAATGCCGCTCGAGCGCGGCCGCCCGGCAAGGCGCATATCGAGAACCTGGTCGTAAATCCGGCGCGCGGCGATGACGTCGATGCGCCGACCCGCAAGGTCGATCAGATGCGCACGCAGCGTCCGCATAATGAAATCAAAACCGAAAACCGTCAGCGCGCCGATAGCCAGCGCCCAACCCGTTTCAATCGCGTTATTGGGAATGACGCGGTCATAAACGTTCATAATAAAAATGGGGCTGGCCAGCGCGAAAAGATTGATGAACACCGCGCCCAGCAGCGCCGCGCCGTAAATACTGCGATTTTCCTGCACGAGGCTCCAGAACCAGTGACCGGAAACCTCGTCCTTGTTCGGCGCTGCGCCGGGATCACTGAAATCCGCACGCGGGTGAACGAATATCGCGAAGCCGCTATAGTCTTTCTCTAAATTTTTCAGCGGCACGTCCCGCATCGATCTCGTTTCAGGAATAAAAACGCGTGCGTCCCTGCCTTTCGTCTCCAGCAGGACCATTGCATGATTATTTTCGAGAATGAGAACGGCGGGTAATACGGCATCCGGGATAGTTTCAGGTTTCGCGCGCTTGACCACCTGCGCCTTGAGGCCGATGCGCGAGGCTGCCTCGCAAAACAGCGCAGGGCCCATATTTTTTTCGTCGTATGCAAGCCCTGCCGTCAGCGCCTGCGGCGAGCGCGCATGTCCGAAATGACCGGCGAGGAATATCAGGCACTCGAGCAGCGCGTCTTTCTCGACTTCTTCACGGGGAAGCGCTTTGCCTGCCGCTTTTTCGGTTGGCTTAATCCCGGTCATCCGCCGTGGGCCTCGTCAAAAGCGCCCCTCCGGTCAGATCCGGCACAGGCGCACGGGCCCCGCCCGCATCCAGCGATTCCCGCAGACGCCCCATGCCGGCGAGAATGGCATAGCGCGCGGCCATAACCCTGTAACCGCCGTTCATTTTCTCAAGCTGCGCCGTGAAAGTCTGGTTGTCCGACTGCATGAGCTGCAGCAGCGTGATGCGTGCGCCCTCGAACTGAACGTTATAGGTATCGAACAATGTCTTTGTCAGCCCGGCACGGCGTTCCTGGCTGTCGGCCTGCTGCAGCGCCGTCGTATAGTCGGCATAAGCGAGACGAAGGGCGCGCTCGACCTGGCGCTCCATTTCCTGCGTCTTTGATTTGGATTCTTTTTCCTTCAGTTTTTTCTGCTCGATGCGGGCGAGTTGCGCGCCGCCAGTTTCGAATTCCCAGTTCAGGCGGACCACGGCGCGGGCGTCCGTCACTTCGCCGCCGATCACATCGTCCTTCTCGCTTTCGAGATAGGAAAGCTCGCCGTCGAGATCGGGATACAACACCGCCTTCTCCGCAGCAGCATCATACGCCGCCGAATCCGACATCAGCAGCGCCGATTTCAGCGCCGGATGGTTAGCCTTCGCGAAACCAATCGCCTCGTCGGCACTGGGCGGGATCAAATCGGCACGCGGCACAGGCTGCGACAGTTCCCCTGTCGGCAGCGCGCCGGTCAGTTCGGCGAAATAGGCTTCCGCCATTCTCACCTGCCCGCCATATTCAGCGATCATATTTTCAAGAATGACGCCGATATCGCGCGCCTGCTGGTGCTCGGCCTCGTCGGCGGCGCCCTGGTCGACCATGTCCTTGATGCGCGCCTGGTAGTCGGCGACTTTTTTCCCGTGCGCGATTAGCATCGCCAGCCCCGTGCGTGCGCGCAGCAGGTCGACATAAGCCTGCGCCACGCTGAAGGCGAGCCGCTCGCCGACATCGGCGATATTCATGTTGGCGGATTCAATTTTTGCCTGCGCGGAGTCGACGCGACGGCTGGTTTCGGACGCGTCGTAAATCATCTGCCGCGCGGTGACGGAGCTTTCCCAGTAATTCGAATAGGCCGCGCCGCGCGTCGTCGTCAGGCCCCGGCTGGTGCTGTTGTCGCCGAAAATGCGCCCGGCCTGCCCGGAAATTCCCACCGTCGGAAAATATCCCGAGCGCTCCTCGCGCCTTTGTTCCTCGGCGACGCTCGATCCCACCTTGGCGGTCGTGACACTTGGATGAGTCTGGAGGGTCGCCTGCACCGCCTGGTCCAGCGTTTCCGCGCGCAGGTTCGCCGCCGGGACAAACCCGATGGCGCCGATGAAAAGGGCGGGGAAAAAATACCTGTAAAAACTCATTAGAATCGACCGGAAGGGTCAAAGGAACTTATATCATTGAATCTAAAGAAATTCGGCCCCGTGTTCAAGCGCGAACCCGTGCAAGTTGTGCATCATCCCGCGAGGACTTCACAAGGCCGGGAAGTTCGTGCATCTTCTGGGGGTTTCCAGCCGAATCCCCAGTTGTTTTGGAGTTGAAATCTTGACGCTGACTGTTGCAATCACCAGAGAAACTGCGGAATTCGAGAAGCGCGTCGCCGTATCGCCTGAAACGGTCAAAAAACTGGCGGGCCTCGGCTGTTCGGTTATTATAGAAAAAGGGGCTGGGGACAACTCCTCCATAACCGACGAAATGTTCCGCGAAGCGGGTGCCGCTATAGTTGCACAGGCTGCCGAATCCGTCCGAAACGCCGACATACTCCTGAAGGTCCAGGCGGGTGAAAACGACCTGAGCGGTCTGAAAAAGGGTGCCCTGCTCATCGGCCTCATGTCGCCGCACGGCAATGAATCTTTCGTCAAAAAAATCGCCGCCGCGAACGTGAATGCGTTTTCGATGGAGCTTGTCCCGCGCATCACGCGCGCGCAGTCGATGGACGTTCTCTCCTCACAATCCAATCTGGCTGGCTACAAGGCCGTGCTTGATGCCACGGAATATTTCAACCGCGCCTTCCCGATGATGATGACGGCGGCGGGAACTGTTCCGCCCGCGAAAGTATTTATCATGGGTGCGGGCGTCGCGGGGCTTCAGGCCATCGCCACCGCAAAACGCCTAGGCGCCATTGTTTCGGCCACCGATGTTCGCCCGGCAGCGAAAGAACAGGTCAAATCGCTTGGCGGTTCGTTCATCGCCGTCGAGGATGATGAATTCAAACAGGCCGAAACCACAACTGGCTACGCGAAGCCGATGTCGCCGGAATATCAAAAGAAACAACAGGCGCTGGTCGAAGAGCATATCCAGAAGCAGGACATCGTTATCACGACGGCGCTCATTCCTGGCCGCCCCGCGCCGAAACTCATTACCGAGTCCATGGTGAAATCGATGAAGCCCGGCTCCGTCATTATCGATCTCGCGGTTGAAAGCGGCGGCAATTGCGCGCTCTCGAAAGCGGGCGAAGTGGTCAATGTGAACGGCGTTTTCATTCTCGGCCACAAAAATGTCCCGAGCCGCATCGCGGGCAATGCCTCGGCGTTGTATGCCAAAAATCTTTTAAATCTTCTTACACTTATTATTAAAGATAAAGCGCTCGCCATCAACTGGGATGACGACATCATCAAGGGCATCGCCCTGACGCGCGACGGCGCGGTCATTCATCCTTTATTTGGAGAGAAGAAATAATGGAATTCCTCGTCACTGGTTTCACCGTTTTCGTTCTTGCCTGTTTCGTCGGGTATCATGTCGTCTGGCGCGTGACGCCCGCGCTGCATTCGCCCCTCATGGGTATTACTAACGCGATTTCCTCGGTCATTATCGTCGGCGCGGTGATCGCGGTCGGCGCGTCATCCGGCGGGTTTTCGACACTGATGGGCTTCATCGCCGTCGTCCTTGCCTCGGTCAATATTTTCGGCGGCTTCATCATCACGCGCCGCATGCTGGCGATGTTCAAAAAGAAAGACAAAGCATGATCGCCACACTCGCACCGCTCGTCTATCTTTTTGCCGCCGTGCTGTTCATCTTAGCGCTGAAGGGTTTGTCGCATCCTGAATCCGCGCGGCGCGGCCTCACTTACGGCATGGTCGGCATGGGACTCGCCGTGCTGACGACGCTTGCCCTGCTCGGCCTGCCCGACCTGCAATCCTACGGCATCATCATCGCCGGCATCGCCATCGGCGGCGGCATCGGCGCCTACACCACCAATAAAATTCCCATGACGGCGCTGCCGCAGCTCATGGCCGCGTTCCATTCGCTGGTTGGTCTGGCTGCTGTCTGCGTCGCCGCTGCCGCCTATTACAATCCCGAGGCCTATCATATCGGTTATCCCGGCGATATTTACCTCCAGAGCCTGATCGAAATGTCGCTCGGCCTTGCCATAGGCGCGGTGACATTCACCGGATCGATCATCGCCTGGGGAAAATTGCAGGGCACGATCTCCGGCAAGCCCGTTACCTTCAAGGGCCAGCATGCCCTCAACGCCCTGCTGGGCATTGCGCTTGTCGCCCTCGTTGTCGCGTTGTGCGTCACGCAGAACCCGATTTTCTTCTGGGGCATCGCGCTTGTTTCATTGATCCTCGGCGTCCTGCTCATCATCCCCATCGGCGGCGCCGATATGCCGGTCATCGTCTCGATGCTGAATTCCTATTCCGGCTGGGCGGCGGCGGGCATCGGCTTCACGCTGCACAATAATCTCCTCATCATCACCGGCGCGCTGGTCGGCGCATCTGGGGCGATCCTCTCCTATATCATGTGCAAGGGCATGAACCGCTCGTTCTTCAACGTCATTCTCGGCGGTTTCGGCGGCGAACAATCGGCGGGCGCGGGCGTCAGCATGGACGGTAAATCGGCAAAAATCGGCGCGGCGGAAGATGCCGCCTATATCATGAAAAACGCGGCGAAAGTCGTCATCGTGCCCGGCTACGGCATGGCCGTATCACAGGCCCAGCATGCACTGCGCGAGATGGCCGACATTCTTAAAAAGGAAGGCGTCGAGGTGAAATACGCCATTCACCCGGTCGCGGGCCGCATGCCCGGCCACATGAACGTGCTGCTCGCCGAAGCGAACGTGCCATACGATGAAGTCTTCGAAATGGAAGACATCAACCGCGATTTCGCGCAGGCCGACGTTGCCTATGTCATCGGCGCGAACGACATCACCAACCCGTCGGCGAAAAACAATCCCGGCTCGCCCATTTACGGCATGCCGATCCTCGACGTCGAGAAAGCGAAAACCGTTTTGTTCGTGAAACGCTCGATGGGTTCGGGCTATGCGGGCATCGACAACCCGCTTTTCTTCGCCGACAACACGATGATGCTGCTGGGTGATGCCAAGGCAATGACGGAATCCATCATCAAGGCGCTTGAGTGATGCCGGTCGTCGTCCCGCAGCTTGAAGAACGATTTCTCGAACCTCCCGGCTGGCAATGGGGCACATTTAAAAATAAAAAAGGCTGCAGTCTGCGTTTCGGCACCGTTTCCCCTGCAAATGGCAAAGCCGACGCAATCATTATAATTCTGCCCGGCCGCAATGAATATGCCGAGAAATATTTCGAAGTCGCACGCGATCTTATCAAAAAAAACCTCGCGGTCTGGATTCTCGAATGGCAGGGCCAGGGACTCTCCCAGCGCTTCATCCAACACTACCCGCAGCGTTGCCACGCCTCTTCGTTCATCCATCACGCCGATGATCTGCATGAATTCATCACCGCGCAAATCAAACCGGAGATTCCTCTCGTGATGCTCGCGCACTCGATGGGCGCAAATATCGGCACGCGGTTTCTTCATAAATACCCGGGCGTTTTCGCCGCCGCCGGCATGACCTCGCCGATGTTCGGCATCCCTGCTGTCAGCAAAATTCCAGCCGCGCCGCTTGTCTCCTTTGTTCTCTCTCTACTCGCCGGAAAAAATTACGCCTTTGGCCAGAAGGACTGGAGCTTGGACGAAGACAATGACAGCGAAGCTGTTTTTTCCTTCGATCCTGTCCGCTCCAAAATTTACCACGCGTGGCTGCATGACAATCCTGAACTGCGCAGCGGCGGCGCGACCTTCGGCTGGGTCTATAACGCCTTTGCCTCGTGCCGTTTCCTGCAGCGTCCCGGGGTCCTCGAATCGATCCGGACGCCCTGCCTCGTGGCCGTCGCCGGCAAGGAGAACATCGTCGACAACAACGCCATCCGCAACGCCGCCGCGCGCCTGCCGCGCCTGCGCCTGCTGGAATTACCGGAATCAGGGCATGAAATCCTGATGGAGCGCGACGACAGCCGCAACCAGTTCCTCTGGGCCCTTTTGCTATTGATCAGGGAGAACTTGAAAAGCGCCGGGGAACAAGGCAAAATGTAAGGCCTGCTCAAAAAGGGAAAGGAGCGACATTGGACACCAACGAAAAAGACCGGATTCGCCTCAGCGACCGGATTCTTTCGGCGCTTGAACTTTCCCTGCAGCAGCAGGACCTTAAGATATGTGAACTCCTGGTGCGGGCACTGGAATTCGCGATGACGCGCAATACCGGCGGCTCGGAATTCGTCGAGCGGCGCGATTATCCCCCGGAAATCGAAAAAGCCATGGACATGCTTTACGACCTGCGCGACAAGCAGGACATCGTCTAGCCCTTAATCAGTTTCAGCCATTCATCTTCCGTAAGGATCGCGACATTCAGTTCGCGCGCTTTTTTCAGCTTCGATCCCGCATCCTCGCCCGCGACGACGTAATCGGTTTTGGCCGAAACCGATCCCGCGACCTTCGCGCCGAGGCGCTCGGCCCCGGCCTTGGCTTCCTGGCGGGTGAGTTGCACCAGCGTGCCCGTGAAGACCACGGTTTTGCCTGCGACCTTGCTGCCCGATGTGTTGGGGCGTTCATAGGGCTGAATGGTCAGGATTTTTTCGAGATCACTTAAAACCTCTTTGTTATGCTTCTCGGCAAAAAACGCGAGCAGATCTTCCGCCACGCTAGGGCCGATATCCTCGATTGAAACCAGGTCATTATGAGCCTCAGATTCCTTGTTCTGCGCCGCCTTCGCGGGGGAAGCAGGAGATTTGTCTTCCCCGCGCAAGCGGGGATCTTTTATAGCCTTTTCCATTTCATTGCGGAAATTTTCCATGCTCAGGTAATTAAACGCCAGCTTCTTCGCCGTTGCCTCGCCGATCTGGCGGATGCCGAGCGCGTAAATAAAGCGATCCAGCGAAATGGTTTTCTGGCTCTCGATTGACCTGAATAAATTCTCGGCTGATTTTTCGCCCCAGCCCTCCCATTCCGCGAGCGGCGGCTCCAGCGATTTATTCTTTTTCTCCAGCCGGAATATGTCGGCGGGCGAACGGATCAATTCCTTCTCCCAGAATTCCTCGATGATTTTCTCGCCCAGACCCTCAATATCGAACGCCAGCCTTGAAACGAAATGTTTCAGCCGCTCTTTCGCCTGCGCCGGGCAGATCAGGCCGCCGGTGCAGCGCTTTGCCACCTCGCCCTCCTCGCGCACGGCTTTCGAGCCGCATTCAGGGCATGTATCGGGATATTTGAATTTCTTCTCTTTACCGGTGCGCTTGTCCTTCAGCACTTCGACAATCTGCGGAATGACATCGCCCGCGCGCTGTACCACCACATGATCGCCGATGCGCACATCCTTGCGCTCAATCTCATCCTCATTGTGCAGCGTCGCGTTCGAGACCACAACGCCGCCGACGGTAATCGGCTCCAGCCGCGCGACAGGCGTTAATGTTCCTGTTCTGCCAACCTGAATGTCTATCGCATTTAACACGGTAACAGCGCGCTCCGCCGGAAACTTATGCGCGGTCGCCCAGCGCGGCGCGCGGGAAACGAACCCCAAACGTTGTTGAAGATCAATATCATTTACCTTGTAAACGACACCATCAATTTCATATTCCAAATCTGGTCTCTGCACTAAAATTTTATTATAAAATTCGAGCATCTGTGTTTTTGATTTACAAAGTTTATTTCCAGCTGAAGAAAATCCCCATTCATCAAGTTTTTGTGCAAGCTCAGCTTGCGTATTATAAAATTTTGTACGGGCCTGACCTATTGAATAACCAAAAAAATGAATAGGACGTGATGCAGTGATTTTTGAATCAAGTTGTCTTACACTGCCCGCTGCCGCATTTCGTGGATTAGCAAAAATTTGCTTTCCTAATTCCCCTTGTCTTTTATTTAATGCAATGAAATCACTACGTCGCATGTAAATCTCACCACGCACCTCAAGTAAATCTGGGGCTTTTTTGGGAAGAGTTTTTGGCACATCTTTAATAGTAAGCACATTTGCAGTGATATCTTCGCCCTCTGTTCCATCACCTCTAGTTGCTGCTAGAGCTAGCTCATGGTTTTCATATCTTAAAGAGCAAGACAGTCCGTCAATTTTTGGCTCTGCCAAAAATTCTATATTCTCTCCGTCTTTTCCAAGAAAACGTTTAACTCGATCAAGAAAGTCTTCAACATCCTCTTCGCTAAATACATTCGACAAAGACAGCATCGGCAGTGAATGCTTAACTTTTTTAAAGCCTTCTGCAGTAGAAGCCCCAACTTTCTCGACCGCTTTGGTTGCAAGATCAGGGTATTGCTCAACTAGTTCTAATAGTCTGTTTTTTAACAAATCGTATTCAGCATCAGAAATTTTAGATTCATCTTCGACATGATACATACGATCATAATATCCAATTTTGTGGATAAGAGATTTATACTCTTGTTCAATTTCTAATGAATGAAAAAGAGATGCTGTTTTTGGAGGCTTAGAACTCACGTACCCGTCTCCAGCAATTTATCCGCGGCGCGGCGGGCCTCGTCCGTGATTGATGCGCCCGAGAGCATGCGCGCGATTTCCTCGCGGCGCTGCTTTTCATCGATCTGGATCACGTTCGTCTTCACGTCTTTGGTCCCGGCTTTGGCAACAATATAGTGGTAACCCGCGCGCGCGGCCACCTGCGGCGCGTGCGTCACAACGAGAACCTGCCGTTTACCCGCCAGCTTCGCCAGCCGCTCGCCGACCGCATCCGCCACCGCGCCGCCGATGCCGGTATCGACCTCATCGAAGATCAGCGTTTCCGCCGCGCCGACTTCCGCCATCACGACTTTCAGCGCCAGCATGAAGCGCGCCATTTCGCCGCCCGAAGCGATTTTATTCAATGGCCCCGGTTCCGCGCCCGGGTTGGTCGCCACCAAAAACCGCACGCGGTCGGTGCCCCCCGGGCCCCAGTCTTTTTCCGCCAGCGCCTCGATTTTCGTCGAGAACCGCGCCTTATCGAGTTTCAGCGGCGGCAATTCCTTCGCCACGAGCTTATCAAGCTTCGCCGCCGCCAGCGTCCTCGCCGCCGAATCCTTTTCTGCCTGCGCGATATAGGCCTTGCGCGTTTTTTCGACTTTGCGCATCTGCGCCTCGAGCGCTTCGTCGGCATGCTCGATCAAATTCAGTTTTCCCGCCAGCGTCTCGCGCATCGCAGGCAAATCATCGACCGCGCATCCATGCTTGCGCGCCTGCGCTTTCAACTCATGCAGCCGGTCATCGATCGATTCCAGATCGTGCTCGCCCTCCTGCAGATCGGTCGAAAGCGACTGGATGAGAGCCATCGCCTCCTGCGTTTCGGCGGTCGCACGGTCCAGCGCGGCGATTGCCTCGTCCGCGCCGCCCGCCATTTTCGGCGCGATGCGCGCCAGCGCGGACGAAGCCTTGCGCACCGGGTCGCTCTCCGCGTTCAGCGCGTCATAGGCAACATTTAGTCCTTCAAGAACCTGCTCGCGGTTCATCAGGCGCGTGCGTAAGGATGCCAGTTCGGCCTCCTCGCCTGCACGCGGCGCAAGCGCGTCCAGGTCCGCCAACGACTGGCGTAAATATTCCTCTTCGCTGCGCGATTTTTCGGCGTCGGATTTAAGGCGCCCGAATTTTTCGGTCTCTTCCTTCCAGGCCGCCCACAGCGAAGCCAGCTTTGAATCGATCCCGGCATATTCATCCAGCATTTCACCATGCGTCGCGGGATTCAAAAGCCCCTGCGTTTCGAACTGACCGTGAATCTCCACGAGGCTTTCGCCGACCTGCTTTAAAAGGCCGATGCTGACCGGCTGGTCGTTGATGAAGGCGCGGCTGCGGCCATCGGTTCCGACGGAGCGGCGCAGAATTAAATCCTGCGCGGGTACAAGATCGGCGCTTTGCAAAATTGCGGCGGATGGATGGTTTTTTGAAACATGGAATTCCGCGATGACCAGCGCGGAATCCGAACCTTTTCGCACCAGCCCGCTTTCGGAGCGCGCGCCGAGCGCAAGACCCAGCGCATCCAGCAAAATCGATTTCCCCGCGCCTGTTTCGCCCGTAAGCGCGCATAGACCCTTTCTGAAATCGATGTTCAGCCGGTCAATCAGGACGACATTCTGGATACTCAGACTGGCCAGCATAAAAGGCCCAAAATGGTTATCGGTTAATTAGTCGGGTTTAAAGATTGAATCCACGGTCCGGTCAAGGAAATCGCGGTCATCGAGGATGCGCTTGCGCGATTGATCGTCGAGAAGATCAAATGACCGCTTGTACCATTTGCTGCCCGGGTAGTTGTAGCCGAGAACCGCCGCGACATTCGTCGCCTCTTCCTTGAGGCCCAGCGTCAGGTAGCACTCAACCAGTCTATGCAGCGCCTCGGTCACGTGCGTCGTGGTCTGGTAATCCTTGACGACGGTTCTGAAGCGGTTCATCGCCGCGTTGACGTGGCCGCGGTTCAGGTAATAACGGCCGATCTCCATTTCCTTGCCGGCGAGGTGATCCAGCGTCAGGTCGCGCTTCAGCGTCGCGTCGCGGGCGTACTGGCTTTCAGGATAGAGGCGCACGAGCGTCTCCAGCGCCTTAAGCGCTTCTTCCGTCATCTCCTGGTCGCGGGCGACGTCGGAGATTTGTTCGTAATAGGACAGCGCCTTCAGGTAATAGGCGTAATCGATATCCTTACTGCCGGGATGCAGTTCGATGAAACGGTCCAGCGCGAGAATGGCCTCGTCATAGCGTTGATCAAGATACGACGAATAGGCCGACATCAATTGCGCCTGCGTCGCCCACTGCGAATACGGGTGCTGGCGCTCGACCTCTTCGAAATATTTCGTCGCGGTGTCGTACTGGCCATCGTCCATCGCGACAGCGGCCTGGTTGTAGAGGACATCGACGGGCTTTTCGGCCTCGAGCGCTTTCGAATCCTTGTCCGAGGAACAGGCGGCCAGCAGTGGCACAACGATCAGGGGCAGCAAAAACCGGTTAAAGCGCATGGTAAACTCCGCATATGGAATAGGCTTTCCAGTGTAATGAAAACGGCGGCGCATGCCATAAGAAAATGGGGCCAAATCGCTGTTTTGCCCGGTACAATTCCAATTTTATGAAAACTTACGCCGCTGAGAGGGTTTCGAGCGTGCGCGGCAGTTTCGGCACCCGTACATCCTGCAGCTCGATAATCTCGAACGCATCAGGCGAGGCGAACAGTTTGCGGAGAATGGCATTGTTCATGGCATGGCCCGCCTTCACGCCCTCATAGGCACCGAGAATGGGCGCACCGGCGAGATACATATCGCCGACGGCGTCCAGCAGCTTGTGACGGATGAATTCATCGCTGTGGCGCAGGCCTTCGGGATTCATCACGCTGTTTTTATCGAGGACGATCGCGTTCTCGAGCGAGCCGCCGAGCGCGAGGCCATTCTGGCGCATCATTTCAACTTCATGGAAGAAGCCGAACGTGCGCGAGTCCGCGAGGTCATGTCTGAAATTGCCGTTCAGCAGCTTGATCTCGTAACGCTGACGGCCGATATCCGGGTGATCGAAATCGATCTCGCCCGCGAAAACAAATTCCTCGGCGGGCTTCAGCGTGACGGTCTTGCCGTTTTCTTCAATCGTCACTTCTTTCAAAATGCGGATCGCGCGGCGCGGCGCGTTTTGCGCTTTGACGCCGACCTTGTCGATCATGTCGACGAAGGGCTTCGAGCTGCCGTCCATGGCGGGCACTTCCGGGCCATTGAGCTCGATCAGGATATTATCAACCGCGCAGCCGCGCAGGGCCGCCATCAGGTGCTCGACCGTGCCGACGCTGGCGCCGGAATCATTGGCGAGCACGGTGCAAAGACGCGTATCGGCCACCTTGTCCCACAGCGCGGGGATGCGGTTGTCGCCCTTGAGATCGGTGCGCACAAAGACGATGCCGTGGCCGGGAGCGGCGGGCTTCAGGGCGAGATTAATCGCCGCGCCTGAGTGAAGGCCGGTTCCCGTAGCCGTGATTTCTTTTTGAATTGTGTGTTGCATCAATACCTTAGCGCATATACCCGTCTTAAAGTCTTACGCTAAAATATAGGAATCCCCTGCGATGCAACAAATCACAGTTTGTTGCCCTTTGTTACACATAGAAAAGGCCCCCGGAGGAGCCTTCAACCTATTCTGTCTTCCCCGCGAAAGCGGGGATCCGGTTTGAGACCCCCGCTTTCGCGGGGGAAGCAAAACTTTAATTCGCCTGGCGTCTCAGAAAGGCCGGGATGTCCAGCTCCTCGTCAGCCTGCGTGCGGGGTCTTGCCGCCGGGGTGTCGATATTCAGGCGTCCCTGCGACGGACCGCCGATATTCGATTGCGGCAGCGGCGAGCCACCGCCCAGCGAAGGCTGCGAACGTGGCGGCGCTGCGCGTTCACGCGGCGCGACTTCCTCGCGCATACCTTCCAGGTGCTGCTGCACCGTTCCCGTGATGCGCTCGAACAGTGAAGGCGTGCGCTTGCGGTCCGGGTTGGGAAGCTTGGGAGGGTTGAGCTGGAGGCCACCGCGCGATGTCGTCGTCTGCGCGTAAGATTGCGCGGGCGGCGGCGTATAGGAATGCGGCGAAGAGACCAGCAGTTCCGCAGCGGGGTCAACAAACTCGACCGGGCGGGGCGGAATGAAGGCTTCCTTGTAACGCTCGCCACGCAGCGCCGTGTTCTGCGCCACACTCACAGCCTGCTGCGGCGCGGACGCGACGGCGAATTCACGCTGTTCGTATATCTCCAGTTCCGGGTCAACGGACGAAGCGGCGGCCAGGGCCTCCTGCTCGCGCGCATAAGCCACAACCGGTGCGACGACCGGTGCGGTCGGCGGCGCGGTGATGCCGCGGATATTACCGGCGGCGGAATAAGCAGGCGGCGCATTGCGCTGCGCGGCGGGCGGATAGGTGCGGCCTGCAGAGATAGGCTGTTGATATTGGTGCTGCTGGTTTTCCGTCTGCGGCGTTGCGCGCTCGATCTTGCCGACGGCGCCGACGCGGCCCGTACCTGTGCCGGGCTTGTTTTTCGACATGGCTTCTTTCTCGATGCCGGTGGCAACGATGGAGACGCGCATGACGCCTTCGAGAGATTCATCGAAGGTCGCGCCGAAGATAATGTTCGCATCGGGGTCGACCTCGTCACGGATGCGGTTGCAGGCCTCATCCACTTCGAACAGGGTCATGTCATAGCCGCCGGTGACGTTGATGATGACGCCGTGTGCGCCCTTCATCGAAATATCATCGAGCAGCGGGTTGTTGATCGCGGCTTCGGCGGCCTGCACGGCGCGCTTGTCGCCCGTGCCCTCGCCCGTGCCCATCATGGCTTTGCCCATTTCCATCATCGCCGTGCGGATATCCGCGAAGTCGAGATTGATCAGGCCGGGACGGACCATCAGGTCGGTTACGCCGCGCACGCCGGATTGCAGAACGCCGTCCACCATGCGGAACGCTTCGGCAAAGCCGACTTTTTCGTTCGCGACGCGGAACAGGTTTTGATTTGGAATAACGATCAGGGTGTCGACATATTGCTGCATCTCCTGGATGCCGCTGTCGGCCATTTTCATCCTGTGCGTGCCCTCGAAGTGGAAGGGTTTAGTCACCACGCCCACGGTTAAAATTCCGCGCTCGCGGCAGGCCCTGGCGATGACAGGCGCTGCGCCCGTGCCGGTGCCGCCACCCATACCGCAGGTGACGAACGCCATATTCGCGCCCTCGACATGCTTCAGCACGTCCTCCAGCGATTCTTCTGCTGCTGCCTTGCCGATCTCGGGCTTCGATCCCGCGCCGAGGCCGCCCGTGACATGGGCGCCAAGCTGTATCTGGCGATCCGTCGGGCAGAGCGTGCTATCAAGGGCCTGTGCGTCCGTGTTGCAGACCAGGAACTCGCATCCTTCGAGGTTGGAGGAGATCATGTTGTTGACGGCATTACCGCCCGCGCCCCCCACACCGATGACGATGATTTTGGGCGAAAGCTTGTGCGCGTCTTTCGGCTGCATTTTTATATTGATCATAGTGGCCCCCTTGTCGGGTTTGAACGGGTTACAAAGCTGAAGGACAGCCTCGTGGTAGGAATTGCGGAAAGTTTATGGGAGTTCGGAAAGGCAGAAAAGCGGAAAAGCAAAGCGATTCAGGAGTTTTACGCAGATTCGTGTTACTTCCATGCTATCCGGCGCTGACAAAAAGATTCAAGTAAATTCGCTAACTGACTCATTTGATTCAGTTTTTCAAATCAAATATCTATATGTAGAGTGATTCACAGGCTTATACACACAATATTGTGGATAAAAATGGGGATTCGTCATTGCGAGGAGCGGAACGCGACGAAGCAATCCAGCTTTTGGCTCTATGGATTGCTTCGCTAACGCTCGCAATGACGGAATGATTACCAATTCTCTCTCAGCCACAACCGCGCACGTTCCCACACGCTTCCCGCTTCGGCCTGCTGCATGATCGTTGCCGGCATCTCGTCGGAGCGCTCGGAGACATAAGTCAGGAGCCCTGCCGCTGTCGAAAAGGCCGGGCCGCTCACGGCGTCGGGCAGGCCGCTGAGACGGATGGGCCTCCCCAATCGCACCTGCTTGTCCATAACGTGCTGGGCGATGTCGCGCAGGCCCGCGATCTGCGACGCGCCGCCTGTCAGGACCACGCGGCGACCCAGCGCGGGGCCAAGGCCGCTGTCCTGCAGCCTCGCGCGCACCAGTTCGAAAATCTCTTCGATGCGCGGCTGGATGATCCCCACTAATAATGAACGCGGCACATGGTTCGGCTGGTGTCTTTCATCCTCGCCCAATCTTGGAACATCGATCAGTTCGCTTTCGTCGTGGCCGGTGCCCATCGCGCTGCCGTACAGGACCTTCAATCGCTCGGCGTCCGCCAGCGATGTGGTGAGACCGCGCGCGATATCGCTGGTGACATGCTGGCCGCCGATGGGGATCGCATCGCTATAAATAAGTGCGCCGCCGTGAAACACGGCGTAAGACGTCACGCCGCCGCCCATATCGATGAGCGTGCAGCCGAGGTCCATTTCATCCTCCACCAGGCACGCAAGACCCGCCGCATAGGACGAGGTGCAGAAGGCCGAGATATCCAGATGCGAGCGGTCGATGCAGGTCGCGATATTCCGGAGCGCCGACATGTCGCCCGTCACCATATGAATGTCCACGCTCATCGTCTGGCCGAACATGCCGCGCGGCTCGCGGATGCCCTCGTGACCGTCGATGTGGTAATTGATCGGCACCGTATGGATAAGCTCGAAATCGTCGCTCATCACGTTTTCCTGCGCCTTGGCCAGCGCGCGGCGCACGTCGTTATCCGTAATTTCATGGCCTGCAATCTGCAAATCCGCGCGGTGCGCATGAGAAACCGCATGCACGCCGGGCAAATTCACGACGACTTCCCGCAGCGGGTAGCCCTTCATCACGCTCGCCGCCATGTTCTCGGCGGCATGCACTGTCTGGCGCAACACGGCCTCTGCCGCATTTAAATCTGTGATGGTGCCGTTCTTGACGCCGCGCGAGGCATGATGCCCAACACCCAGCACTTCGAATCCGCCCTCGCCGTCGGTGACGCGGCCGATGAAGCACGTGATCTTGCTGCTGCCGATATCAAGGGCGGCGAGCAACGAGCCTCTGGGTTTGGATTTATGTTTCATGGGAATTATACGCTCAGATATTGCTTCCAGCCTTGGCGCTGGCCTTGTATTCCTGCGCCGCGCCGGGCACGGGCTCGACGATCATACGGCCCTCCTCGCGCAGATCAACAGAAAGAATGTCTTTTTCCAGCAAACCCTGCTTTTCCGCCGCTTCGCCGAGTCTGCGGAGCGCGAGGCCGATCTCGCCTTCGGGGAGTTTCGCTGTGACATTGCCGTCGAACACCAGGTCCCAGCGCCGCCCGCCCATCCATTTCGCGGCCCGGACGCGCGCCTTCAGGTCCGGCTCTGCCTCAAGGTTCCTGATCAGCACCGGGGCCTGCGGCGGGGCGTCCTCGCCCATGACGATCACCAGGTTCTTGAACCGCCCCAAATTATCACGCGTGATTGGCTTGCCTTCTTCGTCCAGCAGCTCCAGCGCGCCGTCGCGTTGCCAGAGGGCCAGCGGCTTTTTCTCCGTCAGGCCCACATAAATCGTATCGGGCAGGCGGCGCTCGACGCGGGCATCCCGTACCCAGTTGATCCTTTTGAGCTGCTCGCGCGTCTCGTCGGGGTTGAAAGCGAAGAGCGGGTCGCCCTTCTCGGTGGCGATGATGGCCTTGAGAATATCCGCATCCGTATAGACGCGGCCCTCGACAAGAATATTGTTCACGGAAAATCCCATGCCGGAGGATGCCTCGTGCGCCTGCGCGGCCAGCCAGTCGCCCGCCCGCCCGGCATTGCCGCTCATGAAAAACCACGATCCGCCCCAGAAGCCCGCGACCCCGATCACCAGGCCTACGCCGAAACGCTTCAGCCACGGCATAAGCACGGCCAGCGGCCCCTTGCGCCGCTTGTTGACCGTGAATTTGCTCCGGTAAGTCGCCATTACACCGCCCTCCTGAACAAACGCGCGTCAACAGGAACGGAATCTTTCGGGAAGTTTCTTTTTTTGCGCTCCGTAATCGCCTCTTCAATCAGCGCCGTCATCAGTTCGGAAAATAATTTCGGCTCGGGCGCGGCCTCCCACAGGAAATAACCGATCGAGCCCGGCCACGGGTTGACCTCGTTCAACCATAGCTCGCCCGTTTTCGAGTCAGAGATAAAGTCGATGCGCGGCGCGCCGGTGCCGTCCAGCCCCTCATACATACGCTTCGCCCAGTTTCGAATATTTTCTTCAGTCTTTCCGTCGAGCTTAGGGTTGATTTCGCGCGTGAGGCTCAGCATGCCCTGGCTCGCCTGCCCGGGTTGCTTGCTGCCGCTTTTCTGGCCCTTGGTACCGCCGCCGGATAAATATTTCTGTTTGAAATCCAGCAATTCCTGGTTGTTCTTCGGACGCTCAATGGCCGAGGTTTTGATATCGCCGAATGCCTTCGTGACCGCGACATTATACTCGACCATGTTCTGGACGAACGGCTCGACAATCGCGACCTCGTCGAATTCAAAGATGGCGGGCAGGCTGGCCGCGATTTCCTCGGCATTCGTCGCCTTCGCCACGCCGATGGAGCTGCCGAGGTGCGAAGGCTTCACGATGCAGGGAAAGCCGATATTCTTTTCGCGCAGCGTTTCCTCGATCTTGTTTTTCGCGATCATGTAACCCTGCTCCGGGCGCTTCAGGACCGCATAAGGAAGAACAGGTATGTCGATGCCATGCATGGCTTTTTTGGTTGCGGCCTTGTCCATGAGAACGGAAGACGCCAATGTTCGCATCCCGGCATAGGCAACACCCGCAAGCTCAAATAATCCCTGGATATTTCCGTCCTCGCCGAACAATCCATGAAAGGATGGAACGGCGGCATCGAATTCGATTATTTTTCCGCCGAGCAGCCCGGTCTTTTTCGGGATCAGTCTCCCGGTTCTCCCGGTGGTGACGTCCAGCGTCACTTCTTTCGTCTGGGCGCGGGTATTGGCATGGAGCATGTAATTTTCGCGTTTGCGCAAAACATCGCCC
This sequence comes from Alphaproteobacteria bacterium, assembly GCA_049652985.1. Lineage (GTDB taxonomy): Bacteria > Pseudomonadota > Alphaproteobacteria > Micavibrionales > Micavibrionaceae > UBA7657. The sequence goes on from JBASFK010000002.1 coordinate 590,362, forward strand.
GTCAGCCATACCCCGTCGGTGGTGACATAAACCGGGAACGCGTCGAATTTCGCCGGGTCGATGGCCCCTAGAATCTGGAGGCCCGTTACAACCGAGACATCATGCTCCGGGGACCGGCCGCCGAAGAACACCGCGATGCGTTTTTTTGCATATGACATGGATTTTACTATTCGTCCGGGCGTGGTATGACAGTTACGGCAATATTAAAGCATGAAAAACACAGTGATTAAAGACAATTTGACCCCTGAGCAGGGCTTAGGCATTGCCTTTGAAACGCTTGGGAAAAAGGATTCCCCAAGGGTGTTCTGGGGGCATGGCTGGGGCCAGAACCGGGCCGCCTTCCGGCCCCTTGTCCAGGGGCTTGAATCCTTCGGTTCACACACCCTTGTCGATTTCCCGGGCTTTGGCGACAGTCCGCCGCCGCCAGAGTCGTGGGGCACCGCCGAATATGCCGACAAAACGGCCGCATTTATCCGTGAACACGCCCCCGGAAAGATCATCTGGGTCGGGCATTCCTTCGGCTGCCGCGTGGGGCTTCAGCTTGCCGCCCGCCACCCGGATTTAATCGCCGGGCTGTTCCTGATCGCGGGCGCGGGTCTGAAACGCCGACGCCCGCTCTGGCAGTCCGTTTACTTCAATCTCCGCATTTACACATTCAAGGCGCTGAAAAAACTTGTTCCCCTCGGCCTTATCAACGAAGACTGGCTCCGGTCTAAATTCGGCAGCGCCGATTACCGCAATGCCGGGCCGATGCGCGCCATACTGGTTAAAACCATCAGTGAAGATTTGACCGAAATCGCGCGAACCGTTTCATGCCCCACGGCATTAGTGTACGGCATGAACGACTCCGAAACCCCGCCCGAAATCGGCGAAAGACTGCAAAAGCTCATTCCTGGCGCGGAATTGAGTATACTCCCCGGCCAGGACCATTACAGCGTCCTGGGCGAAGGCCGTCACCAAATTGCCCCGTTATTGAAAAAATTCATGGAGAGGATCGATGCAACTGCTCGCTAGCACACTCGGCCTGATTTTAATCTATTTCGCATGGCTGGCCTTCGCGACCAGGCGCACGATGACATACCTGCATATCTACCAGCAGGAGGAATATGACACGGGCCGATTCCTGCGCTGGATGATGCGCACCGCCACCATCGACACGCGCCTTACCCTCGTGCTTGTTGGAATCGACATGCTCTGGCTCCTGTTCCCCTCACCCCTGTTCATGTTTGCTTTCTTTATTGCGTTCGCCGCGGCGGCCGTACTTGAAACCGACCCCCGGCATGAGGCCAAGAAAAAACTCGTCCTCACGCCGCGCGCGCAGCGAATCATGTTCGTCTCCATCATCCTCTCCGCCCTGATGTCGACATGGTTCCTGCTGGTTTATTTCCCGTTCTTCTGGATCCTGAACGTCCAGCTCATCCCGCTCCTGATGCTGGCCGCGAACCTCGCGCTTACGCCGTATGAAAATTACGTCCAGAAAAGATACTGGGAGGCCGCGCGCGACAAGCTGGATGCGCTGAAGCCCACCATCGTCGGCATTACCGGCTCCTTCGGCAAAACCTCGGTCAAACATATCCTCGGTCATATTCTCAAAACCCATGCGCCGACTCTTGTCACGCCGGGCAGCGTCAATACGCCGATGGGTGTGACGCGCATCGTGCGCGAGCAGCTCGAGGACAATCATAAATTCTTCGTCGTCGAGATGGGCGCTTACGGCGTCGGCTCCATCGAGCGGCTTTGCCGCCTTGCGCCGCCCGACATGGGCATCATCACCGCTGTTGGTCATGCGCATTACGAGCGCTTTAAAACCATCGAAGCCGTGGCGAAGGCCAAGTTCGAACTCGCTCAGGCCGTGCTCGACAAAAAGGGCAAGATCATCGTCCATGAAAAGCCGCTTGATATCGAATACGCCAAAATTAAAACCCGTGAGAACCGCGCACATTTCATTATCGTCGGCGAAACGCCTGCGAGCGATGCGATCATCGAACGGGCGGAGCAATTGCCCGAGGGCCTCCGCGTTTTCGTGCGCTGGAACGGCGATTCCTTCCGCCTCGAAGCGCCGTTATACGGCCTGCACCACGCGCAGAACATGGCGCTTGCCTTCACCGCCGCCGTCAGCCTCGGCATCCCGGCTGAAAACGCCGTGATCGCGCTCAAATCCGTGCCGCAGATCACGCACAGGCTGGAAGTCAAAAAACCGGGCGATGGCACGACCCTGATCGATGACGCGTTCAATTCCAACCCGGCGGGGTTTGCGTCGGCGCTCGACCTGCTGCCCGTGCTGGGCCGTCAGGGCCGTAAAATCCTCATCACGCCCGGTATGGTCGAGCTTGGCGAGGCGCATAACGAAGAACACGAAAAAATCGGCAAGAAGGCCGGTGATATCTGCGACGTCATCATCGTCGTGCAGGGACGGCGCATTCCCACTTTCATCCAGGGCGCGCGCGCCACCGGTAACGGCAAACCGCTCCTCGAAGTGGACACGTTCAAGCAGGCGACCGTGTGGCTCGACCAGAACCGCAAGGACGGCGACGTGATTTTAATTGAAAACGATCTGCCGGATTTGTATGAGCGGAGATTGAAGATTTAATTCTCGCCGACGATATTAATTTCCCAGCGCAGGTTAACGCCAAGCTGTTCTTTCGCCCGCCTCCGGATTTCGTTGCCGAGATTTTCCAGATCGGCAGCCGTGGCATCGCCCGTATTGATCATGAAATTGGAATGCATGGGCGACATTTGCGCGCCGCCGATCTTAAGCTCATGCCCGCCGACTTTCTGTACCACCTGCCAGGCGCGGAGCTCGCCGGGCGGATTGGCGAAAGTCGAGCCACCGGTTTTCTCGCGGATCGGCTGCGTCTCGTTGCGCTTCGTTTTAATGTCGTTCATACGCGCCTTCACCGTTTCATAATCCTCGCGTCTACCTTTGAAAATCGCGGAGGTAAAAACCATACCCTTGGGAATATCCGTGTGGCGGTAGGTCATGTGCAATTGTTCGGGCACCAGCTTTGTCATTTCTCCCCCCCGCGTCACCGCGTTCACACCCGTGAGCACATCCTTCACTTCCGTGCCGTACGCGCCCGCATTCATGCGCAGCGCGCCGCCGACGCAGCCCGGGATGCCCGATAAAAATTCCAGCCCGCCGATCCCCGCCTTCACCGCCGCCGCCGCGACAGAACCATTTAAAGCTCCCGCGCCTGCCTCGATATAATCGCCGAGCACTTTTATCTCTGAAAATTCCTTGCCGAGCTGGACCGTAACACCGCGAATGCCGCCGTCGCGGATGATGGTGTTGGCGAGGCCGCCGAGTACCGTTACATCACCGTCATGTTCTTTTAAAAACTGCGCCAGTTCATCGGCGTGTGCCGGGCGCAACAACTGGTCCGCGTTGCCGCCGCAGCCGAACCAGCTTTCCGCCCCGAGCGGCGCATCTTTGACAATCACGCCGCGCTTCCCTTCGCTCTCGCGAAAAGCGGCTCCAGTTCACCCGGCAGCGCATAGGCCCAGTAGGTAATATCGCCAGCCCCTAAACAAATCACGTAATCGCCCGGCTGCGCCATCGACGCCACGCGCCGCGCCAGCTCTTCTTTATTCCCCAGCGGCAGCACATGCCTGTGGCCGTGCTTGCGAATTCCTTCAACCAGCGAATCCCGGCTCACGCCTTCGATCGGCTGCTCTCCCGCCGTGTACACATCGGCGACGATCACGCTGTCGGCCTCGTTAAAACACGTGCAGAACTGCTCGAACAAATCATGAAGCCTTGTGAATCTGTGCGGCTGCATGACGGCGATCACGCGCCCGCCATTTTCCGCCACCATCATCCGCGCGGTTTTCAGCACGGTTTCGATCTCGACCGGGTGATGCGCGTAGTCATCGATCACCGTCACGCCCGCCGCCTCGCCGGTCTTGGTAAACCTGCGCTTCACGCCCGTAAAACCGGCCAGCGCTTTTTTCATTACCGGCGCGGCCACATTCATCGCGCACGCAATCGCCAGCGCCACCAGCGAATTCTGCACATTATGATGCCCCGGCATCGGCAGATGCACGTCCTTCAGCACCAGTTCCTTGTTTTTACTCAGCCACGGCGCAAACGTCACGTCGAACAGGCTACCATTCGCGCCGCTGCGAATATTCGACGCGAACACGTCAGCCTGCGGGTTAAATCCGTAGGTCACAACTTTCCGGTCACGGATCGTCGGGATCAGCGCCTGCACCTCCGGGTGATCCATGCACAACACCGCGTAACCGTAGAACGGTATATTATGAATGAACTGGCGGTAGGCCTCTTTCACTTTCTCGAAATCGCCGTAATGGTCGAGATGCTCCGGGTCCATGTTCGTGACCACCGCCACGCTCGCGGGCAGATGCGTAAACGTGCCGTCGCTTTCGTCGGCCTCCACCACCATCCACTCGCTTTGGCCGAGGCGGATATTGTTGCCGTAGGCATTGACGATGCCGCCATTGATGACGGTCGGGTCGAACCCTGCCGTTTCCATCATCTGGCCGACCATCGACGTCGTCGTGGTTTTTCCGTGCGTGCCCGCCACCGCGACGGCGGATTTAAGGCGCATCAGTTCCGCCAGCATTTCCGCCCGGCGCACGACCGGGATATGTTTCGCGCGCGCGGCCTGGAGTTCGGGGTTGTCATCTTTAACTGCTGAGGAAATCACCACGGCCTTTGCATCGCCGATATTTTTGGCGTCATGGCCGATGAAAATTTTTATGCCGCGCTCGCGCAGGCGCTTGACGTTCGCGCTCTCACTCAGGTCGGAACCCTGGATGGAATAACCGAGCACGGATAAAATCTCGGCGATGCCGCTCATGCCGATGCCGCCGATGCCAACGAAATGCAATGTGCCGATGTCTTTAGGTAGGCTGTGCATATATCCTCAATTGTCACCCCCGCGAAGGCGGGGGTCCGGCGAATATAAACATTATAATGGAAAATCTCAATAAAGCTTTGCCGGATGCCCGCCTGCGCGGGCATGACATTTATTATATTTTACAATCAGATAGCTTAATCCCCCCAGCCGCTCACCATCGCGGTCACGAGGTTGCCGAGCTTGCGCGCCGCATCGGGCTTGCCGCATTCCCGCGCTTTCTCGGCGGCGCGGAACAAAATAGACGGGTTCTGCAGAAAGGTTTCAATCCTTGCGAGCAGCGCATCGGGCGTGAATCCATCTTCCGTCATCACCCATGCGCCGCCCGCATCGGCGACCGTGTCGGCGTTCATTTTCTGCTGCTGGTCCTTATGATGCGGGTACGGCACGAAAATCGCCGGGCGCCCGGCGGTGGTCACTTCCGCCACGGTGCTCGCGCCCGAGCGGCCAATAATAAGATGCGTCCGCGCCAGTTCTCCCGCCACGTCGTCGAAGAACGGGCGCAGGTCGGCCTTGATGCCCGCGATCTCGTACATTCTCCGGACACTCTCCATATCGTCCTGGCGGCATTGCTGCGCGATATACAGGCGCTGGCGATATTCAACGGACAATTTCGCGAGCGTCTGCGGCACGATGTTGCCGAATACCTTCGCGCCGAGCGATCCGCCCATGACAAAAATCCGCAGCGGCGTATCGTGGCCGAGATTGGGATAAGGCTGCGTGTAAAGCGCGGCAATTTCCGGGCGCACCGGGTTGCCGGTGACGATGGCGCGCATGCGCTCGCTGTCATCAAGGCCCTGCACGACGGGCAGCGAGAGCGCGATGCGCCCGGCCTTTCGCGCCAAAAACGCGTTGGCATTGCCGATGATGGCGTTTTGTTCATGAATGACCGTGGAAATACCCAATTTCTGCGCGGCATAAACACCCGGCACAGACGGATAACCGCCGAACCCCACAACCAGCTTGGGTTTTAGTTTGAGAATGAGCATCAGCGCCTGACCGAAGCCTACGCCGAGATTGGCCGCGCCCTTCAGCTTGCCCATCGTCCCGGCGGTAAATGTGCCGGACCTTACAACATGCACTTTCATGTCGCCGAACAGATGGCGGTATTTCGCGCCGCGCTCGTCGGTGATCAGTTCGATGTCAAAGCCGCGCGATTTCAGATCCTGCGCTAAGGCTTGCGCCGGGGTCATATGGCCGCCGGTGCCGCCGGCGCTGAGGAGAACGAGATTTCCCTTTGTCATTGCCCTGCCTCCATCGTTCGGGCTCTCAGCGACATGCCGCCGCGCGCGACACTGCCACGGGCTTGGCGCCTTGTTAAGGCCAAAACTGCGCCCATCGAAAACCCGAGCGAGAGAATGGACGATCCGCCATAGCTGATGAAGGGCAGCGTCATGCCCTTGGCGGGGAGGATATTCATCGCCGAGCCCATATGGATCAGCGCCTGCAGGCCGAACATCGTCAGCAGCCCGCCGACCGCGAGCACGGCGAACATATTGTCGCTGGTCGTCAGGCGGTTAAGCCCGCGCCACATGACGAAGGCGAAAACGGCGATGACGATCAGTACGAACCACAATCCCATTTCCTCACCGGCGACCGAGAAGATAAAATCCGCGTGCGCGTCGGGAAGTCCCTCTTTCACCGTGCCCTGTCCCGGTCCGACACCGGCAAAGCCGCCATTCTGGAAGGCTTCCAGCGATTTTTCGACCTGGTAATTGTCGCCGCTCTCGGGTTTGAAGAATCGGTCGACGCGGTAGCGCACATGTTCGAAAAAGAAATACGCGCCCGCGAGGCACACCGCGCCTGCCGCGCCGAATATGGCAAGAATACGAAACCGGAAACCGGCGAGGAAAATCTGCGACGCCCAGATGCAAGTTACAACAACTGTCATGCCGAGATCGGGCTGGAGCAGCAGCAGCGAAATCGTCGCGAGGTAAAGCCCGGCAGCGATATAATTGCCCGGGAATTTTGCGTTCTCCTTCTGGCGCGACATGAACCACGCCGCGACGATGGCGAAGGCGGGCTTGGCAAATTCGCTCGGCTGCAGGGAAAAGCCGAACACATGGATCCAGCGCTGCGCGCCCTTGATCTCCATGCCTGTGAACAGCACGAGGAGCATGGCCGCGAGGCTGCCGAGGAACACGACGCTCGCGAGGCGCCAGATTGCGCGAGGAGTCAGCATCGAAATCCCGATCAGCAGGCCGAGCGCGGGGATAAGCAGCACCAGGTGGCGCTTGAGGAAATGGTACGAACCGAGGCCCAGCGTTTCCGCCACCGGCGGGCTGGCCGTCGTCACCAGCACGATGCCGAAAAGAATGAGCAGGATGAACGCCGCCAGCAGGCCGCGATCAACCGTCCACCACCAGCGTCCCAAAACAGAATTATCGGTTCTTGAAAACAACGTCATGCCGCTGCGCTTTCTTCGAGGCTGTTCACGATTTTTGCGAACGTATCGCCGCGCTCTTCGTAGGAAGAAAACTGATCGAACGATGCGCAGGCCGGGGACAATAAAACCGTCGCCGGCGCATTTTTCTGCGCAGCCTTGTGCGCCGCACGCACCGCCGCGTCCAGCGTTTTACTCTCCTGGTGCCTCACGTTATTCTCCCTGGCCCACACAGCAAAATCATCCACTGCTTCGCCAATCAAAAATATTTCATGCACGTAATTCATCAGTCCCTCAAGACCGTTCAGCCCGCCCTCCTTCGGCCTTCCGCCCGCGATCCAGTATATATTGTCGTAGCTGGCGAGCGCCTTCGAGGCGGCTTCAGCGTTCGTCGCCTTGCTGTCATTAATATAGGTAACGTTATTGATCGTGCGCACGGGGAACTGGCGGTGCGGCAGGCCGGGGAAACTCCGCATCCCCACAAAAATCTCCTCGTCATTCAGCGCCGCCGTGTGACAGGCATGATATGCCGCTAGCCCATTCTGCAGATTATGCACGCCCTTCAGCATCATATTACTTTCAATTTTTTTTGCGTCAGCATCCTTCACCGAAAACGGGATGACAAGGCGATGCCCCGCTTTCTTAACCTGCGCCATGATTTTGTACGAGGGCTCGTCATCAGCGCTGATGACCGCCACGCCCTGCCCCTCGAACATCCGCGCTTTCGCCGCCGCGTAATTATCAAGATCGCCGTGGCGATCAATATGATCCGGCGTGATATTCAGCAGCACGGAAATTTCGGGACGGAATCCCGGGCACAGGTCTAACTGGTAGGACGAAAGCTCCAGCACGACGAACGGCTTGTTTTTAATTTCAAGATCGAATACCGGCACGCCGATATTGCCGCCCATCACGGCTGGCCTGCAGCTCGCCTTTATAATGTGGTGAATCAGCGCCGTCGTCGTCGATTTGCCGTTCGTGCCAGTAACCCCGATCGTGCGGATATTGTCGTAGACGCGGCTGAACAGCTCGACATCGCAAATCACTTCGGTTCCCACTGCTTTCGCGGCCCTCACCACGGAATGCGGCACGGGATGTTTCAGCGGCACGCCGGGCGCGAGTAGTAAAAACGCGCACGGTTTTAAATTTGCCTCGTAGAGCTGTTCGATTGTCGCACCGAGCGCTGCGGCGCGTTCCCGTGCCTTCTCATCATCATCCCACGCGATCACTTCCGCGCCCGCGTCTTTTAATGCGCGTATCGATGACAGTCCCGAACGCGCAAGACCGAAGACCGCTACCGGGCGGCCTTTCAGTGTTTGAACGTACGCGGCAAGTTCTTTCATCGCAGTTTAAGCGTCGACAGGCCAATCAGCGCGAGAATGAAGGCTATGATCCAGAAACGAATGACGACCGTCGGCTCCGACCATCCCTTTTTTTCGAAATGATGATGAATGGGCGCCATCGCGAAAACGCGCTTGCCCGTCAGCTTGAACGACGCCACCTGGATAATCACCGATACCGTTTCCAGCACGAACACGCCGCCTATAATAGCTAACACCAGTTCATGTTTCGTGATCACCGCAATCGTGCCGAGCACACCGCCCATCGCCAGCGAGCCGGTATCGCCCATAAAGATCATGGCCGGCGGCGCATTGAACCAGAGAAAACCCATCGCCCCGCCGATCAAGGCGCCACACAAAACGGCCAGCTCGCCCGTTCCCGGTACATAAGGAATATTGAGATATTCCGCGAAATCTGCGCGGCCCACAAGATAGGCAATCAGGCCGAAACACCCGGCGGCAATTGCCACGGGGACAATCGCAAGACCGTCAAGGCCGTCGGTCAAATTCACCGCGTTGCTTGACCCGATAACCACGAAGAGCGCCCACGGCGCAAAGAACCAGCCGACATTGATAAACAATTCCTTGAAGAACGGAATGGCGATGTGCGTGCTGAGCGTATCGGGCATCGTCACCATGATGCCGACCGTGGCGGTCAGGCCGATCACAAGCTGCATCAGTATTTTTAGTTTGCCAGGCAGGCCTTTCGTATTTTTCTTTGTCAGCTTGAGATAATCATCGCCGAATCCGATCAGCCCGTACCCGACCATCACCAGCAGCGCGTACCATGTAAATTTATTCGTGAGGTCGGCCCAGAGGATGGTCGAGATCGTCACCGAGATTAAAATCATCAGCCCGCCCATCGTCGGCGTGCCCGCTTTCGCGAAATGTGTTTGCGGCCCGTCGGTCCTGATCGGCTGGCCCTCTTTTTGTTTTTTCTTCAGCCAGCGGATCATCGCGGGCGCAATCAGGAAACAGATCACGAGCGCGGTCATGATCGCGCCGCCGGTCCGGAACGTCAGGTAACGGAAAAGATTGAAGAATAAAAATTCGTCGGCGAAGGGTGTCAGTAAATTATACAGCATAACTCATTTTCCTGCCTGGTGTGACCCGCAGCGCCTCAATCGCGATTTTCTGGCGCGCTTTTTTAACGAACACGAGAAAATCCCCCGGCGCCAGAACATCCGTCACAATTTTGGCTGTGCAAGGACTGCGCAAAATCTCGCCTATAACGTGATAGGCACGGGATACCGGCGTAATCGTCTTTGTCGTGTAAACCACGTCGAGATTACCGATTTTACGGGGCATTGCCAACTGGCTCTTTCTGATGGTTTTCCGGTCGCCATGGTCGGGCAGATAGCCCTCCAGCATCGCCGTTTGCCGCCCGGACCCAAGGTCAATAAGGCTTGTGACGCGGAACACCGCGCAGGGCTCCTCGTGCTTCCGCTTGACGGTCACGGTCACGTTTTGGGTCTTGAGCACACTCCAGAAAGATCGGTTATCAACGTTCATTATATTTTCCACTCCTTAATTGCCTTTGCGGCTTCGGTTACATCATCAAAAGGTTCAGTACGGTCTTTAAAAATCTGGCCCTGCTCGTGGCCCTTACCGGCGATTACGAGCACGTCTCCGGCTTTTAAATTTTTTACGGCTTCGCGGATGGCTTCGCGGCGGCCGGGAATTTCCCTCGCGCCCTTTGCGGCTTTCAAAATTTCGCTGCGGATGGCGGCGGCATCTTCCGAGCGCGGGTTGTCGTCGGTGACGATGACCGTGTCGGCGAGTTTCGACGCGATCTCGCCCATGGAAGAGCGTTTCGAGCGATCGCGGTCTCCGCCGCAGCCGAACACGCAAGCCAGTTTTCCATCCGTGTGCGGGCGCAAAGCTTCGAGAACATTTTTCAGCGCGTCCGGCGTGTGCGCGTAATCGACATAGACGGCGGCGGATGGATGCCCGGGTACCAATTGCAATCTTCCCGGCGGGCCCTGCAGGCGTGAAAGCGCATCCACATAAAACGCGGTCGCTTCTGTGTCATCCGGGTTTTCAGCAATAACGATTCCGAGAGCACACAGCGTGTTCATCATCTGGAATGCGCCGACGACCGGAAACAGCACTTCATAAATCCTGCCGAAAATTTCCAGTTTCAATTGTACGCCGCCGGGCGCCGGCTCGGGGGCGATTATTTTTATGTCCCCGCCGTTATGGCCGTATGAAATGACGCGGCAGCCGCGCTTTTCCGTCATTTTTTTCAGTTCGATAAATTCCGGCGTGTCGGCGTTCAGCACCGCCGCGCCCGTTTCATCCAGCACCTCCGCGAACAGGCGCGCCTTCGCCTCGAAATAATTATCCATGTCGGCGTGATAATCGATATGGTCCGAGCTCAGATTCGTATAGGCCGCCACTTTCACCTTCGCGCCGTCGATGCGGTGCTGGTGCAGGCCAATGCTCGAGGCTTCCATCGCCAGGTGCGTGACGCCCACCGCCGCGAGGTCGGCAAGCTCGGCCTGCAGCGAGACCGGGTCAGGCGTCGTCAGCGAGCCGGAGCGCACGCCTGCTTCCGTGCGCACACCCAGCGTACCGATGCTGGCCGCCTTCAGGCCGCGCATCTTCCACAGGTCGCGCACAAAATGCACGGTCGAGGTCTTGCCGTTCGTGCCGGTGACGGCGGCGATGAATTCCGGCTGGCGCCCGTAGAATTCCGCTGCGAGCAACGCCAGTTTCCGGCGCGGGTTGTCATCGGTGATCAAAGCTACGCCGTCCGCGCCTTCGGGCAGCATCACGCCCGTCGGGGCCAGGATCGCGCTCGCGCCGTTCCGGATCGCGTCCGTGATGAATTTCCGCCCGTCCATCTTGGAACCCGGAAGCGCGGCAAACAGATACCCCCGCTTCACCGCGCGGCTGTCCTGCGTCAGGCCTTTCAGCTTTTTGATATCCAGATCAGTCATGGCCCTTCACCGTCACGAATTGTTTCAGGGATGCCGATAAATCCGCCGTCTGTTCCGCACTCTCAGGTTTGATGCCGAGGATCGCCGCCATGGATGCGATCACCCGTGCCACCGCGGGCGCACCGACCCAGCCACCGGTCGCGAAACCAAAACTTTTCTTTGTGGGCTTGGGCCCATCAATCACGATGAACACCGCGTATTTCGGTTCCTCGACCGGGAATACGCCGATGAAGGAGGAAAGCAGTTTCGACTGGTCGTAGCCGCGCCCGCTCTGCTGCTCGGCGGTTCCGGTTTTACCACCGACGCGATAGCCCGGCACGTCGGCCTGCCCGCCGGTGCCTTCCGTCACAACAAGGCGGAGCAATTGCCGCATGCGGTGCACGGTCTGCGCAGATACCACGCGCAAGCTTTCATCACGCGCATTTTCCTCGGCCTTTTTATTCATCACCAGGTGCGGCGCGACGAGATAGCCGCCATTGACGATCGAGGCCACGGCCGCCGTCATCTGCAGCGGCGTCGTCGCGACCCCGTGGCCATAAGACGCCGTCAATGTATTGATCTCGCGCCACGGCTGCGGCACCAGCGGCTTACCTACTTCGGAAATCTCGAGATTCATCCGGCCCGTCAGACCAATATCATCGTAAAAACTTTTCAGCCTGTCGGTGCCGACGGCCTCGCCCATCATCGCCGCGCCGATATTCGACGAATACATGAACACTTCGGGAATGGTGAGGACGCGGTCCTCGGCGTGGTAGTCATTGATCGTAAACTTCCCGCGCTTGATCGGCTCGCTGGCATCGAAACTCGCACTCATCGGCACGTCATGCGTCTCGAGGAACGCGGCGGTGGAGAAAATCTTGAACACCGAGCCCAGCTCATACGTGCCCAAACTCACGCGGTTGAACATTTCCTTGCGGTTTTCATCGACGACATTGTTGGGGTCGAAATCCGGCAGCGAAACACCCGCGAGCACCTCGCCGGTATTCACATCCATGATCACGCCCGCGCCGCCCTTGGCATGGAAATCATCGACCGCTTTTTCCATCTCGCGGCGCAGCGCATGCTGCAGCCTGACATCAAGCGTCAGCGCAACTAACTTTCCTTGCGCGAGCATGGCATCGAAACTTTTCTCAATTCCTGCCAGCCCCTGGTTTTCCATTCCGGCATAGCCGACGAAGTGCGAAGTGAGCGGCCCTTGCGGGTAAACACGGCGATTCTCATGCTTGAACGCGAGACCCGGCTCGCCCAGTTTCAACACTTCGTGCTGCTCCTGCGGCGTCAGATTATATTTCAGGTGAACGAAGCGGCCGCCCTTCTGGAACCGCCGCAACGTCTCGCCGTATTCAAAATCGGGAAAAATCCGCGCGAGATTTTCCGCGGCCTGCTGCTGGTCTGAAATCAAATGCGGGTCGGCATAGAGCGAGGCCGTCTTGATCGTGGTCGCCAGCAATTCGCCGTTGCGGTCGGTAATGTCGGCGCGCATGACGCCGCTGGACGCTGGCGATTCCTCCAGCACCTGCCCGTTATCGGTCAATGAAACGGGCTTCGCCTGGATGATCATCAAATCGACGGCGCGCGCCGCGAGAAACATATAGGCGAACACAAACACCGCGCCCAGCAGCAGCAAGCGCCCGCGCGCGAGATCGAGCGAAGAGCTTCTCTCCCCTATCAGTTTGACGGCGTGGCGGCGGGCCTGCTTGAGGAAGATCATTCAGCGCCCTCCTGCGTGATTTGGTTCAGCAGATCGTCGAGGGATTTTTCTTTCGGGGAATCTTTGATGGTGGGATTTTCAAAGGTATTTTTAAAAATTGGGGGGGAGGGTTTGGAGGAAGGGACAGGCGTGTAGGAGACAGGTTGCGCCGAAAGGGGAGTCTCGGCGGGCGGGGAAATCTTGGCGGGAATTTCATCGCCTTCGGCGGCGACGCGGGCGGGATCAGGCGGAGAGAGTTTCAGGTATTTCCGCGCGAGGGTTTCAAGCCTGCCCGGGTTGTTAAGATAGGCCCATTCGGTCCTGAGAACCTGGATCGAATCTTTTTCGCGGTTGGCCTCGGCCGTGATCACCGCGAGTTTTTCCTCTTCCTTCTGCACGTTTTGCGATGTGTGCAGCAGGAGCGCGCCGGCAAGAACGGCGAGCATGTAAACAAATATTGTGCGGAGGCGGATTTTTTTCATCACTCCGCCCTCCTGACCGCCGAGCGCAGACGCGCCGAACGTGCGCGCGGATTTTGCCGCGCCTCTTCCTCGCCGGGCTGCGTTGCCTTTTTCGAGGTCAGGGTAAATACGGGGGTTTCCTGCGTTTTTGTGGGCAGCAGGTGACGCGAAACGCCGGGCTCGTTGCCGGATTTCCTGCGTAACACATCCTTGACCATCGAATCTTCCAGCGAATGGAACGAGACGATAATCAGCCGTCCGCTGGACCTAAGAATTTTCTCCGCCGCGCCGAGCGCACGCTCCAGCTCGCCGAGCTCGTCATTCACGGCGATGCGGAGCGCCTGGAATGTGCGGGTTGCCGGATCTATCTCATCGCCACTGCGCGGCACCACAGAGCGCACCGTTTCAGCAAGGTCAGAAGTGGTTTCAAATTTTTTCTCGCGGCGGCGCCCGATAATGGTTTTCGCAACGCGGCGTGAATGGCGCTCCTCGCCGTATTTGTAAATGAGGTCGGCCAGTTCCTTTTCAGGCGTGGAATTGACGATATCCGCCGCCGTCCGGCCGCGCGCCGTATCCATGCGCATATCCAGCGGGCCGTCGAAGCGGAAAGAAAACCCGCGCTGTGCCTGGTCGATCTGCATCGAGGAAACGCCGAGATCGAGAACGAAGCCGTCGACTTTCTCAAAGCCCGCGCCTTTCAACAAATCCTCGACATCGCCGAAGCAGCCCTGAATGAACACGAGGCGCTCGCCGTATTTGGCTTTCAGAATTTCCGCGCGTTCCTGCGCCGCCGGGTCGCGGTCAATCGCCACAACCGTGCAGTCGGCACTGTCGAGGAACGCCTGCGTATATCCGCCCGCGCCGAACGTGCCATCAACATAGACCTCGTCGCCCGCAGGTTTCAGCGCCGCGAGAACCTCGTTCAGCATGACGGGAATATGGCCGCTCATTTCGCACCCTTATCGCTGTCATTGCGGGCCGGGGGCGAAGCAATCCAGATTCTTTCTCTGGTTCGCCGCGCCGGCCTTGCGGCTTCACCACGAAGATCGGTTTTTTGCGAGGTATATTTCATCACGCGCCCTCCGCTAAATTCGCAATCCCGGACAAGTCCTGCGGAGCTCTATGCGAAGCGGGACGCGATCCGGGACCCATCGAACATTTCCATTCCCGTGAATGGGCCCCGGCTTGCGCCGGGGTTACGAAGGGAGGAAAATAATCAAAAATCATCACGCGCCGCCTTTCGGGATGGTCAGCGCCTGCGCCTTCACCTGCGTGCGCGCTTCGTCGCGGCGTTTATTGAATGTTTTCGGATTCCATATCTGGAATTTCTTGCCGAGGCCGACAAAAGCGGCGCTGCCGTCGATGCCAGCGAAATCCAGCAGTTCTTTCGGCAGCACGATGCGGCCATCACCATCAAAGGCAAGCTGCATGCTGTCGCCGAACACGGCTGTCGCGAGATTGTCCTGCGAGTCGGAGAATAAATTGAAATTGTCGAGCCTGTTGCTGACCTCCTCCATGAATGACAAGGAAAATCCTTCGAGCGCCGCGTGATTGTTCGAGCGGAAAATGACGACGCCCTGAAAACTCTCGAGGCCTAGCGCCGTGCGGAATTGCGCCGGGACCGAAACGCGGCCCTTCGCATCCACCTTGTTCACGTATGTCGAGAGAAACAGCGCCATTTATTTCCTTGCCGATTTTTTGCCCGACCTTAAATTTGCGACCTTCGTTTTTTCAGCGCGCCCGACCCAACCTCCGAAATCGCCCGCACTTCATTCCTTCGGCGCCGGTCCTTCAGTGAACCGTCACCCCCTCCAGAGACATTCCGGGACTTCCTCCCCCGTCCTATCTTTGGATTATGTAAAATATATCCCTGATCTGCCTTTGATGGGAGTTCATGGATATTTATGGGATAGCATGGGTTTTTATGGAGCGCAATGTAGCCACTGTCGCTCTCAGCGACTTATCCCCTGACAGCTGAAATAAAAGGAAAAAACCGGGCTGAAATGAAGAAAGGCCGCCCCCTTTCGGGAGCGACCTTTCATAGATACATCAGACGATCTGTAAGCCGGGTTCTGTCCCCGTTTCCGGGGGACGGCCATTCATCTGGGATGTCTGTTACCAGACACCTCGAGCGACCTACCCGGACTGCGACGTGAAAATGCGCCTGTTAAGTCAATAACTTGCAGTCCCTATTTGGTCTTGCTTCCAGCGAGGTTTACCGTGCCGTTTTTGTTACCAAAAACGCGGTGGGCTCTTACCCCACCCTTTCACCCTTACCCTTTGAATCGAAACCCAAAAGGCGGTTTGCTTTCTGTTGCACTGTCTGTCGGCTTGCGCCGCCCGGGCGTTACCCGGCGCTGTATTTCCATGAAGCCCGGACTTTCCTCCCCCTTGCGGGAGCGGCCATCCGATCTTCTGACATGGCAGGAATATGGCCTAAATATCTGAAATGATCAAGTTTTGACGGTTTTCTTCAGGCGGATCAGGGCTTCGAGCCGCGCGGCGCTGAGCAGGTCGATTTTCAGCGGATCCTCGTCCTTCTTGAATTTTTCCGGGTAAAAATGTCGGTGATAGGCCTTCAGAACCTCGTCGAACGGCGCCCTCGGATCATAGCCATAGGCCTTTAAATGCTGATGAAAAACCTTTTTATCCGCGAGCAGTTTTTTGGCGGCGGCAAAATCCATCTCGCGCGAAAAGGCCCAAAGCCCAACAAATTCCTCGGCCAGCCGCTCCCACGGGAACAATTCGCCCGGGTCTTCCTTGCGGCGCGGCGCGATGTCGGAATGGCCGAGCACATTGTAGGATTTGATCCCGTATTTCTGGATAAGGCCGAGGCAAAGCTCGATCACGCCCTCGATCTGCTTGTCAGGAAATGGCTTATAGCCGAATTCGTGGCCGGGATTGACGATCTCGATGCCGATGGACGCTGAATTCACATCGACAATACCGTCCCAGAATGAAGTGCCCGCGTGCCAGGCGCGTTTGTCCTCGTCGACCAGCGCGTGAAGCTTGCCGTTTTCCTCGACCACGTAATGGGCGCTGACCTTGCTCTCAGGATCGCAGAGCCGCTCCAGCGCGACCTTGCAGTTCTGCATGCCGGTGTAATGCAAAATAATGAGCGAGGGTTTCGCATCATGCCTGCGGTCGTCGAAATTGGTGGAGCCGTGTTTCATGCTTCGCAAAGGGTAATTCACCCGCCCTGCGTATACAATATGTCTCGATTTGCCGGACTTCAGTCCTATGTTACTCTCAGCCATGGAAAAGATCATGAAAACGCTGATTTTATGTATGTTTATCGCATTGTTTGCGCCGCTCACGGCCATGGCCGCAAACGGAAAGGACCTCATGGACACGAAACCCGAAGGATACCCGGTCGCCATTTTCGCGGGCGGCTGTTTCTGGTGCACCGAGAGCGAATACCGGAGGCTGGACGGCGTGCTATTTACCCAAGTGGGTTATATCGGCGGGCACATGGACAACCCGAAATACGAAGATACGCATGACAGCAAGAGCGGCCACGCCGAGGCCGTCGAGGTTACGTACGACCCGAAGAAAATTTCATACCGCAAGCTCGTGGATTTTTTCCTGAAAGAGGCGCACGACCCGACGCAGCTAAACCGCCAGGGCCCGGATGTCGGCACGCAATACCGCTCGGCGATTTTCTATGCGAACGAGGATGAAAAGAAAATTGCGCAGAATGCAATCGACGATTTAACCAAGGCGAAAAAATACGACAAGCCGATTGTGACGACGTTAGAGCAAGCCGGGACGTTCTGGCTGGGCGAGGAATATCACCAGCAATATTACGAGAAATACGAAGCCAAAAATGGTCAGCCGCACATGAATGAATGGCTGAAGCAGCAGCAGCGCCAGGCAAAAAAGAATGCGGAAGCGAAAGGCGAATAGCTAGGCCGCTTTCGCCTTCTGCTGCTTCACGGCGTCAGCGCAGCGGATGCAGAGAGTCGGGTGCTCTTTGTTCTCGCCAACTTCCGGCAGCACTTTCCAGCAACGCCCGCATTTATCGCCTTCGGCTTTCTGGAAGGTCACTTTCGTTTCCGCAGCATTTTCCACGGTCGCCTGCGAGGTGATGCAGATTTCCGCCATATCGATTCCAACGAGGCCTGCGGCTTCGACAACCGGGTGCGCCTCGAGTGACGAACCGATGGTTTTGTCGGCGCGTTTAGGTTCAAGCGTCGCGAGAACAGCCGAACGAACTTTCGAAATGTTTTCCCATTTCGCTTTCAGCGTATCGTTTTTCCAGTCTTTCGGGATCCCGGGAAATGCACGGAAATGAATGCTGTCGCTATCCTCGAACACGCTCTTGGGTCGATGACTCCAAGCTTCTTCGGCCGTGAAGCAGAGGAGCGGCGCGAACCATGACGTCACGCATTCAAAAACATGCGCCATCACAGTGCGGCAGGCGCGGCGCTCGAATGACTCAGCCGCGTCACAGTACAAACGGTCCTTGCGGATGTCGAAATAAAACGCTGACAATTCATTATTGCAGAAATGGTGGAGCTTGTTCGCGAGACGGCCATAATCGTGTGTCTGGATGCAACCCCGAACAAATTCATCCATTTCAGATAGAAGATGGAGCATGTAACGTTCCAGTTCCGGCAACTTCTTGATGTCATCTTGAGCGAAGGACCGAAGGTCCGAAGCCGAAAGATCTCTTTTAGATCCTTCGACTTCGTGCTTCGCGCTCCACTCAGGATGACAAAAAACTGATTCCTGCGCGGTGAAACCATCCAGTGCGCCGAGCAGAAACCGAAATGTATTGCGGACGCGGCGGTACAGATCGCCCGTCGCTTTCATCGCGTCCTCACCGATGCGGACATCCTCGGCATAATCCGACGTCATCACCCACAGGCGCAGGATATCGGCGCCGTAGGTTTCCATGACTTTCAGCGGGTCGACGACGTTGCCGTCGGATTTCGACATCTTGTAGCCTTTTTCGTCAAGCACGAAGCCGTGCGTCAGCACGCTCTTGTACGGCGCAACGCCGCGCGTGCCGCAGCTTTCCAGCAGCGACGAATGGAACCAGCCGCGATGCTGGTCGGAGCCTTCCAGATACATGTCGGCGGGGCTGTGCAGTTCCTCGCGGTCTTCGGCGACGAAAGCATGGGTGCAGCCGGATTCAAACCAGACATCGACGATGTCGAATACCTGGTCGTAATCTTCGGTATCATATTCGCCGTTCAGGAAATCGGCGGCGGAGCGTTTCCACCATGAATCCGATCCTTCTTTTTCGAAAACATCCTGGATTTTTTTGAACACGTCTTCGTCCAGCAGCGGCTTGCCCGTAACCTTGTGCACGAAGAGTGCGATGGGGACGCCCCATGCGCGTTGTCTTGAGATGCACCAGTCGGGGCGCTGCTCGATCATCGACCGGATTCGTATTTCGCCTTTGGCGGGCACCCATTTCGTGTCGCCGATGGCTTTCAGCGCGCGCTGGCGCAGTGTCGTGCCGTCGCTGAACTCTTTGTCCATCGCGATGAACCATTGCGGCGTGGCGCGGAAAATCAGCGGCGCTTTCGAGCGCCAGCTATGCGGATATTCGTGGCGCATCGAGCCCTTGGCGAGCAGGTGCCCGGCCATGTCGATTTCCTTGATGACCGCGAAATTCGCCTGGCCGAGTTCGCCCTTTTGCGTATAGACCTCGAGGCCAGCAAAAAGCGGGATATGGCCGCGGAACGTGCCGTCATCATCCAGATTGTCGGTCATCTCGAGGCCGTTGGCGAGGCCGAGATTAAAGTCGTCGACGCCATGGCTCGGCGCGATATGCACGAAGCCCGTACCGGTATCTTCGGTGACGAAATCGCCGGCGAGCAGCGGCACCGGGAAATCATAGCCCTTGCCATTCAGCGGGTGGTTGGTGATCGTGCCTGCGAAATCGCTGCCCTTGAACGAAGTGATTTCAACAAGCTCGGAAATCTTCGCGTCTTTCTGGACCTGCTCCGATAATTTTTTCGAAAGAACAAGCCTGTCGCCGATTTTCGCCTTGCCGCCTTCGGCGACCGCTTTCACTTCGAACAGCGCGTAATCCATGTCCGGGCCGTAACCGATGGCGCGGTTGGAGGGCAGCGTCCATGGAGTCGTCGTCCAGATGACGAAGTTCGCGCCTTCGAGTTTTTTTTTGCTGGCCTTCACGACTGGGAATTTTACCCACACGGTGACCGATTTGTGTTCCTTGTATTCAACTTCCGCTTCGGCGAGCGCGGTTTTTTCAACCGTCGACCACATCACCGGCTTCGCGCCGCGGTACAATCCGCCATTGCTGGCGAATTTATGGATCTCGCGCACGATGGAGGCTTCGGCGTGGTTGGTCATGGTGAGATACGGGTTGTCCCAGTCGCCGACAACGCCGAGGCGCTGGAATTGTTTCGACTGGGTCTCGACCCAGCCTGCTGCGAATTTGCGGCACTCGTCGCGGAACTGGAGGATATCGACATCGTCCTTGTCCTTGCCCGCCTCGCGGTATTTTTCCTCGATCTTCCATTCGATGGGCAGGCCGTGGCAATCCCAGCCGGGAACGTAAGGGGAGTCATAGCCCATCATCTGCCATGAGCGGACGACGACATCCTTGAGGATCTTGTTCATCGCGTGGCCAATATGGATGTTGCCGTTGGCGTAAGGCGGGCCGTCATGCAGGACCCATTTCGGTTTGCCTTTTGATTGCTTACGAGTCGTTTCGTAAAGCTTCATTCCATCCCATTTTTTAACGGTTTCCGGCTCGTTTTTAGGCAATTCGCCGCGCATCGGGAAATCCGTTTTGGGGAGGAAAACGGTGTCGCGGTATTTATCGTTCTTCTGGTCTTTATTATCCGTGCTCATGGCACATGCAATCCTTTTGATAAGGTTTTGAATTTATACAAATTTTCTGGGGTCAGGACAAGTGCGCTATGTTAATGCATGCCTGTCAGGACTAAAATCGCCGGGATATAGAACAGGGCAAAAACGGTGGTGAGCATAATCGTGGTGGCGGCCTTTTCCGGGACGATATCGAACTGGGCGGCGAAAGCGGCGATATTGGCGGCGGGCGGCACCATCGAAACGACCATGATCAGCATCAGGACAGGCTCCTCGAACATATGGAAGAACGCCCGGTCGGCGAGGATAAAGCTGTAAGCCATTAGCGGCCAGATGATAAATTTTCCGAGCACGACTAGCGACAGGAACCGGGGTGCCAGAACCAGCCGCTCCATCTTCGAAAGCGCCGCGCCGATAATCATCATGCCGAGGATGACATAGGCACCCTTGAAATAGGTCCAGTAGGTTTTGAACAAATCCGGCAGCGGCACGTCCATAAAATTAATCAGTAGTCCGGCACTGATCGCGTAGACAGATGGAAACTTCACGACTTTCAGCAGGCTTTCACGCACCGTGAACTTGCCGCGCGCGGCGATGTAATAGCCGATCGTGCCTTCGTACAAGATGAACCCGAGCAACATGAACATATAAACCCCAACCCATTGTTCTTCAAACAACAGGAGCACGAGCGGAAGGCCGAAATAACCGGAATTGCCCATGGCCGTGCACATGGCAAGCAGGTTCGCGCGGGCATCGCCGTATGTCGCACGGCCCACATGCAGCATCACGAACCCGATCACGAGTTGAATAAGGAAAGTAATGACAGGCAGAATCGCGTAAGCGGGTTTAAGTTCGAGATCGGCGACGAAACCGAACACGACGACCGGCATACACAGATACATAACAAGGTTGGCCATGGTGTGCTTGTCGAGGCCGACATAACGACCGACAAGAAATCCCGCGCCGATCAGCACGTAAAGCGGGATGAGATTGGTCACGAGGGTGAGAAAAATTTCCATTGCTATCCTGATATTGTCATGCCCGCCTTGGGCGGGCATCCGGTCTTTTTTGCCCAGACCCCCGCCTTCGCGGGGGTGACATTATTTGTTTAATATCTTCTGAACCTGCTTACAATCATCATTCATTTGCATTTTCAATTCCTCAATTGAATTGAATTTTGCCTCACTGCGCAGGTGCTTGACGGGTTGCACGCGTAACGTTTTGCCGTAAATCTCGCGGTTGAAATCGAAGATATAGCTTTCGACCTCAGCTTCGGGGATTTCGAACATTGGACGAATGCCGATATTCACCGCCGCGTCGCGCCATTCTTTTTCGCCCTCCAAATTCACACGCGCCGCATACACACCGTAGGCCGGGTGGATTGTTTCGCCGAGCGCGAAGTTGGCGGTGGGAAATCCAAGCTCGCGCCCGCGCTGGTCGCCCTTCACAATTTCGCCACGCACTTCCCATTCCCAGCCGAGCATTGTGTTTGCTTCGGCGATCTCGCCCTGCCGCAACGCGCGGCGAATCAGGCTTGAGGAGTAAACCTGGCCAGAGGGATCGGAAACGCCGCCAATGCCCGTAACCGGGATACCGGCTTTTTCGATATCGGCCGGTTCGCCCTTTCGCAACTGGCCGAAGCGGAAATCCTCGCCGACGACGATATGCGCGGCTTTCAGACCATCCTGAAGAACGTTTTTAATGAAATCTTCCGCGCTCTGGCTGGCGAAATCCCAGTCGAACGGGAGCGAATATAAAATATCGACCCCGGCCTGCTCCAGCCGCCATGCCTTCACGGCGGGCGGGGTCAGGCGGCCAGGGGGCTCGTCAGGGCGGAATAATCTCTTGGGATGCGGTTCAAATGTCAGGACGGCGGCGAGCTTGTTGTCGCCCTTCGCGATGGCCCGCGCCTTGGCCAGCAGAGCCTGGTGGCCTTTATGAACGCCGTCGAAATTGCCGATCGCCACGACTGCTCCCGAGGCCGCCGCAGGCAGGTTTTTATACATATTAAATATTTGCATAAGGCTACCTTGGGGTTATTCCGGGAGCGGGACGATTCCGACTCCAATTTTCTATTACGGTGTGTAACCATGCCCCGTCAATGTTCGCATGAACAGAGACAAAGAGGCGTATAACCCTCACCGAACATACCCAACACTGAAGGAGAAGCTTATGGTTTCCAGGCAAACCCTGAATATGCTGCTTGCCAGCGCCGTCGCCCTGACGGTTGCGGGCGCGGGCACGGCTGCCCATGCCCAGAGTGAAAAAGAGAAATGCTACGGCGTTGTAAAGGCCGGCAAAAATGATTGCGCCGCTGCGGGCGGATCGCATGCCTGCGCCGGTTCCGCGCCCACAGACGCGCTTGGCGATGAATGGGTCGCCGTGCCGAAAGGCCTGTGCGACAGACTGGCGGGCGGTTCTCTCACCCCGCTTGCTGCAGCGGCCACTGCGCCTGCCGCGGCTGAAACACCGGCTGCCGCTCCGTCCGCTGACGCGCCTGCAGCAGCTGTGCCCGCCGAAGATGGCCACGCTCACTAATGAAAATATCCTAAATTCATTCCCACCGGCTGCGCTTCCGAGCCAGCCGGTGGGAATTGGACTGCGTTATCCTTATTACAAGGACGTGCTCGAGACCGATCTGGAATTGGGATGGCTCGAGGTTCACCCGGAGAATTATTTCGGCGGCGGCGCGCACCGCCATTTCCTGTCCGAGGCGCGCAAAAAATATCAGATCAGCCTTCACGGGGTTGGATTGTCTCTCGGTTCCACGGAACCAGTCAGCGAAACACAACTGCAGAATTTCAAAGAGCTGGTCGAGATATTCCAGCCTTTTAATGTTTCCGATCATGCATCATGGAGCGCCAGCGGCAATGCGCACCTTAACGATCTCCTGCCCCTGCCCTATACGCATGAGACACTGGACGCGCTGTGCCGGAATATCACGCGGACTCAAGAATTCCTGGGGCGGAAAATCCTCGTTGAAAATCCTTCGACTTATGTCGCGTTCGCCGAAAACGACATGACGGAATATCAATTCATGAACCGGGCGGCGAAGATGACAGGCTGCGGGTTATTGCTCGACATCAATAATATATACGTGCAGGCCCATAATCATGGGTACGATGCGTGGGAATATATTGAAAATATCGATGCGCAGCATGTCGGCGAGATGCATCTCGCGGGACACAGCGAGCATGATGCGGGCGGCAAGACGATCCTGATCGACACGCATAACCGGCCCGTGCGCGGCGAGGTCTGGGATTTGTATGAATTCGCCGTGCGGCGTTTCGGGACCGTGCCGACGCTGATTGAATGGGACCAGGATTTTCCCACACTTGAAAAACTGGTCGCGGAAGCCGACAAGGCGCGCGCGATCATCCGCAATATCACGGAAGAAAGAATGCTCCATGCGGCTGAATGAAATACAGGAGCGCTTTGCGGGCATGATGCTGACACCGGAAGTTCCAGACGAGGCATTAGCGCGGATTTTCGATGCCAATGATATTTCCCTTTCGAACCGGCTCGGCGTTTACCGCAACAATGTCATGAGCGGGCTGTGTAATGCGCTGACGGCGAATTTTCCGCTTCTGGAAAAACTGGCCGGGAAGGATTTTCTGAATTCTATGGCGAGGGCGTATGCTCTCGTGAACCCGCCTGCATCGGGCTGCCTGACATTTTATGGTGATGATTTCGATAAATTCGTCGCAGACTTTGCGCCTGCCGCGCAGATGTCCTACCTGCCGGATGTGGCAAGACTGGAAATCCTGATCAACCGCGCCTATCACGCGAAAGATGATGAAGCATTGGGTGCGCAGGACCTGGCAGAAATTCCACCAGACAGGCTTGAAAATCTGGAACTAAAGCTTAGGGATTCCGTTCATCTGCTGAAATCGTCGTGGCCGCTGCATAAAATCCGTGCGTTCTGTCTTGATGAAAAACAAGATGCGCCGGATATTCATTCCGGCGGTGTATGGCTGCTGGTGCATCGCCCGCATCTTAATGTTGAAGTGGTGGAAATTTCGGAGGGCGAATATGAGTTCCTGAATGGATTAAAAACAAAGTCTCTCGGGGATGCCGTCGCGTATAATTTAAATCTTTATCCCGATTTTGATTTTGAAAATTCGTTGCAACGTTTTATGAAGCTCCAGCTATTTCTCAAACCCGGTAAAAAATAATGCGTCCTTTGTTCCTGCTCCTGATCGCTTTCCTTATCATCGCCGCCGACCAGGCGAGCAAGTGGTATGTCATGGAGTATGTGCTGCGCCCGCACGTGGAAGGAGAGGCCGCCGCAACCCCGCCCGATTTCATCACCTGGTACAAATCCGAACCCCGGGCCCTTGCCTCGGCTGAAGTCGTGGTCATGCCGCATTTCAACCTGGTCAGCGTCTGGAACAAAGGCATCAGTTTCGGCATGTTCAAGCAGACTTCCGACTACGGGCCGCTGATTTTGATCTCCCTTTCCCTGGTTATTGCCTTGTTTTTCGTGATCTGGCTGTTCCGGGGACCCGACCGGATGCAGGAAACGGGCATATTAATGGTCATCGGGGGGGCGCTGGGCAATGTGGCGGACCGGGCCCGGTACGGGGCGGTGTTCGATTTCCTTGATTTCCACGCATTTGACTATCACTGGCCGGCCTTTAATATAGCGGACAGCGGCATTGTCCTTGGTGTGATCGTGCTTATATTTCACTCTTTTCTCTATTCGCATAAATATTAAGGGTCGTTCGTAATGAAAACAAAAGCAGTTTCCCTTCTTCTCGTGGCAATCCTGGCGCTGGGCGGATGTTCGTCGGCCAAGGACAAGCTCGGCCTGACCAAGAAGTCGCCCGATGAATTCGCCGTGGTCAAGCGTGCGCCGCTCTCGATGCCGCCGAATTATTCGCTGCGCCCCCCGACACCCGGCGCGCCGCGCCCGCAGGAGCAAAGCCCCGAGCAGGAAGCACGGCAGACCGTATTCGGCCAAGATGATGCCACCTATGAAACGCAGGCAACCGGCAACGATGCGGCATTCCTCAATAAAGCCGGCGCGGTAAAATCTGACCCGGGCATCCGCCAGAAGGTCGATTCCGAAACCGCAACACTGGCCGAACAGGAAAGGCCCGTGGTCAAACGCATCCTCGGCATGGACGGCCAGGAGCAGGCCCCCACCAGTGTTGTGAACGCGAAGGAAGAAGCGGAGCGCCTCAAAAGCAACAAGGAAAAAGGCAAACCTGTCACCGAAGGCGAAACTCCCTCCGTGGAGCAGTAATTGAATCGCCGGGGCCGCATAATCATATGCCTCGCCGCGGCGTTACTGCTGGCCGGTCCTGTTGTTGCGCAGGCGACCGCCCAGAAAGAGATTGTCAAAACCGAGGCCCCGGCCCGGAAGAAAATCTTCAACGCCGAGACTTTCAAACTCGATAACGGGCTTGAGATCGTCGTCATCCCTAATCACCGGGCGCCGGTCATCACGCACATGGTGTGGTACAAGGTCGGCGCGGCAGATGAGGACCACGGTGTTTCAGGGGTCGCGCATTTCCTGGAACATTTGATGTTCAAGGGGTCGGAAGGGCTCAAGCCCGGCGAATTTTCCCATAAAATCCGTGCGCTCGGCGGCAACGACAATGCTTTCACGAGCCAGGATTATACCGCCTATCACCAGTCCATTTCGGTCGATCATCTTGAGACCGTGATGAAGATGGAAGCCGGACGTATGCGTGGCCTGAACTCGCCGGTGGAGCAAGTAACTTCAGAGAACAAGGTTATTCTTGAAGAGCGGCGCGAGCGTACGGACAATGACCCGCATGCGCGCTTTTCCGAACAGATGAATGCCGCACTTTATATCAACCATCCTTACGGCAACCCGGTCATAGGCTGGGCCGACGAAATGGCGGCCCTGACATGGGAAACGTGCAAAAATTTCTACGATAAATGGTATGGACCCAACAACGCGATCCTCGTCGTTTCGGGTGATGTGACCGGGCAACAGATTTACGGCCTTGCGAAAAAAATCTACGGGCCGCTGGAGCCGGTGCCCCTGCCCGCACGCACGCGGGCTAAAATCCCGCCGCTGGAAGCTTCCGTCACTTTGCGTCTCGAGGATAAAATCGTGCGCCAGGCCTGGGTGCAAAAAGTTTTTATAGCGCCAAGCTACCGGCAGAATTCCAAAGAATCCCTCGCGTTGCAGGTTCTTGAAGAGCTGATGGCCGGGGGACCGACATCCCGCCTTTACAAGGCTCTTGTCGTGGAACAGAAAATCGCGACGAGCGCGGGCCTTTCCTACCAGGGTTCAAGCTGGGACGATGCCGATCTCGACCTTTACGCCAGCCCGTTGCCGGGACAGAAACCGGAAGATGTCATTACTGCGCTCGATGAACAAATAAGGCTGCTCATTAAAAACGGAATACCGGAAGCGGAATTAAAAGAGGCCCTGACCCGCATGCAGGCCGAGGCCGTTTACGCGCGCGACAGCCTGAGCGGACCGGCGATGATTTTCGGTTATTCCCTGGCGACCGGATCGAGCGTCGACGATGTCGAATACTGGCCCTACAATATCGCGGCAGTGACCGCCAATGAGATCATCGCTGTTGCAAAAAAATACCTTGATCCAGACAACATAGAAAAACGTCCGGCGGTGACGGGTTACCTGCTGCCTGAACAGGCACCGCAGCCTGCGCCGGAAGAATCTGCGTTAGAAAAAAGGGCGGCCCCGTGAGAATAGTGCTTGTCCTTTTAATATTGTTCACGGCTTTTCCCGCTTATGCGCGGGACAAGCTCCTGGACATCCAGGAAGTGACCAGCCCCGGCGGAATCAAGGCGTGGCTGGTAGAGGATCACAGCGTACCCGTCATTGCGATGAAATTCGGCTTTCAAGGAGCGGGCGCGGCGCTTGATCCCGCCGACAAGCAGGGATTGTCGCGCATGCTGTCCAATACGCTGGATGAAGGTGCGGGCGATCTGGATTCACAGGCGTTTCAAAAAGAACTGCGCGACCTTTCGATTGGCTTAGGTTTTGGCTCTGACCGCGATGATTTTTCCGGTTCGCTGAAAACCCTGACGCAAAACCGCAAGCGCGCATTCGAACTGACGGCGCTGGCTCTGACAAAGCCGCGCTTCGACGAAGAGCCAGTTGGACGCATGCGCGAGTCCAATCAAAGCCGCATCCGTTCCTCGCTTACAGACCCGGAATGGATCGCAGCGCGCATATTGAATGATGAAGCGTTCAAGGGGCATGTGTATGCGCAAAATAGCGGCGGCTCGCTCTCCAGCCTGGATAAAATAGGCCCGGCGGATTTAAGAGCGTTTCATAAAAATAACATCGGCAAGAATAATTTAACCGTCGCCGTTGCGGGGGATATGACCAAAGAAGAGCTGGCCGCGACGCTGGACCAGGTTTTCGGTGGATTGCCCGACGTGCCGCCGCCGCCCGCAACGCCTGATACGGGCCTACAGGGCGAAGGAAAGATTTTCATCTATAAAAAAGAAATTCCGCAAACGATTGTCGAGATGATGCAGCCGGGTATCGACAGGCACCATCCCGATTACCAGATCGCGCAGGTGATGAATTTTGTCCTGGGCTCGTCGGGCTTCGGCTCGCGACTGACCGAGGAAATCCGTGAAAAACGCGGCCTTACTTACGGTATTTATAGTTCCTTCTTCGATATGAAGCATTTCGACGGCCTGCAGGTTTCAACATCGACCGAAAACAAGAACACGGCCGAGCTTATGTCGCTTGTCAAAGCGGAATGGGATAAAATGAAAACCGCGCCTGTATCGGATGAAGAACTAAAGGATGCAAAATCCTATCTCATCGGATCACTGCCGCTTGGCCTGACATCGACGGATGATATTGCGGGCCTGATGCTTTCGCTGCAGATGGATGGCATGCCGCGCAACTACCTTGAACAACGCGAGGAGAAAATTAAAAATGCATCTGCCGCGGATGTGCAACGCGTAGCAAAAGAATTGCTCGACCCCGGTAAAATGGTCGTTGTTCTCACGGGCAACCCGGAAAACATTCCCGGGGCCATTCCAATCGAAAAACTGCCCAATGTCGAATAACCCGGCCATGTCGAAAGAGTGGAAAGCGCTGCAGGCGCATGCGAAAATCTTAGCCGGCACGCATATGCGCGACATGTTCCGGGCAGAGCCGAAACGCTTCAAGGCATTTCATATAAGCGTAAAGGGGCTCGTTTTTGATTATTCCAGGAATTTCGTCACACCCGAAACGATGGAACTGCTCACGGACATGGCGAAGGCCGCGGATATTGCGGGCTGGCGCGATAAAATGTTCGCGGGTGAAAAAATAAACACAACGGAGAACCGTGCCGCTGCACATATGGCGCTGCGCGGCTCAAACGACCCGTCCCTGACGCTGGACGGAGAAAATGTAAGCGATTTCGTCCGGCAAACGCTGGAAAAAATCAGGACGATCAGCGAAAAAATCCGCGGCGACAGCGCGATCACGGATGTCGTCAATATCGGTATTGGCGGGTCCGATCTTGGCCCGCGCGTCGTTTATGAAGCCCTGCAGTCATTCAATGACGGCCCGCGTGTGCATTTCGTCTCGAATGTCGACGGCGCGCGTATTTCAGCCGTTCTCAAAAACCTGGAGCCAGCGGGAACAGTCTTTATTGTCACGTCAAAAACATTTTCGACAATGGAGACGCTCGCCAATGCCGAAGCGGTAAAAAGCTGGACGAAATCGACCAAAAATTTCTATGCCGTCACATGCAATGAGCGCGCAGCGAAAAATTTCGGAGTTCCCGCACAAAATATCCTGCCGATGCGCGAATGGGTCGGCGGGCGGGTGAGCCTGTGGTCGGCGGTAGGCCTGCCGGTGGCGGTGGCGGCAGGGTTCAAAAGTTTTGAAAA
The DNA here is from genome assembly GCA_049652985.1 of Alphaproteobacteria bacterium. GTDB lineage: Bacteria > Pseudomonadota > Alphaproteobacteria > Micavibrionales > Micavibrionaceae > UBA7657. The sequence continues at coordinate 619,718 of JBASFK010000002.1, forward strand.
TCTGCTGGCCGGCGCGAGGGCAATGGATGATCATTTCCGCAATGAGAAATTCGGAAAAAATATTCCCGTCATCATGGGAATGCTGGGCATATGGTACAGGAACTTCATGAATTACGGCATACATGCCATTCTCCCCTATGCGCATAACCTAAGGAAATTTCCCGCCTATATTCAGCAGCTCGACATGGAATCCAATGGTAAATCCGTGAGCCGGGATGGCGATGATCTGGATTATAAAACCGGGCCGGTTATATTCGGTGAAACTGGCACGAACGCGCAGCACGCATTTATGCAGATGATGCACCAGGGCGCCGACATTATCCCGGCGGACTTCATTATCGTGAAAAATCCCGATCACACTCTCGGCGACCATCACAGAAAACTGAATGCCAATGCGCTGGCGCAGGCGCAGGCGCTCATGCACGGTCGCGAGGAAGCCTCCCAGCCTCATAAAAAATTTGGCGGAAACCGCCCAAGTTCCACGCTCATGCTGGACCGTCTCGACCCATGGCATCTCGGCCTGCTATTATCCCTTTATGAACACCGCATGTTCGTGCAGGGAATTGTATGGAATATCAACAGCTTCGATCAATGGGGCGTTGAGCTGGGCAAGAGCCTGGCCAACGAATTACTGGCGCCCGGCACCCACCCTTCTGCCGACCAGACAACGCTCGCCCTGATGCAAATACTTGAAGAGTAAAACCTGATATTCTTTCAAATTTAACCATTCCTGCCTTAAAATTTTCTGACAGGGAAGAATACCCTCCCCCACGCGAAGGACCGCGAAAGGCGCATGAAAGACCACGTACCCGATCCCATCGATATGGCTTCCGTCAGCCAGAACAGCCTGGATGATGCCATCAGGCGCCACACGATGTATCTGCGCGGGGAACAAGGCGGCGCGCGCTCCGTATTTCAGTACCGTAATCTTTCGCACCTGGATTTCGGCGGCGCAGATTTATCCCAGGCGGATTTTACCGGCTGCCTGATGGTCGAAGTGCGCATGACCGGATGCAAATTTTCAGGCGCGAATTTCTTCGGCTGCGATCTCAGGAATTCAAACCTGTCGGATGCCAACCTGACGCGTGCTGATCTTCGCGGGGCGTACCTGGCCGGGGCGGATCTAAGCCGCGCGATCCTGAAGGAAGCCGACATGCGCGAGGGGAAAATCATGAAGCGCGATGAGCGCGGTATTATGATGGACCGGAAGCGTTCGGGCGGCGTCGGTGCAAAAACCATCCTGGCGGGGGCCAAGCTTTCAGATACGAATATGACGGGCGTGCAGGCCATTGCCGCGGATTTCACCGATGCCGATCTTTCGGGCGTGACGATGACTGATGCAAACCTGCGCGGCGTTACCTTTGAAGGCGCAAACCTCGCTGACAGCGATATGACCGGATCCGATCTCACTTCCGCGAATATGCGTTCAACTATTATCGCTGGCACGATTATGGATGATACGGAAAAGCAGGAAATCGACCTGAGCGGCGCTATATCCGAGCGCGACATGGGCAGCAAGCTTGAAAATCTCGGGAAGTCGCTGCCTGAATTGCTGGAAGAGCATACGCTATGGGTTTCGACGGCCGGGCGGCGCGGGCGGCAGCTTGACCTGAGCGGTTATGATCTGCGCTCAGTCATTGACCTTCGCACTTTTCCGCTCACGGCCATTCACGCCATCGGCGCGAATTTCCTCAACCAGGATTTGCGCCACGCCGAGTTGCAGAGTGCCACGTTCGACCGCAGCGATTTCCGCGACTGCAATCTTGAGAAAGCAGACCTGCGCGGCTCGACGCTGAAATACGCCCAGATGGCGCGGGCGAACATGTCAGGCGCGATTTTATGCCCGCTGCAGTTCAACAATCCCGATGGGTCGAAACGCCTGCAGCGCACCGACCTCAGCGGTGCAAGTTTCCGCTATGGCAATTTCACGAACGCGGATTTGCGGGACTGCATACTTACGGGGGTCGATCTGACCCATGCCGTCCTGCGCGGGTGCGATTTGCGCCGCGCCGACCTGACGGGGGCGATTCTGAAAGGTGCGATCATCGAGGACGTCAAACTCGATGACGCCATCGTCGATTTCAAGAGCTTATAGTTATCCACCGGATGATTTTCTATAATACTTAAGAACTGCTGACTTCACGGTCGCAGTTCCGCTAAAGTTGCATTATGCGTATCCGTTATCTGCCTGAAACCCTGATCAACCAGATCGCCGCCGGGGAAGTGATCGAGCGGCCTGCCGCCGCCGTCAAGGAACTGGTTGAGAATTCGATCGATGCCGGTGCCAGCCGGATTGATGTCGGTATCCGGGAGGGCGGCAAAAGCCTGATTGTTATCAGCGACGATGGCTGCGGCATGAGCCGCGAAGAGCTTGTCGCCGCGCTCGACCGGCACGCAACTTCAAAACTTCCCGGTGATGATTTGTTCGATATCAAACATATGGGTTTTCGCGGAGAGGCATTGCCCTCCATCGCCGCTGTATCGCGGCTGAAAATTTCGACGCGGCATAGCAATGAGAGCTGGGAGATTTCCATCGAGGGCGGTAAAAAAGGAAATCCCACACCTTCGTCGCATCCGTCAGGCACAAAAATCGAAGTGCGCGATCTTTTTTATGCGACCCCTGCCCGCCTGAAATTCCTGAAATCCGACCGCGCAGAGTATTTGGCTGTTAAAGATATGCTGGTGCGGCTGGCGATGGCATTCCCGGCTGTGGGATTTCGTTTAACCAGCGATGAGCGGGAATCCCTGAATTTTCCTGCGGGCGAGACGCAAGGCCAGAGACTGGCGGCTGTGTTGGGCCGCGAATTCGGCGATAATTCAATGAATATAAATGCCGAGCGGGACGGCGTGAGATTAACGGGTCTTGCAGGCCTGCCGACCCTACACCGCGCGACCAGCCAGTATCAATATCTGTTCGTTAACGGGCGACCTGTACGGGACAAGCTTTTGCATGGATGTGTACGCGCGGCTTATTCGGATGTCATGGCACGCGACCGCCATGCCCTCACTGCGCTTTTTCTTGATATTCCTTCCACGGATGTCGACGTCAACGTTCACCCGGCAAAAGCAGAGGTCCGGTTCCGTGACGCGGGAAGCGTGCGTGGCCTGATCGTCAGCGCACTGAAACACGCGTTGCATGAAGGCGGATTCCGTGCCTCGTCCGGCTTGGCGGCACAGGCGCTCGGTAAACTCCAGGCGGCTAATTATTCCGGATATACTTCCCCAATGCCGGCGCGATCAGCTATCCCGAGCGCTTATGCTTACGGCAATCTCGCCGAGGCCGTTTCTCCTGCCTATGAACCGCGCATGGATATTGCGCCATCGGCGCGCGCGGAAATCTTTTCGGATGCGCAGGAGGAATCTTATCCGCTCGGCGCAGCACGGGCGCAGATTCATGAAAATTATATCATCGCCCAAAGCGAGAGCGGGCTTGTCATCGTCGATCAGCACGCGGCGCATGAGCGGCTTGTCTATGAACGCTTTAAATCCCAGATGGAAGATGGCGGTATCCAGCGGCAGGGGCTGCTTGCGCCGGAAATTGCCGAACTTGGCGAAGCGCAGGCTTCTGCTCTTCTTGCTGCCCGCCAGGAGTTGCTGGAAGCTGGACTCGAAATTGAGCCGTTCGGTAACGGCGCCGTGGCAATTCATGCCATCCCCGCCATTCTTGCAGGCCGAGCCGATGTGATCCGCCTGCTCCGGGACGTGGCCGATGAAATCAGCGAGAACGAGAACGCAAAAACTGTGGAGCAACGCGTAAACGCCATTCTTTCGACGATGGCTTGTCATGGCTCCGTCCGCTCAGGCAGGCGCATGAACGCCGATGAAATGAACGCGCTGCTGCGCCAGATGGAAAAGACGCCGATGTCCGGCCAGTGCAACCACGGGCGGCCGACCTATATTGAGCTTAGCCTTAAAGATATTGAAAAACTTTTCGGACGGCGCTGATGAATACGCCAACGACAAATATTGAACAGAAAAAAATCATCCGGATTTATGCCGCGTTCGGAGCGGGGCTGGCGTTGTCCTTCGCGCCTTTCCTTGTCGCTGCCTTGATTTCCGGTGCGCTTGTCATTGGCGTCCTGTGCATTGCCTATGTCCTGCGCACTGATACCGAACAAGGCAGCCTGACTGAAAATCATATGACATTTATTATCCGGACGATCTGGATCGGCAGTTTCCTGGCGCTGATTACACTGACAATCGCGAGCATTTATCTTTTTAAAGTTCTCAACAACACCCCGCTGCAGCCCTGCCTTGACCAGATATTATCGATGGCCGACCCGGCAGCGATAGAAAGTTTTGCGATGAATTTCATGGGTACGACGTGCTGGGCGGAATACTGGCAGACCAACCTTGCGGCCTTTATCGTGGCTTTTATTATCACGGCTGCCCCTGTGCTGCTTTATTTCGCCGTGCGTTACGTACGCGGCGTAACGCGGGCCATGCGCGGATACAGGGTCGCCAATCCGAAATCCTGGTTCTAGAGCGCAGCTTTCCCAGACGGCGCGCCGCCGATCAGGTCAAAGGCCTGCATATCGTAAAGCTTGCGGTAATGGGAATCAGGGCGGGCCAGCAATTCCAGATGCGGTCCCTGCTCGACGATTCGGCCGCGGTCAAACACTAGGATGCGGTCGGCGTCCTGGATCGTTGAAAGCCTGTGAGCGATCGTGATTGTCGTGCGCCCCTTGATCAGCTCGGCCAGCGCTTTTTGAATCAAGTGCTCGGAAATTGAATCGAGGCTTGATGTCGCTTCGTCCAAAATCAAAATTTTTGCATCGGCCAGGATGGCGCGGGCGATGGCGACCCTCTGGCGTTCGCCGCCCGAAAGCTTGATGCCGCGTTCACCGACCAGCGTATCGTATTCCAGCGGGAGAGACTCGATGAAATCATGCGCATAAGCTTTTTTTGCCGCGTCGATGATATCTTTCGTACGCGCGGCGGGATTTCCATACGCGATATTAGCCGACAGGGAACGGTGGAACAGGATGGGGTCCTGCGGCACCAATGCGATGTTGCGGCGCAGGCTTTCCTGCGTCACTTCGGCGATATTCTGCCCGTCGATACGGATTTCACCGCCATTGACGTCGTATAGGCGCTGAATAAGCCTTACAAAACTTGACTTGCCCGAGCCCGAAGGACCAACAAGCGCGATTTTTTCGCCGGGCCGGATGGTCAGGCTGAGATCCTGAAATAAAGCCCTGCTCTGGGCCTTGTACACGAAATTTACTTTATCAAAGACGATTTCGCCGTCCCGGACCTGGATTGGTTTTGCGTCGGGACGGTCGCGCACCTCGTCTTCGCGCTTCCAGAAGGCAATAATGTCCTCCATGTCGCTGATCGAGCGCTGCAGGTTCGAGATATGCTGGCCGATATCGCGCATATAGCCGCCGACGATGAAATAGCTGGTGATCGCGAGTGCGATATCACCCGGCGTCGCGCGGCCGTTCTTCCACATCCAGATCGTCATGGCGAGCATCCCGGTGGACATGACCATCCGCAGCAGGTTACGCACAAAATTGGCCATTTCGGCGGTCACCCAGGCTTTTTGCGAGCGCATGCGCCACAGGGTCGCAATGCGACCGAATGTCCGCTCTTCGCGCTCTTCGGCACCGAACGATTTAACCGTTGCGTTGCCGGTGATGATGTCTGCGAGCGTGGCGCCAACCCTCGTGTCTGCCTTGGCTGAAGCCTTAAAGCGCGGCGCAAGAATTGTCAGCGCCATCCATATGCTGATGCCGGTATAGAGCGCGATCATGAAGGCCGTGAACATGCCCACCCATGGCAGTTTCACCAGCAACATGCCGGTCATCGAGAACATGATGACGATGGCGGGCATCAGGCCCATGAAAATCGTGTCGCCGTAAACATCGAATGCCCACATGCCGCGGGTGATTTTCCGAACGGTACCGCCCGCGAAAGTATTGGCATGCCAGTCCGCCGAGAAACGCTGGACCTTGCGCATGGCGTCAGTCAGGATTTCATAGAGGCAGCGCACGGCAAACCACGCCCACAAGGTGATGGCCAGCCAGCGCAGCGTGTGGAAGGATACGCTGAGCGCAATATAAATTCCGAGATAGCCCATGACTTCGCGCAGCGCGTTTTCGTCGCCCGGCTCATGGCCGGCGAGCGCATCAACGATTTTTCCCGTATAGATCGGGAAGATCGTATCGGCAAGCGTCGCGGTGATCATCAAAGCGACAAGAACCAGCGCGCGCTTCGGGCGCTTGCGCCAGTAATGCCGCGAGAAGTTCCAGACGTCTCTATATCCAACTTTTTCAAGCATAGTTTATCTCATCGTTCGTAATTCGGTCTTTAAACCGGTCGTTACGCCTGAGAAAACTTGTCTTTTTTAGGAGAGGTTTCAAGGTAACGGCCCGGTTGTTTTTCCAGGCCGTTCAAGGGCCTAGATTAAAGGAGATGGATATTCTTCTTTTTCGTTATCACGGCGCATCTCCTCTACCGCGAAAACAGTACTTTGCAAATCCACGACAGGCTGGCCGGACACAGTAGCTGAATCCCGCTGGGCTTGAGCGTTGATAACTATTTGTTGCCAAACATTGTTCATATCCGTCCTCCTTTCGATTGCAGAAAAACGAAACTAATCAGCCAAAGACAAAAGGTCAAGATATTTGGCACAGGCCTCGAGATCGGCCATTTCGGCCTTGTGCTTTTTCTCCTGGGCAGGATCGGGACCATAAGTTTTTTCGTCATAAAGGGCCGCCTTGTAATTTTCTTCGACCCGGGCGTAATCGAAGGCCTGAAGCGGGTTTAAAGCCCGCCCGACAAAGGCCGCGCCAAGCACAACCGAACCGCACAGGGGCGTTACTATCTGGAGGATAGTGAAATGGTCATCATCCAGGCTTTCCACATATTCCAGAAGGGCTTTCCGGGCGGCATCAGGCTGGCTGAGCGCACGCAAATCGGTCGTGGTAGCCAGCGAAGCACCGAATTTTTCTTCAAACCAGTGCAGCCAGGGATCCCAGGCCTCCTGTTGCGCCTTTGCCATTTCCGGGGGCAGCGCGGCGCGATAACAAATCAGATCGGTATCCAAATATTTCATAAGGGCATCTGTCATCGCACCGCGCTCGGTTCCCACGCGGTCGATGCGGGTGCTGAGAAGCTGGGTCAGGTGCATTTCCGAGAGCATAATTTTTTCACCCTGCCCATTCCATTCCTGCAGGATCGCATTGGCGAGGTCGATATGCGGGGTTTCAAGAAGATTGCGACCCGGGGTTTTAACCGGCTTGCCGTCAAGAAGGACGCTATGCCCCTTTTTCCCCTCGCCGAGGCTGACGAATTTGTAGAAGCGCTTCATTTTACGGTGATCCGGACAGCGCACCGGCATCAATATGCCAGCCTTTCAGCGGCAAGGGACCGTTATAAGCGCCCGCGTCCGCCCCGTTTTTATAAAGGGATTTGACATCAAGCGTAACAGGGAAGCTTCGCGCAATATCTTCCGCGCCGAAAGCGCCTTCCACGGTTTTCATCAGGTTGCCGTAGGGGGAACTCGCAGCGAAATCGGACACATCGAAGCGGCTGCTTTTCAGGGCGCCCTCCAGGCCATGTGTGCCATCGGTGCCGGGGTGCAGATAAAATCCTATTTCAGGAGCGATATCCGAACCATTCGGTTCCATTTTCAGCATACCGGTTACAAATATTTTACTGCCGCCGCGTGCGAGGGTTAGCTCTCCGTTTAAAACTTTTTTATCCGCCGATTTTATTTCAATGCCCTTCAGAACGATATTATCGCCCTTTCCGCCGCTCATCGTGCCGGTTATAGCGGCATCGCCGAGAGATGCGCTTATGATGCGCTCGGGGCCGAAACTGTATTTTTTGCCGCGGCCGAGGCCGAAGACTTCCATATTGGAGCTGGCGGTGAATGGTTTTCCGCCGATTTCGCCGGTGCTTTGCATGCGTGCGCCTTCCGCGTCCTCGACGATGGAAATCCTGTGTATCTGCATGTCGCTTTTGATCAGCGTCCCGGGCAAGGCACGAAAATCCTCGATATTCATGGCTTTTATTTTTCCCGTACCCGCCATCACGTCCCAAAAACTGAATGCCACCTGCACTCTTCCAACATTCATTACAGAATCCGCTGATCCGCGGGGATAAATCTCCGTATCCTCAAAATCGAAGGAAATATCCGGGAAAAAAGTCATGTTGTGCAGCTGCCCGACCCTCGCATCCATCCCTGTGCTTTCCGCAATATATCCCTCTATGGATTTTTTAAGCGCGTCGTTCGATCCGCCGATATTCGCCATGACAGTGAAAATAACCAGAAGAACAGCGATAACGCAAAACAGGATTTTAAAAATCCTGCCGATCCATTTTCCCAGAGTGCCTTTTTCAGGCGCACGTTCGGTTGTTGTTTCAGTTGCATGTTCTTCGTCCATGCTCAATCCTCCATATCCTCGAAGGGGTCGCTCTTGTCGTTCGGAGAAAATCCGAAATTTTTCCAGCTTGTCAGCAACTCCGGCGGCAGGGGCGCAGTCACATCTATAACGCCCTTGCGCATCGGGTGCGGCAGAATGACGCGTCGGGCATGCAGATGCAGGCGCTTGGCGTGCTCCATTGATTCAATTTTAGCCGCGGAGCCGCCATATTTACCGTCTCCCAGGATGGAGCTGCCCATGACCTGCGCATGGACGCGGATCTGGTGCATGCGGCCCGTACGCGGCCAGAAAGCGACAAAGGCGGCATCATCGCCGACATTTTCAAGAACGGAATAATCGGTGCGCGATTTCTTGCCGTCTTTTTCATCGACAATCATTTTTTCCTTGCGGGGCCCGCCGCCCTTGATCAGCGATGCGCGAATTGTGCCTTTAAGAATTTTTGGTGTCGGCGTGACAATGGCCCAGTATATTTTTTTAATGTCCCGGCCCTTGAAGGTTTCGCCGAGGACCCGTGCGGCCTGTGCGGAACGCGCCAGGAGCAATACACCGCTTGTGTCTTTATCGAGGCGATGGACGAGGCGTGGTTTCACGCCTTCCTTGTTTTTTAAAGCGTCGAGCAAACCGTCAATATGGCGCTTCATTTTGGTGCCGCCCTGCGTCGCGAGATCGGTCGGTTTATTAAGTGCAATGACATCCCCGTCGTCGTAAATCACCAGCGATTTGATGAATGCACGGTCCTTATCCGAAATTTCCTTGCGGGTTTTCTCGCGCTGGCCGAGCGTCGCGATCGGCGGAATGCGCACGTCCTGCCCGGCTTTCAGGCGGGTTTCAGCCTTCGCGCGTTTACTGTCGACGCGGATCTGGCCCTGCCGCATAAGTTTTTGAGCAAGGACATAAGGAAGCTCGGGCACGTGACGTTTCAACCAGCGGTCAAGGCGCTGACCGTCATCGTCCTTCGCGACTTCTAAATGGCGGACATTGCTCATACTGAAAATTTCCCAACTATAAAGCTGCCGATGAATACAGCCGCGATTGATAACACAACAGATGCAGTCACGTAAGCAGCGGCTGTCATAGCGTCGCCCTGCGTCCAGAGAGTCATCGTATCAGCAGAGAAAGCGGAAAAGGTCGTATAGCCACCGAGGAAACCAACGGTCAGGAAAGCCTTTATCTCAGGCGCGGGGTTCCAGAGGGTCATAAAAGCTGCAATCAAAACGCCCATGATAAAGCAGCCCAGCACGTTCGCTGTCAGCGTTCCCCATGGAAAAGGAGAAGGCAGCAGTGTCCCGATGCCGACATTCGTCAGGTACCGGAGAACCGACCCCAAGGCGCCGCCGAGGGCGATAGCGAGTATTGTTTTCATAGGTTTAACCCCTTAATGTCCTGACATGTTTAGCTCTTTAAGCCCCACATATAAAGGAATTCTTTTGGCCCTGGCGGGCTATTCGGCTTTTGCCGTGGCGGATATCTGCGCCAAGTGGCTGATGCAATATTACACGGTTTCGCAGGTTATATGCGTTGAGAACATACTGGCGGTGATTTTGCTGGTAATTTTGTCCCCCTTGCTCGGCGGCGTGAAAGGCACATTTGACCGGAAAAACCTCAAAATCAACCTGTTCCGGGCCGCGCTCAATTTCAGCCTCGCGATGATCCTGAACTATAGCTACAAGATTTTCCCCCTGGCCGATGTCTACACTATGATCTTCACCAAGCCGTTCATGGTTGCGCTGCTGGCGTTCTGGTTTTTCAGGGAACGGGCCAGCAAGGCGCAATGGCTGGCGATTATCGCCGGATTTACAGGTGTCATGATCGCCATGCGTCCCGGCACTGAGGGTTTCGACCCTATGCTTTTTCTGCCTTTGCTGGCCACTATTATGATTGCCCTGCTGTTCTTTACCGCGCGGTTTCTTGACCGGCCCAGCGCTTTCAGCGCCGGTTTCTTCCCAACGCTCGGCGTTGCGGTGCTGGCTTTCCCGTTGATGGTGCCTGATTTTGTCGTACCGGAAGCCAGCCACATGGCGGTTTTCCTGCTGCTTGGCATTGTGGCGGCGGTAGGTATGACAGCCGTGTCGCTGGCCTTCAGAATGGCGGCGTCCTCGGTGGTCGCGCCCTTCCTTTATATCGAAATGCTCTGGGCGCTGATTTTCGGCTGGGTGATTTTCGGAGATTTACCGGATATTTGGATGCTGGTTGGCGCCGGTATTATTATTCTCAGCGGGATTTATTTACTTGAAACCGAGCGGCGTAATTTGGCCCAGTAATCTAGGCGCTTTTTAATTTCACGCTCAAAGCCGCGTTCCGGTGGCGTATAGAATTCCTGCGGGCCCAGATCCTCGGGCCAGAAATTCTGTCCTGAAAAGGCGCCGTCGAAATCGTGATCGTATTTATATCCTTCGTGATAGCCGAGTTCCTTCATCAGTTTCGTCGGCGCATTCAGGATATTTTTCGGCGGCATGAGCGAGCCGGTTTTGCCTGCGACCTGTTTTGCAGCCTGAAACGCCATATAGCTGGCGTTGGATTTCGGCGCGGTCGCCAGGTATGTGCAGGCCTGCGCCATAGCCAGTTCGCCCTCGGGAAGACCGAGACGCTCGAATGCCTGCCACGCGGCCATGACAACCTGCAGCGCCTGTGGGTCGGCGTTAGAAACATCTTCAGACGCTACGCATGCCATGCGGCGGAAAATATATTCCGGCGTTTCGCCGCCTGCCAGCATGCGCGCCATCCAGTAAAGCGCGGCGTCGGCGTCCGACCCGCGCAGGGATTTGTGAAAGGCGGAAATAAGATTGTAATGCGCATCGTCTTTTTTATCGTAGAGCGGCACCCGGCGCTGGATGATTTTCAGCAGGCCTTCGGTATCCAGTTTTTTATTCTGGTTTAAAACCTGCTCGGCCATGGACAGCGCATAGCGCCCGTCGCCGTCGGCCATGGCCTTTAATGTCTCGCGGGCGCGTTCATCAAGGGGCAGCTTCTTATCGGCTTCTTTTTCAGCGCGCTCCAGAATGGTTTCCAGTGCGGCGTCATCCAGCCGTTTCAGCACAAAAACCTGCGCCCTGGAGAGAAGCGCGGAATTGAGCTCAAAGGACGGATTTTCGGTTGTCGCACCGATCAGGATAATCGTGCCGTCTTCCATGACAGGCAAAAACGCATCCTGCTGCGATTTTGAGAAGCGGTGAATTTCATCGACGAACAGCAACGTACCCTTGCCGTTTTTATGACGGATGCGGGCGGAATCGAAAATGCGCCTTAAATCTGCCACGCCCGAAAAAATCGCGGAAATCTGCTCGAAATGGAGAGCGGTATGGTCGGCCATAATCCGGGCCAGCGTCGTCTTGCCGCAGCCCGGCGGGCCCCAGAGGATAAAGGACGAAAGGCGGCCGCTCTCCAGCATGGCTTTCAGGGGCCCGTCCGAACCCACCAGGTGCTCCTGCCCTGCCACGTCCTCAAGGGCGCGGGGACGCAGGCGCTCCGGCAGGGGCTTGTTAAGCTCCTGCGCCGCCTCGTTTTCCCGGTTATCGGCTACGAACAAATCAGCCATATTCCTTGACCTTGACCCTGCTTCTGTGTGACATACATCAACTTATAAAATAATGGCGAACATATAAAGAACAAATATGGCTACGCTTACACAAGTAAAGGGGTTGGAGTACACGGACGAGGTCGCAAAAAGCACCGCTCCGGTCTACCAGAAATTGGTTCGCCAATACCGCGAAGACTACTGGAAAACGCTCGCCCCTTATATCCACGAAATCAACCGCCTGAAGAAAGAAAAGAACGCCGTCATCCTGGCGCATAATTACATGACGCCGGATATTTTCTATGGCGTCGGCGATATTGTGGGCGACTCGCTGAAGCTGGCTCAAGAGGCCGCCAAGACTGAGGCCGACATCATCGTCCAGTGCGGCGTGCATTTCATGGCCGAGACGTCAAAAGTTCTTTGCCCCGATAAAAAAGTTTTGATCCCCGACATGAAGGCGGGTTGCAGCCTCGCGGAATCCATCACGGCTGAAGATGTGCGCAAATTAAAAGCACAGCACCCGGGAATTCCCGTCGTGACCTATGTGAATACATCTGCAGAAGTGAAAGCGGAATCAGATGTCTGTTGCACCTCGTCGAACGCGCTCAAGATCGTGAACGCGCTCGGCAAGGAAGGCCACGGTACCGTCATCATGACGCCCGATAAATTCCTCGCGCAGAATGTCGCGGCGCAGACCGATGTCAAAATCATTATCTGGGACGGCGCATGCATCGTGCATGAACGCTTCACCGCACAGGATGTTAAACGCGTTCGCGCGCAGCATGGCGAGGTCATCGTTCTCGCCCACCCGGAATGCCCGCCGGAAGTGATCGCGGAAGCCGACTATACCGGCTCGACCGCGCAGATGGATGATTACATTAAAAAGAATCAGCCGAAAAAGGCCGTGCTGATGACCGAATGCTCGATGAGCGACAACGTCGCCAGCGCCAACCCGGGCGTCGAGATGATCGGTGCATGCCAGATGTGCCCGTACATGAAGCGTATTTCGCTGCCGAAAATTCTCGCATGCCTGCAAAATGAAACGCCGGAAGTTCTTGTTCCGGCTGAAATCATTCCCCGCGCCCGCCGCGCGGTGGAGCGCATGCTGCAGCTAAGTTAGAGGCTGGCAGCTGATGAATACCCTCCAGATTGAAGCGATTGTCCGCCAGGCCCTCATGGAGGATCTCGGCCATGGGCGGGATGTAACGTCGGAACTGACTATTCCTTCGGACGCCATGGCGAAAGCTGTATTACGGGCACGCGAACCCGGCGTTATCGCGGGATTAATCGTCGGACTTTCCGCTTTTACTCTCAGCGATGGCGATTTTGAAGTCACGCTGCACGCCAATGACGGGGAATCCGTTGAAGCCGGGCAGGACATAGCGGAAATCGAAGGACCTGCGCGCCCGCTTCTTACTGCCGAACGCGTGGCGCTCAATTTCCTGCAACAAATGTCAGGTGTCGCGACATTGACCGCGCAATATGTTGAAAAAGTAAAAGGCACGGACGCGAAAATAACCTGCACGCGCAAGACGATTCCGAACCTCCGCGCGCTACAGAAATACGCCGTGCGCTGTGGCGGCGGGTATAATCACCGCTCGGGACTGGACGACATGATCCTGATCAAGGACAACCATATCGCCGTTGCGGGCGGTGTGCAGCAGGCGCTGGCGCAGGTCAAAAACGCTGGCCATGGCCTCAAGGTTGAAATTGAAGTCGACACGATCAAGCAACTTGAAGAGGTTTTAAAAACCGGCGGCGCTGACGTGGTCATGCTCGATAACTTTAAACTCGCTGATCTGAAAAAAGCCGTGGCCCTCGTGAAGGGAAAAATCGTGACGGAGGCCTCGGGCGGCGTGACGCTTGAGACCGTGCGCGCGATTGCCGAGACAGGGGTCGATTATATCTCCGTCGGCGCCCTCACCCACAGCGCCCCGGCGCTGGACCTGGGACTGGATATCGGGCAGATTTAACCTGTGATTGAAGCTTGTTTTCAGGATAAAAAATCGTTTTATATCAATGTATTAAAAAGAGCCCATGTGCCTGATTTTCATTATGAAAAATTAGGGTTGCCTTCATTTTTTCAAGCGATAATTAAGGGGTGGGACCCGGCGCGGGTAGCCGGGTGCAGGCTGATAAAAATAACAAGTATTTCGGATGCCTCGTTATACCTATTTCATCCCGTTTTTTGCGCTCGCTGTTTGCGTGATGATTGCCCCTGCCCGCGCCCTTGCGGAGGAAAAACTCACCGAAGATAATATCCGCGCCTTTGTCGAGAAAACCACCGTTATCACTTCCGGCAAGGAATCTGCCATGAGCGGTGAAGAGATCGCTGCGTATCTCGATGCGCACCTGCACCCCGACGCGCGGTTCAAAAGCACCATGCGCTACGCTATTCCCGGTTTCGACGTACAGGTGAAAATCATGAGCGTCGACAAGGAGGATTTCATCGAGGGCATCAATCATACCGCAAGCACGATGGATAATTACGAGAGCCAGATCATCATTTCAGACATAAAAATTTCGAAGGACGGCCGCAAGGCGACGCTTAAAACGAAAACGCACGAAAGCGGCATGATGCCGGTGGCGGATGAAACAGGAAAAGACGAAGTGCCTGTGGAGGGGATGTCGACCTGCACGCAGATTTTAATGCTGAGCAAAGAAGAAAATATCCAGATGTACAACGCAACGTGCATAACAGATATTCAGTTTGATACTTTTGCGCCCTAGTCATTGCCCTTATATGTTTTCGTACACCACCGGGCTGGCCAGGATATTTTCCCATTTCTTTTTCGGATTGAACGGCGCAAGGGCGGGCTGTTCGCGGCTGCGCTGGATTCCGTAATAGAAATATCCCTTGTCAAAGATCGCAGAGAGATTCCGGTCGGTACGGAAATCCTTGCGGGAATGTGTACCATATTCAAATATGACGAACGGGCGGTATTTTTTAATCGTGGACGAGAGCCCTTTCAGCACTTTTTTCTCGTGACCCTCAACATCGATTTTGATGACGGCCGGGCGTATGTCTTTCTCCATGAAAAAGCGGTCGCCCTCGCGCACCTCGAAGGCAATATCCGCTTTCGCGCCTTCCTTCAGAAACATGCCGGTGCCGAGGTTGTCGCCCTTGGGCAGACGGAACGGCAGCTCGGCATCCTTTTCCGACAGGCCGAAAGGATAAAGATGCAGGTGCAGAAGATTGTTCACGGCAATATTGCGTTCCGCGTGCAGACGCACTTTTTCCCAAGGCTCGAAACCATGAGCAATGTCTGAGACACCGGCGACTGCCAGCATATGCAGGCCAGTGTTGGCGCCAATATCGACATAGACGGCCTCGCGTCCGTTTTTCTTGCAGTGTTGGAGCAGTTTTCTTATCAGGCGGATGGTAGAGGCTTCGTGCATGCCGTAGCGGTAGACCTTGCAATCCAGGTGGGTGTTGGTCGTGCCGTGATAATCCTGACCGAATATCTCGATGGCGAAGTCCTCGGCTTCGGGCACGTTGATGAACTTGCCCAATTTTTTGCGCAGCGTAAGCGGAAGGACCGAATTGCGGGTGATGTCGAGGATGAGGGACATGGAAGGTGCTTTATTCGCCCGCGACCATGAGTTTTTTGATTTCGGCGATTCCTTCCGCCGGGTTCAGGCCCTTGGGACATGTCTTGGTGCAGTTCATGATCGTATGGCAGCGATACAGGCTGAACGGGTCTTTGAGTTTTTCGAGGCGCTTTGCCTTCGCCTTGTCGCGCGTATCCCTGATCCAGCGCCAGGCCTGAAGAAGGACGGCGGGGCCGAGGAATTTATCGGCGTTCCACCAATAGCTGGGGCACGCGGTCGAGCAGCAGAAGCAGAGAATGCACCCGGCGGGACCGTGGCCGTCGGCGCCATTGAGGGCTTCGGAATCCGCCTGGCTTTGCAGGCGTTCGCGGCCGTTTTCCGGCACGGGCTCGTCGTTCTGCATCCACGGCTCGATAGATTCGTACTGCTTGTAAACATGTTTGAGGTCGGGGACGAGGTCCTTGACCACGCCCATATGCGGCAGCGGCGTGATTTTCGTGTTATCGCCGCAGTCATGGATGGATTTGGTGCAGGCGAGCGTATTGGTGCCATCGATATTCATCGAGCAGGAACCGCAGATACCCTCGCGGCAGGAGCGGCGGAAGGTCAGCGTGGAATCGATTTTGTCTTTTATATAAATGATGGCGTCGAGAACCATGGGCCCGCATTTGGAGAGGTCGATTTTGTATTCGTCGAGGCGAGGATTTTCGCCTGTGTCGGGGTCCCAGCGGTAAATTCTGAAAGTTTTACTGCGAGCGGCGCCGTTCGAGGCATCAACGGTTTTGCCGGGGAGGATTTTGGAGTTCTGCGGAAGCGTAAACTGGACCATGGGCTCTGTATAGTTCGTTTGTTGTTTTCGGTGGAGGTGGGGGCACCTCCTTTGTTTTTATTCAACTTTCTATTAGTTCGTTTGCACGTGCCTAGCTTGCGCAAACATCAATAAAACCCGCGTTAAAACTAGCATAAAACGCGAATGTTTTAAACCTTTTAGTACACCCGCGCCTTTGGCGGGATCGGTTCGACCTCGCCGGTCAGGGTATGCAGGATGACCGGGCGGTAGTCGATTTTGACTTTGCCCTGCTCGTTCACCCACGAAACGGTGTGTTTCATCCAGTTCTTGTCATCGCGGTTTTTAAAGTCTTCGCGCGCGTGCGCACCACGTGACTCTTCGCGGTTGGACGCGGAGTGCATCGTGACAACGGCCTGAGACAGAAGATTGTCCAGCTCCAGCGCCTCGGCAAGATCGGTGTTGAAGATCATGGATTTATCGGATACTTGCATATCGCCCTTGGCCGCGAAGGATTTATCGATCAGATCGGCGCCTTCTTTCAGCGTGTCGCCGGTGCGGAAAACGGCGGCGTGGTTCTGCATGGTGCGCTGCATCTGCAGGCGGAGATCAGCAACGCGGGTTTTGCCCTTGCCGTGGCGGATTCTGTCGAGACGGTCGAGACCAGCTTCGCTGTTCAACGGTTTGTGCGGGCTGCCGGGTTTTACTTTTTCAGCGGCGAGGATGGCGGCGGCGCGGCCGAAGACGACGAGGTCGAGCAGCGAGTTGGAGCCGAGACGGTTCGCGCCATGGACGGAGACGCAGGCGGCCTCGCCGATTGCCATCAGGCCGGGAACGATTTTATTCGGGTCGGACGCGGTGGGATTGACGACTTCGGTCCGGAAATTGGTCGGGATGCCGCCCATATTGTAGTGAACAGTGGGCAGGACCGGGATGGGCTCGCGCGTCACGTCGACGCCGGCGAAAATACGTGCTGATTCGGCGATGCCGGGAAGGCGTGAATGGATGATGTCCGGGTCGAGATGCATCAGATTCAGATGGATGTGATCCTTATGTTCGCCGACGCCGCGCCCTTCGCGGATTTCGACGGTCATGGAGCGCGAGACGACATCGCGGGAGGCGAGGTCCTTGGCGCTTGGCGCGTAACGTTCCATGAAACGCTCGCCTTCGGAATTTGTGAGGTAGCCGCCCTCGCCACGCACGCCTTCGGTAATCAAACAGCCCGCGCCGTAAATGCCCGTGGGGTGAAACTGGACGAATTCCATGTCCTGCAGCGGTATTCCGGCGCGCAGAACCATGGCGTTGCCATCGCCCGTGCAGGTGTGCGCGGAAGTGCAGGAGAAATAGGCGCGGCCATAGCCGCCGGTGGCGAAAATGACTTCGTGTGCGCGGAAACGGTGGATTGTGCCGTCATCGAGGTTCCACGCGGTGACGCCGCGGCAAACGTCGCCATCCATGATGAGGTCGAGCGCGAAATATTCGACGAAGAATTCGGCCTTGTGCTTGAGGGCCTGCGTATACAGCGTGTGCAGGATGGCGTGGCCGGTGCGGTCGGCGGCGGCGCAGGTGCGCTGGGCCGTGCCCTTACCGTAGTGCGTGGTCATGCCGCCGAAGGCACGCTGGTAAATTTTTCCTTCTGCAGTTCTTGAGAACGGCACGCCGTAATGTTCCAGTTCGATGACGGCGGGAATGGCTTCCTTGCACATATATTCGATGGCGTCCTGGTCCCCTAACCAGTCGGAGCCCTTGATGGTGTCGTAGAAGTGAAAGCGCCAGTCGTCCTCGCCCATATTGCCGAGCGCGGCGGAAATGCCGCCTTGCGCCGCGACGGTGTGCGAGCGGGTCGGGAAAACTTTGGTGACGAAGGCGGTTTTGAGGCCTTTTTCCGCGCAGCCGAAACCGGCGCGAAGGCCCGCGCCCCCTGCCCCGACGACGACGACGTCATATTCGTGATCGATGATTTTGTAGCTCATAGGAAGGCGACTTTCACGATGGAATAAATACAGACCGCGCCGAGGGCGACGAACGCGATGCATTTTGCCGTCATCGAAACTTTTAGAATGCCCGGGGCGTGGACGTAATCTTCGAGAATTTCATGAATGCCGAGCATGGCGTGGTAGAACGTAACCACGATGAGCGCGATCATCAGCACGGCGTTGACGGGGCTTTGTAGCCATGCGCGGAAAACTTCGTAAGGCGCGCCGATCAGGCCGAGGATATTCAGCACGAACCAGATGCATAGCGGGATGGCGGCGATGGCCGTGAAGCGAAGGATCAACCAGTGTTTTTTGGCTTCGAGCATTGCGGGTCCTAATTATAAACGTCGTACCAGGTGGCGGCTGTTGCCAAGACGGTCAGGAGCAACACCACGTAGCCGGAAAAATAAGCGTGTTTGAGTTTGAACATACGGCCTGTATCCCAGATCAGATGGCGGACGCCGTTGAAGAGATGGTAGTAGAAGCTGAACGACCAGCCGAACATCATGAAGATGCCGAGCGGCGAGCGGATGAAATTCATGGCGATGTTATATTGGTCTTCTCCAAGCGCTGCCGCGACCAGCCACCAGGCGATCATCAAGCCGCCTATGCTCAGCGCGGCACCGGTCATGCGGTGCAAAATTGACAGATTGGCGAGCAGCGGCAGTTTATAAACCTGCAGGTGGGGCGAGAGAGGCCTGTTGGTATTGGATGACATAATAATCTCGTATAAAAGGCGTGCGTAAACGCCTCATCATCATAGGTTTTATATAAGTGATTTCAATAGGTTTGTTGTTTCTTTCCTCCTGTCATCCCGAGGAAGCGAAGCGACGAGGGATCTTTCCCTGCAAGGATAAAGGAAAGATCCTTCGACTGCGCGCCCGCCTTTGGCAAGGCGTGCGCCTCGCTCAGGATGACGATAAGATTAAGCCGCGACCCTGGCTTTCAACTGCTTTTTTACCAGCAATTCCGCGATTTGCACGGCATTCAGGGCCGCGCCCTTGCGGAGGTTATCGGCCACGCACCAGAAATTGAGGCCGTTTTCGACGGATATGTCCTCGCGTATGCGGCTGACATAGACGTCGTCGTCGCCCTGCGTTTCGGCAGGCGTGGCGTAGGACAATTCGTTGTCGGTATCGATGACGGTGATACCCGGCGCCTTGCGCAGGAGTTTACGCGCCTCGTCGGCGGAAATTTCGCGTTCGAATTCGACATTGACCATTTCAGAGTGGCCGATGAAGACGGGCACGCGCACGCACGACGCGCAGACCTTGATATCGGACCCGAGAATTTTTTTGGTCTCGACCATCATCTTCCATTCTTCTTTCGTCATGCCGTCATCCATGAATTTGTCGATGTGCGGAATGACGTTGAACGCGATCTGTTTCGGATAAACATCCGGCGTCGGCGTAGCGTTCATGAAGATGCCCTTGGTCTGGTTGAAGAGCTCGTCCATCGCGGCCTTGCCGGTACCGGAGACGGATTGATATGTCGCAACAACGACGCGCTTTATTTTCGCGAAGTCATGCAGCGGCTTCAGCGCCACGACCATCTGGATGGTCGAGCAATTCGGCACGGCAATGATGTTGCGCTTAGCGTAATCTTTCAGCGCTTCCGGGTTTACTTCCGGCACGATGAGGGGGATATCCGGCTCCATGCGGAACAGGCTGGTTTTATCGATGACGATGGCGTGTTTCGCCGCACGCGGGACGAATTCTTTCGACACGTCGGAGCCGGCCGCAGAGAACACGATGTCGGTGCCCTTGAAATCAAACGTGGCGAGGTTCTGAACTTTTAAATTGCGCTCGCCATAGGAAACTTCCTTGCCGACGGAGCGCGCCGAGGCAAGGGCGACAACTTCGTCCGCCGGGAATTCGCGCTCGTCGAGGATCTTCAGGACTTCCGTCCCGACATTCCCGGTAGCGCCGACGACTGCAATTTTGTATCCCATAATAATCTCCTGTATTCCCGAGGGCTTCTCCCGCCGGGAGTATCTGTGATAGTCTAAAACCGGCTTTAAAGGCAAGGATTTCAAGCGGTTTATCGGCATTTCCATGCAGGATTCCTCGATATACGACAATATTCCCCTAGCAGTCTGCGTGCTGCGCAAAAGCCGCATGGGCAATGCCGTGCTCTATACCAACGCCGCCTTCGCCCATATGGCAGGCGCGGACAATCCCGGCCAGGTGAAGGGGCAGAATTTCGACGATGTGTGGCCAGATTTAGAGGCCTCCATTTTTCTCAAAAAGCTGAAAAGCGTAACGCCGCCAAAGACTTACATAATGCCCGCCAGCCGGGTTTATAAAACCGGCAAGCGCTGGGTCCATTTTGTTATCACGGAAAGCACATGGGACGGCGAAGAGGCCTTCATTCTCTGGGGCACGGATATTTCCGCAACCAAGGAACATGAAGAAGAACTGATCGCCGCGGTTGAGAAGGCCGACGCGATGGCGGAAATGAAATCGAATTTCCTGGCGACGATGAGCCACGAGATCAGAACACCGATGCAGACGATTTACGGGCTGCTGGAGTTGATTGCCGACGAGCGGCCAGATGAGCGCATCAGCGTCATGGTCGGTATAGCGCAGAGCGCGGCGAGCGGGCTGCTGGAAATTCTGGATGATATTCTCGATATCGCGAAGATGGATGCGAACAAGATGGAGCTCGACGTGTTCGAGGTTCCTGTGCGTACGCTTGTGCGCGGCATCCTTGAGGCGCTGGCGGTGAAGGTGCACGGCATCAATGTCGAAATGAAGGACGATATAGACGCCGATGTACCGTTTGTGATTATCGGCGATCCGAAGCGCCTGCGCCAGATCATCATGAATCTCGCGGGTAATGCCCTCAAATTCACCAAGGACGGCGCGGTGACGGTGAAGGTCACGCGCAAGCTGCAGCATATTACAATCCCGACAGGCAGACTGGGCCTGCGTTTTGAAGTCATTGATACAGGCATCGGCATGAGCGAAGAAACCTGCGCGAAACTGTTCCAGTCGTTCACGCAGGCTGATAATTCCACCTCGCGGAAATATGGCGGCACTGGCCTCGGGCTTTCGATCTGCAAAAAACTGACCGAGCTTATGGGCGGGAAGATTGGAGTTACAAGTGCTGAGGGCCAGGGATCGACATTCTGGTTCGAAATCCCGACCGAGGAGGTCGGCACCAACGCGACGACGGTGGAATTGCCGAAGCTGGACGGGATTTCCGTTCTTTCGGTGGAAGATCACCCGCGCGGCGCGAAGGAGATTGTCAATTCCCTGCGCTCGATGGGCGCGACGGTGGAGAGTTGCCCCTCCTATATGGAAGGCTACCAGCTTGTGCAGCGGCGGCCGTTTGATGTCGCCGTGATCGACCAGGGATTGCCGGACGGGCTTGGTCTCGATCTGATCAAGGAGATCATGCATATCCGCCCGAATATCGGATTAATCATGTATACCGTGCGGGATGACGTGGGTCTGCAGCACAGTTTACAGGCGCTGGGCGTAACGTATCTCACGAAACCGGCGAGCCGCGCGGGATTGGGCGAAGCGGTCAAGAACGCGGCGCGCAAATCGAGCCATATCACGATCGACGGCCCGACCCGCCTGCTGATCGCTGAAGATACGATCAGCGTGCAGGAAATTTTAAAGCGCCAATTGCAGAAAGTGGGCGTCGAGGCGGATTTCGTCGAGAACGGGCGGCAGGCGCTGGATGCGCTGGAGACCGGGAAATACGGCATCCTGATTACCGACCTGCATATGCCGGGTGTCGATGGATACGGGCTGGTGGATGCGATCAGGAAAAAAGAAAAAACGAGCGGTGGACATTTCCCTGTTATCGCCCTGACCGCCGACGTGCAGATGGCGCAGCGTGATGCTTATTTAAGGCACGGGTTCGATGAATGTTTACTGAAGCCGGTTTCGCTCGGCCAATTCAGGCGGCTGCTTATACGATGGGGATTACTGGGAGATGTGCTGGCAGACAAGGTGGAAGCGCCCAGAGCGGGGCTTGCCGCTACCGCCGCAGCGGTGGACAAGGCCGCGATGCGTGAGCTGATGGGCGCGTTCGACGACAACGCGATCGAGATGCTGGGCATGTTCGCGGAGATGACGGCGCCGCTGATTGCGCGGATTCAGAGCGCGCAGGACAACAAGGATTTTCATGACCTGAAAGAAGCAGCGCACAGCCTGAAGGGCGCGGCGCGGTCGGCCTGCTGCAATATCCTGGGCGATATAGCAGCGGAGTTGCAGGAGCGCGCGGAGAGAAAGAAAGAATCCGCGGAACTGGTGCAGGATATCGCGGCGGAATTCGCGCGCGCCGAGGCAGAAATCAAGACACTGAAAGCGGATTAATTAGTCGCCGGAGGAGCAATCGCTATTTGGCGGCGCGGGGTCTGTTTCGTCGCCGTCGGCGTCGCCGTTAAAGACGGCCTCGGTGTTGTTCATGATCATCCAGACGCGGAAACAGACATTCGTGCCTGCACATTCCAGGTCGCCGCCGCTGTTCAGATCTTCAGCGCCGCCGGTGGCGTCGATGATGTCGGATTCGCATTCAGCGAATTTATCGTCCAGCTTGGTCAGGGCGGCGAGGAGGAAGGCGTCGCTTTTATCCGTAGCCGTCCAGAAGAAGATGCCGTCGATGCCGTTATAGTACTGCCACTCGCCGAAGAGATCGGGCGGGGGCGGCAGGAATTTGCCTTCGCCGCCTGCAAAAATCAGTTCGTGATCGTCGACATTGGCACCGCCGGGATTGTTGCCGGGACAGCGGATGTTACGCACCTCGCGGTCACCTGAACGGGCGGGGGTAGCAGTGGCGTAATAAGTGGAATCGGGATTGATGGGATAGTTTTTGCGCGCGTCAGGGTCGCTGCCGCCGCCGGTATTATCGATTGCCCCATCGCCCTTGGGATAAGACAGGACACATTCCTGCAGCGCGGAGCGGATGACGTTGGCCTGGCTCTCGACCTCGGTGAGGGTTTTAAACGTGTTCTGGCTGGAGGTCTGCTGGCTGGAGGGCTCCATGAAAGTGACGGTCAGCACGGCCAGCAACGCGATGGCTATCAGAATATAAACAAGCGCGCTTCCCTTTTCGTGTTTACGGAAGCGCGCCTGTGTCATTTTTTAAATCCTGAGTATTTAAATCCCGCATGGAGGCGGGAGAGGGATATCCCTCTCCCCTGCTCCTTATTGCTCGATAAGGACGTGGTAGTAGTAGTTGGCGCCGCCCTGCGAGAAGCAGCCGAACGCCTGGCCATTCAGAGCAGCCGCAGCACCCTCGCCGAGCGTTCCGCCGGTGCCGCCGGAAGCAAGGGCCGTAACCCATGTACCGCCGGAGCCGGTTCCCATGTTGGTGTCAATGTTGATACCCGTATCAGCCACGGCAGCTGCGCCGACGCCGAGCTCAGTGTTAATACGGTTACAGATCGAGGTTTCAACGTTCGGCAGGATCGCCATGATCTCAGCCGTCGTCGAGGTTTCGTTGTTGCCGCCGCCGCTGGTGCCAACCAGGAAGACTTCGTTCTGGCCGTTAAACACCCATGCCTGGGGCGAAGAGCCGGTCACGACATCCTCAGGCGCCAGAACATACGTTGCGCCGCCACCTTGTGGATGGAACACGCATCGCGTGTTCGAGTTGGTGCAGGCTCCGAAGTCGGACGGAGAGTTGAATTCAAGCGTATTGGCGCTGGTGTTGCTGGAAACCATCATGCGGATGATGGCCGTGCGGATCGAGGATGGATATTGCGTGATCTGCGCGCTGCTGATCAGGTTGGTTTCATTGTTCGCATCACCACCACCTGACCGGCTCGACTGCGTTACAGCGTATGATAGCGCCGCGAAAAGGGCTACAGCGATGAGGATAAGAAAAAGGACGTTTCCTTTTTCAGAAACACGCTGTTGTATTTGAGCAGTCTTGAGCATTTGTTTTCTCCAAATTTGAACTCTGATCACTATATCATCCCGGCTTGTCGACGGAAACCTTGTTAATCTTGAGGGCTGCCGCCAATGGCACCCGTTCACATTCGCGTCCCACGCACAATCTGTCAATGCTGACCCGCCATCCCGAACCCCCATTCTGGATATGGCCTATCGCCTCGCGGAACTGGCCGAAAGCGGCAGTGTTTTCGGCTGTTACCAGAATAGACGCCCCATTAGCCTTAATCGATAGGCCCGTATAGATATCTTTGATTTTATCAACAAATTGTGTGACTTCCTCAGCCTTTACGGGGATGTCCTTAATGACCGGAACCACTGGCTTAAGAGCTTCGGCCTCCTGCAGCTGGGCGCGAAATTCCGTCATTTTCTGCATCTGTATGGTTGCGTAGAGCCCAAGAGCGCCCGCGGAAGCCCAGGCGATCCCGGCTATAACCAGCAAGCTCTGGCCCGCGTGCTGGGGCAGTTTTTCAAGAAAAGCGTTCAGATCCTCGGAAACCTTAGGATCCGCATATTTCTTCAAACTGCGCCAATCGAACGATTTTAATGATTTTAAATCAATCATTTAGAAGTACCCAACCCCTGGTTGCCCATTAATATACATTATATATGTAAAGCGTTAAACCTACCTGAATGCCCTATCTCGAGTTTTTAACCCTTACCCGGCCGTCTTTTTCGATTTTCCCGGTGGGGGTACCAAATTCATTAGCAAAAGCCTGGGGCACCAAGGCCTCCCATTCCAGCTGGCCACTGCCCTTGACCTCGTATTTAACCAGCGTGCCGTCCTTAACGGCCAGGGCATCCAGCAACTCCTGGATGCGGACCATATGTTTGACCGTGTCGCTCTGCATGGCGTTGTGCGCCTTAATCATCAATTCGTTTGAAGAGTCCTCGCTTTGTTTTTTCACGCTGGCGAGATTGCGCTCGGTCAGGCTCACGCCGATAAAATTGAAAATAAGAACAAGCGCGGCAATAAGCGCGACCAGCATTCCGGAGAACATGAGCATGCGCGCCGTGGCGCGCGCGAGCTTTTCAGTCTTGAGTTGCTTGTTGCGCCAGGGAACGACATCGGCGACTTCCGGATTGATGGTGACGAAGTTGGCATCCATGCTCTGCACGCGTGGTAAAATCGTACGCGACGCGCCGAGAAAAACCTGCATGCGCCCCGTTTCCGGATCCCATCTCAGGGCGGAAGCGATACCTTCCTGCTCGTACAGGTAAACGGTTTCGCGGTCCCAGTATTCGCTATTTCCCGGCAAAGCCGCAGCCAGCGGGCACCAGCTATGGGGGTTCGATGCCAGCGCCGTTGACGGACAGGCGAGATACCAGACGCGGCCCTCATCGACGGAATAGCAGAAATGAACCTTCTCGGTGCCGCAGGCCTGTGACGACGCGTTCCATACGGCTTCTTCCTCGGTGCCCGGAATATGCGGCACAACGCCACCAATCAGTTCAAGAGGAAGATACGGATAAAGTTCGCTGACAAAATCCTTTGCCTCGCCGGCAAGATAATCGGACATGCCGGGACGCGGGCGCGAAACGCCGGCTCTTTTCTCGGAAGGACTGCCTCCCCTGTTCTTTGCTCCGATGACCAAACTCACATCGCTCCTTGCATCAGGCCGCCCATCATTGAATCCATGCTCATATTCATAACCGTCAGGGCGTAAATTGCAGAACCGAACGCGATCGCTAGAAAGACACCGGTGAGGGCAAAAGCCAGCCAGACGATTAGGGAGTGTTTTGTCTTCGCGGCCTGCGAACGCATTTCAGAAATAGACTCCATTACTGTAGCAACTTGGCCGAGGTCCGACAAGCTGGCCAGTTCAAGGCGTTCGTTACGGGTCAAAGGCGGCCTGTCGAGGGCGGAGCCGAGGCTGACACCGCGCCCGAGGTCGACCAGGGATTCATCCCAGTATTCGGCCACATCGGGGGCCGAGGATGCATCGGAGGATTGCTCAAGCGTATCATTAATAGGCACAAGACCGCGCAGCATACGGGCGGCAGCCGACATCGAATCGGCGAAGGCCAGGTCGCGAAGATAACCGCCGATCAGGGGGATTCGGCGTACGACGCGGGCGGTAGGCCAGTCCTTCTTGCCCCGGTTGATCCAGAACGAGAATACGCACCAGGCCATGAAAACGCCCATGCCGACCGAAAACCAGATCAGCACGTCCCATGTCAGGCCGAGGCGACCGACGACGCGGGTGAATTTTTCAAGCTCCACGGGATCGGTCGGCGGGTTGTCGGTGAACCATTTCAGGACCATGTCCTTACCGGCCCAGAGGGACGAGACGATGGAGAACACGTCGAAAGCCAGCCAGCCCATCGTGCCCATAATCGCGCGCGCATTTTTGCGTTTTTGCGTGATGGAGTGAATGGCGTGCGGTATGCCTTCCACCAGGCGGTTCGCGCGTTCGGAACCGGCAAGAATGGCCAGCGTCCCGTGGTCGAAAATGTTAAGTGCCTTCAGCGCATCGATGACGCCAAGACCGCGGGCAAGCGCTTCGCGCGCGGGCGCCATGATGTTCTGGCGGCGCGGATTGGTTTCAGCCTGAATGATTTTCCACAGCGCAACGCCGGGCGATTGCGAAATAGAACGGAATTGAATGCCGCGCAGCAACTGCACCTGCCACCATGTCGAGCGCGCAAGGAGACGCTCGAGCGGCGAGCGTTCATGCGGCCGTATGGCGAGAATGTAGCCGCCTTTTTGCACGATGGCATTGCGCACATCGTCTTTCGAAGGCAGGTAGAACGATTCCGTCACTTTCCTTGGTCCGGAGGTCGTCTCGTAGGCGATTTCGGCAACCCACTGCTGCATGAGGGATCATTCCTCCAGATAGGAGAGTGCCGCTTTAGGATCGACAAGGCCGCTGACGACAAGGTCTACAAGACCTTCGCGGCGCGTATGAACGATTACACCCTCTTCATGGATAACTTTGTTCACGTTGCCGATTAGGGCTTCGTAAATGTGGTTACGCTGTGCAGGGCCAAGCGTGATGAGGATGGCGTCCAGCAGAAGCGTCCGGCCGGAAATGCCCGTACGATTGCACAGATCGCAGCCGCTGGTGTTATGGCGGCGAATTTTAATATCTTCCTTCAATCCGAAAATGTTTATTTCTTCCTGATTGAGAATTTCGTCCAGCCTGGCCTTGTGAGCGCAGCCCTGGCAGAGCGTGCGAAGAAGGCGCTGGTTGAGGATGGCGCGTACCTGTTGCGACAGGGTGTAAGTCGAGGAGCGCTCGCGTTCGGACGGCATGAGCGAGCGAAGACGCTCGAACGTCTGGAGAGCGGTGTCGGCGTGAACGGTTGAAATCACCGTGTGGCCGGATTCAGCGGCGCGAAGCGAGGTTTCCACCGTGTCGCCGTCGCGCATCTCGCCGATGATGATGTAGTCGGGATCGTGACGCATCGCG
Organism: Alphaproteobacteria bacterium; assembly: GCA_049652985.1. GTDB lineage: Bacteria > Pseudomonadota > Alphaproteobacteria > Micavibrionales > Micavibrionaceae > UBA7657. The sequence goes on from JBASFK010000002.1 coordinate 647,262, forward strand.
GCGCGGATGAGGTCGGCGAAGGAGCCGCCCGCCATGCCGGGGCGGACCTGCCATTGTGTCGCATAGCGGAGTTCGTATTCGATCGGATCTTCGATGGTGAGAACGTGTTTTCTGCGGCGGTCGATCTGCTGCACGCAGGCATAGAGCGTCGTTGTTTTACCGGAGCCGGTCGGGCCGGAGAGCAGGATCATGCCGCCGCCGCCCTTGATTTCCGGCGAGAGAAGTTTGGCGAGGTAATCGCCGACATCCTCGTGGCGGCGGAACAATTCATCGAAGCCTTTCAGCGCGGCGCGGTCGAGGAGACGGAGGGTGAGTTTTTCGCCGTCCTGCGCCTGCGGGCCGGCGGCGACGCGGACATCGATGGCGCGGCCCTGCCATGTGAAGCCGAAGCGACCGTCTTTTGGCGTTACACGGTCACCGAAGTTGAGGCCGGCGTCGCGTTTCAGAAGCGTGGTCAAACGCGCCATGGCTTCAGCTGGAAGCAGGTGCATGGGAATCAGGTCGCCGTCGATGCGGTACTTGATCCAGTTCGGCGCGTCGGGATTGTTGTCCTGTACCAAATGGATATCGGAAGCGCGCATCTGGAGAGCCTCGGCCATCAGGTCGCGCTGGAACTGGTTGAGCAGAAGGCCGTTATCGCTGTCGGCCAGCCAGAGCGCGAGAGTCTTCTCGCAGCGGTCGGCGGAAAGATCGTGGACGGAGCGGAGCGTGTCGGTGAGTTCCTTACGATCCCAGACCTCGATTTCCACGCGTTCGACATGGAAGCCGCAACGGTTCGCGGTGGAGAAAAGATTTTCAATCTGCCGGTTGTTGAGGTCATGCAGCGGCGCGATGCGCAGCACGCCGTCGCGCAAGCCGATAAGATGGATGGAAAGCGGCAGCCATGACTGGACAGGCAGAACGGAGCGAAGCTGGTCGCCCGTGGCGCGGTCCTTGATGCCTTCTTCTTCCTCGGTCTGTGATGGCGCTACGGCGCCAGCCATATCGAGAAGTTGTTCCGTCGAGCGTGGAATTCCCTGTTCGAGCAGAAGCACGCGTTCGCGCTGAACCATGTCGAGATAACGTTCGCGCCCTTCGCTGGAGCGGACCTTTTTACGGGCAGTGCTCTGACGGCGTTCTAAGCCGCCAGGCGGTTCCGCAACGCCCTTATTGCGCCTGTCGGTATCCTGATCGTTCGTCGTTCCGTCGGACATGAATTCTAACCACCGGTTTCCGTTGCCCCGGCACTGGCTGCGTCTGTATTTCCAGAAGATTCCGCACCGCCCGCGCCGCTATTCTTCGATGATGACGAAACCCGGTTAATAGAAGATAAAGAACGGTCGAAAAGAAGCAGGATTCTTTGGCCCTGATGCAAAAATTCGATGCCATTCTTCTGAATCGACGCAAACCAGGGTACGCCGCCCAAAACCAGCTCCTCATTATCGAAAACGATCCGGCTGCCGCCGGGGCCGTTGATGATGGCCCGGGTCGGAGAGAAGGATGTGATTTTATACCCATCCAGGACACTGGCCGCATTGGGCATGGAAATTTCGTAGGAGGCGCCAACCGCGCCCGCATTCCTCTGCGCGGCATCGGATTGCTGGGCAGCGATGTTCGGATCGATTGAGGGATCGAGCGGAAGCTGCACAGCTGTACCGCCGCTCAAAAGGATCGCTTTCTGGTCCTGGCTAACGGGTTGCTCTGACGCGCCCTTGATCGGCAATACCAGCACGCCGCGCGCGCCGTCATGAAGTATCTGCACATCGTCGGTCAATGTGCCAATGCGCGTGGGTGACCACGTGATTGTCAGCGGACACGCCTCGATGGGATCGAGGACAGTCGCGGCGAGGCAACCGTCGCTTTTGAAACTCAGGCCGTTGTCACTGCCGGAGATACGGATGTCCTGGAGCGTCACGGGAGCATCGCCCGCATTGACCAGAGAAACCGTGATGGTCGAAGCGGTCTGAACGTCGGTACCGAAATCGACCAGATCCTGCGAAGCGACGAGAAGGCCGCGCCCCGGAACGGCCTGCGGAAATACTTCGGCTACGGCGACGCTTTCAGGCTTGTATTCACCGCTGAGCGGCACGCTGGTCAGACCGGCGGGGCCCGAGTGCCGGGCGACAAGCACGCCGGATGAGCGGCCTTTCATTTTCGGCGACCATGACACGATTGCAATGCAGGCCTGGCCAGGCTCGAGTTTCTTACATTCTGTTTTGAGCGAATACCCTGCCTGGTCGCTGGCGTCGATAGCGATTGACGCGATATCGAGCGCCGTCGAAGTGATGTTGCGCAGGATCACCGGTTCGGTCAGGGTCTGGCTGGCGTCGAGGCTTCCGAATTCGACCTTGGAGGGAATGGCTTCGATATCGCTGGCGAGAGAGTCCGCAGATTCGCCGCTGGCCTCAACCTGGCCGGAGAGAGTCGCCGAGACGAGGCGCGTCTTGCCGTTGTGGGACATGAGCATCTCGACACGCCACGAACCGGCCTGCAAACCTTTCACCGAAAGCGCAACGGCGCACTCCGCGCCGGGAGCAAGCGCGCCGTCTTCGCACTGGTTCAGCGCGACGTTGGCGGAAACTGTGGAGGACGGGTAAAGGCGGATAAGGCCGGTCTCGACAGGCTGCGAGCCGTCGTTGCGGAAACGGACAACGACCTGCGCCGTGGCACCGGTGGGAACGGTGCCGCCATCGACGGCAGGAAGAACAGGCACCAACCCGGTGCCAGGACCGGCACCTGCGCCGTTACGGGCGCCGGGATCGCTGAAGCCGGGATATTGCGCATGCGCAGCTGTCGCGAACAACGACAGCGCGAGCACATAAAGACCGAAATGAGAAAATCTTAAAAATCGAGGGCGCATGAGACAGCTGGAATTGACAGAATACAGCGCCCCGAAAGGACGCCGTTTATATGATTCTACCATAAAAAAACAAAAAGCCGGAGCCCTAAAAAAACCGGCCCGGCTTTATTTCGTGTTTTGAATCAGATATTAGCCGCCCGGATTTAACAGCGTGGTTGGGATCGTCCCACTGTTGAATTCTTCCGCACTGGCTCCGGCAGGGCCCGGTCCAGCGCCTGGGTCCATAGATGTGGGCGTAACGCTGCCGGAACTTTTATTTGTGTTTTCAGAAGTATAGACAATAACCCTCGGTTTCAGCAGGAATACCAGTTCGGTGTTGGAAACGGTTCCGCTGCGCGATGTCGGTATGAGCGGCTGATGGAAGCCGGGGCCACTTTCGTCGAACTGGTCGTTCTCGCGCACCAGGCCGGCGATCAGAAGAGAGTCGCCCGGGCGAATACGGATTTGGGTGGAAAGCTCGCGCTCGGTGGTTTCAGGAAGCTGCAATGTTGTGCCATCGGCATCGAATTCCTGGAAGCGGCGGAACTCCTGCAATTCGATCTGTATCGTTCCGTAAATAGTGGCATTGTCCCACGCGCTGGCGATTGTAAGGGTGAAGCCGGTGTCGACGGAATCTGTTTCCGTGGAGACTGTGACTTCGCCGTCATCAACGGAGCGGCTAAGCGATGAGACGTAGTTGACGGTATCGGCGGCGCGTAATGTTGCCTGCGCGCCAGAGAGGACAGTGATCTGCGGCTGCGAAATCGTTTTCACGGCGCCGTAATTCGAAATGAACTGCAACACCTGATCCCCGGCGAAAGCCACGTCGCCCGTCGTTGGAAGGCCTATGCTTACCGGCGTGAAATCAGCGCCCGTGCCGCCGGGGAAATCGATGCCGACGTTGAATTTGCCGATCGTATCAATCGCCTGCCAGTCGATGCCGGTGGCATTGTCGGAGTTGAGCGCAACCTCCCATATATAAACCTCGAATACGATCAGGGCCGTATTGGAACGGATTTTCTGAAAGTAACGCTCGGCGAGATTGGCCGTGCGGTTGGTGGCTTCGTAAATGATCGTCCGGGTGCCGGGCTCGGTGGTCGCGGAGGAACCGGTGATCGCCTGCAGGCCCGTCGCGAGAGCGCTAAGAATATCGGTCTCGCCGCCAACGGGCGGAACCGTGACAGTGAAGGTCTGCGTTTCCTTAATGACCAGCAGGCCATCTTCGTAAGAGCAATAAAGATCGGCAAGGCCGCAAACACGCTCGACCACCTTGTTCAGCGGGCCGCGCAAATTGGCAACGGTGATGGTACGGGTCAGGGCCTCGTTGGTTTCGAAGGCCAGCGGCAGTTCGTAATCGGACAGGATAAGCTGGAGCGCACCAGCCAGCGTTTCGGAACGGAGCTCAAACGGGCCGACGATTTCATCGGGCAGGCTTTCGCCGCCGTCGGTCTCAGGCACGAGAACGTCGCTGCCGAGAGGGAGATAAAGGACGCTGTCGGGTTTTTCGTTGACGGCTTCGGGCCGTTCGTTGGCCATCGTGGGAGACGGGATTTTAACGTTGCGCGCGCCGGGCACGTCGACCTGGGCGCAGGAAGCCAGAAACACAAATGAGCAGGCCAGGACCGCTGTCCGGACAAACAAACCCTTTTTATGTTCAAAAGCGGAGAGCATTACGAGGCACGTTCCTGAGACTGGAGGGTTCGCGTTACGGTCTTTACCAGCCTATCGCGCTGGACGGGTTTCATCAAGACCGCCGCAACACCCCATTTGCCTGCTTCGTTCAGCAGGTCGGGGTTGTTGTCGCCGGTGACGAGTATGACAGGTGTATTGAGGTCACGCGCACGCACGGCGCGGATGAATTCAAAACCGTCGATCGGCTCCATGCGCACATCGACGATCGCCAGGGCGATGCCAGGTTTCATTTCAGCGAGTGCGGCGTTGCCGTCCTTCGTCTCCACGGCGTCGAAGCCCGCCTCGCCCAGGAAGCGGATGATCTGCATGCGCACGAAATCATTGTCTTCGACCACCAGTATTTTTTTTCTGTCCGCCTGCGCGTCCGACATCGACAATCCTGTAGCAATAATTCCGTAAAGGAAAATTCAGGATCGGAGGAAACCGACCCTGTTTGAGCAAGAATAACGCCCTTATTTTAAACCAAAATGCCCCATTTAAACAACCCCAAACACCCGGTTGTGGTTATACACACAGTATTCTAATCTCATGGGGCATGTTCGAGATCCTCGCCGTCCTTGCCGTTTTTACCGCCATCGGCCTGCTTTGCGTCCTTTCGGTCATCGACCTGAAAGAGGGGCTGCTGCCGAACGAATATGTCATGGGTCTGGCGATGACCGGCGCGGTGTTTCACCTGGCAACAGCCTGGCATTACCTGGGATTGAAGGACATGGCGCTTGGCGGGTTAATCGGCGCGGGATTTCTGTATCTCATCCGCGAGGGCGCCAACAGGATTTACAAACAGGATGCGCTGGGGCTGGGTGATGTGAAGCTGATGGGCGCTGCCGGGATATGGCTTGGCCCCTACTACATCCTTTTCGCGCTGACGGCGGGCGCGCTCGCGGGGCTGCTGCACGGACTCGGCCTCGCACTGCAGGTCAAAAGCGCGACGGGCGCCATGCCGAGAATGAATTCATTGTCCCTGCCCGCCGGGCCGGGTTTTGCAATCGGGATCGTTATCGCGGGAATAATCCAGTTTCACGAACTGATAAAGGTTTTATGGAGATGAAGAAAAAAACACTGGACGGCATAAAGGTTCTCGATCTGTCGCGTGTACTGGCGGGTCCGTACTGCACGCAGATGCTGGGCGACCTCGGCGCGGAGATCATCAAGATCGAAAGGCCGGGCAGCGGCGACGACACGCGCTTCTGGGGGCCTCCGTTTTTGAAAGATGCGAGTGGGCGCGATACCAACGAAAGCGCCTATTACCTTTCGATCAACCGCAATAAAAAATCAATCGCTGTCGATATCAACACCGAAGAAGGGCGTGAGATCATCCATGCGCTGCTTGAGAATTCCGATATCCTGATCGAGAATTTCAAGGCAGGGGGCCTAAAGAAATACGGGCTGGCTTATGACGATCTCAAAAAGAAATATCCGCGCCTTATTTATTGCTCGATCACCGGCTTCGGCCAGGACGGGCCGCTGGCCGAGGAGCCCGGTTACGACCTGACGGCGCAGGCGATGGCGGGATTGATGGCCAGCACCGGCGAGCCGGACGGTCAGCCGATGAAGGTCGGCGTTGCGCTGAGCGATATTATCACCGGGCTTCATGCCGCGACCGGGATTCTGGCGGCGCTGCATGCCCGTGAAAAAACCGGGCGTGGACAGATGATCGATATCGCGCTGCTGGACTGCACGCTCGCCTCGCTGACGAACCTCGCGCAATATTTCCTCACGAGCGGCAAACCCGCGCCGCGGCAGGGCAATGCGCATAGCACTATTGTTCCCTATCAGGCGTTTGCCACGAAAGACGGACACATCGTCGCGGCAGTCGGCAACAACGAACAGTTCGCGCGCTTCTGCAAAATTCTCGGCCACGAAGAATGGGCGAAGGATGAACGTTTCGCCAAAAACACCGCGCGCGTTATCAATCGCGGCATTCTTATTCCAATGATCGAGAGCGCGATCAAGAAAAAAACATCGGCGGAATGGATCGCGGCGATGCAGGACGCCAACGTGCCGGGTGGACCCGTCAATACGATGGACCAGGTGTTCGCGATGGACCAGATACAGCACCGGGAGATGGAAATCACGATGAAGCACCCGGCGGCGGCTCAGCCCGTGAAGCTGGTGGGCAGCCCCCTAAAACTCTCGGAAACGCCTGTATCTTATGAGCTTGCACCGCCCACGCTCGGGCAGCATACGCAGGAAGTGCTTGAAAAAATGCTGAATTTAAGCGCAGATAGGCTGGCCCGGCTGGAAAAAGCGGGCATTATTGAAAGAGCAAAGCTGAAAAGATGAAACACCTGCTGGGCATTGGCGATTTAAGCAAGGATGAAATCGAGGATATTCTCAGCCGCGCCGAATATTATTCCCATGCCATCGAAGAAGGAAAATGGGACCGCCGGAAACTTGAAAATAAAATCATCCTGACGTTGTTTTTCGAAGCCTCCACACGCACGCTTACGTCTTTCATCATCGCCGCGCAGCGCCTTGGCGCGAATGTCGTGACATGGAACCCGGATACAAGTTCACTGTCCAAGGGCGAGAGTTTTCTCGACACGATCGACACACTGAACGCGATGCGCCCGGACGCGGTCATCATCCGCCACAGCGAATATGGCGCGCCGGGCTTCGTCGCCAAGCGCGCGGACTGCCCGGTGATCAATGGCGGCGATTCATGGCGCGAGCACCCGACGCAGGCGCTGCTCGACGCGCTGACGCTCAAACAGAGATTCGGGAAGCTGGAAGGACTCACTTTAGCTATTATCGGCGACATCGCGCACAGCCGCGTCGCCGCTTCCAACATGATTTTACTGCGCCAGTTCGGCGTCAATGTGCGCGTGATCGCGCCGAAGACATTAATGCCGGAGAAACTACCTGCCGAGGGCATTGAGCGCCACAACAGCCTAGCCGAAGGCCTCAAGGGCGTGGATGCGATCATGACCATCCGCCTTCAGAAAGAGCGCATGCAGAAAAGCCTGATTGAATCCGACACGGCCTATTTCAACGAATTCGGTTTGAAGCGTTCCGTCGTCGATGCATATTGCCCCAAGGCCGTGGTTCTTGATCCCGGCCCGCTGGTGCGCGGCGTGCACATCTCCGACGATATCGCGGAAGACCCGGACCGCAGTTTGATTTTGAAACAGGTCGCGAATGGAATCCCCACGCGCATGGCCGTGCTCGACAGGTTGATCAGCGATGCTTGATTATATCATCATAGGCGTACTCGGTTACCTCATCGGCTCGATCCCGTTCGGATTTTTGCTGACGAAATTCGCAGGCTACGGCGACATACGCGGCATCGGCTCGGGCAATATCGGCGCGACGAACGTGCTGCGCACCGGGAACAAGCGGCTGGCCCTGCTGACGTTATTGTTAGATGGCGGTAAGGGCGCGGCGGCGATTTATCTTGCGCAGGCCGCGATGACATATGATGCATCGCTTTATGCTGCGGTCGGTGCGTTCCTCGGCCACCTGTCTCCGATCTGGCTGAAATTCAAGGGCGGCAAGGGCGTGGCGACGACGATCGGGATTTTTCTCGCGCTGCTGCCGCAGCTTGGATTGATTGTTATCCTGCTCTGGCTAGCGACGGCGCTCATTTTTCGCATGTCGTCGCTGGCGGCACTGGTTGCCATCGGGCTTTCCCCTATGGTGGCGTGGTTTCTCACGAAGAACCTGTCCGATACGGTGCATTCGCTGGACGGTTCGATCACGCTTTTAGTCAATTACCACCCGCATGTCCTACCTTATATATGCGCGTTCATGGCCGCCCTCGTTTTCATCAAGCATAAACAGAACATTCTGCGTCTCCTGAAAGGCGAAGAGCCCAAAATAGGCAAGAAGAATGACCCTGCCCAAACGACAGGCTGAAACGGTTCCGATCTCCGACAAACTGGACTGGATGCGCCTGGCCCGCACGGAAAATGTCGGGCCGATAACGTTTTACAGGCTGGTGGAGGCCTATGGCTCGCCGGGACGCGCGCTGGAGAGGCTGCCGGAATTGTCGCGGCGCGGCGGACGCGCGAAACCGCTGAAGGCTCCCGACGTAAGTGCTATTGAAAAAGAATACGAGGCCCTGCAGAAATTGGGCGGCGACATCGTGACGGCAGGTGAAGAGGCCTATCCCCTCGCCCTCGCTGCAATAGATGACGCGCCGCCGGTGATTTCCGTGCTGGGTGATATCACGCTTGCTGCCAATTGCTGCGTGGCGGTCGTCGGAGCGCGGAATGCATCGCTGAACGGGCGTAAGTTCGCGGAAAAACTCGCGCGCGAACTGGGTGAAAGCGGGCAGACAGTGGTTTCGGGACTGGCGCGCGGCATCGATACGGCGGCGCATACAGGTTCGCTTTCATCCGGCACCATCGCCGTCGTGGCCGGCGGGATAGACATCGTCTACCCCGAGGAAAATAAAAAACTATATGAGGACATCAAAGAGCGCGGGCTGATTATCGCTGAGACGCCGCTCGGCGTGCCGCCGATCGCGCAGAGTTTCCCGCGCCGGAACAGGATTGTTTCGGGACTTTCCAAGGGCGTGGTGGTGGTCGAGGCGACGATGAGATCGGGCTCATTGATCACCGCGCGGATGGCCGGGGAACAGGGGCGCGATGTTTATGCCGTTCCGGGCCACCCGTTCGACCCGCGCGCGCAAGGATCCAACCACCTGATCCGCGAGGGCGCGACGCTGGTGCGCGGGGCTGAGGATATCATTGAGGCCATAAGGTCCTTTTCCGGCCATACCATGCGCGAGCCGAAACAGCCGGAACCGCGCTTTCCCGGGCCATTTCAGGGCCCCCCGGACAGGGACGCGGAAAGACCTGAAAACGCAGCCGATATTGTCTTCGGGCATTTGTCCTTTACCCCCCTGGCGGTTGACGAACTGATCCGAACCTGTCACTTAAGCATTTCCGTGGTCCAAATGGCCTTGCTGGAAATGGAACTGGCGGGGCGGGTCAAAAGATACCCGGGCAACAGAGTAAGTCTGATACAGGAATAAATTAATTGGCAAACAACTTGGTCATCGTTGAATCGCCTGCCAAGGCGAAAACCATCAATAAGTATCTCGGCGACGACTATAAGGTCATTGCCTCGTACGGCCATGTGCGCGACCTCGTGAACAAGGATGGCTCGGTCCTCCCCGACGAAGATTTCGCGATGAAGTGGCAGCTCGGCGAGCGCGCCGACAAAAACGTCGCCGACATTAAAAGAGCCCTCAAGGACGCCAGCGCGCTTTATCTTGCAACCGACCCCGACCGCGAAGGCGAAGCCATTTCATGGCACGTCCAGGAAATCCTGAAAGAGAGCAAATTGCTGGTGGGCAAAGAAGTCCACCGCGTGACCTTCAACGAGATCACGAAGAAAGCGGTGCAAGAGGCGTTCAAACATGCCCGCCCGCTGGATCAAAGACTGATCGAGGCTTACCTTGCGCGGCGCGCGCTGGATTATCTCGTCGGGTTTAATCTTTCGCCGGTTCTCTGGAGAAAACTTCCCGGTTCGCGTTCAGCGGGGCGCGTGCAATCGGTTGCGCTCAGGCTTATCTGCGAGCGCGAGGCGGAAATTGAAATTTTCAAGCCGCAGGAATATTGGAGCATCGAGGCAAGACTGCACACCAAAGACGGCGTGCCGTTCACCGCGCGCCTCACTCATTTAGCCGGGAACAAGCTCGACAAATTCGATATCGGCAATGAAGACGCGGCGGAGAAAGCCGTCGCGCGTATCCGCCAGAAAAGCCTGTCGGTCCAGAAGATCGAGAAGAAACAGGTTCGCCGCAACCCCTACCCGCCTTTCATTACCTCGTCCCTGCAGATGGAGGGCGCGCGGAAGCTGAGATTCACGGCGGCGCACACGATGCGCCTTGCGCAGAGATTATATGAAGGCATCGAGATCGACGGCGAAGCCACAGCGCTTATCACTTATATGCGTACCGATGGCACGACGCTGTCAGAGGAAGCCATCGGGCAATGTCGCTCAGTGATCAAAAAAGATTACGGCGATAAATACCTGCCGGATGCGCCGCGCGTCTATAAGTCGAAAGCCAAGAATGCGCAGGAAGCGCACGAGGCCATCCGCCCGACCGAGCTTTCGCGCACGCCCGCGTCAATCAAAGGCAAGATCGACGAAGAACAATGGCAGCTTTACGACCTGATCTGGAAACGCACGCTCGCTTCGCAGATGGAAAATGCCGTTTTAGATCAGATGAGCGTGGATATTTCCGACGGCACGGATGACGTGGTTCTGCGCGCATCGGGCTCGGTTGTGGCATTCGACGGTTTCCTCACGCTGTACCATGAAGACGTCGACGATACAGATGAAGAGGTGGATGAAAGTGACCGCCGCCTGCCCGCCATGAACGAGGGCGATCCCTCCAAGCTGGTGGACGTTAAACCGGACCAGCATTTCACCCAGCCGCCGCCGCGTTATTCTGAAGCTTCGCTGGTCAAGAAACTTGAAGAACTCGGCATCGGTCGCCCGTCGACCTACGCGTCCATCCTGCAGGTTTTGCGCGACAGAAAATATGTGCTGTTCGAGAAGCGGCGTTTTGTCCCGGAAGATCGCGGCCGCCTGGTCACGACTTTTCTCACAAAATTTTTCGCGAGATATGTCGATTACGATTTCACGGCCAATCTCGAGGAAGAGCTGGACGCCATTGCCAGCGGCGAAGTCTCGTGGAAAGAAGCGCTCCGCCAGTTCTGGGTCGATTTCAAAGCCGCCGTCGACCAGACGAAAGATTTGACGATCACGCAGGTTATCGACCATCTTGATGAAGAGCTTGGCCCGCACTTTTTCCCGGTCACGAAAGAAAACCCGAAGCCGAAAGTCTGCAAAGCCTGCGGCACGGGCAAGCTGGGCCTGCGCCTCGGAAAATTCGGCGCGTTCATCGGCTGCTCGAATTACCCGGAATGCAAATTCACGCGCCCGCTTATCATGCCGGGCGACGATTCAGACCCGGCGCTCGCCGCGCTCAGCAACGAGCCGAAGATGCTAGGCAAAGAACCCGGCACGGGTAGAACCGTATCGCTCCGCCGCGGGCCGTATGGGCCTTATGTCCAGATCGACCTGCCGCCGGAAGTGGTGAAGGAGATCGAAGAGGAAAAGGCCGAAGCCGCCCGTATTAAAGAGATGCGCGCCGCCGCGAAAGCCAAGGGCGAAAAATTCAAGGCGCCGCCGAAGAAGGCTAAAAATCCGGATCGCCCGAAGCCCAAGCGCCAAGGCCTGCCGAAAGGCATGATGATCGACGAGGTGACGCTGGAAGCCGCGCTGAAATTGCTGGCGCTGCCGCGCGATGTCGGCAAGCACCCCGAAACCGGCGAGATGATCCAGGCCGGCGTGGGGCGGTTCGGGCCGTTCCTCAAGCACCAGAACAAATTCACCTCCTTGCCAAAAGACGATGACGTCCTAACTGTAGGTATTAACCGCGCGGTCGATGTTTTAGTCGCTGCCGCGGAAAAAGCTGCCGCACGCGAAGCCAAGGGCTATAAGCCGCGCGGACGGTTCCAGAAAAAAGATAAAAAAGAAGAACCAAACGACGCGGAAGAGAAAAAACCCGCGCTCAAGACAAAGAAAGCGGCAGCTAAAAAGAAAAGCGCCGAATAAACGTGAATAAAACAGACATATTGAATTTTATCCAGACCTCGCCGAAGCCGGTAACGAAGCGGGAGGTCTCGGACGCTTTCCGCGTCCAGGGAACCGACGCGCGGATCGAGCTTAAGAAAATCCTGAAGGAACTTGAGCATGACGGCGCGATTGCAAAAAATCCCGGCGGCGCCTATGGCAGGCCGGAGGGGCTTGCCGAGGTCATCGTCATCCAGATCAGCGATATCGATATCGACGGCGACGTATTTGCCGAACCTGTCGACTGGAAAGGTGACGGAAATCCGCCACGTATCGAGGTCATGCCGGATAATAAAGGCCACCCGGTTTTGAACACCGGCGACCGAGCGCTGGCGCGGCTGGAGCAGATTTCGAAGAATAAATATGAAGCACGCATCATCAGGCGTTTTGATTCCGAAACCGGGCGCATCATGGGCATGGTGAAGGCCAACAAGCATGGCGGCCTGTTGATTCCCACCGACAAAAAAGCCAAGCATGAATACGAGATTGCCTATGCCGATCTGAACGGCGCGAAGGACAACGATATCGTCAGCGCGGAAATCCTGCCCGGGCGCGGCACACGTAAAAAGGCGCGGGTGGCGGAAATATTAGGACGGCGTGACGACCCCAGAGCCATCAGTCTCATCAGCCTCGCCGAAGCGGGACTGCGCGAGCGGTTTCCGGATAAAGCCATCAAGGAAACCGAGGGCATGGGCGTGCCGGATACCAAGGGCCGCGAGGATTTGCGCGATATTCCACTGGTGACGATTGACGGGATTGACGCGCGGGATTTCGATGACGCGGTGTTCGCCGAAAAATCGGATGAAGGGTATCATCTGATAGTCGCGATTGCCGATGTCGCCTATTATGTGCGGTCGTCCAGTGCGCTGGATAACGAAGCGCAGCGGCGCGGAAACTCGACCTATTTTCCCGATCGCGTCATACCGATGCTGCCCGAAGCGTTGTCGAATGAACTCTGTTCCTTAAAGCCCAACGTACCGCGTGCCTGCCTGGCCGTGCATATGTGGATCGATGGCAACGGGAAACTCCTGCGGCATAAATTCGTGCGTGGGCTGATGCGCTCAGCGGCGCGTCTTGTTTATGAACAGGTACAGGCTGCTTATGACGGCGTGGTGGATGACATTACGAAACCGCTGTTAGACCCGGTCATCAAACCGCTTTATGAAGCGTTCAGAATTTTAGATGCGGCACGGCGTGAGCGCGGGGCGCTGGAACTTGACCTGCCAGAAAGACAGGTTCTCATCGACGCGAAGGGCAACATGACCGGCGTGAAGATGCGCACGCGGGTTGATGCGCATAAACTTATTGAAGAATTCATGATCCTCGCCAACGTGGCGGCGGCCATGGCTTTGGAAGATAGGCGCGCGCCGTGCGTCTACCGCATTCACGACCGACCGAGCGCAGAAAAACTCGAAAGCGCACGCGAGTTCGTCGAGACGTTCGGATTGTCGCTTCCTAAAGGACAGGTCACGCAGCCGCGCCAGATCAACCAGATTCTACTGAAAGCGAAGGAATTGCCCTACAGTCACCTGATCAGCACCGTGATCCTGCGCACGCAGGCGCAGGCGGTTTATTCGCCGGAGAATATCGGGCATTTCGGACTCGCGCTTACAAAATATGCGCATTTCACATCGCCGATCCGGCGCTATGCGGATTTGCTGGTGCACCGCTCGCTCATCCGCGCTTACGGCCTTGGCCCCGGCGGGCTGGATGACGGCGAAGCGGTGAAACTTGAACAAATCTGCCAGAATATTTCCGATTGCGAACGCGCATCGATGACTGCGGAGCGAAACGCGATTGACCGTTTCGCCGCCGCGTATCTTTCGAAGCGCCTGGGCGCGGAGTTTGAAGGCACAATCACCGGCGTGACACGTTTTGGCCTTTTCGTTGCGCTGAAGGAAAACGGCGCGGACGGCATCGTGCCGATGCGCTCCCTGCCCCAAGATTTTTATGTGCACGATGAGAAAGCCCATGCGCTGGTCGGCAAGCGATCGGGCCGGGTATTCCGTTTAGGAGCGCCGGTTACGGTCATGTTAATGGAAGCGGACGGGCTGACTGGGAGCACGGTTCTTCACCTCGTGGGGCATGAGCGCGGGGCGGATATACCGGGCGTCCAGTTCAAGCGCAGCCAGACCTATGAACCGGGCCGCCGGGACCGCGAAAATGCCAATAAAAACAAGAAGAAATACGGCAAAAAAGGCTTTAAAAAGGGCCCGAAACACCGCCGTTAGCCGTCCACCGAAAGCTTGACACCAGACCTGAAATACCCCATAAGAACGCTTCGAAATTCAAGTAGTTATCTTTAAGGAGATTGGCCATGGCCAAAAAAGGCGCAGCCGTAAAAGTCCGCCTCGAGAGCGAAGCCGGCACAGGATACCGTTACTACGCCAAGCGCAATGCGCGGGCCGAGTACAAGCTTGAGATGAAAAAATTCGATCCCTGGGCGATCAACGAAGAAACCGGCAAACCCGGCAAGCACGTCAAGTTCGTCGAAAAGAAAATGCCGCCGTCCAAGAAATAAGGATTTGCAGGCCCCAAAACAAAAAGCGCTCCGTTGGAACGCTTTTTTATTCGATGAACTGGCGCTGGGCTTCCTTGAATTCCTCGGGGTTCAATTTCCCCTTCCCTTCAAAGACCACCGCGTTGCGCCCGCCCTTCTTCGCCTCGTAAAGGCATTTGTCGGCGCGTTCCATCACTTCGTGCTTGGAGTGAGGATTATGGTCGATCAGCGCCGCGCCGATGGATGTGGTTATGCTGATGCCTTCAGCGTGCCCGGCAACGGTAAAGGGCACATCCGAAATCGAGGCACGGAGACGCTCACCGACCATCCACGCGCGCTGTTCGGAGACGTCGGGCAGGATAACCGCGAATTCCTCGCCGCCCAGGCGGGCGACAAGGTCGAAGCTCCGGAGGTTGCCGAGAAGACGCTGCGCGAAGATTTTCAGGACCTCGTCGCCGATCGTGTGGCCGTACTTGTCGTTGACGTTCTTGAAATGGTCGATATCGACCAACAGGACCGCGAGCGATTTTTTCGATTCCTGGTTCTTGATCAGGAGTTTCTCAAGGTGGACCTCGAGATAGCGGCGGTTGTAAAGGCCGGTCAGGCTGTCTGTGAGAGCCATGGAGAGGCTGATTTCATAGGTGGAGCGCAGGCGTTCCTGGAAGCGTTTGCGCCGGATCTGCGTGCGCACCCGCGCGAGCAGTTCGTTGCGGTCGACGGGCCGCAGGATGTAGTCGTGCGCGCCGATCTCAAGGCCGTGCGCGATTCTCGGCATATCTTCCTCACCGGCGATCATGACAATGGGGATAGCGCGCGTGCGCTCGTTTGATTTCAGGTGGGAACACAGGCGAAGCCCGTCCTCCCCAGCCAAATTGAGGCTCACGATCAAAACATCGAAATCCTGCGTAGCGACAAGCTCCATAGTTTTGGCGCCGTTTTCGGTTATCGTCACCTGGTCCTGGTCGCGAGTCAGAGTTTCCTCGATCTTGCGCTGCTCGAAATTCTTGTCCTCGACGACGAGCACCCGCGCCTTGTCGGCGGATTCCATCATGACGTTCGAGGATTTTTCGACGACGCCGAGCTGGTTGGCTGTGTTTTCGCGGACGCGCCATTCGTCCAGCGCCATTTTCAGGCGCACCAGCGAGCGCACGCGCGCCATAAGGGCGATATCATTAATGGGTTTGCTAAGGAAATCATCGGCGCCGGATTCAAGGCCGCGCACCTTGTCCTCCGCGTCCGTCAGCGCTGTGACCATCACGACGGGAATATGGGCAAACAGGGGGTTCTGCTTGATCTTCGTGCAGACCTCGAACCCGTCCATGCCGGGCATCATGACGTCGAGCAGAACAAGATCAGGACTCTCGGCGGCGACTTTTTCCAGCGCCTCCTTGCCGTTGGTCGCAGTAAGAACGTCGTAATATTCGCTCGTGAGTTTTGCCTCAAGCAATTTTACATTGGGTAAAATATCATCAACGACCAGAACGCGTGCCGACATTTACAATCCTGTGTTCAATTGGCTGGTTTATTCAAATAGCTTTCGACGACCTCAAGAAAGCGCGAGACCGAGATGGGTTTGGAGATGTAATCCTCGCAGCCACCCTCCCGGATTTTCTGCTCGTCGCCCTTCATAGCGAAAGCGGTAATGGCGATCACGGGAATGTCTTTCAATTCGGGGTCGTCCTTGAGCCATTTTGTGACTTCGAGACCGGAGACTTCGGGCAGCTGGATATCCATGAGGATGAGGTCCGGTTTTGCCTGGCGCGCAAGGTCGAGCACTTTCATGCCATCGCGCGTTTCGACGGTGCGAATACCGTGCGCCTCCAGAAGATCGTGAAACAGCTTCATGTTCAGTTCGTTATCCTCAACGATCAGAACCGTTTTGTCGCCTGCGCCGCTTGTACTCAACAATGCCCCCCGGAGAAGAATCGGATTATTTTCCCAACATCTTCAATTATATAGGTTTTCGGACGGGATGAGAACTGCTTATTGTTTCACTTTTTCGCCGGAACAGGCGCTTTTCACGGGCTCCAGCGCCAGCAGTTTCTGGGAGATGGAAAAATCGTCGTATTCGATGAACATATCGCTGACCACGCCGTTTTCATGGAGATCGATGTCCATTTCATAGTCCGAAGTGGGAGAAGCATCCTTCACCGGGAAGAAGGCCAGCCGAACCGCATGCGCGGGAGATTTCAGCAGCGCGGCATCGATCTTTTTCGAAGGCTTGGCGGCGGCGGCTTCAATTTTTTTGCCGACGAAAGCGTTGATCTCAACCGGGCCCTCTTCATCGGCGCCGTCGAAAACGGTGGCGTTATAGAATTTTTTACCTTCGCGGATTGATTTGAGCACATTGACTGTATGCATCATCGGGAACATGCCGTTCTTGAGATCAAATTCCAGGCCGTCGGGCCGCGAGTAAATCGCCTCGCCCTTGCCGCCATCGGCAATCGTGGCGCGGCCCCGGAATTCCTCGAATAACTGGCCATCGCGTTTTCTCTGCGAGGTGAAATCCAAGCTCTTGCCGTCGAACGATTCAAAGGTCGAAAAATCGCTGGTGATGCGCATCGGCTCGCTGTCGGCGTATTCATAGAGCAAGTTGAAGCGGTGATTGGCCAGCCAGCCCTCGCACGAGGGTTGCCATTCATACAGCATCTGGCCGCTGATATTGACGATCTGCGAGCCGCTCTTGATGCCGGTGAGTTTGATGTCGTACAGCGCTTTGTGCGGCGCGATGCCCGCATGTTTTTCAATGCCCGGAATGTTCACGACCGCTGCGGCGTGCGCGGACACCGGCAAAAGCAAAATCAGGAAAAACAGGAAAAACCGGTGCATGAGCTTTATATCTATATTTCGACAGGACGGTCATCATAACCAAAAGACAGGCATGGGCAAAGTGTTCCGGGGTATGGCCCGGCAATTTCGGCCAACAGGCAAAAACCTCACGCCGCCTCTTTACTAACATTATGTTCTGAAAAAGAAAAATCAAGGACCCGGCTGGCACAATTCTCGCAATATGTAATATATAGGTTTTCAGACGCCTGCCACCCTGACCCCCCAACCACCCCAGGGCAGGCGAACACCCCAGGCCCGGCCCGCACCCCCTTGCGGCCGGGCCGTCTTTTTGGATGTAATCAGGCCGCTTCGGTTTTTTTGACGGGTTTGGGCAGGTCGACCTTGATGTGAAGGTCTTTGAGCTGCTCGGTCGTGGCTTCCGACGGCGCGTTCATCATCGGGTCTTCGTACTGGCCGTTCATGACGAAAGCGTTCACCTCGCGCAAGTTCGGCTCGTGGGCCAAAATCATGACAAGACGATCGATACCGAACGCGCAGCCGCCGTGCGGAGGCGCGCCGAATTTGAAGGCGTTGAGCATGCCGGAGAATTTGCGCTCGAGAACTTCCTTCGGATAGCCCGCCAGCGCGAAGGCTTTTTCCATGATGTCGGGGCGATGGTTACGGATCGCGCCCGATGAAATCTCGAAGCCGTTGCAAACGCAGTCATATTGATGCGCAAGGATTTTGAGCGGGTCGGTTTTTTCCAGCGTCTCTAAACCGCCCTGCGGCATCGAGAACGGGTTGTGCGAAAATTCTATTTTCTTGGCGCGCTCGTCATATTCATACATCGGGAAATCGACGATCCAGCAGAATTTATAGACGCCTTTTTCGCGGAGGCCCGCATCGTCACAGATACGGTCGCGGGCGGCGCCGGCGAGTTTATTGGCTTCGGCCTCGGTGTTGCAGACGAAGAACACGACGTCGCCGTTTGCAATTCCCGTCAGGTCGCGGAGTTTTTTCTGCGCTTCGGGAGCAACAAATTTTGCAATAGGACCTTTGCCCTCTTCGGTTTCGAAGGCGATATAGCCAAGGCCAGGAGCGCCTTCACCCTGCGCCCATGAATTCAGCTTATCGAAGAAACTGCGCGGCTGGGATGCGACCTTGGGCACGCGGATGGCACGAACGCAACCGCCCTTGGCAATGTAACCTTTGAACGCATTGAACGTGACGTCGGCGCGGGCGAAAACTTCCGTGACGTCGGTAATGACCAGAGGGTTGCGGAGGTCCGGCTTGTCAGATCCGTATTTCAGCATGGCGTCTTTGTAGGTAATTTTCGGCAGCCATTCGACGCGGTGTTTGGTGCCGGTCCAGTCGGCGAATTCCTCGAACAGGCCCTTGATGACGGGCGTCATGGTGTCGTGGACTTCTGCTTCCGTCACGAACGACATTTCAACGTCGAGCTGGTAATGCTCGGCCAGGCGGTCGGCGCGGCCGTCCTCGTCGCGGAAGCAGGGCGCGACCTGGAAATAGCGGTCGAAACCGGCGACCATAAGCAATTGTTTGAATTGCTGAGGCGATTGCGGCAGGGCGTAGAATTTACCGGGGTGCAGGCGGGAGGGTACGAGGTAATCGCGCGCGCCCTCGGGCGAGCTGGCCGTAAGGTTCGGCGTCTGGAATTCCTGGAAGCCCGAATCCCACATGCGCTTGCGCAGCGAGAAAATCACGGCGTTGCGGAGGCGGATATTGCGCTGCATTTTTTCACGGCGGAGATCGAGGTAGCGGTGGCGGAGGCGGATATCCTCCCCTGCCCCGTCATCTTCGGCGATCTGGAACGGCACGACAGCGGCGGGTGATTGGAGTGTGGCTTCTTCGATATAAAGCTCGATCTCGCCGGTCGGCATTTTGGCGTTCACTGTTTCCGGCGTGCGCGCTTTTACTTTTCCGGTGACCGTAATGACCGATTCATTGCGCCATTTCGAGGCGGATTCGAGCAAGGGGGAATTCTGGTCGACGATGCACTGTGTCAGGCCGTAAGTGTCGCGGAGATCGATGAACAATACCCCCCCGTGATCACGGACACGGTGGATCCAGCCCGAGAGGCGGACCTGCTGGCCGACATCGGCCTTGCGGAGTTCATTGCATTTATGTGTGCGGTAGCTGTGCATTGAGTTGTTATAACGGTGCAAGCTTTTGATTTCCACCTGTTTTTCGACTTAACTCCGTACAGTTTTGAGGGAGGGGGGTCCCCCTACTCCTTCCCCCTTTTCGCAAACATACACATTGCAATCCGGATCCCCGCCTTCGCGGGGAGGATTGCTTCGCCTGCATGCAGGCTCGCAATGACGGTGGAAAATTCTACGATAAATATTCAAAAAGATAAAGGAATTAATTCCTATATAAAAATCAGCTATCCCCCTGTAGAACAACGGTAATGATTATTACCGACCAAGAGGAGCTGACGAAGCTCTGCGAAAAATTAAGTGCCTTTCCGTTTATTACGATCGACACGGAATTCCTGCGCGAAAAAACCTATTACCCGAAACTCTGCCTCGTCCAGGTGAGCGACCCGAGCGGCAACGCCGCCGCCATCGACCCGATTGACGGCCACCAGTTGGACCTTACCCCCCTCTTCGATTTGTTTTTAAACCCGAAGGTTCTGAAAGTGATTCACTCCGGGCGGCAGGATCTGGAAATTTTTTACAATCTGACCGGAAAAGTTGTGACACCATTTTTCGATACGCAGATCGCGGCGATGGTTTGCGGGTACGGCGATTCCATCGGGTATGAGAGCCTCGTGCGCGGGCTGACGGGACAATCGCTCGACAAGAGCGTGCAGTTCACCGACTGGTCGAAGCGGCCGTTATCCAAGCGGCAAATTGACTATGCACTCGGTGATGTGATTTATCTCGCCGAAATTTATCAAAAGCTGCTCAAGGAGCTTGAAAAAAGTGGGCGCACCGAATGGGTGTTCGAGGAAGAAGGCGTTCTTGCCAACCCGGCCACCTACAGTAATGAGCCGGAACAGGCATGGGAGCGCATCAAGCTGCGCAGCCCGAAGCCGAAGATGCTGGCGATTCTGAAAGAGCTGGCGGCGTGGCGCGAGAAGCGGGCGCAGGACAAGAACCTGCCGCGGAGCTGGGTGATGCGGGATGAAACGCTGGCGGACATGGCGGCGCAGATGCCGGAGACAGTGGATCAGCTCAAGAAAATACGCGGCGTGACGCCGGACATGGCAAGCGGTCATATCGGCAAGACTTTGCTTGAGCTTGTGGCAAAGGCCGCCGATTCCGATAAGGGCGCGTGGCCGAAGGCGCCCGAGCGCAAGATGTTTTCACCGCAGGCGACGGCGACGATCGATATTCTCAAGATGCTGCTGAAGATCCAGGCAGCGGAGAACGGCGTGGCGGCGAAGCTGATCGCGGACCAGGAGGATATCGAGCGGATGGCGAGCGAGGACAGCCCGGATGTGCTGCCGCTGAAAGGCTGGCGTTATGAAGTGTTCGGGCGCGAAGCGATTGCGCTGAAGGAAGGCAAGATCGCCGTGGGGCTGAAAAACGGCAAAATCACCAAATATGAAGTCGGCGAGCTGAAATGAAACGGCTGCTCATTCTTCGCCATGCCCAAGCGGGGCCTGCGAGCGAAGGCAGCGACCGCGAGCGGAAGCTGACGACGCAGGGGATGGAAGATGCGAGCGCGCTCGGCGAAAGGATGAAGGCGGAGAATTATATTCCCGATTTCATCCTGTGCTCGCCTGTCACGCGCACGCAGCAGACACTGGACGGCGTGCTGGGTTCACTCGGGAAAATCCAGACTGAATTTGAAAAGACGATTTACGAGGGCGGATACGGCGAGCTTTTGAGCCTGGTGCGTGGCGTGGACGATTCCTGCATGACGTTGCTGCTGATCGGGCATAACCCGGCCATTCACCAGTTCGCGGCGAGCCTCGCGCTTGAAGAAGGTGAATTCATCAATCGCCTGGCGTTTGGTTATGCGCCCGCGACACTGACGGTGCTGGATGTTCCGCGCGCAAGCTGGAGAGATTTGCAGCCGGGCGAGAATAAGATTTCAGATCTGATTGAATCCTGATCGTCATTGCGAGGAGGCTAAGAGCCGACGAAGCAATCTATTTTTTCTGGATTACTTCGCTGCGCTCGCAATGACGGGAGCTACTCTTCCTGAACTTCGGCCATGACATGGCGCAGCAGCGGCACCGAGATGCCGCGTTTTTGCGCGAGCGCGAGCGCGTCGGCGCGATCAACAATTGTGCGCGCAGCGTCGAAAGATCGCTCCATGCGGGGCAAAATATATTGAATGACGTCGTTGGCGACCTGCATCTGGCGGTCGCTGAAAAGTTTTATCAGGACAGAAGCCAGCAGCATGTCGTCGGGCGGCTGGATCGGCACGGTCAAGGATGAGCGCACGCGGCTGGCGAGATCAGGCACGGCGAACTGGGTCTGAGTCGGGGTCATGCGCATGGTGGCGAGGATGGTGCGCTTTTCGCTCCAGAAAATATTGTAGAGATGAAAGAGCGTGGTTTCGGCCTGGCGGTCGCCGAGCCAGGGGTCGAGGCCGTCGAGCACGAGATGTTTGCCGGCTTCAGCGATCTGTTCAGCCGTGCGCGATAACAGCATTTCGGGACGGATGATTTCGGCATTGGCCTTTTCACGCCAGACGGCGGCGAGGTGTGATTTGCCGGAGGCCGACGGACCGGAGATAATCATGAGCGGCGCGGGCCAGTCGGGCCAGCGGTCGATCAGGTTAACAGCGGCGACGTTGCAGGCGCCGATGTGGAAATCATCGCGGCCCAGAGTCTGGCGACTGCCGAGATCAAGTGGTATCTGCTGGAGGGGCTCAGCCACGCTTGTCACCTTTATAGAAGGGGCTGGATTTGTACTGCCTGATTCCGAAAGCAGCGAGGACGCTGATGACGGCGGCGACAGGCACGGCAATCAGCAGGCCGAGGAAACCCAGCAGGCTGGCGCCTGCCATGAGCGCGAAGAATATCCAGAGCGGGTGAAGGCCGACGCGGTCGCCGACGATTTTCGGCGTGAGGAGATTGCCCTCGATGATCTGGCCGACAATGAATACCGAGGCCACGGCGACGGCGAACTGCCATTCGCCGGTCTGCAGCCATGCCGCGAGCGTGCCGACGAACAGGCCGCCGACGGAGCCGACCATCGGGATGATGGAGAGTAAACCGGCGGCAACGCCGATCAGAAAACCATATTTAAGGCCAAGAAGGCTGAGCGCAATCGCGTAAGATGTGGCGAGAATAATGGCCACGGTGACCTGCCCACGGATGAAGCCCGAGAGCTTGGTGTCGATCTCGCGGAAGAGATTCATAATCGTGTCTTTGTGTTTCGGCGGCATAAGATCCCGGACCCATGCAGTGATGCGAGGCCATTCCTTCATCATGAAATAGGCGACTATGGGTGTAACAACAATAATACCGATGACATGCAGAAACAACTGGCCGCCCTGCGCCACGCCGCCCGCGATATAACCCGCAGCGGCAGCGGCGGTGGCCGAGTGTTCCTTAACGATGTCGGTCATTGCGGGCGCGCCTTCGGGATAGAGGAAGGCTTCGAGGCGAGCGCGTTGGGGTGCCAGCAGGCCCTCGAGTTTGTCGAGATAGGCAGGGATATTATTGCAGAGTTCGATGATTTCGCGGGTGATAACCGGGACCGTGAGCGCCAGCAGGATGGCGACAATCACAGAGAAAACGAAAATGATAAGCAGAGCGGCGGGCCCGCGCCTGATTTTCCAGCGGCCGAGCGCATTGACGGCAGGGTTTAAAAGATAAGCGATGACCATGCCGAGGATGAACGGAAGCAGCACGTCGCCGAATACAAACACCAGCAACAGGAATGAAGCGAAAGCCAGGCCCCAGAATATGAAATGGCGCTGCGCCGTCATGAATTTTCTTTCCTAAAACCGGCCGCTATAGCCGGAGTCGCTGCGTTGCCGGGGCGGATAGCTGTAGCCTCCTGGCGAGGAGTCTCCTATTTGATCGCGCGGCAGCGGACGCGATGGCGGGCGGTATCCAGGCGGCTGCGGCGACTGGGATGAAGATGGCTGGACTACAGGGCGGCCACTGATGGTGAGGTCATAAACGAGGCTGTTGCCGTCGGTGGGCGACTGGTAGCCCGCGAATTGCGGATGGGACAAATTCATGCCCGCCTGCGCGAGAGCCTGACGCAGCATCTGCTCGTCGCCGCGGAAAGAAAGCTCGACCAGCGCCTCGCGCGGAGTGAGCGATTTCAGCGATGTGTGCGTTATGGCGCTCACATGCCCCAACGCACGCTGGGCATTGGACCATTCTTCGAGGCTGGAGATTTTTACGCGCGCGACGACGGCATTTTGCATTTCGCCGGGAAGTTCGAATGATTGCGGGACGACGGTTTTTTCTTTCCAGTTTTGTTTCAGCGCGGTTTCGACTTCACCAGCGGCGCGGTCGAGCAGTTTGGCCAGCGTGTCGCCGGGCGCGGATTCAACAACCATTTCGCGGACATGTTCGGGCTGGCCGCGGTCGGTGCGGTAAAGGCTGATGGTAACAGAGCCGTTGGCGGGATCGGATTCCTGCGCTTTCGCAAGGCCGGTGCTAGGGGTTGCCACCGCGATAACGGCATCGCCCGCGTCGTAGCGCTTCAGAAGCGCAGAAAGTTTCGACGGGTTGTAGCTGAAGACGTCGTCATCGCCGATGTCGCTGACGTCTTCAAGGTCGCCCATGGGAACGATCAAAGGAACGAGCGTGTTGCCCGAGCCGGAATTGCGGTTCCATGCCCGCATCCAAGAATTATACGGCGACCATAAATAAGTGCGCCCGCCGGTTTGGTAGAACGGCAGGATGACCAGCGGTGCGCTGGCGACATTTGTATAGGACTGGCCCTGAACGTTCAGGTAGCGCTCGACGGCCTGTGCGCGGAAGGTGAAGGTATAGGTGCCGATGTAGCGAACGCTGGAGAGCTTTTCCGCCGTGACCTCGTAGTCCTGGACCATGGGGGAAACGGTGGCGGCGTCGGGCGGCGTGAAGGCGGCAAGCTCGGATTCCGAGAGCATGCGTCCAGCTAAAACCGTGAAAGCGTCGATCTGGGCCTTGTCGAAGGCCTGATCGCGGGCGGTCAGGGCGCTGTCGGCGGTGACGTCAACCTTGACCCCCTCGACCGTGTAAAGGTCGGACTGTGCCCAGGCGGGCATCAAGGCCATTAAAAAACAGGCAAAAGCCGCGCAAAAGACTGTACGGATTGCACGAAAAGTCTTATAGATTGTGGCCATCGGACATCCTGTTAGGGGTGGAAGGATGGTTATAACTCTCCCACACTAAAGATGCAAAATGAAAGAAAGCGCATACAAACAAGCCGGAGTTGATATTGACGCGGCAGACGAGCTGATAGAGCGGATCAAACCCCATATCAGAAAGACCAACCGCAGCGGCGTCATGTCCGGCATCGGGGGCTTCGGCGCGTTGTTCGACCTCAAGAATACGGGCTTCAAGGACCCGGTTCTCGTCTCGTCGACAGATGGCGTCGGCACAAAGATAAAAATCGCGATAGATACCAATACTCATGACACGATCGGAATCGACTGCGTCGCGATGTGCGTGAACGACATTGTTGTACAGGGCGCTGAGCCGCTGTTCTTTCTTGATTATTTCGCTACAGGCAAGCTGGAAAATGATGTGGCCGAGGCTGTCATCGCCAGCGTCGCGGCCGGGTGTCTTCAGGCGGGGTGCGCACTTATTGGCGGCGAAACGGCCGAGATGCCAGGTCTTTATGCGCCGGGGGATTACGACCTTGCCGGATTCGCCGTTGGCGCCGTCGAGCGCGATGGCATCATCGACGGAAAGAACATCAAGGAGGGCGACGTTATTCTTGGGCTGGCGTCCAGTGGGGTTCATTCGAACGGGTTTTCTTTAGTGCGGAAGATTATAAGCACGACACAGGGTTATACGCTTGAGGGGAAAGCACCCTTTGAACCGTCGAAAACGATGAAGGACGCGGTGTTGACACCAACCAGAATCTACGTGAAACCGGTGCTGGAAGCCATTAAAATCAAAACGAAAAACGGAGATAATAACAGCCGGGCCTCAATTAAAGGTATGGCGCATATTACGGGCGGCGGTTTGTATGAAAATATTCCGCGGATTTTGCCGGATTACGTTTGCGCCCACCTGGATGCGAAAGCGTGGGAGTTTTTGCCGATATTCAGGTGGCTGACGGAAGCCGGGAAATTGCAGCCCGCCGACATGGCGCGGACGCTGAATTGCGGGATTGGCCTCGTCGTGGTCGTGGAGGCAGAGCAAACGGAGGCCGTGAAGGCGTCTTTTGAAAAATCCGGCGAAAAGGTTTTCACGATCGGGAAAATCGTCAAGCGCTCTAAAGAATCCGGGGACGAGCCGGTCATCATCGACAATCTGGACACATGGCAGTAGCGAAGATCAATCTCGCGGTTCTGATTTCCGGCAGCGGCAGCAATCTCCAGGCCCTGATCGATGCCTGCGCGAAGCCAGATTACCCGGCAAAGATCAACGTGGTGATTTCAAACAGGCCTAACGCTTACGGGCTGAAACGCGCCGAAAAGGCCGGAATCCCGGCGGAAATCGTTGATCACACTAAATATGCGAACCGTATCGATTTTGAAAGCGTTCTGCAGAATGTGCTGGGGAAATATCCGGTCGATCTGATCTGCCTGGCGGGGTTCATGCGTATCCTGACGCCGGAATTTGTCGCCAGATGGCAGGGCCGGATCATTAATACGCACCCTGCCCTGCTACCCAAACATGGCGGCAAGGGCATGTTTGGCGAGCATGTTCATAAATCGGTCCTGGCGGCGGGCGACGCCGAGAGCGGCGTTTCGATTCATTACGTCATCCCGGAGGTGGACCGGGGCGAAATCATTTTACAGCGCCGCGTAAAGGTCGAGCCGGGCGATACGTATGAGACACTGGCCGCGCGCGTCCTGGCCGAGGAGCATATCGCCTATGAAGAGGCGGTGCGGATGATTGCGGAAAAAAAGCAAAAACAAGCTTGAAAATAATCCGCTAGATTGTATCAATTAACAGAACGAACAAGAAAGCATCCCCATGGCCGATCACACACCCGCCGAAGCAGACCCCAAGGAAATCCAGCGCGCACGGGATATGTGGCATAACGTTGCCCAGGCGGGGAAATGGGGCATTATCGGCACAGTGCTTATCCTGGCAGGTCTGGCGCTGGCTTTCATAGACTTTTAAAAACTTAACCACTTTCAGGCAAAAGTTAACTATAATAGCGAAAAGAGGGAGCTTTTTCCGTTTCGCGATGCCTGCCGCCTGTACCTTAAAGATCAAGATATTTTTGGCCGCCCTGCTCGTCCTGACAGGGCTTTTGGCCGTGTGGCCGGCGCAGGCCCAGATCACCCGTACCGCGCGCATTGAACTCGGCGAAAACACCAGAGAGCTGAATTTCGGCGCCGACGTCTATATCACATACGACAAGGAGCAGCGCCTTACCGACCAGATCGTCGCGAGCCGGCATGAAAACAACCTGCGCGGTGTGCGGCAGGATTCGGACACCATCAATCTCGGCGTCGACCCGGGCCCGACATGGCTGGTGTTCTCGGTGACGAACAATTCCGGGCAGGAAAACTGGATCCTCGATTTCGGGATGCTGACCGAAGGGCGCATGGGCAAGGTGCGCAAGCTCACCGTCAAAAATCATACACGCGACGAAACCTATGTCCGCGCCATACGCGGCGAAAGCAAGTCGGACGCCTTCAGCGAGACGTTGAACGGGACAGGCGTGCCGGTCAAAATAGGCATTCAGAAATCAGAGCTTTTTATTGTTTATATCGAGACGGAAGGTAATCTGCCCGCGACGTTCGTGCCGAAGCTGGTCAGCCCGCACCGGCAGATGAACGGATTTACACTGCCCAAAATCGCGGCTGCACTGCTGGTGGTGTTTTTCATCGGCGCGGCCACTTTTTTCGCGGCGGCGGCGTATCTCGAGAAAAACCCGGCTTTCAGCCTGTTTTCAGCTTATTACGCCGTCAACCTGCTGATGTTCCTGTTGCTGATGTTCCTGTTTTTTGTGCCCTTCGCGCCGGGCAGCTATTCCGCGGCGTTTCTCTTCCCGGTCTGTTTCCTGATCGGGATCGTGATCACGTGGACATTCCTTGATATATCGGCCGAGGATTATAGCGACAACGCGGTCATTCTCTCGGTCGGCTCGTTTATCATCGCAAGCTCGCTGATTGCAGCCGTGCTGCCGGACCGCGCAACCATTTTCAATGAACTGCTCTCGTTCTTGCCTTCCATGCTGGGGATGCTGGCTCTCGCAGGACTGGCCTTCGTCCATGCGCAGCAGGGGAAATTCGCGGGCTATTACCTGGCCAGCGGCTGGCTGATGTCATTTATCGGAACGATGCTGGCGATGCTGGCTTCGACGCGGATTTTCGGCGGCAATCCCATTTTGCTGAACGCCTACTGGATCGGGCTGATGCCGCAGGCCGTATTTTTCGCGGGCGGGATATCGAAAAAAATCCAGGAATCGCGGGAAGCCGAGCGCGTGGCGTATTCCCGTGAAAGCCGCGCGGCGCAATCACTGGCGCGGCTGAAACAATCCAAGGAGACCGCCGACCAGGCGCGACTGCTGCGCGTTATCGAGCGCGAGAGGGAATTAATGGCGGAGCTGCGCGAGCAAGAAATGCAGCGCACCGAGGAAATGCGCCGCGCCAAGGAAATGGCCGACCACGCCAACCGCGCGAAATCGGCGTTCCTGGCCGTCGTCAGCCATGAGATTCGTACACCGATGACAGGGATCATGGGCATATTGCGGCTGTTCAGGGACACGAAACTGTCGAAAGAACAAAGCGATTATCTCCTGACCATTCAAAAATCAGGCGACACGATGATGGTGCTGCTGAACGACATTCTCGATTTCGAGAAAATCGAGAGCGGCAACATGGAACTAGAGGAAATCGATTTCGACCTGCCGAAACTGGCGCAGGGCGTGATCACGCTGATGTCCGGACATGCGGCGGACCGCAACGTGACGCTGCAGGTAGACATCCCGGTGGATTTCCCGGGAGCAGTGATGGGCGACCCCACGAGGCTGAGGCAGGTTCTGCTCAACCTCGTCAACAATGCCATCAAATTCACGGAGAACGGAAGCGTTACGATACGCCTGCGTGCCACCATACTGGAAAGAAAAAAAGAAAATACCGAGGCAAGTTACGAGGTTTACGTGGCTGTCGAGGATACGGGTATCGGGATCTCGGAAAAAGCGCAGGAAAAACTGTTTACGCCGTTCGAACAGGCGGACGCATCAGTTTCGCGCAAATACGGCGGCACCGGCTTAGGATTAGCGATCTGCCGCAAGCTGGTCACCGCCATGGGCGGCACGATCAGCCTGACGAGCCAGATCGGCGTGGGCAGCACGTTCTTTTTCTCGCTGCTGATGAAAGAAGGCGATAGCGGCGCGGCAGCGGAAAAGACGGCGGAAGAAAACGCGCCGCCAGTGTCGATACCTTCAGGGCCGCCGCTACGGCTCCTGGTTATCGAGGACAACGAGATCAACAGGAAAGTTCTGCAGAATTTCCTCGAGAAGGAAAATCACATGGTTTCGCTCGCGGACAGCGGGGAAATGGGACTCGACATATTCGGGCGAAGCGATTTCGACGCCGTGTTCATGGATATTAATCTTACAGGCATGAGCGGGCTCGAGACCACGCGGGTCATACGCACCCTGCCCGACAAGAAACTGGCGGCGACGCCCATTATCGCATTGACCGGGAATGTCGGCGATGATGATGTGCGTTCCTTTCATCATGCGGGCGTTAACGCGGTGCTGGCCAAGCCGATCGATTATGATCGTTTGCTGGCCGTGCTCGGCGAAATCCGCAAGAATAAGCCCGCCGATGCCGCACCGATAAAACCGGCGGAGCCCCGGGCCCCGACACCACCGCCTGCGCCGCCTGCCGAACCCGCCCGCCCTGCGGCGAAACCCAAATCATCATTCGCCGCAGAAAGCGATGAAAACAGCACGCCGTTGCATAAATTCCTGAAGGAGCAGGAAGGCACAACAATAACGCCCGCGGATTTAGAAAATGTTTTCGATGTGAAGATGCTGGACGGATTGCTGCGCTCGCTCGGCAAGGATCAGATGACGGAGCTTCTGGCCGGGTTCGTGCAGAAAACGGACGAGATCGTTACCGCGCTGCAGGCGGCGGTGCAATCGGGTAACCAGGAAGCGGCCCATGAAAGCGCGCACGAGCTGAGAGGTATGGCCGCGAATTTCGGGATGAAAGACCTTGCGGCCATCGCGGGAGTCATAGAAAAGGCGATGCACAACAACCAGCCGGAAAAAGCGGGACCAGCAATAGAAAAACTGCCGGAGGCCGCAGAGCGCACCAAGGCGGCGATCAGGTCGTGGCTGGCATAGGGCGTGTGCCCATTCGTCGTCTTTTGACCTGCAAACCGCGTTTTCTGCGCTTCCGTTTCTCAAATATGTCCATATATTCTGCGATACGGTTCTCGAAAATCACGGTTTTCGGCACAAAATACTTTGAATGGGCACACGCCCTAGAAGCCGTTTAACCGACGATTTCTTCGGCTTTAAAGAAATAGGCGATTTCGGTTTTCGCGTTCTCGAGGCTGTCGGAGCCGTGAACGGAATTTTCGCCGATGTTGAGCGCATATTCTTTCCTGATGGTGCCGGGAGCAG
Organism: Alphaproteobacteria bacterium; assembly: GCA_049652985.1. Lineage (GTDB taxonomy): Bacteria > Pseudomonadota > Alphaproteobacteria > Micavibrionales > Micavibrionaceae > UBA7657. The sequence goes on from JBASFK010000002.1 coordinate 677,335, forward strand.
CCTCCTTCGGATTGGTCGCGCCCATGACTTCGCGGTTTTTCGCGACGGCATTTTCACCTTCGAGAACCTGGACAACAACAGGTTCGGAACTCATAAATTCGGTCAGTTCGCCGAAGAACGGGCGCGCTTTGTGCACGGCATAGAAGCCTTCGGCCTGCTGGCGCGACATGTGGATGCGCTTCTGGGCGATGATTCTGAGGCCTGCGGCCTCGAGCTTGGCGTTGATTGCGCCCGTCAGGTTGCGGCGGGTGGCGTCTGGTTTAATAATTGAAAAGGTGCGCTCGAGCGGCATATTGGTATCCTTGATTCCCTTGTAATAGCGGGCACTTTATAACGGGCTTGGCAGAACAGGGCAATAGCCAGTTTTTAACCAGTTTTTTCTTGCAAAAACCGGTGGTTTTGGTTAATACTTATGGAAATTTAAAGCACGGATTAAAATGAAAAGGCTCAAAGAAGACCCAAAGGCCCCGGCCCCCTCCATCCATGTCCCCTGGACGTCGGCCTATGACCTCGATCTCGACGAAGCAGTCGAGAAAATCATCAGCGTGCTTATCGACAAACATGATGCGAAAACTGACCCGGGCGGGCTTACTCCTAAACAGGAAAAAGCATTAAAACAGGAATTTAAAAAATCGCAGGAAGGGCTCAGCCCCTTTTCCAAATTTCTGGAAGCCATAGCAAAAAAAATGGGCGCGCAGGCAGAAATCGGTCCGATGAAGGAATGGCACCGTATTGTCGCGAAATCGCATGCCGCGCAGGGCCGCAAGCTTAATGATTTAGGCCGCGGGCGGATATTCGTCGATGATCCAGAGCAGGTGAAAAAATTCTATAAAATCATGTCAGGCAAAGATGAAGAAGGGTATATCCCCGGCACGGCAAAAAATGCGTTCATCCTGCCCGACAGCTACAATGATTACCTGGCCACGCCGCGCAGCAGCGGCTATGCGGGGGGCATCAATTTCGACCTCCACGTCAATGCGCACAAGGGTAATGGCGGCGGCACGCTGGAAGTTCAGATCATGCCGCGCGGTTATAAAGAAACATACGACCATTCGCACAAGCTGTTCGATATTATCCGTATCCTTGCCGAAATCCCGGAAAAACTGCGCTCGGAGCAGCAGCAATACATCCTAGACGGGCTGGTTATTGCCAACGCCGCGCTTTTCGATGAGTATGCGTTCAGGACAGGTTTTGGCGCGCTTCGTACCAAGCCTATTAAAGAACTGGACAAGGCTAGTGTGGCGCACGCACGGGACGTGGTTGAACGGCTTTACTCAAAACTCAAGGATTTTCATGGCCGGAAACGCCCGTGGATGGAAGAAACTACGGAAGCGCTTTCCTATTCCAAGACGTCAGTCTTAAATATGACGAACTGGACCGTAAGACCCGGACCCGAGCACAGCCGCTAACCTGCCAGCGCTTTTTCGATTGAAGTTACAGCGTCGTTCGCGGCGCCTGCATTAGGGCCGCCGGCCTGCGCCATGTCGGGACGACCGCCGCCGCCATTACCGCCCAGCGCTTCAGCACCTAGTTTGACGAGATCGACGGCGGAGATTTTGCCGGTGAGATCAGCGGTGACGGCGACGACGATGGAGGCTTTGCCCTCGTCGGTTGAAATCAGCGCGACAACGCCCGAGCCGAGCTTGGCCTTGAGATCGTCGGCCATGGGTTTCAGGTCGCGGGCGGGGAAACCTTCCAGTACTTTGCCGATGAATTTCACGCCCTTGATATTTTTGATATCGGCGTCGGAGCCTGCGGACTGGGTCGCGGATTTGCGCCGCAAATCGGCAATGAGTTTTTCGAGCTTGCGATTTTCTTTATCAAGGTCACCTTCGGAGACAGGTGGCGTGCCGCCGAGAGATTTCAGTTCGGTGAGGAGTTTTTTGTTTTCGTTGCTAAGTTTGTCTGCCGCGTCTTTCGCGCCTTGTGCTTTTTTGGATTCATATTCGTCGGCGCGGGAGCCCGTGACGGCCTCCAGCCTGCGGATACCAGCGGAGAGCGCGGATTCCGACGTGATTTTCAGGCGGACGATATCGCCGGTTTTTTTGGTGTGCGTGCCGCCGCAGAGTTCGACGGAGAAAACGTGGTTCGCGCCTTTTGCCTGCGTGCCCATGGAGACGACGCGGACTTCGTCGGAATATTTTTCGCCGAACAGCGCGCGGGCGCCGGAATCGCGCGCTTCGTCGAGCGGCATGACGCGGGTGATGACTTCGGTGTTGGCCTTAATTTCGTCGTTGACGATTTTTTCGACCTTTTCCAACTCTTCTTTAGTGATCGCTTTCGGGTGCGAAATGTCGAAGCGCGTGCGGCCAGCATCCTGCAGCGATCCTTTCTGCGCGACATGATCGCCGAGGACCTGACGGAGCGCTTCATGCAGCAAATGCGTGGCGGAGTGATTGGCACGGATGGCGCTGCGGCGGGCGTTATCGACTTTCAGTTCGACACCCTGCCCGACTTTGATCTCGCCCTTATCCATTTTGACGATATGCAGCCAGAGCGCGCCAATCTGTTTTTTTGTATCGGTGATTTTGACGGTGGCGGACGGTGTTTTGCCGTCGGCGGAGGCTGCGGAGATTAAAAAGCCAGTATCGCCGACCTGACCGCCGGATTCAGCGTAGAACGGTGTCTGGTTAACAATAACGATGCCTTCCTCGCCGGATTTAAGGCTCTGGACTTTTTTGCCGTCTTTGACGATGACCTTGATCTGGCCTTCGGCGATTTCGTTTTCGTAGCCGAGGAATTCGGTAGGGCCAGCCTCTTCGAGAATTTCGAACCAGATTTTTTCATTACCCGCATCGCCCGAGCCCGCCCATGATTTGCGCGCATCGGCCTTTTGTTTTTCCATGGATTTTTCAAAGCCAGCAGTATCGACGGCGATGCCTTTGGCTTTCAGAGCATCTTGGGTCAGATCGAGCGGGAAGCCGTAGGTATCGTAAAGTTTGAATGCGACATCGCCTGCGAGGGTGCCGCCCTTCGAGAGATTTTTTGTTTCCTCGTCGAGGAGTTTCAGGCCGCGTTCTAATGTGGTTTTGAAACGGGTTTCTTCCTGTTTGAGCGTTTCGGTGATGAGGCTTTCGGCGCGCTTCAGTTCCGGGTATGCCGCGCCCATCATATTAAGCAGCGTCGGGAACAGGCGGTACATCAGCGGTTCATCATCAGATTTACCGAGAACCTTCACGTATTCCAAATTATCATTGTTTTTCATGGCCTCTTTTAATTTCGGGCCAAGGGTCGGCTGGCGCAACAGGTGTGCGTGGCGCATGCCGCGGCGCATGATGCGGCGGAGGACGTAGCCGCGGCCTTCGTTCGAGGGCATGACGCCGTCGGCCAGCAGGAATGAGGCGCAGCGGAGATGGTCGGCGATGACGCGGTGGCTCGGCGCATCCTTGCCGTCCGGTGAAACGCCAGTTAAATCGGCGCTGTGTTCAATGATATTGCGGAGCAGATCGATATCGTAGTTCGAGGATTTGCCCTGCATGAGCGCGGCGGTGCGCTCAAGGCCGAGGCCTGTGTCGATCGAGGGTTTGGGAAGTGGTTTGCGGTTATGGCCGCCGTTGCCGTCGGGTTCCTGCTCGAACTGCATGAAGACGTTGTTCCAGAATTCAAGGAATCGGTCGCCGTCCTGATCGGGGGAGCCCGGCGGGCCGCCCTGCAGTTTATCGCCCTGGTCGTAGAAAATTTCCGAGCACGGGCCGCAGGGGCCGTAATCGCCCATCATCCAGAAATTGTCGTTGGTCGGGATGCGGATGATTTTGGAGTCGTTGAAGCCGGAAACTTTTTTCCAGATGGCGGCGGCTTCTTCATCGGATGAATGAACGGTGACGAGAAGTTTATCCGGGTTCATGCCAAAATTTCTGGTGACGAGTTCCCAGGCGAAGGCGATGGCGTCTTCCTTGAAATAATCGCCGAAGGAAAAATTGCCCATCATTTCGAAGAAAGTGTGGTGGCGCGCGGTGTAGCCGACATTCTCCAGATCGTTGTGCTTGCCGCCGGCCCGCACGCATTTCTGCGCGGTGGTAGCGCGGGTATAGGGGCGTTTTTCGACGCCGGTGAATACGTTTTTGAACTGGACCATGCCGGAGTTCGCAAACATCAATGTCGGGTCGTTCTGCGGCACGAGCGGGCTCGAGGCCACGATTTCGTGGCCTTTGCCTTTGAAGAAATTCAGGAATTCCGAACGTATGTCATTGACGCTTTTCATGGCTTCACTCTATTCTGGCCGTTGTTTACCGAGCAAGAGGCTATTTATGCAGGAATTTCTGACGCTTGCCAATGGGTTGGCCGATCTTTCGGGCGAAATTGCCCGGAAGTATTTTCGCCAGCCTTTCGAGGTGATTTCCAAGGCGGATGAAAGCCCGGTGACGGTGGCGGACCGAAGCATCGAGGAAGCTATCCGCGCGGCTATTGAAAAGGCGCGGCCGGAGGACGGAATTTACGGCGAGGAGTTCGGCATTAAAGAGAGCCGGAACGGTTTGACGTGGGTGATCGACCCGATCGATGGAACAAAAGCCTTTATCATCGGCAAGCCCACGTTTGGAACACTGATCGCCTTATGCGAAGGAGATGTGCCGATATTAGGCGTTATCGACCAGCCGATTTCGAAAGAGCGATGGATTGGCACGGATGGCAAGACAACGCTGAACGGGAAGCAGGTGAAAGTGCGCCCCTGCTCTAATCTGAAATCCGCATGCGTGGCGAGCACAACGCCTGCGATGTTCAGCAAGACCGGGCCCGTTTATGAGAAAATCGAGAAGGCGACGAAGATGATGGCGTGGGGCGGCGATTGTTATATGTATGGATTGCTGGCCAGCGGGCACATGGATGTTTGCGTCGAGGCGAGCCTGTCGCCGTATGATTTCTGCGCGCTGGTCCCGGTCGTCGAGGGTGCGGGCGGAGTTATCACCGACTGGTCAGGCAAGAAGCTGACGATCAAGTCGGACGGCAAAGTTTTAGCTGCGGGCGATGCGAAAATTCACGAAGAGATTTTGAAGTTACTTCAATAATCATTGTCATCCTGAGAGAGCGAAGCGAACCGAAGGATCTTAGATCCTTCGACTACGCCCTGCAAGCAGGGCTTCGCTCAGGATGACAGTTTGGTTATTGAGCCAGGGCCGTCTGGTACGGACCTTTAGGTTCCGAAGCATCATGCGCGTATTTTGCGATCTTGCCGGTGGCGAGCGCATCAAGGGTCGGTGTCGGCTGGCCGTCGCGCAGGCAGTAAATCCAGAAATTGGCGAGCACGCGCTCGACATAGGCGCGGGTTTCGGATGAGGGGATAAGCTCGATGAACAGCAGCGGGTCTTTCACCTCCGGCCATTGTTTTTTCCATTTCGCGAGATTGCCGGGACCTGCGTTGTAGGCGATGAGGAGCATGACCATATCGCCCTGCACCGATTTATCCTTGAGCAGGTTTTCAAGATAGCGCTGCGCGACCTCGAGATTTTCCTGCGGATTGGTGAGGGACGTATCTTCGATGATTGAATCCGCCGTCGAGGGCAGAACCTGCATCAGGCCGACAGCGCCCGCTGAGCTTTTGGCGGTGGGATCGAATTTCGATTCCTGGCGCGTGATGGCGTAGATGAGCGCGGGGTCGATTTTATATCCGGCCTCGGGCTTCCACGGGCCGGTGGGATAGAGCGCAGAGTCGTAATAAGCGCCCGCTTCGTCGGAGACGAGGCTCGCGAGGCGCATGCCAAGCGAAGGAAGATCGGCGTAACCGGCATAAGCGAGCAGCGCGTCGCGCATATTGTCGTTTTCCGGTTTCATGCGGATAAGCTCGGCCTCGGCCAGATGCGGCTGGCCGGCGGCGACGAGGGCAATGGCGCGGTTGCCCGCGACGGTTTCCATGAGGACATCGAAATAGTTTTTCGTGAAGGTCGGGACCTTCCAGTTGAAATCGAAATCACGGCCCAGCGAGCGCGTGGCGATCAGACCATAGAAGGTGCGCGGGTGTTTCATGCCGGCTTCGAGCCATTTGCTGACGACGCGGACATTACCGGCACGCATGTGTGCGCGCGCAGCCCAGTAGGATGCGGCGGCGGCTGTCCAGCCGGAGGCATAGTCGGAACTTGCAGGAATCTCGAACGCGGCGGCGGATTTTTTGTACTGGCCGTTTTCCCACGCAGCGAGGCCGGCAACCCAGCCCGCCATCGGGACGTGTTTACCGGAACGTTTCAGGGATGCGGCGGCAAGTTCGCCAGCGCGTTTGCCGTTGCCGGAATATAAATAAGACGCAGCAATTTTCGATTGCATCTGGTCATACTCGACGGAATCGAACAGCTTGATATTGGACTGGAGTTTCGCGAGCGCGGCGGTGGCTTTGTAATCGTCGGCGAGCGTGAGGATTTCATTGCGGGTTTTTTCAACCGTTTTCAACTGCTCGCCTGAACGCTTGCGCGGCGAGGCATAAGTCTTGCCGACGATCATTGTGGGTTCACGGTGCGGGCCGATGATGTCCGCACTCACCGGTTTGGGCACATGGCCGTCATAGCCTTCGGGCACGCGCCCGTTGGCCATGCGGAATATCTTGTCGGCGCCGGGATGGTCGCTGTAGAGCGCCAGCCAGTCATGCAGTTCCTCAAAGCCGGATTTGTAATCGGCGTGCATGTAACGCTGATAGAGCACATGGCCCATCAGGCGGCGGTCATGGAGTTTTGCGATCTGGCGGTCGGCGGCCTCGATCTTGCCCTCCTCCTGATAGTCGAAGATGGCTTTGTAAGTATGAGCATCGGCATCGGCCATAGGCACGTCCGGGTAGATCACGGGTTTAAGCTCAGGGCGGGCGGCAGGTTTTTTGACCGGTACGGGCGTGGCATCAAGCCCCAGGAGATTGCGCGCAAGGCTCTGCATGGAGGTAGAGGGCTGTGGCTCTTCGGCAGCAGGTGCCGGGGCAGCGGGTTTTGCAGCGGCTTCCGGGGCCGGTTTAACCGGGGGAACGGGTACGGCGCCATCGGTCCGCGCCGAAACCGGACCGGAAACACACCCTAAAGCCAGGACGGCGGCCAAGAGCCGCGTAATGTTCGTTATATTCTTTCCTTGCATAAGGCGCCCTGAATACACCAAGGGGGCATTTTTGTCCAGTTTCAGGCCCAAAAGTTAGGTTTTTTGTCCTATCTCCAGATACTTAGACTGGAGGGTTAGCATGTCCTGCCAGACCGCGCGTTTCTGGGACGGGGTGCGCAAAAGATAGGCCGGGTGATAGGTGGCAATCGCAGGAATGGGCGCTACGTCTTTCAGGAAGGGCGAGGAAGGTGTGTAATCGTGCCACTTGCCGCGCAACCGCGAAACGCTCTGTTCCGTATTGAGGAGCGCCTTGGCCGATACGCCGCCGCAGAGAATCAGAAGCTTCGGCTTCACCAGCGCGATGTGTTTTTCGATGAAGGGAAGGCTGACGTCGATTTCGGCGGGACTGGGCGTGCGGTTGCCGGGCGGACGCCAGTTCAGGATATTAGAAATGTAGATGGCGCGAGCCGGGTCTTCTTCCTTGCGGTCGAGATTAATGCATTTGAGGATTTTATCGAGGAGCTGGCCGCTGACGCCGACAAAGGGTTTACCAAGGCGGTCCTCGTCTGCGCCGGGGGCTTCGCCCACAAGCATCACGGACGCGCAGGGATTCCCATCGCAAAAGACGAGGTTCGTGGCGGTTTTTTTGAGGGCTATACCGTCGAAGCTTTGAATCGCTTCGCGGAGTTCATCGAGGGTATTCGCGGCGGCGGCGAGCTTTTCCGATTCGGCGCGGGCATCGTTCCGACCCAGCAGCTGAACCGCAGGCGGCGCAGCCATGGCGGGAGCCTTTTCAGGCAGGGATTCGAATACAGGCGTTTCGGTAACGGCCTGCGGCTGGCGTTTCGGCGGCTCGTTTTCCAGCGCTTCGTCGGCCCCGTTGTCGAGGTGCCATTCGAGGGCGGCTTTATAGGCTTGGATGCTGGCCATTAGTTGCGCAAAACCTGTCTTAGAATCTAGGGAACGCCTTCAAAATACGTTAAAGTAAAGGGAGCCACAAGATAAAGGGTAACCAGCAGATGCCTTCTTCGATTCGTCCCGACCGCGAGAGCATGGAATATGACGTCCTTATCGTCGGCGCGGGACCGGCAGGTTTGTCGTGTGCGATTCGGCTGAAGCAACTCAAACCCGAACTGAGCGTCTGCGTCCTGGAGAAAGGTTCCGAGGTCGGCGCGCATCTTTTGTCGGGCGCTGCGCTCGAGCCGCGCGCGCTTAACGAATTGATTCCAGACTGGAAAGAAAAAAATGCGCCGCTGAATGTGAAGTGCACAACCGATAAGTTTATTTTCCTGACGCAAAAATTCTCGTTTCGGTTTATAACACCGCCACAAATGAACAATCACGGAAATTACATTATCTCGCTGGGTAATTTCGGGAGATGGCTGGCCGTGCAAGCCGAACAATTGGGAGTGGAAATTTTTCCGGGCTTCGCCGCCGCAGAAGTTCTCTATGATGAGAACAATGCGGTGATCGGCGTGGCGACGGGTGACCTTGGCATCAACAAGGAAGGCGAAAGAACGGCGGATTTTGCGCCGGGCATGGAGCTGCACGCCAAGCAGACCGTGTTCGCCGAAGGATGCCACGGCTCGCTGACCAAGACGCTGATCAAAAAATTCGACCTCAGAAAAAACAGCGACCCGCAGACCTACGCGATCGGGATCAAGGAAATCTGGGAAGTGCCACCCGAGAAGCACCGCGCAGGCGAGATCATTCATACGCTGGGCTGGCCGCTGGATTCAAAAACATATGGCGGATCGTTCATCTATCATTTCGAGAACAACCAGATTGCGATTGGACTCGTGATCGGGCTGGACTATCAAAATCCGTACCTGCACCCGTACAAGGAGATGCAGCGATTCAAGGCGCACCCCGCGATCAGAAAAATGCTGGAAGGTGGACGGCGGACGGTTTACGGCGCGCGCGCGCTGGTCGAGGGCGGGTTTCAATCGCTGCCGAAGCTGACCTTCCCCGGCGGCCTGTTGATTGGCGACACGGCAGGATTTCTGAACGTGCCGAAAATCAAGGGCACGCACACGGCGATGAAATCAGGAATGCTGGCGGCGGAGGCGATTGCGGAAGACGGGATCGATTTCGGAAGCGAGATTGTCGCCTACCCGGAGAAGCTGAAAAATTCGTGGGTGTGGAGCGAGCTGAAAAAAGTGCGCAACATCCGCCCGGGCTTTCACTTCGGCATGTGGATTGGGCTTATTAACGCCGGAATTGAAACAGTATTATGCGGCCTCACGCCATGGACGCTGAAAAACCACGCGGATCACAGCCAATTGAAAAAGGCAGCCGACAGCAAAAAAATCGACTATCCGAAACCGGACGGGGTGCTGACTTTCGACATTCTGACCTCGGTTTCCTTCTCCAATACAAACCATGCCGAGGACCAGCCCAGCCACCTGACCCTTATAGACCCCAGCATTCCGACCCGGGTGAACCTGCCGCTGTATGACGAGCCGGCCCAGAGGTACTGCCCGGCGGCGGTTTATGAAATAATTAAAGATAATCAAGGGGTTGCGAAACTCCAGATTAACGCCCAGAACTGCGTACATTGCAAAACCTGCGATATCAAAGACCCCTCCCAGAACATTAACTGGGTGGTTCCGCAGGGCGGCGGGGGGCCGAATTACCCCAATATGTAAGACTTAGGAAACCATTTATCTGGTATAATTTAGGCATGGATTTGAGGAAGTTCGGGATTGGGTTATGCGGGGTTCTGGCCCTGTGCGCGGGTTATCAAGGTTATGACGCTGTCATGGCTTCGCGTCTTTCTGCTTTGCAGACAACGGCCGGGGATGAACTGGCCGGTGAAATCCGCCGCAATGTTTTCGGCGACTACCTGAACAGCCAGTTCGCGCAGCAGCATCACGACTGGAAGCGCGCGGGTAACTACCTTAACCGCGTCATGACGGAAACGCCGGGCGATCCCCAGGTTATCAAGCGCGCGATGATTTTGGCCATGGGCGCGGGTGAAACACAGAAATCGATCGACCTTGCCACCGAGGTGGCAAAAATAGAAAAAGACAATGCGCTGGCGTTGCTGCTCCTAACGACCGGCGCGCTGCACGATAAAAATTACGCCGCGGCGGATGCCTATCTGAAATCCATGCCGGCAGGCAGTCTTTCCGACTTCATTATGCCGCTGCTGGAGAGCTGGATACAGGCGGGGCTCGGCAACTTCACCGGCGAAAAGCTTCAAGGCAATACCGCGCATATGCAGCACGCGATTCTGATCGCGGATTATCTCGGCAAAAAAGACGAGATAGAAAAACTCATCACGATAATGACAGGCGGACAGGCGCCATCGCCCGCAGATTCCGAAAGGATCGCAGACATCGAGGCGCATATCGGCAACACCGAAAAAGCCATCGGTCTTTATACGAAAGTACTGGAAAGCCAGCCCGGCAACCCGGGCGTGACGGAAAAGCTCGCGGCGCTGCAGAACGGCAAGAAATTCGAGGCTTTTGTTGCCATCACATCCCCTGAACAGGGCGTGGCGACCGGGCTTTATAATATGTCGCAGCTTCTGTACCAGGAGCATGCCGACGACAGCGCGCGCGTGTTCGCGAATATTGCGCTCTGCCTGGACCCTACCATGACGGACGCGCAGTTGCTGCTGGCGGCGATCACGTCGCGCAACGAGCGGGCTGATGATGCGATCGGCTATTACCGCAGCGTGAAACCCGAGAGCGAATATTATCTTGAATCGCGCCGCCGCGCTGCTGAGTTGCTTGAAGATTCAAAGCGGACGGACGAAGCTCTGGCGGAACTGAACTCTCTCGTCAAGGATCACAACGACGTCGAATCCCTGATCCGTATCGGTGATATCTACCGCCGCCAGGAAAACTTCCAGAAGGCGCTCGTGAGCTATAACGAAGCCGCCGAGCGTTTCGACAACAAGGTGCCAAGGGAATTCTGGCACCTGCTTTACGCACGCGGCATGTCGCTGGAGCGGCTTGGTGAATGGGACAAGGCTGAAACCGACCTGCGGACCGCGCTGTCATACCAGCCTGATCATCCTTATGTCCTGAATTACCTGGGTTATGCGTGGACCGATAAAGGCGAGAACCTGACCGAAGCGCTGGCGATGATCAAGAAAGCCGCCGAGCTGCGCCCCGAGGATGGATACATCACGGACTCGCTGGGATGGGTTTATTACCGTACAGGCAATTACAACGAGGCGGTGCCCGCGCTTGAAGCGGCGGTCGAACTGCTGCCCTACGACCCGGTCATCAACGACCACCTGGGCGATGCGTACTGGCAAGCGGGACGCAAGCTCGAAGCGCGCTTCCAGTGGCAGCGCTCGCGCAATTATTCCGAAGACGCGGCCTTCATCGCGAAGATCGACAACAAGCTGGCGCAGGGCCTCGCAGCGGAACCCGCCCCGGTCAAGCATGCCCTTTCCAAGACTGCAGACGCCCTCCCGGAGAGTACCGGGACCATGAGCCCCTGACCTCGCAGGCTTTTCATGAGCGCGACCCAAACCAGACTGCTGACGATTTTCGCACCGGCAAAGATCAATCTTTATCTGCATGTCACGGGCCGACTGGATAACGGCTATCACATGCTGGATTCACTGGTCGCGTTCGCGGATATCGGCGATTCCATCGAGATAGAACCATCGACCGAATTCAAATTCATGATTGAAGGGCCCTATTCCGGCCGCTTCAGCCCGAAAGACCGCGATCATTCGCCGGATTCATCGAACCTCGTCGTGCAGGCGGTGTGGGCGCTGGCCAGGGCTGCGCAGAAAATTCCAAACGTGCGCGTGAAGCTGACGAAGAACCTGCCGATTGCCTCGGGGCTGGGCGGCGGATCGTCGGACGCGGCGGCGGTGATCTGGGGATTGCTGGAATGGTGGAAAATCCCGCGCCAAACGCATTATCTACAAGGCCTGATGGCACGCCTCGGCGCGGATATCCCTGTCTGCCTGACATGTTCGCCGAGCCGTGTGCGCGGCATCGGCGATATCGTCGATCCCGCGCCAGCGATGGGGGAAATCCCTATCGTCCTGGTCAATCCCGGCAAGCCGTGCCTGACCGGCGAAGTTTTTTCGCGATTTAACGGAGCATTCCGCGAGCCGATGGCCCTGCCCCCCAGCTTTGACAGGCAGAACGTGTTGGTTTCATTCCTCGCGCAGCAGCGCAACGACCTGCTGAAGTCCGCCAGCGAGACTGTGCCCGAGATCGGCAATGTTTTGAATTCACTGAACGTGCAGGATGGGTGCGCCCTCGCCCGCATGACGGGTTCCGGCGCGACATGTTTCGGCCTGTTCGATAATGAAGACGCGGCGCGCAAAGCGGCAAAGGCCATATCAGCCGACAACCCGGACTGGTGGGTGAAAAACGGGCTGCTGAACCGGCCCGAGCGCTACTGACCGAAAGCTATTAATTATATTGCTGGCCGGGTTCGGAACGCGCGCCTGCATCATCTTCCGAAAGCATATGAACTAGCAGAGCGGCGCTGGGGCGGCCGCTGGCATTGAGATTGTTGATTTTCTGATAGGCGCGGATGGCATCCTGTGACTGCGGGCTGTCGGCGCCGTCGGCAGGACCGGGATATAACCCGATGCCCATCAGGTGTTCCTGGATTTGCGCGAGCAAGGCGCGTTCGTCTTTTTGAGGTGCCGCGGGCGCGGCATCTCCGCGTTTTTCGCCAGACGGCGCGGGCGCGGCGACGGGCTGCTCGCCGTTCCGGACGTCCTCGACCATTTCATTGATTTCATTCACGCCGATATTCAGCGTTTTCGCGAGTTGCTCGAGCGCGGCCTTGGCCTCGGGGCTGCCCTTGTCGGCGGCGTCCTTGTACCAGACCAGCGCCTGGTCCGGCTGGGGTTTGCCGAGCAGGCCGTTTTCGTAGATCAGGCCGAGATTGTAGGAGGCTTCCATGATTCCCTTTGCGGCGGCCTTTTCAAAATAGGCATCGGCCTTGAAGGGATCGTAAGGAACGCCGACGCCCTCGATATAGGCGATGCCGAGATTATATTGCGCTTCTGGGTGGCCAAGGTCGGCAGCGCGGCTGTACCATTCGATGGCTTTTTTCAGATCGGCGGGCGTGCCGAGACCCTGATGATGCAGAACGCCAAGATTATAAGCAGCGTTAGGAACGCCTGCGTCGGCGGCCTGGCCAAACCAGAAAAGCGCGCGTTCATAATTCTGTTTCACGTCCCCGTGACCGGCGGTGTAGACCGCCGCGAGATCATGCTGGGCTTCGGGCATACCTTCAAAAGCACGGTCTTCAATCTTCTTCACGGATTCCGGAAGGTTTGAATCGGGGCTGATGAGCGAGCGAACATCGACGTCTGATTTTTTATAGAGCGGCGCGGCGGGCGCAGTTTGCGGGGCCGAGGTTTGTGTTTCTGCAGGCGCGATTTCGACGGGCGTTTGCTTGGTTGCTTCCGCCGGGGCTGGTGGCAGGCTGGCGATTTGCGTTTGTGTTTCCGCTAAGGTTTCCGTATCGGTTCCGGCAGATGGTTCGATTGCGGCGCTTTCTTCCGCGGCGGCGACCTCATCCGAAGGTTCGATCTTGTTCAGTTCGGCCGCGAGCGCATCGGGATCGTCGGCCAGCATCTGCTGCAGTTTTACCTCGTCGGTGAGATCAATGCCGATATCGTCGGATGGATCGGGTCCGGTTGTTGTGGCCGGGCTTGCCGTATCCTCAGAAAAAGCGGCAGTGTTTTCGCTTACGCTCCATTTGTCGACGATAGCGTCGGCCTGATCTTCCAGAGCTGCTTCCGTTTCTGTAGCTGCCGGCGCGGTTTCAGTGACCTGGAGTTCGCCGGAATCCGCGATCTGCGGGCCGCGGATTTCGCTGACGGCCCAGCCGGCGAGAATACCGCCGACCAGCAGGAGCATAATGGCGGCGGCCTGAAGCCCGCGCGCGTTTGTCCATGAGCCGGGAGCGAGTTCCTCGTCGGGGATTGCCGTCGGGATGCCGGGCTCCTGCGGGATTCTAAATGTGTTCTCCATATCGGCGGGAACGGCGCCGGCGATATTCTGGTCGGTGAGCAGCACCATGGCCTTGGCGCTCAGCGCATCGCGCGTCTGCACCACGGTTTCCTCGATGCGCTCGATCTTGCGCATGAAACGCGTGCGGTCCTCAATGGCTTTTTCGATCTGGCGCATGATCTTGGCCTGCTGGGTGGTCGTTTCTTCAACCTTGCGGCCAATTTCTTCCTGTTTCTGTTCGGACATCTGGAGGCGCTTGGCGATGTCACGGTAGCTGCCCGCGCCGACGCGGATTTTTTCGGAATTGGATTTGCTTTCTTTTTCAACGCCTGCCTGGCGCTCTTCAAGATCAAGGAGGAGTTTACGCGTCTCCTCCAGTTCTTTCATCGTTTCGTGCGCGAGTTTCTCGGCGCGCTCGCCCTGCACGGCGCGGCTTTGCAGGCTGTCCATCGTGCGGCGGTAATTATCGAGCTCTGAGCGCATGGCATTGCGCTCGACCTGCGTGGCTTTCAGTTTTTCATTCAGCGAGCGCAGAAGTGCGAGAATCTGGAGCTGGGTGGGAGCATTCGCGGAAGCATTTGAGGCGGCCGGGGGTTGCTGCTCGCGCGCGGGCCTAGCCGGCCCGTCATTCGCAGAGCTACCATTGCCGCCCGAGCCCTGAAAGAACACGCGGCCTTCGGATGTCTTCTTAAATCCCATGAAAAATGGTCCCCGGTTAGTTACGCTTATATATATGTGCTTGGTTGGAATCGACTATACAGGGTTTTGGAAAATCACGCCAAGAAAATCAGGCGCCTAAAATGGCTAATTATTAACAGGCGGGATTGAGGATAAAACGCTGAATTCTGGCTGTTTTTGAATATTTTAGGAGAAAATGGGGGTAAATATGATGGCTTCTGCCTCTGGAACAAAAAAGTTATAAAGCCATGAAAATTACTCCCGCAAAGACCGCGCAAGTTCCCCGCAGGATTCCCGAAAATAAAACGGACATTGCGGCGTCTGTTTCTATTATTGCCAAAGCCGCGAATGCGGTTGACCCTTATGCCGCGCCGCGCGACGCTGTCAGGCAGGGCCTGCGTTTCAGCTTTATCGTATACGATCCGCTGAACCATCTGGAACGGGAACTGGCCGAGGCCGGTTTCACCCATATTAAAAAACTGAATATGCGCCTGACAGGGACACAGGGCATTTGCTGCGTGAAAGACGGCACGGCTTATATAAGCTTTCGCGGCTCCGCCAGCCCGCTCGACTGGCTTTTCGATTTTTTGTTCATTCCCTTTTACTGGCCGGTATGCCATTTCGGTTTCGGCAGTGCGTGGTGGAGCGTCCGCGGTCAGGTCCTCGCCTGGCTGAAGGGCGCAGCTGCCGACATTCAGGGCATCGTGCTTTGCGGCCATTCGCTTGGCGGCGGCGTCGCGCATCTGGCGGCGCTGGATCTCGCGAAAAGCAATAAAATAACGTCAGTCGTGACATTTGGCGCGCCGAAGGCCTGCTTTCTTGGCACTGCGACACAGTACAACAACACGAAAATACACCAGCGCAATGACGAAGACACATTGGGAGCCGTTACATTTTCCGTGGTCAATCAGCGTGACATTGTTTCAAAAGTGCCCTTTAAGTTTCTGGGTTTTCGCGATGTCGGGCAGCTTATTTATATCGATCAGAATTTTGCCGTTCACTATGGCGCGGAGGCGCTTGACGCACGCTTCAAGGATTCAATGACTGATACGGATTTTCTATTCAGTTTCATGGAAGAAGAAAAAATAAGCGCGCTCGGCCCAAACAGTAATTCGACGCAGAAATTTTATTATAACATGCGTGTCACCGTGGCGTGGATTGCCAAGATTTTTCCCCCACTCAAAAGCATCATCCTGCCTTGCCTCATGTATATCCTGTTTTCAATGTATTTTATGCGTTCCGGCCTGGCGCATCTCGGCGATAAATATATGAACGTCCTGACAGAGCCGCTCGCGCAGTCATGGCAATACGATTCTTATGAGAAAACCAAGGCTGAGAGAATAACGGCGCTTATAGTGCGGCTCGTTATTGGAGGTCTTCTGGCGACCGGATTTCTGTGGGGATTGATTACAATCGCGACCTGGTCTGTCGAAAGCATAATGAAACAACAATAACGTTTAAGCCCGAGCATTCTTATTTTTTCTTGTTTTTGTCTTCCTGGCGCTTTTTTTCTTGTAATTTTTTTTCCTGGAACTTTTTTTGCTGCTTTTGTTTTTCCTGGAATTTTTTCTCTTCTGATTTTTTGCGTTCCAGTATTTTTTTCTGGGCGCGTTTCTTGTCGTAATTTTTTTGCTCTTTTTCTTTTTTTTCTACTTTCTTACGGTGCTCTTCGATCGCTTTTTTCTTGAAATCTTCTATCGTGGCTTTTTGTGGCGATTTTTCGGGGGCAGCGTCCTGAGCGTCGTCGCTTTTGGATGACGCCACGCCGTAGCTGCTACCCGAGAGCCCGAGCGCCTGGCCTTTTTCCCGCTGAGGCTGTTTTGTTTCTCTCTCTTCCCTCGCGGGTGGGAGCACATGTTCGTAAGAAGATTCAAAAGGAGCATCGCCTGTAAGGGCGCCGGTCATGTTTGCACCCGTCAATCTTGCTTCAGATATTCTGGCGCCTCTCAGGTCAGCGTTGGTAAGATTGGCGTTTCTGAGATCGGCGCCGCTAAGATCAAGACCTGCGAGATTTGTGCCACTGAGGTCAAGAACGAAAGATGGATAGGCATCACGCGCCAGTGCGACGCGCTTATTGAGGGCGCTGATGGCGCCGACTTTTAAAAAATAAACAGCGGCAAGTTTTTGTTCTTCCGGATCACGCCGGATAAAATTTTCCGGCAGGTTCAGGTCTCTGTAATCTTCCGGAAGTTCAGACATGGTTACTGTATTGCCTTTGCTTTTCCAGACATTCTAACCTGTTTGGTATTTTACCATTTTATATCAAAGACTTAACTGGATGGCTGGGGCGCTAGGGATCGAACCTAGGAATGTCGGTACCAAAAACCGATGCCTTACCGCTTGGCTACGCCCCAATCAAGATAAAGGTGGCAGAAATTACACCAGTTTTAAAGGCTAAAGCAAGGCTTTAACTATTCCTGACCTTTAGGGGGTTAATGTCTAATTCTGCACGAGGGCATCGTTGAAGCTGACATCGCCATCCGTATCTTTTATAAAAGCGCTGCCGAAAGCATTTTGAAATATGCTCAGGAACGTGGACCATATGTCTTTATCGGGATTGTTCAGGTCTCCCTCGACCGGAATGCGCATCGCGAATTGATCCTGGGGGTGGTTTTTGAAAATCGTCATGAAGGCTGACGCCATGGTGCTCCAGATTGTTTTCAGCGGATTTGAATCCAGCGCATCGACAGATACATCCGTGACAAGCGGTTTGAGATAGCCCGTGACTTTTCCTTTTGCAGCCGCCAGCTCTGCATAGAGATCTATTCTACCCTTCTCAAATTCTATGGCAGCGAAAGAGCGGGCATAATCATTGAAGGCAGGCAACGCGGCGCCTTCAAGTTTTCCATCAAGATCGAAATCAGGAACATCCTGCAGAATATTCATGTGGCCTTCGATTGAAAGCCTGCCATCGCCGATTCAATTTAGGCTGGTTCATTACTATGCGTGATCTAGAAGCCTTCAGCTTTGTCTTCTTCCTTGGCGTATGGAAGTTTTGAAGGATTACCGCGAACTTCTTCAATGGCCTTTTCCCATGCAACCATTTGCTCGGCACTGGTTGTATTAACATACTTAATATATAATGGCGGTGTATGCTACATGAGATTTCGCAGAAATCTGTTCTTTCTACGCGATCAATAGGTTCGCGAGCAGATCGTTTATGTCGGAATTTTTTACCGTTACCAGCAGATGCGATTCAGCTGAAACAGTGACGTCTGCGCCATTTTGAACGATCTCGATGTACCCGGCGTCGACGGCGCTGGTTACATCTGTGAAGCCATTATCAGCGAGCAGAGACGAAAGATCGAGCGTATCGCTGCCGCCAAAATCCATGATCGTATCGCCGCCATCCAGAATGTCTTCGTACCTGAATATATCGGCCCCTGCGCCACCGCTGAGCGTATCCGCGCCATGGCCGCCGACCAGCACATCATTGCCAGTGTCGCCATACAGGAAGTCTGCGCCGTCGTTGCCATACAGCCTGTCGTCGCCATACAGGCCGTAAACGCGGCCATTACTGCCATCGGCGACATACGCCGTGTCGTCATTCGCCGATAAATTCGCAGCGCTGCTTCCACTCAGATAGACCTTATGTCCTGCGCCGATCGTGCTGGTATCCAAACCGCCCAGCCCTTTCGTGCCGAATGTTACCGTTACTTCACCGCTGTCGGCTGATTGCAGGAACGAATTATCGAGAATTAATTTTGCTCTCAACCCGGCATCGGTCACGTCAATATTGTCAATCCCATCCAGATTTGCATACAGGCTGCTGTTAAAATTCAGCGAGGTCGATTCAAATTTCAGCGTGTCGAAACCAGCTTTGAGATCGATTGTATCGCTTGCCGTCAATTGCGCGGTATAAGCACGGATAGTCTCATCCGCCGCTGTCCCGACAATCGTCTCAATTTTCGAGGTGAGGCTCGTAATGAGCCCGAGAATTGGGGGAATGAGGGGCGGAAGAATAGGCGGAAGAACCGGGGGTGGAGGGGGATCATCCGGTTCTTCCGTATCCGGAAGCGGGCCATCTGGAATTTTTGTCAGGTCATTATCATTAAAAATAAAATGAGAGGCGGTCAGGGCTGATTTACTTACGCCCTCCAGGTAAGCGATGGTTTTGCCACCAACCACCAGGTTCACGCCGCCGGAAACAGCGCTTATCGTGACATTTGAAAACGAGGTTGCGCCTGAGAAACCGTTCAGAACGATATAATCGCCGCCGCTTCCGGTTTTGAAATCCTTGATCGTATCAAGGCCGCCATTGACCTCGAACACGAATTTGTCACGGCTGCCACCGCCAATCAGCGTGTCATTCTTCAACCCGCCAATCAGGACATCGGCGCCGCTGCCGCCGTGCAAGGTATCTTTTCCGTCATTGCCGTCAAGCCAGGCGCCATTATTCCACCCATGAATGACGTCGTCTTTCGAACCGGCGCTAGCCACGCCAAATAACACGGTGTTTTTTGTTATATCTGTATAAGGATGCATGCTGCCGCCGGGACTGACAATGCGCCAGACCGTATCGCCGAGTCGGTATACGTCGCTATCGACCGTGACAGTGTTATTATAGTCCGGGCCGCCGTGGAAATTGATGTCGCGGTTGGTTGAAACAATATGCACCTTGTTTCCGACTTCAGTATGCCAGCTTGAGAACACAAATGCGTGCCGAACATTCTGAATGTCCAGATTTTCAAAAACACCGTAATAGGTTTCGGCGACCTGGATGCCATAGCCGTTCCCATCGCCGCCCTTGTTATGAGCGCCGTCGATTTTTACGGTGTCAACATTCGGCGTTAAGCTTGTACGAAATTCGATGCTATGCGACGGCGCGTTCGTGACATTGACGTTTTTAATCACCGCGCTCTGCGTTTTATCCATATATATGGCGATTGTTCCCGCATCGTCGGGACGCGCGTTGCTCATATCATCCGGATCAGGCGTCCCTAAATTATATGTCAGACTGAAATCAGACAGTGTTACACCGTCCACAGCCTTGATTACCTTTACGGTCGAGAGCGAGGCACTAATGGCATGTGTCACCGGCGTTATCAAGGTAATAGTGTTGCCGCTGATTGATTTAATCTCCACCAGCGTTTCATTGATCGGGAATTTCAGCGCGTCACTCGACGAAATATTGTCGTATCCGCTTGCATCCAGCCAGCTTGAAGTATTTTTTTGCTGAATGTGAAGAACGTCGCCCACTTTTAAACCAGACGCGCTCTTCAATGTAATGACGGAGCTTCCTGCGCTGGCGCTGCTGTTCAGCACGCCGGAATAAGAGGAATACGATCCTTGCACATGAATGCCGTCGCCCGCATCGCCGGGAAAATCAAAAATCAGTTTTGTTTCAGTTTTTCCCGCACCTTTAAGCGTGATGTCATTGCGCGTAATTTCCAACGTGTCTGTAATCGTATGGGTACCGCGCGCGAAAAAAATCGTCGACCCCGAGGCGGCCTGGGTGATTACGCTCTTTATAGATGCTGTCGATGTTCCAGCGGAAATTGCATAGGTCAGGGTTTGGGCGTCATAAGTGACGCCGGCAGGAAGAGTCATGTCTTTTTTCCTCGGATTTTCTGTTATTTAATTGGGATTAATTTCCCACCAATTTGGACTTACATTTTTTTTACTTGAATGTTTTCTTGTTCTTTTAATTTTGGTTCCCGAACAGTAAAAAAATATTTAATTAATAACCAGAATAAGTTCAAAAAACTTTCAGTCCGTGTGGATTAAAATCAATTTTCAACCTGAATTCAGTCCGTTACCGAAAAGATTATCCTGGGAAAAAAAATTTTCACAATTTTTCAAATGGGAACATGTTCTTAGTATCACACGCAAAAATTTTGCAAACGGGAAGATTCATTTTTTTGAAGGAATAATCAGGTGAAAATAATCCTAAAACTTGTTTTAACCTAAAACTTGTCTCAAATGGAACCTTGTTCCTTCATAAACTATTTATATTAAGCATCATTGGAGTTAGAAGAGCATGGCTATTGTAAACAAGCCTTTCTGGTGGCCCGGGTTTGCGGGCTTTTACGGGTTTGCAGATACGCCCGGCGCGACCATTGATTCCGCGCAGATGCTCAACAGGCTCAATCTGCATCTTTATCCCGCGCCTTCACAATACAGCACGCATCTTAAAAATACGCAGGGCATCGCCCATCCGCGCAGGTTGGGCATTTCCGCGCATGTGGGCGTTCTGACGGGGTTGCCGACGATTGGCGTGGCGAAATCGGTTCTATGTGGCAGCTATAAAGAGCCAGGCCCGGCCAAGGGCAAAATGGAGCCGCTCGTGCATAAAAGTGAAAAAATTGGAACCGCATTGCGCAGCCGGGATAACGTCAAGCCGATCTTTATTTCTCCCGGCCACAGGGTAGACCATGAAAGCGCCGTTGCGCTGGTGCTGCGATGCCTGACAAAATACCGCCTGCCGGAGCCGACAAGGCTGGCCGATAAGTTCAGCAAGATTGTTCATACAGGGCAGGCGGGCCTGCTCAGCGGATAAGATCGCGGCGGATGCGCCAGAGATCGCGTTGGATCAACTGGTTCTGGTAGCTGAGCATGCCGATGGCGAAAGCAACGAAGCCGATCAGGAACAGCATTAGACCGGTGATCAACACAAGCGCTGAAGGCTGTCCCGTCAATAAATTCACCATCGCCCAGATGCCGAACGGAACCGACAGGCCGAGCATAACAAGGCTGAGGGGCAGGATATAACGGAACGGCGCGGCAGCCGCAGCAAAGGCCATGTGCGTGCGAATAAGCTTTGGGATTTTGCTGGAGCTTTTACGCTTGGCTGAGCCTGGCCGCGCGAGCTTTGCGTCTTTCCACTCGAGAACGCAGGGAATTTCATGGATTTTGAACCCGAAAGCTTGCGCCTTCTGGGCAACCTCGAGATGGAATTCCTTTTCGTCCTCATCGATAGGAAGGCTCAGAAATGCCTCGCGCTTGTAGCCCCGCGTCATGCCCGTATACATGCTCATTTCCCGGCCCTGACCCATGCGAATAATCTTATTGCCAAGGCGTGAGATCAATACGCGTTTCAGGGGCACGTTTTTATAACCGCCGCCTGGAAGATTGGGTGAGGCCACAATCATATCGGCGCCGGGATGCTTTTGAAAAGCTTCCGCAAGACGGTGAACAATATCATCACCCCAGGACAGGTCGACTTCAGTCGTGACGACAATGTCACCCTCGGCCTGGTTGATGCCGTAGCGGAGCGCGTAGCCCCTGCCCCGGTTTTTTTCGTAGCCAGTGACCTTGATGCGCACATTACCCGCTGATGTCCTTTTCGCCATGGAAAAGCTTTGATCAAGAGAACCATCATTAACAACGATCAGCTCCCAGTCGTGCTCAAGTGTAGCGAGCTTCGCCGCCATACCTTCGATGGCGGCCTCGATGATCGCCTCTTCGTTATAAAAAGGGCAAACGACGGATATTTTCATGCAGCGGTCCAGATAAATTTTCGGTTGTTTCCTGCAACTGGCTCCAGCTTTATGGGCTCAAGTTCCTCCGGCTGATAATAGCGCGCCGAACCCATATGGATAGTGGAAAATTTCATATCCAGCTGAAATTCACTGATTTCAATGGTTTTCGAGGGGGTCAGGGTGTCTTCAACGGTCACGGAATCTTCTGAAAAAGTGATCCGGCGCTCCAAAGTGACATCGAGGGTTTTGCGGCCCTTGACCAACACCTTCACGAGAAGATTCTTAATAAAGAGCGCGAGATTTTTCTGACGGCCAATTGTCAGCATGAAACTGCGAAAAGCGAGAAATAGAAATGGCGACATGACCGTTTGCTTAATATAAGCGAAATCGGCTTTAACAGAAGCGGCGTCAGACCCGTATTCAGCCTGGTTATTTAACGTGAAACTTTGGCTGCTAATCCGCTTGCCATTTTTTAAGGAGGCCCAGTAGCCGCAATCGCTGAAGGCAAGGCTGGCGCTCGTTTTATCGTAAATTTTGAGAATGCCACCTTTGGACGGCGCAAATACGGCCTGATATTTTTCAGTGACATGAATGACGAGACCGGCCCTGGGAAACTCATGGTGGCCTTGTTTAGCCTGAAACGGCAAAGGCGCGACATTGGCACGCTCTGCCGCGACATCTGCAGCAAACAGGTAATTGTTCAGTAAAGGGCAGAAATTATAGGCATCCATCATGGCAAGACCGGCCGCATTTTGGTTCTCAACGGAGGAGCGCATGAAATGCGCGATTGAAGCCGCCTCGGGGCATACAGGTGCAAGGATTTCATAACCTGCCGGAAAATAGAAGCTCGTGTTGCGACTGCCATATTCACCGCCGAGCGTGCCGTTGGGATGCATGAAATGCGCGATAAATTGAGCCGAGCGCTTCAGGCTCTCAAGTAATTCTTCATTTTTTGTTAATTGCCATATGCGAGCGAGGTAAAACGTTCCATGAGTCTGGTAACCGAAATCCGCGCCGCCATATTCCTCGTACCAGCCTTCGGAAGACTGACGAGATAAAATGCGCCTAATAAAATATTTTGATCGATCCGCGAAGCGGGATTCATTTGTGACGCGGCCCATGATTTCCAGTGCCGCCGCCGCTGCGGCTAGGTGGTTGGAAAGGACGCCGTGATGTTCGTCATTCCTACAAAGCCAGTCGCCCGATTTTTCAAAAGTTTTTTGCACTGATTTTTTTAAATCTGCAGGGAACTGGTTTCCGAAGCGAAGATACGCTTCACCGAGATAAAAACTTGTAAAAGCCGTGGCGGCGAGACTGCGCTCAAACGGATAAGCTTCATCAAATGAGCCATCGGCGTGCTGCAACGACTGCCAGTATTGAAAACCTGCGCCTATCCAGTCCAGGACTAGCGGGTTCTGGTAATAATCATTACCCGGCGACCTATAGAACCATGTCAAAGCGTAAAGCGCTTCCTGAAAACGTGCCCCGGAGAAATCTGTGAATTTCCACGCCCAGAATGTGCGGTCGAGCGAGCCGTAGGTTCTGGATGGCGCCTCGCGATCCATACGAGAAAGAAGGCGGGGCATTTGATTCAGCGCATGTGGTATGTATGGGTTTTGCGCCACGCGAGGCTGGATTTGAGAAGCCGCCTTCATAGCAACAGCCACATACCGCCAAAAATCAACCCGTATGCCCCGAGCTTGGTCAGGGTCAGAGCTTCCTGAAAAAATACAATCGAAAATATGGAGATGATCACTAGGTTAATGCCCAGCAGGGCAGGAACTACAGAAGAGGTTTCATATTTTGTCAAAACCCAGAGATAAAACAGAAAAGCCACGCCTGAAAAAAACGTGCCGATCCAGAGATTAGGTTGAATAAGAAAGTTTAAAATGCCGTCAACCGACAAATTTGTCAGAGCGGGAAAGTTGATGCGACGCAAAAAAAGAATTCCTGTCATCGCGAGCAGACATGTTGTTACCAGAAGCAGCGGCTTGATCACGGTGCCACCTGTACTGCTATGTTTTTGCGCAGAGATTCCTGAATGGCGAATGTCGCCAGCGTCGTCAGGACCTGGCTTTCGAAGCTGATGGCGGGCTCGCCTTTCCTGATGCCCTCAATGAAGGCTACCATTTCCTGCGCGTGGCCTTTTTCCGCCTGCAGCCAGCAACGCTGCGTGATTTTCCTGCCATAGCCCTGAACGCGCAGCTTTCTCCAGTTGTCGATCACCCCTACCCGGCCGCCGCCGAAGACTTCGAGGCGTTCCTTCGGGAAGCCCGGGTCACCGGAGGCGATATAGGCAATGGTGCCGATGGAGCCGTCAGAGAATGAGATTGTGACAATAATATTGTCAGGATCGGACGGAGAGTTGCCGTCAGTAAGGGCTTTGGCCTCGACCGTCAGGGGATCGGCGCCACATATACATTGCATTGTGTCGATGAAGTGGCAGACCTCGCCGATAATGCGTCCGCCGCCAGATTCCGTGTCCTGATGCCAGTGCGAGCCTGGGATGAAACCCGCATTGACGCGGTATTGCATGACAAGTCGCGCGCCGCTCATTTCATCTTTTAGACGTTTAGCCAATGGCGAGAAACGGCGGTTAAAGCCTGTGAGAACAGTGCCCGCACTGTTTTTCTGCGCGGCGATAATCTCATCAAGTCCGGCGCGATCAATCGCCAGCGGTTTTTCGACGAAACAATGTTTGCCTGCACGAAGCGCAGCCGCGACCATTTTGGAATGACTGTCATGGCGCGTGGCGATGAGCACAGCATCAACCGCGGAATCGCTCAGGATTTCATTATAATCCGATGTGCATTTCACCGCGCCATATTTGCGCGCGACATTGACGCTGGTCAGGCCGCTGCCGGTTGCGAAGGAATGGAAATTCGCACCGCCTGCCGACTTCAGGGCGGGCAACAACACGCCTTGCGCGAATTGACCAGCGCCGATGATTCCAAGAAAAATATCGCCTTCTTTTTTTGTGCGGGATTTCGTTTTGCTGACTTCGACACTAACAGGTTGTGGGCGATCAGGGTCATAACCGAGCAAGATGCCGATATAAGGTTCCTTCGTCTCACCGAGCAGAAGGTCATAGGCTTTTTGCGCATCGGATATGTCGAAGCGGTGCGTCAGAAGCGGTTGCAGTTGCACCCGCCCGCGTGAGACGAGATCAAGGAAGGCCTCCATATTGCGGTTCTCGGTCCAGCGCACATAGCCGAGCGGGTAATCCTGCCCTTTTTCCTCGTAATTCGGATCGTAACGGCCGGGGCCGTAGGAGCGCGACTGGCGAAGGTCGATTTCTTTCTCATAGTAGGCGCGACGCGGGACATTGTGACCGACATCGCCGACGGCGACGACACGCGCACGGTCGCGGGCAAGCTCGGGCGCAAGCTCTATGGGCGCGCTGCTCTTGGTTCCGGCAGTAATGAGAACAGCATCCGCACCACGGTTATTTGTGAAAGCGAGGACGGCGGCCTTGAGCGCGGCGTTATCATTGCCGGCGAGACCAGCATCGGCGCCCAGCGATTTCGCGAGATTAACCTTGGACGGGTCAAGATCGACGCAGAATACGCGGCAACCTGAAGCCGCGCATATCTGGGCGGTGATCTGGCCGACAAGGCCCATGCCAATGACAACGACCGTTTCACCCAGCGTGAGTTCAGCCTGCCGTACGCCATGCAGCGCAATCGCGCCAACGGTCACGAACGCGGCATCCTCATAAGACACGTTATCTGGAATGGGAACGAGAAGGTTGCGCGGTACATATACCATTTCTGCATGGTTGGCATAACCGAGGCCCGCGCAGGCAACGCGCTGTCCCGGCGCAATGTCAGCGACGCGGCTGCCAGCCTGCGTAACCACGCCGGCGCAGGAATAGCCGAGCGGTAATGGCGCGCTAACGAGATTCATGACGATACGCCCGGTGGCGAGAAGCCCTTCCTGCCCGGCCTTGGCCAAGACTTTTTTCACGAGGTCGGGCCGCGCACGCGCTTTTTGCAGCGGATTCATTTTTGCGAGCTCAATGATGGCTTTTTCGGTTCCGGCTGAGACAAGAGACGCGGCATTGGCAACAAGAACGCCGTCCTGCTTCAACGCCGGGGGAGGAACATTCTCCACGGCCATATCTCCTGTTTTAAAATTTTGCAGCACCGCTTTCATGATTCTCAATTCACCCGGATATTGCAGCTGTAAACAAGATTGATATCTACCATCGGAATCCGCAATGGGAAGAAATTTTCGTCAACGTCGTTGAAATAATGACGGATCAGAGAAATCAGGTTATAGGAAGGATTTACGTGCTCGCGCGCAATAATGTAATTGAGATCCAGCCCTTCGCGTGCAAACGATTTACGTGTCGTCAGGTGACGGCCCAGGCGCCATGCTACGCCGCCATCGAGCGGGATCGAGATACTCATAACACCGTCCGGCTTCAGAACGCGTCGCCATTCTTTCAGCACGCGATGCGGCTGCGGCAAATGCTCGAGATTGTAAACGGAAATCAGGCGGTCGAATGAGGCATCTTCGTAAGTAAGCTTCGTTGCATCCTGTACCTCGAAGCCAACATCGCTCCGCCCGTTGTAACGCTTACGCGCCTGGTCCAGCAAATCGGTGGATATGTCGGTCATCATGTATCGGTCGAATTTATGTTTGACCTTCTGCAGATGATAGCCTGTGCCTGCGCCAACCTCGAGAACGCGGCTGAAATGTTTGTCAGGTCCGAATGGTTTTTCGATCTGGGTGTGGCCGGCGAGGTTGACCTTGCTGACAAGCGGATTGCCGGCGTAATAGGTCTTCTCATAAATGCGCGGCGCGGCTTCCTGCCACGATGTCCACATTTGATCTTCTTCGGTTTGCGTCATAACCAACCTTGTTCTTCATCTATAAAAATCCGGTGCCAGAGCTCCAGCATCGCCAGGGAAAAAATCTGCTTCCCGAACAGAAAGCCCGGCTGGCTGGCGGCCCGTCTCAGGTCCCGGACCGCCTCCCAGCGGAACAGGCCGCGGCGACGGACCGAGGCTTCCGATAACAGGTCCTCGACCATTCCTTTCAGGGGCTCTGAGCTAAGATATTGATTTATCGGGATATAAAATGGCACTTTTTTACGGTGTGCCATCCCTGCTGCCCTGCCCTGAGCCAGATAATTACGTAATAACAGTTTATTGCCCTTGGGGCCTATCTTATACGCGGGCGGCATGGACATGACAAGTTCGACCAAGCGGTGGTCCATATAGGGCACCCGGCCCTCCAGCGAATGCGCCATGGTCATTTTATCAAGTTTGCAGAGGATATCATCGGGCAGCCAGTGATCAAACTGCAGGGCGAGCATGTTGTTGAAATCGAGAAGTGTTTTTTGGCTCCGTTCATTGTCCGATGGCGCGAGCCGTGCCCGGAATTCGGAAGTGTAAAAAGCCTGCTTGTCGGACTCGCTGAAAAGAGAAATCACGAAACGGTATTGATCGGCGGTAGAATTGCCGCCGAGAACGGATAAAAACTCGACGAGGCGTTTTTTTCCAGCCTCGCCTAGATCGCCGGGATAATCGAACGCCAGATTGAGCAGCGACGCGGGCGCAGCCTTTACTACAGGCATGATCGCGCCGTTCTGAACCAGTCGTGGTATATAACGTGAATAGAGAGATGCCCATTTCATGACCTTGTGCATGAAATATCCGCCAAGGATTTCGTCTGCTCCCTCGCCGCTTTGCACGACGGTCACTTTTTCAGATGCGAGTTTCGAAAGCAGGTACATCGGCAGAACGATGCCGTCACCAATCGGCTCATCGAGATTCCAGACTATCTTACCTAGGAGTGCCGTATCTTCTGCACGGCAGATAATTTCATGGTGATCGCAGTCCAGTTCGCGAGCGGTCGCGGCGGCGGCGGATAATTCGTCGCCCTTCCAGCCAAAGCCTACTGAAAATGTCTTGAGTTGTTGCGGGAACTGACCCACCAGAGACGACACAATGGCGGTCGAGTCCAGACCGCCCGATAAAAACGCGCCGACCGGTCTTTCGCTGACCATATGAACGCGCGTGGCGTCGTCGAAAGTTTTGTTAAAGACTTCCTTCGCCTCGGCGCGAGTGCCGGTCCATGGGGAATCCGGGACAGGATTCCAGTAACGCTTTAACGTTCCCGTGCCATTTTTCCAGACCATAAAATGCGCAGGCGGGAATTTTTCAATGCCCCGAAACAGGGTTCGCGGCCCGGGCACATAACGGAGCGACAGATAATCATCTATGGCAGCGGGATCAGTTTCGCGCTTTATATCAGAGTGCAGAAGAAGCGACTTAATTTCTGAAGCAAAAGCGATTTGTCCGTTTATCTGCGTATAATAAAGAGGCTTTATACCCATGCGGTCGCGCGCGATAAAAAGACATTCATCACGGTGATCGAGAATCGCGAATGCAAACATGCCGCGCAAACGCTCGAGGCAGCCCGCCCCCCACACCCTGTATCCCTGCAGCACAACCTCGGTATCGGATACGGTCCCGAAAACAGATCCCAGCGACTCAAGTTCGCGGCGGAGTTCGGCATGATTATAAATTTCGCCGTTGAAAACTATGGAATGTGTTTTGTCCTGCGTGGTGACAGGTTGATGGCCGTGCGCGACATCAATAATCGACAAACGCCGCATGCCGATGGCTGTTTTGCCTATAACCAGGCCTCCTTCATCATCGGGGCCGCGATGCGTGATGCGGTCGGTCATGCGCCGGATCAGCCCGGCGGAATCGCCGCTAAGCCCTGAGAATCCGGCTATTCCGCACATTGCGCCACCCCCCTTAGAGGGACAAGGACGAGATCGCCTGCCTGCGCGAGAATTTTATCGCCAGCGCAGATCATCCCGGTGGGCATCAATACATGTGAAAGCGAAGGCGCCAGTTTTTTCATTTCGCGTAAATTTCCGCGCCATGCATTGTTCGGCTCCTCTGCACGGGCGGCAAAAAGCTGGCGGCGGCACATCGGTTTCCAGAGCCAGTCCCCACAGGCAGGATCGCTATCAACAGGCTGAACACCGAGCAACGCTGCGCGCTTCCATACTTGCGTGGCAAGCGACGGTGCATAGAATAAATACTGACTTTCGCTCCAGCCTAAAAATGTCGCGCGTGAGGGTATAAGAAATTCACTAACATTATTGTGAAACGGCACAGTGAGAATCATACCATCCAGCGGCACGTGCGTTTCAACAGCTTGCATAATTCCTTTAATTTCATGGCCCCGGGAAACATTCCATGGGCTGCGTGCAATGAGCACGGTTGCCACCGCTATCGCAAAAAAACCGTAAATCAATACAGGTCTGGCAGTAAGTTTTGAGAAGACAGCAGGTTTGTAATACATGAGCAGGATTATGCCGACAGCGAGGAAAGGTGTACGCAGACCGAAAAATATTACACAGAATATAGTGGCGAAGGTTAGTGCGCGCGTCAGGCGGACGCGCGTTTCTTCAGATAAAATCGGCAACCACATCCACCAGGCCAGCGCGGCAACGATTATCGCGAGCGCTGCATGATTAACGATCTGGCTTTGGAAAAATAATTCTGTGTTGACCAAAGGCGGCGTGATGGTGGGAACGCCGAGGAACGGCAGGCGCGAGGGTAGCCCCGCGCCCATAGACCCAAGCACCAAAAGCAACCCGGCAAATTTGTCCCGGGCGTTTCCTTCTATAAACGCGCGGTGAACATACCACGCCAGGAGCGCCACGATCACCATCACCGCATAAGGTGTCGCGCGCGTCAGGGCCAGTTGAGTGAACGAAACCGATCGAAATATTTCAGACACGGTGATTTGAACGGTCCACAAGACAATTGTAACAGCGATAATGCCTATAGCACGCGTATTGACCTCATGCGCGGCGCGCGCGCGCAACGCAATCGTTCCCAAAACCAGTGTGGCCATGATCATCGTGACGACAAGAACACCATCCTGAAGTGGTGTCAGGTTACTCGATTTGCTCAGCACATAAGACCACCATGCGCCGTGATCGAATTCCTGATGCGGCGGCATTTTGAGTATGAATAAAAATACAAAAGGCAGAAGCGCTGCCGTTGTCACCGCGCCAATCCGCATCAATTCAGCGAAGCTCAGGGTACGCGCATAAAATGTCTCCCACAACGCATGACATCCCAGCATCGAGAGCAGGACGAACGCATGCGTGGGATGATAGGCGGCCAGCAGCGCTGCAATAACGGCAGATACGGTGCGCATACCCCGCAGGTGAAGCCCGAGAATGAAAAACCCGGCGGCAAGAGCCATGCCGGAGCTGACAATCTTAAACCCCGCCCCGATCGCGAGATAACGGCCAAAGCCTGAAAAAGCCGATACATAGGCGAGAAGAACGGCAAGGAGGATAAAGCTGAAATCCCTGCCGAAGGCGGAGAAAAAAACCAGCAGGCTGAGCGCGAGAAGCGACATCTGCAAGGCATACACGACCAGATACTGATTCTCCGGCGAAATTCCCGCCGCGTGCATAAGCTTGCCTGGTAAAAGAGCTACGCCCACATCTCCGGTCATACTCACGAACTGCGCGCTGATCGAATCCTCAGGAAAATCCGGATTAGCCGCAATTTCTGAAAAAACCACCGTATCGTTGACATCGAGACTGAGCGGCTCGAACAATCCTTCACCGCCGCGGACGACAACCAAAAGCACAAGGATGACGAGCCATTGGAGAAGCAAGCTGTCCTGCAGCATCTTTTTTAGCGAGATCATCACCCTACCCCGCCAGGTCTTTCTCTAGAACCGCGACAATACGGCGGGCGGCGTTTCCGTCCCATAATTCAGGACGCATGCCTTTTTTAATTTTTCCTGCAATGAATTCCCCGAAAGCTTTCAACAATGCTTCCGGCGATGTACCGACCATGGCGTTCGTGCCTTCATTCACGGTGACCCAGCGCTCGGTATTTTCACGGAGCGTAAAACACGGAACGGCCAGCGCCGTCGTCTCCTCCTGAAGCCCGCCGGAATCCGTCATGACTATTTTTGCGTCGCGGACCAGACCAAGCATAGAAAGATAGGGTTGCGGCGGTACAATTGAAATTTTCTTGTTATCGAAATAGCGGTCCAACGAAAAACGTTCTATCGCCTGAATTGTGCGTGGATGGGCGGGGAATATGACAGGAAATTTATTTCCGATTTCATGCAGCGCCCGCGTCAACCCGCCGAAAATATTTTCATCATCAACGTTCGATGGCCGGTGCAAGGTCAACAGCGCATATCCTGCGGCGGACGGTTGTATGCCGAGACTCTTCAGCGTTTGTTCTGAAGGGACGGCACGATCAAGATGATGTTCAAGACTATCGACCATCACGTTGCCGACGAAATGGATTTTTTCCGGCGCAATGCCTTCGATTTGCAGATTTTTATCGGCCTCGCGCTCTGTCGTAAAAAGAAAATCGGAAATCTGGTCGGTCAGGACGCGGTTGATTTCCTCGGGCATAGAGCGGTCAAAACTGCGCAGACCCGCCTCAACATGAATGACTGGAATTTTTTTCTTCGCCGCCACCAAAGCACAAGCCAAAGTGGAATTAACGTCGCCGACCACGAGAATGGCAGCGGGCGTTATCCTGTCCAGCACAGGTTCAAACCGGCGCATGATTTCGGCGGTCTGCTGCGCGTGGCTGCCACCGCCAACGCCGAGATTTTCTTCGGGCTCAGGAATACCAAGATCGCGGAAAAAACTGCCCGACATGGCGTCGTCATGATGCTGGCCGGTGTGGATCAATATGCCGCGCAAAACCCTGCTGGATTCCATAGCCCGCAGGACCGGCGCGATCTTCATGAAGTTCGGCCGCGCACCAGCGACAATAAGAATATCAATCTGCCCGGGCATGACAGTTGTATTAAGGCTTAAAGGCCCAGACTTTCAAGGAAAATGGGATTTATTTTTACATATTAATATAGAAATAAAACGCCTTATTATACCGGCTGCAATTCTGAAGGCTTATCGATAGACGCAGGTTTTTTATAGTTAAAGATGAGATAAAGAAGAGGTTTCTCGAGCGCCCGGGTGCCAGGGACGCCTATATTGTGCGTAACGAGACTGCTCTTGAATTTGTTAAAGCCTCTAATCAGCTCCTCAGCTACTAATCCCGCATCAGGTTTAAATTCTTCAATTGCCTGATCGGCGGCGTCGATCACATGGAATACCCAATCCGGCGCCTTATCATTGGGTGAAATCACAACGGCCTTGCCAATAGCCAGCATAGCAACGATAGCACCAAGGGCGCGCCCATAAGGCTCATCACCATTCTCGACAATATAGACCAGACTCTTGTCCGTCATTTTGACGTCCAGCATTTCTGCCTGCTTAAGGACAGAATCAAAATGTTCGTCAACTTTCAGCGCTTCTCCTTCGTACGTGCCCGTATCGCCTATAATGCTTAATCTGATTTTCTCTGCATGCGTATTAATTTTATCTTTGAAAATTTGAAGAAAACGTTTCCGCTCCGAAAAAGGCAGCTTTGCATACGAAATGGCGGCGTTCTGGCC
Organism: Alphaproteobacteria bacterium; assembly: GCA_049652985.1. Taxonomy (GTDB): domain Bacteria; phylum Pseudomonadota; class Alphaproteobacteria; order Micavibrionales; family Micavibrionaceae; genus UBA7657. Next base: position 709,868 of record JBASFK010000002.1, read on the forward strand.
GTCTTCAATCATACGCCCGCCCAGTCCATCAGTCGTTTTTTTCAGATAATAAGGCAGCTTCCGATTGAAAACAGCACTAGTCACACTTAGGAAATCAGGATTTTCGGAAGGATAGTCGCTGGTTTTTTGCTCAATGTAAGCGCGCACCTTGTCAAGCAAGCCTGGAAGTGCGAATACGGCGGATCTTCGAAAAGCAGCGGAAGCGCTCATAAGTCTCAGCATTGCGCCGTTCAAAGCGTCGGGGCCTTCCTTGATGGCCTGCACAAAGTGCTGCGTCATATCTAAAATTTGGGATCGTTCCTGAATTTTCCCATTTTCAAACGACATAGCAGCGACCCTTTCACGCAGTAAAATTTCCGTGGCTTTTGAATATGAAAAAACTAATTGCCACCCCTATCCTTGTCAATATAAAAGCGGCAATGTGCCCATATGATCGGCTTGACGGGCGATTAATCCCCTGCGAATAAATTAGTCAGGCGAGACGCCGCAACCACAGGATGATAATAGAAACGGATGCTTTTCAATTCCCTGGAGTTCCTGTTTCTATTCCTACCAGTAACGCTGGGCGCCTTTCTTATTTTGAAGCGACTGGGGTTCGGCCGCGCAGCCCTTATTTTCATTGCACTGACCTCGCTCTTCTTCTACGCATGGTGGGACCCGCGCTACCTGGCCCTACTTCTGGCGTCTATCCTGTTTAACTTTTTTATCGGAGGAAAACTTCTTGCGCCCTCGCCGCCGCGGGCGCTCCTGGTTTTCGGAGTTGGCGTCAATCTCGCGGCGCTGGGCGTTTTCAAATATTTCAATTTCCTCGTTGGGAATATCAACCTGCTTCTGGCACAGGATATCGTTGCGCCGACCATCATCCTGCCGCTCGGCATTTCTTTCTTTACCTTTCAGCAGATCGCCTACCTGGTCGACGCGTATAACGGCAAGGCGCAAAGACCGAGTTTTCTTGAATATATCACCTACATCAGTTTTTTTCCGCACCTGATCGCGGGACCCATCGTGCATCACGCGACGGTAATCCCGCAGTTCCGCGCCCTCCCGGCCAAGCCATATGACTGGCGTGGGACAGCAATCGGTCTCACACTGTTTTCAATGGGGCTATTCAAAAAAGTGCTGCTGGCGGATACGCTGGCGGCGCATGGCTCGCCTGTTTTTGATGCGGCTTTGAATGGCACGGCGATCACTTTCGCCGATGGATGGATGGGGGCGCTTGCCTATACGCTCCAGCTTTATTTCGATTTCTCGGGCTATTCGGACATGGCGATCGGGCTAGGCCTCATGTTCGGCATCCGCCTTCCAGACAATTTCTTCTCTCCCCACAAGGCGACAAACATTATCGATTTCTGGCGACGCTGGCACATTACGTTGTCGGCATTCCTCAGAAATTACCTGTACATCCCTCTCGGCGGGAACCGGCGGGGGGAAACGCGGCGCTATACGAACCTGATGATCACGATGCTGCTGGGCGGCCTGTGGCATGGGGCTAACTGGACTTTCGTGCTGTGGGGCGGGCTCCACGGGCTGTATCTCGTTATCAATAACGTTTGGCGGCATGCCTTCCCGGGGCTTCTCGCGCAAAACAGAGCCGGAAAGATACTAAGCTGGTTCATTACATTCCTGGCCGTCGTCGTCGCGTGGGTCATCTTCCGCTGTGAAAACGTTACGGCGGCGGCAAATATGCTGGGCGGCATGGCCGGACTGAACGGAGCGGGCGCATGGAAGGACGGCGATGCGGCAGAAATTATAGCTATCGGGCTGGCCATTGCCCTACTGATGCCGAACGCTATGCAGATCATCGCCTTCGCTGAAAGCGGCGGAGAGAAGAAATGGTATTCATGGGTGCCCGACAAAAAATGGCTGGCGGCGACCATTTTCCTGCTGGGCGTGGCGCTCTATTACGCAGTTTATACGATGAACCGTATTTCCGAATTTATTTACTTTCAGTTCTAGGGACGCGATGACGGAAAAGAAATTCTTTGTTCTAGTTTTGATCATTACGGCGACATTGTTTTGCCTGCCGGCAGGAGTCGTTATTATTTTTGACCCGTTCTTTTTTATTCATAAAAGATATGCAGCGATCGGGTTCGACGGCACGGACAGGTATCAGAATGCGGGGCTCATCAATTCCTTTCTGGCTGATCCCGCAACGAATATTGATACGGTCGTTCTCGGCACATCGATGAGCCAGAACCTGCCGGTGAAAATTTTCAGGAACGCGCAAGGGGCGAACGCCCTGAAGCTGACTCTTGCGGGCGGGCAACCACGGGAGCTTGCCGCCATGGCTGAAAAGGCCATTGCAACCGGCCACGTCAAAACGGTCGTTTGGGAGATTTATTCGTCTTATATGTATGAAGACCCCGATGCGCTTCATAAAGAAGTGCCCTTGCCCCTTTTTCTCTACAACCGGAGTCTACTCGATAACTGGCGTTATGTTTTCAACAACGATGTATTCGAAGAGGCCCTGAAAATCGCGAAAGGCCGGAAAAGAAAACGCAAAGGTCTTGAAGAGCTTTACACGTGGGAGAACCAGGAAGCCTTTGTGAAATGGTCGTCGCCTGAAAACCTGGAAAAGCTACACGCGGATTTCGGTGCTTCAAATCTGCCTCTGACTGCTACACCACCGGCAGGCACACGCCAGGATTTCCTGAACCTTGAAAAAAACCTTTTGCCGGTTTTGAGAAACAACCCGGACATACAATTCGAATTGTTTTTTCCGCCTGTCTCCTATTACGCCTTCGCACGCAGCGGCAACGATGAATTCTGGATCCAAATGGCGATGCGCCAAAAGCTCCTGGACGAAACAAGGGACCTGAAAAACGTGCGAATCTACGGCTTTGATTTCATCGAAAACGGCCCGGAATCCATCAAAAACTACATGGATGCCTCGCATTATAACCCGGGAATAAGCGCCGAAATCGCCGGCATGATCGTGCAGCGAAGCCACGTCCTCACGAGCGAAAACCACGCTTCTTATGTGCGGCAGCTGAGACAGCGCGTGAACGAATTTGCCCGTAATTTCTGATGCCTGCGTGGTATTGGACACTGCCCGAGTCGGGTCGACATAGACGCCGCGCAAGGGCAGGTCAAGCGTCCGGATGCGTTTAATACCCCGATTTTCCTGTGTAGATAACAGCAGAATCCGCTTGGTATTCCCGGGAAAAACGATACAATCGCCTCATCGTTTCAATTTGTGAAATCGTTACTCAACTGGAGATACAAACATCATGGCTAAGAAGAAATCCAAATCCAAAGCAAAACCCAAAGCAAAATCCAGCGTTGTCCGCCCGGTGAAAAGCCTTCTGTCGAAGTCGGCTCTCATCGGTCGCCTAGCCGAGGAAAACGGCCTGACGCGCAAACAAGCCGCCGGCGTATTTGACTCGCTGGAAGGCGCACTGCTCGGTTCCATTCATCCTCAAGGCGCAGGCGCATTCATCCTGCCCGGCCTGATGAAGGTCACGTTGCGCAAAGTTCCGGCCCGCAAGGCTGGCACGCTGGTACGCAACCCCGGCACGGGCGAAATGGTAAAAGCCGCTGCCCGTCCTGCGACGGTTCGCGTAAAAATTCGCCCGCTGAAGAAGCTGAAAACAGCAGCGACGAAGTAATCGATCAAATATAAGGAGCCCCGGCATGCTCAAGCAAAAGAATATCCTCGTATATTTAATTGCTGCCGCAGCCGGGGCTTTTTTATGTCCCCTGCCAGCGACGGCGGGGCTCGACCTAGAGAACCAGACTCAGGTGCCGATCGACGCGCTTGATCTCGACACCGACGGGCGCATCACGCGCACCGAAGTTGCCAAATACATGTTTTATTATTTCGACCGCGACGGCAACGAAAGCCTGACCAAAGGCGAGTATCATACCGACCGCCCTATCGACGTCCTGCCAAAACAAAAACCCGGAATTACTTTTATTGACCTCGACAATGACGGTCAGGATGACGGCGTCGAATACAACAAGGATTCATTTCTTGAAACCGTGATGGTGGGCAAATACGAACCTGGTTCCGCCGAGATCAAGGCGATGAACGTCATCGATATTTATTTCCTGCGCGCGGACACAGATGAAAGCCGCGCGATAGAGCTGAGCGAATGGCAGAAGATTTACGCCAAGCATGCTGTGAAAAAAGAAAACACCCCGCCTGAAGCGGCTAACCAGGATCATTACGCCAAGTAAAAAGCCCGCTCAAAGCGGGCTTTTTCGTTTACTTGTTCAATTCTTTATCCCGCCAGTATTTCGTGCCCTGCACCATGGCCTCCGCGATCAGGCCCGCGTCGGTCAGCTGGTAGATTCTCATGCCGGGCAGCGCATTGGCCGCGACACCGCCCGCGTCGCCCTTCTCGCCGACCTTGGCGGCGGCGTTGGCCGTGCCGGTCAGATCGAGACCCGTGGTGGTGAAGTCATAAAAAGCGGCCGCATCGTAAAACACGAACACCGTGTTGTAATCCTTGGCGCCAAGACCAAGGCCCACGCCCGCGCTCGCCATCTGCATATAAATGTCGCTGTTGTCGCGATTGTCATGGGCGAGGCCGTGGCCATAGCCGCCGCTGACCCAGATCAGGGCCAGAGAACCGCTTGAGAACACGGCATAGCCCACCGCCCCCTCGATCTCGCGTGCCGCTTCCGGGTTGTCCTTATAAAGCCGGGCCAGCGTTTCGTCAGCCATTTTCTGAATTCCGACCCGCTGTTCCGCAGGGGTGGCTTGTTCAGCCGAGGCAGGTTGAACCATAAAACAGACGCACAGGGCGAGCATAAGGGGCAGGTATTTCATTGTTTCCTCCGACCACGCAAACGCGCGGAAAAGTGATTTGTTCCAGTCAATAATATAGGCATGATGGGCACCGGGGAAATGGAATATTCTATTTCCCCGGACAAAAGGGAATCGTCATAAACTGCGTATATAAACAAATGGGGCTTTTTATGAATATCTCCAAACTCACGGTAACAACCGTAATCCTGATTCTGGCCTGTTCGGGCCCGGTTGCGGCACAGCCCAAAAAGGGCGGCGACCAGCCCGCCAATGTCATCGTCGCCATTGCCCAAAAACAGGATATTTCAGACCGGGTCGAGGCGCTGGGAACGCTCCGCGCCAATGAATCCATCACCATCACCACGACCGTGACCGAAACCGTAACGGCCGTGAATTTCACCGACAACCAGCGCGTCGAAAAGGGAGACGTGCTGGTTGAAATGGCCAGCGGCGAGGAAAAAGCCCAGCTCGACCAGGCGCAGGCTGTCGTCTCGGAAGCCAGGCAACAGCTCGACCGTATAAGAACCCTTGCCAAGGACGGCGTTGCGCCCAAGGCGACGCTTGACCAGCGACAGCGCGATTATGACTCAGCACAAGGAAGATTACGCGAGGTGCAATCGCGCCTGAAAAACTATCTCATCAGCGCACCGTTCAGCGGCGTGCTGGGTCTTCGCAACATCAGCGTTGGCGCTTTAATGCAGCCCGGCACGAAAATCACGACGCTGGATGACGACAGCGTGATGAAGCTGGATTTTTCTGTGCCGTCGATTTTTATGGCTGACCTTAAGATCGGTACACCTATCACCGCGCATGCGCGCGATTTTGGCGACCGCGAGTTCAAAGGCGAAATCGCAAGCCTGGACAGCCAGATCGACCCGGTAACCCGCTCCATCATGGTGCGCGCCCTCATTCAAAATGAGGATCATGCGCTGAAACCCGGCCTGCTGATGAGCGTGGAACTGTTCAATAACGCACGGCATGCAATCATCGTGCCCGAGGAAACCCTGATCCCTGAGGGGCGTGACAATTACGTGCTGGTTATAGGCGGCGACGGAAAAATAGAAAAGCGCAAAGTGAGCGCCGGAACGCGCCAGCCCGGCACGGTTGAAATCACCGAAGGGCTGCAGGAAGGCGAAAAAATCGTCACGCACGGCACCATGACCGCCCGCCCCGGCCAGACGGCCAATATCATTGGCGAGCAGGCCAGGGAGGAAAGCATTTCGGACGTCCTCGGCAGAGCCGCCGAAAAAGGAGACAAAGCAGAGGATAAGAACTGATGGTTCTTTCCGACTTTTCCGTCACCCGCCCGGTTTTTGCATCCGTTATCTCTTTGCTACTGATAGCGTTCGGCATCGTGGCTTTCACGCGCCTGCCCCTGCGTGAATATCCGGACATTGACCCACCCGTGGTGACGATCAACACATCCTATCCCGGCGCATCGGCTTCAATCGTTGAAACGCGTGTTACAGAACTGATCGAGGACCGCATCGCAGGCGTCGAGGGCATCAATTATATCGAGTCCTCCAGCTCCGACGGCCAGTCGCGCGTGACACTGGAATTCAGCATCGACCGCGACATAGAGGCCGCCGCCAACGACGTGCGCGACCGCATCGCCGGTATCGTCGGCAATTTGCCCGAAGAGGCCGACCCGCCGGAAGTGCAGAAAGTCGATGCCAGCGACGACGTTATCATCTGGCTCAGCCTTATCAGTGCGGGGCGTACGACCATTGAGCTCACGGATTACGCCGAGCGTTATCTCGTCGACCGGTTCTCGATCCTGGACGGCGTCGCCAGCGTGCGCGTCGGCGGCGGGCAAAGCTACGCCATGCGCGTATGGATCGACCGTAACCAGCTCGCGGCGCGGGGCCTGACGGTCGAGGACGTTGAAAACGCGCTGCGCTCCGAGAACGTCGAGCTTCCGGCTGGAAGCTTTGAATCTATCCAGCGGCAATTCACGGTACGTATCGACCGTACGTTCCGGACGGAAGAGGATTTCCGCAAGCTGGTACTCGCCCGGGGCGAAAATGGCTATCTCGTCCGTCTTGGCGATGTCGCCCGTGTTGAAAAAAGTACCGTCGAGAACCGCGTGATGTACCGCGGCAACGGATCCCCGCGCGTAGGCCTTGGCATTATCAAACAATCGACCGGTAACACCATTGAGGTTGCGCGGCAGGCGCGTGAGCAGGCGGCGCGGCTCAACGAAACCCTGCCCGAAGATATGCGGATTGAGGTCAGTTACGATACGTCCGTTTTCATCGACAAGGCCGTGCATGAGGTTTACTTCACGCTCGGCATCGCCATGATTTTGGTCGTGCTTGTTATTTACGCGTTCCTGGGGAGTCTCCGCGCCACCCTTGTCCCGGCGGTCGCCGTCCCGGTTTCGCTGACCGCTACGTTCATTGTGCTTAATGCGCTCGGCTTTACCATCAACTTGCTTACACTACTGGCGCTTGTGCTTGCCATCGGCCTTGTGGTCGATGATGCGATCGTGGTGCTCGAAAACGTCGTGCGGCGCATGCGCGAGGAGAACGAGCCGCCCTTGCTCGCCGCCTATCGCGGTACGCGGCAAGTCGGTTTTGCCGTTGTCGCGACCACGCTCGTCCTTGTTGCCGTGTTCGTGCCGATTACGTTCCTCGAAGGCGATGTCGGGAGATTGTTTTCCGAATTCGCCGTGACGCTCGCGGCAGCGGTTTCATTTTCAGGCCTTGTCGCGCTTACCCTGACGCCCATGCTGGCCTCTAAAATTCTGCGCGAGCGGAAAGATAATGGCGGGAAAAAAACGCTTGTAGACAAGATAGATGACGCCTTCATCAAAATCCGCCGAAAATATGTGGGCATCCTCGCCCGCCTGATCGAGCGCCCGATAATTGCCATAGTCGTTTTCGCGGTGATCATTGCGGGCATCGTCTTTCTTTATTCCGCCGTGCCCGAAGAATACACGCCGCGCGAAGACCGTGGCGCTTTCACCATCAGCGTCAACGGGCCGGAAGGCGCGTCTTTTGCCTACATGAAAGACTACATGGACGAGATCGAAAAGCGTCTCCTGACCTATGTCGAGGGCGGCGAGATGGAAACACTGCTGGTCCGCGCGCCGGGCGGCTTCGGCGGCGGCGCGGGCTTTAACAGCGGGACATTAATTTGCGTACTGGCTGACTGGGGCAAGCGCCGCTCGGCATGGGATATCATGGACGAGGTCCGTACAAAACTTGCCGACCTGCCGGGCGTGCGAATATCGCCGGTCATGCGGCAGGGCTTTGCGGGCGGCGGCGGTAAGCCGGTGCAGTTTGTCATCGGCGGCGGCACGTACCAGGAGCTCACGCAGTGGCGGGATACCTTGCTCGCCAAAATCAACGAGAATAATCCCGGCCTACTCAGCATTGACTGGAACTACAAGGAAACCAAACCGCTTTACCAGATTTCCATTGATTACGACCGCGCGGCTGAACTGGGCGTAACGGTTGTTTCCATAGGCCGCACGCTGGAGACCCTGCTCGGCTCGCGCCGCATTACCACCTACATCGACCAAGGCGAGGAATATGACGTCATCGTCGAGGGCGAGCGCATCGCACAACGCACGGCTACCAACATGGAAAATATTTATGTGCGCTCGAACCGATCCAACCAGCTTATCCCGCTGGCGAATCTTGTGCGCATCGACCAGTTCGCCGATTCCCGTTCTTTAAGCCGTTATAACCGCGTCCGCGCCATCACCATCGATGCGGATCTCGCGCAGGGCTATACGCTTGGCGAGGCCCTGACATATCTCGAAACCCTCGTGCGCGAAAATCTTCCCCAAGATGTCATCATCGACTACAAAGGCCAGTCGCAGGACTACAAATATTCCGGCGGCTCGGTGTTTTTCGTGTTTATCCTCGGCATCCTCGTCATGTTCCTGGTAATGGCCGCGCAGTTCGAAAGCTATATCCACCCGTTCGTTATCCTTCTTACCGTTCCGCTCGCGGTGGCAGGCGGGCTGCTCGGGCTTTACGTCACCGGCAACTCGCTGAACCTGTTCAGCCAGATCGGCATGATCATGCTCGTCGGCCTCGCGGCCAAGAACGGCATCCTGATCGTCGAATTCGCGAACCAGCTCCGCGATGAAGGCGCGGAATTTAATGCGGCTTTGCTTAAAGCCGCTGAATTGCGCCTACGCCCCATTTTAATGACCAGCATCACCGCCGCGATGGGCGCGGTGCCGCTTATTTTATCGGGCGGCGCGGGGTCGGAAACGCGCGCAGTGATCGCGACGGTCGTTCTTTCGGGCGTTTGCTTCGCCACCCTCTTCACACTCTTTATCGTGCCGGTGGCTTACAGACTCCTTGCCCGCCATACCGGCTCGCCGGGCGATGTCCGCCGGGCGCTCGCAAGCCAGGAACAAAACAGCAAAGAACAATGATTAAGCCGCGTCGGAATAGGCGGCGGATAAATTGCTGACAACGCCTTTTTCAGTGATGTAGCCGGTGACAAGCCGCGCGGGCGTAATGTCAAAGGCCGGGTTGGCGGTGGGCGAGTCTGTAATTTGAATTTTTCCACCTTTTCCTTCGGTAAAGCGCACTTCATCGGCGCTGCGCTCTTCAATCGGGATATCTGCGCCGCTTTCCAGCGAGGAATCAAAGGTCGTATATGGCAGGGCGACGTAAAACGGGACGTTGTTGTCGTGCGCGGCCAATGCCTTTAAATACGTGCCGATCTTGTTTGCGACGTCGCCGTTGCGCGTGACACGGTCGGCCCCGACAAAAACCAGGTCAACCCTGGCCTGCTGCATCAGCAACCCGCCGGCATTGTCGGTAATGACCGTATGCGGCACGCCGTGCTGCGCCAGCTCATAAGCCGTCAGGGCACCCTGGTTGCGCGGACGTGTTTCATCGACCCAGACATGCACGGGAATGCCCTCGTCATGTGCGCGGTAAATCGGCGAGGTCGCCGTGCCGTAATCCACCGTCGCCAGCCAACCAGCATTGCAATGGGTCAGGATATTGACGGTTTTTTTCTTCTTCGCGATATCTTTAATAAGCGGCAATCCATGTTCACCAATGGCCTTATTAATTGCCACGTCTTCGTCGCATAGTTCGGCGGCACGTTTATAAGCTGCTTCAACGCGGGCCTTACCTTGCAAGGACTGGACAGTTGCCAACATTTTATCCAGCGCCCAGCGCAGATTGACGGCTGTGGGCCGAGTTTCCAGAAGTTTTTTATAGTTTTTTTCAAGCGAGGCGTCCGAGGGATCTTCTTTCAACCCAAGACACAGTCCATAAGCTGCCGTCATCGCCAGCAGCGGCGCACCGCGCGTCCACATTTCTTTAATAGCGGTGGCGGCCTGCTCCACATTCGTGATTTCCACGATTTTCAGCTTCCACGGCAATTTACGCTGGTCGAAAATATTAAACGACCAGCCGTTCCCGGAAAGCCAGATAGAACGATGACCGACGCCGTCTATTTTCATTTCATCGCTTTCGTAACATCGGAGATGGTTTTGAATTTCTCTCGGCGCACAAGCAACTCACGCGCAAATTCCAGCGCCCTGCGCTCACAGGCAGCGCGTGTCTCAGAATTTTCGATCGATTCAAAATCCTCGACATGCGCAAGGCCCAGAATACGGCGTATCATTTTACATCCCGCAAAGCCCAGCGTATCGTCCCATACAGATTCCATCCGGCGCAGGAAGGCGCTAGCGGAAAGATCGGGCGTGTCCTCATAAAGACGCGGATTCAGTACATCCCCGCCGGGGTTTTTAGGGTTGCGCTTTGCGCTGAGCGCCGCGAATTCATCTGTGAACGTTGTCCAGACCGTCTCTGCCTGCTGCAAAATCCATTTCGCGTATTTCTGACGCTCGCCGGGCGCTTTTTCATGCCCTTCCTGTGCAAAATACGCCAGAAACAAGTTTGCTAACACCGCGCCAACATCAAAACCCATAGGGGCGTAGAATGCGAATTCCGGGTCGATGGCGCGGGTGTCGTCTTCCGTCACCATGACAGAGCCCGTATGGAGATCACCATGGATCAAGGCTTCGGCGTTATTCTGGAAGCGCCATTTCATATCCTGCACGGCGAGTTTCAGGTCGGTATCGCGGCGGAACTCCAGCGCGATATCATCGAGTTCCGGCGAGGTGTGCCTGTTCATCGGCGCGGCAAAATACGGTTCGTCGAAAATCAAATCTTCACTGATCTTGCACATGGCCGTGTTGGTCAGGAACGCGGCAATCTTTTCTTTTTTCTCCGCGGCCGAAAGATATAAATCGGAGGTATGAAATAAAGTATGCGCGAGAAATTTTCCGAGATGCTCCGCCATTTTTAGATATGTAATGCCGCGGATCAGACCCTTGCGCAGGATGATATGCGGCGAGAGATATTCCATGATGGTGAGCGCCATCGCGGCGTCATGCTCATAGATTTCCGGCACGTAATCTGGCGCCCATTTCGCCTGTTCCACAAGGGCCATATGCTCGAAATGCGCGCGCGCCAGCGGCAGCGGCCAGCTTTCACCGACGAGACGAACATAAGGAAGCGCCTGCTTGACTACAACAGAGCCCTTTGGACCTTCAATAATGAAAACGAGGTTCAGATTACCGTCGCCTACCTCGCGAGATTTCCATTCAGCAGGTTTATCACCCAGCTTTGCGGCTATTTTTTTAAATCCGGACAGATAGTCGAGGGCCGTTTCCGGCGTGAGAGCATAATATCCGCTTGGTGTTGCAAGTTTAAGTTTCGCTGTCATGCGGCTTTCTCCTGTAAGGCGATATTGTCAAAACTTTTAACAGAATTCGGCATTTTTCCTTCACGGTCGACGAGAATGGTTTCCATTCCGGTTTCCACAGCGGCAGAAATTTCCTGCGGATTGTCGGACAGGAATAAAATTGTGTTTGCGGGCATGCCAATTTTCTTCGTGATTTTGCGGTAAGAGTCCGCTTCAAGCTTGGGCCCCGTCGCCGTGTCGAAATAACCTGAGAAAAGAGGCGTTAAGTCACCTTTCTGGGTGTGTGCGAAGAGTAATTTCTGCGCGGGAACGGACCCCGATGAATAAACATAGAGCTTAATTCCTGCTGCGTGCCAACGCTGAAGTCCTTCCAGCGCATCGTCATAGATATGCCCTTTAAAATCTCCGGCGGCGTAGCCCGCCTGCCAGATCAGGCCCTGCAGGGCCTTGAGGGGCATGATTTTCTGATCCTCATCAATCCAGCGCTGCAATATCGCAATCACTTCATCGGTCGAAAGCTCTGAATTTTTTTCAATGCTGCGCACTTCATCAAGTAGCCCCGCCACCTGTTTTTCATTTTTTCGCACGAAAGCAGGAATTTCCTTCCTTGCATAGGGAAACAGCACATCTTTCACGAATGAAATCGAGCTGGTCGTGCCTTCAATGTCGGTGACAATCGCGCGGATCATGCAGCCTTTGTCTTGTATGTCTTGTCGAATTTCGGGAACACTTCGGCAATCTTGTCGCCGGTGAAATGCGGCACCCAACCCTCTTTATTGTCGAAAAAGCGGATGGCTGTAATATCGGGCTCCGGTCCCATGTCGAACCAGTGCGTGGTGCCTGCGGGCACGCTCAGGAGATCACCGCGCTCGCACAGTGTCATATAAACTTTTCCGCTCACACGCAGATAAAAAATCCCTGCTCCTTCCACAAAAAACCGCACCTCGTCCTCGCTGTGCGTATGTTCGTTCAGAAATTTAGCGCGGATAGAGGGTTTGTCCGGTGTTGCGTCATTGACGCGCAAAATATCAACGGTCTGATACCCGCCGATTTTTTTGATGCGCTCTATGTCGTTGTTATAGGCTTCGATTACTTCGGAATCATCTGCATCTTTAGCGAATTGCTTCGATGCTTCCCATCGCTCGAACGTCACATTGATCACTTTCAGCGCTTCGCGCATTTTTGCGGCGTCGGTCGTGTCGAGGTCGGGTTTGCTCGGATTGTTGTCCGGGTAAATCGTCAGCCTGCTCATAGCCTTGCTCCTGCCTTGATTTTCATTGTTTCCATTTCACACATTAGAAGATATTCGAGACCCTCGGCGATGCGTTCCGCCTCAGCCATGTCCTTGCCCCACACATAAAATCCATGCTCGCGGATTAGATAGGCGGGAACGTCTTTCTTGACCATATTTTCAAGTGCCTCGCTTAGCGATTTCATGTCCTGCGAATTATCGACGACAGGAACGCGGATGCTCGCGTCATGCGTTTTTATTCCCGGCATGATCTTCAGCATTTCATTGCCCATCAGGATAATAGCGTTCAGCGGGTTGAGGCGAGTCACAACCGTTCCCGGCACGGAGTGCGCATGCAAAATGGCGCCCGCTTCCGGGCACAATCTATAAATCTGGATATGGAGGATCGTCTCGTCGGAAGGTTTTTTATCTTCCAGCGGTTTGCCGCCGGCATCCACCGTCATGATATCGGCCTTGGTCAGTTTGCCCTTATGCGTGCCGGAAACCGTGATCGCGATGCGCCCATCCGGCAGCCTGACCGAGTAATTCCCGCTGGTCGCCGGGGCAAGCCCGCGCCCATCCAGGAACCTGCCTGCATTGATAATGTCCTGAGCCGCCTGATCGTATGCTGATAACATGGTTTTTTTATAAAGAAACCGGGGCTTTTTGGCAAATCGAGTGGCCAAATCGCCCTTCCCGCTATATATACGTCGCCATGAGCGAGCTTATTCTCAGTATTGAAGACGCGATGGTCCTGATCGGCGGCAAACCGTTCTTCGAGAACCTGACCTTTCATATCCATAAGGGGCGGAAAATCGCCCTGGTGGGCAAGAACGGCGCCGGGAAAACCACCCTCATGAACCTGATCACCGGCGACCGGGAAATCGACGATGGCCGCCGCTGGCTGTTCGCGGGCACGACGATCGGCTACATGCAGCAGCATATTGTCCCCCTGCCCGGCCAGACGATCCGGGATTTTGTTTTCGCGGGCATGAACAAGAACGCCGAGGAATGGGATCAGTCCTACAAGATCGAGATGATCGTCGAGCCGCTCGGCCTCAGGGCCGATGAACGGATGGATGGGCTGTCGGGCGGGCTCCTGCGCCGCGCCGCGCTCGCCCGCGCCCTGGTGGAGGAGCCGGATATCCTGCTGCTGGACGAGCCCACCAACCATATGGATCTGGAAATAATCCAGTGGCTGGAAACCTATCTCAAATATTACGCAGGCGCGATCATCTGCGTTTCGCACGACCGCACCTTCCTCGCTAATATCTCCGACAACGTGTTCTGGCTGGATCGCGGCAAGCTTCGCATCAGCCCGGAAGGTTTCGGCAAATTCGATGAGTGGTCGCAAAGCCTTTACGACCTCGAGGCGCGGCAGCTCCAGAACCGCGAGCAACGCGTCAAGCTTGAGCTTGAATGGGCCAACCGGGGCGTCAAGGCGCGGGTCAAGCGCAACGTGCGCAGGCAATCGCTCGCGCGCGAGGCGGCAGCGCAGCTTGAGACTGACCAGAAATCTTATAAAAAAGCGACAAGAGGAATTAAATTTCCGCCGCCGGATGTCGAGGAATCTTCGCTCAACGTCGCCGAATTCATCAATGTACGAAAAACTTTTTCCGATCCTGACACAGGCGTCGAAAAAATCATCATGGACAAATTCACGTTACGGGTTAAGCGCCGCGACCGCGTCGGGATTTTGGGTCGCAACGGCTCGGGAAAAACTTCATTTCTCAGGCTGCTCGTCGGTGAGCTGGAAGCTGACGGCGGCAAGGTCAAAATGGCCAAGGACCTTACATTCAGCTATTTCGACCAGAACAGGTCCTCACTGGAAGATTCAAAAACCCTGCAGGAAACGCTGTGCGTCGGCGGCAGCGACCATCTCGATGTCCGTGGCAAATACCGCCATGTCTGCGGTTACCTGAAAGACTTTTTATTTGATCCGGAAGATGCGTGGCGCAAGGTTTCGACATTATCAGGCGGACAGAAAAACCGCCTGATACTGGCGAAAGTGCTCGCCAATCCCGGCAGTTTTCTGATCCTCGACGAGCCCACGAACGATCTCGACATGGAAACGCTCGACATGCTGGAAAATATACTGGTTTCGTTCGAGGGCACGATTTTCGTTGTTTCCCACGACCGTGACTTCCTCGACCAGGTCATCAACAAGCTTCTTGTGTTTGAAGGCGACGGCAAGATCGAAAGCATCATCGGCGGCTACAGCGATTACCTGGAATATAAAAAGGGAAAGGAGCCGCCGACGCCCAAAATCGAAGTAAAAAATAAAAAGGAAGATAAAAAACCGGCTACGCCCGCAACGCCCACGGCAAATAAAGTCGCTTCGAAGCTTTCTTACAAATTACAATACGAGCTCGACCGCCTGCCTCGTAAAATAAAGGAATACGAAGCGGAATATGCCGAGCTGCAAAAAACCATGGCCGACCCGGACCTTTATTCCCGCGACCCGGGCGTGTTCTATGACGCGGCGAAACGTCACGCGGAAGTGAAAGAGGCCCTTGAAATGGCCGAGAACCGCTGGCTGGAGCTTGAGGATATGCGCATGAAGCTGGAGGACAAGGCTTGAGCTGGACGGTCTATATCCTAAAATGCGCCGACGGCACGCTTTATACGGGCGTGACCAACGATCTGGCGCTCCGCCTCAGGAAGCATGCCGAGGGCACAGGGGCCAAATACACGCGGGGGCGCGGGCCTTACAAGGTTATGTTATCGGAAATCTACCCTTCCCGGGGGGCGGCCCAGGCCCGGGAAGCGGCGATAAAAGCCCTCAAAAAACAGCAGAAAATGGCCATAATTGCGCAAAAATCACGCAAAAAAGGCTGAAATTTCAGTTCCCTAAAGCCGGAAAATGCCCTATTTTCAGGGCGCTATGACTTCACACATCAAAATCGGCAACCGCAAAATCGGCCAGGGCGAAAAATGCTTCGTCATCGCCGAGGTCGCGCAGGCGCATGAAGGCTCGCTCGGCCAGGCGCATGCCTTCATCGATGCGGCAGGCGCAGCCGGGGCGGACGCCATAAAATTCCAGACCCATATCGCCGCCGCCGAGAGCACGCGCGACGAACAATTCCGCATCCCGATGAGCGGGCAGGATAAAACGCGCTTCGACTACTGGAAGCGCATGGAATTCACCGCGGAGCAATGGGCAGCGCTTGCCGCGCACGCCAAAGAAGCAGGCCTGATTTTTTTAAGTTCGGCTTTTTCTGTTGAAGCCGTAGAGCTTCTTAAAAAAATCGGCATGCCCGCGTGGAAAATCGGCTCGGGCGAATTTCGCTCCGCCGAACTGATGGCCGCGATGGTCAAAACGAAAAAGCCGATCCTGCTCAGCACCGGCATGAGCCGTTACGACGAAGTCAAAGACGCCGTCAAAGTTTTCCAGCAGGCTAAATCGCCGTTCGCGATCCTGCAATGCACCAGCAATTATCCGACTTCACTCGAGGACGTGGGCCTGAACGTGATCGGGGAATACCGGGCGCGCTATAAATGCCCGGTCGGGCTGTCCGATCATTCCGGCACGTCTTACCCTTCACTCGCGGCGATGGCGCAGGGCGCGGATATGCTGGAACTACATGTAACGTTCGACCATTTGTCTTACGGGCCGGACGTTCCGGCTTCTGTGACATTCGATGAGTTGGCTTTCATTTGTGATGCGCGCGATGCTTTCCATGTCATGGCAAAAAACCCGGTCGGTAAGGACAAGATGGCCGTGAAAATGGAAAAAATGCGCGGGCTGTTCACCAAGAGCGTCGCGCTGGCGGCACCGCAGAAAAAAGGAACCGTCATCAGCATGAAAATGCTGGCACCGAAAAAGCCGGGAACGGGAATTCCGTTTACAGATAAAAACAAGCTTGTTGGCCTGCGTCTTAAACGCGATGTGCCTTCGGACAGACTACTGACATGGGAGGATGTTGACCGTGTACGGGCGTAAAATATGCGTCGTCCTGACGGCGCGCACCAGCTATGCGAAAATCCAGCCGATCCTGCAGGCCATCAGCGGGTATAAAGGCCTCGACCTGCAGGTTGTTTGCGCTGCCTCGGCGGTGCTGGAGCGCTATGGCAACACCGACAAGATGGTTGAGCGTGACGGCTTCACTATCAGCGAGCGCGTCTATAATGTGCTCGAGGGCGAAACGCTGCTGACCTCAGCAAAGGCGACAGGCATCGGTATTATCGAATTTTCCGGCACTTTTGACCGGCTGAAGCCCGATGCCGTCCTAGTCATGGCTGACCGCTACGAAATTCTTTCCGCTGCTATTGCCGCTGCCTATCTCAACATACCGCTCATTCATGTGCAGGGCGGCGAGATATCCGGCAATATCGACGAAAAAGTGCGCCACGCCGTGACGAAACTGGCCGATATTCATTTCCCGGCCACGAGAAAATCCGCTGAAAATATCGTGCGTATGGGCGAGAAGCCGGAAAAAGTCTTTCATGTCGGCTGCCCGTCCATCGACCTTGCGCGAAAAGTAATGGAAAGTCCCGCGCTCGACTTCGATATCTATAAAAAATACGGCGGCGTCGGAACGGCGCCGGATCTGTCAGGCGGTTACTACATCGTCATGCAGCATTCCGTGACGACAGAGCCGGAAGACGGGCTGAAGCAGATCGAGCAGACCCTGCAGGCGATGAACCGCATGAAAAAACCGGTGCTCTGGTTCTGGCCGAATGTCGACGCGGGCGGCGACGATGTCTCCAAGGGAATTCGTTCCTTCCGCGAGAATGAAAAGCCCGAACATATGCAGTTCATCAAGAATATGAGCCCGCCGGATTTTATGCGTGTGCTGTATGGATCGCTCGGCATCGTCGGCAATTCCAGTGTCGCCATCCGCGAGGCTTCATATCTCGGTGTTCCTGCCGTCAATATCGGCTCGCGACAAAATGCACGCGAGCGCGGACCGAATGTGATCGATGTCGGCTATAATGAAAGTGAAATCTATAATGCCGTCATGGAACATTGCCAGGGAAGAACGGCATCCTCGACGCTTTACGGCGAGGGCGATGCGGGCATGAAGATTGCCGACATCCTGGCGAAAACGCCGCTGACTTTCACAAAAACGTTGAATTACTGAGCCTTAGATTTGAGCCACGCTTCGGTGAGTTCGAAATCAAAAGGCGTGTCGATATTGAACGCGCGCTCTTCCGGCACCTTGTAGCCGCGCGTATCCTCGCCATAGAGAGAGCCCTTCATGATCACGTCGCGCTTCATCGCGTAAACCGCACCGGTGCGCCAGTACAACGTTTCGAAATCCTGGCGGATGACGCCGCGCTTGCTGCTCTCAACATAGGGCGTGAGTTTGTTATCACCCTCATGGAGTTTGTACAATGTACGCGGATGACGCCCACCGACATCGGTGACGGTAATCACGCTATCCGCCCTGCTGGAAGTCAAAAGCCCCAGCGCGCCGTCAACATCGGCGACAGAGCGCAGCGGGCAGGTCGGCTGCAGAATGCAAACATAGTCGTAGCGTTCGCCCATGCTTTCCAGGAATTTCAGCGCGTGAATAATCACGTCAACCTGCTTGGCGGTGTCGGTCGCCAGATCCGCCGGGCGCAGGAACGGCGCGTACGCACCATGCTGGGTGGCAACGCGGGCGATATCCTCGCTGTCGGTCGAAACCACCGTCTTTTTGATCAGCTTGCTTTGCTTCGCCGTATCGATGCTCCAGGCGATCAGCGGCTTGCCTGCCAGCGGCTTTAGATTCTTGCCGGGCACGCCCTTCGAACCGCCGCGGGCGTTGATCAGGCAAAGTATTGATGCATTTGAATTTTTCACTGATTTTTGACCCCTTTGAACCGCCTTACACTATCCCATGATTCCTTGACAAAGCAATGGAATCCTGAATATATGGCCACGCGCACAAAACACGCATTAAGCACAAGTAAAACAAGGAAAAAACATGTCGAGACAGGCCCTTGAAAAAGACACCGGCAAGCTGTTCGGAGACCTCTGGGGTCCGTATGACCGCGAAGCGTTCGAACATTCCGTCAAACTCTTTACTGATCGCCTCGACATCATTGGTCTCAAGCGTGACTGGTTTAAGGGCAAAACGATTTTAGACGCCGGTTGCGGCGGCGGACGTAACGCCATTGCCATGGCCCGCCTCGGCACCGAAAAATCCTACGGTATCGACCTCGGTGAAAAAGGCATTTCGGATGCCAAAATGCGCGGCGCCGACCTGCCGAACACCGATTTCCGCGTCGCCTCGATCATGGATATCCCATTCGAGGATAACAAATTTGACATGGTCTGGTGCGCGGGCGTCCTGATGATCGTCGATGACGAAGACGTCGCACTCGACCAGCTTACACGCGTCGTTAAAAAAGACGGTCAATTGTACCTGCTGGTTTACGCGACCGAGGGCATGCGCTGGCCGCTGGTGAATGTGCTTCGTCCGATCGCTGCGCAGATTGGCCAGCCGGAAATGGAGCGCGCCATGACGGTCGCCAACTCCACCGCTGCGAAGCGCCGTACGTTCCTTGACGATCTCTACTGCCCGAAACTGGATTTCTATCACTGGGACCGCATGCGCCGGATGCTGGAGAAGCGCGGGTTTAAAGATATCAAGCGCCTTGGTGAAGAGGTTCGCCTCGACCATGAGCATAACCTCAAGGAATACCGTGTAGACCTTGAAGCCCTGCTCGCTATATTCGAAGCCGGACGCCAGGACATCTTCAAGGGCAACAAGGAACTGTTCCAGCAGGCCTACAACGCGACGAAAGCCGCCGTTGACACCGTCAAATGGTTCGAAGCGCAAGTCGCCGCCGGCAAGATCGGTGAAAAAGACGCCATGAAAACGGTCATCGGCCAGGGCCATCACCGCGTTCTTGCCACAAAAGGATAAACCGCCGTGTGCGGCATATCCGGCATAGTCGGCCCTGATTGCCCCTCTCACCTGATCGAGAAAATGGTCGCGGCGCAAACGCACCGTGGCCCCGACTCCTCCGGCACATTCATCTCATCATCACGGCAATGCGCACTCGGGCATAACCGCCTGCGCATCATCGATCTCAGCGAGGCCGGAGTGCAGCCCATGGCTGATGAATCCGGTAATCTTCGCATCACCTTCAACGGCGAGATTTATAATTACATCGAACTTAAGGAAAAAGTCGGCGCATATAATTACCGCAGCCAGACCGACACCGAGGTTATTCTTGCGGCCTACCGCAAATGGGGCGTTTCATGCGTCGATCATATGATCGGCATGTTTGCCTTTGCGATCTGGGATGAGACGAAGCAGGAGCTTTTCTGCGCCCGTGACCGCCTTGGCATCAAGCCGTTCCATTACACGCTGCAGAACGAAACGCTGTTCTTTGCCTCGGAAATCAAGGCTTTTCTAGCCGTCGGCATCACGGCGAAGCCTGAGTGGAAAACCTGGAATACGTATCTCGTGCACGGTATTTACGACCACAGCGAAGATACGTTTTTTGAAGACATTAAATCTCTGCCTCCTGGCCATACACTCAATTTTAAGAACGGCGTAATAAAAATTTCACAATATTGGAATCTGCCTGAGCTTGCGAAAGACGCGCTTGATATTTCGTTGAATGAGGCCGCTGAAAAATTTCGTGAACTGATGATGGATTCCGTTCGCCTCAGATTGCGTAGCGACGTGCCGCTCGGGGTCAACCTTTCGGGCGGGCTGGATTCTTCCAGTCTGCTCGCCTTTGTCGATGCGCAGAACGAGGCGGCGACTGACCTTAATTATTTCACTTACGCATTTGACGATCCGGCCTATGACGAAATCGATTATGCCGACAAAGTGCCAAAAATCAAAAAATGGCACAAACATGTCGCGCGCCTGAACCCCGAGCAGCTTTGGGATGATCTTGATATCGTTATGCACCACCAGGAAGCGCCTTACGGCGGCACCGGAAGCATCGCCTATTTCAATCTTCACCGCCTGATTAAAAAAGAAAACGTCACTGTCGTACTTGAAGGCCAGGGTGTCGACGAACTTTTGGCGGGCTATGAATATTACCGCAAACCGGCGGCTGCCGGGGTTTACCAGGATGGGACCTCGTTTTTGAGGAATGAGTGTCTCGATAAATCCGTGACCGCCGCTGCCCCTGTTTTTGCCCAGCCTTTCAAGTCGGAGCTCGCAAATCGTCTATACAGGGATATTCGTTTTACAAAATTGCCGCGCGTGTTGCGCATGAACGACCGCCTTTCCATGGCGTTTTCGCGTGAACTGCGTGAGCCGTTCCTTGACCACCGCGTCGTTGAATTCTGCTTCCGACTGCCTGACAACTTCAAGCTGAACGACAGGCAAAACAAAATCCTTTTGCGCGAAGCAATGAAAGGTACGCTGCCCGATGCCGTCAGCCAGCCCGCCAAGCGCGCTGTCGTCACGCCACAACGCGAATGGATACGCGGCCCCTTAAGGCAAAATATTCTCGATCTTATTTCCAGCCAGCGATTTCGTGAATATGGCGTTTTCAATCATGTCGAGGTTAAAAAATCTTTTGATGCCTTCTGCAAAGGTGAGGGTGATAATGCATTCTTCATCTGGCAATGGATCAATTTCGATTCATGGTCGCAGAATTTTATAGGAGCGCAGAAATCGCGCCGGGATGCAGCATGAAAATTCTGAATCTGGAGCCGAAAGACTACAGTGCCGACGCTCGCGCCATTCTGGATAAAATCGGTGTCGTGGATAATGGACCGCTAAGCCGCGCCACCCTTAACAAAAACATTGATAAATATGAGGTTCTTATCGTTCGGCTCGGCCATAAAATCGACAAGGAAATCCTGAATCAAGCCAAAAAACTGAAAGTCATTGTTACAGCGACAACGGGACTCAATCATATCGACGAAGCGGAAGTCAAAAATCGCGGCATAGAAATTTTAAGTCTGAAGGGCGAACGTGAATTTCTGGATTCAATTCATGCAACCGCCGAGCACACCTTCGCGCTCCTGCTTTCGCTTATCCGAAGTATTCCGGCATCGTTTTGTAATGTTCATGACGGGAAATGGGATCGCGATGCGTTTAAGGGAACCGAACTGAATGGCCGTACGCTCGGTATTATCGGTTATGGCCGCATCGGTTCTAAAGTTGCAAAATATGCCGAGGCCTTCGGAATGAAAATCCTGGCGAATGACATTCTCGATATTCCCGGTGTCAACATGACCGATCTCGATACGCTTTTGCAAAAATCGGACGTGGTTTCGATTCATGTTCCCTACTCAGACCGCACGCATGAGATGATCGGCGAACTGCAATTCTCAAAAATGAAAAACGGCGGAATTTTTATCAATACGGCGCGCGGCGAAATTGTGGATGAAGATGCGCTGCTTGAAGCGCTCAAATCCGGGCGTCTCTCTGGTGCAGCGATCGACGTACTGCAGGGCGAAAATTCCGGCAAAAAAAGCTGGGCGAAGAAAAATAAACTCGTCGCCTATGCCCGTAAAAATTCCAATCTCCTGATCACGCCCCATACCGGCGGCGCAACATATGACTCCATGGCCAAGACAGAAATCTTCATGGCCGAAAAACTTCTGAAATGGAAAAATGGCTAGGTGGCTGTACATACCTGTCGAGGTAAAGGTGCGCGAGCTGCAGGCCAAAACCCTGCTGGCGGCGATGGCGGCGCGTGCCGGTTATAAAGTGGTTCTGGGCCGTAAGGCTGAACTTATGGCGCTGTTACCATATGTTCCACGTGGAACATTTTTGGGAATGTGGGCGCAAGAAAATTTCCTGAAATTTTACAAAAACCTGAAATCACGTGGATTTGCGATTTCGGTCATGGATGAAGAAGGCCTGGTTACATTTTCCGACGATATTTATAGAAGCATAAAATTGTCGGACGACACACTATCGTATGTAGACCTGTTCCTGAGCTGGGGGGCGCATCAAAGCCAGGTTATTAGAGGCTGCAATCCAAACCCGCCGCCGGTTTTGGCGGAAACGGGGAATATTCGGTTTGACATTTTACGGCCCGAGTTCCGGCACCTGCTGCAAAAAGGCGCGGATGAACTTCGGGAAAAACATGGACGGTTTATTTTGATCGTCTCGAGTTTCGGCCTTTGCAATCATTTCAGCGGGGCGGAGAGTTATTTTGAAACGCTGAAGAAAAATAAAGTGATCCGTACAGAGGCTGATGAAAAATGTCTGCGCAGCTACATGGAGCTTCAGAAAAAAGTTTTTGAATCGCTTCTGGTCGCCGTTCCAAAAGTTGCGGCGGCATTTCCAGAGCACACAATTATTGTCCGTCCGCATCCGTCGGAAGATCATACGAAATGGACGAATGCGGCTGGAGACGCAACGAACGTCAAACTGATCCGCGAAGGAGACATTCACCAATGGCTGCTCGCAGCGGAAGCAGATGTCCATCATTTCTGCACGTCGGCGCTGGAATCTTTTGTGGCGGATATCCCATCCATCGCCTACAGGCCGTTTAAAGAGCCGGAGATTGAAAGCGATCTGCCCTATCGCGGCAGCCTAAGCGCCGAAACGCCGGAGCAATTAATTGAAAGCCTGAAGCGTATAACATCGGGGGAGCTGGAAGAATTGCAGGCTCTACGCCGCACAGCGCGTCCGCATCTTAAAAACTATATTGCCAATCTCGACGGTGCATTCGCCTATGAACAGATGTTGACGGCAATGGAAACCCACGCACCGGAAACGGGTGAAACCATTTCATGCAGCACGATCTGCACACGCCGGATACGCGCTGTTCTGGTTCAAATTTACCGTGGCCTGAAAAAGATAATCGGCCGGGGCGAAAATTATGTCGATCATAAATTTCCATCCTTCAGGAAAAAAGAAATTGCAGATATTATAAAAGAAATTCCGGATGCCGGGAAAATAAATATCAAGAAAATTGATCAATTTTGTTTTTTATTGGATCATGAAAACGCTCGTTAAAAAAATACTGCCGCAGCCGGCGCTGGATCTTGTGCGTCAAAGTGCGAGGCGTATCGGCATATGCATGGAACGATGCCCGCAAGGCACACAAATATTTTCCGATCCGGCCCGCCAGATTTTTTTTGGGTATTACGATGTCACCCCGTTCAATTCCGATGGCTCTATATTACTCGCTGTGCGGGCGGTTGGAGAAAATGCCAGTCCGCATGAAACACACCCGGAACTGGAAATCGGCTATTTCGATTTAGCACAAAAAAGCCCGGAATTCCGGCAATTCGGAGCTACCGAGACATGGAACTGGCAGCAGGGCTGCCGCCTGCAATGGTTTGAGGAAAAAGCAGGCAGCATTATTTACAACACAAAAAGCGGCAGCATTGTGCAGAATATCCGCGCGGGACAAATATTACAGGCCTATGACAGGCCCGTTTATGTTATAGACCGGCACCGTCATTATGGGCTGAGCCTTGATTTTGCACGGTTGCACCAGTTTCGCCGCGGCTATGGTTACAGCAACGTTTCTGCAACAGATGAAGGCGTAACACGTATTGATCTAAAAACAGGACAATCACAAGAAATTTTATCTCTAGATGCCATCCGAAATTTTTTACCGCTACCCGGCATGGAGAACAGGCAGCATTACATCAATCACCTTGCCTTTAATCCGTCCGGTACGCGGTTTATGCTGTTTCATGTCTGGACGGACGGCGGCGCGGTGCGCAACCTACGCCTGCTGACCGCGGCAACGGACGGCGGAGCGCTGCATTCACCCTGCCCTGATATCAGGCCGTCGCATTATACCTGGATGGATGATAAACGCCTGCTGATTACAGGAACCAAGGGTAAAAAAGTTGTTTACGCCATCGTCCACGATCAGACGAATGAAACAGAAATCCTGGAATCTCCGTGTCTGAACGAGGACGGTCACCCTTCGCTCATGGAAGACGGAAAGGTTATTTCGGATACATACCCGGACTTGTTCGGGCAGCAGAAAATTTTTCTTTATCATCCTGAAAAGAGCAAAGCGGAAACGATTGCTGCGTTTCACAGCCCGGGTGGATTTAACGGTGAAACACGCTGTGATCTACACCCGCGCCTTTCGCCTGCGCAGGATAAAGTGTGTGCTGATATCGTGCGTAAAGGGCGAAGAGCTATGTGCGTCATTCCGTTGAGGCGCACATGAAAATCGCCTATATCGCGCCGCAGGCTATCCCATCGCAAGCCGCCAACAGTATCCATATGATGAAAATGGCGCAAGCCCTGGCGTATGGCGGGCATGACGTCACATTGTTCGCGGCGCGGGGAAGCGACGATTGTGAAGACGATATATTCGCCTATTACGGCGTCCAACGGAATTTCAAACTGAAGCTTCAGAACCGGCGACCTGGGAAATGGGGCCTGATCGCATACGGCTTTAAAAACGCGGCGGGTGCGCGGCAGATGAAAGTCGATCTCGTTTTCAGCCGGTGCCTGATGAGCGGATGGGCAGCGGCGATTTCGAATTTTCCGGTTCTTTTCGAAACGCATGATTCACCCTCTGCGCTGAATAATATTGCACGGAGTATTTTCAGGCGGCTGACGGAACATAAAAACCTTCGCGGGCTCGTGGTGATTTCTGTGGCGCTCAAAAATCATATCGCGGCGCAGAATAAAATTCCGGCAGAGAAAATAATTGTGGCGCCGGACGGCGCCGACCCGATGCCGCCCGCGCAAAGCGCGCCGTTCGAAAAAAATCCCGGCTCGTTTCATGCCGGCTATACGGGACATTTGTACAGCGGGCGCGGGATAGAGATTATTGCCGAGATGGCGAAGGCCTGCGGTGACGTCACCTTTCATATCGTGGGCGGCGCGCCGGGCGATCTGGCTTATTGGCAGGACAGGCTTAAGTCATTGAAAAACATTGTTTTTTATGGTCATATTGCGCCCGGGCGCGTGCCGGGTTTTCTGCAGAATTTCGACGTTCTGCTGGCGCCCTATCAGAAGAAGGTCGCCGTTGCGGGCAATACGGGCGACACGGCAGCATGGATGTCGCCGCTGAAGATTTTCGAATATATGGCGGCGGGCAAGCCGATGATCTGCTCCGACATGCCGGTGCTGCGCGAGGTTTTGCAGAATGGCGAAAACGCGGTTCTTGTATCGCCGGATTCGGTTGCGGACTGGACAGCGGCGCTGAAGAAATTGCAGGCGGATCAAAGCCTGGCGGCGCGCATCGGAAAAACGGCGCAGGAAAAATTTCTATCGCATTACAGGTGGCAGAAACGGGCAGAGAAAATTATGAAAGCCGTGGGATAGACGGGTCATGCTTTTCAATTCCGCTATTTTTATTTTTGGATTCCTGCCTGTGGTTCTGGCGATTTACTGGTCGTTGCACCGGGCCGGAAAAACACAACTTGCGATTAGTTTCCTTATTCCATTATCGCTGGCGTTTTACGCTTACTGGAACCCGCCTTTTGTCTTTCTGTTAATCGGCTCGATCCTGTTTAATTATACCTGCGGGCGCTATATAGCAGCCGGAGCCGGGCGTGTTTTTCTTACAGCGGCGATAGGCGTCAATCTTTCGCTGCTGGCGTGGTTCAAATACGCGTTGATGATCACGGAAACGGTCAATATAGCAGCCGGAACGGCGCTTAATCCCGGCGATATTTTTCTTCCCCTAGGGATTTCGTTTTTTACATTTCACCAGATCACGTACCTCGTCGATATTCACAAGGGGAAAATCACGCCCGTTTCTTTCCGCAATTACGCGCTATATGTCGGATTTTTCCCCCAGCTTATCGCCGGACCGATCGTGCGGGCGTGGGAAATTGTGCCGCAATTCACGCATTTCACGGGCAATGAAAAATTCTGGCGGAACATGGCCACGGGCGCCGGTTTTTTTATCATGGGCCTGCTCAAAAAAGTTTTTATCGCTGACAGCCTCGCAATGTATGCGAACCCCGTTTTTGCGCTCGCCGAGCAGGGGAAAAATCTGGCATTCTTTGACGCATGGACCGGCGCGCTGGCCTATACATTCCAGCTTTATTTCGATTTCTCGGGCTACAGCGACATGGCTATCGGTCTTGGGCTGATGCTGGGATTTGTCCTGCCGATCAATTTTCTTTCGCCTTATAAATCGGCGAGCATCATCGAATTCTGGCAGCGCTGGCACATAACGATGTCACGGTTTTTCCGGGATTATCTTTATATCCCGCTCGGCGGAAACCGGGGAAAGACCGAGCACAAGATATTCAACCTCGCGGTCACCATGTTCCTCGCCGGGCTGTGGCATGGCGCGGGATGGACGTTCGCACTCTGGGGATTGCTGCACGGAATTTACCTGGCCATCAATCACCTGTTCGTTTCGTGGCGCAAAAAATCATGGCCACAGGCTGATACAGACGGGTGGCCATACAGGGCAGCCGCGCATGCCCTGACCATGCTGGCCGTGGTGACGGGATGGGTTTTGTTTCGCGCCGAGAGCCTGGCCGGCGCGGGACGTATGTTCAAAGCCATGAGCGGCGCCGACGGCGTTGTTCTGCCGACACGGGTTTTCAATATGGTGGAGTGGGTCGGGCAGGAAGGATTTTTCCGGATCGCACGGGCCGGGGATCACTGGATTTCAACATCTTTCGACGTGTTTTTGTGGATCGGCGTATCTTACGCGCTGTGCCTGGCCTTGCCGTCCAGCGTGGAATATTTTGGGTTAAGCGAAAGCCGCACGCGGTTTAAATTCACCGCGAACAGGCGCACAATCTTTGCCTTTGCGCTCATGGGCGTTCTTGCACTGTTCAGCATGCAACGCATATCCGAATTTTTGTATTTTCAGTTTTAGGACGGCATGAACGAGAAAAACGGAAAAAAATTTGTAACTCTCCTCCTCCCGGCAATGGCCCTGCTGGGAATTACAGGCATGATTGGATCGTATATTCTGGACCCGTTCCAGATTTTTCATACTTCGTGGCTTACGCAGGACCGTTACCTGACGTCCTATGAACGGTTTCAGAATGCGGGACTGATTGCAGGAATGAAAGAGCGAGAAGATTGCTGTGAAACCATCATCATCGGCACGTCGCATTCGCAGAATTTCATTCCTTCTCATGTTGCCAAGGCATTTCGCAGCAATGGAGTCCTGCAGCTCAGTATGCCGGGTCCATTGGCCAGCGAGCAGGAAATCACGCACAAAAAGGCATCAGAATCCAAAGAGATAAAAAATGTCATATGGGACATACACGACCCGTTCGCAGGCAATGTTATCGTGCCGCCGAATGACCCGGCGGAACTGAGGAAAAAGCCCGACAGGCTTTTTCCGCTTTTTCTCTACGATGAAAACAGGCTGAACGATTATCTCCTGCTGGCGTCAGCGGATCTTTTCGTGCGCTTCACGGAACAGATATTCAAGGGAAAACCTTATGATGTTTCCCGCTCATGGTATTTCGAGGCAAAAAATTCTTTTGGCAAAGGCAGGGAACTTGGTCTCACAGACACCTTCTTCATTCCAAAACACGTTCCGGAATCCTATGAAAGTCATAAATTCCCGAATATTGACGAGATCATTATTCCGGCGGTTGTAAATCACCCGGAGCAGAAATTTTTTATCTTCTTCCCCCCGTACTCCAAGCATTTTTACGCGACCATGACACAGGAGGAATTCAGCCAGCTCATGGCCATGCGCTTAATCCTGGCGCGGAAACTGGCAAAGCACCCTAATGCGCAGCTTTTTTCTTTCGATGGCTGGAAAGACACCGAAAACCTCGACAATTACAAGGATCTTGGCCATTACAGTGCGGAGATGAGCAGGAGAATCATCGAATCGATGGCCGCGGGCAAGAACCGGTTGCGGGGGCGTGACGCCGCACGTAATATTGGTGACCTAACCGGGGACGTAAACGCCTATATAACCCGGTTTGAGTCGGATGCGGGGAAGGAGTAAAATAGCCGCCATGAGCCGGAAACCGGTCATCGTTTTTATTCTGCCCGATTTGACGCCCGGCGGCGCCGAAACGGTTTTGATCAGGCTTATGAATGCCCTGCCCCGTGATCAATACGAGCCTGTGCTTGTGACAGTCAGCGGCGACGGGCGACTCAAAAACTTTATTGCGCCAGAAATCCCCCTTCATTCACTAAATTCCGGCAATGTTATCGCAGCGCTGCCGAAGCTTTACAGGAAAATTCGCGAGATTAATCCGGACGTCGTTGTTTCCACCATGGCGCATATGAATTTCGCGGCCATGATCCTGCGGCCGTTTTTTAGGCGCGCAAAATTCATCGTGCGGGAATCGACGGTACCGGAATGCACCCTGGCGGAGCGCGGGATGCTTGGCCCCCTGATCCGTATTCTTTATTTTATGCTTTACCCGCTGGCTGACCGGGTCATCGCGCCCGCGCGCATTGTCGCCTACAAGATGAGCCTGCAGCTTAAAGTCCCGCGCCACAAAATAATTATCCTGCCCAATCCCGTAGATATCGAAAAAGCCGGTAATTTTATTCATCAAAAAGCGCATGACGGAACAATCCGCTTCGTTGCCGCAGGGCGGCTTCATCCTGAAAAAGGCTTCGACAGGCTTATCAAGGCGCTGAAGGATTATAGAGGTACATCGTGGCACCTGACCCTGCTTGGCGAGGGCGAGCAGCGCGGACAGCTTGAACATATGATTGGCGCATTGAAGCTCGGGGACAGGGTTACGCTGGCGGGATTCCAGCCTGAACCATGGGAAGAATATGCCTCCGCTGATTGCTTTCTCCTGCCGTCACGGTGGGAAGGATTGCCGAACGCTGCCCTGGAAGCCCTTGCCTGCGGCACGCGCGTGATCGCGGTGCGGGAGGCCGGAGGCATTGTTGAAATTGCCGCCGAAGCACCGGATGACGCGGTTATGCTGGTGAACAGCATGCCGCATTTCCTGCGCGAGATGGGGAAAATTACACCTGCCAGAATGGAAAAAGAATCCCTGATGCCCGTGCGCTATGAGAAGAATGCGGTCATGATACAATTTCAAAAAGTCCTGCAGGACGTTCTGGCTGCATAATTCTCAGGAAACTTTATAATAATCCTTATACCACGCGATAAAGCGCGGAACGCCTTCGGAGATCGGCGTTTTGGGCCGGAAACCGCTGACCACCGTGGTTTCAGAAATATCGGCGTAAGTCTCTTTTACATCCCCCGGCTGCATTTCTTTCATTTCCTTGTTGGCTTTTTTGCCAAGTTCTTTCTCGATCAGGCTGATGAAGTCCATCAGGTTTTCGCTGCGGGTGTTGCCGATGTTCAATACGCGGTGGGGGGCGCTGTCATCGGACATTTTTTCGGGCGGACGATCCAGCGTGGCGACGACGCCGTCCACGATGTCGTCAACATAGGTGAAATCGCGTTTCATTTCGCCC
The DNA here is from genome assembly GCA_049652985.1 of Alphaproteobacteria bacterium. Lineage (GTDB taxonomy): Bacteria > Pseudomonadota > Alphaproteobacteria > Micavibrionales > Micavibrionaceae > UBA7657. The sequence goes on from JBASFK010000002.1 coordinate 739,776, forward strand.
TTGTTAAATACAGGGACAGGCTTTCCTTCCGAAATTGCCTTGGTGAAGATAAACAACGCCATATCGGGCCGGCCCCAGGGGCCGTATACCGTGAAGAAACGCAGACCTGTCTGCGGAATGCCGTAGAGATTAGAATAAGCCTGGCTCATCAGTTCGTCGCTGCGTTTTGTCGCGGCATATAGCGATACGGGATTATCGACTGAGTCCTTGACCGAGAAAGGAAGTTTTTTGTTGCCGCCATAGACAGAGGAAGAACTGGCATAAACCAGGTGTTTAAAATTTTCAGTGTGGCGGCACATCTCGAGCACCGTCAGGTGGCCCATGCAGTTGCTGGTGATATAGGCGTAAGGATTCTCGAGAGAATAACGCACGCCTGCCTGCGCCGCGAGATGGACGACGCGCGTGAACGGTCCGTGCTGGGCCCAGAGAGCCTCCATGCCCTGCTTGTCGGCGATATCCTGTTTTACGAATTTGAATTTCGTGAAGTTGGCTAGTTGCTCAAGGCGCGATTCTTTCAGCGAGACATCATAGTAATCATTCATGTTGTCGATGCCAACGACCGTTTCGCCGCGTTGCAGAAGATTGAGCGCCGTGTGGAACCCGATAAAGCCTGCGGCACCTGTGACCAAAACCGGATCGTTCATTTTCCCTGCTTTTATAATGTTTGATAATCCCGGTCGGCGGAAAATTCATATCCGCGCCATATGCCTTTGAGATCGTAAATAAAACCGCCCGGCTTGAGAAACGCCTCGATCGCCTGCGGCTTCAGGGCCCGGTAATCGCTGTGCGAAACGGCCAGCGCGACGCCGTCATAATCACCCTTCGCGGGTAAATCACCGAGTAGCTTCATGCCGTATTCATGCGTGACATCTTCGGCCCGCGCGTGGGGATCGTGGATATCGACTGTATGGCCGTTTTCCTGCAGGCGTTTGATAATGTCGACGACCTTGGTGTTGCGGATATCGTTGATATTTTCCTTAAAGGTGAAGCCGAGCACGAGCACGCGGCCATTGCCTTTTATTTTTGCGGCGATCTGGTCGGCGACGAACAGGCCCATGCGGTCGTTGATCTTGCGGCCCGCCAGGATGATTTCCGGGTGATGGCCGACGGCAGTGGCACAGTGCGCGAGATAATAAGGATCCACGCCGATGCAATGGCCGCCGACGAGACCGGGCGTGAAAGGCAGGAAATTCCATTTCGTCCCGGCGGCTTGCAGGACATCATAGGCCGAGAGGCCGAGCTTGCTCAGCACCATCGTGATTTCGTTGATGAAGGCGACATTGATATCTCGCTGCGCGTTTTCGATGGCCTTGGCGGCTTCGGCTGTGCGGATATCGCGGGCTTTGAAAATATTGTTGTTATTAATGGTGCCGTAAAGTTTCGCGAGGAAATCAGTGACTTCCGGTGTCTGGCCCGCGACGACCTTGGTGATTTTTTGCACGGTGTGCTCGGCATCGCCGGGGTTGATGCGTTCGGGCGAATAGCCGAGGAAAAAATCGGAGCCGCATTTAAGGTTACTGCCTTCCGCCAGGATAGGACCGCAGACATCCTCGGTGACGCCGGGATAGACGGTGCTTTCATAAACGACGATATCGCCTTTTTTCAGGTAACTTGCGACCGTGCGCGAGGCGGCCTCGACTGCAGCCAGGTTAGGATTGTTTTCACCATCCAGCGGCGTGGGCACGGTGACGATATAGACATTGCAATCCGCGATGTCGCCGGGGTAGCTGGTGAATTTGCAGGTCGTGGATGTCAGCAGGTCGCCGGTGATCTCGTGGTTGGAGTCTACGCCGCTTTTGAGTTCCCTGACCCTGCGCTCGAAAACGTCAAAGCCGGTGACCTTCATGTGACGCGAAAGCATCAGCGCCAGCGGCATGCCCACATAGCCAAGCCCCACAACGCCGATATGAGCGGTTTTTAAATCGTAAGTCATTGTTTTTATTGTATAGTTTTATAAGTCCGCGTCTTGCGGTGGCTTTTTATAGCGCGGGGCCCCTGCAAAAACAAATCATTAATACCGGGCTGAAATCAGGCCGCTTTTTCTTGCCTGCCAAGCTGGGCGCGGAATATTTCCGCGTAGGCATCGGCCACGCGCGTAATAAGAAAATCCTCGCGATGCGTGGCAATTTTTTCAACCAGTTCCATATGGCGCGCGCACGCGATGCTCAGCATGCCGGGCATGTCTTGTGCATCGAAGGGAACGCCATAGGGCGCTCCCACTTCCGCCGCACCGCCCCCGGCGCGGTCGTAAATTACAGGCAGGCCAAATGCGAGGGCCTCGATGAGGGCGTTGGAGCACATATCGCCTTCAGAAAGCTTGAGGTAGTAATCGGCCTCGTGCATAAGCGCGGCAATTTCCCGATGATCGAGCTTGCCCGCAAGACGTACTCGCCGTGGATTGACATTGTCATGCCACAGACCCGCGTGCGTGATTTCAATACCCGGAAATTCCGAAAGCATGGCAATTAATGCAGGCCTGTTGCGCGGGTTGCCTGAGACAGATGTGCTGAGAAGCCGCAAGGGCTTAGCCGGGTCCAAGGCAGGCCGAGGTGAAGCTTGTCCTGCCTTGGCGAACAGAACGGGAGCGCCATTGTGGATGACAGCGCTCCGGCGGGGGACAATGGCATTTCGTTCGTAAATTCCTTTTTGATACTCACTCTGGAATATCACCAAACCCGCCATGGCGAGTTGGCGGCGAATTACCCGGTCTGTCGCCTGCTCTGAAAAACTGAGCCAATAAGGCAGAAGGGTGTTGTATCTTGCATGACGCCGCAAATTGATGGCGCGCACAAGAATTTTTGCGCCGGGGTAACGCGCGCGTATATTTTCAAGTTCAGCAATACTATAAGCACGGCTGCCGTCACCGGGACCGGCGCTATTCTGGTTCATGAAAATGATATCAGCGGGTGGCGGCGAAACGCCTTCCTCCTTGAGGAACCTGATGGTCATGCCATGGCGCTGCGATAATTCGGAAAAAAGGGCGCGGGCGAAATTATTCCCTCCACCCCAAGGGCCGTCGACGACATGATAGGCCGATACGACCTGCAGATTTTTCATACCCCCTCCTGACCCTTGTTTACCAGTTGAATCCGCCCGATCTTACTCTGTATAGTGCCCCGGTGCACCCGGAAAAAAGCGAAGGCCCCATGGACAGGCAGGATTTTGAGAAATACGCGGATGTAAAGCCATTCAATGACACGGCCAACCTAGTCTGGGCGCGGCTGTGCCAGCGGTATCTGCGGATCCGCGCAAAAGACCTGCCGGGCATGAAAGTGCTCGACTACGGATGCGGCGACGGCAAGCTGCTTCAGCATCTTCACAATTATGGTGTGGTGAAGGAAAATATATACGGGCACGAGGTTTCACAAAAACGCGTGCAACGCTGCCACGATAAAGGCTGGACAAACATTATTCATGTTGATTTGCACAAGCCGTTGCCCTTTGAAGATAAAAAATTCGATTTCGTGCATCTCATGGAAGTCATCGAACATATTCCATCGAAGGAAACCGATTTTTACATCCAGGATATCCGCCGCATGATGAAAGACGATGCCGTCCTTTTCGTTACAACGCCGAATTACCCGGTTAAACGTTTTAATGATTTTTTTGAAGTCGTCGTCAATAAGCGATGGAAACGTATTTTTGACGATCCCACGCACGTGACGTTCTATACCGCCAAGTCACTGCAGAGCCGTTTGCAGAAATTTTTTCCATATGTGGAAGTTCTTTGTTACAAGCAGGGCGTTTTTTACCCGCGCATCAAGCACCCGGCCGCCATGCATAAAATTATCGCCATCGCGAGTCCCTCGCCTATTCCGACGGCGCTGCTGGACGGCGAAGACAATGCTTTGCCGAAAGTGGCTTAGTGTGCCTGTTTTAGGCTGTACGGCTATTCGTGCTTACCCTTTTTGCACCTAAACTTGCATATCCTGAAAAACTATGCTTAATAGCGCATACTATTAGACACTTTGTATAGCTTTCACATCTGTTGCCTGCTGGACAGGCAGTGTATCGAACTCGATACCTGACGATCTTTTCACAAAAAATCGTTCTTTTGCGGGAGTTGCCGGAACCAGTCTTTAACCAGGCCGGTCCGGTCACAAGGATCTCGTAAAAAAACCCCCCGGGATGATCCCGGCGGGCGACGTTATTTTGAAAAGAAAGATATATAACAATGAATAACTTTTTTGAACTGAACCTGCCCGAGCAACTCCTGCGCGCGCTCGAGAAAATGCAATTCTCCGTGCCTACTCCAATTCAGGCGCAAGCTATTCCTATAGCGCTGAAAGGCCGCGACATTCTCGGCTCCGCACAGACGGGGACGGGTAAAACTGCCGCGTTCGGCATTCCGCTCGTGTCGCATCTTTTAAAGAACCCGGCCAGCGCCGCCCTTGTCATGACGCCAACGCGCGAGCTTGCCGCACAGGTAATGCAGGCACTGAAGAAACTTTCCAACCATGACATTAAAACGGCGCTGCTGATCGGCGGGGAGATTATGTCCCGCCAGTTTGGCCAGCTGGAAGCAAATCCGCGTCTTATCGTGGGAACCCCAGGGCGCATCAACGATCACCTCTCACGCAGAAGCCTGCGTCTTGGCAATGCTGATTTTCTTGTCCTGGATGAAACGGACAGGATGCTGGATATGGGTTTTGGCGTGCAGATCGATAAGGTTCTGACTTATATGCCGAAAGAGCGCCAAACCCTGATGTTCTCGGCAACATTGCCCGGGCATATCGTCAACATGTCGAACAAATACATGAAGCAAGCCGAGCGCATTGCCGTTGGGTCCACCAGCGCGCCGGTCCAGGCGATCAAGCAGGATATTATTCGCCTGCCGCAACCTGAAAAATACGCGACGCTGACGCAGCAGCTCGATGCACGGGGCGGAAGCATTATCGTGTTCGTCCGCACAAAGCACGGCGCCGACAGGCTGGCCCGGAAACTGGAACGTGAAAGCCACAGCGCTGTTGCCATCCATGGCGATCTTCGCCAGAACAAACGCGATAAAGTGATCCGTCAGTTCCGCGAAAAGAAAATCCGCATTCTCGTGGCCACTGACGTGGCCGCGCGCGGGCTGGATGTTCCACATATCGAGCACGTGATTAATTATGATCTGCCGCAATGCCCGGAAGATTATATCCACCGCATCGGCCGTACTGCGCGCGCCGGTGCCGCAGGCGAAGCGCTGTGCCTCGTCTCTCCGGAAGAAAATGGAAAATGGGCCGCAATTGAACAACTCATGAATGGCGGCAAAAGTTCAGGCGGAAGCACCGGCCAACCGGCGCCAAAGCAGAAAAATTTTCACAAGCGCCGTAAAAACCAGAATTTTAAAAGCCGGCACCAACAGCCACAGCAAAACGGTCATTCCAGTAATGACGGATTTAGTCCCCCGCGCCGCAAAAGAAAGCCGCACCGGAAAGGGCAATCCCGTCACCACCAGTCCCATGCCGCCCCCGCGCAGGACCGGAACCGCCGGGACCGGAAATCTTTTGCAAAATCTGCCTAGATAAATCTTTATTTTTCTAAACCGGAAAATGCTTGAATAGGTGGCTGTAAAAGGACTCTACTGATAATACTTCTCTGACTTAAAAGCGATTTATCCCGCCTTGACTTGCCTTTCAGCTTTACGCTCATCCCGGCGGGCCTGAATCGTGAATTTCCGATAGTCTTCCAGATCACCATCGAAATCGCGGCAGGTGCCGTCTTTCACCAGCCACAAGCGGTCAGCCACACGTTCCACCATATTGGGATCGTGGCTAACGATGACAATCGCGCCCTGGTAAGCATTAAGAGCTTGCACTAGCGCTTCGCGGGCGTCGATATCCAGGTGGTTTGTAGGTTCATCCAGCAACAACAAATGCGGCGCATCGAAACTCATGAACGCGAATAAGAGTCTGGCTTTTTCACCGCCACTTAGTGCGCCAATGCGGTTATCAGATAGATCGCGCGAGAAACCGAACGCACCAAGTTTTGCCCGCACGACAGGCTCTTTTACATCAGGATTTTTCTTGTGAAAGAGCTTAAACATTTCCTGGTACGGCGTAGAGTTTACATCTAACTCCTCTGTTTGATGCTGAGAGAAATAACCAATACGTAATTTACCGGAACGGATGACATCGCCCTTCATAACCGCCAGCCTGTCGGCGATTAATTTCATCATCGTCGATTTACCTTCGCCGTTTACGCCCAGCAAGGCAATGCGGTCATCATGATCGATATTTCTATGGACGCGTTTCAAGACCGGCTTCCCTTCGGTATATCCTACATCCGCATGATTAATTGAAATCATTGGCGAAGGGATTTTATCCGGATTAGGAAAAACAAACCGCACAGCGCGGTCCGCAATGACGGCATCGACGATGTCCATCCGCGCCAAGGCTTTGACACGGCTCTGCGCCTGTCTTGCTTTACTCGCTTGCGCCTTGAATCGATCGACAAAGGCCTGCATATGCGCACGCTCGGCTTGTTGTTTTTCATGCATCTTTTGTTGCAGGCCCATGCGCATTGCGCGCTCACGCTCGAAGGTATCGTAATTACCGCTATAAAGCGTAAGTTGTTTCTTATCGACATGAATGACGTGGTCGATACATTTATTAAGTAACTCGCGGTCGTGGGAAATAATCATTAATGTATGGCGGTAAGCCAGCAAATACATCTCCAGCCACATGATGGCTTCCAGATCCAGGTGGTTGGTCGGTTCATCAAGCAAAAGAACTTCCGGTTCCACAAACAACGCTGCCGCGAGCGCTACCCGCATACGCCAGCCGCCGCTGAACGATGAAAAAGGCTCAGTTAGCTGATGATCTTTAAATCCTAAACCTGTCAGCAGCATCGCGGCTTTCGATGGCGCGCTATAAGCATCCATTTCGCCCAGCCGCTCATAAATCTCAGCCAATTTATTGCCGTCGGTCTCTATTTCGATCTGGCGCCAGAGCCCAGCCATTTCCTCATTCGCCCCGAGAACAATATCAATCAGGGGTGTATCCGTTTCGGGGAGGTCCTGTCGCACCATACCAAGACGTTGGCGGGCGCCCATACTGATCACGCCGCCATCGGCATGGAGTTCACCTGAAATCAGCTTGAATAATGTTGATTTTCCGGCCCCGTTCAGACCCACCACGCCCACGCGCCATCCATCCATTACGGCTATATTGCCATTCTCGATGATCGTGCGTGGTCCTATTTTGTAGGTCAGGTTGGCAATCGTTAGCATATAACCCTCTTTTATCGTCCGGAGCTTATGGCATGGAAAGCCCTGAAAAGGGAAGGTTTTATTGACTAAATTGGCAATAAATCCAATATATAACCATGAGCAAAGCTTTCACCAAAGAATCCGACAAGGAAGAAGAGCTGGAAGAGCCCGGTCCGCTTCCGTCCGACGGTAAAAATCTCATGACGCCGGCGGGCCATAAGGCGCTTCAGGATGAGTTCGAATACCTCCTCGGCAAGGAACGCCCACGGGTGGTCGAGATCGTCTCGTGGGCGGCAGGTAATGGCGATCGCTCCGAAAACGGCGATTATATCTACAATAAAAAACGTCTGCGCGAAATCGACCGCCGCGTGCGCTATCTCACCAAAAGGCTCGACAAGCCCGAAATCGTCGATCCCAAAAAGCAGCGGGCGCTGGAGCAGGTCTTCTTCGGCGCGACGGTCAAATACGTGCGCGAAGACGGAAGTGAAGTGACAGTCAAACTGGTCGGCGTCGACGAAGCCGATATGGCAGCGGGAAAAATAAACTGGGCGTCGCCCGTTGGCCGTGCGCTGTTAAAGGCGAAGGTCGGCGATATCGTCGATGTGCGCACGGAAACAGGCCGTGAGGCTTTGGAGATAACATCCATCGACTACATTCAAACGCCTTAGGACGAGAGCGGAGCCTTAGGGGGACGGGAAGGCGGATGCGCGGTCTTGGTGTGCATTTCGCAATAGGAAAAGGCCGGATCATTCGGCGCTCCGCAAAATTTAAGCTCACCTTCGCTGCGGTCATTCATGGGCCAGCGGCACATGCCGGCTGTCAGTTCAATCATTGTAACACTCGTTGGCAATTTCTCTTTTTTCATCTTTTCTCATGACATTCAAAGGCCCGCATAGAGATGCGAACTGTTCAATTAATCGCGGTTTTAGCTGATATCTTTTTAAAGCGCTCACAGAGGGCTTTAACGCGGGTAGGAAGACTATAGAGCAATAGCAAAAAATTAGCAAAACTGCCTATACATGCTGCCCGGCGGCGTAGCCAGAAGACCACGCCCATTGAAAGTTGAACCCGCCAAGGTGGCCGGTCACATCGACGACTTCCCCGATAAAAAACAGGCCCGGGTGCTTCGCCGCTTGCATGGTTTGCGAGGATAATTCTTTTGTATCGACGCCGCCGAGCGTCACTTCCGCCGTACGGTAACCTTCCGTGCCCGTGGGAATAATCCGCCAGTCATTCACAGCCACACCGATGGCTCCGCATTGCTCATGCGACAGCGCGCCCATTGTTTCATGACACTTCAATTCATCGCAAATACTTTGCGCCAGACGTTTGGGCAAAATCTCCGACAGCACCGTGCTGGCTTGTTGTTTGGCCTGGCCTTGCTTTTTATCTTTTAAAAATTCAAAAACATCCGTTCCCGGCGCAAGATCGACGATAATTTCTTCGGCATCTTTCCAGTAAGACGAAATCTGCAGAATGGACGGGCCGCTCAATCCACGGTGCGTGAATAACAATCCCTCGTTAAAAATCGTTTTGCCGCAGCGCACATGGGCCTCGACCGAAAGACCCGACAACGCCTTACATTTCTCAAGCATAGGGCCGTCAAATGTCAGCGGTACCAATCCGGCGCGCGGCGCAATAACGTTTAATCCAAATTTTATGGCAATTTCATACCCAAAATTTGTTGCGCCAATTTTGGGAATCGAGAGCCCGCCCGTGGCAATTACGAGTGAGGCGCAAAAAACCTCACCCCTGCTCGTTTGAACATTATAACCCCCTGGCGCGGATTGAATATCGTGAATTTTTGTTCCCACCTGCAATATGACGCCTGCATCTTTCGCTTCCTTTAAAAGCATGTCAATGATTTGAGATGAAGACTCGTCGCAGAATAACTGCCCCAGTTTTTTTTCATGATGCGAAATACCATGCCTTTGCACCAGCGCGATAAAATCCTGTTGCGTGTATTGACTTAACGCTGACTTAGAAAAATGCGGATTACGTGAGAGAAAATTGTCCGGCTTCGTGTGAATGTTTGTAAAATTGCAGCGTCCACCGCCTGAGATGCGGATTTTCTCCCCGATCTTCTCCATATGATCGACCAGCCACACGCGGCGACCCCGTTTGCCCGCTTCAATCGCGCACATCAGCCCGGCCGCGCCGGCGCCTATGATAATGACGTCATATGTGGAGTTCATGAATAGTCTGTATAGTTGAAGATCAAGAAAACCCCCTTACTTTGACGAATTAGAGGCCAAATCACAACTGCTGTTTCGAAGGCTTTCGGTCCAAACCTGCGATTCAACTAAAGGAGAAATACGCATTCATGGTTGAGCTTGGAGCATGTTGTATTGGTCATAGACGGCTCATTAACCTAATAAGGATGAACATGAAAAATCCTCGTTAACGCGACTTTTCCTAACTTATATTCCCCGTTTTAAAGAAAGTGCGCGATTCCTTACATTTATACTATCCTTATACACTCAGCCTTCTTGCCAATCGCTTCCTGATGTGACCCCTGCCATATTTTGTTCTTGAAATAACAAAAACAACAGAGAAACATCATGAAAATTAAAACACTTTTGCTATGTACCGTTACCCTCACTTTAGGCGGCTATTCGGCATACGGGCAAACGTCAGGCCCTCGCTATACGCCTAGACCCGAAATATCCCAAAGAAACTACACTCCTGCAAATCACATGGAGGATCGCCAAGATGTAATATGGTACGAGCAATATGAACAAAGAGAGCCCTGCCAGCATTACCGCAGGTTGCCCCGAAATTATGTTGATAGCTGCGCGAATGAAAATATAACGCTTACAACGGTTGAAGAAACAGACGTTCGCCTTCTGCCGATTATCCACTCTTATACAATTCTGTTCGACTTCGACAAATCAGCGATCCGTGCAGATGAGGTTGAAACCTTAAACCGGGTCATGCGTGAGATCGACAAATATGATCCACGGCAAATTACTGTGACGGGCTATACCGATAGCTCCGGGCAAGCCGATTACAACCAAGACCTTTCACGTAGGCGCGAACAAGCTGTATCCAAGGCTTTATTGGAACGCGGCATTCAAAACCAAGCGATCGCACGTGATGCACGCGGTGAATATGATCAGGCCGTGCAAACTCCTGATGATACTAAAAATCAGGAAAACCGCCGCGTTGTCATTGATTTCCGTCGCTAAACAATAAAATCGTAAGGAAAAACTGATGAAAGCTCCTATAGCACCGATGAGTAAGGAAAACTTCGCCAGTCACATGGCTGGTTTTCCCATTATTTTGTCCCCATTAAAAACTGTATGGATGAAAAAATGGCAAAATATAAACACAATAAAGACGGGAATATGATCATGAAAATCAAAGACATTATGAGCAAAGACGTATTGGTTGTTTCCCCCGATACGCTCCTTCATGACGTTGCTAAAAAAATGCAGCAGCGCGATTGTGGCAGTATTCTTGTTGCCAAGGATGACAGGCTGCTCGGCGTTATCACTGACCGGGATTTAGCTTTACGCTGCGTGGCAGAATCACATCATCCGGCGGAAACAACAGCGGAAAAAGTCATGACGAAGGAAATTCTTTATTGCCGGGATACCGATGACCCGGAAGATGTTGCCCTGAACATGACAAAAAACAAGGTGCGGCGCCTGCCCGTGCTTGATAAAGACAAGCGGCTGGTGGGCATTGTATCTCTCGGCGACCTGGCTGTGAATTCTACCGATCATGTCGTGTGCGGAAGGGCTTTGGGCTTTATATGCGCCGTGCCGGGACAGGCCGTGCAGGAAGAAAGCAGGAAAATCAGCCATGCTTAGATTGGCACTTACTTTCTGATGGTCGCGCTGATCGCCGGTATCCTTGGATTTGGCGGCGTTGCTGCGGTCTTCGTCGATATCGCAAGAACCCTGGCCGTCGCTTTTGTCGTTCTTTTTATTATCGCCGTCGGCGCTCATGCGTTGCGTGGTAAAACGCCGCCGGTTTGATTGGCAAGACTGAATTTTAACTTTAACAAATGAAAGAGATTTAACCATGTTTACGAACATTCGATTTTTTACATTGCTATCCCTGGCCGTCATCGGCCTCGGACTTTCGGCCTGCGAAACCGTTAATGGTGCCGGACGCGACATCGAGAATGCGGGTGAAGCTGTCCAAGACTCTGCAAATTAGAAAAGGAACCATTGCTATGAAAACAAAAAGTTTAATTGCATTAGGTGCAGGAGCCATTCTTCTGATTGGCGCGACCGCTGGGGCGAGCGTCTATGTCATGGAAAATATGGTGGACGAAAGCCCTTCCTCAACAAAAACTTCGGCACAAGAAACTGTAACTTTTAATCAACCCCAAATGGCAGCGCTGCCGCCATGCAATGATGACAACATTGTCGGTAAAGTTGTCGGCGGAGCTGCCGGCGGTCTTGCTGGCAGTCAGATTGGAAGCGGCGGCGGCAAAACAGCCGCCACGATTGGTGGAGCCGTGGGAGGTTCACTTTTGGGAGAGGAATATATCCCGACCAAAAACGTAACATGCAGATAGTTTCTACACCGGCAACGTAAAAGCTGCTTAGTTTTTCAAGTTATCTACAACCTTATATTAGAGAATCGCCCGGTCGTTCCCACTGCCGGGCGATTTTTATGCCTGTTTCGCGCCTTAAAAATCCTTATGAAGAAAATATACGCCCGCCCGCTTGCCACATCGCTTCATGATGCCCGGACAAATAGCATTCATTTAGACAACAAAAGGATATTCCATGTTTACACAAAACGCCCTTATGGCTGAAACCGAAAAATTACAGAGATTTTCATTGAAGCTGACCAGAAATAAATCAAATGCTAACGACCTCTTTCAATCAACGTACTTGCGTGCACTTGAAAAGTCGCATCAATTTCAGCATGGAACAAATCTGTTTCACTGGACGTCCAAGATCATGTACAACCTTTTCGTTTCGGATTATAGACGCAAGGTAAAATTTGAATCTCAATATGACCCCGAAAGCTATCTGAACAAAATGTCCATCGCTGCTCCGCAGGAAAGAAATTCCGAACTTGCGAACGTTAAAAGAGCCATGATGAAACTTAATAACGAGCATCGCCAGGTTCTTATTTTGGTAGGTGTAAAAGGCATGCGTTATGATGAAGTCTCGGAGATGTTGAAAATACCGGTCGGAACCGTCAGATCGCGCCTGTCACGCGCCCGCGAGCAATTACAAATTATCATGGATACGCCAACTCCACGCATAACGGTGCAGGCAGTTGCGCCAGCAAGGCCATTCAATGAAAATATGCCGCGCATACCTGCTTTTATAGCAGCGCGGGCAATGCAAAGGGCATAATTGGAAAAACTATAAGATGGCTACTAAGCGGCCTTCGCGATTTCCATGCGATAACCAATTCCGGCTTCGGTGGTGATCAGTTTTGCCACTTCCGGGTCATCACTTTCAATTTTCTCGCGCAACTGACTGATGAAAACGCGAAGATATTGTGTATCAGCGCTGTGCGCGGGTCCCCATACTTGATGGAGAATCTGCTTGTGAGTCAGCATTTTTCCGCGGTTAACAACAAAATACCGCAGTAGATTGTATTCCTTGGGTGTAAAGGCCAGCAGTTTATCATGGAGAAAAACCTCATGCCTTACCAAGTCCATGCGTAAAGGGCCGTTATAAAGTTCCGGCTCACCTGTTTCCTGTATCGCGGATTTGCGCAATGACGCATTGATACGGGCATAGAGCACATCAACATTGAATGGCTTAACAACGTAATCGTCTGCGCCTAAATTCAGGGCAATAATCACATTTTCATCCGCAGCATTTTCCGAGAGAACGATAATCGGCGTCTGCGACCAGCCACGGATATCGGTGATAATCTGCTTGCCTTCCATGTCAGGGAGGTTGAGCGCTAACAGGACCAGATCGGGTTTTGAAGACGCACAAAACTGGAGGGCTTGTTTGCCAGTTTCGCAGCCGACCACCTTAAAAACGGGCGTATCCAGAATCAGGCTCAGCATTTTCTGAGTCTGTAGATCAGTATCGACGACAAGGATGGTGTTTTTCTTTGTACTCATAATTTGCGAGATGTCCAATCTGCCCGAACTAGATGTTCGCAGATATTATGTCTATACAGTTCTGCTGGGGCTACTTGTAGCACATGCCTTGCTAATTAGATAGTTTTGCCCGATACGCACTTTATTTACGTTTTATTTGGGTATTTTCCAGGGACTACTTCTTTAGGAACGTTTTCCTTTCTAACTTGTTGGTTATACGAACACATAAAATGAGGAAACACCATGATTACAACAATTCTTCTTATTCTGGCCTTTGTTTTCTTTGTCCTGGCGGCTATCCCGGTAGCGACGAAACTGCCAATATCGCTTGTGCCAGCCGGTCTGGCCTGTTGGGTTTTGTCTCAGATTATCGCATCTGGAATAATCCTCTGAGCTCACGCGGGCATTGATATTCTGAATTCTTTTTAGTCATTATGAAAAAATATTTTGTGCTTCTTGCGTTTTTGCTGGTTCTGGCAGGTGTGGCAATTTTTTTACCATATCGTGCGTGGCTGGAAAAACGCCTGGAGCTTATTCTTGAGGCCAAAGGATTTCAAAATATTGCGCTGACGATTTCCAGTGCAGGACTAAACAGTGCTTCAATTGAAAACGTCAGCATTGGCGGCGAAAACAAACTCAATGTCAAAAATATCGTTCTCGCATACTCACCGAGGGAATTGTGGAACGGTTATCTGCGTGATCTGTCGATTGCCGGGGTCACGCTTGATGTGCGGCAGGATCATGGCCGCTGGGTTATCACGGGTCTCGAAGGCTTAAGCACCAAACCTGAAAGTAATGTTTCAGAACCGCTCGCCGTGCCTGTCACGCCTGAGCAACTCAAGCGCATCCCGTTCGAGCGTATAAAACTTGAAGACAGTGTTGTGAATATCATGTTCGGCAATGGCAAATTATCTTTGCCTCTTGATTTGACCTGGCAAAAAACCCCGCAATCTCATCTCACTTATGAAGGCGATGATCTGGCTTTTAAGTTTAATGCTCTTGATGTCACCGCAGGAAACCTTACCCTGGATGCGTATATCAATGAGGATAACAACGTATGGGTAGGTTCCTGGGCACTGAAAAATATAATATTTAAGGGAACATCAGTCCCGGTTCCCGCCCTGAAAGGCGGCGGTGATGTCTCTGTCGATCAGTCGCATGCGACGATAAAAGGAAAGCTCACGAATGACGACAAATTATGGGCAGCCCAATTTGATATAAATTATGATTTTGCCGCTTCGGATAAATCAGTCATGACTATTATTCATGCGGGCATGCCCTGGAAAGAGGGGCGCATTGATGTTCGCGATGTCAAAGTGCCGCTGGAGGGTGAGAGCCCTGTTAAGGTTATCCTGCAGGTTCAAAGCGTCTCTATTCAGGAATTGATGCAATCCTTGACCGGAGACCGCGTATCAGCTACCGGCAAGGTTTCGGGAAAACTGCCCCTCCTTGTTGGCCGCGACGGGCAGATAACCGTGCTTCCGGGAAGCTTGAAGTCTGAGGGGGCAGGAACGATTTCCATGCCCCCTGACGCTATTCCGGGGAACAATGAGCAGGTCACGCTTGTTCGTCAGATACTGGAAGATCTTCGGTATACAGGGCTGACAATAGCCGTCAAAAATGACGAAACCGGACACCTTGGCGTGTTGATGACATTCGAAGGGAATAACCCGGCTGTTTATAACGGCAGACCTGTGAAATTGAATGTCAATTTGACAGGGGATGTACTAGAGTTTCTCCAGCAGAATATTTTATTGCTGACCAATCCTGAACAATTTTTGCAGCAGGGAAATGATGAAAAAAATTAATCTTTCTATTCTGGCAACGCTGATGCTTATGGCGTGCACGCCGACTGTAAAGCTGGAAGCGCCCGATAAGCCGATCGAAATCAATCTCAATGTAAATATCGAGCACCACGTTAAAGTGGAGATCGAGAAAGACGTTCGCCAGACAATTAACAAAAATAAAGACATCTTCTAGAGGAGGATCTTATGAAACTGCGCAGTTTAGGAATTTTATTTGCGGCTTTAATGTTGTTGGCCGCTCCGGCCTATGCTCTGGATCTTCATCAGGCCCGCGCATCGGGCATGGTTGGGGAAAAGCTTGACGGCTATGTTGTCGCTCGCTCGAACACGGCCGACATACAGGCCCTGGTTGCTGAAGTGAATGCGAAGCGCAGGCTGGAATATGCGCGCATTTCAAAAGAGAATAAGCAGCCTGTCGATATCGTGGCAAAACTGGCGGCTGAGCAGATCATCAATGGCCTGGAGCCAGGCGTTTATTATCAGGCGCCTGATGGCAGCTGGAAGCAGCGCTAAATATGTGCTGGCGTGTAACATGGCTTCTCTGCCTCTTGCTTCTTGGCTCTGCAACATTTGCGCATGCGCAAAGCGCTGTTGAATCAATCACATTCGAGGGCGGGCCTATTGCGACTAAACATTTCCAGGCCGGTGATGAAAATTTCCGTGAGCATCACGGGCTTGGCGTTGTGAAGGTTCATACGACAAATTACGGCAACTGGGGGCTTTACGTCCTGGCACCCAACAGCGTTGATGAAACGTCCGTAGGCGTAGGCTACGTTACAGATCCTTATACTTTGCCTTTGGGCCCGTTTAAACTCGAACTCTCAGGAGCCTTGGGTCTGGTGACCGGGTACCAGAATTATCCTGTGCCGCTACTGGCGGCCGAGGCGCGCCTCGTTCTATTTGAAAGCGATTCCTGGGATGCTGGCTTATCAGCCGTTGCTCTGCCTTATTACACAGAAGATAAAAGCCCTTCAGCCGATAATGAATTCGGCATCGTAGCCACGACACCGTTTTTAAGTCTGCGTTATAATTTCGACTGAGATGAGATTAGGTCAGCCCTACGGGATATCAGCTCGGCAATAGCCAAAACATCCTGCGCATAGAGGGTTCGGAGTGTGTCCAGCACGGGGAGACATTTAAATAAGGTATTGAAATTACTTTGTTTTTAGTACAAAAGGGGAATCCCATCATACCACGACGATTTGGTCATTATCGTAGAGGGTCTGAACGATCAGCCCTGTAACACCATTCAGCGTTCCGATCAGGGTCAGGCTTATGCCGCCAACCGCGCCGTTTGCATCAACACTGATCGTCGTATTGGGTCCCACCGTATTGAAAACTAAGAAATCGTCGATATCACTAACGCCGGGCGTGAAACCTGACAGGATATCGGCAATATCCAGCTTGTCGTCCTGACCGATGTTGAAATCCTGAATTGTCTCCATGCCGCTGATGGCATCAAAGATAAATGTGTCGGCACCCGTGCCGCCTGTCAGCAGGTTGTTTCCTGCTCCGCCGTCGATGATATTGACGCCGATATTCCCGGTCAATGTGTCGTTGAAAGCGGAGCCTGTAAGATTTTCAAAGTTTGAAATCGTGTCGGTTCCCGCACCGCCAGTATTTTGCGCTGTCAGCGTTGCAAGATTGACCGTAACTGCGGCCGTAGCAGCGGAATAATTCGCGGTATCCGTTCCGTTACCGCCATTGAGCGTGTCATTGCCTGCGCCGCCCTGAATAACATCGTTGCCGTCGCCGCCGATAATCACGTTTGCGCCGGTATTTCCCGTCAATATGTCGTCAAATTCCGATCCCGTGAGATTTTCAACAGTGGTGATTGTGTCTGTGCCCGCGCCAACGGTGTTTTGCGCCGTCGTCGTTGTAAGGTTGACCGTTACACCAGCTGCTGCGTTTACGTAGGTGACAGTGTCCGTATTTCCGCCGCCGGTCAGAATGTCATTGCCATCGCCGCCCTCGATCGTATCGTTGCCGTTCCCACCAATGATCGTATTGTTTGCCGCATCGCCGGTCAGGATGTCGTTGAAAGCTGACCCCGTCAGATTTTCAAACCCGGCAATCGTATCAATACCCGCCCCGCCCGTGTTTTGAGCCGTTGCCAACGCAAGGCGGATGGTTACGGAGGTAGCAGCGGCAGCATAAGTGAGCGTGTCGGTTCCGCCGCCACCCGTTAATGTATCGTTGCCTGTTCCACCCTGAATCGTGTCATTGCCGTTGCCGCCATCAATGACATTGTCACCCGTATTCCCGGTCAGCGTATCATTGAAAGCGGAGCCTGTAAGATTCTCGAAGTTGGTAATCGTGTCGGTTCCCCCACCGCCCGTATTCTGCGCTACCACTGTGGCAAGATTGACCGTAACCGCGGATGCGGACGCCGAGTAACTGGCGGTGTCCGTTCCGTTCCCGCCATCAAGGGTGTCGTTTCCTGTTCCGCCCTGGACAATATCGTTTCCGTCGCCGCCATTGATCGTATTTGCGGCGGTATTTCCGGTCAGCATGTCGTCAAATGCCGAGCCTGTCAGATTTTCAAACGTGGCAAGGGTATCGGTTCCGGCGCCAACAGTATTTTGTGCTGTTGTGGTTGCAAGGTTGACTGTCACGCCGGCTGCGGCGTTGGCATAGGTAACGGTATCTGTTCCGACCCCGCCGGTCAGCGTATTGTTGCCGGAATCGCCGCCCAGTGTATCGTTAAAACCGGTGCCTATAAGATTTTCGAAGTTGCTAATCGTGTCCGTTCCGGCACCGACGGTGTTCTGCGCCGTCGTCAGCGCGAGAATAACAGTCACTCCTGCGGCGACGTTCGCATATGTCAGCGTATCCGTGTTGCCACCACCATCCATCGTGTCATTGCCCACACCGCCATAGATAACGTTGGCATTCCCATCTCCGTAAAGAATGTCGTCAAACGTTGAGCCTATAAGGTTTTCAATATTATTAATCGTGTCCGTTCCGGCACCGACGGTATTCTGCGCCGTCGTCGTTGCAAGATTGACCGTTACGCCGGCAGCAGCATTCGCGTAGTTCAGCAGGTCGATTCCGCCGCCGCCGTCGATGATATTGTCACCCCCATTACCCGTCAGCGTATCGTTGAAGCCTGAGCCCGTGACATTTTCGATGTTTGAAATCGTATCCGTTCCCGCACCGACGGTATTCTGCGCTGCCGAATTGGAGAGGTCTACTGTGACGGCAGTAGTGGCAGCAGCGTAACTTGCTGTATCCGACCCGTTACCGCCATTCAGCGTGTCATTGCCTGCACCGCCCTGAATAACATCGTTGCCGTCGCCGCCAATAATCGTATTCGCAGCAGCATCGCCAGTCAGCGTGTCATTGAAAGCCGATCCGGTGAGATTTTCAAAGGTGGTGATTGTATCTGTTCCTGCGCCAACGGTGTTTTGCGCTGTCGTGGTTGCAAGATTGACCGTCACACCGGCGGCGGTGTTAGCATAAGTGACAGTGTCCGTATTTGCGCCGCCGGTCAGGATATCATTACCATTGCCGCCCTCGATCGTATCATTGCCGTTGCCACCAAGGATCGTATTCGCAGCAGCATCGCCCGTCAGGATGTCGTTGGACGCTGAGCCCGTGAGATTTTCAAACCCGGCAATTGTATCAATACCTGCCCCGCCCGTATTCTGCGCGGTCAGTAACGCAAGACTAATCGAGATCGCTGAAGCGGCCGCAGCATAAGTGAGCGTGTCGGTTCCGCCGCCACCCGTTAATGTATCGTTGCCTGTTCCGCCCTGAATCGTATCATTGCCGTTGCCACCGTCAATGACATTGTCGCCAGTATTCCCAGTCAAAGTATCATTGAAAGCGGAGCCTGTAAGATTCTCGAAGTTGGAAAGGGTGTCCGTATTGGCACCGCCGGTATTTTGAGCCGTAAGTGTTGCAAGATTGACCGTAACCGCGGACGACGCCGCCGCGTAAGTCACAGTGTCCGTTCCGTTACCGCCATTAAGCGTATCATTGCCTGTTCCGCCCTGGACAATATCGTTTCCGTCGCCGCCGATGATCGTATTTGCAGCGGTATTTCCGGTCAGCGTATCGTCGAAGGCCGAGCCTGTCAGATTTTCAGTGTTGGTTATCGTGTCCGTTCCGGCACCGACGGTGTTCTGCGCCGTCGTGGTTGCAAGATTGACTGTCACGCCGGACGCAGCGCCCAGATATGCAACAGTGTCAGTGCCTGCATTTCCGTTTATGGCATCGTTGCCAGCGCCGCCCTCGATGACGTTATTTCCTGCGTCCCCTGTCAGCGTGTCATTGAAAGCCGAACCGGTCAGGTTTTCGAAAGTGGTGATCGTGTCGGTTCCCGCGCTGACGGTGTTCTGCGCTGTGGTCGTTGTCAGGTTGACCGTTACGCCTGCCGAAGCATTAACGAAAGTAACCGTATCCGTGCCGTTACCTCCGGTAAGTATGTCATTGCCTGCGCCACCTTCAACCGTGTCGTTGCCATCGCCGCCGAGAATCGTATTCGCGGTGGCATTCCCGGTGAGCACATCATTAAAAGCCGAACCGGTCAGGTTCTCAAAATTGGAAATTATGTCGTTGCCCGCACCACCGGTGTTCTGCGCCGTTACGGTGGCAAGATTAACTGTTACGCCGGCAGCGGCGTTCGCGTAGGTCAACAGGTCCGTTCCTGTGCCGCCATCTATAACGTTGTCGCCAGTATTGCCTGATAATGTATCGTTGAAATTTGAGCCCATGAGATTTTCGAAGTTTGAAAGCGTATCGGTTCCGGCCCCGACGGTGTTTTGCGCTGCTGCGTTGGTAAGATCTACCGTGACGGCTGATGCAGCGGCGACATACGTGACGGTATCTGTTCCGCCGCCGCCATTGAGCATATCGTTACCGGCTGCGCCCTGGATAAGATCGTTGCCGTTACCACCGTCAATGATGTTGTTACCGGCATCGCCAGTCAGCGTGTCATTGAAAGCTGAACCGGTCAGGTTCTCAAACCCGGCAATCGTATCAATGCCCGCACCCAAAGTGTTCTGGGCGGTCATCAGCGCAAGGCTGACTGTAACCGCAGAAGCGGCATTCGCATATGTGACCGTATCGTTGTCAGCTCCGCCGTCCATCGTGTCGTCGGCGCCCAGCCCCTCAATCACGTCATTACCGGCAAGCCCATATATGAAATCGTTTCCGGGCGTGCCTGTGAGGACATCATCTCCGGATGTGCCTATAATCGTATTCACCGTTACCGTAATACTATGCGTTTCCATATAGAAGGCGCCTGATGCGTCTGTTACACGGACATCGACGTTCAATATTTCTCCTACCGAGTGCCCGGCCATTCCTCCGGAGACCACAACGATCTGATTGCCTAAAACCTCAAAAACATCCGTAGCACCACCAGTGATACTAAATGTGAAAAGATCTCCGAAGTCCGGGTCGACGTAACCAAGCGTTGTAACAGCGTGGCCTGCAGCGGCACTTTCGGAAACAGTATCTCCGGTAAAAGTTATGTCAGTTGGAGTATCATTAAGAATGTCAGCTTGAGAAGTAACCAAAATTGTCTGGTCTGAAAATTGAAAATTTTCTACGCTGTAAAAAGTATCCGTACCATCCTGGGCGCGGCGATCAACTAAGATATAAGCGAGACGCAACGGATTATAGCTGATAGAATAGTCGCGCCACTGTCCGGACAAAATTGTCGTGTCTGTTCCGACACTCCCGTCAATGGCGTTGTTTTGTGAGTTGCCGATTAAAGTATCGGAAAAATTCGATCCCCTGAGATCTTCAATATTTGCCAGAGTGTCGATGCCATCCCCGACGGTGTCCTGCGCTGCGGTAATCGCCAGATTGACTGTGACTCCTGCGATTGCGTTGGTGTACTCGGCCAGATCGAGGTCATCGCCGCCGTCAATTACATCGTTACCTGTATTGCCCTCGATCGTGTCATTTCCTGTGCCGCCAAAAATCTGGTCGTTGCCCTCCCCGCCTCGCAGCAAATCATTATCAGCCTCACCATATAAAAAATCGTTGCCTTGTTTTCCTGTAATGTTGTCATTGCCTGCACCACCGTAAAGCGTGTCCGAAGCCGCTGTACCTGTGAGCGTGTTATTATCTGCATCGCCATAGAGTGTTGCAGCCGATCCCCAGCCTGCGCCACCCAGCGTAAAAATCATCGATGTCAGATCAAGTGTCACATCGTTGAATACGATTGACTCAATGTCGTTATAAACCCGATCCGTGCCGTACCCTGTGGCCGTCGTATCGTTCG